>JAFIFX010000007.1 GCA_020831805.1 Planctomycetota bacterium | reverse complement strand
GGTGTTTTTGCCCTTTGAAATGTCCGGGGGGGGGGGGGGGCCGGTTTTTTTTTGTGGTCGGGTTTTACTTGGCCACCGGGCGCCGGGGGGGCCCGGGGGGCGACTGTGCTCGGAAGTGGCGATCAGCCGCGGGTGAAGTCGACCTCCATCATCTTGTACTCCTTGCCGGTGATGGGGTCAGTGCCGTGCATCTCCATGGTGCGGGTGTTCTCGCCGGTGATGCGGTCGATCTCGCGCATCGCGGTGGGTTTGCGGTGGATCGGGCAGGTGTACGAGTGTGACCAGGTCAGCGTGCCGTCGTCGGATTTGGTCGCCGTCCCGTTCATGAAGCCGGTGCTGTAGCTGTCGATCCAGACCCCCACGAAGTGTCCGGCGATGTTGTCGTACCCGGTGATGCCGAAGCCGTGATACTCGCCCATGCCAGGCATCTCACCCTTGTAATCGATGGTGACATATCGCCCGTCCATCATGGCGGTGATGGTCATGGTGCTCTCGAACGGGATCGACTCGCCCTCGGGACCCATCCACATGAAGCCTTTGCCGTGCCAAGTGCCGGCGGACTCGGCGAGCCAGGCGTGTTCTTCGCCCGGCGTGCCGGCCGTGACATAGGCCATCATGTCTTCCATGGTCCAGCCTGGCGGGAGCTGCATCTCGGGCTCGCCCTCGGGCTGGCCGAAGCCCGCGCCGACCGCGAGAGCGCCGATGCCGATCAGGACTGCTGTGGCGGCAAGAAATGTACTTTTGCGTTGCATGCTTTGATCTCCTGTGTGTGTATGTGTGTGAGCGCCGTGTTCGGCGCGAGTGAACTGTGCACGAAACGGCCCCGGCGGCGGTGCGGTGTGCGTGGGCCTCACCGCCGCCAGGGCACGATCGATCGGATCTGCGGGTCGCGCAGGTAGAGGCCGAGCCAGACGAACACGCCGACAATGACCGGGACCATGCCGAGCACGATGGGATCCTCGATCCGGACATGGGTGGCGACCGCGCCGCCCAGATAGCCCGTGAGGAGGATCGCCCCGAGCACGGCGGTGCGCGGGTACAGGTACAGCACGGTGCAAAGCAGCAGGACGACGCCGATCGGGCGGGCCGTCGACTCGGGGTAGCCCATTTCGGTCAGGCCGTCCCGGGCGTTGTTGGTGAGCAGGATGCTGTTGACGGCTCCGAAGAGCAGCATCAGCGCGGGCAGGGCGGTGAGGACCCAGCCCGCCCAGAAGGCCTTGCCGCGTGCGGCGGTGCGGTCGTGATCGTTGGTCGGCATGTGTGATCCGGTGGTTGCTGTGGACGCGCAGCGTACCGCGCATCCGGAGAAACACAAGGGTGTTCTACCCGATTGCTCGCCCGGCGATCTGGCGGTCGGTTACTTCACTCGGCGATACCGGGCGGCCATGATCTGCTGCCAGGAACCGTCGTCCTGGAGCATCATCGCGCGGAACGCCCGCTCGTCCGGTCCTTTAAACTCCGTGATGTCGCGGTACCTGGCGGACTTGCCGGGCTGCTCCCACACGGGGCCGGCAGACTCGAGCACGAGGGTGTCGTCGCCTTCCAGCCAGCCCTCGTAGACCCAGAGGTGGGTCATCATCGAACCGACCCAAGTGCCGATGAACCGGCCCCGCTCGGGGTCGAACCCGACGGTGAGGATCATCGTGGCGTTGCCCACGCCCGGAATTTCTCCACGGCCCTCGCCCTGGATCCAGAGATCCCCGATGGCGCGGACGGTTTCGCGGCCTGTGGTTTTGATCATCTCGCCGCCCGGCCCGGACGGACATTCGCTCTCAGAGGTCCATTCACCAAGATAGCGCTTCAGCCAACTGTGCTCCTTGCTCGGTTCCGGGTTCATGCGTGGCTCCTGTGCCTGCGGTGCGTTGGGGTGTGCGTGAAAGACTGGACTGTTTCCTGACCCGTCCAGAAACCAAAATATACTTAAGTTCGGTCCTTGTCAAGGTTGTCCTTCGGCAATTTGTCGGATTCGTCCCAGGCCGTGGTCCCAGCCCTCGTGGACGCCGGCGCGGTGCTCCGGGTCGATCTGACCCATCGCCCGGTGGGTGAGGCGGAGCCGGGAGGTCGAAGCATTGACCGGTATGACGCGGTACTGGACATGGGACAACGCGGGGTAGGACATGAAGAGGGGGCCGTGGATCTCGAGCAGGGTCGGGGGCTTGATGACCTGCACCGTGCCCCACCAGTGCCCGGCGTTGTCGCCGAGGTCGCGATACCAGCGTCCGCCCGGCCATGGCTCGACGACCATGGGGAAGGGGGAGCCGTCGGGCATCTCGCTGCCCGGGCCCATCTCGGCGAGGATGGCCTCAAAGACACGCTCAGGGGTGGCACGGATCTCGAGTTCCTTGGTGACGGTGAGGGTGCTGACTTCCTGGTCGGCGGCCTGGGTCATGGGGTTGTCTCCGGTGCGTGGGGTCCGGGCCCGGCGGCCTGTTCCGCCCGGGCCTTGATCCGGTCTGTCTGGCTGGACCAGTAGCGTTCGAAGGTGCGGGTCCATTCGTGGACGGCCCGCAGCCGGTCCGCCTGGAGCGAGTAGAGGCGTTGGCGCCCGTCACGCCGCACGCGGACCACCCCGGCCTCCCGCAGCACGCCGAGGTGCTTGGATGCGGCCGGTTGCGCCATGTCCAGCGTCACGGCGATCGCACCAACGCCGGATTCGCCGACCCGGCCCAGGAGGGAGAGGATGTCCCGCCTGCGGGGCTCGGCGATGGCGAGGAAGACATCTCTGGTTGCGGGCGGTCTGGGCATGGGACACAATATATTCTGATATTGGAATATGTCAAGCCGCACGCCCTCGGGTTTTCCCTACCGGATCGCCGACGCCTCACCGAGTGATCAAGATGGCCCTGTTTTCATGCGCCGTTCATCGGGTCATCATCGGCGCGTGAGATTATCGGGCCCTGATCAGGTCGCCACGTGCGAGCGGTGCGAAGGACGCACCCGGTACTGCCGCGGCCGACACATACAAGGAGCGGCGTCATGCCCGAGAAAAAAACACAGCAGCAAGACAAGAAACAGAATCAGAACCAGCCCGACCGGCAGAACAAGCCCGGTGCCCAGACGGAGCAGAAGAAGCAGCCGCAGGGCAAGGACAAGGCCGGCCAGCAGACGCGCGGCCGCTGAACGGGCCGACAACTTCGCGTTCGTGGGCGGTGGAAACCGTCCGGCTCAACGAAACCGCGACCCCGGATCTCCGGGGTCGCGGTGTTTTTTCGCGGATATGGCGGGTGCGGCGTGGCCCGGGCGGTCAGCGCCGGTAGGTGATCCGGGCCTTTGTCAGGTCGTAGGGGCTGATCTCGACGGTGACGGTGTCGCCGGGGAGGATGCGGATGTAGTTTTTCCGCATCTTGCCGGAGACATAGCCGAGCACCTCGGACTGCTGCTCGTTGGGGAGCCGGAGGCGGAACATGGCGTTGGGCAGGGCCTCGATGACCACGGCCTCCATGGTGAACTTGTCGTCTTGCTTCGGCATGCAGCTCTCTAAGTGCGGTTGGCGATGGCGTCCGCACGCCGCATCGCGTTCCCGTGTTCATGGATCACCCGCGATACAGCGGGCCCTAACAGTATCCTGCGCAGCCGCACGGGCCAAGCACGGACCGACCGAAAAGCTCAGAATGACCGCCGGATCACGGGATTGGCCCCCGATTCGTCCAGAAAAACGGGCGTCGGAGCCCCGCGTGCTTCACTTTGCCGGAACCATGGCTAGTCTTGGCCCTTCCCGGATCGCCGGGAATCCGCGTACGGCCCGGGAAACGGGGCCGGAGCATCTTCTCACATTGTCAGGATCCCATGATCGACTTTTTTCGCCGTCGCTCGGCGGGGCTCAAAGATGAGGTCCTCGCCGGCGTGACCGTCTCTCTGGCCCTGGTCCCCGAGGCCGTGGCCTTCGCACTCATCGCCGGGCTCTCGCCGCTTACGGGGCTGTACGCCGCGATGGTCGTCGGTCTGGTCACCGCGCTGTTCGGCGGGCGCCCCGGGATGATCTCCGGGGCGACCGGGGCGATGGCGGTGGTCATCATCTCGCTGGTGCGCGATCATGGGGTGGAGTACCTCTTCCCGGCGGTGGTGCTGGCGGGGCTGATCCAGATGACGGTGGGCCTGTTGCGCTGGGGCAAGTACATCCGGCTGGTGCCGTACTCGGTGATGCTCGGCTTCGTCAACGGGCTGGCGATCGTGATCTTCATGGCCCAGATCCCGGGGTTCAAGACCACGGAGATGACCGAGGACGGCCCGGTGACGGCGTGGATGAGCGGGCCGACGCTCTACGCGATGCTGGGGCTCGTGCTGTTCACCATGCTGGTGATCCACTTCCTGCCCAAGCTCACCCGCGCGGTGCCCTCCTCGCTGGTCGCGATCGTCGCCACGACCCTGATCGCGGCGCTGCTGCTCCCGCAGCTCGGCATCGCGCTTCCCACCGTGGGCACGCTGGCCGGGTCGATCAGCGGCGGGCTTCCGCCGTTCAACTTCCCGGTGGACCCGATGACCTGGGGCTCGCTGCTGACCTGGGGAACGCTGGCGATCATCGCCCCCTACGCGTTCATCCTGGCGGGGGTGGGCCTGATCGAGTCGCTGATGACGATGTCCCTGATCGACGAGATCACCGACACCCGCGGGCGGGGCAACAAGGAATGCATGGCCCAGGGGACGGCCAACATCCTCTCGGGCATGTTCAGCGGCATGGGCGGGTGCGCGATGATCGGGCAGAGCCTGATCAATGTGAACTCGGGCGGGCGACGCCGGATCTCGGGCGTGGTCGCCGCGGTGTGCCTGATGATGTTCGTGCTGTTCCTGGCCCCTTGGATCGAGAAGCTGTCGATGGCCGCGCTGATCGGGCTGATGTTCATGGTCTCGATCGGGACTTTTGAGTGGGTCAGCGTGCGGACCTTCGGCAAGATCCCGAAGAGCGACCTGCTGGTCATGATCGTGGTCGTGGTGATCACGGTGGTGCTGCACAACCTCGCGCTGGCCGTGCTGGTCGGGGTGATCTGCTCGGCGCTGGTGTTCGCCTGGCGTCACGCGGCGAACATCGGGGCCGACACCAAGCCAATGGACGGCGGTGGCAAGCTGTACCAGCTCCACGGGCCGCTGTTCTTCGGGTCGGTGTCGAGGTTCCGCGATCTGTTCGATCCGGTAAACGATCCGGACTGGATCGTCGTGGACTTCTACTACACGCGGGTGTACGACCAGTCGGGGCTCGAGGCGATCCATGGCCTGGCGGAGAAGTACGCCAGGCTCGGGAAGAAACTAACCCTTCGCCACCTGAGCCCGGAGTGCCGGCTGCTGCTGGGCCGGGCCGGGCAGTTCGTGGAGGTCAACATCTCCGACGACCCCCACTACCATGTGTCGACGGACCGGCTGGCGTAGCGGCGCGGGGGGGTTACCGCTCGTCGCCGCGGGCCGCGTCACCGCCCCTGGGTGCGGGAATCGGTGCGAGATGCGGGCTCAGGCCGTCCGCGTCGGGGTCGAGCAACTCGTTGAGCAGGGCCCCGAGCCGCACGCCGGCCTGCTGGATCCGCAAGCGCACCACGGGCAGGGTCTGCTCGACATACGCGCGGCCGATCTCCGCCCCCGGCTGGACCGGGTAGGCGTAGCGCTCGGCGAGCCGGTGGCTCTCGAAGGTCCACCGGCCGACCGTGCCGATCAGGTCGTCCGGGTTGGCGTCGGCCAGCCAGGCCGTCCGGTCGCGGTCGGTGATTTCCTCCCACCAGCGTTCGGCCAGCACGGGCCACGGGTCGGATTCGCCCACGCCGAGGATGCCGGAGTCCCAGACGCTGTGGAGATTGCGCTCGCGACCCATGAAGACGGTCTGGATGTCGTTGGCGCCCCGGTCCTCGGGGCGGCCGGCGTGGAGGGGCTGGTGGAGGTCACCGACGAAGTGGATGATGAACTTCATCGCGTCCTCGCGGGTCTTTTCGTCGGCATCCGGGTGGAGCAGCAGCTTCGAGAAGTCGTGGACGGCCGAGACGACGCAGCCGACATCCGGGCAGTCTCGGTCGTGGTTGTACTCGGTGCGTCCGGCGGGCAGGTTGACATAGTGCAGCGGCGCGGTCCAGCGGTACGCCTCGGTCCGGCGCACGCCGTCGGCCCAGGCGGAGACCTCCGGCATGGACTGCCCGGCGAGGATGCGTTTGGCGCGGGCCTGGGCGGTCGGGGTCATGTCGCGCCAGGCGATCTCGGCGATGATCGAGTGGCCGTCTCGGCCCCAGGCGCCGAGGCAGGCCAGGGTCATCAGGGCGGTCAGGGTCGCGATGATTCGGGTCAGCATGGCGAACTGTAGGATGACCGCGTTTGTGCGCTGTTTCGTGGACATCGGGCCCGCGGTCTTGCATCGCCGTGGCCGAGCGGGACAATGCGTCCATGCGAACGCTCGTCACCATCCTGTGCGCCATGCGGCCCGAGGCGGACCCGATCATCGGCGCCCTGGGCCTTGAACCCCACGAGCCCGCCTGGGACCCCCACCTGCCGATGCGGTGCTGGCGCCACCCTTCCCAGCCGGTCTCGCTCGTGATCAACGGCGCCGACCGCCGTACGGGCGTGGACCTGATCGGGACCACCCCGGCCACGCTGGCGACGCACGCGATCGTCCAGCACATGCGGCCCGCGACGATCCTGGTCGCGGGGGCCGCGGGCGGGCACTCGGGCCGGACGGCGATCGGCCGGGTCCATCTGGTCGACCGGGCGTTCCACCATGACCGACGGATCCCGCTGCCGGGGTTCGAGGCCTACGGCATGGGCCCCGAGCCGATGCACGGCACGCCCGACCTGGCGAGCGCGTTCGGGGTCGGGATCGCGACGATCTCCACCGGCAACTCGCTGGACACGCTGCCCGGCGAGATGGATTTCTTCGAACGGCACGGCGTGACGCTCAAGGACATGGAGACCGCGTCAATCGCGTGGACGGCCGCCCATTCCGGGACGAAGGTTGTCGCGCTGCGGTCCGTCACGGACTTCTTCGATCAACCGACGCCGGAGCACCAGTTCCTGGCCAACTTCGACACGGCGGTGACGAACCTCGCCGCGAGCGTGGCGCGTGGGCTGCCCGCGCTGCTCGATTCGTGCGGGTCACACGCCCGGGCGTGAGCCGTCGGGATGCAGACCGAACAGCGACGGAGTTCCGTCGAGCATCGCGGCGACGGCGTGGCGGGCCGTCAGATGGCCCATGGACATGCCGTGCCCGGTCAGGCCGCCGCAGAACCAGACCCGCCCGTCGGCGCCGTCGCAGGCACGGACGATCGGCATGCCATCCGGGCTGAAACCCATGATGCCGGACCAGCGGGCGGTCACCGCGTAGCGGTCGGTGATCAGCTCACGGGCCCAGTGTTCGAGCCGGTCCTGCACCGCCGGGTTGAGCCCTTCGGCGTCGGTGCGTTCTTCCGCTTCCCGGTGCTTGCGGCTGCCGCCGATGATGACCGTCCCGTGCGGGCCGGCGCGGAGGTATTCGGAACCGTGGTTGAGGTAGTAGGCGAAGGCGAGGTCCGCGTGGGCGGGATTGTCCGGGCGCAGGGCGAGCATCTGGCCCCGGTTCGGCGTGACCAACCCGGCCATTTCGGGCAGGAGTTCACGGGCGTAGGCGTTCGTGCAGACCAGGGCGTGTGCGGCGTGGACCGTGTGGGCACGCGAACGAACGGTCACGCCGGACGGGCCGTGCTCGATCGCAAAGACACGGCTGGCGGTCAGGACCGGGGTGCCCGAGAGCTTGGATCGCAACAGCCCCACGAGTTCGATCGGCGAGCAGACCGCGTCGTCCGGGTTGACCAGGCCGAGCACCGGGCGACCGGACCGCCAGATCGGATCATCCGGCGCGCCCGCGTCGGGGCGGATCAGTTCCACTTTGAATCCGTCGACCCGCATCAGTTCAGCGGATCGCTCCAGCTCCCCCGCCTCAGGCTCACCCAGCGCGGCCAGGCAGGAGGGCCGGTCGGCGGACCCGGGCAGGGTCCCCACGCCGAGGGCCCGCAGAGCCCGGAGGTTGTCCTCGGTCCATTTCCACAGGAACCGGGCGCGGTCGCGTCCGAGATCGCGCACCGCGGCTGCGTAGTTGTCGGCCGCGCCCCGCATCAGGTACCCGGCGTTGCGTCCGCTGGCCTTGGAGCCCGGAAAATCCTGCTCGACGACGATCGCCCGCAGGCCCCGCGCCTCGCACTCCATGGCGGCGGAGAGGCCGGTGATCCCCGCGCCGATGATCGCGACATCGGCGTGCGCGGGCATGGGCCGGGGCTCGAGGCGTTGCCAGAGACTGACGGTCATGCGTCCCTCCACCAGAGCAGGGCGACATCGTTGAGGTTGGTCCCGGTCGGGCCGGTACGGAGCAGGCCGCCGAGCATCTCGACGGCGTGGTATGAATCGTGGTTCTTGATCGCGTTGGCCGCGAGCGCCGCGGCACGCGGATCGGCGAACATCTCCGAACAGAGCACCGCGCCCGCGGCGTCCGTCGGGCCGTCGACCCCGTCGGTGGCGAGGGTCAGCAGGGCCCAGGGACGGTCGGCGGGCAGATCTTTCGCCGCGGCCAGGGCCAGTTCGAGCCCGCGTCCGCCGGTGCCGGCGGCGTCGCCCACCGTGACCGTCGTTTCGCCCCAGGCCAGCAGGGCATTGGGCGTGGCGGACGCGGCGGGCATCGCGATGAACCTGCCGGCGAGATCGGCGCCCGCCTCGGATGCTTCACCGGTGAGCGGCGCGACCGTCTCGCAAACGCGGATGGGACCAGCCCCGGGCGTCGGTTCGGCGGCCAGCGCATCCGGGAGCCGATCGGCCAGCATGCGTCCGGACAGCAGCACCTCGTGCACCGCCGGAGGCCGGTCGGACGGCGGCTTGGGCGAAGTCATGACCTCCTCGATGTGCCGATCCGCCTGGACGCCCCACTTGCTCAGCACCCCGAGCGGATCACCCGGATCGGCGGGGCACAGCGGCCCGGAGGCGATCGTCGCCGGGTCGTCGCCGATGACATCCGAGACGATCAGCCCGAACACCCGGCGGGCCGGGCAGATCGCGCGGAGCCCGCCGCCCTTGAGTTGCTCCAACGAACGCCGGACGGTGTTGAGATCGTCGATCGGGGCCCCGGCTCGGAGGAGGGCCGCCGTGACCGTACGAATGTCGTCCAGCGTGACGCCGTTGCGGGGCAGGGTGAGGTGGGCCGACCCGCCGCCGGAGATCAGAACGAGTACGCCTTCATCCTCGGGCGCGCCGAGGGCGCTCGCGGCCAGGGCGCGGGCGGCTTCGATGTTGCGTTCGGTGGGGATCGGGTGGTCGACCGGGTAGACCCGCGCGTCCGGATGGATCAGGCGGCCCGCCCACTGCGGCGGGGCCAGCACGACCGCTTCGGACATGCGGATGTCCAGCCGCCGGAAGGCGGCCCGGGCCATGGGGACCGACGCCTTCCCGAAAGCCAGCACGCGCAGGCGCATGAAGTCGGCCAGTTCGTTCCGGCGGAACCAGTCCTCAACGGCCGCACCGGCATCGCACAGCCCGAACACCCGCACCATGGCCTCGCCCGCGGTGTGGGCGACATCGGGCGGGAGTCCCTCCGGGATGACCGGGCCGGTGCTCATCCCAATGCCGCCCGTAAACGCCGGATGGCCTCGTCGATGGTTTCGGCGCGTTTGCAGAACGCGAACCGGATATACCTGGAACCCTCCGCCTTGTCCTCATAGAACGCGCTGGGCGGGATGGCGGCGACCCGCGCTTCGGTTGTCAGCCAGCGGCACAGCTCGACATCGCCGAGCACGCCGATGCGTTCGGACACCTGGGTGTGCTCGGCCATGATGAAGTAGGTCCCGGCGGGGTCGTAGACGCGGAAACCAAGATTCGAGAGGGCCGGGCGGAGCTTCTCGAGCATGGCGTGGTCGTGGGCGACGATCCGGCGGGCCTGCTCCTCCCCCATGTCGAGCATCACGGCCGCACCCTGCTGGAGGGGCGTGGCGATGGCGTAGGCAAGGAACTGGTGGGCCGCGCGGATGCCCGCGGTCAGGTGCGCCGGAGCGACCGCCCAGCCGATTTTCCACCCGGTCAGCGAAAAGATCTTGCCGATCGAGGAGATCACGATCGTCCGCTCACGCATCCCCGGCAGGGACGCGATGGAGATGTGCGGCTGGTCCGGATCGAAGGTCAGCCGCTCGTAGACCTCGTCCGACACGGCGATCACATCGTGCTCACGGCAGAGGGCCGCGATCTGTTCCAGTTCGTCCCGGGAGTACACCGTGCCGGTCGGGTTGTGCGGCGTGTTCACCAGGACTGCGCGGGTCTTTGGACCGAACGCGTTTCGGAGCTGGCTCGGATCGAATGAGAAACGCTCCCCGTGCGGACGCAGCGTCACGAACCTCGGGATCCCGCCGGCCATGGCGATATCCGCCCGGTAGGAGTCGTAGTACGGCTCGAAGACCACCACCTCGTCGCCCGGGTCGATCAGGCCGATCATGGTCGATGCGAGGGCGCCGGTCGCGCCGTTGGTGATGGTGATCTCCCGGTCGGGGTCCGCGTCCACGCCGATGCCCCGCTTGCACCACGCGGCGACCGACCGGCGCAGCTCCGGCACCCCTGGCAGGGGGGCGTACTGGTTGTGCCCGGCGCGCATCGCCCGCGCCGCGGCGTCGTGGGCGAGTTCCGGCCCGGGATCGTCGGGAAACCCCTGCGAGAGGTTGACCGCGCCGTGCTCGTTGGCCAGGGTCGTCATTTCGGCGAACACGGTGGTCCCGAAGGGCCGGAGACGCTCGGCGATCCTGTTCTGGGGCGCATCGGTCATGCCCAGAGCGTACCCTGTTCCCGCGGACCGCGCGAGCCCGCCACCGCGGAGGAAACCATGCTCAAAGTCGGCGAGACGGCGCCAGATTTCAACCTGCCCGACCAGACCGGCAGGGCGCGAACGCTCGAAGACTTGCTCGGGGACGGCAGGCTGCTGCTCTACTTCTATCCGGCGGACTTCTCGCCGGTGTGCACCAAGCAGGCCTGCACCCTTCGGGATGAGCACGATCGGCTGCTCGACGACGGGACGCGGGTCGCCGGCATCTCAACCCAGTCGGTCGGAACGCACAGCAGGTTCGCCGCCCGATTCGACCTGCCGTTCCCGGTGCTGGCCGATCCCGACAAATCGGTCTGCCGTGCGTACGGCGTGCTCGGCCCACTGGGAATGTGGACCAACCGGGTCAGCTACCTGATCGGTCCGGATCGTAAAATTCTTGATTCCGTCCGCTCGGGCCTGTTCCTCGGCAAGCACTGGGAACTCATCAGAGATCGTTGACACAGTCTCTGCCAGGATCGGACCACCATGCACTTTCGACCGAGGTGGCCTAGGCTGTTATTCCCATGCCGGAGGAAGGCCCCAAGGCCACCGCGACCCATCACTGTTTTTGATGGTTTTTCATTCCGAAGTCGCTTGACAGGCTGAATCCTTCCAGGAATCCGCACCGCCTGATTACTTGGGCCAAACTTCCCAGCATCGATGAATCGCTCCGACATGGCCTTGCATCGGGACCCTCGCCGATAAAACCCCTGAAACAGGGCAATTCTGCTTGCGGGGTGGGATGGCGTTGTGTTACACTTCACCCGAGCACGGAGTTGTACCTGCTCGGACTTGTGTGAAGGCCCGTTCTGGATCGGGTCTTTGGGGAAAGGATTTGTCTGGGGTTTTTCCTTACATACCCCGGGCCGATCACAACTGAGAGGAGATCTCGAATGAAGTTTGCACGCGTCGCGCTCGTCGCGACCATCGCCGGAACTGTCGCAACGGCCTCCGCCCAGTCGGGCTCGCTGTTCACCGCTGAGTCCAACAACGGTAGCGGCGGCGTCTACCTGGACCTGACGCCGACTGGCCTGCCGCTGTTCATCAACTCGTTCGACCTGTACTTCAGCGGCGAAGCCGGCACGACTGTCGAGGTCGCGATCTACACCCGTTCGGGCAGCTATGTCGATGTGGTCGCCGACCCCACGGCCTGGACGCTGTCTCAAGTTGTGACGGCGACCCGCGCCGGAACGACGGAACTGGCGAACCTGATGCTCGATTCGTCCATCCTCGTCGACGGACTGACCGGCATCTACATGCACGCCATCAACCAGAGTCTCGCCGGCATCCGCTACACCGGTACCGCCGCCAACCCACCCCAGACGACCTTCACCAACGCCGACCTGACCCTGTTCAGCGACGTGGCCCGCACCGGCGGCACCGCCTTCTCCGGCGGCCCGTTCACGCCGCGCACCTTCGCCGGTCAGATCAACTACACCGTCATCCCCACACCCGCTTCGCTGGCCATCCTCGGCCTGGGCGGCCTGGGCTTGGCCCGCCGCCGGCGCTAAGGCCCTCAACGGACCATGCTTGTCTATCCCCGGGACCCCGCACTCTGCGGGGTCCCGCTTTTTTGGCCCGAAATCGCTGCCTGAGCACGGGCCAAATTCCCCCAAGTCGGTCTTTCCAGATTGAGCCCAACCCGACGGTCAACTTGACCGATCCAGCAGATCGGCTAGTGTTGTGGCCCGGCCAGAAGCCGGGCAGATTGCCCCGATAGCTCAATGGTAGAGCGAGCGGCTGTTAACCGCTAGGTTCCAGGTTCGAGCCCTGGTCGGGGCGTTCAAAGGCCCGCCTCCCCCTGGAGGTGGGCCTTGTTGTTGACTGGGAGCCGGGGGTAAGTATCGGGCTTGGCGGGGTTTGGGGGCCGGGTCGGCGCTCTCGGTTTCGTACCGGGGCGGTCGGACCCTAAGCCGAACGCGGACCAGCAAGAGCCCTGGGGAGAGAAACTCTCAGTCGAACTCTCAGAGTCCGGGGGTTTGGTTAACGCGAGGGTTGGCTCGGGCCGCTACTCCTCCGCGGTCTGCCGATACACCTCGTCAAGCGTCCGGCCATCGGCGTCCTTCCACTCGATCCAGCCGTTTGTGCTGCTCCCGGTCACGACGGATGCGGCCGTGCTTGGAGAGCTGAAAATCTCGTCGCGGGTGAATAGAAGCCCCCCAGTGGCCTCCTTGAGCGTTCCCGCCTTCAGGAGGGCTAGCCGCTTCGGACCGATGGTGTCGGCCACGGATGCCGCCACCTGAGGCCGGACGAGCGAGCCCTTGAGGACCACAAAGCCCTCATCCGTGTACACGCCGCTGGCGTTAGCACCGGCCCGGGTGCAGAAGAACATCTCGGAGGGCTCCGTGCCGTGCTGTATGACCCGCTCAAAGACCGGGAAACCCAAGGTGCCCAGGAGCACCTCCATCGTCTCGAAGATCTCAGCCACATCGGCACTCATCCACTCGGGGACGGTTGGCTTGATTCCGCTGTTGCCGTTCTCGAGTCGGTACCGACCGATCAGGCCGGCCTTCTCGATGGACAGCCACTCGAGCAAGCGGGCGTGTGCCTTCGTGAAACTGCCGGTTCGGGAGATGATGGCGACGCCCTGATTCCAGAAGTCCTTGCTCTTGTTGTGCTGCTTGAAGCGGACGGCGCAATCCTCGGCCTCGCCGATGTAGACCAGGGGGCCGGCCTCGGATTCGCCAAAGAGCAGATAAACGCCCACGCCGCAGAGTTCGGGCCGGCGGACGGTCTCCTCGATGCTTGCCCGGGGGACAACGACCGCTTGGACGATGCGGGTTGTGATCTCGGCGATCCGGACGCCGCGGGGGTCGCCGGAGGGGCAGAAGATCTGGATGGTTTTGCCAGACGGAGTCATTCGTGCTGCACACTTCCTAGCTGAAACCCGTTGTCCGATAGGGTTATCGGCGTGTGCGAGATCTCACTTTATTCAACTAGGGCAAAGTATTCAGACCAAGTTCCTTGAGGAACTTGTTGTGCCGGTCCTTGGCCTCGCGGATTTCTTTCTCGATCGCTACCAATTCCTTGTGGGTGGCTTCGAGGTCGATCTCGACCTCGGCCTGGGCGGTGCTGACATAGCGAGAGATGTTGAGGTTGTAGTCGTTGGTCTTGATCTCGTCCATGCTCACGCGGCGGGCGAAGCGGTCGATCTTTTCGGGGCGGTCGCGGTAGGTGTTGACGATCTTGTCGATGTGGTCTTGGGTCAGGCGGTTCTGGCGTTTGCCTTTTTCGAACTGCTCGGAGGCGTTGATGAAGAGGACATCGTCGGGCTTCTTGCACTTCTTGAGGACGAGGATGCAGACGGGGATGCCGGTGGAGTAGAAGAGGTTGGGGGCGAGGCCGATGACGGTGTCGATGTGGCCGTCGTCGAGAAGTTTCTGGCGAATCTTGGCTTCCGCGCCGCCGCGGAAGAGGACGCCGTGGGGGAGGATGATGGCCATGACGCCTTCGTCCTTGAGGTAGTGGAAGCCGTGGAGGAGGAAGGCGAAGTCGGCGGCGGACTTGGGGGCCAGGCCGTGGTTCTTGAACCGGACATCGTCGGCCGTGGAGTCGCTTCGGTCCCAGCGGTAGCTGAAAGGGGGGTTGGCGACGATGGCGTCGAAGACCGGCTTTTTGACCGGGTTGGTCTCGCGGAGCGTGTCCCCGTCGTTGGTCAGGGTGTCGCCGTGGTAGATCTCGAACTCGGTGTCCTTTACCCCGTGCAGCAGCATGTTCATCCGCGCCAGGTTGTAGGTGGTGATGTTGTTTTCCTGCCCGCTTCAATCTCTCGCCACTACCGTGCTGTAGAGTCCATAGTGTGTTAGTCCTTCGTGGCTCTCGATCCCGGTATAGCGGAGAGATGCGTCTTCGTAGCGACGGAACGCGAAGACGGCCTGATTCATCTGTTCCGTGTTGAACACTTTCAGCTTCACGAGCAGATGGAAGTCCTTCACGGTCAAGCCCGTCACAGTGCGGAACAGATCGGGCTCCAGCTTCGTGATAACGTCTTGAAGCGTGTTTTCCCGGAAGTCGGTCAGGTACATGAACGCTGGTATCCTCGTCGCGAACTTAATCAGCTTTTCCTGCACGAGCTTGCGTTTGGACTTGAACTCCTTCTCTTCCTCGGTAAGTTCCTTCAGTTCCTTCTTCGTAAGCCCCTTGTCTTTCGCCTTTTTCTTCAGGTCTTTGATCTTCTCGCTCTTGTTGATGATCGTCTCGATGATGTTGTCGCCAAGCGAGCGCCAGCCTTCGATTCGCTCGACTGCTGCCATTGCATCGGGATTGTCCAGCACACGGCGGAGCGTGTCGTTGTCCACGTTCACCAACAAGGCGCTTACCCACTTCCGGGCAAGCAACGTCGCGGATGTTCCCGCCATCGCGATATCCAGAATCCCACCCGCGTCGATCTGCGTCATGTTCGCGCCGTCGTACGCGAGCACGGGCAGGAACGACACCAAGTCCTTGACGGCGTTCTCAGGATTCGATTCGTTCGGCGACAGCCCAATCCCGTACTCCGACAACTGCTGCAGCGCCCGCGTCGGGGCGAAATCAAACACAAAACAGATCGGCTTAAGAATCTCCTCCTCGTTCGGATTGTCACCGTTCGGATTCTTGATCGACCACGGCGACTGCACGCGAAATGCCGCCTGAAAATAGCTCTCTGGCGATTTGAGATTCCGCAGCATCAGGATCGACGACCATTGCGGCACGGTCACGCCCGTCGTGAGTTTTCCGCACGAGAGCGTGATCGTCTTCGTATCGAACCCGCTCCCGATCGCGTCCCGAACCGGCGGAAGTGCCTTTAGACCAATTCCCGCCGATGCACCAGCGGCAACGACCACGTCGTAATCGTGCCAAAACACATTCTGCTTCTCCGCCAATAGATTCCCCATCGCGTGACACGCGGCAACGTTCGGCAGCAACCAGAACGAATGTTGAAGGTAGGGGAGCAACCGCACATCCGAATAGGGGAACGGTGGGCGCGTCCCGGTTTTCAGGTGCTCGACGGATTTCGCGGTGTACCCGCCGCGAATGATGTCCAGCCACTTCTGCACGTCGCTCTTGTGCTTGAACTGAGCCTTTGCCCCGGTGCCCGACGCTTCGAAAAACCCGTTCAGGTCGAACTCGTCAAACTCGCCCGCGCTCGCGATCGCGAGCAACTCTTCCGGCATCTGGTAGGTGAGCAGGCGCATCTGCGGGAGCGCGCCGTACGGGTTCCACTTGCCGGGATTCTTCGCCGCGAACTGCTCCTTGGCGCGTTGCTCGTCGGTGTAGGTCCAATTGAAAATCTGCTCTTCGATAAACTCGCCCGTCGCGAGCGCACGGAACGGTGTCCCCGAGAGGTAGAGATAGGCGTTCGTCGTGATCGGAAGAAACTCGATTTCCTTTTCCGAAAGCTCGGCAAGGTCTTCGTTCACGTTCTCAAGCCCCTTGCCGTACTCGAGTCTGGCTTCCTTCTTGGCTTCGGCTTCTTCTTCGCCTTCGAACAGTTCCTTCGCGGTCTCACGCCACGCGCCGAAGTGGTATTCGTCGAAGACCACGAGATCCCACTTCACCTTGTGCAGCCATTCGTTGTTCGATTTGATGTTCCCGGCATTGTCGCGTCCCAGAAGGTCCTGGAACGAACCGAAGTAAACCAGCGGTTTCTTTGACGAAACCTGCGTCGGGTCGCTACCCGATGATTTCGACATGTACTGCCACCCGTCGAATTCCACGTGCGACTCCAGATCGGTTTGCCACGCATCCTCAACCGCGGGCTTGAACGTCACCACCAACACGCGTTTCGCGCCAAGCTTCTTTGCCAGTTGGTACGCGGTAAACGTCTTGCCGAACCGCATCTTCGCGTTCCAGAGGAAGCGCGGCACCGCGTGTATGTCTTCGTTCCAGATCGAGTGGAAATAGGCGTGCGTCTTGTTCACCGCCGCCGTCTGTTCGTCGCGGGGCTTGAAGGTCTCATGGTGTGTGCCGCTCAATCGCTTACCGGTCCGAAGTTCCGCCAGCACCGTCTTTACGTCCGCAACTGAGCACTGCACCCACTCCAGTTCCTTGTTCGCGAACTTTTTCTTGACCAGTGCAGCGCGGACCTGATGATCGGAGAAGATCGATCCATCCTCCCGCTCGGCCGGCTCGTCCAGTTCGATCTTGTAGTTCTTGATGGCCGCCGTTTTCAACTGCTCGGCAATACGTTGTTTCACATCCCGCGTGGTCTGGCCAATCTTCAGCAATCCTTTGTGCGCGTCGTCTGCGATCGAATAGGCGTAGATGCGCGGGCGGGCTTCGGGCTTGGGCGCTAGGATTTCGTCGATGGTCTTACTCATCATCGGCCTCAGTGGTCAGGTCCATCGGGCGAATCACAGTTTCGACGTAATCAATCTCTTCTTTCGTCAGCTTGTACTTCTTGTAAAGCGCGGCGTCAGTCCATGACCGGTTCCATGACTGCATCGGAACCCAACCGTACATTGGGCGAAGTGCGTCCTGCGTTAGCTTTCGTAGTGAGACGAGATGCCTGAAAAACTTGGTGCAATAGTAGGACTGGACACTTCGTGCTTCGTCCTCTGTTTCGACGCAGAACGCCAAAAAGGTCTGCGTAGCGACAGATGGTGGCCGACTGATCCACGGCTTTCCGAGCACTGAGTCAGGAATTTTCTGCCCGCCGTCTGATCCAGCTTTTGGAACTAGAACCTTCCATTTGTCGATTAGGTTGGCGTTCTTAGTGATGGTGCTTCTTTGTACAAAGCCAACGTCACGTCTTCCGCCTCGAACGTAGTGCAACGCAACGGAACCGGATTTCTTCTTGTCGTCGAACCCGTCAAAGTTAGTTGCCAAACCGAACGGCGTGTCAGCGGTAAGGATATTGGTAACCGGCTTATCACCAGCTGCCAGCACCTTCCGCAAGATCCCGATTGCGCGCGGATCGCGGACGAACACTTCGAACTCGTCGAGTTGTCGGGTCGATGTTGTCTCCTCCTTCCCGCGAATCACAGTAACGTCGCACTCACCGGCGTGTTCTGCGGACCAGAGGAAATAGCAGATGCCGCCCTTCACTTCCACGTTCGGAAACACCTCCCTAGAAACCGGGAAGTCCACGAGCCGGCGGAGCTGCTTACAGCCCAGCATTGCCTTTCGAAAGTCGTCGAGGCCGCGACCGCCCGCGAGCCAGCGGGATGGAATAACCATCGACAGGTATCGCGGTTCGAGCTTCATCGCCTGCTGGACGAACAAATGGTAAATCGATGAGTCGCTGGAACCGCCTGCTCCGCCCTTCATTTGGTACGGGGGATTACCGATCACGACATCAAATTGCATGGCATCTCCAAAAAGCTCAACGCAGCGTGCTTTAATGTCGCCGCTATGAATAAACGCGTAAGCGTAGTTTTCGGTGTTGTCACCCCGGTCCAAGATCGCTTTCGGTGCTTCGCAGAACTCGCACTTTGTCTCGCCCCAAGTGTGCTCGATGCGCTTGAACCAGACGTTGCCGTCGTCGTCCGCGAACGACTTCGTGATTGAGTGTTCGCCGAGCGCGTGCTTCGAGCAATAGAGACTGCGGCGTGCGAGCAGGCTCGTCAGGTGCGTGGTCGCGATACCGAAGACCTGCTTCGTCAGAATGTGGTTGACGCGCTTTTCGAGGTTCGGAATCTGGCGTTCGAGCCCCTTGGTGAGTCGGCTGGTGATTTCGCGGAGGAAGACGCCGGACTTGGTGCAGGGGTCGAGAAACCTGACCGTCTTGTCGGCCCAGATGTCGGCTCCCTTGTTGTCGGCGGCCCACGCTTCGGCGAGCGTGTCGAGCATTCGATTCGCGAACTCGGGCGGGGTGAAGACTTCATCGTTCGACAGGTTCGCGATGCAGGTCAGTACGTCCGGGTTGCGGCCACGCAGCGTGAAATTGGCTTGCATACTCATACGGCCTCCCTCGGTGCGTCGCCGAGCGACAGCGCGGCGAGATCGCCAATCGTCATCGGCGGATAGGATTTGACCGGCTGGAATAGCTCGTGCCTGCCCAGATCGGCAAAGAGTGAGTCTGTTGCGCTGAAAGCAGATGACTGGGCGAGCGTGTCGAGGCGGAAATCGCGCCGCTGGAACTTGCCCTTGCCGAGATAGCCCCATTCGGCGAACACGATCGCCTGTCCGTCGCAGGTGCGGATTTTCATGGCGTCGCCGTGGACGATGTTTTCCGTAAGCACGTAGGACGCGGCGCGGTAGAGATCGCTGGCTTCGTCCAGGTTCAGGTACTCGGCGAAGATTTGCAGCACGTTGGCGCGGCATTCAGCGATATTGTCGGGCAGCAGTTCGATGCCGTAGACACACATCAACGCAAGCAGGGCGTAGTGCCGCCGCTCGAAATCGGATTTGCCGTACTTGAGTTCCACGGCGGCGAGTTTTCGCCGGACAATCTGGACGATGAAGTTGCCACTGCCGCAGGCCGGTTCAAGGAAACGCGAATCGATCCGCTCGGTTTCTTCCTTCACCATATCGAGCATCGCCTCAACCATCCACGCCGGAGTGAAAACCTCTCCGTGGTCGGCGACACGCTGGCGAGTTTTGATCGATTGCGCCATAGATCACAACCATATCTGCGAGTACGCACTAACGGAACTGGACGGCATCTGTCCGTACCCGTTGCCGCTGTTCTGGTTGATGCAGTCCATGATGGCCTTGACGGCGTAGATCTGATAGGGGCGCATCATCAGGAGCTTCTGCTCGCTGGCGATGGGGACCATGTACTTGCTGATCATGTGGCCGAGGGTGCACTTGGCGAGGAACTTCTCGGCGAAGTCGTCGAGGTGGTTGATCTTCTTGTTGTGCTCGTCGGCGAACGTATAGATGGGCAGGAATCGCTCGTCCGTGTCGAAGGCGAAGTGGCGGGCGTTGTTGTTGGCGAAGTACAGGGTTTCGGTGCGGTTGCTGACGACGAAGAGCTGGACGAAGCAGAGGAGGGTTCGGGTATAGCCGTTGCCCGGGTCGTTTTTGTACTCGACGATCTGTTCCATGGCCCGGCGGGGGCTGAGGCCGAGGGTCTTGAGCTCGATCTGGACGACGGGGACGCCATTGATCAGGAGCATGACGTCGTAGCGATGGTGGCTGTTGTCGGTGTTGATCCGGACCTGATTGACGACCTCGAAGGTGTTCTTGCACCAGTCCTTGATGTTGACCAGGGTGTAGTTGAGGGGGGTGCCGTCGTCCCGAATGAACGCCTCGCGGGCCCGGAGGCGGCGTGCGGCCTCGAAGACATCCTGGGTCACGACCTCGTCGAGGAGGCGTTTGAACTCGCCGTCGGTGAGCCGGACGCTGTTGAGGGCCTCGAACTTCTGGCGGAAGTTGGTCTCAAGGGCTTCGCGGTCGCGGATGTCCGTGCGGTAGTCGTACTTGAGGCCGCGGAGCTTCTCAATGAGGAGGTCTTCGAGTTGGCGTTCGGCGGTGGTCATGTGGACAGCTGAAGGGAGGGTTCGGTGACTTTGGGGGACAATCTCAAGGGGAGAATCGTGACGGTGAAGTTGCAAATCCGTTCGCAGCAAGCACTTGGCGTTCGGGAGATCTCGTGTCCGAACTCCGTACGCGTCCAACAGTTGACACTATAGGAGAAAACCGGCAATCTAGTGGCCTGGACCGTGGGTATCCCTGTCGTGGGTGACAGGATGTGGTCAGTGCACGAGGCTCCGGATGCGACCGTATGACCGAGAGATCGACTCCCCAGATGACGACCTCGTTCGTGACTCGGTGCTGGGTCTCGCGCCGGCCGTCACCTGGCAGGAGATCGCCTGCGTTCGATACCTGGCCCAGCGTCCCTTCTGGCTCCAGCCGATTGAGAGCCCGTTCTTCGACACCTGGGAACTTGAGCAGTTGGATCGACGAGGCTGGATTGAAGCCCGTGAGGTCGATCTTGCGTCCGCACCGGGAGACGAGGATCACCCTCGGTACGAGCCCCGTGGACCTGGCTTCAGCCCCCTCCACAACCATCGGACCAGTGGGCGACCCGATTGGCCGTCGATCTGCACCTCGTTTCAGTGGGCGATTCCACAGCCCACCGAGTGGCACAACCGACTCAATACAACGATTCGGCTGACGCTGCGTGGCCTAGAGGTGGCCAAACTGATCCGCATGAAGGACCTCGTCGAGGTCGGTCTGTTTGACGATACTGCGTACCAGCTTCAGCGCATCAGCGCGGGCTGGCGGGGGAGGGACAGTCACGTCTCGCACCTGCTCGCGATCGGGGTGAAGACCTGCCAGACACACTTTGAGCACGAGGTCCGGGATCGGGCCATGCGGTCCGTTTCAGTGGCCGTGGGGCGCCTTCAGGAAGAGCTGATTCCCAAGCTCGCTCTTGAGGTGGACCCGGGGTTCAGAGACGAGCTGCGGGCACTGGCTCGTGACCTGGATCCGCATGCCGAGGTACCGGATCCGGACGACGACGATCTGACCCACCGCTGGCGTCTTTCCTGGCATCAGGTTCGGTGTGAAGACCGGATTCAGGAGATGGTGCCACTCCTCTTTGAGATGCAGATACGGCAACGTATCGCGACGTGTGGCTCGACGACACCACCGGAGTCAGTCGCGCCTGCTGCCACCGGCACATCGCCGAAGAATGAAGAGTTCCGGGTAGGGTCATGGTTTCAGGCGGTAACTGGAGATGCCATTAAGGGCAGTTCCCTGCAGCGTGCAGCGAAGGATGGGCGATTGGTAGATAGCAAGCAGGTGGGCGGTGTGTGGCATCATTCCGTAGACGAAGTAGCGAGCAGAAATCCCGAACGTGCCGCCAAGATCCGAGCGGCCATTGTGGATAAGTCGTCTGGCGCAGCCTCAAAGCTGCCAGACGCATCCGGATGAATCCGGACCGCGCCGGACGCATCCGGACGCATCCGGACGACGGCCGCATTTGCCATTGCGGCTGCTGCGGCTGGGTGACATAGTCGCCCGCATGACCGCCAAACGTCCTCACATGGACCCCGAGACCCGCCACCACTTAACCCGCCTGGACGAGGCGTTGGCGGCGCTCGCCGTCGGCCTGGCCCGGCTGCTCATCAACTCCAACCCGCCCCGGGAAGCCCCGCCGACCCCCCCGACATCGCTTGACTCCCCCGCCGACGCGGGCCTGAGTGTCCCCGCTGGTGAACGCCGCCTCTCTGCAAGTGCTGATGCGGCAGGCACCTACGGGAGGTCGGCATGACGGGATCGCTCGCCAGCAGGATCGCCACCCTCGAGCACCTGACACCCGCCGGGCTGCGGGAGGTCTACGCCGAGGTCTTCGGCGAGCCGTCCCGCTCCAACAACAAGCGCTGGCTGATCCGTCGGATCGCCTGGCGGATGCAGGCCCAGGCCGAGGGCGGGCTCTCCGAGCGGGCCCGCGCCCGGGCCGAAGAACTCGCCCGCGACGAGGACCTGCGGGTCCGGCCGCCCTCAGACCGCGGCCCCGGCCTCGGGGCGAGCCTCCGCACCGTGACGGGCACCGTCGTGCCCCGGCCCCCGGACGCCCGGCTGCCGGTCGCCGGGACGGTCCTGGTCCGCCCACACAAGGGCGTGGACCACCGGGTCACGGTGCTGGCCGAGGGCTTCGAGCACGAGGGCGCGGTGTACCGCAGCCTCTCGGCCGTCGCCCACGCCATCACCGGCAGCCACTGGAACGGCTACCACTTCTTCGGGCTGACCAGGCCCGCGTCGGAGGGCCGGGGATGACCACGACCCCCGCCACGGCCCCCGCCGCCAAGCCGGTCCGCTGCGCGGTCTACACCCGCAAGAGCACCGAGGAGGGGCTCAGCCAGGCGTTCAACAGCCTCGACGCCCAGCGCGACAGCGCCGAGCTCTACATCAAGAGCCAGGGCTGGATCTGCCTTCCCGACCGCTACGACGATGGCGGCTGCACCGGGGCCAACACCGACCGCCCCGGGCTCCAGCGGCTGCTGGCCGACATCAAGGCGGGCCGGATCGACTGCGTGGTGGTCTACAAGGTGGACCGTCTGTCACGGTCCCTGGCCGACTTCTCACGGCTCATGGAGACCTTCGACGCGCACAAGGTGTCGTTCGTCGCGGTCACCCAGCACTTCAACACCACCAGCTCGATGGGCCGGCTGACCCTCAACATCCTCCTGTCCTTCGCCCAGTTCGAGCGCGAGCTGATCTCCGAGCGGACCCGCGACAAGATCGCCGGGGCCCGGCGGCAGGGCAAGTGGGCCGGGGGTCGGCCGGGGCTGGGCTACGACCTGGTCCCCGGCCCGGGCGGGTCGAAGCTGGTCGTCAACGCCAAAGAAGCCGCACGGGTCCGGGCCGTCTTCGAGATGTACCTGCGGGACGACGCGGGGATGATGGCGGTGGTCGGCGAGTGCGCCCGCCGGGGCTGGACCACCAAGGCCTGGACCGCCCGCAACGGCAAGCCGATCGGCGGCCGGCCCCTGAACAAGGACCGCGTCTACCACCTGCTGACCAACGTGCTCTACACCGGCCGGATCCGGCACAAGGACGCGGTCTACCCCGGCGAGCACGAGGCGATCATCGACGACGACACCTTCGAGCGGGCGCAGGCCAAGCTCCGGCTCAACGGCCGCAGCGGCGGGTCGCAGATGCGCAACGTCCACGGGGCGCTGCTCAAGGGCTTGGTGCGCTGCGGGTCGTGCGGGTCGTCGATGACCCACACCTTCTCGGTCCGGGAGGGGGGAAAGAGCGCCCGGCGCTACCGCTACTACGCCTGCTCGCGGGCCCTCAAGCAGGGCCGGGATGCGTGCCCGTGCCGGTCGCTGCCCGCGGCGGACCTCGAGAAGTTCGTCGCCGGAACCATCCGCGACACGCTGTCCGGGGACGGCACGCTCGACGAGATCGCACGCCGGGCCACCGCGCTGCTCGCCGGGCAGCGGCCCGACCTGGTGATCGACCCCGACGAGCTGCTCGGGGCCGCCGAGGCCTTTGACCCGGTGTGGGACGCGATGACCGTCCGCGAGCGGATCACCGTGGTCCACGCCCTGGTCGAGCGGGTGGTCTACGACGACGCGGCCGGGACGGTCAGCGTGACCTTCCGCGAGGGGACGCCCGCGCCCCAGGGCCAGAACCAGGACCAGGACCAGCCCGGAGCGGAGGCCGCCGCGTGACGACCGCTCCGCCCAAGCCGCTGGTCGTGACCACCCCGGTCCACTTCCGTGTGGGCCGCAAGGGGGCCCGGTCGCTGCGGGTCGGCCCGGCCGCGCCGCCACCGCCGCCGGGGCGTGTGCCGCGTGTGGCCCGGCTGATGGCGCTGGCGATCCGGTGCGAGGGGCTGATCCGCGATGGCGCGGTGGCCAACCAGGCGGAGCTGGCGGCGGTCGGGCACGTCACCCGGGCGCGGCTGACCCAGATCATGAACCTGCTGCACCTGGCACCGGACATCCAGGAGGCGATCCTCGACCTGCCGCGGGTCGGCGCGGGCCGGGAGCGGATCACCGAGCGGCACCTGCGGCCCATCACGGCCGAGATCGACTGGGGCGTGCAGCGGCGGATGTGGGCGGGGCTGCGCGCCCGAACGGAACAAGGAACGACCAAGGACTGAGCCGCCCGGGCGGAGCCCGGATCGTGAGGAAGTTGTGATGCGTCAGGACGACGAAACCATGCTCAGAGCCGCGAAGGCATACCACAAGGCGGGTCTGTGCGTGCTGCCCGCGGTTCGGAACGGCAACGACAAGAAGCCAGCGGTGGGATGGACACCCTATCAGTCGCGTTCCAGCACACCCGAAGAACTCAATCAGTGGTTTGGGGGGCCGCGCGTAGCCCAGTCAATGTGCGTGTTGACCGGTACCGTCTCCGGCGATCTGGAGATGATCGACTTCGATCTCGGCGGAGACGCGTTCGAGCCCTGGCGGGCGGTCGTCGAGGCCGAAACGCCGGGGTTGCTCGACCGGCTGGTCATCGAGTCCACGCCCTCCGGCGGGCGGCATGCCGTGTACCGCTGCGAACAGGCTGTCGGTTCCAGCACCAAGCTGGCGATGCGGCGGTTCCCCGCCGATGGCCCCGACGAAGTCGAGATCCACGGCAAGCGGTACAAGCCGCGGTACGACAGCGGCGCGGCCGCGTACTACGCACTGGTCACCCTGATCGAAACGCGCGGCGAGGGCGGGTTGTTCCTGTGCGACCCCTCCCCGGGCTACGAGGTCACACAGGGCGATCTCGCCGTGGTGCCCGTCATCACCGCGGACGAACGGGAGACGCTGCTGGCGGCCGCCCGGTCGCTCAACGAAGCGCCCCCCAAGCCGCGGGACGGGCCGCCCCGCTCGGGCTGCACGGGCTCCGGTCTCCGCCCCGGTGACGATTTCAATGCCCGGGGGGATCCTCGTCCGCTGCTCGAGGCGGACGGCTGGCGGCTGGTTCGCCCCGGCGAGAACGAGCACTGGTGCCGGCCGGGCAAAGTCTCGGGCACGAGCGCCACGCTTAAGGGCGGTGTGTTTTACGTCTTCACGTCCAATGCACCACCGTTCGAGCCGAACGAGGCGTACTCGCCATTCGCGGTGTACGCGCTGCTCCAACACGCCGGGGACTTCTCCGCGGCGGCCAAATCACTCGCCCGACAGGGATTCGGAATGAACCAGATGATGATGAACCCAGGTCTACTCCCGCTCGCCTCCCAATGCGACCCTGGCCCGGTGACGCCCGATTTCGTGAGCGTCGGCGATTTGGTGCAGCGGTTCAAGTCCGTGCGTCCGCCGGTCATCCACGGGCTTCTCCGGGAAGGTGAGACCATGAATGTCATCGCCGCGCCCAAGACCGGCAAGAGCTGGCTGACCCTCGACCTGGCGGTCTCGATCGCCATCGGCGGTCAATGGCTCGGGCAGTTCCAGTGTGAGCGCGGCGACGTCTTGATTTTGGACAACGAACTCCATTCAGAAACAAGCGCGGAGCGCTTTCCAAAGGTCGTCGAGGCCCGGGGTATGAGTCTGGGCGACATCGGAGATCGGGTTTTCGTCGAGACGCTCCGCGGTCGGCTTCTGACCACTTTACATCTCCGCCAGCATCTCGACGCGATTGAACCGGGTCGGTTCAAGGTAATTGTGCTTGATGCCTTCTACCGGTTCATGCCGCCCGGCTTCAGCGAGAACGACAATGGCCAGATGGCGTCGGTCTACAACGAGTTGGATTGCATCGCGAACAGACTGCAGTGCAGCTTCGTATTGGTGCACCACTCTTCGAAGGGCGATCAGAGCACAAAGGCGATCACAGACGTCGGGGCGGGGGCCGGTGCGCAGAGCCGAGCAACGGACACCCACCTGATCCTTCGATCGCATCGGGAAGACGATGCGGTTGTCCTCGACGCGACGGTACGGTCGTGGCCGCCTGTCACGCCCTGCTGCCTGCGGTGGTCCCACCCGGTGTGGAATCCGGCCCCGGATCTGAACCCAAACGATCTGCGGCAACCGCGGAAGACGAATAAGCAGAACCATAGAGCCAACGAGGAATGGGATCCGCAGCGATTCACGGATGAGTTCGTTTCCGATCAGCCGCAGACACGGGTCTCGATCCTGGGCGCAGCGAAAGTGGCTGGCTTGTCGAAGCGAGGGGCCAAGGAACTACTGGACCTGGCAGTTGAGCAGAGCCTCGTCACCAAGCTGGAGTCTGGTCGGAATCGTCCACAGATGTTCCTACGCGATGCGGCCACCCTCAGTCCTCGGGAGGTGGCGTGATGGCTGCGATCGGGGTCTGTGTGTGCGCGCACACCCCCCATACCCCCCAAGGGCGTGCGACCACAGGGTCGCCCGCTCCTTGTGTGTGCGCGCGGGTGCGCTCACACAGAGAGCAAAAACATTTCAACAAGTTGCATCATTTGGCATCGCCACCCGGAATTGCCGCGCCCCGTCGCGTGTTGATCGTCTGAAGCCCCCCACCCCCACACCCCCCCCTCACGCAGAAGGAGTTGCGTCGTGCAGATCGAGATGAAACCCCCGTCGTCCCTGACCCCCTACGACACCAACCCCCGCGTCAACGACGACGCCGTCGCGGCCGTGGCCGAGTCGATCGATCGCTTCGGGTTCCGCCAGCCGATCGTGGTGGACACCGCCGGCGTGATCGTCGTCGGCCACACTCGCTGGAAGGCGGCCCAAAGGCTGGGGTTGGAATCCGTCCCCGTCCACGTGGCGGACCTGACCGAAGAGCAGGCCAAGGCGTACCGCCTGGCCGACAACCAGACCGGCGGGCTGGCGACCTGGGACGCGGCGCTGCTCAACTCCGAGCTGGCCGCCCTGGAGGCGTGCGGCTACGACGTGGCGGCGTTCCAGAGCCTGGGCTTCACCGACGCCCAACTGGCCGCCCTGGCCAACCCGCCCAACGCGGGTGAGACGGACCCCGACGCCGTGCCCGACGCGCCGGAGACTCCGACCACCGCCGCCGGCGACCTGTGGGTCCTGGGCGAGCACCGGCTGCTGTGCGGTGACTCGAGCCTGGAAGCCGACGTGGACCGGCTGTGCGCCGGTGAATCGATCCACCTGCTCAACACCGACCCGCCCTACAACGTCAAGGTCGAGCCCCGCTCCAACAACGCCATCGCCTCCGGCAACTCGTCGTTCTCGAAGGCGTCGGGCAAGGGGGGGAAGGCGGGGACGGGGGGGCACCACCAGAAGCTCGACCTGGCCCGCCATCCCGAGAAGGCCAAGGGGACGACCAAGCAGATGCGGGCCAAGGACCGGCCGCTGATCAACGACTTCGTCACCGACGAGGAGTTCGGCCGGCTGCTGCGGGCGTGGTTCAACAACGCGGCCCGAGTGCTCGAGCCGGGCCGGGGCTTCTACATCTGGGGCGGCTACGCCAACGTGGCCAACTACCCGCCCGCGCTGATCGAGGCCGGGCTGTACTTCAGCCAGGCGATCATCTGGCACAAGCTCCACCCGGTCCTGACCCGCAAGGACTTCATGGGGGACCACGAGTGGTGCTTCTACGGCTGGAAGGAGGGGGCGGCCCACCAGTTCCTCGGGCCGAACAACGTCCCCGATGTCTGGCCGGTCAAGAAGGTCAACCCGCAGTCGATGGTCCACCTGACCGAGAAGCCGGTCGAGCTGGCGGCCCGGGCGATGCGGTACTCGTCGCGTCCGGGCGAGCGGGTGCTGGACCTGTTCGGCGGGTCGGGCTCGACGCTGATCGCGGCCGAGCAGGAGGGGCGCAAGGCCCGGCTCATGGAGATCGACCCGGCGTACTGCGACGTGATCGTGGCGCGGTGGGAGAACTTCACGGGGAAGAAGGCGGAGCGGCAGGGGCCGACGCCGTGACCGGCTCTCCGTCACATGTCGTCGATCGGCACCACGCGGCTGGCCCACTCGGTGTTGGTCAGGGCGTTGGCCAGCCGCTGGTCGGCGGTGACGACATTGGCCTTCTCTTGGACGGCCATCGCGATGTAGAGGCTGTCGTACACGGACCGGTCTGCGCTGGTCGCGATGCGCAGGGCCTCGGGGAGCAGCGGCAGGGATTCGGTGATCTCGACCGGCATGGCGGAGGCGTCGCGGAGCATCTGGTGGGCCTCGTCGGCCATGATCGAACCGCGCCGGGCGATCTTCCAGAGGACATTGGCGACCTCGGTCCACAGCAGATCGGGCGCGATCAGCCTGAACTTGCCCCCCAGCAGCGTCTCGGCTTGGTCGGAGCCTTCTTCGGGCAAGAACCACTTCACGGCGACGCTGGCGTCCACGACGACGGTCTTCATCGGCCGCGGTCCTCACGGAGCAGCTCGGTCGAGTCGGGCAGGTCCCGGTCCTTGAGCCGCTCACGCCAGGATGAGGAGATCGCGACCGCCTCGTCGAAGTTGCGCTTCGTATCGCGGCGGAGGGCGGAGTGGAGTTCCTGCTGGAGCGAGCGGCCCGCCCGCTCGGCTCGCACTTTCAGAACCCGCACGACTTCGGGGTCCAGATCACGGAGCAGCAGATCGCCTGCTGTTTGGGATCCCTTGACCTTGACCCGCCTGGGCGTGCCCTTGGACTTCTTGGGCTGGGTCTTGCGGGACCGGGTCCGCTTTGCGGGTTTCCCGGCGGACTGCGCGGCGGTTTGCTTGGAGGAGGATGACGAGCGGGGCTTTGAACCAGGCATACCCAATGATATCATATTGATACTACTCATGCAACCCCCGACGGGAACCCCGGACTGTGGCGATACGCCGGTCCGGAAGGCGGTTCTGACCAGCCGGACGGCGGGCCGTGTGGATCCGGACGATCTCGCTCAGCGTCAGGAAGACGGGCTCGTCCACGGGTCACTCGGCCAGCTTCTTCATGGCGCGGCCGAAGCGCTGGTGGACCTGCTCGACCGCGTCGTTGAACTTCTTCTCGTGCTCGGCGTCACGCACCGGCGTGATCACCAGCGAGCGCCCGTCGGAGATGACCTCGAAGGGCGTCTCGGGGCCCGCCTGGAGCAGGTCGAGGATGGCCTTGTCGATGATCAGGGCGTGGCTGTTGCCGTGCTTGGTGAGGTTCTTGATCATGGGCGAGGGCTCCTTGGGGGCATACATAGTATATACATCGGAGATACAGGCTCGGTTCTCCGGTTCGGGCGAATTTGTGGCCGGCACCGGCCCTTTGGGCCTTGCAGCGTGGTCTTTGATGGGTTTCCGGACCCGGTAGGCTGGGCGAACACCGCCACGAGAAACCCCGGCCCGGGGCCGGGGGAGCGGAAAGAGGATGGGCGGCCGGGGTCAGACCGCGGGCTCGGCGAGCACGAACCGTCCCCGCCCCACCTTCCGGAACCGCGCCGCCTTGCCCTTCTTGGCGATCTCCCGGGTGATGGCCGCCGAGAGGGTGGCCTCGGGCGTCTTGCCCGCGGGGCTGGACCACAGGCCCTGGGCCACCATCCGCTCGATCATGGCCTTGGCGTTCAATCCATCGTCGGGCGCGGAGGCGAGGACCAGCACCGCGGCGCTGAGGGCGCTGACGTGCGGGGACTTGGGCGGCTTGCCCTGGGCGAGGACGGCTTGGCCGTGGGCCTCGAGGCGGGCGTTGTTGGCGGCCTCCTTGGCGCTGGGCACCTCGTGGTCCTGGACCGGGGCGGGCTTGGCCCGCTTGGCCTTGGGGGCCGCCGTGTTGGCGCGTGCCGCGTCCTTGGCGGCGGGCGGGGTCGTCTTGGCCTTGGCGGGCCGGGCCCGCGAGGCGGCCTTGGGCGGGGACTTCTTGGTGCTGGTCTTCTTGGCGGGGGTCTTCTTGGTCTTCGTCGTCATGAGGGATCTCCTTGGGGTGCAAGAAACAGCGAAGCCCGCGACGGGCGGGCTTCAGGGGGTGATCTTGATGTCGCGTCCGCAGGCCGGGCATGTGGTTCGCGTCGGCGGGGCCGATCGGCGGCCCGCCTCGTACGCCTGCTCCAGGGCGTCCTTGATGGTCCACACCGCGTGCTCGTGGAAGTCGAGGCTGTCCATGCGGCGGGTCTCCAGCGTTTCCAAGCCCAGGGCCTCGCGGGCGATGCGGTTGATGGTGGTGTCGCGCTTGGTCATGGCGTGTCCTCCTCAGCAGCCCGCCACGCGCTCGATCTCGTTGAGCACGTCGTGGATCATCGATCGTGTCGCGTTGGGCTCGCCGCGCTTGGTCGTCCCGCAGATCACCTTGGCCGCGTTGTACGCGACGCCGTAGCGGTCTTCCCGCGGGTCGCGGGGCGACACATCGAACGCCACCCCGTGGGCCTCCACGCTTGCCCCGTCGCTGGTCCGGCGGATGGTCACGTCGCCCTCCACGCCCTCGATCACGATCGTCTTGATGAACACGGCTCGGTCTCCTTCGCGGGGCGGCGTCGCGCCCGGCGTCTGACACATGAAGCCATGACCGGCTGGACAATGCAAGGCGTCTTGGCCTTGTTTTCCCGATGTTTCTCAGTTTCCCATGGGGGTGCCGCATGAACTCCGGCGACGCCGTACACGATGAGTCGTTCTCCCAGGACGCCGCCTCGGGCCGGGAGCTGACCCGCCCGCAGGAGGCCGCCATCCTCGCCCTGCTCAGCGAGCCGTCCATCGCCGCCGCGGCCGAGAAGGCCCAGGTCAGCGAGCGGACCCTGCACCGCTGGCTCAAGGAAGAGCCGCATTTTCTCGCCGAGTACCGCCGGGCCCGGCGCGAGGCCTTCGCCCAGGCCATCGGGCTGACCCAGCGCTCGGCCACCGCCGCGGTGGGCACGCTGCTGCGGGTCATGCACGACACCAAGGCGACCTGGTCGTCCCGCGTCGCCGCGGCCACGCAGGTGCTCAAGTTCGCGCGGGAGAGCATCGAGCTCGACGACCTGGCCGTCCGGGTCGAGCAGCTCGAGCAGCGCGCGGCCGACGCGGACGCCGCGGCGGTTGGGGGAGCCTCCCGGTGAGCGGGCTGCGGGCCCGGCTGCGCCGGCTGGAGACGCGGGCCGAGGCGGAGATCAAGAACTGCGTCTGCGGCGGGCCCAACCGCGTGGCGATCCGGATCGGGGACGAGCCGGCCCCGGACCCGTGCCCGAGGTGCGGCACCGCGGGCATGGTGGTGCGGATCGTGCGGAGCGAGCCGCCGCCGGGCTGGGCCGAGAAGTGGGCCCACCTCGAAGATGGGGCTTGATCGCTGCGGCGTGGTTGTGGTACTCCTCGCTGGCTACGGGATTGCGGACGATCCGTAGCCATGGGAGGAGACCGAATGCGCTACCCGGCGGAGGTGCTGTCGAAGCGGGAGATCGCCGCGCTGCTCGACGCGTGCGGGACGAGGGCCTGGACCGACCGGCGGAACCGGGCCCTGATCGTGGCCATGTACCGGGCGGGGACGCGGCTGGGCGAGACGCTAGCGCTGCGACCGTGCGATGTGGACTTAGAGCGCGGGGCGATCCGGGTGCTGCGGGGTAAGGGCGGCCGGGCGCGGACGGTCGGCATCGACCGCTGGGGGCTGGAAGAACTCACCCGCTGGATCGGCGAGCACCGGGCGCTGGGGTGGTCGGCGGGGGATTGGCTCTTTTGTTCGGGGACGGGCAAGCCGGTGACCCAGGCGTACGTGCGGCGGCGACTGCCGGAGCTGGCGCGGGCGGCCGGGGTCCACAAGCGGGTCCACGCGCACGGGCTGCGCCACACCCACGCGGCGGAGCTGCGGGCCGAGGGGATCGATCTCGCGGTCATCCGCAGGCAGCTCGGGCACGCATCGCTGCTGACGACGGTGCGGTACCTGGATCATCTGGAGCCGGAAGCCGTGCTTGCAGTAACTCGCCAGCGGGTGCGAACTGACTTGTAGATTGATGGCTGCTGGTCTTCGCCAACAGGAAAAATGTGGAAATCTGCATCTGATTCACAGGGCATTTCTGCCCACGTCCAGGGCCCATTTGCCCACTTTGATTCCATGCACAACCGAGATACGACAGCCAAATTCGGGGGGCGTTGATGGATTTTCGTACAATTTGTCAAATTTTGCACTGCAAAAGCACGCTTTTTCCAGTAGGTTGACAACAGTTGCATACATGTGGCCTGCTAAACACCTGTCGCATTGGGGGGATCTTTATTTACAGTCCAAAGTCGTTTCCAACTTCATAGTCAGGATTGTGGATCGTAGATTGGATCTGCCTTCACCGCACAACTGGCGCTTGCCGACACTACATCAAGCAGCTTGCGCGTGAATAATAATATTCTGATTGCATACTTATTAATAAGAGTATTTTATCATGAAACTTTTTCTTGCCTTCGCAATTATTTATATTCTCAGTTCAGGTGCGCATGCTCAGCAAGTTACCACGCTTCGAGCCTCTGACTCCGCCACCCCGAGCCAGCTTTTTCCAAACAACAATTTTGGAGCAACGCCGTTTGAAGCTCCGGGATATCGCATCGATAGCAATAATATTAGTGAGAACCATGTTTATGTACGCTGGCCAATTCACTTAATTCCTGCGGGAAGCACCGTACATGATGTGCAAATGCGGTTCCATCAATTTGATACCACTTCACCCGATCCCATTCAAGTTGTGATTGGAAGGTCGAGCGGGTCATGGTCTTCCAATACAATTACCTGGAATAACAAGCCTACCGCACTAATTTTATCACTAAATATATATTCCTTTCCGGGAACGCTCAGCGGACATAGTCCGGGCCCCGTGCTTTTCCCAGATCATAATGGCGCTTTTCGCAATCATGTGCAAGCAATTGTCAACAACCAGGCAAGCAACCATGGAATAGTTATCCAGCCTATAATTATACCAAACCCGCCCAGCAGTGCCTTCTGGATATCTGATATTCACAGCGCGCACGCAACAAACACCTCAGTCAGACCCGAGCTCATCGTTACCTACAGTCCTCCGGCACCGCAGAATTACGACATTGCGGCCAATGTCCAAGAGCCCGGCATCAGTTGCAGCAACCTTGGCAGCGAGATCAATGCCATCCAGCTCTTCAAGAATGGCAATCTGTACGATCAAATCAATCCGAATAGTTGTAATCACACCTTTACCGACCAACAGGCCGGCCAGTCCTACTGGGTCCACGGCTACATCAACGACATGCTCATCGATACCGAGGACATTTCCTCGCTTGTCGGGAACGTAAACGTCACCCTCTATGCACCAACGAGATCGGACATCGGGCTGAATCTGTACTACATGAACACCAGCGTGCCGATCCAGGGTGCGACGGTTGACCTGCTCTCCCACGACAACACACCGTGGCGGTCAGGGACCACGGATAGCAATGGGCGTGTCCAGTGGCAAACCGCGCCCGGCGGCGGCGGCAACTACACCAGAGTCATGCCCGCACAGGAACAGGGTGAGTTTTGGCAGTTCAGGATCCGGTTCCAAGGCCAGACGTACCCGATCTTTGCGCCCGCGAATCTGCAAAATATGCAGCCGGGTCAGTCATATGATCTCAATCACGGCATCGACGTACCCGGAGCACCAACCCTTCCAGTAGGAAAGTGGACGATTATATCGCACGGGAGAATGTTTAACACCACGTTTGATGACAAGCTGACCTCTTGGATGGTCCCACTTGCCAATCGCATTCGCAACCTGTCTAGTGCTCCGGTCAATATTTATACACTAGATCCTGATAACCTTGAAATTATGCCGATCAATCTAGAAGGCACGAACAACGAGAGTCATAATGTCCTACTTCACAACTGGCGAGAGACCTCAAATATTTTCCTTGGCAGTTCACACGACGGACACGCTTACGCCGCCGGCGACAAACTGCACACTGCAATCAAGCATAATGAAATTACTGATTCTATTTTCACATTAATAGGATACAGCCGTGGCGCTGTCGTCGTAAGCGAAGTTGCAAGAAGACTTATTCTTGACAATAGGACGTTCTCGCAAGTCATTTTTCTCGACGGGGAAGGACTGGAACAGTATTACTCAGACAATCGATTTGATGCATGGGAATCGCCAAATAATATCCGGTGGGATAATATATATGCTCAATTTACATGGTTTTTAGATATTGACAGTTATCTGGGCGGACACCGCCGTTCACGTTGCCACAATCTTTTCGTCGAAACTGCATATAATCATATAACGATAAAAAATTTATTAATCGATCATTTGTCATTTGACGGGTCATTGTTTGTAATAAATCCTGTCGCTGCCGGGCTCCCAAACGTTTGGACTCCGCCCACGCTGCCTAAACTGGATCCGCACAACCACTCTGGTGAAGAGGATCGGTACCCTGAGAAGCCCTTCGATGGGAAGTTTTCTTGGAACGGCAACTTCGCAGCAAAAATAGCAGGGTGGTACGGATTTGGTGGTGGCGGCCAGGGTTCGATGGACTTGGCCGGAAGGCTCAGGCTTGCTACCGGCCAAAGCAGGGCGAGCAACTGGTTCTGGATGCCGGAGTCTTCCGAATCCCTCACGGTGGCGGCTTCTGCATTAGACTATACTTTGGACGGCGACTTCCGAGTTTTGCTGCAAAGACTGTCGGATGGGTTAACTGAGGTTATGCTAGATTTTCCCCTCCAGCAGCTTCCAATCCATTCTAGTGCAATTATAACGATACCACCTGAGTTTCGTGGTACCGCAGTACAAATTATACTTGAATGCATTCCGGGGCCGATGTCAACCAATGGCGTATTGGTTTCGGAAATTGCTGTGATCGACCAGGGGCTGCCATCGGCTCCGCCCAGCATTGTACAGCAGCCCGAGCCGGTGTTAGCATGCTCCGGCGATTCAGTATTGCTAGGCGTTGTGGCCACCGGTCCGGGATCGATCCAGTACCAGTGGTACAGGCATGATCAGGCGCTGCCTGGTGAAACGAGCTCGTCACTGCAACTGGATAACGTATCGACGAATGATGCTGGCATTTATCGCTGTGCTGTCAGCAATGCGGCCGGTCAGATAATGTCAGACGGTGCTGAAGTGGCCTTGGTTGCTCCGCCCCAGATCGTTAGCCAGCCGGCAGGCGGTTCGCTGTGCACGCTTGGAACGATCGTACTGGACATTGTATCGCAGGGAAACTCACTTTCCTATCAGTGGAGACAGAACGGAGTCCCGATTGCTGGGGCGAATGACGCGATGTACCAGTTCCAGGGGGTCGATCCCGGAACCTATTCGTTTGATTGCGTTGTCACCGATGTTTGCGGCCAAAGTGTCACCAGCAACCAGGCCGTGGTGACGGTTTCATCAGGCCCGTCTATTCAATCCCAACCGCAATCTCAATCCGCCTGTACCGGCGATGCCGTTACCTTTGCCGTCACCGCGACGGGCACAGCACCACTGAGCTACCAATGGTTCAAAGACGGCGTGCCGATACCGGGGGCTGTCTCGAACTCGTATACCATCCCGAGCGTGAACACCTCTCACCAAGGGGAGTACACCTGCGATGTCAGTAACGCGTGCTCGGTCAATGGCACGAACGCGGCCAGCCTTCAAGTGGCCCCGCCGCTCGGTGTCCCGACCGATGTTCAGGCTTCAGACTCCCAGGTCTGCGCGGGCGAACCCGTCATCTTGACCGCGAACACCCCGTCCGGCCAGACGATCGATTGGTTCGACGGTGCGTGCGGCGGCATCTTGGTCGGCAGCGGATCATCGGTGACCGTGACACCCACGCAGACCACAACCTACTTCGCCAGAGTCCGGCACCTTGACACAGGGTGCATCGGCACGGACTGTGTCTCTGTCGCTGTTGAGGTCGAGAACTGCGGGGCACCGGCTGTCTCACTCACCGATGACACCGGGGCGGTCATCCAGGCCGATCACACATACCAGTTCGGTTCCACCGTGGTCGGCAACCCGTTAACCAGGACATTTACCATCGAGAACACCGGTGGAGATACTTTGAATCTCGGGTCGTTCCAGCCCCTCGCGCCCGGCCTTTCTGTGTCCGGCTGGCCGGCCGGCGCGTCGGTTGAGCCCGGAGACTCTGTTCAGTTCTCACTAACACTGGAGGCAGACGAACCGACAATGTTTGTGAACACTTGGGACGTCGTGTTCGAAGCCAACGACCCCAGCCTGCAGTTCGGGGTGTTCGTTTTCGTGTTGCAGGCCGATGTCAACGAACCGTGCCCGGGGGAGCTGGTCCTGTCGATCGATGGCCAGACCGTTTCGTCGTCGTACTTTGCCGGCACCTGGGACCTCGGGGATTACGCCCTTGTCGTCATCGACATCGAGAATGTCGGATGTCAGGATCTGATTGATCTTGATGTCGATTCAGACTCCGCCATTGTCGTGCTCGGATCTCCCAGCCAAACGCTCGGTCCGAACCAGGCGAGTACTTTCAGCGTGCTGCTGCCGACCGATCAAGACGGATCATTCGGAGGGTCTGTTGTTATAACCTACCAGCAGCAGTTTGATGGCGGGCTCTATGGCGTCGGGCTCGGCATCGAATGGATCGTCAATCCCAGTTCCGAGGCCGTGTTTGTTGGTCCCAGTGGCGGTTCTTGGTTCGATGTGGATCACTGGTCAACGGGAGCGGTTCCAGACCACCTGACGGATGTGCTGATTCCGAGCGACACGCTCGTCGAAGTCGGTCAGGGAGATGCGCAGTCCGCGTTGCTGACCTTAGAGCACGGAGCGACGGTGCTGGTCAACCATCCGCTCGCTACGCTCGGCGTTCATCAGCTTGAGATGATCGGCGCGAATCTGCTCATTGAGAACGGCTTTGTAGAGAGCACATCGCCGCTTTCGCTCGGGTGCGTAGGCCAGTACAGCACGTTGCTTGTGGACGGGTTGTTGCGGGCTCCGAGTATTGATCTTTGTGGCCTAGGGGTGTTGACGGGTTCCGGGTCCATTGATTCGAACGTTGTCAACGCCGGAGAGGTCTGGACACCGACGACTGAGAACCCCCTCACGATTCTGGGTAACTACATCCAACATTCCGACGGCTTGCTCCTAGTGACGATCGACGAGAACTCGTCGGGAGCATCCTCAGGCCTGCACATTAACGGGACGGTCTCTCTGTCTGGTGGCCTCTGGATCGAGCTAGAACCCGATCTGCTTCCCGCGTTCAACGATTGGTACCAGTTGGTCGCCACCTCGAGCGCCTACACGGGTCAGTTTGCCTGGGTCCAGTGGCCAGACCTTGGCGACTGCCGCGTCGAGCGGATCGATTACAGCGACCCGAGTGTGATCCGCGTCGCGGTCGGACCCTGCCCGTCGGAGATCCTTGTGCCCCAGGATGTCGAGCTGATCTCCGACGCGATCTCGATGATCGCCAGCGGCGGCGAGATCTTGGTGGGCCCGGGCGTATACAACGAGTCCATCGACTTCGCCGATGGTGCTTTCCGGTTGGTTTCGTCGGACGGTGCGTCAGGAACGATCCTCGACGGGACCGGCCTGAACGGCAGCATTGTCAGGATCACCGGCGGTCAGGACGAATCCACGGTGCTCCGCGGCTTTACGGTTCGTAACGGCCAGGCCACGATGGGCGGTGGTCTGTACATCCTCAACAGCAGCCCCACTATTGAGCACGTGGTCTTCCAGTCGAACGCCGCGTCTGGTATGGCGGGCGGTGGTGCCGCCTACATCGATGGTGGCGACCCCGTGTTCCTCGACTGCGATTTCATCGAGAACACAGCCCAGTTCGGCGGAGCGATCAACTCGCTCGGTGGATCACCATGGATCGATCGGTGCCGGTTCATCGGGAACACCGCGTTCCGTCGCGGAGGGGCCATCGCCGGCGGGACGGATACGCAGCCGAACAATATGTTCCTGCTCAACACCGTATTTATCGGCAACATGGTCCACCCGAATCCGAACATCGGTAATCAGCGCGGCGGTGCGATCAGCAATGTCGGAGATCCCACGATCATCAACTGCTCCTTCGCACTCAACCAGGCTCCGATCGTTGGCGGCGTCTGGATTGTGGGAAGCGGCAGTACCGCTTCGATTGCAAACAGCATCCTGTGGTCCAACACGAGCGATACGTCGAACCTACAGGGAAGCCAGCTCGACTCTGCCGGCAATGCGAGCATTCTTGTGAATCACAGTTGCATCGAGGGAATGGACGGCTCGCTGGGCGGTGTCGGAAACATTGCGCTGGACCCGTTGTTCGCGGACGATGACTTGCGCCTGCTGCCCGGCTCGCCTTCGATCGATGCTGGGAGCAACGACGAGATCCCGCCGGGAGTGTTGCTTGACCTAGACGGGCTTTCCAGAATTGTGAACGATTCGGTGGACATGGGTGCATACGAACTCCAGGTTCCGAGTTGCCCTGCCGATCTGAACGGCGACGGTGAGCTGAACTTCTTCGATATCGCCTTGTTCGTGTTGCTTTTCGAAGATCAGGATCCAATCGCTGACTTCAACAACGACGGTCTCTTTAACTTCTTTGACTTCTCCGCATATTTGAGCGCGTTTAATGCAGGGTGCCCCTGACCTGCCTCGATGTCCTGCTCATCGACAAGCTCAGGTGTGCCTTGCTCAAGCTCTATCCGGATTTCCACGTCGAATGTCTTGAAGTGGGCCATCCGACCACGCACGGATCGGGAACGAGTCGTAAGCCCCTGGCCGATCTTGTTTCCGTACCAACCGAGCCCAACCCTCCCGTGAACCGGAACCACTGCCTGCCGTGCAGAACACGGCGATTTGGGCCGTGATTTTACCTCTTCTTTCGATCCACAGTGCATGAGAGTTCGCAGGCATGCAAAAGCCCCAGCAGGGCCGCCCGGAGCGGAGCCGAGGGCGGCCCCGCGGCGGGTTGCGGAAGCCCATAAACTCTCATACACTGTGGACTGAACAAAGGGGAAAAATCACCCTTGTGAAGTAAAGGGTTCCAAGACCAAGCGATACCGGGACAGCGCCCATGCTCGACACGATCATCTGGCGTGCCGTTTTCCTGGGTATTCCCGCCTACTTGTCCCTCCGATGGTTCTACTACGAACACCTACTCGACTATCCCCCGCACCCTCAAGAGCACCCTCAAGAGTTTCTAGACTTTGTGGACGAACCCTTACACGGGCATCCCACGTCCCCTGACCCCGACGAGTGAACCCGCCTTCGCGTACCCCCGCATCTACGCGCCTCTCCCCCCACTGCCTGGCGGGAGTTTCTGGGCCAGTACGCGCGCACGAGGCTGGCGGGGTTTGGAGGCTGCGGGTTTCGTTCAACCTACGCGCGCGAGGCCCCGGCCAGCCTGCGGGTTCTGGGACTGCTGACAGGCCTGTGCCGATGCTGTCCGGACTGGCAGAGTGCTGGCAGAGGGAGCCACGGACATGAGCACGAGCAACACCTCGAACATCCTAATCCGAAATCTTTTTGAAGCGAATCAACCATAGAGGCTTCTTCATGGCACTGCTCTTACCATATCGTACTCCTACCAAAAAGCCGTCAACGACGGCTTCATGGTTCCAGTTTCCAGTTTGTGTATCTACTGCTAAACCTTGAACTCACTAACGAGTGCTCGCAGGCGCTCGGACTCGGCCGAGAGCGATGCCGCCGCTTCTGCGGCCTGCCTTGCGGCCTCGCTGGTTTCCCGCGTCCCGTTGCTGATCGTCTCCATGGATGAAGTGACTTCCTCGCTGGCTGCTGCCTGCTGTTGCGTTGCCGCGGAGATCGACTGGATCAACTGCTCCACCGATCCGGCCGAGGCGACGATCTCCTCAAGTGAGTCGCCGGCCTGTCCAGCCAGGTCAGCGCCAGTTGAAACGCGCTGCGTGCAGCGCTCGATTCCCTCAACGGTCGATCGAGTGCCATCTTGAATCACCGTAATACTACCAGCCACTTCGAGCGTGGCCTGCTGAGTACGCTCGGCCAGCTTGCGAACCTCGTCGGCGACGACCGCGAATCCACGACCATGCTCACCGGCCCTTGCCGCCTCGATGGCCGCGTTGAGTGCGAGAAGGTTTGTCTGATCTGCGATGGCGTTGATGACCTCAAGAACCTCACCGATGCTCGCTGCTTTCAGCGACAGCTCATTGACCTGCGATGCAGCAGAGGCGACTTCATCATTGATGAGGGACATCTCCGCAACTGTTTTGCGAACAACATCCCCTCCGGATGCGGCACGCTGGCCGGACTGCTGGGCTGAGGCGGCCGCATCGCCACTCTGCCGCGCGACCTCCGAAACACTGGTTGACATCTCGGCGATCGCGGCGGCCACCTGTGACGCCGAAAGCTCCTGGTTGCTCAGCGTGGCGGCCATCTGTTCGGCTGAGGCGGCGATCTCGGTACTCGAAGCAGCAACCGACTGCGAGGTGCTCACAACCTCAGAAACAACGCCCTGGAGGGATCCAACCAGGTCGTCAAAGGAGGATGCAACCATTCCGATTTCATCCTGACGCTTCATGCCGACACGCTTTGTCAGATTCTTCGTCGTCGCGATCTCCCGGGCCGTGCTGACAAGAGTTGCGAGCGGCTTGCCCATGGCCGCACGGAGCAAGAAGACAAACACTGCGACTGCACCGAGCACGATCGGGACAATGAGGATCATTCCGTTCTTGATGAATCCAGCAACCTGGGCATCAACCACATCGAGCGGCATCTCGATCTCGTATGCGCCGTGCATGTACCCTGGTTTCCACCCTTCCATTCTGAATCCCAGAATGTCAAGACCATCGTGATTGCCTTGGGCATCCCTGCGGGCATACTTGTTCGGATCGCCGTGACAGCTCATGCATGAGTTGTCCAGGCGGATAGCCCGCATATAAGTGTAGGTGTTCTCCTCCCTGTTGATACGCCCGATGGACTCATTGCCACCAGCCTTGACCTGTCGCTCAAGATCGCGGAGCAACTGTTCCCGGAACGATCCCGGCTCAGGCTCATTGTCCGGGTTCCGCGCCTCGAATGCGGGCACCCTGAAGGTGAGATTCTCACGACGGGCGGCCTCCTGGGCGGCTGTCCAGCCGGCCACAACCGGAATCGCATGAAAGAATCGGGTATCCCGGTAATGACCGCCGGCCGCGAGCGTCTCCTCGACCTCAACCAGCAGACTCTCCGTGTCAATCGCACCCGAATCCAGCAATCTTGAGGTGTGATTCTTTGCTTCGTCTGCGACCGCCGTGAATGCCGAGGCCTTCTCGACCATGGCCTGCTCCATACTCCCTCGGTAGTCACGGGTGACACTCACATAGATCACCGAGACAACCGTGACCAGTATGCCGACCACCAGCACAACCAGCTTTGTAGATACCTTCATGTTGTTCAGTATCTGTCTCCACCCGCGACTGCTCCCGGCTGAATCAGATCCATTGCCTGCCTGCTGATCGTTTTTCATCCTGCTGCTCCTTGATCGCTTCCTTTGCGACACTGACCGATGTTTGTGGTTGCGGCATTCACTCAGACGTCTTCAGATCATCCCGGAGGGACGCCGCGATTTGATCGGCGTTGGCCGTGAGGATCATGGAGAAACGCCCCAAGACGCCGGAAAGCCATAGCAGCGCTACTTTTTCGTCGCCGCTATCGATCGCGTCCATCGCGCGTTGATATCCATCCGGATCCATCCAGGCCGGTGGGTCGAATGACTGCTGATCTTGATTCTTCTGGTTCATGAGCGACCTCTTCTCGGAATTCGGCCTGAATGGCTTTGATTCACGCGGCCAGTCTTCTTTGCACTGTTTGCGCTCGCCGCAGTACTTTCCGCAGGGCTTCTGTACTCACCGGCTTGCACAGGTAATCATCACATCCGGCGGCCAAGCATCGATCACGATCCTCGGGCATGCCGTGCGCCGTCACGGCGATCACCGGAACAGGAAGCTTCATGCTCCGGATCAACTTGGCCGCCGTGTATCCGTCCATGACCGGCATCTGCATGTCCAGCAGGATGATGTCGTACGGACAGGGATCCTTCGCCGGGCCCGCAAGTCCTCCGGCACATGTCAGCTTGCGAATCGCTTCATCACCGTTCGAAACCACTTCGGCTTCAGCCCCACACTTCGTGATCATGTATGTCAGGAGGCGCACGTTGTCGGCGTTGTCCTCCGCCAGGAGCACCCGAAGCGGGTGAGAGTCCTCACTCGATGCCGGACAGGGCGGCTCAACGGTTCCGCTCGGCTGCGGCCTGGCCGGGATGGATACTTGAAAAATGCTTCCAAATCCTTCACCACTCACCACCGTCACATCCCCGCCCATCGCCCTGGCCAACTTCCTGCTGATGCACAGACCGAGACCGGTACCGCCGAAACGCCGCGTGGTGCTCGCATCGGCCTGCTCGAACGGCTCAAAGATGCGCAGCGCCTGCTCACGACTGATCCCGATGCCGGTATCCTCCACTTCGACAGAGAGAGTTTCAGCAGTCGCTCCGGATGACTCAAATCTGGCCCGGATTTTTACGCCGCCGGTATCGGTAAACTTGATCGCGTTCGAGATCAGGTTCGTGATGATCTGACGCATCCGGGTCGGGTCCACACCCAACGAGCAAGGAACCGTGTCCGAGATATCAGTTTCTAGACTGAGACCTTTCGATTCCGAGAGCGGCGCGAAGTCCGCGATGCACTCTCGAATCAGCTTGCTCACATCCGTCGGTATGCGCTCGACTCGGATGCGTCCCGATTCCGCCTTCGACAGATCGAGGACATCGCCGACGATCTGGAGCAGGTGGCGGCCCTGACGCCGGATCGCGTCCAGCGATTCACGGCACACTGCCAAATCCGGTTCGGCCAGCCCCTGCTCCTCAAGCAGTTCAACATAACCCAGGATGCCCGCAAGAGGCGTCCTGATTTCATGGCTCATGTTGGCGAGAAACTCCTGCTTGGTCCGCTCGGCCTGCCTGGCCGACTCCAGGGCCTTGGACAATCGGGCTTCCGACTCGACGGTTTCTGTCACGTCCAGCCGGACGGCGAGGTACCTTTCGATCTCCCCACTCGCCCCCCGGATGCCGCAAACAGTCGTATCCACCCAATAGTGTGTGCCGGCCTTTGAGCGGTTGCATACCCGGCCCCGCCATACCGATCCCATCTGCACGGCCCGATACATCCGCTTCCAGAACTGCCGATCATGCTTCCCCGAGTTGAGGAGTCGGTGGTCTTCTCCGATCAGCTCGTGCTCTTCGTAGCCCGAGATATCGACAAAGTTCTGATTCGCGTACTCGATCCGTCCCTTCGCGTCCGTCACGGCAATGATGGCCACACGATCCACGGCGGCCAGCAACGCCTTGAGATTGGCAAGGTCCATCGGGGGCAAATCACCGCGGGTCCGCACGCCGCGCTGACGCCGAGCATTTTTTTGCCTGACCGCTGCGGGCAGGAAGGGAAGCGGAAGGCTCGCCAGCAGATGCGTAGCATTCACAGGCCACTGGCCGACACCGTTCAGTGAAACGAATCCATCCAGGATCCAACCCGGCACCAAGCCCACCCACGCTATGGTCTGCACATCCATGACCTGCTTTTTCGGCTTCGATCTCCCAAACCTTTGGCTCATCGAGCGTGATCACGCCTGGTGCGGCTCCAAGCCCGGGCCACGACGATCAAGTACTGGCACGAGAAGACCCTGAGTACGGCAAGAACAAAGTTGATCCCCGTATCTCCTACTGGCAGTACTGATTTTTTCGCGCATCCAGAGGACTCTTTCAGTAAGTATGTTTGCTGGCTTTACTGGTCTCGATCGAGCGACACCACTCCGTGATCGTGTTCTTTGCATGGTATCATTGGCTAGAACCGATCACTCCACACCGATGCGGCACCGAGTGCCGAACAGGCTTGCTGATACCGCGTACCAAGGAACGGATCGAGCTCCACAGAGTGAGCCGAGAGAGTAGATGATGACCAGTTCTGGATCAAAACGACCAGGAGACGTCCCGAAACTGACCGAAGCACAGCAAGTCGTGCTCGAGCTGATGGCGAGTGGGCATTCGAGCCAGGAGATCGCACGAAAGCTGCACCGATCGATCAGGACGATCGAGTCGCACCGCTACCATCTCGGAAAAAAGCTCGGAGCAAAGAATCAGATTGACCTGATCCACCGCGCGCGGCGGTACGGCCTGCTCCCAAACGATTTCGTACCGTCCGATTCGCAGCCCGAGCATGGCTTTGCTGATTCTGAATGTGTTCACATCACCTCGCTGCGAGCCGTCGCCGCGTGCGTGAACGCGAAACCCGGCCGTGATGGGATCCTGACAAGCGTGTCGCATCTGGCGACCGTGATGCAAGCAAACGCCGTTTTCTTCGCCGAAATCCAATCGGATGACCGGCTCCGAGTAACGGCTTGCCACTCGTCGAGGGGCTCATTGCTGCGGCTGGAGTGCCCATACACGACCGAACTTCGCAGCACGGTCAATCCAGGCAGGATCACCCGCATGCCGTTCAATGCCCTGCCCTCGTCGTTCACTGCGGAGATTGAGGGCAACATCGGTCCGGCCGGTTGGTGTACGGTCGCGTCGATCAGAGACTGCGATCGTGAGCTGGGCCTCCTTTGCATCTTGCACGATCAGGACTTTGACCAAAGATTAATGCCAGATCTGCTGCTGCGCTGCATCGGGGACCGGATCCGCTGCGACCTCGGATTCATCGAGACTGCCAGAAGACGGCGCTCATTGCAGTCGCTGCTCAATCAAGCCGAGCAGTTCGGGCGGGCTGGCATCCTCCAGCTCGATTTTTCCAAGGATGAGTTCGTACCGAGCCGAACCGCGGCGAAGATGCTCGACATCAACGCCGACCCTGGCTCGTTGGCCATGGATCACCTCTTCGCTTCGGCTCATGATGAAGACAAGCAGGTCCTCCAGAGCACCCTGGCGTCTGCGACAAACAGCCATGATGAAATCAGCATCTCTTTTCGTACCGCATCATCCGCGGGCAAGTCGAGTCGCGTCACGATGCTCATTCCGGAGTCCCGCCGTGCCGAGCGGCAATCCAGCCCTGTGACAGCCCTCCTCTTCGCGGACCCGAATGTCTCATACCAACCAACCGCGATTTCACTCGTGCAAAGAATGGTTTCGCGCTGTCCGAACCCGACCGTAACCATCGATCGTACCGGGGCCATTCTTGCCGCGAGCCCGGCGTGGCGCTGCCTCATGAAGAACTTCTCGGAGAAGGCATCCCCGACAGACTACTTCCAGCAAATCCGAGCAATGACTGATGATGAAGACTACCAGCAAATCCGTACGACGCTCAACAGAGCCCTCGCCGCTATTTCCCCGGAGCCGTGCTCGGTAACCATTCTGCTCCGTTCATTGGGCCTTCGCCTCCGCATCGACATCATCCCGATCCCGGAATCAGGCTTGATAAACATCACCCATAACAGGGACGACGACATCGACGAATCGGTCGCGTGGTGGTCAGCGAATAAGATCACCACGCGTCGTGCGGCACCGAAGGCGACTGCTACGCACGCACCAGCCAGCAGCAATGCATGGCCGGAGACTCAGTCAGAGCTTCTCGAATGGGCCATCGAGCACTCCAATGACCTGTTGTGCATCTGCGATACCGACAGCTGGATTCACCGGGCCAACCCGACGATGTGCCGGGTGCTCGAGTACGATGTGTCAGATCTAGTTGGCAAATCGTTCATGGACCTGTTCTACGAAACTGACCATGACACCATCAACCAGCTCGTCGCGGGTCTCTGCGCAGGGCAGTCGGTAGACCGCGTGGTCCTGCCGATGCGGGCCGGTTCGGGCGAGACCAAGTACATCGAGTGGTCGGCGTCTCCGCCGCCCCCAGCGTCTATCTTGTTTCTGCCTACCGGGCGAGATGTGACAGAGCAGGCAAACGCCACCCGAGGGCTGTATCGCATCAGAGATCAGTTCTCGCGATACCTCGGTCCAAAGACGATCTGACCACGCCGCCCCACCCGTGCGTCGCCCTCCCAGGACACACCCCCAACCCAAAAGGTCCATGCTGCCCTGTATGGCCCGGTTGCCCGATCGAGCATTAACATACTCATCGACGACGAACCCCAAGACACGCTTCCGGCGTCGAAAGGCCCCCGCGGACCCACAGCCCAGGCCCCGCCTCAGGCCAAAACCGAGCCCAACCCTCCCGTTAACCGGAGCCCTTGCCCGCGGCGAAAACCCCGGCGATTTTGGCTGAAAACCTCTCCGAATCCAGCCGGTTTAACAAGAGTTTCTCCCTTGAACTGGTGGTTTTTCAGAGAGAGTCTGGCTTGCACAGCCACCGCATTAAAGCGGTAAATATCAAGGGCAGAGACACTTACGACCCTGGCCAGCGAGTCGATACCGTTGGCTCGATGGCGTTCAAGGGCCCGCCTCCCCCTGGAGGCGGGCCTTTTTCATTCTGCGCCTTTGTCACCCTTCATGTCGTGTGCCTGGGTGCTGGATCCGTATTTTCGTACGCATGCTCTGTTGCTCCGGATGACTGGCTCAGAGACCCCCGGCTTGTGGATTCTCGCCATCTCCTGCACGCCGCCGAAGATCCGGGTAGGCTGCACCGATAATGGCTCGATACGGAGCTGCCCGGGTCGCCGATCTGTGTTGTTCGTTCGGTTCGGCGAACTGGGGTGAGGTGCTCAGATGGATCGACGCGATGTCGGCATGCTGAAACAGTCGCCAGGATCGTGCAAGCCCGCACGCTGCCTCTGGAAAACGCCCCGGGGCGAGGTCTGGACGGTCAAGCCGCCGGCGGACACATTGCCATTCGACCATGCCGAGGAGTGGCTCGTCCTTGTGCTGCGGCCGGACGAGGATGAACTCCTGCGGGATCGATTCCGGCTGATCGACTCGCTCGCGGGCAAGGGCTGGGCCACGCCGGAATCCGTCGAACGCAACGCGGACAAGTCGCTTGTCGTCACATACTCGTTGCGTGACGGCATGCTCCTCGACACATGGGTCAAAATCCCGCGGACCAAGTCCGAGTCGGCGCAGCTGGCCTATTCGATGGTTCGCTCGCTCGCGAACGCTCACAAAGAGGGCCTGATCCACGGCAGACTCTCACCGAGTTGCGTGATCGTGACCCCGAACGGACCAGCGTTCGTGGATCTGCCCCTCGGCCCGACCGGCCCGGGCCATGATTTCGAGAGCGATGCCCGTTGGGCGTTCGCCGGCGGCGCGCGCACCTTCGGATGCGCGGCCCTCGACGTCAAGGGACTTGCGGCCGGGATCGTCTGGATCCTGACCGGGCACACACCTCAGGGCGGCGCCTCCCCGATCGAGGACCTCCAACGACTCGGGGTGCCTGATCGGCTCGCAGCGTTGCTTTGTGATGCCGTCGATCCGCAGACGGCCCCCCCGGAGTTGGACACACTCCATGACGCGTTTGCACAGTGGTTCAAGCCGGAGGAGCCGGCGGGCCGGGCCATGCCGGTCCGATTGGCCGCGCACAAACGCGTCCTGATCGGGACCTCGGCGGCGGCCTTGGCGATCGGAGGGGTTCTCGGCCTGCTTGTGGGCCACCAGGCCACCAGAACGACTGGATCCGATTCATCTCAAATGCTGGCCAGGTACCAAGCCGAGCTGGATGACCAGCAAATGCGCATCGAGACGCTTCAACGCAGAGAAGCACTGCGCCAACAGGCCATCAGATCGCTGCAGGAGTCGCTCGCCTATTCCGAGCATGGCCCGGGCATTCATCCGATCGGCCTTCCCGTGCTTAGCCTGATTGAGTTGCTGACATGGCCACTGGGCGAGGAGGGAGCCGGCCCGCGTGCCAAACTCCACTCCGAGCGGATCCGTTCCGCGCGCAACTTCATCGCACGCGAGCATGCCGCGGCCAACGCGGACCATATCGAGGTAATGCTCACCGAGGTCGCGCTGGGAGCGTGGGAGCTACAGCACGGGAACCTGCCCGAAGCACGCCGGGTTCTTGATGATGTCGCGCTGCGACTGTCGGCCTATCTCGAACCGAGTGATCCGATCCGCAAAGGTACCGAGCAGCTTCTCCGCATCGCACGCGAGGGAATGCCACACGAATCTGTCGGATCGGATGCCGGCCTTGAGCCCTGGGTGGTTCGGGTACTGGCCGCCCCGATCGATCCTGCCAACACAGGCCGTGGGTACACCCAGGACGCAACCATTGCAGGGCGATCCGTGAATGTTGACCAGCCCATCAGCGCTAGAGACCTCGAGTTTACTCTTCGCATGAAGGAGCGCATCAGACGGGAACGGTCACTCGCCCCAACTCCCTAGGATCTCGGCATAGTCACGGGCCTGAACATCGTTGAGCACTTCGATGATCGGCGAAACTCTTTCACTGCAGCCGCACCCTCCGAGCTGGACCAGATATGCGAGACGCACCAGTTCGCGGCATTCTGCATCGCCGTCGCACTCGTACCACGCCTTGATGTATGCGATGCAGGCGTCCTCGTAGCAACTGACACACGAATCTGAAGCATCTCTCGGCGGAGCGGCACACAACGGCCCCGTGTACACCGGGTCGGACATGGTTGACGCAACGATCGCGCTCATGAGCAACAGCATGATGGGCTCCTCTCTCAAATGTGGACGGGCGTCACTCCACTGACGCCGGCACCAAATTGACGCGCAAGTCGCATTTGTACAAGTACTTACCCTCGATTTTCAGGCCTAAAAACCAAGTCTGGTTGTGTCATGCCTTGCGGCCGCTTGCGTGGTCGGGTTTTATGGGCCGTGATCCGCGCTCACCGACCGCATCAGAATCCCTGCCGCGGACGAACGCAACGCCGGAATCTCTCGAAAGCCGCCATGAACAGAACAGATTCGAACCCATCCCCTGTCCGCACGCTTGCGGTGGTCTTCGGCGATCAGTTGGACCGGAGTTATCCTGACCATCTCGGGTTGGACCAAGCGACAGACGCGGTTCTGATGCTGGAGGTCGCGGGCGAATCGCGTCATGTTCCCAGTCACTTCCAGCGGACCACGCTGTTTCTCTCGGCCATGCGTCACCATGCCGCCTGGCTTCGTGACCAGGGGTGGCGGGTTGCGTATGTGCGGCTGGACGATCGGAAGAACACGCAGGAGTTTGGGTCCGAGATCGTCCGCGCGTGTGAGCGGCTTGCGCCGGAAAGACTCACGGCCGTCCGGCCAGGCGAGCACCGAGTGCTGGCCATCCTCAAAGAAACGGCGGATGGATCGGGCATCAAACTGACAGTCAAGGAAGACCCCCACTTCCTCTGCGATCCCGGAACCTTCAACGCCTGGGCCGAGGGTCGAAAAGAACTGGTTATGGAGCACTTCTATCGCGAGCAACGCCGCTCGCTCGGGTTGCTGGTCGATAACAAGGGCAACCCGGAGGGGGGACAATGGAACTTCGACAAAGACAACCGCAAGAGCTTCAGGGCGTCACCCAGGCCGCCCAAACGCCCCGCGTTCACCGTCGACGCCATCACACGCGAAGTGATGGATACGGTCCGCCGGACGCTCCCGGATCTGCCCGGGTCGCTCGACAACTTCAACTGGCCGGTGACCCGTGAGCAGGCTCTGAAGGCCCTGGATCACTTCATCAAGTCATGCCTGCCGCGGTTCGGCGACTACCAGGACGCCATGTGGCTGGGCCAGCGCACCCTGTACCATGCCTTGCTCTCGCCCGTGATGAATCTCAAGCTGCTCAACCCCCGCGAGATCGTCGACCGGGCCGTCCGGGCTTACGAGGACGGCTCCGCCCCGCTCAACGCCGTGGAGGGCTTCGTTCGCCAGATCATCGGTTGGCGTGAGTTCATCCGCGGGGTCTATTGGCTCGAGGGCCCGGACTACGCCGGCCGAAACGGGCTCAAGCACAAGGGCCGACTTCCCGGGTTCTACTGGGACGCCGAGACGGACATGGCCTGCATGGCCGACGCGATCTCCGGCGTGCTGGAAACCGCGTACGCCCACCACATCTCCCGACTGATGGTCACCGGGAACTTCGCCCTGATCGCCGGGATCGACCCGAAGGCTGTGTCGGACTGGTACCTTGGGATGTACGCGGACGGGGTCGACTGGGTGACGCTGCCGAACACCCTCGGCATGGCCCTCCACGCCGACGGGGGCGTTGTCGGCACCAAACCCTACGCGGCCAGCGGCAAATACATCCAACGCATGAGCAACGCCTGCGAGCACTGCCGATATGATGTCACGAAGCGGACCGGCGAGGACGCCTGCCCGTTCAATGTGTTCTACTGGGACTTTCTGATCCGGCATGAGAAACGGTTCTCAAGCAACCGCCGCATGAGGATGATGCTCAAGAATCTGGAACGCATGTCCGAGCAAGAGACCACGGAGATCACCGTGAGCGCGGGCAGACTCCGCCGCGACATGGGCATCGATCCGGCGTGATTCAGCCCTGCCCTGGGCCGCCCGTAAGCCGGATGCGGACCGGGCCCCGGGCGACGGAGGCATTCACCACCCGGCCCTGCTGGGTGAACTCAACCGCTCCTCGAGCGGCCAGCCTACGACCGGCCCGACGCGCTTCCTCCATCAAGGCCTTCCACCCATCGGGATCGACAGCCCTTGCCGCCTCGCTCGGGCAAATAGACGCCCCCCGCCTGCGGGCCTCAAGCAGGCTGAGGATCGTCTCTTCCATCGACTGGTCCGCGCGGCCGCCCGACCCCCGCGCACGGCACGCGGACGAACAGTACCGAACCCGATCCCAGTCCCGCTCCCACTTTTTCCGCCAGGCGAACCGACGGCCGCAGGATTCGCAAATCTTGTCTGGCAGGACTTTCGAGGGCACGCGTGCGATTCGCCGATGCCTGTACAATCGATTCGCGGCGGCGTTGAACCGCCGCCGACGGGAGCCGCCTTGAGTGATCCGATCACGCTGATTTCGGAATGGAGTTCGCTCGACCGCGAGGTCGTGGTCAAGATCCTGTATTCAGCCGCCGCACTGCTGCTGATGCTGCTGGTTCGGTTCATCACCCTGCGTCTGATCCGCAAGCATGTCGACGATACCAAGGCCAAGTACCGATGGGGTCGGGCGATCAACTACCTGGTCGGCGTCCTCTGCCTGCTCCTGGTTGCTCGGATCTGGACGCCCGGACTCCAGAACATCGGCGTGTTCCTCGGGCTCGCCTCGGCCGGGCTCGCGATCGCCCTGCGTGATCCGATCGTGTGCCTGGTAGGCTGGGCGTTCATCCTGATACGCCGCCCCTACCAGGTCGGCGACCGCATCCAGATCGGCGACGCCCGCGGTGATGTGATCGACATCCGCATGTTCCAGACCTATTTGATGGAGTGCGGCGAGTGGATCGATGGGGACCAATCCACCGGACGGATCCTGCTGATCCCCAACAACTCGGTGTTCTCGTCCGCGACGGCCAACTACACCCACGGCTTCGAGTACATCTGGGACGAGGTCGTTGTCCGGCTGACCTTCGAGAGCGATTGGCGCCGGGCCAAGGAGCTGCTCACGCAGATCGCCAATACCCACATGAACCCCCACTGCGACGACGCCCAGCGTCAGATCCGCAGCGCGGCGTCCGAACACATGATCTTCTTCCAGAAGCTGACGCCCATCGTCTACACCTCGGTCAGGGAATGGGGCGTGCAGCTCACGGTCCGGTACCTGACCCCACCGCGCCAGCGGCGCGGCTCCGCCCAGCGGCTCTGGGAGGCGATCCTCGACGCGTTCGCCGGCGAACCGGACATCCGCTTCGCGTATCCCACCACCCGCTTCGCGCGTGGCGGCGGTCCGGAAGAGCGTGCCGTGCCGGAACCGGGGCCCAGCTAGTTCATTCATGCCCCCACGGTGCGGGCGGGGGATCCACCGGGCGGGTCAGATCGAACTCGACCCGGAACCGCCGGTCGGTCCCCTCGCGTCGCAACGCGTAGGCGTATCGCACGCCCGGATCGATCTCGACGGTCCACACATTCGTGGCCGCCGCGGGGATCAGCGAAGCCGTGAAGGCGTCGGCATGGAACTCCTGCTTGGTGTCCGTGCCGGGCCCCTTCGTGTCCCCGCCGTACTGGGTGATCTCATCCTCCGAGCCGTCCTCGTGCCGGTGGTCGTGCTTGAGCCGCAGACGGTCATCGGTCCTGGTGATCACCCAGGTCCGCGACCGGTCCGTCCCGACATGAAACGGGATCAGGAGCCGGCCCGATTCGCACACTCGCACATGCATCACCAGCGGCGTGCGTGCAAAGTCGGGGTTGCCGGTGGTATCTTCAACCACCCGCCCCTCGAAGGCCTGGCCGCAGTGCGACGCCAGGGCCGCCCAGAAACGCTCCTGCTCGTCCGCGATCGGAGCACCCGTGCGAAAAGTGCCGGTCGTGCAACAGGCGGCCGACAGGATGCACAGCACGGCAAGGACGGATTTGATGGCCAGAATCTGCATGGGTTTGCTCCTTCAGTGTACTTGCGTGTCAACGGCCGCCGTAGGGCGGCAGAAGCCGGCGAAAACCATGGATCAGGACCACCAACAGGAACCAGATGTTCCGCACGAACTGCGATGGCCATCTCACCATGCCGGGAACGGCACGATGCTCAAGTATAGATTTGTAACGACGCCACGCCGGCGGATCCCAGATCCCACGACGCCAGGGCCGCGGGACCCGTCGTGCGGGGCAACCGACGGCGATCAAGCCGCCGGCCAGGGCGGCGACCGTATCCGTGTCGCCCCCGAGCCGGACCGCGTGCTCGACCCCTGCCTCCAGGTCTGCCGGGTGGCTGAGCCACAGGTGGAGCACGGCCGGCAAGGTGTGCAGTGCAAACCCTGTCACGCCGGCTGAGCAGCCGTTCTTGTCGGCAAAGGCGGCTGTGTCTTCTCCCCGCCGGACGGATTCGATCGCGGCCCGAAAACATCCGAGCGGCTCGCCCTCCGGGATCGACTCCTCGAACGCAACCACGCATGCATCCGCGAAATGATCCGCCGGCGCACCGGACGCCGCGATCCGGACCATCAGGGCGAGCGCCAGCGCGGCGCACTCCGCGCGCGGATCGGTGTGCGTGATCCGCGTGCTGATCCGGACCGCCTCGACCAGCTGCGCGTCTGTCGCGCACAGCAGGCCCAGGACCCCCGACCGCATCAGCGGCCCGTTGCCGGCGGTCTTGATCCCGCTCCGGCTCGGCCCGAAGCCCAGCAGCAAACGGGCGCAGGCCTTGGCGGTCCCCATGCCCGTGCCGGCGGGCAACGCCGCGAACCACCATCGCAGCTCGGAGGCCAGCCGTCCGGAGAACGCTGCGGGATCGCCCCGCGAAGCACGCCACGCCGCCACGGTCAGCATCGCGTGCTCGCTGTCGTCGCTGACCATCCCCCGCCCAAACACCAGCCGGTGTCCCAGCGGCTTGTTTCCAAGGACCGCCGCAACGCGCGAGCGGCTCATCCCTTCGAACGGGAGCCCGACCGCATCACCCACCATCGTGCCGAGCAGGAACGCCCGGACCTTGTTCTCATGCTCGTGTCGCTGCACGCAGGTGGATCTTTCGTACGCCGGGATCGCAAGGGCCACCACATCGCGTTGGTGTCGCCTGATCGCAGGATACCAGATCCACAAGGATGTGGGCCCCGGCCGAAACGCCGGAATAAGCGATTGGCTTCACAGCACAAATCAGGTACGCTGACAAGCCATGGGTGATCGGCAACGGATTCCGCTCCATCTCGTTCTCATCGCGTTCACCGTGCTTGGGTTCACCGGTCCCGCTCTGGCGGACGACCCCGCATGCGAAACCCTTGCAAGGGCGACCGAGGGATCCCCCCGCACCCTGCTTGCCGGCACCCGATGGGCAACCCCGGTGTATGAGATCTGCTCCGGTGTGGACGGCCCGACGGTCCTCATCATCGGGGGCATCCACGGCAACGAACCCGCCGGCGCCCACGCCGCCGAGCGAATCCTTGACTGGACCCCGATCCGCGGCCGGCTCGTGGTGGTCCCCCGGGCCAATGTGCCCGCCCTGGAGGCCCGGACCCGACGGATGCCCGACCTCCCGCGGGCCGAATCGGACCTGAACCGCCAGTTCCCGATGACCAGCGAGGAAACGCCGACGGGCGAGCTGGCGGCGGCCCTCTGGTCGCTGGTCTGCGAGATCGGGCCCAACCTGCTCCTCGACCTGCACGAGGGGTTTCACTTTACCCAGATCGAGCCGCGGTCCGTCGGCAGTTCGATCATCGCCGACCGACGAGAAGACACGAAGGCCCTGGCCAGGATCATGCTCGACGCCCTGAACCCCACCATCGAGGACCCGCTCAAGCAGTTTGTCCTCAAGTCGCCGATGGTCTCGGGCAGCATGGCCCGCGCCGCATCCGAGGTGCTCAACATCCCGTCCATGATCCTGGAAACGACCACCCGAGGCCAGCCGATCGAGCTCCGATCCGATCAGCACCTGATTCTGGTCCGCAGCGTGTTATCGGAACTGGGCATGTCCGGCTGTGCTGACATCCGCGGAACACCGGCGCTGCAAGACCTTCCGGATTGATGGCGTGTGCCTCATCAGCGGGTAGAGTGCGTACGCTCGGGAAGGGTGTGTCGTTGAACAGCCAGCTGATCCAACTTCTCATCCTGTTCTCGGTGCCGCTGATGGCCGCGGGCGTGATCACCATGTTCTGGTGGGCCCATCGACATCAGCGCACAGCATCACGGAGAACCGCGCGTTCCTTCCGCGGCAACTGCGGTCGCTGCGGCTATGAGCCGGAGACCGGCACACGCGTCTGCCCTGAGTGCGGCGGACCCGTGCTCGATACCCGGCTGTTCCGGCCGCTGTCCAGCGACGGTTCCGCCCGCAACCACCCGGACAGCGAGCCGGGCTGACGTCGCCAGCGACAACTCCGCCTTGCGCTCGCGGCCGACACGGGCTACCTCCCGGGAGCGTTTTACGCATCGACCGAGACCGATGCCCGGTGGTACATCTCCAGGATCCGTTCCATGAACGACTCCTCGGCGACGACGCCGATGATGCCATTGATGATGAACTGGATGCCCACACAGAGCAGCAGAAACCCCATAATCCGTGTCATGGCGTTCATCCCGTTCACGCCGAGGAAGCGGACGACCTTCGTGGAGGCGAGCAACGCCGCGAGGCAGATGAGCGTGACCACGGCCAGACCGACCACGATCGCGGCGAAGTCCTGCAGGCGATCCGCCTCGGTCGCCAGACCGATGGTCACCGCGATCGCGCCCGGCCCGCTCAGGCTCGGCATCGCCAGCGGCGTGAATGAGACATCCGGCTTCTTCCGTGCTTCTCGCTCTTCCTCCTCGTCGACCGGCGGTTCATCCGCGGGCCGCAGCATGCTCATCGCGATCAGCGTGATCATCAGACCCCCGGCGATACGCAGACCCGGGATCGAAATCCCGAAAAACTCCATGATCAGCGTGCCGGCGACCAGGAAGGACACCAGAATAACGAACATGTACACGCACGCCCGGATCGCCTGCCGATTCCGCTTGGATGCCGAAATATTGGAAGTGATCCCCAGAAACACGGCGGCCGTGCTGAACGGATTCGCGATCGGGAGCAGTGCGACAAGCGTCGCAAGAGTGATGTTGAACCAGTGCATCATCGCGAGTTCTCCTCTCGTCTGAGTGCAGGAAGTAGATGTGTTCCTTTACACACTATCCGAACACGACACAGATCCGTAACGGGTACGCACATTGTTCTTCTTCCATACTTGACACAGACCGTCCATTTCTTGAACAGTCGGCCGGAGTGCGTGCATGCCATTGTCATCGCAAAGCAGTGTGCGGCGCGCATTGATCTCCGCACCTGCTCCGCCGTACGATAATTCATGTCATCCGCGGCTGATTACGCAACGATCGCCGATCTGGTCGAGGACATGGCAAGCAAGCACGGCGAACGCCACGCCGTGCGCCATCTGCGCCGTCAGAGCATCGATGATTGGTCGTACGAACGGATCGCTGATAACGCGAGGCGGCTCGCCGCCGGGCTGCTGGCCGACCCCGACGACAAACTCGAGCCGGGCGAATCGGTCGCTCTCTTCGCGGCAAGCCGCCCCGAATGGGTCATCGCGTGCCTTGGCATCATGCGCGCGGGGGGTGTCGCGACGCCGCTGGATGTCCAGATCGATGACGACGCGCTGGACCGGATCATCAAGGACGCGGGGATCCGGCATGTCTTCACCGATCGATCGCAACGAGAGCGGCTGGAGCAGATCGATTCCGGGCAACAACTCCGGATCCACCTCCTCGACGCCGACGGGGAGGAAGGGCACGACAACGATCGGAGCTGGAAGCGGCTGCTCGCGAAGAAACCGGCCGAAGGCCCGGAGGTCGACCCGGACGATCGTGCGGCCATGTTCTACACATCGGGAACCACCGGGCCGCCCAAGGGCGTGCCCCTCACGCACGCAAACTTCGCGGCCCAGCTGGCGGCCCTCAGGGAGGAGAACCTGATCGACCACGGTGATCCGATGCTCGTCCCCCTGCCCTTCCACCATGTCTACCCGTTCGTCATCGGCATCCTCGCACCGCTCTCACTGGGAGCGACGATCGTCCTGCCCCGGTCGCGGACCGGCCCAGAGCTCGTCCGGGCCCTCCACGAGACCGGCGTCACGCACATCATCGGCGTCCCGCGGTTCTACCGCGCGATGCACGAGGGGCTCGAGTCGAAGGCGAAGAACGCGGGGTTTTTCGCATCGACCTATTTCACCGCCGCGAGCAGACTGAGCGCGTTCGCACATCGGCGCCTGGGCCTTGCCGCGGTCGGCGGGATCTTGATGCGACCATTCCGCCAAAAGTTCGGCCCGAAACTACGACTGCTCGCCTCGGGCGGCTCGCCGCTGGATCCCGAGCTGGCCTGGAAGCTCGAAAGCCTCGGCTGGCGCGTCTCCATCGGGTACGGGCTCACCGAGACCTCGCCCCTCCTGACCATGCTCAAGCCCGGCGATACACGCTTCGACACCGTGGGCAAGCCCATCCACGGGGTGAAAATCAGGATCGACCCGGCAGGCATCCCCGGCACGAACAGCGACGAGGAGACGGATCAGGACGAAGAGCATCGCGCACCCGGCGAGGCCGGCCCGGGCGAGGAGGGCGAAGTCCTCGCGAAAGGCCCGAATGTCTTCTCGGGCTATCACGAGCTGCCGGAAGCGACCGAGAAGGCATTCACCGACGGCTGGTACCGCACCGGCGACCTCGGGCACCTCGACAAGGACGGCTATCTGCACCTGTCCGGCCGCGCCTCCACGCTCATCATCACCGAGGGCGGCAAGAACATCCAGCCCGACCAGGTGGAAGAAACCTACGCCGAGCACCCCCGCATCCGAGAGATCGGCGTCCTCCAACGCGACAACAAGCTCGTCGCGCTGATCGTCCCCAAACAGGACGGAAACGACGAGGATGACGCTGATTCGGCCGAACAGGGCGTGCGCCGGGCCGTCGAGGAGCAGTCCAAGCAGTTGCCCTCCTACCAGCGGATCGAGGGTTTCAGCATCACCAAGAAGTCTCTGCCGCGCACCCGGCTCGGCAAGCTGCGACGGCACAAACTGGAAGAAATGTATGATTCCGCCGGGGAGCAACCCGACAAGCCGGAACCCGAAAAGTCCACGCCCATCGCGGTCGACGAGATGAGCGAGGAGCACCGGGCCCTCGTCCGTCAGTCTGCCCCGGGCAAGGTGTGGGACTGGCTCAGCGAGCGCTACGAGGACCGCCGCCTGACGCCCGACTCGAACCCCCGCCTGGATCTCGGCATCGATTCAATGGAGTGGCTCAATCTGACGATGCAGATCGGCGAACGCACCGGCGTCGTGCTGGAAGAAGACGCCATCGGCGAGGTCGAGAGCATCCGTGAGCTGCTCGAACTCGTCGCCCAGGCGTCGGAAGAAGGGGGAGAAAAACTCTCCAAACCCGTGGAGGAGCCGGACGCGGTGCTCACCGAGGAGCAGAAGGGCTGGCTCGAACCGCTCCGCGGCGTCCGATGGTTCGCCTCCCGCGTCCTTCGCAAGTCGTCCCGGCCCGTCGTACGCCTGTACTTCCGGCTCCGGGCCCGCGGGCTGGAAAACATCCCGACCGATCGCACGATCGTGTTCGCACCCAATCACCTCAGCCACCTGGACCCATTCATCATCGCGGCGGCGCTCGATGACGACACACTCGACAGGACGCACTGGGGCGCCTGGACCGGTGTCGCACGCCACAACCCGCTGAACAGGGTGGTCAGCCGTCTCGCGCAGGCCGTCCCGATCGACCCGGATCGCGCCGTGGTTTCCAGCATCGCGCTCGGCTCGGCGGTCCTCGAACGCGACCGAAATCTTGTCTGGTTCCCCGAGGGCCAACGCTCCGAAGACGGCAAGCTCCAGGATTTTCGCCCGGGGATCGGCATGCTCCTCGAACATCACCGCGAGGTCGTGGTGATCCCGGTCTTCATACAAGGCACTGACAAGGCCATGCCGGTCGGCGGTTTTCTGCCAAAGCCCCGGCGCGTGGAGATCGTCTTCGGCGAAGCGCTCTCGCCCGAGCAGCTCGAAGAGCGGTCAGACGCCGAGAACACCCGGGATCGCATCACCCAGGCCCTGCGGGAACGGGTCGCCGCACTCAACGCGTCCTGACCGCGGCGCAACGCTCCACGGCCGATCACTCGCGTGCCCACAGTCCAGCGGTATTGACATCATCACTATCCGAGGCCCGCCACAGGACTGTCCTGCGCAGCCGGTCGAGCCGAGCGGTGGGCGGTTGACTGTCCGTGCTGTCCAGCCAAACGAAAAGCCCCCGGCGAGCGGGGGCTTTCCTTGTAGCAGCGAGGCGGACGGGACTCGAACCCGCAACCACCGGATCGACAGTCCGGGACTCTAACCAATTGAGCTACCGCCCCAAGTTGTCGCCCTTGCGGGCACCCCGGATCGGCGGGCCGACCGGGCTTGAATCGTACGCCCTGTCACGGTTCTGTCAACCGTTCCTGGGACCGGAACAGGCGTTTTCGACACGCTGTTCCGCGGTTTCCGGGCCTCCACGGGACTTCCGGCCCCGGCCAACCGCATCAGCGCGGCAGGCGGATCTGGTTCTCGCCCTTCTCCTGGATGTTCCAGGGCTGCCCGTCGGGAGCGACCTTGGTGCCGGCGATGTAGAGCATGACGACCGCGGCCAGCATGCACACGGTGCCGACGCACATCAGCGCGGTGTAGACATCAGGGGAGGGGCCTCTGGACCGGGATCCGCCCGGCATCTGCATTCCAAAGTTGCTCATGTTCCGCTCCTCGATCGGCGGCTCGGGCCGTGGTTCAGTTGCTGCTCAGGCGGCTGAGAACGGAATCGTTGGCACGGATCTGCTGACCCTGCGCCGTGTAGGCCACCCGCCCGATCGAGTGATTCAGGTCGACCTGGAAGATCACCAGCTCGCCGAGGTAGGTCGTTCCGCGGTGAACATAGAGACGCGAGTTCTGGCGGACCCGATCGTTGGAGCCGAGGTTGACCTTGACCAGCAACTGCCCCGTGGCGTCATCAACCATCACCTGGTCAACCGCCCCGCGGACGGGCGGGCCGGGGATCTCCTGCGGCTGGCGGGGGGCCCCGGCCGTGGCGGTCACGCCGCCGGTCGCGGTCGCGTCGGCCAGGGCGTTGCGGACCTCGACGAGCTGCTCCTCGAGCGCACGCTTGACCTGCTCGAACACGATGACCTGGCTCTCCAGATCGGAGATCTGACGCTCGAGGTCGATCCGCTCGTCGCGGTAGTCCAGCTCCGCGGTGCGGAGGCGGGACAGTTCGTTCTTGTACTCGTCGATGATCTTGGCCTGCGTCTCGACCGCGACGCCGAGTTCGGCGATCTTGGCCGTGATGGACTCGCGGGCCGACTCGGCCGAGCGGAGATTGATCCGCAGCTCCGAGTTGGCCGCTTCAAGCCGCCGGATGTCCGCCTCGCGGGTGGCCAGCTCGTCGCGGGACGCGGACAACTCCTCCTCCTTCGCGGCGATCAGATTGCTCTGGATGCTCTTGGAGGCGTCGCGATCGTTCCGGGCCAGATCCGCCGCGGCCAGCGCGTTGCGGTAATCAGCCACGATCCGATCAGCGTTGACCGTGTACGAGATGGAAAGGGCCGCCATGAGGATGCTGAGCACCGCGGCGAACAGGACGAAGACCTTCGTGAGAATGTGCACGGTCTGCTCCTCGACTCATGCTGAACCAAAACCCAAACCGGGCATCCGGCCCGACCGGGAATCCGTGGGGCGGAAGTGTAGCCGCCCCTCGCCCCCGCTGCACAGGACCCGGAACCATCCACAACCAGGGACCGGGACCGACCGATACGCCCCAACCCGCGATCAGGATCCCGAGCCGGCCGCATCCGCCTGTGCCCCGCCCAGGGCCAGGTCCACCACGCCCGCGGCGGCCGCCACCCGGACCAACTCAGAAGGATCGTCCAGCATCGCCCGCAATCTGGGAAGGTGTTCGGCCCGGCCCGTGCGTCCGTAGACCATCGCCGCCTGAGCCCGGATGGCTTCGCTGGGGTTCGACGCATACTCCGCCGCGATGAACCCGCCCTGTGTCAGACCCATCTTGGCCAGCGCACCCGCCACCGCCAGGCGGACTTCCGCTGGCATGACCCGGCTCCCTTCGCCGTCCGACAGGTGGATGAGCTGGTCGATCGAGCCGCGATCGCGGACCTCCCCGATGATCTGCACCGCAAGGGCGGTCGCCTCGAGTTCCTCCGGGCGAGCGGGGTACAGGGCGGCCCTGACCGCGTCGATGCTGGCCTCGTCGCCGAGCTTGATCAGGGCCTCTGCGATCTGCAGGCGGACCAGCCGACGCTCGATCTCCGACGCCGACCGGATGGGGGTGGCCCACGCCTGGCGCAGCATCGGGATGGCGGACTGATCACCCATCTCCCCGATCAGGAACGCCGCGTGAGCGCGGATACGCGGGTTCCGCCCCTCGAGCAGCATGGCCGACAGCTCGCTGGGGTCGACCTGCTGACGCAACATGAACAGCGACGCGGCGGCCGAGGCGCGGACGAACTCGGATTCGTCATTGAGCATGGTCCGGAGCGTCGGACCCAGGTCCGGCAAGCCGGCCCGGCCGACCACGATGGCCGCGACAGAACGGACCCCCGGGTTTTCGTCCTGCAGGGCGAGGGCCACCGCCGGTTCGGCCCGGCTGCCCAGACGCTCCAGGCCCTCGATCGCGTTGGCACGGACTTGGGGGTTCTGGCTGTTGGTCATCGCCATCAGCCGCTGGATGGCTTCCTCCCGCAGGGGACGCTGCTCGGTCGGCAGCGGGGCCGAAGAAGCGGCCGCCGGCTGCGCGGGGCGGGCGTCGGACCCGGCGAACTCGGGGTGCGGCTCGATCTTGAAGCCGCAGCCCGTCAGCGAGCCGGCCGCGAACCCCCCGAGCACCACCATGATCGATCCGAGCCTGTTTCCGGTGCCGTGCATATGTCCCTCGTTCCTGCTTGAGCTGTGAATATGGGGCGACGCCCCCGGATCATAGAGTTGTACTTCATTCGTCCGGCCCGCTCGGTTCGGAGGAATTTCGAGCCCGGCCCATCCAGGCCAACACGGGCAGAAGGGCCAGGGCCGCCCACCCCCCCCACTCGCCGACACGCAGGTACGGCGTCCGGGGCCGCCAGACCGGGGCCTCGACAACCAGCGTCCCCTCGACCCGGGGCTCGGTTCGGGAGACGACCCGGCCCCGCCGATCGATCAGGCCCGACACGCCGGTGTTGGCGCAGCGGACCATCGAGAGCCCCAGCTCGACGCACCGCCACCGGGCGCCCAACTCGTGCATCAACCGGCCGCGGTCCGAACCGGCGAACCAGCCGTCGTTCGTGATATTGACCATCAGCACCGGGCGGCCCGTGGCCAGGGCCCTGCCGACGAGCCGCCGGCAGACCGCGGGCATCGTCGCCTCAAAGCAGATCGGCGTGACCAGCTCGACATCCCCCGCGCTCGTCCCGTGCAGCGGGAGCGTGCGGATGGATCGCGCCGGCGTGAGGCCGAAGCTCATCCCGTCAGCGCCGATCGCCAGCAGCCGATCCTGCAGCCACGGCCAGTTCGAGATGTACGGCATGGTCTCGCCGAACGGGGTCAGGTGGACCTTGTCGTACCACACATCCGAGACGCGCCCATTGCGGATCAGGAACGCGCTGTTGAACATCGCGTCGGAGTCGTACACCATGCCGCCGCGTTCGGAGCGGACGATGTCGAGCCCCTCGTAGGCCACCGATCCCACGAGCATGGGCACGCCCAGGGCGTGCTGCATCGCCAGCAGCTCCTCGACGATCTGCGTGGCGGCCACCTCGTCGCCGTAGTGTGCGATCAGGGCAGCCTGCTCGGCGGTCTCGGGCTGCAGCCGCCAGAAGATGCCCCGATCGATCTCCTGCCTCAGCGAGACCGGGTCCATGGTCCAACCCGGCACCAGGCCCTCCGGCCACACGATCAGTTCCGGCGGGTCGTCCGACATCGCGAGCCCCACCGTCAGATCGCGCATCGCCATCCAGTCGATCAGCCGCTGCACCACCGTCCAGTCCATCCGGTTGTCCTGCGGCACATTGGTCTGCACGATCCCGATCCGAACCGGAACGCCGGGGCGCTCAGCCGTGACCGCATCGACCACCGGCCCGCCGACCAGCCACGCCCCGAAGACCACCCCGGCGCCGACCGCCCACCGCCTCGGGCACGACCGGCGGGTCACCCACCACGCCCCCGGCAGCAGGACCATCAGCGACACCAGCGTGACGCCGCCCAACGCCGCAAGCCACGCATGGCTCGGCGACTCGATCAGCGGGTGCCCGGTCAGATACCACGGATACCCCGACCACGCGATGCGGCCCCGGAAGAACTCCAGCCCCAGCCAGACGACGATCAGGCCGACCATCGCCGGGATCCGACGCGCCCGCGCCGCCATCGCTCCGAGCACGACGAAGGCCCATGCGTACAGACCGAGGTAGACCACCAGCGGATACACGCCGAGCATGGAAACGCCCGCGATCCAGCCGTGGGTCCAGACCCAGAACGGGAGCACGCCAAGCATGGCCCAGAATCCGGCCGCCATCGGCGACGGTCCGGGCCGGTACGCGACCATCAGCAGCGGGACCGGCGCAAGGAACGCCATCCACCACCACCCCAGCGGCGGGAAGGCCATCGCGAACAGCAGGGCGTGCGCCAGCCCAAGGACGAACGCCCGCAAACGGGGGCGGGCGGGTCCGGTCTCGGGTCGTTGGGTCGGTTCAGACACCGGAGTAGTCGATCAGGCGTGCGATCTCGCTGCGGAGCTGGTGGCGGTGCACCACCCGGTCCACCATGCCCTTCTTGAGCAGGAACTCGGAACGCTGGAAGCCCTCGGGCAGCTCCTGACGGATGGTCTGCTGGATCACCCGCGGTCCGGCGAAGCCGATCAACGCCTGCGGCTCGGCCAGGATCACATCGCCGAGCATCGCGAACGAGGCGGTCACGCCGCCCGTGGTCGGGTCGGTCAGCACGCTGATGAACAGCCCGCCCTTGTCGTCGAACCGCGCCAGGGCGGCGGAGGTCTTGGCCATCTGCATGAGGCTCAGCCCGGCCTCCTGCATGCGGGCGCCGCCGGAGCAGCTCACGATGACGAGTGGGAGACTTTTCTGCGTCGCGTGCTCGATCGCGCGGGTCAGCGTCTCGCCGACCACGCTGCCCATCGAGCCCATCATGAAAGTCAGGTCCAGGCATGCCGCCACCGCGGCGCGACCCTTGATAAAGAGTTCACCCGCCTGGCAGCCCTCGTTCTGACCGGTCTTGATCTGCTCGGCGCGGAGCCGATCCGGATAGGCCTTCAGGTCGGTGAAGCTCAGCGGGTCCTTCGCACGCAGGTTCGTGAACATCGGCACGAAGGTGTCCGTGTCGGCCAGCTGGCGGATGCGCTCGGCGGCGCCGATCCGGTAGTGGTGGTTGCACTCCGGACAGACATGCTGGTTGGACTCCATCTGACGCCGGTAGATCATCTGGGCGCAGCTCGGGCAGCGCAGCCAGAGACCCTCGGGGATGGACCGGCGCGAGGCCGGCTGATCCTGCTTGAGGTCCGCCCAGGTTCGTGTCGCGGTTGGTGGCATCGAATCGTCCTTGCCCGTGCCGACTGTTTGGGCGACCGGGCCGTTGTCTTGCATCACGCCGAGGCGGAAATCGCCTCAGGATTCAGATCGGCGATCGGACGCGTCAGGCAACGGATTTCGCCAGCCTGATCGGCCAGCGTCCAGTATGAGCCCCAGGGCTCCTCGTTGAGCCGTGACAGCAGGGCCGCCCACAACAGGGGGCGGACCACCACGCCGATCACGGGCTGCTCCGTCCTGGCTTTGTCGAGTGCTTTCCGGATGACCGCCATTGCCCGCGCCGCCGCATCGCCGATCGCTTCGCCCTCGGGGGGACGGATGCGATCGGGCTGATCGCGCCAGGCCTTGTAGGTCGAAGGGCAACGGCCCTCGAGCTCCTCACGCAGCGAGCCCTCCCACAGACCCAGATTCACATTCGCCAACTCATTGAGCTGCCGAAGCTTGCAGCCCGCGGCCTCGGCCAGGAGGGCCGCGGACGCGCGGGTCGAATCCTCGGGGCCGCAAAGCACCAGATCGAGTTCCCCGTCAAAAGCCTGGACGAACGCCTTGGCCCGCTGGTGGAGGCTGTCGGTCCCGCCGTCGGTCGCGGGGAGGGCGGCTTGACCGATCAGACGCCCGGCCTCATCCCAAGCCGTCGGAGCGGCCGAGAGAAGCACGAGTCTGACAGAGGTGGGCTTTGGCATGCAACGGATCTCCGGCCAGGGTCGCGTCACGGACGCGGTCCGCGAGCCGGCACGGTCCCGGCGGCGGAGCGGAAAGTCTACCAACCTCGGATCCTCCGGGCCGACGATCCACCCGAAGCGACGCATCTGTCAGGTTTTTGCCCGGGTCATCGACCCACCCCGACACCCGTGCCGTCCCGGATCGCCCCAATCGCCCGGGTCCGATCATCTCCGGATCGGCCGAACACCGCGGAACCGGCCACCAGCAGGTCGAAACCCGCTTCGATGGCCTGCGGGGCTGTTTGGGGGCCGATCCCACCGTCGATCTCAAGCCGTTGATCAGCCCGCATCGCCGGGCGGATCAGATCGGCCTTGGACAGCACCTCCGGGATGAAGGCCTGACCGCCAAAACCGGGAAAAACACTCATGACCACGACCAGGTCCACGATGTCCACGAAGGGCATGATCCGCTCGGCCGGGGTGTCCGGATTGAGGGCGATCCCGGCCCGCAGGCCCTCGCCGTGGATCCGCCGGATCAGTTCCCGAGCCGCCGACCCCTCCCGCACCTCGATATGGAACGAGATCAGGTTGGCCCCGGCCTTGATGAACGGGTCCACGAAGTCGTCCGGGTCTGTCACCATCAGGTGGACATCCAGAAACGCGTCCGGACACGCCTTGCGGGCGGCCTCGCAGACCGCCGGGCCCATCGAGAGGTTCGGGACGAAGTGCCCGTCCATGATGTCCACATGGAGCAGGTCGCCCCCGCGGTCGAGGGCGTCGCGACAGTCCTCGCCGAGCCGCGCGAAATCGGCGGCCAGGATGGACGGGGCGACCAGCGGCAGGCGGGGCGGGGCGGCGAACGGATCGATCATGCCCAACTCTAAGCCCGCCGCCCCACGCGGCGCCCCGCCCGTACCATGCCACGGAGCCTGGAGTGATGAACATGACCACCCCGACCGCCGACCAACTCGCCGCCTTCGCCCACATCGGGCAGGAACACCTGATCCGGCACGCCGAATCGCTTGACGCGGGCGCCCGCGAGCGGTACCTGGCCGAACTCGGCGCGTTCGACCCCGACGAGCTGGCCCCGCTGATCGAGCGGTATGTCCGCCAGGACGGCTCGCTGCCACCCCCGACCACCCTCGAACCGGCGCAGGTCATCGCGATGGACGATCCGTCACGCGAGCCGGCGCGGCACACGGGCGAAGCCTTAATCCGGGCCGGCAAGGTGGCCTGCTTCACCGTCGCCGGCGGCCAGGGTTCCAGGCTCGGGTATGACGGGCCCAAGGGCTGCTTCCCGACCGCCTGCGCCACCGACAAGCCGCTCTTCCAGATCTTCGCCGAGGGCATCGCGGGCGCCCAGAACCGCTATGGGGTCACCATCCCCTGGTACATCATGACCAGCCCGCTCAACCACGAGACCACGGCCGCTTTCTTCGCGCAGCACGCCCACTTCGGCCTGCGGCCCGACGCCATTCGTTTTTTTCCCCAGGGCGTCATGCCGAGCTTTGACAAGTCCACCGCCCGCATGCTGCTCGCCGAGCCCGGCGTGCTGGCCACCAACCCCGACGGCCACGGCGGCTCGTTCCGCGCCCTGCGCGTCTCCGGCGCGCTGGAGGACATGCAACGCCGCGGCGTGGAACACCTCTCCTACTTCCAGGTCGACAACCCCCACGCACGCCCCGTGGACCCCGTCTTCCTCGGGCTGCACGCCTCCTCGCCGAACTCCTCCGGCCAGTTCAGCTCCAAGATGGTCGCCAAAGCCTCGTGGGACGAGAAGGTCGGCGTGTTCTGCGAGGCAGACGGACGCACCCAGGTCATCGAGTACTCCGACCTGCCCGTCGAGCTGGCCAAGCAGACCGACGATGCGGGCCGGCTGCGCTTCAACGCGGGCTCGATCGCGATCCACGCCATCAGCGTCGACTTCATCGACAAGGTCTCGGGTGATCCCGACTTCGCCCTGCCGTTCCACCGCGCGGTCAAGAAAGTCCCCCACTTCGATCCGGAATCCCAGCGGCACATCGACCCCGCCGAGCCGAACGCCGTGAAGCTCGAACGCTTCGTGTTCGACGCCATCCCCATGGCGGACCAATCCATTGTCGTGGAGACCGACCGCGTCGAGGAGTTCGCCCCGGTCAAGAACGCCACCGGCACCGACTCGATCGAGTCCAGCAAACGGCTCCAGACCGAACGGGCCGCACGCTGGCTCGAGGCCTGCGGCGTGAGCGTCCCCCGCCACCCCGATGGCACGCCCAATGCCGTCATCGAGATCTCCCCACTGACCGCCCAGGACCCCGAGCAGCTCCGCGAAACCGACCTGCCCACGCGGATCGAACCGGGGGCCACCGTCGTCCTCTGACCGAAAGCCCGCGGATGGAACCACGCTTCGCCCAACTCCCCCGGGCCCTCGCCGAGCGCGCCACGCACGAAAACCTCGGCGACGGGGTTCCCGCGCTGATCGCAACGCCAGAAGGCGACGGCCCCGTGCCGTTCGTGCTCTGGATGCACGGTCGGACGGTCAGCAAGGAACTCGACCCCGGCCGCTACCTGCGCTGGGTCAGAACCGGCATCGGCGCGGTCGCGCTGGACCTGCCCGGCCACGGCGAGCGGTTCGAGCCCGGCGCCCACAGCGCCGAGCAGACACCCGGCGTCGTCGCCCGCATGGTCGGCGAGATCGACGGCGTGCTCGCCTCGATCCGCGAACGCTTCCCCCGCCTGGACACCGGCCGGGCCGCCATCGGCGGGATGTCCGCCGGGGGGATGGCCACGCTGCGCCGCCTGTGCGATCCGCATCCGTTCATCGCGGCCGCCGTGGAAGGCACCACGGGCGACCTGGCCGCGCTGTACTTCCCCGAGGACGCCGGCTCGGCGCGGCCCTGGCCCGTGCCGCACGACCGCGCCGCGGTCGAGGCGATCGACACCAGCCGCCACCTGGCGGGCTTCCGCCCGATCCCCCTGCTCGCCCTGCACAACGAGGGGGACCGCATGGTCCCCTTCCAGGTCCAGCGGGCCTTCCTAGACCGCCTGCGTGACCACTACCGGGCCAAGGACGCCGACCCGGACCTGATCCGCCTACACACCTTCAGCGAGACCGGCGCCCCCGAGGAGCACGCCGGGTTCGGCCGCCACGCCAACGACGCCAAGAACATCCAGCTCGCCTTTCTCGAAAGCGTGCTTCTGGGCGAGCGGACCTGACGCCCCCCGGATACCCTGCCCCCATGCGATGGCCCCCCCCATTCCGCTCGCTAGCCGAACCGCGGGCCGTGTTCTCGTGGGGCATTTACGATGTCGCCAACCAGTCCTTCCAGCTGCTCATCAACACGCTGCTCTTTCCCCTCTTCATCGTCGGCGTGATCGTGGCCGACGACAGCAAGGGGCGTCTGGCGTGGTTCAGCATGAGCGCGGTCAGCCTCGGCCTGATCGTGGTCTTGTCCCCGGTCATCGGGGCGATGGCCGACCAGCGTGCCTGGAAACGCGAACTGCTGCTCACGACCGGGGTGATCTGCGCCACCCTGACCTTCGCCCTGGGATTCCTGCAGCCCGGGCAGCTCCCGCTCGCCATCGCCCTGTACATCATCGCGGCCGTGGCCCTCGGCCTCGGCGAAAACTTTCTCGGCTCCTTCCTGCCCGAGATCTCCACGCCGAAGACCGTCGGACGCGTCTCGGCGATCGGCTGGACGATGAGTTATGTCGGCGCGCTCGTGCTGCTGATCATCACCGCCGCCTACGCGACGATCGCGGCCCGGGACGAGAACGGCACGATCGAGATCCGCCCGATGCTGTACTTTGCGGGCGTCTGGTTCGGCCTGGGCATCATCCCCGCCGCGATCTGGCTGCGGGAGAAGGCGACGCCGGTCAAGACCGATGCCGCCACGATCATCGGGGGGGCGTTCCGTCGCCTCGCGGAGAGCGCCCGCGAGTCGACCCGCTACCGCCAGCTCGCCCGGTTCTACGCCGCGTTCTCCGTGTACAGCATGGGCACGATGACCATGATCTTCGGTCTGGGGGTGATCGGCGACCGGCTCGGCTTCGGGCTCGAGGAACTCATCCGGATGGCCCTGGTGGTGACCGTGACGGGAGGCCTCTCCGCGGCTGGCGCGGGCCTGGTCCAGGACCGCCTGGGCCATGTCCGGACGATCTCGATCTTCCTGGGAATCTGGGTGCTCTGCACCATCGCGATGGCCGCCGCCGAGTTCATCAAGCCCCCACCGCCGGTTTACTTCGGGGTCGCCGCGCTCATCGGTCTTGGCCTGGGAGGGATCGGAACCTCCTCCCGGGCGATCGTTGGGGCGTTTACACCAGCCGGCCGGTCCGGGGAGTTCTTCGGCCTGTGGGGCATGGCCTACAAGCTGGCCGGCATGGTCGGGGTGGGCTTGTTCGGGCTTGTCAGCCATCTGGCGGGCCAACCGGTCGCGCTGCTGCTCGCCGCGGCCCTGTTCGGGACGGGCTGGCTGCTGCTGCTTCGGATCGATGAGGCCGATGGGATCCGGGCCGCCGGACACGACGAAGACGCTCCTGCTCCCGCCCGACCGACCGCCACCTTCACCCCGTCCGAATAGGCTTGCTCATGATCCAGCCGTCCCCCTCGTCCGTTCCTGCGCCGACACCCCGCCTCTCCGCCGTGCCCGACGATCGTGGCCGCTTCGGCCAGTTCGGCGGCACCTATGTGCCCGAGACGCTCGTCGCGGCGCTGCGCCAACTCGAAGACCTGTACATCCAGGTACGCCAGGACAACCAGTTCTGGGATCGGCTGGCGGACCTCAACCGCTCGTTCGTCGGCCGGCCCACGCCGCTCTACCAGGCCCGCGGCCTGTCCCGCCGGGCCCGGGCGATGAGCAAGGACAAGGACCTCGGCGCCGCCATCTGGCTCAAGCGTGAGGACCTCGCCCACACCGGCGCCCACAAGATCAACAACACCCTCGGCCAGGGCCTGCTGGCCAAGAAGATGGGCAAGAAGCGCATCATCGCCGAGACCGGCGCGGGCCAGCACGGCGTCGCATCCGCCACCGCCGCCGCCCAGCTCGGGCTCAAGTGCGATGTCTACATGGGCTCCGAGGATGTGCGTCGGCAGAACCTCAATGTCATCCGCATGCAGATGCTCGGCGCCCGGGTCATCCCCGTCGATTCCGGCTCGCGCACCCTCAAGGACGCGACCAACGAGGCCATGCGCGACTGGATGGGCTCGGTCGAGCACACCCACTACATCATCGGCTCGGTCGTGGGCCCCCACCCCTTCCCGATGATCGTGCGCGACTTCCAGAGCGTCATCGGGCGGGAGACCAAGGCCCAGGCGCTCCGCCACTTCGGACGCATGCCCGACGCCATCGTCGCCTGTGTCGGCGGCGGCTCCAACGCCGCGGGCATCTTCTACCCCTTCGTCGACGAGGCGATGGTCGCCATGATCGGCGTCGAGGCCGGCGGGCGCGACCCCCAGCCCGGACAGCACGCCGCCCCCCTCTCGCACGGCAAGCCCGGCATCCTCCACGGATCCCTGTCCTATGTGCTTCAGAACGAGCACGGCCAGACCGCGGATGTCCACTCCTGCTCCGCCGGCCTGGACTACCCCGGCGTCGGACCGGAGCATTCCTATTGGAAGGACTCCGGACGCGTGCGCTACACCGCCGTCACCGACGAGGAGGCGCTCGACGCTTTCCTCTGGTGCGCCCGCGATGAGGGCATCATCCCCGCACTCGAGACCGCCCACGCCGTGGCGATGGGCGTTCGGATCGCCTCGGAGATGCCCAAGGAAACGAACCTGGTCATCAACCTCTCCGGCCGGGGCGACAAGGATGTGTCAGAGGCGGCGCGGCTGCTCGGAGACCGGGTCGAATCAGGCTCGTGACCGAGGTCCCGTCAAGATGAAGCCGGAGCGGTGATGCGGATCAGGCCCGCGGCCGCACGGGCCGGCCGACCACGGCCCAGACCCTGCGGCACCCACGCGCCGTCCAGTTCGCGGCCCAGGTCACCACACCGAAGACCGAGTGCAGGCGAAGCTTCAGACGCAGGCGGCGCAGCGCCGGGTCGTCCGATTCGATCCGCAGGGCTTGGCGGACCCAGTACCGCGCCCGCACCCAGCGGTGCTCGCGGAGATGGGCGAGGGCGAGGTTGTGCATGGCCGGCACAAAGCGGGGCTGAAGCGCCAGGGCCCGGCGGGCCTCTTCGATGCCGTCGGTCGTGCGACCGACCTCCAGCAGCGCGACGCTCATGCCGTGATGGCCGCGGTGGTTGCCGGGCTGGCGGGCCAGCAGTTCGCGATAGGCCTTGATCGCGTCGGCGGGCACGCCCGCGTCGAGCATCAGGCGACCCAGCTCCTCGAACTCCTCCGCGCCGGCCTTGGCCTCGGCGGCGGCCTCGCGCAGCTCGCGCCGCAGCAGGTCGCGCACGCGGGGCAGGTCTTCCTCGCGCCCGCGGTCGAGCATCACCTTGGCCAGACGGCGACGCGCGCCGGGGTAGGCGGGGTCGAGCCGCAGTACCACATCGTACTGGACGAGCGCGTCTGCGGTCCGGCCCTCTCGCTCCGCGAGTTCGCCGAGCAGATGGTGGGCGTCGGGATGATCCGGCTCGATCTCCAGCACGCGGCGGAACTTCTCGCCCGCCTCGGTCAGCCGGTGCATGTCCATCAGCAGTTCGCCGAGATCCAGCAGCGTGTCCGCATCGCCGGGGTCCTCGCGCAGCTCGCGGACATAGAGCTGGCGGGCACGCTCGAGCCGGCCCGACTCGGCGTAGGCCCGTGCGAGCCGGGCCCGCACGCGCGGCAGGTCGGGATCGAGCCGCGCCGCTTCACGCAGACACCAGACGGACCGCTCGTGGTCGCCCTTGAGCGAGAGCACATGGGCCATCGAGGCGTACAGCTCGGCGTGGTCGGGGTCGATCTGCTGGCCGAGGTAGAAGGCCTCTTCGGCCTCGTCGAGCCGGCCGATCTCGCCCAGCGCCTCGACACGATGCACGAACGGCGCCACGCTCATCGGCTCGATCTCGCCCGCCCGGTCCAGCCAGCGGATCGCGGCCTCCGGCTGGCCCGACCGCAGGAGATTGACCCCCACCAGCAGGGCGCTGTTGGCGTCCCGGTCCGATTCGGCCGAATGAAGTTCAAAGCAACGCTCGAACGCCGAGGCCGCGTCGGCGTGGCGACCGGCCGCCTCCAGGGTCAATCCGAGGTTGAAATGCCACTCCGCCTGGTACGGATTCAGAAAAAGAGCGCGGCGAAGCTCGGTTTCCGCCTCATCCCAGCGCCCGGCATCGTACAGTTCATGGGCGCGCTCGACATGATGTTCAGCATCCATCCAGTCATTCATGCCGCACCGCCAGAGGGGCTCCGCCCCGGGTTCGAACCCCAAACCATTCCCAGATCCTAACCGGCCCGAACCATGCCTGCAATCCGAGAAGCACAATCCGGCCACATGTTTGATCGGCCACTCCGGTCCTTTGGTCCGACAATCCGGGCCGTCTTACCCCTTCTGGCCCTCGGCCTGGCCTTGGCCACCCCCCCCGTCCATGGGTTCGAACGCTCGGCGGAACCCAACGGAACCGTCTCCGCGGAGCCCAACGGCTCGGTCGTCGAACGGGCCATTCAGGCATTCCGCAACGAGCAGTCCGGCTCGGAGGCTGAGATCATCCGCCTGCTCCGCAGCCCTGATCACGCCGAGCCCGTCCTGGACGCCCTGATGGCGTTCGAGCGGCTCCCCACAGGCATCTGGCGAGCGGTTTCGACCTCCACAACGGATGAATACCCCAGCGCGACCCGTCTCGCCGCGATCCGGGTGCTCCCCCGCTTCGGCACCCGCGAGGCCGCCACCCGCCTCATCGCCCTGCTGAGTGACCCAGGCCCTGGCCTCGCCGACGCGGCCCGACACGCCCTCCGTGACATGACGGGCCGGGGGGATGACTGGGACGACGACCGCTGGCGGGCCTGGGGCTCCGAGATCGAGGGCTGGTCCGATCGTGCCTGGGCCAGCGCCATGACCACCAGACTGGCCGCCCGGCACCGCGATCTCTCCGTCCGGCACCGGGCACTCGGCGAAGAGGTCGTGGGCCTGTACCGGCGCCTCCATGTGGAACTCGACGCCGCCGGCCGGACCACGCTGCTGGCCGAGCTGATCCGCGATGAGCGTCCCCCGCTGCGGGATCTCGGCTTCGAACTGGCCGGGCGCGACCTCTCGGCGCGGACCCAACTCGGCCCCGAGGTCGCCGCCGCCGCCGCGGCCCGGCTGGCCCATCCGGACGGCGCGACGCGGGCCAAGGCCGCCACGCTCGTCAGCCGCCTGGTTCCCCCGGACGCGATGCTGACGCTGACGCGGGCCCTCAAGAACGAGCGCGACCCCATCGCGGCCGAACCCATGCTGCTCGGCGTGGCCCGCTGGCCGAACGAAGAGGCCGTCCTGCCCACCATCCGCTGGCTCGAACGCGAGGACGCCCCGTACGGGGCGACCACCACCGCCCTCTGGGCGCTCGCCCAGGCCGACCTGCTCAACGAACAGGCCCTGCGCGATCGGATCACCACGACGCTCCGCGAGCGGGGGCTCGGCCGCGGGGGCGAGCCCGCCCTGAAGCTGCTCGTGCGTCTCGGGACCGACGCGGACCTCGACCGCGTGGCCGAACTGCTGGAAGCCACCGACGACCCCCAGCGCAACACCGCCGCCAACGCGCTGGCCGAGACCCGGCGCGGCTCGGCCCTGCTCATCGAAGCCGCCGCCCAGGATCCGCGTCTGTTCCCCCCGGCCACCCGGGCGATCAACACGCACCACGCCAGCCCCGAGGGGCTGAGCATGCTCGCCGGCCTGCCCGTGATCGACCCCGCCACGCGGGAGGCGGCGATCCTCGATCTGGCCGCTCGCATCCGCCCCGAGGACCTCGCCCGGGCCGTCATCGCCGCGGGCCTGCCGATCACCTTGAGCGAGCAGGCGCTCGCAAGGCTGGCCGATCCGGAACTGCAACGCACCCCGGGCGTCATCGAAGGCCTGCTTCTGCTCGCGGAAAAACGCGTCCAGCTGCGCCGAAATGAATCCGCCCGCGACCTGCTCGCCACGCTCGACGCGACCATGCTCGGCGAGTCCCAGGTCCGTCGGTGGAACCGCCTCCGGCTCACCGCCGCGGTCGGTGCGGGCGACCTGGAGCAGGCCCGCGCCCTCAACGCCCCGTCGCTGGACGACTGGCTGACCGCCTGGCGGAACCTGCCCGAGAACTCAGAACTGCGCCAGCCTGTCGCCGAACTTATCGCCGAACGGCATGCACGCGAGATGACCCGGGAAGTCCGTGAAGAGTTGGGTCTGACCAACGCCGCCGACAACGCAAACCCCGACGACTGACGCCGGTGAAGACCCGTTGGCGATTTAGTCCTTGCGCGCCTGCTCGGCCGGCGTGCGTCGGAAGCGACGGAGCATCTCGGCAAACCGCAGGCTCGCCCCGGGCGTCACAACCGGTTCCGGCGTGTGCTCTCGGGTCGCCTCGGCGTGGCCGGGCATGGCCGCGAGGGCCTCTTCCGGCGTTTCAAACCCACCCAGCGGGTCCAGCGCAGTTTCGATCCACGCATCCCAACCCCGGGCCGACCGTCCCGCGATCCGCGCGATCGCCGCCGACGGCACATCCTGACGCAGGCCGGTCAGCAGCCACGCCGCCATCCCCGCGATCGCACGCACCTGGTCGGCCGCCGTGCAGACGCCGCGCCGACGCCGGTCGGGGCCCGGCAAACCGAACAGCTCGATCCGCAAGGAACCACGCCGATCGACCAGCACCCGCTCGGCCTGCACTGGCCCGTCCGTCAGACCGCCCGTCCGGGCCGCGGCGATCGCGGTCAGAAGGTGATCCACGCACCGGGCCACCTCCGCCACCTCGAGCCGGCCGCTGCGGCGTTCGACGAGATCGGCGAGGGTCACCAGGCCTTCCTGGTTGCCCGTGTACGGGGTGATCAGGCACAAACGCTCGTGCTGATCGAAGCTGTAGGCCGACACTTCGAGCAGGTGGCTGTGGCGCACCTGGGCGAGCGGGCGGATCGCCTCGACCAGCCGGCGGCGTTCCGACGGCTCGCGCACCGAGGGGTGCCGGTACACGATGTGATCGGTGTCATCCTGCTCGTGCAGCGCGATGAACCGCTGCCAGCCTCGGACATGCTCCAACGGATGAATCAGTCTGTACGGGCCGAATCGGTTCACTTCTGCTCGATCAACGGTGCGAACCGCCAAAGTCTTGCGGCTCGCTCTGGGTCCTTATCGGCGACCGGACCGAGGTCCGGCAGGCCCCGAGTCTATCCAAACCCAAGGCACGGTGCTGAGACAGCATATCTTCGGACACTGGGTCATCCGGGCTCCAGAAGCCGTGAATGGGAAAAACAGCCCATCGAAATCGGCTCGCTCGCATGGATCCCGGCGCAACAAACCTAGAATGAGTCTCACCGGTCGGACGCCCGATGCCGGGGGCCCGAGGGAGGCCCCAGCCGACCGGCCCATGCCCTCCTCCGCCGGCCCAGCCTTCGGGCCCACCCCGGCGCGGGGAAGACCGAGGACGGTGCCGTGCCGTACTACACCAAACTGGGCAACCTGCCCAAGCAACGCCATGTTCAGTTTCGCCGCCCGGACGGCGCCCTCTATTCGGAGGAGCTGTTCGGCACCGAGGGCTTTGTCGGCCCTACTTCCACGCTCTACCACATCCACCCCCCCACCCAGGTGACAGGCTGGAAGACGCTCTACGGGACCAAGCCCGAGTATGTCGAGCAGGATGTCATGCGCATGCGTCACACCAAGACGCAGCACATGAAGCCGCACGGCGATCCCGTCACCGGGCGCGTGGTCCTCTTCGGCAACGCCGATGTCGAGATGGCCGTCGCGAACCCCTCCGAGCCGATGGACTATCACTTCAAGAACGGGCAGGGCGATGAATGCCTGTTCTTCCACTACGGCTCCGGCGTGTGCCACACCATGTTCGGCACGCTGAAGTTCAAGCGCAAGGACTACCTGATCATCCCGAAGGGAACGATCTACAAGATCATCATGGATCAACGCCCCGATGACGGCTCGGACAACGAGGTCTTCGGCGGGCACCCCAAAGCCGAGATGCCCTTCGGCAAGTTCGTCTCCTTCGAGACCTGCAACGCCAGCCACATCGGCCCGCCCCCCCGCTACCTCTCCAAGCAGACCAGCCAGTTCCTGGAGCATGCGCCGTACTGCGAGCGCGACCTGGCCATCCCCGAGCTGCCGCTGACCTTCGACGAGAAGGGCGACTTCGAGGTCCGCATCAAGGCGCGAGACCGTGTCCACTCCTACATCTACCCCTACCACCCGCTCGATGTGGTCGGCTGGGACGGCTGCTACTACCCCTACATCTTCAACATCGACGATTTCGCGCCCATCGTCGGCAAGCTCCACATGCCGCCGCCCATCCACCAGACCTTCGAGGCCCACAACTTCGTCATCTGCTCGTTCTGCCCCCGGATGCTGGACTTCCACCCGGAGGCCATTCCCGTCCCCTACAACCACTCCAACATCGACTCCGACGAGATCCTGTACTATGTGGAGGGCAACTACAAGGCCCGGCGCGGCATCACCTCGGGCTCGATCTCCCTGCACCCCCAGGGCATCCCCCACGGCCCGCACCCCGGCACCGTCGAGGCCTCGCTCGGCAAGACCTTCACCGACGAACTGGCGGTGATGTGCGACACCTTCCGGCCCATGTTCCCCACCAAGGCCGCGTTGGAGATGGACGACGAGCAGTACCCCGAGTCCTGGCGCGCGGACCACCACGCCCCGGGTGAGGTCCGAGCCCCCAAGGCCAAGGACACCGGCGAGCACCCGGCCAAGTCCGCGGCCAACGGGACAGTCGACACCTGGGACTGAACCGCTCCCCGCACTGACCGACTTCCCACACGCGGCCGCTCGGCCGCGTTTTTCATGCCCGCATCGTGACCCGCCCAAGCCGCGAATCATCCCGCCATGACTCCGCCACCCACCCTCGCGATCCTGGCCATCGGCGACGAACTGACCAGCGGCGAGCGCGTCGACACCAACTCGGCCTGGATCGCCTCGAAAGCCGCCGCCATGGGCGTGCGAACGGTGGAGCACCGGACCGTCGGGGACGACCAGCCCCGCATCGCCCGGGCCATGCGCGATCTGGCCGCCCAGTCAACCCTGCTCATCACCACCGGCGGCCTCGGCCCGACCCTCGATGACCTGACCCGCCCCGCGCTGGCGGAGGTGCTCGGGTCTCCCCTGGTCGAGGATCCGGAAGCACTGGCGGCGCTGCGCAAGTGGTACACCGGACGCAGCACGCCCATGCCCGAAGCGAACCGGGTGCAGGCCCTGCGGCCCGAATCAGCCCGCCGCCTCGAGAACCCGCACGGCACCGCCCCGGGGCTGGCCGCCACGCTCGGTCAGGCCCGGATCTTCTGCCTTCCCGGCCCGCCGCGTGAGATGTGCCCGATGTTCGATCGCTTTGTCACGCCGGCGCTGCAGGCAGCCCCGCAGATGCGGGTGCATGTTCGCATCGTGCCCACCTTCGGCCTGGGCGAGTCGACGGTCGCGGACCTTCTTGGTGACCTGATGAACCGCGAACGCAACCCCGTGGTCGGCACGACCGCCTCCGGCGGCATCGTCACCTGCCGCATCCGGTACACGGGCCCCGCCGCCGATGCCGACCGGCTGCTGGAGGAGTCCATCGCGGACATCCGCGGCCGGCTCGGGCCGGCCGTGCTCAGCGGACACGACCCGCGCGACGACGGGCTCGCGCTGGTTCGCTCCGTCAGCGATCTGCTCCGCCAACGCGGGCAAACCGTGGCCACCGTCGAATCTTGCACCGGCGGGCTGCTCGGCGAGATGATCACACGCCTGCCCGGTTCGTCCGATGTGTTCGCGGGGGGGCTGCTGACCTACACGGACGCGCTGAAAGCCCGACTCGCCGGCGTCGACCCGAGCCTGATCGAGCAACACGGCGCCGTCTCACGCGAGGTCGCCCTGGCCATGGCGGCGGGCGGGCTGGAACGGACCGGGGCCGACCACGCCCTGGCCATCACGGGCATCGCCGGCCCTGGCGGCGGGTCCGAGGCCAAGCCCGTCGGAACGGTCTGGATCGCCCGAGCCTGCACGAAAAGCGAGCCAGAGGCACGCCGGTTCCGCTTCCAGGGCGGGCGGGACTGGGTCCGGCAATGGTCGGCCATGAACGCCCTCGGCATGCTCAGGCTGTCGCTCCTCGAAGCACACTGCTCGCTCCTCGGAGAATCCTAGCAAAAACCGATCAAATAGTCCGATTCAGTTCATTTTCGGACCATCACGCGTTTTTACTTGCACTTCTTTGCGCTGCAGTGATAATCATGCGTATGGGGAGCGGGGGGCGTTACTCCAACCCCATTTTGGATCCACACCGTTCCTGGGGAGGGACACATCTTATGAAAAGGATCGCACTCGGAGCGCTGCTCGCCGTCGCGGGGGGGGCACACGCGGCCACCATCGACTTTGTTGCCGTGTCAAACAACTCAGGGATCTCTTCACAGATCAACACTTCGGTACAGGTTTCACAAGATCTTCTCAACAACACGGTTAGTTTCACCCTTTCCAACTCGAGTTCAGGGGTGATCACCAGTTTCTACATTGAGTCGGGGTCGGCCCTTTCAGGACTCAGCAACGCAACTATTCTGAACAGTCCGCCTGATGTGAACTTCAACAACTCCACCGGTCATCCTGGGCAGGGAAATCCTGGCGGCGCGGTTGGGAGTTGGGCTGGCCCCTCGTTTTTTGCCATGCAGGCTGCGCCTCCACCGACTTCGACCGGCTTGAACTACAATGAATCTGTCACCGTCATCTTCGATCGTGATGCGAACTTTGATTTTTCAGGCCTGACCGCTGCGATTCAATCTGCAGAGATTCGCATGGCGATCCACTACCAGTCGTTTGGGCCTGGCAACGACAGCGAGTGGCTCGTGACCGTCATCCCGCTGCCTCCGGCCGGCTGGGCCGGTCTTGGAACGCTCGCACTGATCGCCGGCGTCCGGGGGGTTCGCCGGCGCGGCCGGGCGTGACCCAATCGCCCAGTCTGGATGCTCCACACAACGCCCGCGTCAAGCGGGCGTTTTTCGCTTGGCCATGGTCCAACCGGACCATCCAGCCAAGTCCTATAACCTGTCCCTTGCTCATCATCAGCCCTGCATGCAGCCGCACCCCCGGCACCGCCTGCAGGTTTCTCGACAACCCCCTCGACAACCCACCTGAATGAGGTAGACTGTGGGAGGAGAATGCCCCCCGCTTTGGGTGGCGTGTGAGAGGCAGATATTTGAGATCGGAGTGCCCCGTGACCCGGACAGTCGCATTGATCGCCGCCGCCTTCGCCACGCATGCGTCGGCCCATACCGTCAACTTTTCCGCCCTTTCGAACAACTCCGGCGACACCTCCGGGATCAACAACAGCGCCACGCTTTCCGCGGATGCGTCCACCTTCACGGTGACGCTTTTCAACAACTCGACCTCGGGCAGCATCGCCAACTTCTACATCGAGCAGAACGCCGACCTCAATGTGTTCGCCGCGATCACGGGCTTCAACATCCTGAATGTCACGGGCGGACCGCAGTTTGTCGCCGGTGGCTCGCCCAACCTCCCCGCAGAGTTCGGCAATGCCGAGTCCGGCAGTTGGGCCGGCAACTTCTTCTCGATGTCCGGCGTGAACCCCAAGCCGCACAACGGCGTTCTGGTCGGCGAGTCGATCACCGTCGTCTTCGACCACGATGGCGGCTTCAACCTCAACGCCCTGATCCAGGCGATCGACACCGGCCAGATCCGCATGGCCCAGCACTTCATCGCCTACGGCCCCAACGGCGAGAGCGAGTGGCTCACGACCACGATCATCCCCCTGCCCCCGGCCGCTTGGGCTGGCTTGGGAACCCTCGGCCTGATCGCCGGGGTCCGGACCGCCCGGCGGTCCCGGCGGCTCTGAACTCGCCCTGCCCCACCCCCCTACTCAGGGCTCCCGACAGCCGACGAGTGTTATTCATGACACTCCGATGAGGTAATTGTGCGATCCCTCACCCATCGAGGGCCGAGAACATCCTATTTTCACAAAATTGGTGTTGCTAAACGGCTCGGTTCACGCTTTAATACAACTGGAGCAGGGCGAATTTCCCCGAAACCGGTGGAAAGAAGCCCCGGGAGCCGAGCGATGATGATCCGATCCGCCATTCTGATTTCCGCGACCTCGGCCGGGCTGGCTTCGGCCGCCACGATCCAGTTCGCACCGGTCGCGCCCAACGGCTCGATGAGCGGGGTTCAGACCAACGCCACGCTCAGCGCGGATGCCTCCTCGTTTACCATCACCTTCCAGAACAACAGCGCCGCAGGGCTGATGACCGGTTTCTACATCGAAGCGGGCACGGCCTTGGGAAGCCTGGGCGACGCGGTGATCCACAACGGCCAAGGGGTGCAGTTCTCCGCGCTCGGCGGCGAGTCCCCCAATCAGGGCAACTCGGGCGCCTTCGGGATGGGCTCCGCGGCCGGTGTGAACCAGGCCCAGGGACGTGCCGTGTTCGGACCATCGGTGCCGTTCCCCGGCGCCGGATCCGCCGGCTCGATCAATGGATGGGCGGGCACCTTCTTCGGCATGACCCGCGAAGGCGCGTTCGAGAACGGGCAGGGAGCCGGCCAGTCGCTCTCGCTGACCTTCTCGCACGACGGCACATTCTCGCTTGAGAGCCTGATCGACGCCGTCCGCAACGACGAGATGCGCCTCGTTCAGCGTTTCCACGCCGGCGATGCCGCTTCTCACAGCAGCCTGCTGGTCGGAACGCTGACGGTGGTCCCCCTGCCCGCCGCCGCCTGGGCCGGGCTGGGCATGCTCGGCGCGTGCGCGGGCTACCGCGCGATCAAGCGTCGCCGCACGGCCTGAGCAAACACGATCAACCGACCGTTCCACGCATCCCGGTCCCGCCGGGATGTTTTGTTTCCGTGCCGCGGGCCGAACCCGGGCCCGCGGTCGCCAGCAGCAGCACGCCGGTAATCACCAGGCCCACGGCGACCAGCTTGCGGGCCGTCAGCGACTCCCCGAGGAACCACGCCCCGAGCAGGACCGCCGCGGCGGGCGCCACGGTGAACGCGATCGGCTTCATCTTCGAGACCTCGCCGAGGCTCAGGGAGATGTAAAAGCAGATCATGGCGGCGGCCCCGGCGACCACGCCCGAGCCGAGGATGAGCAGCAGCCATTCCCGTGTGTCGAGATGGCCGAGGCCCTTCCCGGAGGCCGCCGGCGCGACGCGGTGGGCCGCGGCGAAGGCCAGCCAGATCAGCGGCAGCGCGACCGACGACCGGATCGCCACCGCCATGAACGGCCCGACCTTCCCGCCGTGCAGGACGGATCGGGCGCAGACCTCGCCGACGCCCCAGCACAAGCCCGCCAGCACCGCGAACAGCACGCCCATGAAGACCTCCAGGGCCCGAAGCAATCCGGGCGCTCGCCTACCATCGGCTCCCGGGCCCAGCCCGGTCGAATGGCCAAATTTCCGATCGAATGCACCCAGCTTGAGGGAGCTGTCATGTCCAACCAGCCCGTGATCGTCGCCGCCCGCCGCACCCCCATCGGGAAGTTCTTCGGGGGGCTGTCCTCCGTCCCCTCGCCGCAGCTCGGGGCGTACGCGATCCAGGCGGTCCTGGGCGATGTCCCCGCGGCCAAGGACCATGTGGACGAGTGCGTGATGGGCTGCGTGCTCCAGGCCGGGCTGGGACAGAACCCTGCCCGCCAGGCCGGGCTCAAGGCCGGCCTGCCCAGCACCCTGTCGGCCAAGACCATCAACAAGGTCTGCGGCTCGGGGCTTGAGGCCGTCATCATGGCCGCCCAGTCCATCAAGGCAGGCGACAACCACTGCGTGGTCGCGGGCGGGCTGGAGAACATGACCGGGGCCCCCCACTTCGCCCATGTCCGCCAGGGCGTCAAGTACGGCCCGGGCACGATGGAGGACCACATGGCCTACGACGGCCTGCGCTGCGCCTTCGAGTGCTGGGCCATGGGCAACGGGGCCGACCACATCGCCCGCAAGTACGGCATCACGCGGGAGGACCAGGACCGCTTCGCCGCCCAGAGCCACAACCGGGCCGAGCGGGCCCAGAAGGAAGGCTGGTTCAACAGCGAGATCGTCGCCCTGACCGGCGAGCAGGTCGGCAACCGCAAGAACCCCGGCCCCGAGGGCGGCGTCTCGGCCGACGAGGGCGTCCGCCCGGGCTCGACCGCCGACACCCTCGCCAAGCTGCGGCCCGCCTTCGACAAGGAAGGGACCGTCACCGCGGGCAACGCGTCGCAGATCTCCGACGGCGGCGCGGCCACCATCGTGATGTCCGAGTCCAAGGCATCGGAACTCGGCGTCAAGCCGATGGCCCGCGTCGTGGCGTACAACACCTCGGGCGTGGACCCCAAGGACATCTTCGCCGCCCCGATCACCGGCGTATCCGGCGTGCTGACCAAGGCCGGCTGGTCCGTCGATGAGGTCGACCTGTTCGAGATCAACGAGGCCTTCGCCGCCCAGGTGCTCTGCAACATCAAGGAGTTGGGCATCGGTGAGGACAAGCTGAACATCTGCGGGGGCGGCGTGGCGCTGGGCCACCCCATCGGCGCGTCGGGCGCCCGCGTGCTCACCACCCTGCTGCACCAGCTGCAGCGCACCGGAGGGAAGAAGGGCGTGGTTGCCCTGTGCCTGGGCGGCGGCAACGCGGTGGCGATGGCGGTGGAACTAGTCTAAGTCGACTGGGACACAGCAGGGGCATCTAGGCCTAAAATCTCAATTACATCTTTCCTCTTGCCCCAAAGCCAGTGCAGCCTCGACACAGCCCCCTTCTCTTGCCAGTTAATCAATTCATCAAATTCGTGTGTCTCAAATTCAAATGCCGGGGACGCAACCACCGCAACTATATATCCGTACAGCATTTCAATCGGCAAAATTAGCACCGGACCCTGTGCGTCAATTTTTTTCTCACGGGTAAATACGACTGTCTTTGCTGAATCAGCATTATGCGCAAATTCACAACGCAAGCAATGGTAAAACACATGTCCGATGGGGACATGCACATAGCCCTCTTTGAATCTTCGATCTGCTTCGCTTGACAAGTCGATTTCAAGATATTTAACTGTTTCGAGTTTTAAATCGCTGAGATTCTCGGACCTGCTGATTGTTTGGGGCAGGACATGAGCTTTTAAAAGTTCTTCATAAGCCTGCTCGGAAAAAATGTCTTTTGCTTTAAAAGAAATCGTTAAATTCTCCATCCCGGGCGAAAAACACCGACTGGCGATGCGCAGGTTGTCATTGACGAAGTCCCGAAAGCCCTTCCGCCGGGAATACCCATAATCGTGCAATGCAGCAGTCTCTATGCACGGACCCAACTGCGCAATCACATCATCCCATTCGTCGGCGTGGTAGGCACGCAATGCGCGGTAAATCAGCTGTCCAACCCTGCTCATCTGTCTAAATCCTGACCGACCCGTTCCTGCCAGGCCTGAGTAGAATAGTACCATGACCACCACCATCCTCATCACCGGCGCCAACCGCGGCATCGGTCTGGCTCTCGCCCGTCACGCCGCCCAACGCGGCCACACCGTCATTGGCACCGCCCGCGACCCAGGCAAGGCCGACGAGCTCAGGGCCGTGTCCGGCCCGGCCGGAGGCGTGCGCATCGAGCGGCTGGACGCAGACTCGGACGAGTCGTGCAAGGCCCTGGCCAAGGCCCTCGCCGGCACGCCGATCGACATCCTGATCAACAACGCCGGCGTCTCGCCCGACGGCAGCAAGGACCTGGCGACCTTCGATCCCGGGGCGTATCTCGCCTGCCTGCGGACCAACTCGGTCGGCCCCCTCCTGGTCACCCGCGCCCTGCTGCCGAATGTCGAGGCCTCGCGGCGCAAGCTGGTTGTGCAGATCTCCAGCATCATGGGCAGCCTGACCAACGCCGTGGACCAGGGCTGGACCGGCAACCTCGCCTACCACAGCTCCAAGTCGGCCCTGAACATGGCCAACACGCTGATCGCCAACCAGCTCAAGGACAAGGGCGTCGCCTGTGTGGGGGTCCACCCCGGCTGGGTCCAGACCGACATGGGCGGGCCGAACGCCCACCTGACCCCGGATGCCTCGGCTTCCTCGATCCTCGATACCGTTGACAGCCTTGGCATTGAGGATGCGGGCAAGTTCCTGAACTATGACGGCAAGCCGCTGCCCTGGTGAAACAAAAAACCGGGCCGCGCACCCGCGCGGCCCGGTCGCAATGTGTTTTGGCGTGCGCCTGCCGGCTCAGCGGCGACGGCGGGAAGCCGCGAGACCGATCATGCCGAGCACCGCCACCCCAGAGGGGGCGGGCACCAGCGTGCCCTGGATCTCAAACCGGTTGTAGAAGCTCGACGGGCTGCCGTTGAAGTTGTAGCCCAGGAACGCGGCGTGCGGACCGCTGGGCGGGTTGCTGATGTCGGTCGAGAGCCAGTTGAAATCAGCGCCGTCCACCGGGTCGGAGCGGACATGGATCCAGTAGGTGGTGTTCGAATCGAGGATGAAGCTCCCGGTGGGCGTAAAGGCAAAGTTGCCGGTTCCACCACCGCTCAGGTTCGCCGGGTTGTTGAGAACGGCCAGCTCGGTCTGCGGGGCATTTGCACCGCTCCAGATCGAGACGACGGGGTTGCCCAGCCCGCCCTGCATGTCCATCGCGAGCGTGACGCGATCGACGAAGTAGGCATCGGCGCCCATGGTGAAGCCCACGGCCTTGAACTGGCTGACGCTTCCACCTCCGAAGACCGTGGAACTGACCTGTGGGGCGTTGAGGTTGCCGATGATCAACTCGGCCTGCGTCGCGGCGGTGCCGAAAGCCAGCACCGCCATCATGGGACCGGCGGTCCATGCGGTTCGCATCTGTGTTTCTCCTCTTTCTCTCTGTGGTGAATCTGGACACTCTTTCTCGGGGAGGCATACACCTCTTCAGGGGTTTACCATACCCGAATCCGGCCGGGGCACAATCCCCCAATCAGGGTAATTGCCTCGATTTCGCGCCAGATCGAGTACCGGGAGCTGTGCGGCGGGCGGTTGACCGGGTCGGTCTGCGCCGGATCGGCCGATTGTGCTGAAGCGGGCGGCCGCTCGGTCCGATTACCGGGGCGACGACACTCACCACGGAGCCGAACCATGCCGCTGACCGCCGCCCAGATCGACCGACTGACCCGCTCCTTCGCCACGATCGAGCCGCACTTCGATCGGCTGGAGCAACGCTTCGAGGCGAACCTGCAAGCCCGGGGGCAGTCGCCGTGCGCCCGTTCGTCCGCGTGCCTGGAGCAGCTCCGGGCGACGATGCTCTCGGCCTGCCGCACGGACGGTCTGGGCATCCCGGGCCGCGTCCGCGACCGGGCGGGGTGGGGCGCCGAGGAGCACGCGCTGCTCGAAGCGATCGCCGAGCACTGCCACTACACCTGGACCGATCGGCTGGAAGCGGACTGGTCGATCCTGGTATCCTGCGCCGTTGAACGGGCACTCGGAACCGCCGCGGCCTGATCCCGGCGAAGCCCGGTTTTCGGGCGTTCCCGCCTACCATCCTGTTCGCAACGCACCCCGCTCGGGCACGCGCCCGGGCGGTCTTCGTTCGGATCTGGAAGGCGGACCATGTTCAAGCGCACCCACACCTGCGGCCAGCTCACAGCCGGCCATGTCGGTCAGACCGTCACACTCAACGGCTGGGTCAACGCCTATCGCGGGCACGGCCATGGGCTGGTGTTCGTCGACCTCCGCGACCGGGAGGGCGTCACGCAGGTGGTCTTTGAGCAGGGCGGCACGCCCGACGCCGTGGTCGAAGCCGGGGGCAAGCTCCGCAACGAGGACTGCGTGGCGGTGCGCGGCGTGGTTCGCCAACGCGAGAAGGCCAACCCGAAGATCCATACCGGGGCGATCGAGGTCGTGGTCGAGTCGATGGAGGTGCTGTCCAAGACCGCCCGCCTGCCGTTCGTGCCATCGGACGAGACCAACCTGCCCGACGAGGAAACGCGTCTGAAGTTCCGCTACCTGGACCTGCGCCGCCCGCGGATGCAGGAGATCATGCGGACGCGGCACCGTGTGGCCAAGATCACACGGGACTACTTCGACGCGCACGGGTTCCTCGAGGTCGAGACGCCGATGCTCTGCCGCTCGACGCCGGAGGGGGCCCGGGACTTCCTGGTGCCCAGCCGGTTGCAGGAGGGCATGTGGTATGCCCTGCCGCAGTCGCCGCAGTTGTTCAAGCAGATCCTGATGATCGCGGGGGCGGACCGCTACCTGCAGATCGTCAAGTGCTTCCGCGACGAGGATCCCCGCTTCGACCGGCAGGCCGAGTTCACGCAGATCGATCTTGAGATGGCGTTCGCCGATCGGGAGACGGTGCTTAAGACGATGGAGGGCTTCGCGAAAACCCTGTGGAAAGATGTTCTCGGGGTCACCCTGCCGGACTTCCCGCGGATGACCTACCGGGAGGCGATGGACCGCTTCGGGATCGATCGCCCCGACACGCGGTACGGGCTCGAGCTGGTGGACATCTCGGATATGGCCGCGCAGACGGAGTTCGGCGTGTTCACCGGGGCGTTGGAGAAGCCCAGGGGTGTGGTCAAGGCCATCCGCATCCCCGGCGCTGCCGAGAAACTCACGCGGAAGGTGCTCGATGGCTACAGCGCGTTCGTCCAGCAGTTCGGGGCGGGCGGTGTGCCGTTCGCCCGGTTCGTCAACGGGGCGTTCGAGGGCGGGGTGGCCAAGTTCCTCGGTCCGATCGCGGACACGCTGGTCGAACGCCTCGACCTGACCGACGGCGATGTCGTCGTCTTCGGGGCCGACGCGTACGGCGTGTGTACCAAGGCCCTCGGCGAGCTGCGCCAGAAAGTCGCCAAGGACCTGGGCATGATCCCCGAGGGAGCATGGAACTTCCTGTGGGTCTACGACTTCCCGATGTTCGAGCACGACGCCGAGACCGGGCGGTACTACTCGCTGCACCACCCGTTCACCGCCCCCACTGCGGCGGAGACCGAACGGTTCCTCGCCGCGGATCCGGCGGACATCGACACCGTCGAGTCGATCGTCTCCGACGGCTACGACATGATCTGCAACGGCTCGGAGATCGGCGGCGGTTCGATCCGTATCCACCGTCAGGAAGTCCAGAAAAAGGTCTTCAGCCTGCTCGGGCTGACCGAGGAGCAGGCGAAAACCAAGTTCTCCTTCCTGCTCGAGGCTCTGTCGTACGGCGCACCGCCGCACGGGGGCATCGCCTTCGGGCTGGACCGGCTGGTCATGCACATGACCGGAACGGAGAACATCCGCGAGGTCATCGCCTTCCCCAAAACCATGACGGGGCAGGATCTGATGTGCGAAGCGCCGAATGTGGTCGACGAGGATCAGCTCAAGGAACTCCATGTCCGCAGCACCGCGGACACCGCCGTTACCGCGTCGTGACCGCGCCCGCGGCCTGAGCTCCGAACTGTTCCGCGAGGGTCCCTGGCCCCCACCACCGATCGCCCCATGCGGCGATGTTGATCATTGGCCACGCCAGCGTCCACAGCCCCTCCGGATGGCCGGACACGGCGTCGACCGACTCCCGGGTGAAGATCTCGCTCGCGAATGGTGAAGTGCGCAGGCCTTCCGCGAGCGGGCCCATCCACGACTGGAACGGCAGCGGGAAACTGGCCTTTGGCCGATCGACGACGGACCCCGGCAGCACGTCCCGGAAGGCCTCGCGGAGCGCGATCTTCGTCCGCGCCGGCTCGCCGGGCACGAACTTCTCGGCCATCGCCAGTGACTCGGCGAACCGGGCCACGCGGATGTCCGCGAAGGGCGTGCGCCCCTCGACCGAAGCGAGCATCGTCGTCGAGTCCAGCCGGCGCAGCAGGTTGGGCAGGTTCATCCGCCGGTGGAACCGCAGATGCGGCTGAAGCGGCGAATCCCCCGGGGCGTCGGCGGCCAAGTCGGCGAAGGTACGCTGGTACTCCTCGGCCAGGGCCGCGTCGCCGTCCGCCCGGGCCAGGATCCCGTCGCGGAGCACGGAGCCCTTGATCTGCGGCGAGACCCACGCGTTCGAGAGCAGATGGAACAGCCCGCCGTCCGCGTCGGGACGCCCGTCCAGGGCGGCCACATGCGCGGCGGCCTGCATCATCGGCGGGGCGTACCCGCCGAACAGCTCATCCGCCCCCTCCCCGGAGAGGGTGACGACATGGCCGTCCGCACGCAAGGCCAACGCCACCGCGTGGATCGCGATCTCATTGGGCGTGGAGACCGGCACGCCGGTTTGGTCGATGAGCTGAGCCCAGCGGGATCCGAACAGGGCCTGGTCGATCGTCACCTCGGCGTGCGTCGTGCCGAGCCCGCGGGCCATCGCGTCGGCGTGCGTGAAATCGTCGTCGAAGCCGCCCATCTTGGCGCCGGCGCAGTAGGTGTGCAGCCGCTCGGACAGGTCGCGGTGCGCCAGTGACACCACAGCCGCCGAGTCCAGCCCGCCCGAGAGCAGGGCACACATCGGAACATCCGTGCGCAGGTGCGACCGCACCGCCTCGGCGATGACCTCGACCGTCTCGGCGGGATCCGACAGCCCGGAGCGTTCGCCCGCTTCCCACGCATCAAGCACGCGCGGTGCGTCCGGCGTCGATGCGTCGTAGACCCGGGTCTCGCCTGGCAGGAGGGTCTCCAGGCCGGCGAACATCGTCCGCCGCCCGAGCAGGGGGCGGATGGTCGTCAGGTAGGCCGAGACAACGGCCCAGTCCGGCTCGATCGCCATCGACGGGTGGCCAAGGATCGCCGTGGGTTCGCTGGCGAAGACTACCTGCGGCCCATCGGGCGTGACAACACGGGCGGCATAGAGCGGCTTGATGCCCAGCGGATCCCGGGACAGGATCAGGCGGTTCTCCACCGTGTCAACAAAGCCGAGGGCGAACATACCGCGGAAACGCGACACCGCCTGCTCGCCCCATCTCGCCAGAGCCCAGAGCACGGTCTCCGTATCGCAGCGGGTCTGGAAGCGGACGCCCTCGGCCTCCAACGCCCGGCGGAGTTCGGCATCGTTGTACAACTCGCCGTTATAGACCAACGCGAACCGGCCGTCGGGCGTGCACATCGGCTGGTGGCCCTCCGGGCCCGGTGCGATGACCTCCAACCGGCGATGCCCGAGCAACGCCCAAGGGCACCGCCACCGGCCCGCGGAATCCGGCCCGCGGTGGAGCATGGTGTCGCGCAAACGAACCGCGTCGTCGTCCCCGAGACGGACGGGGCTGCCAAGGCCGACGATACCAATCACGCCGCACATGTCGGGTCATTTCGGCTGAAGGGTGCGATCGGGCGTACTTCCTGGCAGAAAACGCAAAAACAGGACAGGCCGGTGAGCGACCGGCCTGACACGCCACGAATGGCTCGGAATGGGCAGAGCCGGACTTGAACCGGCGACACCCGCATTTTCAATGCGGTGCTCTACCAACTGAGCTACCTGCCCGCCCGCCGGGCGTGCCCGGTGGAGGCACATCTTTATCGTCCCGCGCCGTCCGGTCAACCCTGCAAACACCCGAGACCCAACCCTGAGTGCTTGGGCCGGACTGTTTGTTCGGCTACGATGGGGGCATGACCGATTCCGCCGTGCTCGAAAAGCCCGAGAACAAGCCCCAAGGCCCCGGCAGCGACCCGCAGCCGCTGCTCAAGGTCGAGGATCTGAAAACCTACTTCCCGATCCGTTCGGGGCTGCTCCAGCGGGTGACAGACCACTTCAAGGCGGTTGACGGGGTCTCATTCGAGATCGGACGGGGCGAAACCCTGGGTCTGGTCGGCGAGTCCGGCTGCGGCAAGACCACGGTCGGTCGCACGCTGCTCCGGCTGATCCCCGCCACCGGCGGGCGAGTCACCTTTGAAGGCCGCGACGTGTTCGCGGCGTCCGGTTCGGAGCTTCAGAAACTCCGGCGGGACATGCAGATCGTCTTCCAGGACCCTGCCGGATCGCTCAACCCCCGCATGCGGATCGCCTCGATCGTCGGCGAGCCGCTGATCATCCACGGGCTGATCAAGGACAAGGCCGAGCTGCGTGAACGGGTCGAGTCGCTGCTGGAACGCTGCGGCATGCCGCGGGCGGCGGCGGACCGCTACCCGCACGAGTTCTCCGGCGGCCAGCGCCAGCGCATCGGCATCGCCCGGGCCCTGGCGCTCGAGCCGAAGTTCATCGTTTGCGACGAGCCGACCAGCGCGCTCGATGTGTCTATCCAGGCCCAGATCATCAACCTGCTGACCGATCTCCAGGGCGAGTTCGGCCTGTCGTACCTGTTCATCTCGCACGACATGGCCGTGATCCAGCATGTCTGCCGACGGATCGCCGTGATGTACCGGGGCAAGATCGTCGAAGCGGGCACCCGCGAAGAGATCATCGAAAATCCCCAGCACCTCTACACGCAATCGCTGCTCTCTGCGGTGCCCGAGCCCGACCCCCGCAGAACGAAACAACGCGTGACCTTCGACGGCGGGGCGATGTAAAAAAGCCCGCCGTCGGCCGGCGGGCTGAATCAATCTTTGAGCTTCGATGTCGGCCGCTTACGGGCAGCCCGCGTTGAACAGCTGCAGGTACGCCGCGAGGTCGAAGAAGTTGAGCTCTCCGAACGGCTCGGCCAGATCCGCGGCCGGATCTCCAGCCGCGAACGCCTGCAGGTACGCCGAGATATCGAAGAAGTTGACGACGCCGTTGCCGTCGAAGTCCGCCAGGCAGGCGAACCGAGCGGTGAGCGTCTGGTCACCGTCGGGCACCCAGATCACGCGGCCCTCGGCGTCGGGCGCATCGGGCAGCTCCTCGAAGCCGTGGAAGCGGTAGCCGGGGGCGGGGGTGCCGACGATCGGGACGGGGATGGTCTGGAAGTAGACACCAGACCATGAAGCCTCGTCGGACGGGAGATCGATCGCACTGACGCGGATGTCTCCACGATCCGGGTGGAGCATCGAGACGGTCAAGGCCGCGATGCCGGGCAAGCCAACGGCTTCCGCGAGCTGCTGGCGGTGGAAGTTCGCCCTTTGATCGATGAAGGTCTGAATCCGGCCGAGCAGTGTCGTGTCCCATTCCTGGAAACTCACGGGCTGACGCCACCGCAGGATGTGCTCTGGGATTTCCGGAGCATAGTCCGTCCGGAAATCCGCCAGCCGCGCGGTCATGTTCTCAACAGAAAGCTCCGCGTTCATCAGATCCGCGGATCGATTCATAAAATCGTCACGGAATCGCTCATTCATGAGCATCCGCTGGAGAATCCTCGCGTTCCGGGTGACCAGCTGCTTGAGGATCCGATCCGCAGCGTTGGTCGACGGCACATGATTCGCCCCGTGATTGAACGCAAGATCCGTGTCATAGAGCAACCATCGCCATCGGCCGTTCTCAGTCCGCGGGCGCCAGAAGTCGATGTTGTTCGTGGGCCAATCCGAGTTGGCGATGAACATCTGAATCGAGTAGTAGGTGGCAAAGTTCTCCAGATCGATCCTGCTCGCGGCGTACTCGTAAACCGCCGGGTCCGAAGGGTCGTTATCCAGGAGGTGCTGGTAGGTTTCAAGAAAGTGGGTGTTATCGCCCTCATCCGCGATCGCCTGCCCACCTGTCAAGAGATCGATGTTGTCCGGATCGGCACCCTTGCGGAGTGCCAGGAAGTGCTTGTCGTACCGCTGCCTGATGTTCTGCACGCCCCAGTACTCGCCGTTGACAAACACAACGACAGGGCGGTACAGCTGAGTCGCAACGCCCGTGTCTTTGACAAGGTCCTGAATGAACGCATCGCGGAACAGGGTGCGTTCGTGATCATTTCCGCTGTTGCGGATGATCAGACGCTTGAACTCGGTCTGCGCATCGCCAGGAAAAACCGGATACTGGATCGATGAAACGCCGTAGTCGCTTCTGGCGTAGACCCGGAGCGACTTACGTGGGTACGAGCGTGAGGTCCCCCCGTGGATCCGATAGCCGACATCCTGCGCGAAGCCCAGCGACCCGTCGGGCTCGAAGAACTCCAGATGGCCAGGACGCTCCCACTCGACCCCGCGCTGCGTGTAGTTCCCCTCACGCCGCCACCAGGGAATGTCGGGATCAAAGAACTGGTCGTAGATCGCTCCCGGCACAGAGATCCCGTACTCGTAATCGTAAAAGTTTCGTTCCTCCGTCACCACGGACACCACCGGCAGCGTGTACCGATCCGCGCCGGCCGGATCCACGAAGAAGGTCCGTGTCGCCACCGGCCCGGTCTGGCCGTCGTTGTTCACCGCCGCCGCACGCAGCACTGTTCCCTTGTTCACGGTTCCGTTCGGCGGGATCCACACCGGTGAGGTTCGAATCAATGAGAAGTAGTTCGGATCCCCCGCCCGGTTCTCGATCAGGATCGGTCCCGTGTACAGCGGCGAGTCCAGCGTCGGCACCGACCCGTCCAGCGTGTACCGGATCCCGTCCCCCGTCGCATCCAGCTCCACCGTGAAAGCCTCGGTGTAGAAGCCACCCGCCTTCGACACCGTCACCGGACCCGGCAGCTCGCCGCTCGGCGGCATCACGAACACCCCAGGATTGCCCCAGTCACCCGCCGCGCTCTGCCACGAGCCCTGCAGGTCACCCGCCTCCGCGTACACCCACTGGTACGGGTCGTTCGCACCCAACGCACCCGCCAACGCCGGGTTCCCGCTGATCCAGCGGGTCCGGATCGACCCGGGGAAGTCCTGATCCCCGTAGGTCAGCCGGTCCACCAGCTCGCCCTGCGCGTCGTACAGATTGATCTCGTCGTTGCGGCCGATGTTGTTCCCGGACTTGAGGCCCAAGTCCCCCACGATCCTCACCTCGGGTCCTAGCCCCCAGTCGGCACGGAACACCTCCGCCGGGTCCTCGGTCAGCACCACCGACTCGCCCGGCATCACCACCCCGAACCCGCTCAGATCGAACGCGCCGGGCTGCCGCGCATCGTCGTCGAAGCTCCAGCCCGTCATGTCCACCGGCTCCGTCCCGATGTTCGTAAACTCGATGAACTCTCCGCCCACCGGCGTGCTGCCCGCGTACATCCACTCCGTGATCGCCACATTCGGCTGGGCAAAAACCACACACACCGCACCGCCGAGAAGAACGGTGTGGGTCAAAATATCTAAACGAACCATTGCTTCTGACCTCCTGGGGGGCCGGGCTGCACATCCCGACACGCTAATGTACCCCAACTTGGCCAGAATTTAAACGGAATGTTTATGAAATCCCAATGTTTCAACAGGCCGCCGGCACCCGATCCCGACCCAAACAAAGAGGGGCCTTGTCGGCCCCTCTTTCGATCCAGACTGGACGCACGGGTTCAGAGGTTCCCACGCCGCTCCTGCTCAAGCTCCAGGGCCTCGAAGAGGGCCTTGAAGTTGCCCTTGCCGAAGCTCTGGCTGCCGCGGCGGCAGATGATCTCGAAGAACAGCGTCGGGCGATCCTGCAGCGGCTTGGTGAACAGTTGCAGCAGGTATCCCTCATCGTCGGCGTCGACCAGAATGCCCAGGTCCTTGATCCGGTCGTGGTCCTCCTTGACCGCCTCGTGGCCGTTCGCGGTGAGCATCTTGTTGACGCGGTCCCACACGATCTGATAGTACGAGTCGGGCAGACTGAGGAAGTCCACGCCGCGCCGGCGCAGCTCGGCGACCGAGTGCAGCTCGTCGTCGGTCCGCAGGGCGAGGTGCTGGACGCCGGGCGTCATGTCGTGCCACTCCAGATACTCCTGGATCTGGCTTTTCTTCTTGCCCTCGGCGGGCTCGTTGATGGGCATTTTGATGAGGTGGTTGCCGCTGGCCATCACCTTGGACATCAGGGCCGAGTACTCCGTCGAGATGTCCGCATCATCGAAATGCTTGAACATCTTGAAGCCCATGACATCCTCGTACCACTTGACCCAGTGGTTCATCTTGCCCTCTTCGACATTGCCCACGCAGTGATCGAAGTACATCAGGCCGCAGGGGTGCTTCCGGTTGTACTCGTTCAGGGGCGAGTCGACCTTCCTGAACACCGGCATGAACTCGGCCCCGCCCCGCTTGATGTTCTCGAGCGCGTAGTGCCCGGTCCGGGAGACGAAGGTGTGAACGACCCGGCCGTAGGTCTTGATCGACGCAGCCGTCACGCTTCCCTTGTCATCCTTGATGACGCGCGGCTCCGACGCCGGCTCGGCCCCGTTGCGTACGGCCAGTTCGAAGGCCGCCTCGGCGTCCTCGACGGTCAGGGCCACATCCTTGACCCCGTCGCCGTAGCGTTTGATCTCCTCCGACGCCGGGTGACCCTTGCTCAGCGGGGTGGTCAGGAGCAGGCGGATGTTGCCCTGCGTCAGCAGGTAATCGGCCTCCTCCCGGCTGCCCGTGGTCAGGTCGGCCACCTGGGAGATGTTGAACCCGAAGGTCTGCGCGTAGAAATAGGCCGCCTGCTTCGCGTTGCCGACATAGAACCGCACATGGTCCACATCGATCAGCGCAAGCGGATCCGCGGCCAGCGATCGGCTGGTTTGGGTCGACGCGGTGGTCATTTTCGTTGTCTCCAAGCTCTTGGGCGGTTCGGTGCCGGTCGGATCCGGCGGGAGCCCAGGTCCCTCTGTCATAGTTTATACGCCAGAGCCCGCCGCGGCCAAACAATCCCGCCAAACCCCGACCAAAGCCGGCCCGGCGCCGTATCATGGCCCATGACCGACGCCTCCGTGGTGCAGTCCGAGTTCGCCGAGGCCGCCCGGCTCTCGGCCGTGCTCGCCGAGGACGCCGATTCGTCCGCCCGCGTCGCCCGCGTCGCCGGGGCGATCGCCGACCGCGCCCGGCGCGGCGGCAAGGTCCTCGCCGTGGGCAACGGCGGATCCTGCGCCGACGCGGTCCACTTCTGCGAGGAGCTGACCGGACGCTATCGCAAGGACCGCCCCCCCATCGCCGCCATCGCCTGCGCCGACGCCGGGCACATCACCTGCACCGGCAACGACTACGGATTTGACCACATCTTCGCCCGCTGGGTCGAGGCGTTGGCCGGGCCGGAGGACACCCTGATCGCCCTGTCCACCAGCGGCAACAGCGCTAATGTGGCCCTGGCCGTCGAGGCCGCCCGCACCCGCGGAGCATCCGTCGTGCTGCTGCTGGGCAAGGACGGCGGACGCCTCGCGAACGCCGGTGACGAGACCTGGATCGTCCCCGGCCAGACCGCCGACCGGATCCAGGAACTGCACATGCTCATCCTTCACTCCCTCGTCGGCGCGATCGAGCGGGCCCTGGGCCACGCCTGACGGAAAGCACCTTCCCAACCCCGCCGCTGCCCGCGATACACTCACGCCATGTCCGGACGGATCATCATCACGGTGCTGCTGGGGATCATCCTCGGGGTGCCCTTCGCGCTGACGCTCGGCCGCGGCGGCGACGCCGCCCCCGCCGACGCCGAACGCATCATCGTCATCACCCCCCATGTCCCGCAGATCCGGGCCGAGTTCGGCCGCGCGTTCTCTGAGTGGCACCTCCGCGAGCACGGCACGCCCGCCGTCGTCGACTGGCGGACCCCCGGCGGCACCAGCGAGATCCGCAAGCAGCTCGAGGCCATGTTCAGCAGCTCGATCAAGAACCAGGTCGAACGCGGCCTCTTCGATCCGGACCAGCCCGACGACACCATTCTCCCGCCCGGCGCCATCGAGTACGACCTCTTCTTTGGCGGCGGGTCCTTCGACCACGGCCAGACCGCCCGGCCGATGTCCATCGCGGCCCGCACGCCGGACGGACGCGATGTGGTCGTCCGCATCCGCCAATCCGCCCCCGCCGGCTTCACGCAGGACGAACTCGACGACCTTTTCGGCCACAACAGCATCGGCCCCCAACAGCTCTACGACCCCGAGCAGCGCTGGATCGGCACCGCCCTGTCCAGCTTCGGCATCGTCTTCAACCGCGAAGTGCTCGCCCGCCTCGGCCTGCCCGAGCCGACCAGCTTCGCCAGCCTGACCGACCCCCGCCTGATCGGCTGGGTCGCCCTGGCCGATCCGCGACAGTCCGGTTCGGTCACCACCACCTTCGACTCCATCCTCGGCAACGAGGGCTGGGAGCGGGGTTGGCGGATCCTCCGGGGCATGTGCGGCACTACCCGCTACTTCACCAACTCATCCACGAAGCCGCCGATCGATGTCTCCATGGGCGAGGCAGCGGCCGGGCTGGCCATCGATTTCTACGGCCGCGGCCAGGCCCAGGTCATCGCCGACACCGGCGGCGGCGACCGTGTCGGCTACACCGACCCCGCCGGATCGGTCTATGTCGACGCCGACCCCGTCAGCCTGCTCAACGGCGCACCGAACCCCGAACTGGCCAAGCGTTTCATCCGCTTCACCCTGACCGAGGAAGCCCAGGCCCTCTGGCAGTTCCGCGCTTCACACACCGACAATCCCGTCGGCCCCTCCGGCCAGCCCATGGGCCCGCGCGACCACGAACTCCGTCGCATGCCCGTCCGCCGGATGATGTACGAACGCCACATGGACTATTTCATCGATCAGGTCGATCCGTTCGAGATCGTCTCCGATGTCCAGAACCCCGGGTGGCGGGCCGGGGTGCAGGTGATGATGGGGGCGTTCGGCGTCGATCTGGCCGACGAATGCCGCAACGCCTACGCCGCCATCGATCGCGCCCGCCGGTCCGCCGCGTTCACCGCCCGCGAGGTCGCCGAACTCGAAGCCTTGTTTTACGCCTTCCCGGAGACACGCATCGAGGCCCTGACCGCTCTTCCGGGGTTCGCCGATCTGTCCGCCGAGGCCAGATCATTCATCGCGGAGCGCGAATGGCGTTGGACATCCGAGATCCGGGCATGGAGCCGTCGCACCTCCGCGCCCGTGGCCGGGCCGGCCGAGGCGGAAGTCCTGGCGCTGGCCGAGTCTGACCACCGCCTGCCATTCACCCAAGACACCTTCGACACCATCCGCAACGAGTGGCGTCAGCCCGGCCGCGAGGCCCGGCTCCGCATCGAGTACACGAAGTTCTTCCGCGAGAACTACCGCACCATCATCCGAGCCGTCCGCGACCGCTGAACCAGACGCCACGAACGCCCGACCGGGCGCACGCAGGGGACCCGAGCAACATGATCCGATCGCACACCCAAGCCCCGGTCTGGCTCACCAAGGACCCCACACGCCCCCCGCACGCGAAGATCGTCGCCACCCTCGGCCCCGCCTCGGACTCGCCCGAGATGCTCGCCAAACTGGTGGACATCGGCGTCAATGTCTTCCGGCTCAACTTCTCCCACGGCGACTTCGCCGCCATGGACCAGCGCCTCGCCCGCGTCCGCGCCGTGCTCGACCAGACCGAGCGGGCCGTCGCCCTCCTCGGCGATCTCCAGGGCCCCAAGATGCGCGTCGGCAGGGTGCCGGACATCGACCCCGAGGGCGGTATCGTCGTCCGCCCGGGCGACGATGTCATGTTCCGCGACGGCCAGGGCGAGGCCGTCATCGAGAACGGGGTCCCCGTCTTCGGGGCCACCTTCGACCGCCTCTTCCACGATGTCGACCCCGGCCAGCGCGTCCTGATCAACGACGGCGCGATCCGCATGCTCGCCGTCGACCGCGCCGACGGCTCCTGGCTCCGCTGCCGCGTGACGATCGGCGGGCGCATCACCTCCGCCAAGGGCGTCAACCTGCCCGAGTCCGACCTGGCCATGCCCGCCATCACCGAGAAGGACTGGGCGTGCGTGGAGTGGGCCGTCCGCAACCGGCTCGACTACCTCGCCCTCTCCTTCGTCCGCAACGCCGCCGAGGTCATCGAACTGCGTGAACGCCTCGAGGCGATGTGCGCCGACGGCCACTGCGCCGACAAGCCCGGCGTGCCCCCGCGCATCCCCATCGTCGCCAAGATCGAGAAGCCCCAGGCCCTGATCAACCTCGACGAAATCATCGACGCCTCCGACGCGATCATGGTCGCCCGCGGCGACCTCGGCGTCGAGATGGATGTCGCCCGCGTTCCCGTCGCCCAGAAGTACATCCTCGCCACCTGCGCCGACAAGGCCAAGCCCTGCATCGTCGCCACCCAGATGCTCGAGACCATGATCGACAACGCCTCGCCCACCCGCGCCGAGGCCTCCGATGTCGCCAACGCCGTCTTCGACGGGGCCGACGCGGTCATGCTCTCCGGCGAGACCGCCGTCGGACGCCACCCCGACCTCGTCGTCGACACCATGCGCCGCATCATCCAGGTCACCGAGGCCCGCATCGACGAGCTCGCACCCGTCACCGGCGTGCCCAAGCGTCCCGACGAATACCCCTACCGCTCCGCCGCCCTCGCCCACGGCGCGTGGCACATCGCCAACGAACTCGACGCCAAGTGCGTGGTCGTCTGGTCCCAGATCGGCGGCATGGCCCGCTACCTCAGCCAGCACAACTTCCGCGTGCCCATCTACGCCTACACATCCTCCCGCGTCGCCGCCCGGCGCATGGCCCTCTTCGGCGGCGTCACACCCATCTGCATCGAGCCACCCGGCTACGCCCGCCTCCGCGACTGGACCGACGAGGTCGAGGCCCGCCTCATCGCCGACGGCCTCGCCACCGACGGCGACCCCGTCGTCATGATCGCAGGCAAACCCCTCGGCGAGGTCCAGGCCCAGTCAACCCTGGCCATCCTCCGCATCGGCGACCCCGCCTCCGGCTTCCGGGCCCCCGACCCCGCCGACTGACCGGACCCCCAACCCCGGGCGCCACTGGTTGTCCCGAAGGGCAACCAGTGCTCCCAACCCCGGAACCCCTCACCCCCCACCGACCAGCGTCACCACCTCGACCCGTTCCCCCGCCCGGAGCACCCGCGTGGCCCGTTCCCGCTTCGGAACCAGCTCTTTCTCCACCTCGGCCGCACAGATCGCATCCGAAAGCCCCAGCCGCTCGATCAGTTGTGCAACCGTGGTATCCTCGGGCAGTTCCATAGGCTGACCGTTGATGATGCATTCCATGCCCGATCCTACGCGGGAGCACGCCGGATGACCGCCAAACCGCCCACCGCCACGAAACCCCCGCCCGAAGCCCCCGAGCCCCTGCCCCTGGGCATCCTCGTCGGCATGATCGGCCTGTCCGCGGCGGTCCTGCTCTCCACCATCATCTGGGCCACCGTGCGGCTCTGGCCGGAGAAGTCCTACGACACCAGCACACCCGAGGCGGTCATCGCCACCGCCGGCCAGATGCTCGCCGACCGCCGCGCCGACCGGCTCGTCGAGCTACTCGAGCCCGTCCCGCCCGACGAGCATGGCACGGACCGCGAACAACGGATGAAGGACCTCTACATCCGACTCGGCCGCGTCCTCGCCGCCGCACAGGACCTGCACAGCTCGATCGAGCGCGCCATGCCCGAGGAACTCGAAAAGCTCGCCCGTGACATCGAGGCCGCAGAGGCCCGCGGCGAGGCCACCTCGCTCATGGCCGCCATCATGCCCGAACGCCGCCCCCGGCGCGGCCAGCCGCCGCCGGAGTCCTCCGCCCGACGCGAGGCCCGCGAACGCGCCTTCGCCCAGATCCTGGCCGACCCCTTCGGCCGCCTCAACCGCACCGTCACCGACAACATCGACCGCGTGGGCATCGCCGAGATCGGCTTCGACACCGTCGCGGTCACCTTCGACGACCGCCCCGTCCTGCCCCCCTTCGGCCTGACCATGCGCCAGCACCCCGAGGGCTGGCGCGTCGTCCCGCCCACCACCCTGCCCATGATCCGCCGCTTCATGCCCACCAGCGAGACCGAGTTCCAGATCTGGGGCAGCCTCCTGGCCACCGTCGAGGCCCTCCTCGACGACCTCCGTCGCGGCGTGGAATCCGGCCGCATCGGTGACATGCAGGCCCTCAGCCGCCGGGCGATCGAGGACTCGATCATCCCGATCGGCATGGTCATGGTCGCCCTAGGCCGGGCGGGCGACTAATTCCGTTTTCGGACTTGTGCAGGACTCCGTAGGGCGTTATCCTGCGCCCATGCACCCCATCCGCACCACCCTGGCCGTCCTCTTCCTCTCCGTGACGCTCGCACCGGCCGAGCCGCTGAGCAACGAGGACCTCCTCGCGCTTCGGTCCGCCGAATACCTGGCCCAGAGCCTGACCGCCCCGATCAGCTCGGGGCCGTCTCAACAGAAACTCGGCGAAGCGATGGACCTGATGCGTCCGGTCCTCGAACGCCCGTTGCCGGCGCCTCGTGAAGTCTGGGTAGCCTTAGGCAGGTGGGCCGTCGCGGCGCAAGACCCCGCCGCCGGCGCGGTTGTCCTCGCCGGTTTGCGTCGGGAAGCGCCGGACTTCATGACGGACGAAATCCTCGCTGATATTGCCGCCAAACTCCACGCAAACACGAGGGCAAGGCAACTCGTGCCGCAAGCGCAGGAGCGATTGGAAGGCGGCGACACCCCATTGGTGGCGATCCGGCATGTCGGGCTGAGCCTTTCCTTCCTGTCGATGGCCGATACCGTGAAGTGGGCGGTCAGAGATGACCAGGCCACATCAGCCGCCCTGTGGGGCGGGCTCGCGCCGGCGTTCGACCGGGCCGGTCTCTCGAACATGGCTGAGACCGCCCGCATGAACGCAAGTGCATTGCAGCGGGATATCAAAGACCCAGCGCAGCTTGCCAGGGTGCTGATCGATACGGCGGAAGGCCAGATCCTGTTCGACGCCCGGCGGGAAGCCGCGGGCAACCTCACCGCCGCGATGGACAACATCCGCACGCTTCCGGATGGCTCAGAGAAGAACGAACTGCTGACCGACACGGCACGATTCATGGCTCGGGCCTGGATGACGGAAGAGGCGGCGGAGATCATCGAATCGCTGGAGCCAGACCAGGCCGCGAAAGTCCGCCTGGAAGTTGCCCGTACCCTCGCCCAACAGGGCGAGTACCGCGCGGCCGATCAGGCCATCGATCGCATCACGAAGCCATACATCGCTGACTTGGCCAGGATTGGGATCATCCGGGAGTTGGCGAAGGCCGGCCGCATCGCCGAGGCGGAAGCGCGGGCCGCCGCCTTGTCCGATCCGATCGCCTCAGCGGAAGCCCAGGCGATGATCCTGGCCCACACCGAAGAGTCGACGCTCGATCCTGCAGCATGGCGTCCTACGCTGCTCCATGCCGACCCCGATGCGCAACTCGCACTCACGATCGTCCGCGTCCTCGGAGTGTACGGCGAACGACTTGAGAACGCGCATGCATTCATCAATCTGTTTACCAGCACTTTATCACGGGAACGCGATCTGACAAGCCTGATTTATCAAGAGCAAGTGGCGCTCGGAATCGGTGTCACCCACTACATGACTCGCTCAGGAATGTTGAGCACCTGGGGGCCATTCGCTCGCTACAGCATGCTGATCCACGCTTCGGACACCCTGAGCCGCGCCGAGAAGCAATAGTTCCCGGGCAACGACCGCAGCCTGCTGTACCAGACCGCTGCCATGGAGCCTGGCTTGCTCCATGGATTACTTCCCCACCCGCTCCATCTCCACCGCCGACTTCGGGACCGACGCCGACAGGTTCTTGTTCCCGTCCTTGGTCACCAGGATGTCGTCCTCGATCCGCACGCCGATGCCCTTGTCCGGCAGGTACGCGCCCGGCTCGATGGTCACCACCATGCCCGGCTTGAGTTCCTCCTGGGCCAGCCCGGGGTCGTGGGTTTCCAGGCCGAGGTGGTGCCCGATCCCGTGCGGCATGAAGTCGCCGTAGCCGGCCTTCTCCAGCACTGCCCGCGCCGCCTTGTCCGCGTCGGAGAGCAAGGCCCCGGGCTTGACCGCCTTGATCGCGGCCTCCTGCGCCTTGAGCACGGCGTTGAACACCGACCGCTGGTCCTCGGTGAACTTGCCGTTGACCGGGAACGAGCGGGTGATGTCCGCCGCGTAGCCGTTGATCGACGCGCCGCAGTCGAGCACCATCAGGTCGCCGTCGTTGGCGATCTGGTCGTTCTGCTTGTAGTGCAGCACCACGCCGTTTGGCCCGGAGCCCACGATCGGGTCGAAGGCCACCCGCTTGGAGCCGGCGTCCTCGAAGCCCCGGATCAGCTCCTGGTGCAGCGTCCGCTCCGAGACGCCGGGTCTGACCGATTTCCACAGCCGCTCGATGCCGGACTTCGTCGCCGCGATGGCGGCCTCGATCTGCTTGATCTCCGCCGGGCTCTTGACCATCCGCATCGCCACCAGCAGGTCCGACCGGTCCTCGATCCCGCAGCCCGGGATGCGGGCCGCGACCTTCTGGAACAGCTCGTAGTCCGGCCCGACCGGCTGGGTGTACGACGCGATCGGGTGCAGCAACGACAGCTTCTTCGCCCGGCGGGCCGCCTCGGTCAGCAGCCGCGGCAGCATCGTCGTCCGCATCACGCTCTTGAACCCGGTCTGCTCCCGCAGCGCCTTGCCCAGCGGCTCGCGGAAGCCGTCCCAGATGTCGTGCTCGGGGTTCGTCGGGCGCAGCAGCAGCACGACCCGCTTGTCCGGGTCGGGCGCGGTCGGGTCGAAGAACACCATCGCCCCCACCTCGTCGGTGATGCCCGTCAGGTACAGGAAGTGGAAGTTGGGATCCCAGTCCCCCCGCAGCGGCGGCGCGTGGTCGCCCGCCATCACGATCCCCACCGAGCCCTTCAGCGACTTGAGCACCGCCTCGCGCCGCTTGGCGTACTCCGACAACGCGATCCCTTCGAGCATCCGCATGCGTGTTCCCTCTCCGACTCAGTCATCCGGTTCAATCGTCCAGACCCAACGCCCCGCGGATCGCCCGCGACGCCTTCTCCGACCGCACCTCGGTCTTGCCGAAGCCCGGCTTGCCGCCCGCCGCGACCGCGGCTTCCTGGGCGTCCGCGTAGTTGCTGATCAGCAGCGCGGGCACGCCCCGGCGAGCCGCCTCGCCGATCAGGCGCAGGCCGGATTCATCCTCGTACCACCCGTCGAGCACCCGGTTGACCAGCAGCAGGTCCGCCGGGGTCTCCCAGAGGGCTTTCTCCTCGGTATTCGCACCGACAGCCACCCCCGGCACGGCCTGCTCGACCGCGCGCCGGAGCATGAACGCGTCCGGCCCGCAGTGACCGACCAGCACCACCCGTGTTCCCCGCTGCGAAGTCTCACCCATGCGAACCCTCGGCCCTCGTCACCGTGATCTCGTGCGCCTTCACGCCCAGCACGATAGACCCCACCCGGAAGGTCCGCGGCTCGGTGTGCCCGTCCCCCACCGCCCGCGCCGCCGGCTCGATCACCTTCCAACCCGCCTTGTCCATCCCCGCGCCGCCCGCGTCGCGCAGCACCATCCGCATCGCCTCGCACCGCACCGCCAGTGGCGCCGCCGCCAGGTCCTTGCGCACCAGCAGCACCCCCCGCCCGTCCTCCGCCTTGCGCGTCGCGGCGTTGAGCACGAGGCGGGCCGACCGCTCGATCGCCTCGGCCGCCAGGGTGCAGACCTCCGCCGTCACCGCCGCCCGCTCCGCCGCGTCCGGTCGCACGGCCTTGATGGCCGGGATCACCCGCGCCCGCACCGCGTTGCGCAGGAACGACTCGTCCCGGTTCGAGGCGTCCTCTTTCCATGCCCATCCGGTTTCACGGCAGATCGCCACCGCGTCGTCCCGCGCCATGCCCAGCATCGGCCGCACCACAGAGACATCCCCCAGCGAACGCACCGCCCGGATCCCCCCCATCCCCCGCGGCCCCGACCCGCGGATCAGCCGCATCAGCACCGTCTCAAGCTGGTCATCCGCGTGGTGCGCCGTGGCGATGTACCGGCATCCGTTCGCACGGGCCAGCGCCGCCAGGGCGTCGTACCGCGCCCGCCGGGCCGCCGCTTCAAGATTGCCCTTCTTCGCCCGCACGAGCGCCTCGGCCTCGACAAAAACCAGCCCCAGCCGCTCGGCCAGCGCCCGCGCCGCGTCCCGGTCCGCCAGCGCGTCCGGACGATCCCGCAGATCATGGACCACATGCCCGATCACCGGCGCGGGCCGCACCACCGACAACGCGATCGCCAGGGCGCTCGAATCCACCCCCGCCGAGCACGCCACCAGCGTGGGCCGGTCGCGGTCGGACGCGTCCCGTCCCCCCGCCAGCCCACGCCACGCCGTCACAACCTTGCGGCAGACGGGGTGATTCCGCGCCGGGCGACCGCCCGCCCTACCCCGATCGGGGGGGCCGTCTTCACCGGATTGGGCCGCTGGAGATGCACCGGACACGCCCCGATGATACTGTGTAGACCCATGCCGGCCCGCCAGACCGACGCGGCCGCCGACCCGGAGCAAGGATCGCCCCGATGAAATCCACCCCGATCGGCCCCCGACCGCCCCAGGAAGCCCCACCGCCCGAGCCGGAGCAGGCCCCCGACCGCCCGGCCGAGTCCCCGGCCGAGACCCAGACGCCCGCCGAAGAGCCGGCCATCCGCTCGATCCGCCCGTCCGCCACCCCGAGCGACGCCGCCGGCACGGCCCGAGACGAGGATCCGTCCATCATCCTCGACCCCATGCCCTGGACCGAGAGCGATCCGGCGTTCGCCGAGTCGCAGTCCCAGGCCGACATCCCGTGGTGGGACTTCGGCGCCCGCGCCGAGGCCAGCAACTCGCTGTTCCCCTCCCTGCTGCTCGCGGCGGGCGTGGTCCTGGCCATGATCGTGATGATGCGGATGCTGCGCCGGCGTCACGGCAACCGCGTGGCCGTGCCCGATTCGCAGGACCGCATCGCCGCCATCCACGAGCGGGCCACCGGCTCCATCGGGCCCATCGAGCGGACTATGTCCGAGGCCGAGCAGCTCTCCCGCCGGCTCGCCGCGTCCATGGAGAACAAGGCCGCCCGGCTCGAACTGCTCATCGAGGAAGCCGACCGCAAGCTCGATGAACTCAACAAGGCCGTCGCCCAGGTCTCCCGCGCCACGCCCGTCGCCGAGCGCCCACGCCCGGGCCGCGCCATCGACCCCTCCGTCCTCGACCTGGCACGCGTCGAGCAGGACCGCGCCGAACGCAACGGCCACCACGCACGCGACCACGCCGAGCCCAAGCCCGTTCCCCCGGCCGACCAGCAAGCCGAGCACCGCGAACACCACGCGGACCCGGTCCACCGGCGCGTCTGGGCCCTGGCCGACGACGGCATGCCCACGCTTGAGATCGCCCGATCCCTCAATCAGCCGATCGGGCAGATCGAGCTGATCCTCAACCTGCGCAAGTCGGGCTGACCGGGTGCCACGGGTTGACCCGAAGGGCAACCCGTGTCTTCGTCACCCCACCCACTCCCGCTCGACCCGCATGCCCTGCGCCACCGTCGCCGCGTCGCCGGCCTCGATCATCGTCGCGACGGGGTACGCACAGTAATCCATGCTGAACGCGCCCGCCGGCCGGTGGTTGCCCGAGAAGCCCAGCCCGCCGAACGGCAGCTTGGAACTCGCCCCGGCCGTGCCGCAGTTGATGTTGACGCAGCCTGCGCGGGCTTCGGTCAGGAACCGCTCCTGGGCGGCCTGGTCGGCCGTGAAGATCGATGCCGACAGACCGTACCGCGTGGCGTTGGCCTGCTCGATCGCCTCGTCGAGCGACTTGACCGTCGCGATCCGCAGCATCGGCCCGAAGACCTCCTCGTCGCAGCCGCTGTCGTCCGCGTCCAGCGCGAACCGGTCCACGCCCACGATCGACGGCGTCAGGTACCAGCCCTCCAGCCCAGGTACGGCGGTGGATTCGAGGATCACCCGCCCGCCGCGCTCCGCGAAGCGCCGCTCCGCCGCGAACACCGCGCTGCGTGCCTCCTCGGAGATGATCGGGCCCATGAAGACCGGCTGGTCGGAGCGCGGGTCGCCGATGACCAGGCTCGACGCGGCCTTGACAATCGCGGGGATGACCCGGTCGGCGACCTGCTCGTGCACGATCAGACGCCGGGTGCTGGTGCAGCGCTGCCCGGTGGTATTGAACGCGCACCGGACGACCTCCACCACCGCCTGGTACAGGTCCGCATCGGGCATGATGACGGCCGGGTTGTTGCCGCCCATCTCCAAGGCGACGATCCGGCCCGGGCGGTCCAGGTTCGCCTCAAGGATCTTCCGGCCGACCGGCCAAGAGCCCGTGAACAGGATGCCGTCGATCCCGTCGTGCGAGACCAGCCGTGAGGCGACATCGGCCCGGCCCTGCACCAGGTTGACCACGCCCGCCGGCGCATCCGAATCACGCAGCGCCTCGTCGAACATCTCGGCCAGCATCTGCCCCACTGCCGGGGCCTTGTCCGACGGCTTGAACACCACCGTGTTGCCCGTCAGCAGCGCCGGCACGATGTGCCCGTTGGGCAGGTGCGCCGGGAAGTTGTACGGCCCGACCACCGCCATCACGCCATGCGGCCGGAAATGGCACCGCGCCGTCTTCGACCCGCCCAGATCGAACTCGAAGGTCTCCACCCGGTGCCGGCCGCTCCTGGGGCCTTCCTCCAGCGTGATGTCCACCTTGCCGGCGATCAGCCCGGCCTCCGCGGCCGACTCCCACATCGCCTTGCCGGTCTCCTCGCAGATCAGCTCGGCCAGATCGTCCTTGCGCGCCTTGGCGATCTCCTGGAACCGGCGCAAGGCTCGGACCCGCCCCTCCATCGTCGTGCGCGACCACGCCGGCAGCGCGGCGCGGGCCGCGCCGACCGCGGCGTCCACATCGCCGACCGAGGGTGAGCCCGACCACACCACCCTCGCTGGGTGCGCCGGGTTGTGCGACCTCACCGAGTCGCCGGGGATGTCGCTCCAGATCCCGCCGATCAGGTGCGCCGGGCCGTGGGTCAACTGCGTGGCGGTGGTCATCGCTTACTTCTCCAGTTTCTTCGTGGTCCGGGCTTTCGGGCTCTTCTTCGCGATCGGCTTGGCATCCCCCTTCTTCGATCGCGGGTTGTCGGGCGAGGCCAAACCATCGACCGGCGTGAAGCCGACCGTCACCCCGGCCTTGCCCCCCAGCACCTCATACGCCTCCCGGGGCAGCCCCACGCGCCCGTCCTTGCCGATCCGGTAGGCCGACTGCACGGCGAAGAACTCGCCGTCCTTGTCCAGCACCGAGACGATCGCCTGCCCCTTCACGGTCGAGGGTGAGGCCGCCTCCCCCAGCTCCATCCGACGCGTGTCGCGCACCAGCGGGATCTCGTCGGTCTTGGCAAACAGGTACGGCCCGCCGTCAAACGGATCGACAAAGTTCTCGTAGCGGAACCCCAGCTTCTCGAGCATCCGCCGGGCCGGGGCCGTCTCCTTGCCCACCTCGCCGAACTGCATCCGCACCTCGGGCGGCAGGATCGAGAGCTGGATGTCCCCCGTCGGCAGCAGGCTGGTCATGAACTCGCGCGAGTACTGGCAGAACCGGTCCGCCTCGGTGTAGCTCAGCGGGATGAACCGGCGCCCCAGCGCGTTCCAGATCAGGTTCTCACCGTCGGTGGTGATCGGCGCCATCATCTCGGCCAGCACCGTCGGCCGGAAGATCTTGCGGTGCAGACCCATGAAATGGAACCGCACCGAGCTGACGAACCGCCCCAGCTTGGCCGGGTGCCCCCGGTACGACGGCTGCAGGATCAGCCCGCCGATCTCGGTCGGCCCGCTCTCATCCAGGTACATCCGCGCCACCGTGGTCTTGGTGCCGAACTTGAGCGACTCGGAGTACTTCTCCCGCTCCTCGAGCTTGAAGCACACATTCGGGTTGCCGGGCCCGCCCATCTGGCTGACGATCTGGCTCGTTCCAAGGCAGCCCGGGTTGCTCAGGTCGTCGACGACGAACATGAACAACTCGGCCAGAGCCGTCTTCTCACTGATCCCGCCCGAGCCAGAGTGGCGCTTGGGCGTTACCTGCTTGCGGTTGACCCCCGCGGCCCGCTCGAAGCTGGCACGCGAGTTGGTGATCTTCTCGGCGATGATCTCCTTGTCCGGCGGCAGATTGATGAAGTGGACCATCTTGGCCATCTTCAGCAGCGTCGTCGCGTCTTCCATCCTGGCTCGGCGGATCACAAACAAGGGGGTCTCCTCGGACCGATCGGCGCGTCGTTGCCGGGGACGCACCCTACCCAACCAAAGCCCCGCGAGATCATCCCTCGGAGGCCACCCGCGCCATCGCCTTCTCGATCACCGAGAACACCCGGGGCCAGTCGGCGATGTCCATCGCCGGCAGCGGCGGCAGCACCCGGGCGTGGTACGGCCCGTGCCCGCAGTAGAACATGATCACGCCCTCGTCATAGGCCACGCGGGACAGCTTGGCGACCTTGGCCTTCTCGCCACCGAACGGCGTGAACCGCATCATCCCGCCCACGCCGCCGACCAGCTCGCCGGTGAACGACGCCTCGGGGAACCAGTCGGGGTGCCGCTCCATCAGCGACCGGACCTGCTCCCGGAACGCCTTGTGGTGCCGGGCGAACAGCCCGTCGGGGCCGTAGTAATCGCCCGAGCCGAGGATGTCCAGCAGCCTCGAGCCGACCGTGAAGTCCGCCGACGCCCCGGTGAAGGTCCCGCTGAGCAGCCCGGGCTTGGGGTTGTACTCCTCCGTGAACAGGGTCGCGCACGCCTGCGTCATCTTGCCCACGCAGAACACATCCACATACTCGCCCAGGTCGTACATCTCGTACGCGAACATCCGCTCGGTCCGCCCGAAGCTCTGGATCTCGTCGTCCCAAACCGCGATGTTGTTCGCCTTGCAGCACTCCATCAGCGCCCGCAGGAAGTCCCGGTTCGCGGTGTTGAATCCCCCCTCGCCCTGCACAAGCTCGAAGATGAAGCAGGCGTGCATCTTCGGGTACCGGTCGATGTACTGTTGCAGCCGCCACACGCAGTGATCGATGAACTTGGTCGGCCCGCCCACCTTCTCCACTGCCACATCGTTCCAGAACGGCATGTAGTCGACCTGCGTAGACAGCGGGATGCCCTCCCGCCCCGCGTGCGAGTCTCCGATCTGGCACATCGTCACGCTCCGGCCCATGAAGCAGTGCTTGAACGCCAGCACCCGGCTGGCCGGGTAGTGCTTCTGGTAGCACACCTTCAGCGCGCTCTCGTTGGCCATCGCGCCGGAGGTCGTGATGAACGCGTGCTTGAGCCGTGAGTTCTTCGACGCGTGCGCGATCAGCTTCTCGCCGAACTCGTACGCCCCGAACCCGCTCTGTAGGTTCCCGTGCTTGGTCGTGTCCTCGATCGCCGCCACCGCCTGGGCCCGGATCACCTCCGGGTGCGAGTGCCCGAGGAAGTGGACGCCGATCCCCGTGATCATGTCCCACTTCACCGAGCCGTCGGCCATCTCGACCAGCGGCCCGTTGCCCACACCGCTCGACAGCGTCGGGTAGAGCAGCGCACGCCCCTTGACCCGGCCCGCCCGATCCAGCAGCTCGTCGTACGACACCTTCAGGTCCGCGTTGGGCGGGCGGATGTCCGTGATCTGCTCCGAGTGCGCCCTCACCCGCTCGACGATCGTCTCGATCGCCGAGGCGATCGCCGGATCCTGTTTGATCTGTTCGCCCACCGTCGCGGCCATGGTCTGGTTGCTCATCGAATGCTCCTGGTCATTGCCTCATCGATCGGCCGCGGAACCGCCCGCCGAGAGTCTCGCGATCAGCACCGCGAGCAACTGGCAGCGTTCAACGAGGCTCGTCAGGTCGATCCACTCGTCCGGGGTGTGCAGCCCGCCGCCGCGCACCCCCACCGTGTCGATTGTTGGCAGGCCCGCGTCCTGCATGATGTTCCCGTCGCACACCCCCCCGGTCTTCTCGAACAGCAGGCCCTGCCCCAGGTCCTCCGCCGCCCCCCGCGCCCGCAACGCCAACGCCTCGGTCGCCGGCGTCAGCGGCTTGGCCGGCCGGTTGAAACTCCGACGCACCACCACCGCGGGCATCGCGTCCGGATCGGTCTGGAGGGCGTCGAGCATGGCCCCGAGTTCATCGGCAGACGCCGGGTCCGGGTACCGAACATTCCCCCAGGCCGCCGCCGAATCCGGCACCGCGTTCGTCGCCACCCCACCACGCAAAGGCCCGATATTCGCGATCATCCCCCGCTCCGGCCGCGGCATCGCCGCCACCGCGACGATGCACTCGGCCAGCTTGTTCACCGCCGAGACCCCCTTGGTGAACTCCCGGCCCGCGTGGGCCGCACGCCCCTTCGTCTCGATCATGAACTGCCCCGCCCCCACCCGCTCGATCGCCAAGGCTCCCCCGGGCAGCGCCGGTTCCAACGCCAGCCCGAAATCGTGCCCCACGCACGCCTCCCGGATCGCCCGCTGCGAGTGGTAGGTCCCCGTCTCCTCGTCCCCATTGAGCAGGAAGGACCACGACGCCGGCACCCCCACCTCCTCGAGCACCTCCAACGCCGCCACCGCAATGACCAGCCCGCCCTTCATGTCCACGCAGCCCGGGCCCACCGCGGTCTTGCCGCCCGGCGCCACGCTCAGCGCCCGGAAATCGCCCGCGGGGTCGTGCACCGTGTCCATGTGCCCGGCGATGAGCACCCGCCCACCCTCGGCTGGGCCGAGCCGTGAGCAGACCGAAGTCCCCGGCCGATAGCCGCCCCGGCCGCCGCCCAGAAGCCACTCTGGCTTGTCGTCCGGCTCGATAAACCGGTGCGTCGCCCCCAACGCGTCCAGCCGCCCGACCAGCAACGCCCGGGTCTGCTCGATCGCCTCCCCGTTGAACCCCCCGGTCGGCAGGCCCACATGCAGCCGCAGATCCTCCAGCAGGGCCGATTCCCGGCGCTCCACGGCCTTCACGATACGTTGTTCGATCTCACTGAGTGCCACCCAACAGTCTAGCCGCCCGACCCCGCACAAACCCCGCGCAGAAACGCCCCCGGGCGGAGACCGGGGGCGCCTGGTGACCCGCCCCGCACGGAGGCGAGCCTGGACAGATGTCAAGAAAACTTAACGACGCCGACGCGCCGCGAGCAGCCCGGCCAGACCCAGCGCCGCGGCCCCGCCGGGAGCCGGGACCGCCTGCACCAAGGCGCTGCCGACCACCGCGCCGGTCAGGTCAACCGACGCGAGCTGGTTGTCCAGCAGGAACCCGGCGAACTCCGCGCTGACCAGCAGGTCCGCGCCGATCGTCAGCGAGCTGGCCGTCGCGTCGAGCGTGCTCGGCGCGCCGACATCGAACAGGATCGCGGCGATCCCCGTCGTCGATTCAACGAAGAATCCCGACCGGTCGCCGCCCACCCGGGCCGCGTCGAACGCGATCGTGAAGTTGCCCACCTCGACGGTGCCGCTGTTGAAGAACACCGAGCCGGTGTGCTCGATCGTCCCGGAGAAAGTCCCGAGGAAGTCGGCCGGGTCGTACGAGAAGGTCGTCGGCAGCGACGATGCGTTGCGGGGATTGATCCCGAAGGCCACCGAACCCTCGCCGAGATTGCCCGGCGCGATCACATCGCCGGACACCCCCGACAGATCCAGGCTCGCCGCCGAGCTCAGCGTCGCGGTGTCGAGCAGCACCGAGGTCTGCCCCCCGGTCACATCGACCTGCGCCGCGGCCAGGCCAGCGGCCCCCGCCAGAACGAACATACCCGTCATCATCCGAGTCTTCATCTGACACTCCTCAAACCGCGCAAAGACAGCCATGGCACCACGCGCCGCGCGGAACCGCATCAGTGCCTACCCACCCGGCAAGAGAAAGAACGCCCCTCCCCGCCGGATTGCGAAACGATTCGCAACTCCGCGCGGCCGGTTTCCAGAAACGATCAGATTTGTGCAGTCTTGACAAAGCCGATACGGGATGCGCCGATCCGCTTATGGCGCGTGGACCATCCCGAGATCGATGATCACACCGTCCGGCGTATACACATCCACATTGAGCGTCCGCGATCCGACGCTCGTGAACACCAGGCAGGTCCGACCCGAATCCGCCGCATACACCAGGTCGCCCTCGCTCGGCCCCGCCTGGCTGGCCATGCGCGCCCGCTGCACCTGCAGGTGATAGTGCGCCAGGGCGCGGTCGCTGAACCGGATCATGTCGCTGCTGGCCACGAACCGGTCATCGCTGATCCGGTCCCGCGCCCGCGGCCGGAACAGCACCAGCCGGTGCGTCCCGTCCGGCCCCACATCCAGGACCCCGCCGTACTCCGTGGTTGTGTCGCGCCGGTCCAGTTCCGTCTGCTCGAACACCGCCGCGTCGATCCCTTCGCTGGCGAGCGCCTCGTCCACCACCAAGACCGTCAGCACATCGCCCCAAGACATCCGGTCGGCGTACCCCCGGAGCCGCTCGGAGCGTGGCCGCTGCCCGCGCTCCGCCGACCGCTGGCGGATGCTCCGGCCCGACAACCGCGACGCCAGCTCGGTGAGCAGCTCCTGACGCGACGCCGCGAGCCACTCGGGCCGCTCCGCCGACGCCCAGCGGACCGCCTCCGCGTGACGCAGCTCCAGACCCCGACGCTGATCGGTCCGCAGGCCCGCGATCGCGCCCGAGGCCTGCGCCCACCACGCCCGGTTCTCCGCCCGCAGCGCGGCGTCCTCGTGCCGGTGCAGCCGACGCAGCCACGCCAACTCCGCCCCGGTCCGCGGCAGGGCCCCCAACTCCGCCAACCCGGCCCGCAGCGTCTCCACATCCGCCCGGGAGTCCTCGTCCGCGTCCGCCGGCAGGGGCTCACCGATCAGCCGCGCCCGCAGCCGCCCCTCCGCGTCGAGCCGCGACAGAAGCGTCCACGCATCATCCCGCGCCCGATCCTCCGCCCGCAGCACGGCCCGCTCCTGCCCGTCGACCACCGCCTTCGACGGCCGGACAAACACGCTGTAGATCGTCTCCTCCACCGGCACGCCCGGCCGCAGCGCGCCGATCGCCTCCCGCTCGACCCGCACCGAATCGCTCACCCCGGGACGCATCCGCGCGTAACTGCGCACCAACGCCGGGATCAGCTCGTCCCACCCCCGCTCAACCCCCCCCGCGGCCAGCAGCCGCGTGATCTCCGGCGACCGCTCCGTCGGCAGCATCAGCCTGGCCATGCTCAGCGAGTCCGCCTCCCCCTCGGGCGTCCGATCGCTCAGTAGCAGCCGCACCAGCGTCTGGCGGACCGCATCGTCCGTGGCCGTCGACCAGGCGAGGCTCTTGAAGGCCTCCCGCGTCCGCGACCGGTCCCGCACGCCCGACTCGACCTCGCGCCAAGCCCGCTCCGCCGCCGCTACCCGGTCCCGCGCCCGCAACTCCGGATTCCGGACATCCAGCAACGGATTACCCGACGGCGTGAACCGCGACCCGGACGACGCGCAGGAGCCCACCCCAAGCACACCCGCGCCGAGCAGCACCCCCAGCACCACGACGCACACACGACGAACGATCGAAGAATGGTCTTCCATGACGAGAGCAGTCTAGTGCAATCCCCGGGCCCCGACCGCCACACCGACCCCGCCCCACCCGCCTTGCGTCAAACCCCGCAGATCCGGTACACTGACCCCTCAGGGCGACCCCGCTCCCATGGCGTGCGCCCCCGCACACTCCCGACCGGCTAGGGCAACCCCCATGTCCCCCTGGTTCCTAGTTGTTTTTCGTGAGCCCGAATGGAGAACTTTGTGACCATCTCATTTGTACCTTCCGGTTCCAAGTCACCCCTGTCCTCCTGGTTTTCCTGGGGAGAAACAAAAGTATGCTTACTATTAATTTTACTCGGCGCCATTGTGTATGCTCTCATTGGACTAACCAGCCAAGGAACGGACTGGTGGGTAATGACTATTATTGTTTCGCTGATTTTTATTCCATTGTTCATCTCTATGGCTTTATTGCTAGACATAAGGCTGCTACTGATCAAGCAGTCTCCTTCGTATTCGGTTCACGCAGACCTTGTTAATGATAATTTCTTGAACATATGTATTGGCAATGCGTCTTCCCAGAAAGCAATCACAATAAAAGTAAAAGCGGGCAGTCACGCAACGTGGTTTCGCACGCGCGATTTAAACAGGGATCCATATGGCACTATATCTTTTACGTCGACAGATCATCGATCGGCGATGAGAACCGTATTTTTCCCCTCTCACTCTTCAACACTACAGTTTCTCCGTGATTTGTGTGATCATGGCATACTGGTTGATGATGTTAAAATAGTAGATATAACCTCTTCAAGGGCTATCTTGACTAATTTAATTCCACCAAATCACAGGGAGAAAAGCGTTATGCCTTGTCGTGTAAAAAAATGATTGGGGTGCCGGACAACGGTCCGGGCTTCGAATCTCACTTCTCGTCGACGTGCAAATACTCGGTCCCGACTCATTTCAGGTCGCCCCGACCCCGCCCCACCCGCCTTGCGTCAAACCCCGCACCCCAATAGACTGACTCAGCCGGGCGCCCCGCCCGCGGGAGGTACGGATCCGGATGGTGTGCGCGGCCGGGGCCAAGCAGGCGTTTCAGGCCAGCTTTGCCTCTCGCGCAACGGAGGTGGGAAAGGGTACGAATCCCGGTTCTTGGTCAAGGCCTGTGTGGATGCGAGCGTCAGGATCTGGTTCGAGTACAGACCCGAAAGCAGATTCGGCGCGTCTTGGAACGACTCGCCTGAGGGGCAATGGCATACTCAGCAACGGGGAACTTTTAGTTTTAGGCTGCAAGAGTGTCCAAATCTATGAAACAAAGACCGACAAACGCCGCATGGAGCGGAGCGGCGAAAGACTATCTCGAATGCTGCCGAAGCGATGACAGGGATGGTTAGTCGGCCGCCGCGGAAGAGGCTTTGAGCCATGCCGAGTTCTTGCAGAGCGAAGTCTCGGAAGACATCGACAGCGGCCCAATCCGGAGCTGGAGTGCTCTTCTAACGAGCCCTTACCACCTCGGAATGAAACCTTGGGCAGTTGCAGAGTTTTCAGATAACTTTCTTGTCCGAAGGCGCGTTGGAACAGTCTTTTGTCAACCGTTTGATCACCATGTCGCTCACGGGGGCAGCATGCTCATCCATTCTGCTAAGTGGACATCGTTTTCAACTGCGCACGATTATGATTTCTGCGTGTTCATCCGCGGGCACGCGGCATCTTCCTCCGCCCATTTTCGGATGTCACACAGAATGTCGCGGACTGATCCACGAGTTTCGTCCCGTGTTTTGTGCCCCGAGGTCGTTGTTTGCGGCCGTCGGTACAGCCTGGCATACGGGGGGCTCTTGATCCCGTCGCATATTCGGGTTGTGGACCTCGACAGCCGGGCCGAGTTTGGACTCTCAGGCTCGAACACCGGAACCTTCACGCAAACCTACCATCTGTTGCGGGGAATTGTGACAAGGAGGATTCCTGCAAAGAGGATCTTTGATGAGGCAGTTCCCATCTTTGATGCCTCCCGGGAGTCTATCGATCGCGTGGTTTCAGACGACTTGGCGCGAGGCATTTTTCTGTCATTGTCGCTCTCAATGAAGATGTATTGTTGGACAGGGAGTGCCCAATCCAAAGGGGGAGGAGGGTAATCTGCACGATCTTTGCATCGCATGCAAGGCCCGCCGTATGCAAAACTGATCCGGGCAATGAAGCGGCGACCTGACGCTCGAAACCCGCTCCCCAGCGTGGTGCAAATACTCCGTCCCGCCCGTTTCAGGCCGCCCGTCGCCGTTCGTAGTGCCACAGCACCCCGCCCAACCGGACCCCGCACGCCACTTCGCCCCCCAAACACGAACACCGCGGCCTCCACCGCCCGGACACGCCTCACCCCAGAATACGCCATCCTTGCGGCATCCCGCCCGCGACGGTACCCTTTGACCGCAGGAACGGGCAACGAAAGGAACCGACATGCCCAGCCCACAGCCCCACAGTAACACCCTGCCCGCAATCCTCCTCGCCCTGCTCCTCGCCGGGGCCGCCTGGTTCGCCTTCGCCTCCGATCAGCGCCCCAGCGAGCACGACGCCCAGCCCAACACCCAGCCCGACGCCCTGACCATCGTCTGGACCAGCGCCGACCCCGATGTCGCCCACCGCATGGTCCTGATGTACGCCACCGGGGCCCAGCGCCAGGAGTGGTTCGCCGACATCCGCCTGATCATCTGGGGCCCCTCGCAGCGCCTCGTCGTCGCCGACAAGGACATCCGCGCCAAGATCCAGGCCCTCCAGCAACTCGGCGTCGAGGTCGTCGCCTGCCTCGCCTGCGCCGACTCCTACGGCATCGCCGACGACCTCCGCGAAGCCGGCCTGGAAGTCCGCTACATGGGCGCCCCGCTCAGCGAAGACCTCAAATCCGACCGCCGGGTCATCACCTTCTGACCCGCCGCCCCGCACCCGCCCCGCCCGCCGATCCGATCGCGGCATAAACTCCCCCGATGCCCACCCCCCAGGACACCACCCAGCACCCTCTCTGGGACCAGGTCGCGTTCGTCATCGAGCGCATCCGCCCCGCCGTCCAGGCCGACGGCGGCGACATCGAACTGGTTGAAATCACCCAATCAAACGCCGTCCGCATCCGCATGCACGGCGCCTGCGTCGGCTGCCCCTCGGCCTCGATGACCCTGCGCATGGGCATCGAACGCAACCTCCAGGACCGCGTCCCGGGCATCACGGGCGTCGAAGCCGTCGATTGAGCGGCCCCTGTGCACGAAAGCCTGCGTGGAAGCCCGAGTAATCGGACCTTGAGCGCAATTCCTGCCCCCGCACCGGTTTGCGTCAAAACAATGCTTGGATCCAACCCCGCTTCACCGTATACTGATCTGAGCGGCTGAGGATCGGCCCCCATTCACGATCGCGGCGGCAGGGAGCAAGCAATGCTGGTGATCACACGCAGAGAAGGCGAAGAAGTCGTCATCGGAGACCCGAGGAACCCCATCGGGATCGTCCGCATCGCTTCCGTGAAGGGTGAGCGCGTCCGCGTCGCCTTCGACTTCCCCCGCGATGTCGAGATCCACCGACGCGAGATCGCCGACCAGATCACCTCCGAGCCGGCCGAGGAGTCACCGCCCTCCGTCATCGGCACCATCAAGCCCGCCGCCTCCGTCTGAACACGCCTTCCCCGCACAGCAGGCTCGTACGAGACAGCAGGGATCCAAAGAAAAACGCCAGCCAAGAGGGAAAGGCTGGCGTTCTCTTTTTTTGTCAACCGACAGGCCCGCTCACTCCGGCGAGCCGCTGGACATGTCGTAGACCCAGCTCGCGATCGCCCGGTTGTAGTCGAGCACCTCGCCGTCCTTGAAGAACAGCTTGAGTTCCCGCTCGGCCGCCTCGGGGCTGTCCGAGCCGTGGATCAGGTTGAAGCTGTTCGACACGCCGAAGTCGCCCCGGATGGTCCCCGGCTCGGCCTTGGACCCGAAGGTCGCGCCCATCATCTTGCGGGACACCCCGATCGCGCCCATGCCGCGCACGGCCAGCACCACCACCGGGCTGGAGGTCATGAACTTGACCAGACCGTCGTAGAACGGCTTGCCCTGGTGCGCCTCGTAGTGGGTCGCCGCCAGCTCCTGCGAGATCTGCATCAGTTTCATCCCGACGATCTGCAGGCCCTTCTCCTCGAAGCGGGTCAGGATCTTGCCGGACAGGCCCCGCTGCACGGCGTCGGGCTTGAAGATGATCAGCGTGGTTTCCATGGGGTTTACCTCATCCTTGGTGATTGGTTAGGGGCCGCAAGCCTAGGCGCGCCCGCCCACGCCTTCACCCCGTCCAGATCTCCCCAAACCCCGGCCACGCCCGCCCGCAAACGCCCCGCAACCGGGCAAAACCAGCCGATCCACGCTATCCTTCCCTTCACGCCCGACCGTTCCCACCCACCACCACGCCAAGGAGGGCATGGATGGCCAAAAAAGCCGCATCCAAGCAGCGCGCCACCGCCGAGACCATGGCGGCCAAGCAGCGCGAGATCTCCGTCTCGGAGTTCTTCGCCAAGAACCGCCACCTGCTCGGCTTCGACAACCCCCGCAAGGCCCTCCTGACCACCGTCAAGGAGGCCGTCGACAACGCCCTCGACGCCTGCGAGGAGGCCGAAATCCTCCCCGACATCACCGTCGTGATCGAGGACCTCCAGCCCGATCGCCCGGCCAGCGCCAAGTCCTCCAAGTACCGCGTCACCATCGCCGACAACGGCCCCGGCATCGTCCGCAAGCAGGTCGAGCACATCTTCGGACGCCTCCTCTACGGCTCCAAGTTCCACCGCCTGAAGATGTCCCGCGGCCAGCAGGGCATCGGCATCTCCGCCGCCGGCATGTACGGCCTGCTGACCACCGGCAAGCCCATGGTCATCCACACCCGCACCAGCCCCAAGGCCAAGGCTCACCACATCGAGCTGGCCATGAACACCAAGACCAACCGCGCCGAGGTCACCGTCGACACCGAGACCGACGACTTCCCCCCCGCACGCTTCCGCGAGCTGACCGCCGGCACCCGCGAGCTCGCCCTGGGCGGCGAGTTCCTCCCCGTCTCCATCTACGCCACCGGCACCAGCGTCACCGTCGAACTCGAGGGCCAGTACCGGCGCGGCCGCGGCTCCGTCGACGAGTTCCTCGAGCTGACCGCCATCGCCAACCCCCACGCCCGCATCGTCTTCGTCCCGCCCACCAAGGCCGCCGGGGGGGGCGCCGACGACGAGGACGGCCCGACCCTCGCCCCCGGCGCGTCCGAGTCCGGCGGCGTCAAGCCTGACTCCGCCGTCGCCCCCTCCCACCTCGAGGCCCTGGCCGCCACCAACACCACCGAGCACAAGGGCGTCATCATCTACCCCCGCGGCACGGCCGAGCTGCCCCCCGAGACCCAGGAGATCATGCCCCACCCCAAGGGCATCGAACTCGGCATGCTCCTCCAGATGCTCCGCGACAGCGAGCACGACCAGAAGAACCCCACCATCGCGTCCTTCCTGTCCGACCGCTTCTCCCGCGTCTCGCCCGCGACGGCCTCCAAGCTCTGCGCCGACGCCAAGATCCCCGTCCGCACCAAGGTCGGCGCGATCGACCACGCCAAGGCCGAGGCCCTCTTCAAGGCCATGCAGGCCACCAAGCTGCCCAACCCCCCCACCAACTGTCTGGCCCCCATCGGCGTCAAAACCATGCTCGCCGGCATGGTCAAGGGCGTCCAGGCCGAGTTCTACACCGCCTCGACCCGCGTCGCGACCGTCTACCGCGGCCGGCCCTTCCTCATCGAGTGCGCCATCGCCTTCGGCGGCAACCTGCCCGGCGACCAGTCCGCCCGCGTCATCCGCTTCGCCAACCGCGTGCCGCTGCTCTACCAGCAGTCCGCCTGCTCGTCCTTCAAGGCCGTCACCGAGACCGCTTGGAAGAACTACGGCCTCCAGCAGCCCCGCGGCGGCGCCCCCGTCGGCCCCCTCGTCGTCATGATCCACATGGCCTCCGTCTGGGTCCCCTTCACCAGCGAGTCCAAGGAGGCCATCGCCGACTACGACGAGATCCGCAAGGAGATGAAGCTCGCCCTGCAGGAGTGCGGCCGCAAGCTCGGCCAGTATGTCCGCCGGCGCCAGCGCATGAAGCGCGAGGGCGAGAAGCGCGATGTGTTCGAGCGCTACATCGGCGAGATCGCCAAGGCCTGCCACGCCATCACCGGCTCGGAGATCGAACAGGTCTACAACGCCCTGCTCGAACAGGCCCGCGCCCGCACCGAGATCGCCGACGCCCAACTCGACGAGGAAGGCCGCTTCATCAAGGACGAGCACGGCCGCCTGGCCAAGGACGACGATGTCGTCATCATCGGCGACAACGGCAAGCCCGTGATCGCCCCGGCCGACCTGCCCGACAAGCCGCGCCCGGAAGGAAGCGGCCCAACCAAGCCGAAGTCGAACCCCACCAAGTCCGACCCTCCCACCCCCGCCGCCCGCAAAAAGAAAAAGGTCGTCAAAAAGATTGCCAAGAAACGCCAGACCAAACCCACCGGCGCCGCCCTCTTCGGTGACGACTAAACACAAGCCGCGCCCGGACAAACACAAGCCGCGCCCGGAAGGAAGCGGCCCCTCACCGCCAAGCTCCCAAAGACATCAGCAAGATCGTACTGCCGCATGCTCCGCACACGAATGACCACCACCCCATCCAACCCGAAGGATGACTACGGCCACGCGGTAATGGTCGTCCAACGCGAACTCGGCATCACGATCGACGCGTATGCCCAGGACGGACTGGCCCAATACGCCACCGCTCACGACCTCGAACGCTTCGCCCGCTTCTACTTGACCCACCGGCACGCTCTCAACGATGTCTTCATGTCGTCGGTGGTGGATGCCGTGCTCGTCGCCATTCTGTATCACGAAGACAAGCCAATCAACCAAGCCCATCTCGAACTCGTCCGCCAGGTCATCAAGGCCGCGGCCGAAGACATGTGGGCGTGCAGCGTGCTCAGCCATTACCTTGAACCGACCAGCGACTGGCCGCACGAAGAACTCATCGACCGCCTAATCCGCGAATGCGTCTCGGTCGAGGCCATCAAACGGCGGGTCGCCCAGATCACGGAGGACACCCCGTGAACCTCACCGACCTGCTCGATTCCGCCCGCAAACTCCGCCTCGGCGACGACGCCACCTGCACCCTCAACCCGCCCCTGCCAGAGCCCGAATGGCTCGAAGCCAAGGCCCGCCTCGAATCCCATGTCCCGGCCCTGCACCCCGACCTGATCGCCCTCTGGCGCTCCTGCGACGGCGGCGACTTTTTCGGCCTCTCGATCATCGGCGTCCAGGAAGCCGACGCCCTCTGGAACGACGAGGGCCCCGACCACAAAGCCGTCTCCTTCCACAACTGGGGCAACGGCGACTTCACCTACCTCGTCCACGCGGGCGACTCCGTCTACCCCGAAGGCTCCGTCATCGGCTCCAACCACGACAGCGGCCGCGGCACCGCGATCGTCGCCCCCTCCCTCGCCGAATGGTTCCGCCGCGCGATCGAGGAAACCAAACGCCACGGCAGCGTCTTCCACCAGTGGGACTACCAGCAACCCGGAATGAACAAGGTCAAGGGCCTGTACCGGCCGCTCTTCGAGAAGTTCAAGGATTGACCATGGCCAAAAAGACCACCACCAAAAAACCTTCCGGCAAGAAGACCACCAAAAAGGCCGCGGGCGCGAAGTCCTCCGGCGGCGCGTCCACCAAGACCCCCCCCCGCCCCAAAACCGCCCACCGCGCCGCCCGCGACGAGCACACCGCCGGGCGGATCAACCAGCTCGCCGACGGCGTCGTCGCCGCCGCCCTGACCAACACGGAGCCCGAGTTCCAGGTCCCCACCCGGGCCGCCTCCAACACCCGGTGGGACAAGAAGGCCGGCATCCTCCGCATGGGCGACGCGGCCAACACCCGCCAGCTCTTCAACCTCGGGCAGGCCCGCAAGTTCATGCAGACCCTGATCCACTCCAACGGGATCATCAACCTCATCGAGCAGAACAAAACCTCCAGCCTCCGCGGCATGTTCTACGCCGGCCTGCACACCATCGAGGGCACCAAGGAAAAGACCTTCGACGACCAGACCGAGTCCGACACCATCCTCGAGGACCTCGAGGTCACCCTCGGCTCGCTCCGCGAGGAGCTCCATGTCTTCGCCAAGAAGCGCGGCACCATGGTCGGCAACATCACCGTCATCGACAACGGCGACGAGATCAACTGCCGACGCATGGGCACCGGCGGCTACGGCATCCCCTCCATCTGCGAGCCCGACATCCTCCAGTTCAAAAATGTCCAGGCCGACTTCGTCCTGCATGTCGAAAAGGACACCGTCTGGCAGCGCTTCAACGAGGACCGCTTCTGGGAGAAGCACAACTGCATCCTGACCGAGGGCTCCGGCCAGCCCCCCCGCGGCGTCCGCCGCCTGCTCCACCGCCTCAACAAGGAGCACAACCTGCCCATCTACTGCCTGCTCGACTGCGACCCCTGGGGGCACTACATCTACTCGGTCATCAAACAGGGCTCGATCTCCCTGGCCTTCGAGTCCGAACGCCTGGCCATCCCCGACGCCAAGTTCATGGGCATCCGCGCCATGGACTACGACCGCTGCGAACTCTCCGACGATGTCAAAATCGACCTCAACGACCGCGACATCCAACGCGCCAAACAGATCGCGGCCTACCCGTGGTTCAAGGACCACAAAGGCTGGCAGAAGGAAATCAAGCGCATGCTGGACAACGGCTTCAAGATGGAGGTAGAATCCCTCATCACCAAGGACATCTCCTATGTGACGGAGGAGTATGTGCCGGCGCGGTTGAAGGCGGAGGATTGGTTGGATTAACGGGACCGGACCGATCCACTCCACTTCATGACACTTTTCTTACTCACCTCCTTAACCAAGGGTTCTTAAATTGGCGTGGGCAAAGCGAGAACACTCAAAAGCTTCTGTCGATCGAGCTGGCAGACTACTAGCCGACGGCGTTGGAACACCTGAAGATATTGAGATCGCTACTCAGATCGTCAACAATTGGAGATCCGCCCACGCATTCCCATTAAACACGATGCAGAATGCACTCCGAAGGTATTCCACTCGCGTCTACGAGAGCGCGACAATCGCGCAAAGAATCAAAAGAAGTCCGTCTATAATTTCAAAACTCAAGCGAATGCCGACGTTCAATCTCAGTCAAATCCAAGATATCGGAGGCTGCCGAGCCGTCGTCAGAGACATTAATGAAGTACGAAGGGTGCACGAAGAAATTAGATCGAGCGATATTCGCCACAACCTCAAAGCCATAGTGGATCACATTGATCGCCCAAAGCGATCTGGGTACAGAAGTCTGCATCTTGTTTATCGCTATTTTAGTGACAAGAATACAGACTACAACGGACTCCTGATTGAGTTGCAGATTAGATCAAGAATTCAGCACGCCTGGGCAACTGCAGTGGAAGCGGCGGGCCTCGTTTATAATTGTGATTTTAAGGCAGGGATGGGCGATAAGTCTTGGCTGCGATTCTTTGCCTTGGCAAGCTCAGTTCTCGCCCTGAAGGAGAATACTCCAAGAATTCCCTATACTCCCAGGAGCGACTCCGAGCTAGTTAGGCGTACTGTTGCGCTTGAACGAAAATTGTCCGCCTTTAATGCACTTTCACATTACAATGAAGCCTTTAGGCTAGTGAATAGCTCCGCAAATCACGGCAAAGGCTACTATGTACTCGAGTTCAACAGATTGGAAAGCTCTCTTCTTTTGTCTTGGTATGGCGAAAAGGATATTGAAGACGCGACCAATCACTATATGGAATCAGAGCGACGGTTTTATTTAAACGGATATGGCGAAACGGTCTTGGTCGCGTCAAAGTCATTAGCATCATTGCAGCGCGCATATCCAAATTATTTTCTTGACACGAAGCTTTTTGTGTCTAAGCTACGCGAGGCTTTGGCGTAGTTTTGTATTATTTCGAACTATCGTCTTTGGAACTTCAAGGCCGCGAGATCGCCTTGAAGGTGGTACACTATTAGGGTGCCGCGAAGTGGCTGACACTGGGCTGCAGGGACATCCGCTGTGAACATCCTCTTGAGCGACTGGAAGGGCTGCAAAGCCGACCCGGATTCGTTCAATCACCCTTGACCGCCGGGGCACACACTCCGTTCCCTATCCTCCCCCGTGCCCCCTCCCCCCACCAAACGCGCCTCCACCCGCATCACCTGCGCCCCCCACACCGCCCCCATCCTCCGCGCCGAACTCGAAGCCCTCGGCTGGGGGCGTGAAGGCACGGAGTTCCAGGAGGAGCACCCCACCTACCTCCAGGTCGGCGCCACCCTCGAGCAGGCCATGGAACTGGCCCTGCGGCTGCGCACCGCCACCCATGTCATGTGGCAGCTCGCCCGCTTCCGCTGCCCCTCCCCCAAGGCCCTCTACACCGAGGTGGCCGCCTATCCGTGGGAGGACCTGATCCGCCCGCCGTCCGGGCCGGATTCCTACATCACCATCCGCGCCCACGCCGACACCCCCACCATCGACAACCAGATGTACCCCGCCCTGGTCGTCAAGGACGCCATCTGCGACCGCATGGTCAAGAAGACCGGCGCCCGCCCCGACGCCGGCCCCGACCGCCGCGGCGTGGTCCTCAGCCTCTACTGGAAGGACGACCGCGCCGCCCTCTTTCTGAACATCAACGCCCACTCCCTGGCCAACCGCGGCTACCGCCACCTCCCCCACACCGCCCCCATGCGCGAAACCCTCGCCGCCGCCGTCCTGCTCGCCGCCGGCTACGACGGCTCGACGCCGCTGGTCAACCCCATGTGCGGCTCCGGCACCCTCGCCATCGAAGCCGCCCTCATCGCCACCGCCCGCGCCCCCGGCCTGCTCCGCCCCGACTACGCCATCACCAAAACCAACTGGGATGTGGACGACCTCTGGCAGTCCGTCCGCGCGCGAGTGAAGAAGACTGGCGGCACGCCCGGGTCTGCCGACATCCCCCCCATCATCGCCACCGACCACGACCCCGCCGCCCTCCACGCCGCCAAGAAGAACGCCCAGGCCGCCGGCGTCGACCACCTCATCCGCTTCATCGAGTGCGACTTCCGCCAGACCCCCATCCCGTCCGAACCCGGCCACATCATCCTCAACCCCGAGTACGGCGAGCGCATGGGCGACGCCGCCGACCTCGAACCCACCTACGCCGCCATCGGCGACTTCTTCAAGCAGAAATGCCCCGGCTGGACCGGCCATGTCTTCACCGGCAGCCCCCACCTGGCCAAGCACATCGGCCTCAAACCCGCCCGCAAACGCCCCTTCATGAACGCCACCATCGAGTGCCGCCTGCTGACCTTCAACCTCTACAAGGGCACCAAATCCTCCCCCGTCGCCGACGGGGGAGGTGGCACCGCGAAGCGGTGACGGAGGGGGTCTTCCCAGCCCCCAATACCCCCTTGCCCCAAATGTAGCCCATGCTACAATACCCCCATGCCCACCCGCCTCCTGCTCATCCTCGCCCTGCTCCTGCCCGCCTGCTCCCGCGAACCGGCCCCCGCCGTGCCGGAAGGGACCCTCCGCGTCGTGGCCACCACCGCCATGATCGCCGACCCGACCCGCCACATCGCCGGCGACCGTGCCAGCGTGACCTCCCTGATGGGCGAGGGCGTCGACCCGCACCTGTTCCGACCGGCCCGCTCCGACATGACCGCCCTGCTCGCGGCCGATCTCGTCCTCGCCAACGGGCACTACCTCGAGGGCCGCATGGACGACGCGTTCCGGCGTCTGGCCGACCGCGGCACGCCGGTCGTCCGCGTCGCCGAGGCCGTCGACCAGTCCATCCTGCTCGATGACCCCGACGAGCCGGACCAGCTCGACCCGCACCTCTGGATGGACCCCCTCGCCTGGCTCGAGGTCACCAACGCCATCGCCGAGGCCCTGGCCGACCTCGACCCCGACCACGCCGACACCTACCGCGCCAACGCCGGGGCCTACCAGCAGCACCTCCGCGCCCTGCACGCCTGGGCCGATGCGGCCGTCGCCACCATCCCCGAGTCCCAGCGCGTCCTCGTCACCGCCCACGACGCCTTCAACTACTTCGCCGACCGCTACCACATCGAGGTCCACGCCATCCAGGGCCTCTCGACCGAGTCCGAGGCCGGCGTCCGCGACATCGAGCGCCTCGTCACCCTCCTCGTCGACCGGCGCATCCCCGCCGTCTTCACCGAGACCTCCGTTTCCGACCGCAACATCCGCGCCCTGATCGCCGGCGCCCAGGCCCGCGGCCACGATGTCGCCCTCGGCGGCAGTCTCTACTCCGACGCCATGGGTCCCGCCGATACCAAGGAAGGAACCTACCTCGGCATGATCGAGCACAATGTCCGCACCATCGTCGAGGCCCTCGGCGGCAACGCGCCCCCGTTCGAGCACCGACCCGAGAGCCCGTGACCGCCCCCGTGACCAGCCCCGTGACCACCCAAGCAACCGCCCCAACCCGCTCCCGCCTCGACCCCCTGCCCGAGCACTCGGCGGACAACCCCCTCTCCGTCCACGCGCTGACCGTCGCCTACCACCGCAAGCCCGTCCTCTGGTCCATCGACTTCAACGCCCCACCCGGGTCGCTCACGGCCGTTGTCGGCCCCAACGGCGCGGGCAAGTCCACGCTGATCAAGGCCTGCCTCGGCCTGCTGCCCAAGGCCACCGGCATCGTCGAGTTCTGGGGCCGCCCGCTCCGCAAGGTCCGCGACCGCATCGCGTATGTCCCCCAGCGCGAGTCCGTCGACTGGGAGTTCCCCGTCTCCGCCCTCGATGTCGTCGCCATGGGCCGCTACCGCAAGATCGGCTGGTGCCTGCCCGTTTCGAAGAAGCACAAGCAGGCCGCCCGCGACGCCCTCGCCCAGGTCGGCATGGCCGACCTCGCCGGACGCCAGATCGCCCAGCTCTCCGGCGGCCAGCAGCAGCGCGTCTTCCTCGCCCGCGCGCTCACCCAGCACGCCGACCTCTACTTCATGGACGAGCCCTTCGCCGGCGTCGACGCCGCCACCGAACGCACCATCGTCGAGCTGCTCAAGGACCTCCGCGACCAGGGCAAGACCGTCGTCTGCGTCCACCACGACCTGACCACCGTCCGCTCGTACTTCGACCGCTGCCTGCTCCTCAACACCCGCGTCATCGCCCAGGGCCCGGTCGAAGACGCCTTCACCGACGAGAACATCCGCCGCACCTACGCCGGCAAACTCACCCTGCTCTCCGAGGCCGCTCAGATGGTGGGACCGGCTTCCAGCCGGTCGTCCTGATTCCGGACACACCATGCAACCCCCCACACCCCCAACCGACCCCACCTTCCTCTCCGACCTCTGGACGGTCCTCACCCTCCGCGCCGGCTTCAACACCACCACCGTCATCGTCGGCGTGACCCTGCTCGGCCTGGCGTCCGGCGTCGTCGGCTCCTTCGCCCTGCTCCGCAAACGCTCGCTGACCTCCGACGCCATCGCCCACGCCATGCTCCCCGGCGTCGCCACGGCCTACCTCGCCGCGGTCGCCCTGGGCGTCAACGGCAAGTCCCTGCCCGTCCTGCTCCTCGGCGCGGCGGTCGCGGGCCTCCTCGGTGCGCTGATGATGCACGCCATCAACCGGCTCACCCGCCTCGAGGAGGACGCCGCCATCGGCATCACCCTCTCGGTCACCTTCGGCCTCGGCGTCGTCCTGCTCTCCTACATCCAGCGCAGCCCCCAGGGCTCCGCCGCCGGCCTGCACCACTTCATCTTCGGCCAGACCGCCGCCATGCTCCCCGCCGACGCCAAGCTCATGGGCGCCCTCGCCCTGACCGCCCTGATCCTCGGCGTCCTGCTCTTCAAGGAACTCCGCCTCCTCGCCTTCAACGCCAACTTCGCCCAGACCATCGGCCTGCCCGTGCAGTTCCTCGACCTGGCCCTGCTCGCCCTGATCGTCCTCGTGACCGTCGCCGGCATCCAGGCCGTCGGCATCATCCTCGTCATCGCCCTGCTCATCATCCCCCCCGCCGCCGCCCGCTTCTGGACCGACCGCTCATCCCGCATGGTCGCCCTGGGCGCGGTCATCGGCGCCGGCTCCGGCTACCTCGGCGCGGCCATCTCCGCCCTCGCCCCGAACACCCCCGCCGGCGCGGCCATCGTCCTGACCGCTGGCGCGATCTTCTTCGCCTCCATGCTCCTGGCCCCCCGCCGCGGCGCGCTCGCCACCACCGCCCGCGCCGCCTGGCACCGCTTCCGCATCGCCACCGACCACGCCCTGGAAAACCTCTACCTCGCCCATACCCACGACCACACCCACCCCCCCCGCCGACAGGTCATCGCTCGCCCAGTGGCCTTCTACCTCCAAGCCGCAAGGCTCGCCCAAAGATCCTCCCCCGTCTCCGACGGGGGAGGTGGCCAAAGCGCAGCGAGGCCGGAGGGGGAAGTCCGCGTGACCTCCCACACCCGCCTCACCCCCACCAAGGCCGGCCTCGCCCTCGGCGCCCAACTCCGACGCAACCACCTCCTCTGGGAGGAGTACCTCGTCACCTACGCCGACATCGCCCGCACCCACACCGACTGGCCCACCGACCAGGTCGAACACATCCTCGACGACACCATCATCCATCGCCTCGAATCCGCCCTCGAAAAACGAGGCGTCCGACTCCCCCCACCCGCCTGATCACGGACACACCTCAACCAGCGCGACGAGGGCCACCAGATGACATCGACGGACACCGACAACAAGATCTTCGCCATCGACGGGCTCGAAATCTTCATGTACGACAGCATCGAGCAGATGTGCGCCGACATCGAACCGTACTTTCTTCTCAGTGGCGACTATACCCTCTACGCCGCCAACGGCTCGCGCATCTCCGTCCAAGGAACGGTGGAAGCCGGAGGCAAGTTCGAAAGCACGCCCCCGAACCCGGAATCAACCAACGCCCTTCGGTCCTCACTGATCGAGCACCTCATCTATTGCGGAAACGTCGACAGTGACTCCGGCCAGACGCTCGAAGAACTGGTCGGCATGTTCCCCACGGACAACCGCCGCACCAACGCTGTCCGCCAGAGTCCGCGAACATTCATCTTCATCACAATCACGCTCCTGATCGGTCTGGCCCTCACGATCCTCATCCTGCGAACAACCGGTACCACACCCCAAGGCAACCCTTAATCCCACTCCGTCTCTCAATCTCTCCGTCTCTTCCCCCATGACCTTCCTCACCCTCGATCTCGCCCCCCTCCTCGCCGCCACCCTGGCCGCCTGCGCCTGCGCCCTCGTCGGCAACTACCTCGTCCTCCGCCGCCAGTCCCTCATGGGCGACGCCATCTCCCACGCCGTCCTCCCCGGCATCGCCGCCGCCTTCATCCTCACCGCCTCGCGCGAGCCCATCCCCATGCTCCTCGGCGCCGCCGCCGCCGGCCTCGTCACCGTCGCCCTGACCAGCCTCATCCAGTCCCTTGGCAAGGTCGACCGCGGCGCCGCCATGGGCGTCACCTTCACCACCCTCTTTGCCCTCGGCGTCGTCCTCATCCAGCACATCCCCCGCACCATCGACCTCGACGCCGACTGCGTCCTCCACGGCAACCTCGAGGCACTCCTCTGGTTCCCACCCGACAACATCACCCTCGCCTCCCTCGCCACCCTCCCCCGCCAGGTCCACACCCTCGCCTTCGTCATGCTCGGCACGATCGCCTTCACCGCCGTCTTCTACAAGGAACTCCGCCTCACCTCCTTCGACCCCGCCCTCGCCGGCGCCCTCGGCTTCCGCCCCGGTCTGGTCAACACCCTCCTGATGACCCTCGCCGCCGCCGCCGTCGTCGCCTCCTTCGAGGCCGTCGGCTCGATCCTCGTCATCGCCATGCTCATCTGCCCCCCCGCCGCCGCCCGCATGCTCACCAACCGCCTGGGCACGCAGATCCTCCTCTCCCAGGCCATCGCCATCGCCACCGCCGTCGGCGGCTACTTCGCCGCCACCCAGCTCCCCCCCCTCTTCGTCCCCGACCTGACCCTCAACGCCGCCGGCATGATCGCCACCGTCAGCGGCATCTTCGTCCTCGCCGCCGCCATCGTCGCCCGCATCAAAGACCGCCCCAAACCCAACCCCCCTTCCCCTGCCCCTTCCCCTGCCCACTGATCCCCGGCGGCCACGCCCGGCCCGGTCTTCCCTCCCCTCCTCCCGTCCCCTAAACTCTTACCAGCCAACCCGATCCGTCACCCAGGCCGATCCATGGCTCGGGCCAGACGGCCCGACACAGCGAGCGAGGACCGACCCATGACCACCGCCGACAACACCCGCCTGACCCCCAACGCAAGCCCCACCAACAAGTCCAACATCGACCCCCACGCCGTCACCATCTCCGGCATCGTCCTCAACCCGTCCTACACGCCCGACCAGCCCCCCGAATCCCTCAAGAACATCGACCGCGACATCGCCGCCCCCGGCAAGTTCCCCTACACCCGCGGCCTGTTCCCCGAGGGCTATCGCACCCGCCTCTGGACCATGCGCCAGTTCGCCGGCTTCGGCTCCGCCGAAGACACCAACAAACGCTTCAAGTACCTCCTCAACGCCGCCAAAACCGGTAAGACCAAGGCCAACACCGGCCTCTCCACCGCCTTCGACCTGCCCACCCTCATGGGCCGCGACTCCGACGACCCCCTGTCCATGGGCGAGGTCGGCAAGTGCGGCGTCGCCATCGACACCATCGAGGACATGCACCGCCTGTACGCCGACATCCCCATCGACCAGGTCACCGTCTCTCAGACCATCAACGGCCCCGCCGCCGTCATCTGGGCCATGTACCTCGCCATGGCCCAGCAACGCGGCATCGCCTGGAACACCCTCGGCGGCACCCTCCAGAACGACATCCTCAAGGAGTTCCACTCCCAGAACGAGTTCATCTACCCGCCCGAGGCCTCCACCAAGCTCGTCGTCGACACCATCGAGTTCCAGTCACAGCACCTGCCCAAGTGGAACTCCGTCTCCATCTCCGGCTACCACATCCGCGAGGCAGGCTCCTCCGCCACCCAGGAACTCGCCTTCACCCTCCGCGACGGCATGGAGTATGTCGAAGCCTGCCTCATCCGCGGCCTCGACATCGAGCAGTTCGCCCCCCGCCTCTCCTTCTTCTTCAACGCCCACAACGAGTTCTTCGAGGAGATCGCCAAACTCCGCGCCGCCCGCCGCATCTGGGCCCGCATGATGAAGGACCGCTACCACGCCCAGAACGAACGCTCCTGGTTCATGAAGACCCATGTCCAGACCGCCGGCTGCTCCCTCACCGAACAGCAGCCCCTCAACAACATCGTCCGCGTCGCATACCAGGCCATGGCCGCCGTCCTCGGCGGCTGCCAGTCCCTCCACACCGACTCCATGGACGAGACCCTCGGCCTGCCCACCGAACAGGCCGTCACCGTCGCGCTGCGCACCCAGCAGATCCTCGCCCACGAAACCGGCGTCACCCGCACCACCGACCCCCTCGGCGGCTCCTGGTTCATGGAGTCCCTCACCGACACCGTCGAATCCGAGGCCCTCGACTACATCGCCGAGATCGACGCCATGGGCCGCGGCCCCTGGAAGCCCGAGCACGCCGCCGACTCCACCCTCGACGACGGCGGCGTGGTCAACGGCATCCACAAGGGCTACTTCCGCCGCCAGATCGCCGAGGCCTCCTACCGCTTCAGCGAGGAGTGCGAGAACCACGACCGCATCATCGTCGGCGTCAACGAATACACCGACAAGGACGAGGGCCGCCCCATCGACATCCTCACCATCGGCCCGGAGGTCGAAACCGACCAGACCGACCGCCTCGCCGACTTCAAGAAGCGCCGCGACAAGGACGCCGTCCACCGCGCCCTCGACGACATCCGCGAATCCGCGAGAAACAATGAGAATGTCATGCCCGCCCTCATCGAAGGCGCCCTGAGCAACTGCACCCTCGGCGAGATGGTCCAGGCCATGGCCGATGTCTACGGGCGGTATACGGGGGGGCCGGAGTGGTAACCCGCCTTGATTCAGTAGCCAAAAACTACTTACAGCAGTGGCCCAATGCCACACGCCTCTGGACTCCTGCAGTCGCCGATGGTGTCTGGTTGCGTGCCCAACCTGTATCAGAGCAAAACGCAACCCACCCTCGCCTACTTCAACCCGGAGTCGCAACGCCCAGAACACAACCAGACGGCTTGTGGATTTCAATCGCCCCTGAGAACCTAGGAAGCAATCGTTTTGCTCCGTTTGCGGACGTGATAACTATTGAGGCATGTGGTTCTATTCAAAACCTCGCAGACAAACGCTCTAGAGCGGTTCTACGCCGGATGTAGCGTGTAGCCGCAGTGTCGGAAGCAGTTGC
>JAFIFX010000018.1 GCA_020831805.1 Planctomycetota bacterium | reverse complement strand
GAGAAATGCGTGGCCGGCGCCCGGTGCGCTCGTCCCCGTCGCTGACGCTCAGGGCCTCTTTCGGGCTCGGTGCATCGCGGCTCGCGGCCGTCTCCCTGCCGCGGTCCACGCACGAGTTTCACGCGAGATCCGTATCAGGCCACACCAGGCCACACCACGGGTTGCGCTGCGCTCCACCCGTGGCAACGCACATGCGCCCCTCCGGGGCGTTTGCGCGCATGGGGCCTGAGATGCAGAGGGGATCCGTATCACCTCGACGCACCGACCGGGGTCGGGGTGCGGATCTGGGGTTCCGGGGGGCACGGGGTGTGGGCGGCGCGGGCGGCCTCGTGGACCTGCCAGTAGTGCTCGAAGCTGGCGGAGAAGGTGTAGTCCTTCATGGATTCGACCGCGGCGTCGCCCATGGCGCGGCGGAGGGCGTCGTCGGTGATGAGGCGGACGAGGGCCTCGGTCCAGCGGGGTTTGTCCTCGGCGGGGAGGATCAGGCCGGTCTCGGCGTGGCGGACGATCTCCTGGGGGCCGCCGACATCGGTGACGAGGACGGGCATGCCGGAGGCCTGGGACTCCATGACGACCTGGCCGAGGGTGTCGGTGGTGCTGGGGAAGGCGAAGAGGTCGCAGGAGGCGTAGAGGGCGGCCAGTTCGGTGCCGTGGCGGAAGCCGAGGAAGTGGGCCTTGTCGTGGCGGAGCTCGCGTTCCATCGTGGTGCGGTAGGGGCCGTCGCCGATGACGACGAGTTCGGCGCGCACGCCGCGCTCGGCGGCGGCGCGGCGGACGGCGGGCCAGATGGCGGTGAGGGTGGGCAGGTTCTTCTCGACGGAGACGCGGCCGCAGAAGAGGACCTTGACCGAATCGCGCTCGAGCCCGAGTTTGGGCCAGAGGCCGGGGTCGCGGAAGGCGGGGGAGAACTGGGCGTCGTCGAAGCCGGCGCGGAGGCGGACGATGTGCTCTTCCTCGACGCCGAGGTTGCGGAGGGATTGGGCGTAGTCGGCCGAGCGGGTGAAGACGGCCTTGAAGGGTTTGTAGAAGAGGCTCATGGTCTTCTCGCACACGGCGGTGGCGGCGCGGTCGTCGAAGAGTCGGTCGACATAGGCGGGGAAGTCGGTGTGGTAGACGCCGACGACGGGGACGCGCAGGAGTTTCGCGGCGAGCATGCCGACCGTGCCGACGGGGCCGGGGGTGGAGATGTGGATGACATCGGGGCGCTTCTGGTCGGCGAAGCGGAGCATCTTGAGGATGGGGGGCAGGGCGAGTTCGAGGTTCTCGTACTTGGGCATCTTGGTCGCGAAGACCGGGTCGAAGTTGACGATGTTGGGCAGGTCCTTGACCGGGATCTCGAAGCGGGTGGAGGAGACGACGGTCAGGTCTCGCCCGGTGTCGTGGGCGCGGCGGGCGGCGTTCTGGATGAAGCGGCAGACGCCGTTGACATCCGCGAGGGTGTCGGTGAACTTCATCACGCGCAGCGGGCGGGCGGCCTCGGCGGGGTCGTGCGCACCGGTTTCTTGCTGGAACTGCTCCACGAAGCGGCGCTCCTTGTTCTGGCAGAACAGGCTGACGATATACGGGAGCTGGGCGGCCTGGAGGACCAGGTATCCCGTGAGGTGTTCGAGAATCTTTGAGGCGTCTTTCTTCGACGCGGCCTTGCCGGCGGAGGTCTCCATGGCCCGGCCGAGGGTCTGGACGAGGTCGGCGACGAACTCGGCCATCTCGTCGTGCTGGCTGGCGGCGGTGCCGTCGAGCCAGGTGTCGGGGTCCATGCGGTCCTTGAGGTTGGGGTACTTGGCCAGCAACGGCTTGAACTCGCTCTGGAGGGCCTTGAGGATGGGGGCGGGCTTGCTGGCTTTCTTGCCGAGCCAGAGCTTGCGGGCGCTGCGGTAGGCGACGACGCGCTTTTTGCTCGGCGCTTCGACGGCGGCGCCGAAGAAGCGGAGGAACTTGGCGGAGACATATCGCCCGGTGGGCGAGCGGCGTTTGAAGTGCTCGCGAGCGAAGTGGTGCGCGCCGACGGTCGAGATCTGGTGGGCGAGCAGGGCGGCGTGCCCGCCCTGGCCGTGGGCGGTGGCCAAGCCCTGGCCGATGCGGCGGACGAAGGCGGCGGCGGTGGGGGTCTCGTCGTGGGCGAAGGCGGCCTCGGTCCAGGTGCGGCCGACATTGAGCAGGGCGTGGTCGTCCGAGCCGCCGGTGCGGGCCTTTTCCCACACGCGCGGCCAGACGGGCTGGAGGCCGTGGCGGTCGATGAGTTCCTGGGCCCTGGCGGGGGTGAGGGTGTCGAGGTAGCGGTCGATGGTGCGGTTGAGCGTGTCGTCGTGGGCGCCGTTGATGGTCTCGAAGGCCTTGAAGAGCAGGGTGGCGCGTTCGATGTGCCAGCGGGTCAGGCGGCCGTTCTGGACGTAGAGGGGGTGGGCGAAGGCGTGGGGGAGGTTGCGTTCGCGGAGCCACTGGGCGAACTGGTAGACATCGTCGCGCAGGCCGCAGGAACCGATCTCGTCGTGGAGGTCGGGCGTGAGGTCCCAGACGAGGACATGGAGGAGGCAGCGGTCCTCGGGGAACTTGACGGAGACCTCCTGGCCGACGACGAAGCCCTGGAAGCCGCGGTCGGCGAGCTCCATGGCCCCGTCGATGGTGTCGTGGTCGGTGAGGGTGACCAGGTCCATGCCGCGGGCGCGGGCCTGGTCGTAGACGCGTTCGGGCTCGGAGTAGGACTCGGGGCAGCCGATCAGGCCGGCGGCGGCGATGACGGGCTTGGAGGAGGCCCGGGAATGGCAGTGGGTGTCCATCCGGAGGGTGCGGACGGACCCGGGGCGGTGGCCGAGCGGGTGGGTGTTCAGCGCGGTCATGGCAAGCCCCTGCAAACGCCTGGATCCCTGCGGCGTCCGTGCCGGCGGGACGGCTCGCGGACGATCGTATCATCCTGTGAGGAAAAGGCTTGTGGATATCGCGGGTCTTGACCAAGACTTGTTGTGCCGGGCGTGCCGGGTTCAGAAAACTGAACACGACGCGGCCGGTTTTCCACACCGGCGGGCCTGGTTCGGTGCGGGCTCTTAGGATCGTGGCCCATGGACCTGCGTGTCATCTCGATCGGGGCGCTGGGCGCCAACCACCTGTGGAACGAGCGTGAGCCCAAGCGGACGGGGCACGCGACGACGACGCTGATCCGCGCCGGCAAGGCGGTGATCCTGGTCGATCCGGGGCTGCCGGCTCCGGCGCTGCAGGCGCGGCTGGGCGAGCGGGCGAACCTGCGGCCGCAGGATGTCACGCATGTGTTCCTGACGAGCTTCGCGCCCGAGTGCCGGCGGGCGATCGGGCTGTTCGACCGGGCCGAGTGGCTGGTCAGCGAGACGGAGCGGGAGACGGTGGGGGTGCCGCTGGCGCACTCGCTGCACCGGCTGGCGCAGAGCCGCGAGGCGGTGGACTCGGCGGGGGAGGACTTCGGGGAGGATCAGGAGACGGTGCTGGGGGTGCTGCGCGAGGATGTGGCGGTGCTGTCGCGCTGCAAGGCCGCGCCGGACAGCCTGGCCAACGGGGTGGACCTGTTCCCGCTGCCCGGCGTGACGCAGGGCCTGTGCGGCCTGCTGATCGGCGAGCCGACGCGGACGACGCTGGTCTGCGGCGACGCGATCCCGACGCAGGACCACCTCGAGCAGGGCAAGGTGCTGCCGACCTGCTGGAACCGCGAGACCGCGCAGGAGAGCTTCGCCGAGGCGGTGGAGATCGCGGACCTGCTGGTGCTCGGGCGGGACAACGCGGTGATGAACATGACGCGGCGGGGGGTATGATACGGATCCCATCTGAAACTCGGGCGTGACCGGTTCTGTGCTCTTGGTCTCCGGGGCGTACGCCTCTTGCCGCGGACGCGCTCGCGATCTTGCAAGGCCGAGCGCACGGCTCCGGCGAGACATGATCGCGGCGTGTTCGTGTGTGTCGGTCCGGTTCAACGCAGAGGCCGCCGAGCGAAGCCACGCAGAGGACGCGGAGAGGTTTTCAACGCAAAGTTCGCGAAGATCTCGAAGTGCTGAAACGCTGCCCCGCGTCCTGCACTCGACAATGATTCAATCGGTGCATCGAAATCTGATCCTCATCGATCACGACAACCTCTGTTTCATATCTTCGCGTCCTTCGCGGTCTTCGCGTTCAGAAGTCCGGCTTTGACCTCTGCGAACTCTGCGTGACCTTTGCGTGCTCTGCGTTGAATCGCTGTGTGTTTCGCGCGGTGGATCGCGGCGGGCGCCCCGAGGTTCAAGGGCATTGGTTCAAGCGGCCCGAGAAACGCGCGGTCGGCGTTCGGTGCGCGCGTGCCCGTCGCTGACGCTCTGGGCTTCTTTCGGGCTCGGCGCATCGCGGCTCGGGGCCGTCATGTCGGCCGTCTCCCTACCCCGGTCCACGCACGAGTTTCACGCGGGATCCGTGTGAGGCAGCGTCGGGTGTCCTGATGTGCCGCCCGGATCGTCCACGAGAAGGCCAATCCGAGGATTGGACGGTCGGCGAGTTGTGCGGGCGGGCGCGTGAGATCGGGATCGACGGGCGGAGCAAGATGAAGAAGGACGAGCTGATCGGGGCGCTGCGGGATCATTGATCGGCGCGGCGGTTCCCGGCCGCTCCTTTCCAGTCGCGGCTTGTTCAGTGTGCTCAGCCGATGGCCTGGTCGAGGTCGGCGATGAGGTCGTTGCAGTCCTCGATGCCGACGGAGAGGCGGACGAGGTTGTCGGCGATGCCGAGTTTGGCCCGCTGGTCAGCCGGGACGGAGGCGTGGGTCATGATGGCGGGGTGTTCGATGAGGGACTCGACGCCGCCGAGGGATTCGGCCAGGGCGAAGATCTTGACCTTTTCGAGCATGGCGCGGGACTCTGCCAGGCCGCCTTTGAGATAGATGGTGACCATGCCGCCGAAGGCTCGCATCTGCTTCCTGGCGACGGCGTGCTGGGGGTGGCTTTCCAGGCCGGGGTAGATGACGCGTTCGACCTTGGGGTGCTGCTCGAGGTGTTTGGCGATGCGCATGGCGTTGTCGCAGTGGCGGTCCATGCGGACATGGAGGGTCTTGGTTGAGCGGAGGAAGAGGAAGCATTCCTGGATGCCGGGGACGGCGCCCTCGGAGAGCTGGATGAACTTGAGGCGTTTGTGGAGGTTGGGATCGTTCATGGCGAGCACGCCGCCGATGGCGTCGGAGTGGCCGCCGATGTACTTGGTGGTCGAATGGCAGACGATGTCGGCACCGAGGCTCAGGGGGTTCTGGAGGTAGGGCGAGCAGAAGGTGTTGTCGACGGCGGTGATCGCGCCGTGTTCCCTGGCCAGCCTGGTCACGGCGGGGATGTCGACGATCTTGAGCATGGGGTTGGTGGGCGTCTCGATCCAGACGAGCTTGGTGTTGGGCTGGAAGGCGGCTTTGGTGGCTTCAAGGTCGGTCATATCGACGAGGGTGATCTCGATGCCGAGTTGGGCGAAGACGCGGTGGAAGATGCGGTTGGTGCCGCCGTAGACATCGTCGCAGAGGACGACATGGTCGCCCGCGCTGAGCAGGTGGATGACCGCGCCGGTGGCGGCGACGCCGGAGGAGAACGCCAGCCCGTGCTCGGCGCCTTCGAGGCTGGCGATGTTGGCCTCCAGCGCGGTGCGGGTGGGGTTGGCGGCGCGGGAGTAGTCGTACTCCTCGACGATGACGCCGGGGGACTTCTGGACGAAAGTGGAGGTCTGGTAGATGGGGGTGCAGATCGCGCCGGTGGAGGGGTCGGGGGTCTGGCCGGCGTGGATGGCGCGGGTGCCGAAGCCGTGGGAGGGGTTGGTGTGCATGGGGGCTTTCTGTTCTTTGGTGGGGCTGGCTTCTGCGTGGGACGGGCTTCCAGCCCGTCATCTTCTGATTTGAAGAGACGGGCTGGAAGCCCGTCCTACCAGGAAATCACACCGCGGCGGGCTGGTTGCGGCTGGCGAGGTGCTCGATCAGGTCGATCTCGCTGAGGATGGCGACGACGCGGCCTTCGTTCATGACGATGGCGGCCTGTTCGGCGGCGAAGATGCCGTAGAGCTCCTCGACGCGGGCCTTGGGGTGGACGATGCCGCCGAGCTTGGCCTCGATGGACTTGACGGGCGAGTCGGTGGTGACCTGGCCGCGCTGGAGGCCCCGGAGGATGTCGATCTCGTGGACGATGCCGGCGGGCTTGCCGTCGGCGTCGGTCACGGGGACCTGGGAGATGCCGTGGTCGCGGAGCAGGGCGATGACCGAGCCGATGGTGTCGGTTTCGGCGGCGGTGACGACGCGGCGTTCGGCGTCGATCATGTCCTCGATCAGGCCGAGGCCGCGGGGCTCTTCCATGAAGCCGTGCATCTTCATCCAGGCGTCGTCGAGGTACTTGGTGACATAGCGGGTGCCGGAGTCGGGGAGGATGACGATGATCTTCTTGCCCGGGCCCATCTCCTTGGCGAGCTTGCAGGCGATGTGGACCATGCCGCCGGAGGACCCGCCGCAGAAGAGGCCCTCTTCGCGGATGAGGCGGCGTGCCATGGTGAAGCACTCGTAGTCGTTGACCTGGTGCATCTCGTCGACGACGGAGGGGTCGAATGCGCGGCAGACGATGTCCTCACCGAGGCCCTCGACCTTGTAGACATAAGGCGTGCTGGGCTGGCCGGTGTGGAAGACGGCGTAATGGACCGAGCCGAGCGGGTCGACGCCGATGATCTTGGCCTTGGAGCCGTGGCGTTTGAAGCAGCGCCCGATGCCGGAGATGGTGCCGCCGGTGCCGGTGCCGGCGATGACGGCATCGACATTGCCGCCGTCGGTCTGGCGGTAGATCTCCTCGCCGGTCATGATGTCGTGGGCGTCGATGTTCCACTGGTTGTGGTACTGGTCGAGGTAGAACGAGTTGGGCGTCTCGGAGGCGACGCGTTTGGCGACATTGACATAGTGGTCGGGCGAGTCGCCGGGGACATCGGTGGGGGTGATGATGACCTGGGCGCCGAAGGCGCGCAGGCCGTCGATCTTCTCCTTGGACATCTTGTCGGGCATGGTGAAGACGGCCTTGTAGCCCTTGGCGGCGGCGGCCATGGCGGCGCCCATGCCGGTGTTGCCGGAGGTGTTCTCGACGATGGTGCCGCCGGGCTTGAGCAGGCCCTGTTTCTCGGCCTGGTCGATGATGTACCAGGCCATGCGGTCCTTGATCGAGCCGGCGGGGTTCATGTACTCGCACTTGGCGTAGACCTCGGCGGAGCCGGGCTCGACGACCTTGTTGAGTCGGACGAGCGGGGTGTTGCCGATGGCGTCCAGGATGCTGTTCTTTGTGTCCAAAGCAGGTCCTCCGGGCCCCGGCGCGGGTGCCGCGGGGCGTTGTGGGAGGATAGCGCGGGCGCAGGGTGGAAACCCCGGAGGGCGGGCATCGTGGCGGCGCGGATCGGGACCCTAAACTGAGTCCGTCAAGTGACTTTACCGAGAGAACACCCCATGCACCGCGACCGCACCAGCGCCGAAACATTCGAAGCCGCCCGGGTGATCTCGCCCCGGCGCAAGACCACCGACGCGAACTCGACCGAGGGGCTGGTCGCCGAGCAGCTCGCCCACTTCGGGATCGACCCGGAGACGCCCTTCGGGCGCCGGATGGCGTCGTTCTCCCGGCATCTGTACGAGGGGCACGCGGACCTGACGGACCTGTGGCGGACGGGCGTGGCCGAGCTGGCGAACCTGCCGCGCGAGCAGCGGATCGAGCGGTTCAGCGCCCAGCGGTTCCTGGCCTTCCAGCTCGCCAAGATCCTCGACACGCTGCAGCATCCGCTCCGCACGACCTACCAGTCGGTGGTCAACGCGCCGGGGGACCGGGCGGCCAAGGGGCCGTACCCGATCTTCGACAATGTCACCGCGCTGTTCAGCGCCAAGCCGGTGATCACGCGGACGGCGACCTACATCTACGCCTGCGCCGAGTGGGTCGAGGACGCCTTCCAGGGGCGGGAGCTGCTGCACGAGATCTACTCGCGGCTGCTCAACCCGACGGCGGTGTCGCTGGCCAACCACATCGTGGACATCGAGTGCGGGCCGGAGGCGCCGCACTACATGGCGTGGAACTTCAACTCGGGCATGGCCGCGGTGGACGCGGTCCTCGCCCACCTGGTCGGGCATCGGGACATCATCCTTTCGTCGCGGAATGTGTACGGCGGGACCTACCAGCTCCTGCACGACTGGTACGCCAAGCCGTCGAACCTCGATGTGGGCGTCCACTTCTTCGACGGGTACACCGGGGAGGCCTTCGCCGAGGCCCTGGACCGCGTGACCGAGCGGCACAAGGACCGGCTCGACGCGGGCAGGCAGATCTATGTGTACCTCGAATCGCCGTGCAACCCGCACGGGCATGTGCTCGATGTGCCGGAAATCTGCCGCATCGCGCACGAGCGGAAGCTGACCGTGATCTGCGATTCGACGGTCGGGACGCCGTTCCTGCACCGCCCGCTGCGCCGGCCCGACCCGATCGAGCGGCCGGACTTTGTGATCCACTCGTACACCAAGGACATCTCCGGGCACGGGACGACCACCGCCGGCTGCGTGATCGGGCGCAACGAGCGGATGTTCATGGGCAAGAACGATTCGTGCGAGGGGACCGATGTGGACGGCTCGAAGCGGACCTTCCACTGGGACGAGACGCTGTTCTGGAATGTGTACTACATCAAGGGTGCGTTCCTCGACGCGGACAAGGCCTTCGAGGTGATGACCGGCCTGCACACGCTCGAGCACCGGATGCTGCACAAGGCGGTCAGCACGCTGACGCTGGCCGAGGTGCTGTCCCGGCACCCGCAGATCAATGTGCAGTGCTCGGCGGCCCCGGGCCACCCCAACGCGCCGATCCGCGAGAAGTGCCTGTTTATGGGCCTGCCCGCGCCGCTGTTCACCTTCGATTTCGAGGGGGATAAGGCGACCGAACCGGGCGCGCCGGATCTGTTCTCGCGCACCGTGTTCGAGCGGTTCTTCGACCACCTCGACCCGGTCTTCGGCCACCAGGTCTCGCTGGGCACGCCGAACACGATCGTGCTGTGCCCGGCGATCACGAGCCACTCGGAGCTGAGCCGCGCCGCGCTGGCCGAGGCGGGCATCGCGCCGACGACGGTGCGGGTCTCCGTGGGTCTGGAGGACCCGCGCTCGCTGATCGCCCACCTGATCAAGACGGCGCGGGCCACGCTGGATGACGAGCGCCCGGGCTTCTCCGCCGCGTTCCCCGCGCCGGACGAGATCGACGCGATCTACCGGCGCCACCACGCGGATGTGCACACGCGCTACGCCCAGACCACGCCGACCTGTGCTGAGCTGATGGCGTAAGCCGACGCCAGCAGGTGCCACCGACCCCGTCCCGGGGTCGGTGCTCTCCGGCCGCGCGTGACCCCAAGGGTGCCACCGGTTGTCCCGAAGGGCAACCGGTGCGTCACGCGCCACGCGTCCAACCCACGACCCAACCGCCCACAAACACACAGATCCGCGAATCCCGCGAAAAACAAGCCGCGCACCAACCCCAACGCCGACGATGCGTACAACCAACCGCACAGGAGCCCCCATGCCACGCACCACAACCCTCGTGATCCTGCTCGTGGGCATTTTTGCCTCACCTGTTCTGGCGGGTCCGGATGCCGACGGCTCCACCTGGGCCACCATCACCTACGCCGGCAACCGAGCGACCAACGACGCTGAGCTTCCGGCGACCCCGGGGGTTCGGCTGGGCGCGGTGGACTATCAGTACCGTATGGCCACCACAGAAGTCACGGTGGGCCAATGGTTTGAGTTCGTGCAGGCGTACGCACCCTACTACGACCTGGGCGGCGGCATCGCAACGCCGGCGTTCACGAGCACAAGCATCAACTACAGCTTCGTCGGACTGTTTGTCCGCCCCGACCGTTCATTGGACCGCGCCGCCGACATGAGCTGGGAGTACGCCGCCCGGTATGTCAACTGGCTGCACAACGGCAAGGTCAACGAGCAATGGGCCTTCGAGAGCGGCGTGTACGACACCGCGACTTTCACGATCAACCCGGACGGTACCTACAACCACCAGGTCACGCGGAGCGAAGGCGCCCGATACTGGATCCCGAGTCGGGATGAATGGGTCAAGGCGGCGCACTACGACCCAAATCGCTACGGTCTGGGTCAGGAAGGCTACTGGACCTACCCAAACATGTCTGAGATGCAATCGGTCGGTGCATTGCTGCCCGACGAAGGCGGCGAACGCAATGCGGGCCCGTTTCAAACCGGGATCTGGCCGATGGATGTCGGCTTGTTCCCAGATGTTCAGTCATTCTTCGGGCTTCTGGACCTCTCCGGCGGCGTGACCGAGTGGTTGGAGACCGAGGAATCAAACACGGCATTTGGTCAGCGTCGATTTCAGGCAGGGACCAGTTATGGTGAGTACTGGTCGGATGATCCTTTCAACTATGATCGCATCGACTTCCACCATGCGGGATATGTAGACAGCGTGAACCCGCAGGGCGGCTTGCGCTTGGCCGCGGCCCTGCCCTGCCCCGCCGACCTCGGCGCGCCCTTCGGCGTGCTCGACGCCGCGGACCTCGCGGCGTACCTGGACCTATTCCAGTCTGGCGACGCGGCCGCCGACCTGGCTGAGCCCTTCGGCGTGATCAACTTCTTCGACCTCGCGGCGTATCTGGCCGCGTTCCATGCGGGGTGCCCGTAGGTCGGCACTCCGTGCCGACTCTTTACGACCGCTGGGGTCATGAAGCGTGTCGGCACGGAGTGCCGACCTACCAAACCGCCGGATGCCGTGCTCTTCGTCTTCGGAGAGCACGCGTCGGGGTTGGTCGCTCCTGACCCGCGCGGGGACGCGCTGCGGGCCAAGGGCCGCTTCTTTCCAGGCGCGGCTTGTTCAGGGCGCCACGCCCGGTTTTCTGGCGTGATCCGTATGACGCCTTTCCAAGCGGGTCCCGCGCCACGCAAAAAACCCCGCCGGAGCGGGGTCGCGTGTGCAAAGATTCTGCCTGTTCGCTCGGCTCAGCGCCGGCGGCGGAGCCCGGCGAGGCCGGCCAGGGCCAGCACGCCCGCGGCGCCCGGGGCGGGCACGGCGGTGACGCTGAACTCGACGGTCGAGGCCTCGCCGAAGAAGTCGAAGATGGTGGAGGGGTCGGGCAGGCCCGTGGCGAACTGGAAGGTCGCCGCGGGGGTGGGCGAGGCGATGATGAAGCGGATGTTCTCGCCGTTGTTGATCGCGTCGAGCAGCGAGCCGCTGACCTGGGTCAGGTCGAGCGTGCGGTTGATGTCGCGGATGCCGGTGTCCTCGAAGGCGCTGGAGAGCAGGAACAGGTCGGAGAACTGTCCGGTCAGGCCGCTGGCGTCGGTGTTGCCGGCGGTGTTGAAGTCCTTGTCGTTCAGGTCGCCGTTGTCGGTGGTGTAGAAGATCTGGAGTTCGCCGGGGTTGCCGATCCCGCCGCTGCCGGTGTTCTGGTTCACGGCGGCGTTGAGGTTGAAGACGATGTTGTCCACGGAGAGGGCGCCGGGCCCGGGGCGGAGCGTGGAGCCGTCGATGTCGAAGACGGTGTAGATGCCCAGCGGGCTCTGGGTGGAGATCAGCGAGTCGCCGTTGACCTGGAAGCGGGCCTGGTTGGTCAGGAAGCTGCGGTCGGTGCCGCCGAAGAAGGAGCGGAAGACCGTGGCGACATCGAAGTCCTGGATGACAGTCAGCTCGGTGGTGGTCGAGGCGGTCGCCGTGGCCGAGCCGGCGGCGAGCACGAGGCCGACGCCGATCGTGCCGAGCCCGATGGTGTGTGTATTCCGCATGGTTGTCTCTCCTTTGGTGATGCGGGTTCCGACAATGAATCCGTGGGGCACGGTGTTCGCGCCTTCACGACTTCTAGAAGACCCCGACTTCAACATGATGACCAGCAATCGATTCAGAGAATCCATACAAATGGCTGGAAATCGCGGCGAAAACGGCGTGAGCGCGTGCGCTTGTGCTAGGTGCATTCTCGCACTTCGGGGCGATCACCCGCATGCGCGGCCGTGGGGGAGAGGGGGCGGTGGGATCACGCCCGGGCCGCGGCGAACCGCTCGTACATCGCGTCCAGCGACGCGGGCATGACACGGACCGTGCCGACGACGGTCATGAAGTTGGTGTCCCCGTTCCAGCGCGGGACGAGGTGGACATGCAGGTGGCCGGGCACACCCGCGCCCGCGGCGCGGCCCTGGTTGATGCCGATGTTCACGCCCTGCGGCTCGAGGACGCGCTGCAAGAGGGCCGCTGCACGATCGACGAGGGCCCACAATGCCGCGCGCTGGCCCGCGTCGTAGTCGAGCAGCGACGGTCGCGCCTCACCGAGGGCGACGAGCAGGTGCCCGTTGGCGTAGGGGTACTTGTTGAGCAGGATCATGCCGTCGGGCGTGCGGACGATGACATGGTTGGCGGCGTCGTGCTCGGGGTGGGCCCAGTAGTCGGCCAGGAAGTCGGGGGATGGGGGCCTTGGCGGTCTGGCGGCGGGCGTGTTCTCGGACGCTTTGAGGGATTCGAGGTAGGGCAGTCGCCAGGGGGCCCAGATCGCGTCTGGTCCGAAGGGGCTGGCATGGCCCTGGCTGTTCGCCGGCGTCTCCATGCCGCGAGTGTAGCGAGGGGCCGGAAAGGCCGATAGCCGATGGGCGAGGACCGAGCCATGACCCAGACCGTCGGCGACATCATGACCCCGCGCCCGATCACCGTCGGGATGGACGCGACGATGCGCGAGGTCCGCGACATCTTCGAGTCCAAGGGCTTTCACCACCTGGTCGTGCTGGGCAAGGACCGGCGGGCGGTGGGGGTGCTGTCGGACCGGGACCTGCTGCGCACGGTCTCGCCGTTCGTGGGCAAGCTGGCCGAGCGATCGGCGGATGTGGCGTCGCTGGAGCGTAAGGCGCACCAGGTGATGTCGCGTCAGTTGATCGCGGCCCGGCCGAACACGCTGCTGCGTGCCGCGGCCCGGGTGATGCTCGATCACAAGATCTCGTGCATGCCGGTGGTCGACCGGGAGCTGCGGCTGGTGGGGATCCTCACGAGGTATGACATCGTGCGCTGGTCGATCGGGCGCATGGACGGGGGGCTGGAACTGCCCGGAACCGGCGTCGAGGCGCCGCGCCGGGCGGCCTGAGCCGCCGCGCCTGAACCAATCCTCCTTCCCTCGGGTGCATCCCGGAGCGGTTTGTTCCGCTACGATGGATTTCCAGAATATATCCATGGCGGGATCGCCCGCCCCGAGGGAGGCTCTTCGATGTTCGACAGCGTCAAAACCGTGACCCGCGGCTCGGCCCGCGTCCTCGTGCTCGCTCAGTTCAAGGGTGAGAAGCTCGACCCCGATTCGCGCAAGCTCGACGACTCCGGCCACGGCGCGTGCGCCGCGGAGCGTGCGGAAGCGAGCGGGGAAACCGGGGCGATCGTCGAGGCCTTCCCGGACGAGGGGTACGACCGGGTGATCGTGGTCGGGCTGGGGGACAAGGACGCGTTCCGCCCCGGCGCGGTCCGCAACGCGGCGGCGGCCGTCGGGCGGGCGCTGGCGAGCGCCAAGGCCGAGTCGGTCGAGCTGGCGATCCACCACGCGATCAGCCGGCTGCCCAAGTCGGCCAAGGTCGACCTGCATGCCTGCGCCTCGGCGGCTGGCGAGGGGCTGGGGCTGATCGCATGGAACTACGACGAACTGCGCGGCTCGGCGACCTCGAAGAAGGACCGCCCGAAGCTGAGCGTCCATTGCGACGACGCCAAGTTCCGGGCGGGGATCGACCGCGGGCTGGGCCTGGCCGAGGCGGCGAACATCACCAGGACCCTGTCGCAGACGCCGCCGAACATCGCCACGCCGGCGTGGATGGCGTCCGAGGCGCGCAAGATGGCGCGCAGGGCGGGGCTCAAGTGCACGGTGATCCAGGGCAAGCAGCTCGAGGACCAGAAGCTGGTCGGCATGGCCACGGTGGGCCGGGCCAGCGAGAACAAGCCGTGCATGATCCGGCTGGAATACAGCCCGGCCCGGGGCAAGTCCAAGGACCCGGTGGTGCTGGTCGGCAAGACGATCACCTACGACTCGGGCGGGTTGTCGCTGAAGGTCGGCGGCTCGATGCGCGGCATGAAGCGGGACAAGGACGGCGGCTGCGCCGTGTTCGGTGCGATGCACGCGATCGCGACCGTGATCAAGCCGAACCGGCCGGTGGTGGCCCTGCTGGTGTGCGCGGAGAACGCGGTGTCGGACAACGCCTACCGGCCCGATGATGTGCTGACCTTCCGCAACGGCGTGACGGTGGAGGTGACCAACACCGACGCCGAGGGGCGGCTTGTCCTTGCCGACGGGCTGTGCTGGGCCTGCGAGAAGGAGCGCCCGGCGGCCATCATCGACATGGCGACGCTGACCGGCGGCGTGGTCGTCGCCCTGGGCAAGGTCTACGCGGGGATGTGGTGCGATGACGACGACCTGCGCACCAAGATCGACCAGGCGGCGGAGGTCTCCGACGAGCTGGTCTGGCGGCTGCCGCACCACGCCGAGTACCGCGCGATGATGAAGTCGTCGGTGGCGGACATCGTGAACAGCGCCCCGGTGCGCGAGGCGCACCCGATCCAGGGCGCGGCGTTCCTGTCGTACTTCGTCGAGGAGGGGATCCCCTGGGCCCACATCGACATCGCGGGCACCCACGCCACCGAGAAGGACAAGGGGCCGTACATCGCCGGCCCGACGGGCTACGGGGCGCGGCTGCTGGCCGAGGTGGTCGAGCGGTTCTGAGCCGGTCCCGGGCGTTCTGGGAATCTGTTTGCATCGGGGCGTGCGGGCCGCGAGAATGGTCGGCATGCAGAACCGATTCTCCCGCCGTCTTGCCGCCTTGCTGGGCGCCATGCTCTTCGCGGCGCCCGCGTGGGCCGAGCCGTCGTGGTGGGAGGACGCGGTCTTCTACCAGGTGTTCGTGCGTTCGTTCGCGGATGCGGGCGCCGGGCCGCTGGCGGGTGATGGGGTCGGTGATTTCCGGGGTCTGATCGAGCGGCTGGACTATCTCAACGACGGCGACCCGGGCACCGAGGACGACCTGGGCGTCACCGCGTTGTGGCTGCTGCCGATCTCGCCTTCTCCGAGTTACCACGGCTACGACATCACGGATTACCGGGGGATCAACCCGGACTACGGGACGATGGAGGATTTCAGGGCGTTCATGGAGGCCTGCCGCGGGCGGGGCATCCGGGTGGTGATCGATCTGGTGATCAACCACTGCTCGAGCCGGCACCCGTGGTTCCTGGAGGCGGCGCGCGACCCCGAGTCGCCCAAACGCGACTGGTTCATCTGGTCGGAGGAGCATCCCGGCTGGCGCGGGCCGTGGAACCAGCAAGTCTGGCACGGGCGGGTCCGCGACCGGGCCGGGGCGTACTACTACGGCTGCTTCAGCCCGAACATGCCGGACCTGAACCTGGAGAACCCGGCGGTGACGGCCGAAATGAAGGGCATCGCCCGCTTCTGGATCGAGGATGTCGGCGTGGACGGCTTCCGGCTCGACGCGATCAAGCACCTGATCGAGGACGGGCCGGTCCAGGAGAACACGCCGGCGACCATCGCCTGGCTGGAAGATTTCAACGCGTTCTGCAAGTCGCTCAATCCCGACTTCCTGACCGTCGGCGAGGTGTGGTCGAGCACCGAGCAGGTCGCGCGGTACATCCCCGATGCGGTGGACACGGCGTTCGAGTTCGACCTGGGCTATGCGATCATCCATGCGCTGAACACCGGCGAGGCGGATCGCCTGCACGACCGGCTGGCGGCCGTGCTGGCAGCCTATGACACGCCGGTCGCGACCTTCCTGACCAACCACGACCAGGCCCGCGTGATGAGCCAGCTCGGCGGGCACCCCGGCAAGGCCCGGGCCGCGGCGGCGTTGCTGCTCACGCTGCCGGGCGTGCCGTTCATCTACTACGGCGAGGAGATCGGCCACACCGGCGGCAAGCCGGACCCCAACATCCGCACGCCGATGCAGTGGACCGCCGACCCGTCCGGCTTCACCGCCGGCACGCCCTGGCGCGCCCCGCAGGCGGACGCGGCCGAGGTGAATGTGGCGGCGCAGGCGGATGATCCCGGCTCGCTGCTCTCGCACTACCGCGGGCTGATCCGCCAACGCCTCGGCAACGACGCCCTGCGGCATGGGGACACCGTGCTGCTGCGGACTTCCTACCCGGAGGTCATCGCGTACGAGCGTCTCGGGACCGACGGCCGTCGGGTGTTCGTGTATGTCAACATCTCGGACCGCCAGTTCGACGACTTCGTGCAACGATTGTCGAACGGCGCGACGCTCCACCTGGGGGTGCTGGAGCCGTACGCCCACGGGATCATCGATTTTCCGGCCGACCAAACCGGTGACCATGCCGATGACCGGGCGGACTGAACCCCCCCCCGACCCCGCTCAGTCGATGCCCCAACTCGCGAACATGATCGCTCCGCCCCCGATGACAATCGCGCCGAACACCGCGCCGATGGCGGCTCCGACCACGCCGAGGACGACATAGCCGATCACGGCCCCGACGATCGCCCCGACCAGGCCGCTGCCGACGATGATGGCCAGCCCCTGGGCGAAGCCGCTGACCACGCTGCCGAGCAACTGACGGAAGACCGATGGTTCTTGCTGGTCCATGGGGCGGAGTGTACCTCAAACCGGGCGGAGATCATCGTCCAAAATCGGCACATCGCCCTGAATATCGCGGGCGGCGGTCCGGCCGAGGACCTCGTCGAACCGGTACGCCAGGATGCCCGTGCCGGGGCGTTTGATGGTCAGGTGCTCGCGGCCAATGACGGTCCCGGCGGGGATCGGTCGGGTGCTGACGACGGACTGGCGGGAGACGGTGCGGACATCGCGCTCGCAGTCTAAAACGGATTTCGCTGAACAAAATCCTGCAATGATGTATCCCAGATGAGCGGCAAACCGGTTTGCGTCTCCCTGCTCTGCCGCCCAGATGCGTCCGCTTTCTTCATCCGGGTGCGTTCGCCTAGCCTGCGAGGCTCGCTCGACCCACGCACGCCCGGAGGAGCCTGATCTCGCGGAAGAAATGTACTCAGCCATCTGGCCGGTGAGAATTGAAGCGCGGTGATCCGGTCCCGGTCTCGTCCGGTCGTCGGTAATGTGCTTCTCAAGTATGCAAGCGCCCGCAGCAACCGGCAAACTCGCCTGGTCTTTCCGGAGTAGGTGATCGCTGTAGCCTATCGGAAGATGGGTCGCGGATGCGATGGCCATGATTCCTTCGTACGCCGCCTCCGGTGCCGGATAAGAACTCACGCACTGCAACAACGCCAGCCGATCCCGCGCCGAGTCCAGCCAGCCGGCCGCCCGCACCACCTCGTCCAGCGTGCTCGCGCCGGTGCTGACGATCAAGGGCTTGCCCGTGGCCGCCAACGCCTCCAGCAGCGGGCGGTTCACGATGTCCGGGCTGGCCGTCTTGTACGCGTCCCACGCCAGCGTCTCCGCCGGCTCGACCAGTTCGGTGCTGAACACGGTCACGATCGCGTGGATGCCCTTGCTGTGCGCCCGCTCGACCACCAGGGCCATCTCGTCCAGCGTCAGTTCCAGTCGGCGGAGCATGGCGACCGGGTCGGTCTCGCCGGCGGCCTTCTGGTACGCGGCCAGCTTGGCGGCCTTGCTCATCAGCCGGTCGGTCTCGAAATACTGCAGCTTGACCGCGTCCGCGCCAGCCTCGGCGGCGGCGTCGGTCAGCTCCATGGCGCGGGCCACCTCGCCGTCGTGGTTCACGCCGATCTCGGCGATGATGTAGGGCGGGTGGTCGAGGCCGATGTCGCGGGTGCCGATCTTCATGGCGTCTTCTTTTTCACCACAGAGTTCACAGAGGGCACAGAGGACACAGAGGGGCCCGGATCAATTACTAGGCGTTTGATGCCGTTTTTGAGCATGGTGACATGGAAGTTGATGATCAGGCCGACTTGCGTGCGTGACAGCCGCAGGTAGCTGAGCAGCTGGGCTTCATGCACCGGAAGGATGCGTTCGACGGCTTTCAACTCCAGGACGAGGGCATCCTCGATAATCATGTCCAGGCGCAGGGCGCTGCTGAGCGTTCGGCCGCCGTATTCGATATCCAACGCTACTTGCCGACGAACCCGAAGCCCGTTGCGCGTCAGCTCGTCCGCCAGGCACATCTCATACACCGACTCGAGCAGCCCCGGTCCCATCGCGGAGTGAACCTTCATCGCACAACCGATGATCCGATGCGTCAGATCCCGCAACGCCCCGTCCGACATCCCCCCTGTCTGACCCTCTGTGCTCTCTGTGCTCTCTGTGGTAAAACGACCCCGCCGACGCCCCGCCAGCAACGACTCGGCCAACGCCAGATCCGCCGCCGAATCGATGTCCACCACTTCGCCCTCGCCCGTCATCACCCCCCGCCGGTCCACCCCGAAGAACGCGTGCGGCCCGTCCGCGGCCCCCCGGCGCAGCATCAGCGCGTCCGGCGTGCACACGATCACGCCGCCGTCCGGCACGCATGCGGACGGGAGATCCTGGCGTCGGAAGACCCCGTGGTTGAGCACCTCGCCCTCCCACGGGCGGACGGAGCCGGTCGTTTCGTCCACCCGCGTCATCCACCACGGGTGGTACTTGCCCACGCCTGTGTAGCTCTGGACGCTGTCGCAGCCGGTTTCGAGCAGCAAGCGCACGGCCCGGTCGGTCAGGTCGTCCGGGCGGACGGGGACATTGGCGTAGAGGATGGCCACGGGGCCGTCGGGTTCGCCGATCTGTTGGAAGGCGTGGCGGGCCGCGTCGTCGATGCGTGCGGTGTCGTGGGCCAGTTCCGGGGGGCGCTCGATGATCTCGACGCCCCAGATGCGGGCCATGGCCAGGGCCGCGGGATCGTCGGAGGAGACGACCACGCGCGAGACGGTTTCGGAGGTGAGCGCGTGCTCGATGGTCCAGATGATGCAGGGGATGCCGCAGACGCCCGCGACATTCTTGCCCGGCAGCCCCTTGGAGCCCGCCCGCGCCAGGATGATGGCGGTCGCGGTCATGCGGCCGTGCCCGCGGCGGCCGGCGCGGGCTTGGGTCGGGCCACGCCCAGGCGCTTGCGGACCAGCCTTGCCGCATCGATCAGGCCGTGCTGGAACGCGTCGAGGCCGTAGTTCCGCCAGCGGTGGTCGCAGACCATCCCGTCGCAGCGGACGCGGACGATGTCCGACTCGATCGCGGTCAGCCGCTCGCCGGGCACCGGCAGCGGGCGGATGCGGTCCTCGAACCAGGACGGCAGCGGGTCGATCACCGCGCCGCCCAGCGTCATCGTCCAGCGGTCGTAGAACGATTCGACCTGTTCGAGGGTCGCGTCGCACTTGGTCATGCGCGGCAGGACCCAGGGGGTCGGCAGGCCGCAGGAAAGCGGCGACCGCGCGTCGGCGATCGCGCCCATCCGCTTGAGCACCGCGTCGTAGCGGTCCAGGCCGGTCAGCGCCGCGTAGGTCCGCGCGTCGGTGGCGAGCAGGTCGACCGAGAGCACGCCCAGCCCGCTTTCGGCCAGACGATCGGCGTCGATGGTGTCGTGGAGGAGGTCGGTGCGCAGGTGGACGCACGCGGCCCCGGCCTCGTCGGCCAGTTCGATGATGTCCAGGACATGCGGGTGCATCAGCGGGTCGCCCGGGCCGTCGAGGACGACGACGGCGTCCTCGCGGTGGCGGGTGTGCTCGCGGATCAGGTCGTGGGCCCGGCGCAGGTCGATCGCGGCACGGTCGCCGGGGATCGGGCCGCCGCGCTTCCACGCGCCGAAGTCCGAGCTGGCCAGCCGGCCGGGGCAGAGTTCGAGGACCAGGGTGCGCGCGGTCCTGAACGGGCGCGATGCTTCCAGGGCGCGGGCGGCCTGGACGGCGGACGCGTCGGTCGCGTGATCGCCCAGGCGGTCCATGGCCCCGGCGATCAACGCCCAACCGGGCATGCTGTCGGCGATGGCGCGGAGGCCGAGGTCGCGCACGCAGGGATCGACCTTCACGCACAGCGGCGTGGCGATGGGGTCGGCCTGCGGGCGGACGGGCACATAGCCGAGCACGCCGCCGACGGTGGCCAGCGGGCTACCCGCGTCCTGCATCGCGACGATAGATTCCATCGCGGACCGGCCGAGCACGCAGCCGGCCAGCCCCGGCGCGGCCTGGGTGAAGACGATCTGCTGGCGTTCCGGCTCGGCGCGGTGGCGGTCCATCATCGCGTCGAGCAGGGCCGGGTCGGTCAGGCACCAGTCGGCCCCGACGATCGCGCACGCGTCGACGCCGTGGCGGTCCATGACCTCCAGCACGATCCGCGGGTCGAGCTGCTCATCGAACGTGGTGGCCTGGGCGATGCCGCCCCGGTAGCAGGCGGCCGCGCCGGCGCGGGCCACGCCGATCGCGCGGGCGCGTTCGCGCCAGCGGCCGCGGTCGACCGGCTCGATGGTGACGCGGCCTTGGAATCCGGCCCGCTCGATCAGAGCCCGGGTCCGCTCCGGCTCGGGCGTGAGCACGCGGACGCGGCGGACGCTGCGGCACCGGAGCACGCGGGCGAGCGTGAGCGACAGGGCGTCCCGCCCGTCCCAGACCGGCTCGGCCAGGTCGCGGCGCGTGCCGAGGCCCGAATAGTCCGGGTCGCAGAGCACGAACAGCTCGGGGTTGTTCACGCGCGGCCCGTCCGCGGCCGGTTCGGCGTCGGGGGCGGCCTCGTCGCGTGTCAGCTTGGCGCGCCGGCCTTCCAGGACGCCGATGGCGTCGTTGATCCGGCGGCCCAGCTCGTCCGCGGCGTCCCCGATCCAGCCGACATTCTTGATGTCCCGCTCGGCGTGCAGCCGGCGGTGCTCCAGGCTGTCCTTGCCGTCGTGCAGGCCGATAACGCGGTCGGCCTTGAACCGGTTGAGCACGCCGGTCTGGTTGATGAACTCGGTCAGCCGGAAGCCGGGCTGCTGGGCGAACACGATGTCACGCATCTTGTAGACATCCTGGATCAACGCGTCGGCGCGCCGGTCGTCGTGCAGGCTGTCGCGCACCTGACCGAGCGTGCGCTCGGCCCGGCGGCTCTGGCGGGCGATCTCCTTCGCCTGGCCGCGGACCTTGTCAAGATGCGCCCAGAGCTTGGCGTGGACGCTCTGGTGGTCGCGGGCCTCGTGCCGGGTCTCGGGCAGCACCGGGCGTTCGCGGGTGGCGAAGCGGTCCAGGGCGTCGCGCAGGGTCATCGCAGTGCTATGACGCTTGGCGGCCCCGCCCTCGGTGGCGTCGATGATCGTCAGGCCGGCCTGCGTGTCGGCCTGGAAGTCCGACTCGAACTGGGCGAGGTAGGTGGCCATCTGCTCGTCGGTGTAGATCCGCCGGCCCTGCTGGTCGGTCACGGGGCGCAGGTTGGCCCGCATCCGTGCGACTCGCTCCCACTCGAGCATCTCCAGCGTGCGCTCAGGGTTGAGCTCGCCCTGCCAGACACGGTGGATCGCAGCGCCGGCGGCGTAGTACTGCCCGTCGGTGAAGGCCAGGTCCTGCCCGATCATGATCACCGGGTCGCAGCCGATGTACCGGGCCAGCGCGTAGCTGAGGTGGGCGACGGTCGCGCCGGGCTTGACGCGGCCCATCTCGCGCACCAGCTCCGGGCCGATCAGGTCATCGAGCACGGTTTCCTGCGTGCAGAGGATCTCGCCGGGGAAGGATTCGAGGATCGCGGGGTTGGCCTTCGGCTCGACGACGAGGCGCACGCCGCGGACATTCTCGGCGGTCAGGCCCTCGTAGAAGCGCCCGCTGAGCTCGTGGTGGTCGAGCGCGGTGACGAAGTGGGGCCGGATCCCGGCTTCGAGCATGGGCTTGAGCACGGTCTGCGCCGCGATGATGACCACGCGGTCCCGCACGCCCGGCTCGGCCAGCAGCGCGAGGTTCTTCTGCAGGCTCGGCCCCGCGGCGACGGTCACCGCCGGGAAGCCCTTGCAGGCGTCCTTGAGGGCGGTGATCCCGGCGCAGGCCGCGTAGTGATCGGCGTTCATCAGCATGTTGCGCAGCGTCACGGGCGCGTGGACCAGCGTGGTGACCACATGGGTTCGGGTGGAGCGCACGACCTCGCTCATCGTGCGTCCGAAGCGTGCCGAGGCCTCGCCCAGGCGCGGCGTGCTGGCCGGGTGGTCGATGATCTTGACACCGATGGCCAGCAGGCCCTCGAAGTTCTGGAGCGATCGCGACAGCCCCGCCGCGTCGTCCGGGTCGGTCGCGATGATGCAGCGACCCATCGCCATCCAGGCGCTGTGGTCGACCCGTTCGAGCACCGACCGGAGCAGGCCGAGGTCCGGCTCGAAGCAGATCACGACGGACTTGGTCCCCATCCGCTCGTGGATCGCGCGGACATGGTGGCCCAGCGCGAACCCGTTGATGCAGGCCGCGGCGGTCTCGGTCGGCTCGATGGACTCGGCCAGGCGCCGGGCCTCGTCGGCCCCGCGCCTGGGGCTGGAGAGCCGACGTCCGTCGAGCGTGGCGGTGACCAGCCCGTCCTGGCCGTGCTCGAGCACCAGCCCTGTGCGGCCGGGCGTCCGACGCAGGCGATCGGCCAGCGGGCGGTTTCTGGCGCTCAGGGCGATCAGGTTGCGCTCGAAGACCTTGGCATCGGCGGGGATGCCCCGCGGCGGCTCCGGCGCAAGCCCGCCCGGCCCGTCGCCACCCAACTGGTCGATGGGCGTGGTCAGATCGAAGGGATTCGCCTGAGAGAACGGGTTCGGATCGCTGGACATGCTGGCCTCCGGCGGAGCGCGCACCGCGGGCGCGGCGTGCAGCCATTGGCATCGGCCGGGCCGGCTGTTCGGCTCCAGATTGGGGCCGGGGCGTCGGACGCCGCCCGGCGTGCGAACCATTGGGCATGGAAACGCTGACGAGCCTGATCGTCCTGGCCCAGGTCTTCGAGCCGAGCATCCCCTCGGTCCCCCCGCCCCCCTTCATCGAGCGCTGGGTGACCGGCAGCGGGATCCCGGGGGCCCTGGTCCTTGCCGGGCTGGGGATCGTGGCGTTCATCGTGCTCGGGCGAACGCCCAAGCACAAGCTCGCGGTGCCCGTGGGGGCGGGGCTGGTGCTGGCCGGCGGGGTGGTGCTGCTGATCGGCCAGCTCGTGGTGACGCCGCGCGAGGTGCTCGGCGACCGCGCCCGCGGGCTGGTCGACGCCGCCGTCGCGGCGGACCACGACGCCCTGCGCGGCCTGCTCCACGAGGACGCCCGCGTCCGCACCCGCTACGCCAGCGCCGACGGACGCGACCGGATCATCCCGCTGTCCGACATCGCGTCGGCCCGGATCGAGTCGCATCGCGTCCGCGAGGTCCGGGTGGACCTGCGCGGCCCGCGGGTCGCCCGCACCCAGGTGCGGCTGTCGGTGGGGGGCGAGGCCATCCCGCCGGCGAGCTGGTGGGCCGTGGACTGGATGCGCCGGGATGACGAGGCCCCGTGGGTGGTCACCAGCATCGAGCCGATCTGGATCCAGGGCATGACCGACCCGGCCGGGCCCTGACCGGCCTTCGCCGGGGCATCATCGTTCCGGGATCGCCACCAGCCGGCTCGCCTGCAGGCGCCGGATCGAGCCGGTCTCGGTGCGGACGGTTTCCATGATGCCCTCGCCGTTGAGCAGGTTGTGGGGGTGTTTCTGGCGGATCTGGCGCAGGCGGATCGACTCGATCGGGGGCTGGGTGCTGCCGTCGTGGTCGGTTTCCGAGAAGACGCCGATGGTGACCATCGACATGTTGGGCCCGTGGTAGTAGAACGCGGTCTCGCCCTCCGCGCGGAGTTGGCGGACGGCCTGCTCGGCCTCGCGCCGGAAAACGCGGAGTTCCTCCTCGGTCGGGCGGGAGAAGTCCGGGCGTCCGTAGGCGCCGATCTGGAGGGTGTACGCGGCGTCGCGCCGGCTCATCCGCTGGCGGACGGTGCGTAGGTTCGCCTCGTCGGCGTCGGATCCGGCGCGGGCGGCCGTGGGAGGGATCAGCATCGCCGCCCCAAACGGGTTCACATCGCCGACGTTGGTTTCGCGGACCCGGCGAAGGCCGGCCTGCGCCTCCGGGTCGCCCGGTTCGTCGTACCGCCCGTACGCGATCACCGGACGCCGGTCACGCACCGCGATGTAAGACCCCGAGAGTCCCGCGGCCTGGATGGTGCTGAGCATCCGCTCGGCGTCGTCCATGCGGCCCGAGGGGACCGTCGCCACCAGCACGGACCACCACCGCGGCTCGACCGGCCCGCTGCTGGGCGTGCCCGCGGGCTGGTCGCTGAAAATCCCCTCGGCCTGCTCGGCATACGGCTTCAGCGAACCGGGATCAGCCCGGGTCTGACCCCCAGAACACCCCGAAATCAGGGGCAGATGGAGGAGCAGAACCGCCAGAAAACACGCCCCAAAAGCGGGTGCTGGTGACCCGAACAAACGAAAAACGGCCTTGCGACGGGGGTTTTGAAGCACTTGAGTCCGGCTCCTTCTTTTTTTCACAGGTCCACGCCTGGGTTATTCGCGGTAAACTGTTTGGGGGCAACTGGTTCGGTGTGCTGGAGAATGAAATGCGAAGTTTGCAGACGGAAGAAATCGCGCGTCGATAGAACCATCAGTCAGGGAATACGAAACTCTGAGTATCCAATATGTAGTATGCGTCGAAGTGGTGGGCACGAGAGACGCATAGATGAGGAGGTCGGCTTTGATGTCAGAACTTTCACCCCTTACCAATGGGTCGGTCAACCGCGCGGGCCGGGTGAGCCAGGGCTCTTCCACCCGCTCGTCCGCCGGTGATCTGGGCCATGTCCCAGGACGCGACCGGGGCGAGGACCGGGTCGACTTCTCGTCCAGTGTCCAGCACATGGTCGAACTCAAGAACGGCGGCCCGGTCCGCATGGAACTGATCAACCGTATCCGTGCCGAGATCGCCGAGGGTTCCTACGACACCCCGGAGAAGCTCGAACAGGCCATCGACGAGCTGCTGAGCGATCTGGCCGACTGACGGATCAACCCACATGATCACCGAGAGGCACCCGATTCCGGGTGCTTTTTTCATGGTGCTCGCGCCCGCCCTGTGCGGCGTGCGTGGCAGTTTTTGGCATTTGGGGTGTCATCCCGACGGCCTGATGTACGCTGATCCCTTGACGGATGACCGCCGTTTCCCGTGCGGACGGGTGTTCGGCGCGGTTCAAGCAAAAAGAGGACGGACGATGCGCGCACGCAGGCAGCTTGACACGGTTCGGATCGGATTGGTTTCGGCGCTCGGTTTTCTGGCGGTGGCCATCGGGGCTTGCTCGGCGCCGGAGGAGCTGGACGGCCGGCTCTACGCCGACATGGGCGAGCACACACGCCCGATCACCACCCATTCGGCACGGGCCCAGGCGTTCTTCAATCAGGGCATCCAGCTGACCTACGGCTTCAACCACGACGAGGCCATCCGGTCGTTCCGCAGCGCGGCCGAGCTCGACCCGCAGGCCGCCATGCCGTGGTGGGGTATCGCCTACTGCCACGGGATCAACATCAACGACCCCGCGATGACCGAGGAACGCTCGCGCCTCGCCTGGGACGCGCTGCGTGAAGCGCAGTCGCGGCTGGCGGACGCGTCGGAGGTGGAACGCGCGCTGATCGGCGCGTTGTCCGCGCGGTACGCGTGGCCCGCGCCGGAGGATCGCTCGCACCTGGACGCGGCGTACGCCGAGGCGATGGGCGCGGTCCACGAACGCTTCCCGGACGACGGGGACATCGCGGCGCTGTATGCCGAGTCACTGATGAACCTCCAGCCGTGGGACTACTGGACGAACCGGGGCGAGCCCAAGGGGCGGATCCTGGAGATCGTCGAGGTGCTCGAGCGGGCGTTGGCCGTCTACCCGGACCACCCCGGGCTGAACCACTTCTACATCCACGCGGTGGAGGCCTCGGACGATCCCGACCGCGCGGTGCCCGCCGCGGACCGGCTGACGACGCTGGTGCCCGGGTCCGGCCACCTGGTGCACATGCCATCGCACATCTACATCCGGGTGGGCCGGTATGTGGACGCGAAGCGGTCGAACGAGCGGGCGATCGAGATCGACCGGGCGTATTTCAGGAACGCGCCGGAGCCGGGCTTGTACGCGATGTACTACGCGCACAACATCCACTTCCTGGCGTTCGCGTCGATGATGTCGGGCAACGAGCACGACGCCATGCGGGCGGCCCGGATGCTCGAGGCCGAGGTGCCCGAGGCGGCGCTGCGCGAGTACGCCGGGCTGATCGACGGGATCATGCCGACGACCTTCCATGTGATGGTCCGATTTGGGCGGTGGGAGCAGATCCTCGAGGAGCCCGACTACCCCGAGTGGAGGCTGATGTCCCGCACGGTTCGCGCGTACGCGAGATCGGTGGCGTGCTCGGCGCTCGGGCGGACCGAGCAGGCCCGCGACGAGATGGCGGAGTTCGAACGCCTGGCCGCGCTCGTGCCCGAGGACTGGTATGTGATGCAGAACCGGGCCTGGGATGTGCTGCCGATCGCGCGGTGCGTGGTCGAGGGCGAACTGCTCTTCCGCGAGGGGCGCCGGGAGGAGGCGTACGCGTTGCTCCGCCGCGGCGTGGAGTTGGAGGACGAGCTCGTGTACGACGAGCCGCCGGGCTGGATGCTCCCGGTTCGCCACGCCCTGGGCGCGCTGATGATGGCCGACGGGCGGTATGCAGAGTGCGAGGCGGTCTACCGCGAGGACCTCAGGAAGAACCGCGAGAACATGTGGGCACTGACCGGTCTTCGGCTCGTGCTGGAAGCCCAGGGCAGGGCGGACGAGGCGGACGCGGTGGCGCAGCGCCTCGAGGTCGCCCTGTCCGACGCGACGCTGCGCCCGACCTCGTCGTGCCTGTGCGAGCCGTGAACCATGTATGGGTGCCGTGCAGACGGCGCAGCCTTCTGCACGCTCTCCCTCAGACCGAAACGAGATTGTCGCAAGGCACGGCATCAGCGCGATCCCCGGCCCACCAGCGGGTAGAACTCCACTTCCACCCCGTTTCGTGATCGACCAACCCGGAGCGAACTGGATTCGCTTGGATATAAACCAGTTTCTCATGGAACTCGTCCATAGTGAAGATGTTCCGGTCGTACCCGCCTCCCCGCTGCCAGAATCTCGCTTGGCCGTTCGGGTCGGTGATCTTCTCCAACACCGGCGCACTTAACTCACGCCATCGGGCGATGACGCGCTTGGCCAGGCCGGTTTTCAGGGTTCGGAGCACCGGCTCGGGGTTCCCGTCGCCGGGAATCTCACCAGCATGTGAACATGGTTGGGCATGAGCACCCAGGCGTGGAGCAGAAACGGGTGGCGCTCGCGCGTGACGAGGAGTTGCTTCACGAATTCATCCTTCAGCAACGCGTTCCCGAACAGGGGCAGACGCTGGTATGTCGAGAAGGTGATGAAGCGAGCGTGGTTCGGGTGATTGTGGCGTTTCATGGCAACGCTGGACTGTTCATGCAGAAGGCTGCGCCGTCTGCATGGCACCCTTTCTGATCGCACCTACCCCGCTCACACCCCGAGGTTGTGCAGGGCCAGCAGGCCGGCGCCGATGATGCCGGCGTCGTCGCCCAGCGCGCTCTCGACGACCTCCATCTGCTTGACGGCCTTGGGGAACGCCTCGCGGATTGCGGCGGCGCGGATGCGGGACACATACGGCTCGCCCAGGGCCTCGGTCAGCCCGCCGCCGATCACCGCCCGCTCGAGGCTCAGCAGGGTCGCGATCGATCCGACGGCCATGCCCAGCCGGTCGGCCGAATCGTTGATGACCTCGCAGACCAGCTCGTCGCCGGACTGGTAGGCCTCGGCGATGGTCCTGCTCTTGAGGCGCTTGCCGTCGCGGACCGCGGCGGCGAGCGCGCTCTTGCGGTTGGCGCGGATGAGCTGGGTGATGCGGTCGGCGATGGCGGTGCGCGAGCAGTTGTGCTCGAGCGAGCGGGAGCCCGGGGCCGCGCCGGGCACCAGGATCATGTGCCCGATCTCGCCGGCGGTGTTGTAGTGGCCGGAGAACGGCTGGCCCTTGAGCACCAGCCCGCCGCCCACGCCCGTCCCAACCCACACGGCGAGCAGGTCGCTGGCCCCGCGCCCCGCGCCGTGCTTCCACTCGCCGAAGATCGCGGCGTTCACATCGTTCTCGACCGAGACCGGCCGGCCGGTCTTCGCCGACAGGCTCGCGCGAAGGGGCGCGTTGTCCCAGCGCAGGTTCACCGCCTCGAGCACGGTGCCGGTGGTCGGGTCCACCGGGCCGGGTGTGCCGACGCCGATGCAGGCGAGCTGGTCGAAGCTGGCGCCCGCGTCGGCGCACGCCTCGCGGATGCCGCGGATCACCCGGTCGACCACCGCGTCGTAGCCCGCGTCCGGATCGGTCTTGAGCTTGGAGCGGCCGACGATGCGCGCATCGGGGCGGATGATGCCCACCTGGATGTTGGTCCCGCCCAGATCGACGCCGGCGGTCAGCCCGGGACCGGCGGGGTCGTCGTGCGGCATGGGCGGGATGCTGGTCGCGGACTGGGACATGGCGGCTCCTGGTTGTCGCTCGTCAGTGTATCGCCGAGCGACCGGTTGTCGGCGCGAAACCCCGCAAGTGAGCGAACACAAACACTCGGGCGTTTTACACCAGGCGTGTGCCGATCACGCGGCATTCCGGCGCGTGGGGACGCACCCGCTCGGTCGGTGCGAAGCAGAACAGCGTGCTGCCCGAGCCGGAAACATGGACCGGCAGCGCGAGCGCGTCGGCGACGGCCCGTCGGATCGCGCCCAGCCGCGGCTCGGCCCGCTCGGCCGGCTCGCCCAGGTCGTTGAACAGCGCGGCAGGCTCGATTCCGTCCCGCGCGATCATCGCCCGCAGGACCTCGGTGCACGCGTCCGTGTCGCGGCCGCCGTCCCCGCCCTCCGCCAGCGACGCGTCGAACGCGCGGTAGACCGTGCCCGTCGGGCAGCCGAAGGGGGGGCAGAGCAGCGTCAGCGGATCTCCGCGCCGGGCCAGCCGCTCGATGCGGTCGCCTAGGCCGCCCACCAGCGCGGGCCGGGGCGGCTGCTCGGCCTCCCAGGCCAGCGGGTCGATGAAGTAGGTGATGTCCGTCCCCAGCGCGTGGGCGCCGGCGAGCATCGCGGCATCGTCGATGTCCAGGGCGAACAGGTCGCGCAGGGCGAGCATCACCGCGCCCGCGTCGGCCGACCCGCCGCCCAGGCCCCCGCCCGCTGGGATGGCCTTGCGCACGCGCACGGACACGGGCAGCGACCGGCCCGCCAGACGCTCCACGGCGGCGTGCGCCCGCACGCACAGGTCGTCGGCCAGGTCCCACTCCGCGGGTTGCCCGTCGTTCCATGCGATGTCGAAGCTTGTTTCGCTCGCCTCGGTCAGGGTGATGTCGTCGGCCAGATCCACCGCGTGCATCCAGGACGCGATCGGGTGGTAGCCGGCGTGCAGCGATCCCGCCGGCTCGGGCGGGCCGACGCCCAGCGCAAGATTGATCTTCGCGTGCGCCCGGGCATGGATGGTGCGTCGTGACGCCATGGCGGGAGGGTAGGTCCGGGCCGGCGGCCCGGTGCCCGGTTCCGGGGGGCGTCCCCCTATGATGCAGCGCGCCGGACCGGCGTCGTTTCGGAAAGGAGCGGGCGATGGTGGTGCAGGACCTGATCGACGCGATGGAGCAGATCGCCCCCTTGCGTGCGGCCGAGCCGTGGGACCGCGTCGGGCTGCAGCTCGGCGTTCCTTCTCGCCCCATCGGCGGGCCGGTGCTGCTGACCATCGACCTGACCGAGGCCGTGCTCGAAGAGGCGGTGCGCCTGCACTCGGACGCGGTCATCGCCTACCACCCGGTGATCTGGAACCCGCTTACGACGCTGACCGACGCGACCCACACGGAACGGATCGTCCGCGGGGCGGCCGAGGCGGGCATCGCCATTTTCGTGCCCCACACCGCCCTCGACGCCACTCCCGGCGGCGTGGCCGACTGGCTCTGCGAGGGCATCAGCGCCCCGCTCGGCGAGGCCAAGGAGGGCGTGATCCAGGGCGACTGCCGCGGGCTGGCCCCGGCCACCGGCGGCGAGACCGACCGGGAGGTCAAGGTCATCACCTTCGTCCCCAGCGACAAGGTCGACATGCTCCGCAGCGCGCTGGGCACCGCCGGCGCCGGCGGGATCGGCAAGTATCGCCTCTGTTCCTTCACCGTCGAGGGCGAGGGCACCTTCCTGCCCATGGACGGCGCCGACCCCGCGGTCGGCGAGGTCGGACGCCTCGAGCGCGTGCGCGAACGCCGGCTGGAGATGGTCTGCTCCAAGCGGTCCCTGCCCCTGGTCATCGAAACGCTCAAGCAGTTCCACCCGTACGAGGAGCCGGCATTCGACATCGTCGAGTTGCTGCCCGAGCCGATCCGGCGCGCCGGGTCCGGGCGTCGCGTGGTGCTCGACCAGCCCGCCTCGGTGGGTGAACTCGGCGACCGGCTCAAGGCCCACCTCGGGCGCGCCCGCATCCGCTACGCGCTGGCCGGCGACGACCGGCCCTTCCGCACGGTGGCCGTGGTGCCCGGCTCGGGCGGCGATTTCGTGCAGATGGCGCTCTCCGAGGGGTGCGAGGTGCTCGTCACCGGCGAGATGACCCACCACGAGATGCTCGCGGCCAGGCAGTCCGGCCTGAGCATCCTGCTGGCCGGACACACCAACACCGAGCGGGGCTACCTCAAGCGCCTGGCCGTCCAGCTCGGGGACATCCTCGGGCCGGACGCGGACATCCGGGTCAGCGCGATGGATCAGGACTGGATCGTGGCTGTCTGATACGGATCACCCTTGAAACTCTGGCGTGACCGGCGATGTGCCCATCGTCTCCGGAGAGCACGCCAATTTCCGCGGACGCGCTCGCGCTCTTGCAAGGCCGAGCGCACGGCTCCGGCGAGACATGATCGCGGCGTGTTCCTGTGTGTCGGTCCGGTTCAACGCAGAGGACGCGGAGAGTTTTTCAACGCAAAGTTCGCGAAGATCTCGAAGTGCTGAAACGCTGCCCCGCGTCCTGCACTCGACAATGATTCAATCGGTGCATCGAAATCTGATCCTCATCGATCACGACAACCTCTGTTTCATATCTTCGCGTCCTTCGCGGTCTTCGCGTTCAGAAGTCCGGCTTTGAACTCTGTGAACTCTGCGTGACCTTCGCGTCCTCTGCGTTGAATCGCTGTGCGTTTCGCGCGGTGGATCACGGCGGGCGCCCGGATATGCACGCGCTTTGATTCAAGCGATCGGAGCAATGCGTGGCCGGCACTCGGTGCGCTCGTGCCCGTCGCTGGCGCTCAGGGCTTCTTTCGGGCTCATCGCTTTGCGGCCGGCAGCCGTCATGGCGCCCGAATGCTCATCCAGCAGCCCCGCGCGCGTTTCAGGAGGGACTCGTATGAGCCGGGGGGGGGATCATTCAGTCCCCGAGGTTGACCGTGCCCGAGAGGTTCAGCCGGGCCTCCGGCACGGTGATGTTGGCGTCGAAGAGCACATCGGCGAGCGCGCCGGGCCGGCGGTAGACCACATGGCCGCTGATGCTGTACGGCATCTCGCCGCGCCGATCGCTCAGCGCCGCGGGAATGACCGCGGGCAGCTCGAAGGTATTGCTGTCGAAGGTGTTCAGCGTGGACTCCGGCGAGCGCACGCCGGAGAACACTGTCTCATCGCCGAGGCGCACGGTGTACGAGGCGCGGTTCAGCGGCATCGGTTCGCGGTTGGGGTTGGTCGCCCGCACCGTGAAGACGAGCACCGCCAGGTCATCCGTCCGCTCGACCTCGCGCACGCCCACCGCCTCGAAGGTCGGCGGCCGGTAGGCCGAGCAGCCGGCCACGACGGGCAGGGTCAGCAGGGTCGCAAGGGACATCGCGGCGGCGCGTCGCATGGGGGGAGCGTAGGAGTCCGGCCGGGCCGGCGGCTCGCTCAGGGCACGACCCGCCCCAGCCGCACGAACGCCGGATCGATCTCGCCGGCGACCAGGTGGAACTCGGGCGCGACCTCGACCTTGAAGGCGATGTAGCGGCTCCACTGGGCCATCAGGCAGGCCAGGACGATCGCCCCGACCCAGGCGCCGATCTCGGCGCTGCGCTTGTGCCGGACCAGGTACAGGATGCCCAGGCAGAGGAACACGGTCAGGGCCTTCCAGGCGGCCAGCACCACCGGGGACTGGTAGGCGATCATGGCCCGGGCGATCGGGTTGCCCTCCGACATGCCCGAGTGGGTCAGGTAGAGCAGGGTCAGGTACAGGTCGATCGCCGACATCGCCGCGATCAGGACCGCCAGGAGAACCACCCGGTACGGACGCCGGGCGAGCGGCCCGAGGGTGGCCCGGAGGGCGTCCCGAAGGCCGTGCGGCGGGCTGGCGGCGGCGGAGGGCATGACCCCCCAGGTTCGGCGGTTCACGACCCGGGGTTGAGCCCCGGCCCTTTCGCCCGGACAATGAAGGGCAAGGACCGGCCGGGCGTGCGCCCGATCGGGACCGATCCCGCGCTTTCGGACCCATCCGAGCGGCCCGGGTCCGCAACCGGACCTTGCCGCGCACGGAAGGATCCAGGGGCGGGTGTTCAGGAGGTGTTCGAATGGCGATGCGTGCTCTGGGCGGTTGGCGGGGATCCCCCGGGGGGCGTGGGTCGGTGGCGGGCGTGCTGTGCGCGGTGGCGATCGGCCTGGCGGCTTCGCCCGCGGCGGCCCAGATCGAGGAGACCTCCCCGGTCTACATCTCCGACGCCCCGCTGGCGGAAGAGACCCTCGGCACCCTCGACGCCCTGCTCGCGCGGGGGGGCGCCGACGAGGCGGTCCGCCTGCTCCAGCGCATCCTGGAAGAGCAGGGCGAGCGGCTCGTGGGCACGGACGAGCCGGGCCTGTTCGTCTCGGTCCGCCAACGCGTCCACGAGCGCATCCGCACGGACGCCGCGCTGCTGGAGGCCTACCGCGTCCGCCAGACGCCCCGCGCGCGGGTGCTGCTCACCGAGGGACGCTGGGCGGATGTGGCGCGGGCCTCGTGGCTGACCGAGCCGGGCTTCGAGGCCGCGCTGCGTTCGGCGCAGACGCAGATCGAGTCGGCGCGCTTCGCCCCCGGCGTGCGCGTGCTGGAGGAACTGCTCGATCACCCCGACGCCGGACGCCTCGCGGGCGAGGCGGCGGGGCTCGCGGCGTCGGCCGCGTCCTACCACGGGACCGAGCATGCCTGGTCCGTCGCGGACGCGTGGGCCGAGCGTGCCGGCCGGCCTGCGCCGGAGCGCCGCCGGATCGAGCCCCCGGCGACCGAGACCGAGCGCGTGGTGCGATCGCTGGACTGGTCCGGCCCGCGCGACGGGCCGGTGTCCCTCGACGGCATCGTCGCCCGCGCGCTGCACTCGGGCGAGCTGACGGAGATGGACCCCTCCGACCAGCCCGAGCCGGTCGGCCGGGGCGGCGGCATGCAGCGCGTCGAGATGAGCTGGGTCCTGCCCACGCTCTCAGGCGGGGATCTGTTCACCAACGACGGGCTGACCCTGACCTGCTTTGACCGCTTCACGATGCGCGTCAAGTGGCGGCTGCGCGAGTCCACCGCCACCGAGGACGGCACCACGCGCCAGACACGCTCCCGGCTCGGACGCATCGTCGAGGACAGCGGCACCGTCGCGGTCGACGCCGACCGGGTCTACGCGGCGATGGGCCTGGCCCGTTCCGTCACCGACGAATCGACCGGACGCGTCGTCTGCGTCGACCGCACGACCGGGCGGGTGCGCTGGTCCGTGGTGCTCGGCGAGATGGACGAATCACTGCGCGGGGCCGAGCCTCGTGGCCCGATCGTGGTCGACGGCGATACGGTGGTGGTGGGGGCGCGCAAGAACCTGCGCTCGCGCCGGCTGGTCGGGCTGTCGCTGGTCGGGCTGGACGCGCACACGGGCGAGCTGCGATGGACCAGGGCGCTGGGCAGCGCGGGCAGCCTGCCCTTCCAGCAGCTCACCCAGCTCGCCGAGGGCGGCGTGCTCGCCGACGGCGTGGTCTACTGGACCGACAAGGTCGGCCTCGTCGGCGCGGTCGAGACCGCGACCGGCCGCGTGCGCTGGGTCCGCCAGACCCGCGCCCCGGGCCTGTACACCCGCGGCGTGCGCACGCCGTACACCACCAGCATCCCGGTGATCAACGACCACGGCCTGTTCGTGCTCACGCCGGACCAGACGCAGATCCTGCGCCTGGATCCCCGCGACGGCACGCTGCTGGATTTCCGGGCGGCGCAGCCCGGCAATGACGCCGCCTACCTCGTGGGCCTCGACGCGGACCGCTTCGCCTCGGTCGGTGCGCGCCGGGTGGCGTTCTACGACGCGTCCGACTTCGGCGAGGGCGACGCCCGGGTGTCCCCGGATCTGGACGAGCGCGGCCTCCGCGGGCGGGCGGTCGCCGCGGGCGGGCGTCTGGCCGTGCCGGTCGGTGACGGCGTGCTGCTGATCGAGCCGACCGGCGCGATGCGCACCGAGCGGATCGAGCTGGACGCGACCGGCAACATCCTGCTCGACGAGGGCCAGGCCGTGGTGGTCGACGAGGTGGAAGCGCGTTCGTTCCTGTCCTGGGAGACCGCCTCGGCCATGCTCGAGCGCCGCATCGAGTCGGGCGACATCGCCTCGGCGCTGGCGTTGGCCGAGCTGGCCCAGCGCTCCGGGCGCGAGGACCGGGTCATCGGCGCCATCGACGACGCGGTGCGGCTGGCCCGGCGCGCCGGCGACGGGGGCGTGTGGCAGCAGCGGGTGTTCGACACCGTCCGACGCCTCGCCGACCCCGACGCGGGCGGCACGCCCGCGGGCACCGGCATCCGCGGCGCGCTGCTCGACCGCATGGGCCAGGTCGCCTCCACCGATGAGCAGCGCGTCGCCCACGCTATGGCCGCCGGGGCCTGGCGCGCCGCGACCGGCGACGCGCCGGGGGCAGCGGCCGCCTACGCCGAGATCCTGCTGGACCGGGACTGGTCCCGCTCGATCTGGCGCGGCGGGGGCCTGACCGTCCGCGCCGAGCTGGAAGCCACCCGCAGGCTCCACGAGCTGGCCGACCGCTTTGGCTCGCGCGCCACCAGCACCGCCGAGCGCATGGCCCGCGCCGAGGCCGACGCGCTCGCCGATGCCGGCACGCCCGCCCAGTGGGAGACCCTGGCCCGGCGCTACCCGGCCACCCGGCTCGCGCCCGCGGCGTGGGCCCGCGCCGCCGCCGGCTGGCTCGTGGAGGAGCGATTCCCCACCGCTGAGCGTGCCGCACGCACGGGCCTGCGCGCCGCCCAACGCTCCGCCCGACGCGGACACGAGCCGGCCGAGGACACCGTCAGCGAGCTCGTGGGCACGCTCATGTCCTCGCTCAACGCCCAGGGCCGGCCCGACGAGGCCGACGAGGCCCTCGCCGAGGCGTCCGAGTCGTTCGGCGCGCTGGTGCCCACGGTCGGCGGCCGGGCCGTGGCGCTCTCCACCGCGCTGCCGCAACGCAGGCAGCCCACCATCGGGGTGCGGTTTCTCCGCGCCGGCGAGCCCGGCCTGCTCACGGGCATCCCCGCGGCGTCCGTCGTGCCCGGCGAGCCCGGCCTGGTGCTGATGTACGAACTCCAACACGGCGCGCTGGCCGCCTACCGCGCCGAGGACCTGCAGCACGCCGCCGGCGCGGTTTCGGACACCGCCCTGTGGCGTGCCGACGCGGTCGGGCTGATGCCCCCGGTGCTGGTCCACGCCGACAGCCGCGCCATGGTCCTCGTCTGGCCGGACGAGCTGGAGACGGGCCTTCCCGCCCGGGCCGAGGCCCGCGAGCCGCGCACCGGCCGTGTGCTCTGGACCACCGAACTGCGCATGCCCATCGACCGCATCGAGCCCGGCCCCGACCCCGCGGCCCGGCTGAACGGGCAGATCGTCTCGCCGCTCGACGGCGCGGTCTCCAACGCCCACCTGCTCGCCTCGAGCGACGGGCGCACCGTGGTCGTGTCCGACCGGCTCGCGCGGGCCGTGGCCTTCGACGCGATCGACGGGCGCGTGCTCTGGAGCCGGCGTCTGGGCATGACCCGTCTCTACGCGATGGACATGGGCGGCGGGGTGCTCGGCGCGTGCGGCGCGATCTCCCGGGCGCCCGGAGGACGCGACGCCGACATGGACAGCCCCGCCCTCCGCGGCGTGGGCGAGGCCCTCGACGCACGCACCGGCGAGACCATCCAGCTTGTTGATGATCTCGGCCAGGAGACCCGCTGGGTCCGCGTCGCGCCCGACGGGCAGGTGATCGTCGGCGCGGGCCTGCGCCTGATCGCAATGGACACCGTCGGCGGGCGGATCGATTGGTCCAACGCTGATTCGGAACTGGTCGGCTCCGCCGGCGCCTGGGTCGCCGGCGAGACCCTGCTCGTGCTCGGGGCCGACCGATCGCTCTGGCCGGTCAGCCGGCGCGAGGGCCTCCGCGCCCGGTCGCCGCTGGACACCGCCGGGCGTCCGAGCGAGCGCGGCTGGATCGACGCCGAACGCCGCGGCTACGGCCTGGTCGTCCACGGGGCCCGCGGCGTGACCACGCACGCGCCCGACAGCTCGCTCCGCAGCGCCGACGCTTCCGACGGACGCACCGGTTTCGTCGCCTCGGCGCTCGGCGAACGCCGCGTCGTGCTCGTCGAGCGTGCCGAAACCGACGCCCAAGGCCGAACCAGCATCGGCGTCACCCTGGTCGACGCCCCGACCGGGCGCACCGAGGACCGGGTGGTGGTGGTCCTGCCCGACGGGGTCCGGCGCTCGCCTTCCCGCATCGCGCTCGGCGACGGGGTCGTGGTGATCGGCTTCGGCGAGGTCTCGATCGTGCTGGCCGTGCCGGGCGGGGAAGGCTGAGCCCGGCGCGCCCGCCGATCCACAAACATGGGCCAATCGCCCGAGACCCGCGTCGGCGGCCGGGGTTTGGGCGAACGGAACCCTATGATCCCGCGTTGTTTGTGAAGACACCCGGAGGTTTTTCCTGATGCTCTGGCAACCCTCGCTGCCCGACGCCTACCACGCGATGACCGACGACCAGCTCGCCGGCGCGATCGCGGAGCGCCGGGCGCGCCTGGGTGAGAAGCTGGTCATCCTCGGCCACCACTACCAGACCGACGAGGTCATCCGGCACGCCGACTTCACCGGCGACTCGCTCAAGCTCAGTCAGCTCGCCGCCTCGGTCGTCCGGGAGCGCGCCGAACGGGGCGTGGCGGTCGAGCACATCATCTTCTGCGGCGTGCACTTCATGGCCGAGACCGCCGACATGCTCACCCCCGATTCGGTGGGGGTAATCCTGCCCGATCTCTCCGCCGGTTGCTCGATGGCGGACATGGCCCAGTACGACGACACCGTCGACGCGTGGGAGGTCATCCACGCGGCGCTGCGTCAGCAGGGCTGGGAGGGGCGCATCATCCCGATCACCTATGTGAACTCCTCGGCGGCCATCAAGGCCTTCGTGGGCGCGCACGGGGGCGCCTGCTGCACCTCGTCGAACGCCGACCAGGTCTTCGCGTGGGCCATGGAGGGCGGCACGGAGCCGAAGCGGCCCGGCGAGGACATCAAGATCCTGTTTCTGCCCGACCAGCACCTCGGCCGCAACACCAGCGCGGGTTATGGGATCAACACGGACGCGAACACCTGCGTGTACGACCCGCGCCGCGCGCACCGGGGTGAACCGCTCGGCGGCGCGTCCGCCCAAGAGTTACACGATTCCGTAACCATCTTGTGGGCAGGGCATTGCAGCGTTCACAAGCTCTTCCGCCCCGAACACTGCGATCAGATCCGAGCGTCCGAGAAGGATCTGCCGGCGTCAGAAAAGACAACCATCCTCGTGCACCCCGAGTGCTGCAAGGAGGTGGTCGATAAGTCCGATCTGGCCGGCTCGACCGAGTTCATCATCAAGGCCCTGCGCGACGCCGAGCCCGGCAGCAAGTGGGCCGTGGGGACGGAGGTCCACCTCGTCGCCCGCATGGCCCAGGAGTGCGCCCGGCGCAATGTACATGTGCGCATCCTCTCCGAGTGCCAGTGCCTGTGCACCACCATGTCGCGGATCGACCAGCCCCACCTGCTGTGGGTGCTCGACGGGCTCTGCGGCGTCGGCACCGCGAAGGACGCCGCGACCGACGCCGAGGGCGGGCCGGCCAAGGCCCGCAACATCATCCGCGTCCACCCCGAGGTCCGCGAACCGGCCCTGCTGGCCCTGGACCGCATGCTGGCGCACACGGGCGTGGGCACGCCGGTGGACTGAGCGATTCGGGTTGAGGATTCAGAACGCCGGTGCGATCCGGGCGGGGGGGCGCGCCTCAGCGGGCGCCGACGGATTCGGGCTTGCGGGTGCCGATGGTGGCGACCACATCGCGCTCGACGATCACCTCGGGACGGTCCTCGCGACCCTTGGCGGGCTTCGTGGCGGCGGTGGGCTGCTCCTGCGGGCCTTCCATCTCCTCGCGCATGCGGCGGCCGGGCTTGAAGCGGACGGACCGCTTGGCGGGCACGGGGACACGCTCGAGGGTCTTGGGGTTCTGGGCGGTGCGGGCGGCGCGGTGCTTGACCTCGAAGACGCCGAAGTCCCGGAACTCGATCCGGTTGCCCTCGCCCAGCTCGTCGACGATCTGGTCGAGGAAGTCCTGGAGAATGTTCTTGACCGCGGTGCGCTGGAGCTTGTGCTTGTTCGCGATGCGGTCCACCAGGATCTTCTTCGTGATCGTCTTCATCAGCCGCTCACTTTCAGCCCGCCCGGGGGCGTGCGTGGGCTCGGGTTGGAGGCCGCCCCGGCGTTGGGGGCGAACGGTCGCACCCGGGCTCCGGATCCGGGGCCCGTCGGGGCCCGGGTGGGGCCGGGTGCAACGCTGAGTATCGCAGACACCCCCCCGCCGGTCAACGCCCGGGACCCCGGACTTTTTGCGCAAGATGGTTGATGATCGGGACTTGCAATTCCTCCCGACCTGTGCTATGCCCTGCCCGATGGACGCCCCCACGCCCGAAAACCCGGCCTCGGATCCACGCCCGGGCGTTCCCCTTGGTCCTGGCGTGCGGGTGCCCGAGGCGGCCATCGGCGTGGCCTTCGCCCGCGCCTCCGGCCCGGGGGGCCAGAATGTCAACAAGCGGGCCACCAAGTGCCAGCTCCGCATCCGGGTCGAAGACATCCCGCTGTCCGATGCGGCCCGGGGACGGCTCGAGAAGCTCGCCGCGGGCCTGCTGACCGACGCCGGCGAGATCCTGATCCAGGACGATTCGACCCGCTCGGCCCGGCGCAACCACGACGCCTGCATGGACCGCCTGCGCGAGCTGGTCGCCCGGGCCCTCGTCGTGCCCAAGAAGCGACGCCCCACCAAGCCCTCCCGCGGCGCGATCCAGCGGCGCATCGACGAAAAGAAACGGCGCGGCGAGTCCAAGCGCCGACGCCGACCGCCCGAGCCCTGAGCGGGCAAGGATCCCCCGTGACCATCGTGCTGGCCATCGAGTCGTCGAACCCGTCCGCGTCCCCGCCGGGCGTGTGCGTGGCGCGCTACGACGGCGCGGACCCCCAGCGCGCCGAGATCCTCGCCGAGCACGCGGACACGGGCGCTTCCCGCTCGAACGACGGTGTGATGCACGCGGTCGCGACGGCCTGCGAGCGGGCCGGCGTGCGCCCGGAGGACCTCGGGCGCATCGCGGTCTCCGTCGGTCCGGGCGGCTACACCGCGCTGCGCATCGCGACCACCACCGCCAAGACGCTCGCGATGGCGCTGGGCGTGCCCGTCGTGCCCGTGCCATCCGCGTTGATCGCGGCGCACCACGCGCCGGGTCATCGCCCGCTGCTGATCGCGCTGGCGTCGAAGAAGGACGCGTGCCACCTGTCCCGCGTCGATGAGCAGGGCTTGGCGGCCGACCTGGGCGTGGTCCGGGCCGACGCGCTGCGGGCCGGCGCGGCCGCGGCCATGGCGTGCGACCGCCACCTGCCCGAAAGCTTCGTCCAGCGGGCCGCGGAGCTGGGCATCGAGCGGGTCCCGCTCGTGCTGTCGGCGCGGGGCTGCCTGGAGGTCTCGCTGGGGCTGGCGCCGGTCGAGCCGGACGCCCTCCGCCCGCTCTATGCCCGGGAGCCCGACGCGGTGACGCAGTGGCGGGCTCGGCACGGAGCTTCTCGGACCTGACGGGTGGGCTGCATGGGCCGGACGACGGCCCCGGAACGGGCGGGTGGTTCGCCCGATCGCGCCGATCCTCGTGAAGTTGGGCAAGCTGGGGGCCGATGAGCGGTCGTGCCGGGTGTGCCGTTGGTTCCGGCGCGGGAGGCCGCCACGATGTCCGATGCCAACGGGTCCCAGGATTGGGCCGACAAGAAGATCTTCACGACCGGTGAAGCCGCGCAGGTCTGCAAGGTGTCGCAGCAGACGATCATCCGCTGCTTCGATTCCGGGCGGCTGACGGGCTTCCGCGTGCCGGGCTCGCGGTTCCGACGCATCCCCCGCGAAGAGCTGCTGCGCTTCATGCGCGAGAACGACATCCCCACCTCGCTGCTCGAGCCGGGTCTGAGCCGGGTCCTGATCGTCGACGATGATCCCGAGATCGTGCGGCTGATGACCGAATGGCTCGAGTCCGATGGGCGGTTCGAGATCCGCAGCGCGGGCACGGGCTACGACGCGGGCCTGGAGACGGAGCGGTTCCGCCCATCACTGATCGTGCTCGACTACATGCTGCCGGACATCAACGGCAACATCGTCTGCCAGCGGGTCCGCGGCACGCCGGAGCTGACCGGCACGAAGATCCTGTGCGTCTCCGGCGTGGTCGAGGCCGACGAGGTCGAGAACCTGCGCCGGGCCGGGGCGGACGACTTCCTCAAGAAGCCCTTCGACCTGCACGAGCTGGTGACCCGGATCGAACATCTGCTGGACATGGAAGCCCGTACCGGGAGGTGATCGGCCGATGTCGGGCGAGTCTGGACAGTCCGATGCGGGTGGCGGGCGCCTGCCCGAACTCGGCCCGGCCGCGCGCCGGTGGCTGGCGCTGCGCTCGGTCGAGGACGCGGGGCTGGACGAGGCGCTGGGCCTGCTCAACAACGACGCGCTCCTGCGCGAGCCGGTGCTGTCGTGGTGCCGCGGTCTGGCGGGGCCCTCGGCCGCGCGCGTGACCACGCCCCACCGGGCGGTGATCATCGTGGGCGTGCCGGGCGTGCGCACGGCCGTCGTGGCGGTCTCCTCCGTCATGGCGTTGGGCGGCATGAACGCCGCGGGCCCCGCGATCGACCCCGACGGCTATTGGACCCACGCCCTGGGCGTGGGCGCGATGTGCGAACGACTGGCCCTGGCCGCGGGCGACATCGACCCGGACGAGGCGGCGCTGGCCGGCCTGCTGCACGACGCGGGCAAGGCCCTGCTCGCGGCGGACATGCCCGAGGCCTTCGCCCAGGCCATGGAGCTGGCCGAGCGTCGCGCGCGGCCCACATCCGTCGCCCTGCGGGAGGTCCTCGGCATCGACCACCACACCGTCGCCAAGCGTCTGGCCGAGGCCTGGCGTCTCCCGGCGGCGGTCCGTGACGCGTTGTGGCTGCACGGGCAACCGCCCGAAGCCATGCCCGCCTCGGCCGACCGGCGGCTGGCCGGGCTGGTTTCGCTGGCCAAGGCCTGGGCGCGGACGAACCACCTGGGCTGGAGCGGCGAGCACGGCGCGCCCGGCTCGGTCGCCGACCTGTGCCGGGCGGTGGGCATCGAAGAAACGCTGGTCGAGCGGGCCGTGGGCCCGGTGCTCGAGACCGTGCGCGACCGCGCTCGGGCGCTCGGGCTGGTCCAGCAGGGCGCGGGGGTCGATCCGCTGGCGTGGTCCGCCGCGGCGGCATCGCGCAAGAGCGACGAGCTGGCCGCGCGCCTGCGTGAGGTCACCAACGCGTCCGAGCGGTCCCGCCGGCTGCTGGGCGCGATCGAGGCCTTCCATAAGACCGTGCGGCTGGAAGACGAGCCGACGAAGGTCATCGGCGCGATCGGGCGTTCCGCCTGCGATCTGCTCGGCGTGGGCCGGGTCGCGATCGTCTGGCAGACGCCCGAGGCGCGGGACTGGTCGCTCACGCTGGTCGGCGCGTCCGGGCAGGCCGAGCGGTCCAGGCGGGTCGAACGGCCGCCGGACGGGGCCCAGATCCGCCGGCCGGCGGACCTGGCCCGGGCGCACGCCTCCCAGGTGCTCATCGCCTGCGAACTCGGCTGGCTGGCCAAGCTGCTTGAACACCTCCGCGAGGCGGGCACGCCCGCGCTGGTCGGCGCGGGCGCGGTCGGCGATGACCCCGGCGCTTCGTGCCTGGTGCTCGCGCCCGTCCCCCGCGCGGGCGTCGACACGGCCGATCTCGAGCCGGTGTCCGGCGTGTGGGCCTGGGCCCTTGAAGCATCGTCCCGGGCGGCGTCGGCGGTCCGGCTGGGGGAGGAGCTGGCCCAGACCAACCGCGCCCTGGCCGAGACGCGCGACGAGCTGGCCTCGAAGGAATCCATGGTCCGGCTCGGCCGGATGGCCGCGGGGGCGGCCCACGAACTCAACAACCCGCTGACCGTCATCCGCGGGCGCGCCCAGCTGATCAGCGAGAAGGCCTCGACCCCGCGCCAGCGCGAGGACGCCGACGCCATCGCCGAGGCGGCCCGTCAGGTCTCGGACATGGTCACTTCCCTCCACCTGCTTTCGAGCCCGCCGAGTCCGCGCCCGGCGGACTGCGACCCGATGCTGGTGCTGCGCGACGCCATCGACCGGGCGCGGTCGAGCGTGCCCCCCGAGGCGCAGAAGACGCGCGTGCGCATCAACGCCGACGGGGCGGTTTCCATCATGCACCTCGACGCGGAGCTGGCGGCCCAGGCGCTCGCCGAGCCGATCGCCAACGCGATGCTGGCGCGCCCCGGGGGCGAGGTCCATATTTCCATTGAATCCGAGGCGTTCAGCGACCGACTCAGGGTACGGGTCATCGACCGCGGCCCGGGCCTGAGCGATCGGGCGTTGACGCACGCGTTCGACCCGTTCTATTCCGAGCAGCCGGCCGGTCGCCGGGCGGGGCTCGGGCTGGCCAGGACCAGGAGCCTCGTGGACCTCATGGGCGGCTCGATCGAACTGGCCAACAACCCGGGCGACATCGGCGGGGCCTACGCCGAGATCATCCTTCCCCAGGCCGAGGCCCGCAAGCGGGCGGCATAAACGAAGCACGGAAAGAGAGAGACACCCATGGAACAGCCGACCCCCCAGCACGACAACCGGCCGGAGATCCCGGTCCGCGTGCTGGTGGTCAGCGCCCGGTCCTCGCTCAAGCGTCGGCTCGGCGACATGCTCGGCGGGCGCGTCGAGTCCGTCGCCTTCGCCCGGCGTGGGACCGACGCGATCGACCTGGCCGGACGCGAGCCGTGCGACCTGGTCATCATCGACCGCGACCTGCCCGGCGAGGACGGGCTCGAGGTGCTCGAGCGGCTCAGCGAGACCGGAACCCTTTCCGGCGTGGTCATCGTCGAATCGCCCAGCGCCGACGACGCCGTCCGCGCCATGCGGGCCGGCGCGTGCGACCTGATCAGCCCGCGCACCCGCACCGGCGAGGTGCTGCGCCGCATCGAGGCCGCCGCCCGGCGCGCCGACCGCAACCGGCGCCGCGATCAACGCGTCGAGCGCCTCAAGAAGCTCTGCCACACCCTCAACGGCGCCCGCCAGCAGGTCTCCGGCCAGGTCGGCGAACTCTGCAACGACCTCGTCGAGGCCTACCGCGACATGTCCGACCAGCTCACCGAGGTCCGCATGACCGGCGAGCTCAACGCCCTGCTCCGCCAGGAGCTGGAGATCGAGGGCCTGCTCCGCACCACGCTCGAATACGCCCTGGCCCGGCTCGGCCCGACCAACGCCGCAGTCTTCCTGCCCTCCAGCGGCGGGGAGTTCTCGCTGGGCGCGTATGTCAACCACGATGTCCCCCGCGAGCACGCCGAGGTCATGCTCGACCACCTGGCCGACTCGCTGGCCCCGGCCTTCCAGGACCGCGACGGCGTCCAGGGGCTCAGCGGCCCCGCCGAGATGCAGGCTTGGCTCGGCCCGGACGCACACTGGATGGAGGACCGGGCCGTGCTCGTTCACTCCTGCCGCCGCGACGACGAGTGCCTGGCGGTCATCGCCCTGTTCCGCGACACCACCCGTGCGTTCTCCGAGGAGAATGTCCGCACGGTCCGCGTCGTGGCCGAGCTGTTCACCGCCCAGCTCGAACGCGTCATCCGCGTCCACCACCGCCACCTGCCCAAGGACCAGTGGGGCGTCTTCGACCCGCCGCACACCGACGAGCACGACGAGTGGGGCGAGGACTACGGCCAGGCCGCCTGAGCTGGCCGATCGCGGCGTGCCGGCTTACGGGCAGCCCTGGTTGAACAGGTGCAGGTATTCGGACACATCGAAGAAGTTCAGCTCGCCGTCGCCGTTGATGTCCGCGGCCATGTCACCGGCGTTGAACAGGGCGATGTAGGCGGCCACATCGAAGAAGTTGAGCTTGCCGTCGCCGTTGATGTCGGCGGGGCAGGGGTCGCAGTCGGTCGTGCCCGGGCCCTGCCACTGCCCGCCGATGGCGTCGCAGGTGGCCTTGTCGAACTGCAGGCACGCCGAGGTCGACGGCACGAAGCACGCACCCAGGCAGGTGACCGTGCCGCACTGCGTGCCCGCGCCGCGGAACTGCCCGCCCAGCGCGATCGCGTCGGCTTCGGTCAGCCCGTCGGCGCAGGAGCCGTCGGGCAGGCACACCGCCCCGGTCGGCCCCGTGGCGCAGTCCACCACCGCCCGGATGACCCAGTTGCCCGAGACCCCCAGCGAGCAGGCGTTCTGCCAGGTCGTGCCGTTGACCTTCACGGTGTTCTTGCCCGGCAGGCAGCCGGCGTTGTCGTTGACGATGGTGCCCGCGGAGAAGTTGTTGGCGTTGGCGTTGAAAAACTTCAGGGAGACCACGAAGGTCTCGCCCGACGCCACCGGGACCGAGATCGGGATGGTCTGGTTCTCGTCCTCGTAGCGGAACTCGTTGAGCCCGCCGTCGGTCAGGACGGGGGCCAGCAGTTCCTTCTTGATCGAGCCGGGCATGGGGAAAGTCCCGGCGTTGTAGATCAGGATCGAATCCTCGACGCTGGGCTGGGCGCCGCCGAAGAACGACTTCCAGAAGATCTGGACCGCGACGATGTTGCCGTCGCACGGGCTGGTCAGCCAGACGGCCGCCTCCTCGTTGGCGGCAAAGCACGGGCAGATGTTGGCCTGCCCCCCGTCGACGAGCGAGTCGTTCTTGACGACGATCTCGTCGGCTCCGGCCAGTCCGGCGGTCAACAGAAGGGCCAAACCGGCCTGCAGCATTCTCACGGCGATCTCCTCTCGGCTCGGGTCGTCCCCAATGTACCACCGATCCGCACGCGGCCCAAGCACGGTTCCGGCGCATGATCATGATCCAGGTCCGGTATCCGGGGCCTGCCCAACCACGGGTGCCGACCTACAGTGGCGTTCACGCCCCTGAGGGGGTCAGACTAGGGAGAAGTCCGTGGCGAACAAGCACTTCGATGTCCTCGTGATCGGCGGCGGGCCCGCCGGCTATGTCGGCGCCATCCGGGCCGCCCAGCTCGGCTACAAGGTCGGGATCGTCGACCGCGCCAAGCTCGGCGGCGTGTGCCTGAACTGGGGTTGCATCCCCTCCAAGGCCCTGCTCTCCAACGCCGAACTGATGGAAAAGCTCCACGACCAGCAGGACTGGGGCCTGTCCATCAAGGGCGAGGTCTCCTTCGACTGGGACAAGGTCATCGGACGCTCGCGCGATGTGGCCTCGAAGCTCAACAAGGGCATCGAGTTCCTCATGAAGAAGAACAAGATCGAGCACTTCGTCGCCCACGCCAAGATCAAGTCCGGCGCTAAGGACGGCAAGCCCTGCACCGTCGAGATCTACGACTGCGAGGTCAAGGAAGAGTTCACCCCCGCCCCCGCCAAGCCCAAGGACAAGCCCCGCGAGACCGTCACCGCCGACAAGGTCATCGTCGCCACCGGTTCGGTCGCCCGGGACCTGCCGTTCGCCAGGTTCGACGGCGACAAGATCTGGGGCGCCCGGGAGGCGATGTACAACAAGGAAAGGCCCGAGCACCTCATCGTCGTCGGTGCCGGCGCCATCGGCATGGAGTTCGGCTACTTCTACAAGCAGTTCGGCTCCAAGGTCACCATCATCGAGATGCTCGACCGGCTCGTCCCCATCGAGGACGAGGAGGTCGGCGCCGCCATGACCAAGCTGTACAAGAAGCACGGCTTCGATGTCCATGTCTCCACCGGCGTCGTCGATGTCAAGACCGACAAGAAGGGCGTCGAGGTCGTCATCGCCCCCATGAAGGACGGCAAGCCCGACGAGAGCAAGAAGCAGAGCATCAAGGGCGACAAGGTCCTCCTGGCCATCGGCGTCAAGGGCCGCTACGACGGCCTGTTCGACGAGTCGCTCAAGCTCGAGACCGTCAAGGACCACATCAAGACCGACTATGTCCCCATCGGCCCCGACTCGTCTGGCGAGGCCAAGGCGCTGGACTACAAGACCTCCGTCCCCGGCGTCTACGCCGTCGGCGATGTGATCGGCCCGCCCTGGCTGGCCCACGTCGCCAGCGAGGAGGCCATCCTCTGCGTTGAGCGCTTCGCCTGGAAGGAGAAGAAACTCGACCACGAGCCGATCCCGATGGACTACACCGTCATCCCCGGCTGCACCTACTGCCAGCCGCAGATCGGCTCGGTCGGCTTCACCGAGCAGGTGCTCAAGGCCAAGGGCCTCAAGAAGGGCGAGGACTACGAGGTCGGCAAGTACAACTTCACCGCCCACGGCAAGGCCATCGCCGCCAAGCACACCGACGGGTTCATCAAGATCATCCGCGGCCTGCCCCGCGGGGAGATCCTCGGCGCCCACATCATGGGCGATCAGGCCACCGAACTGATCGCCGAACTCTCCCTGGCCCGTCGCCTCGAGGCGACCACCGAGGAACTCATCGCCACCGTCCACGCCCACCCGACCATGCACGAGGCCGTGCACGAGGCCGCCCTGGCCGCCGAGGGCCGCGTGATCCACGCCTGAGAAACCACCGCAGGTTCACCCCCAAGCCCGGCCTCCCGCCGGGTTTTTTTCATGTCCGAGTACCGCCCCGGACCACCGAAAATCGGGGAATCCGCTCGGTGGCAGGCCGTCCGCGTGGTACGATCAGGCATCCCATGCATCCCGTTGTGTGTCTCAATCTGCTCGCCGGCCTGCTCGCGTTCCCGTCGTTCGGCGCGTCCGAACCGCTGGTCCCGGGCGACCAGGCCCCCCACGCGCGCCAGGCGGCGCCGTTCACGGGCCACCCGGTCCGCGCGGATGACGCCCCGGTCACAGCGCCGCGGGCGGCCCCCGGCGTCGACGCCTGCGGCATCTCCTACGGCTTCCTGCCGTACTGGATCAGCGCGTCGTCCGTCGACTTCTCCGCCCTGACCCACCTCGCCGCGTTCTCGGTCGAGATCAACCAGTCCGGGCTGGTCGCCAACGCCCGCGGCTGGCCCTGGCACAACACCGTGGCCGCCGCCCAGAGCGCGGGCGTGAAGGTCCACCTGACCGTCACCAACTTCTCCCCGTCCCAGATCCTCACGCTGCTGACCACGCCGGCGAACCGCGCGCAGGCCATCGAGACCATCGCCCAGCAGGCCTTGCTCGGCCAGGCCGACGGCGTGTGCATCGACTTCGAGGGGTCCGTTTCCAACGGCTGGCCGGCGCACCTGCCCGCCTTCGTCGCCGATCTCCGCGCCCGCCTGCGCCAGGACAACCCCGAGGCCGAGGTGGCCGTCGCCACGCCCGCGGTCAACTGGGGCCACTGGAACTTCGCCGCGCTGGCCCAGGCGGCGGACCTGATCTTCATCATGGGCTACGACTTCCACGGCTCGTGGAGCAACGCGACCGGCCCCAGCGCCCCGCTCGCGGGCGGCGGCATCAATGTGACGAACACGGTCGCCACCCAGTACGCCGGCGCCCGCGCCGTCGCGCCCGAAAAACTCGTGCTCGGCCTGCCGCTCTACGGCAACTCATGGCTGGCCTCCGGCTCGGGCAAGGGCGCGACTGTCATCAGCCACCTCGGCTCGATCACCTACGCCAACGCCGTGCCGCAGTCCCAGACCCACGGGCGCCGGTGGGACACCGCCTCCCAGACGCCCTGGTACCGCTGGCAGCAGGGCTCCGACTGGCGCCAGGTCTGGTACGACGATGCGGAGAGCCTCGGCCTCAAGATCGATCTGGCCCAGCAGTACGATCTCGGCGGCGTCGGCGCGTGGGCCCTGGGATACCAGGGGTCCGATGGTCAGGTCTGGTCGCTGCTCCGCGACCGCATCCGCGTCAACTGCCCGTGCTCCCCGGCGGATCTCGTGCCGCCCTTCGGTGAGGTCAACATCTTCGATCTCGGCGCGTACATCAACCTGTTCATCAACCAGGATCCCGCCGCCGATCTCGCCGAGCCCTTCGGCGTGTTCAACTTCTTCGACATGGCCGCCTACCTGCAGCTCTTCACCGCCGGCTGCCCCTGAGGCCCTGCGGGATGCCTGCCAAGCAGCGAGACACAGCCGATTCTGTGTCGCCGTCATCGCCGTCACCGGACGCGTGATCCATGCGTCGTCCGTCTGCGGTAAACACGCGAATCTGCATCGAGCACCCCCCCTGAATGGGCGACGCTTCTCCGTGGCCACTGGGCAAAATCGACAGCAATTCCTGCTCATGGATGGTCTGTGGCGCGAAGCGCGGTAGGTTGAACAGCATCGGAATCCTCACCCACGCACAGGAGCCGAGTCATGAACATCACCATCGCCCGTCCCGCCATCCTCCTCGCTGTCGCGGCCGCCGCCGCATCGGCGAGCGACCACCGCGTGGTCCAGTTCGCCTCGATCGACCTGGACGCCGCGGTCATTGAGCTGCGCAACTACGGCAGCGATCCGGTCGACCTGACCGGCTGGCAGTTCTGCACCAGCAACCCATTCTCCCTCCTCCTTTACACGACCGGTGGGTTGGACGGACGCGTGCTCGCGCCCGGCGAGTCCCTGTTCTTCCACGCCGAGAACGATGCGCCCGTTGATCCCGACCGTATCAATGTCTCCACGCTCGGGGGCCAGTTCGCGCTGTTCGTGCCCTTCGCCTACGGGCTCGGCATCTACGCGCCGCCCGCCGGCAGCGGGTTCATCGACTTCGGCGACGGAACCCTGATGGCCGATTACATCCAGTTCTCGCTCGACGGCGTGCCCAACGCGGTCGCCGGTTTCCGCGGCCCCACCGCCGTCGCGGGCGGTATCTGGAGCGATGAGAACGACTGGGTCGCCCTCGAGAGCGATTCGGCCCGCATCGAACTGATCACGCCCGGTTCCCTTCCCCGCAGCCCGTCGGATTACCGAGTCCTCGGCGACTGCCCGGCCGATCTGGACGGCAACGGCGAACTGAACTTCTTCGACCTGGCGATCTACCTGGACCTGTTCAACGCGGGCGACCCCGCGGCGGACCTGGCCCCGCCCTTCGGCGTGCTCAACTTCTTCGACCTGGCCGCCTATCTGGACCTGTTCAACGCCGGCTGCCCCTGAGCCCCGCACGCGATGCCTTCCAAGCCCCGAAAAACCTTCAATTTCCGGCTGAATTCCGCGTGTTAGCTCTTGAATGAACCCTGCGATTGTGGGATGCTGGAAAAAGACTGTTCCCGGACCATCGACCCAACTCGGAGGGGTTCCCATGCAACGCACCAGCCGTTTCACTGTCGCCGTCATCGCCGCCGCCGGCTCGCTCGCCTGCGCGCAGGCCACCGACCCGCACATCTTCGTCGCCAACAACGGCAACCTCGAGGGCAGCGTCTCGAGCATGCGCGTCAACAGCGACGGCACGCTGACCCTGACCGACCGCGTCGTCACCGGAACCCGGCCGGCCATCTCCAACCCCTGCCCGAGCTGCAACGCATACGCCATCGACCTCTCGCCCAACGGCCGCTTCCTGGCCACCAACCACGCCTCCGGCAACGCCGGTGAGAACATCAATGTCTATAGCGTCGACGAGGACGGCATGCTCGAAGTCGCCCACACCCTTTTCCTCCCCGGGGGCGGCGGGCTCGACATCGCCTGGATCCGCGACGATCTGCTCGCGGTCATCATCACCAGCCTGAGCAGCGGGAACCAGATCCGCCTCTACGCCTGGGACGATGCCGCCACGACGCTCAGCCTCGTCAGCAGCGTCCCCGCCGGCAGCTTCCTGACCTCCGTCGCCGTCCACCCCAACCGCCAGTGGATCTTCGGCAACGACAGCTTCGCCAACACCGTGCGCCGGTTCACCATCACCGACAACACCATCGTGCAGAGCGACGCGATGCTCATGCCCGTGTCCGGCGTTGCCCTGGGAATCTCGCCCGACGGACGATTCCTCTACGCCGCGGGCGGCATCAGCGCCGGCGGCAACGCCTTTGTCGGCTACGGCGTCGATCAGGACACCGGCGACCTCACCCCCATGCCCGGCATCCCCTTCACCTCCCCCGGCTCCTCGCCCAAGGGCTTCGCCTTCTCCCCCGACGGCCAGTACCTCTACGTCTCCCACGGCACCGACGCGACCATCCGTTCCTTCTCGCTCGACATCGAGTCCGGCGTGCCCACCACCCTGCCGTTCATGTTCGACGTCGGCCTCCAGGGCACGCTGCAGGGCATGGCCACGCTCGACGGCCTGCTCTTCGCGCTCGACAACTCCCCGGCCATCGACGGCCTCGTCGGGGCGTACAGCTTCACCATCAACCCCGACACCGGCAACTTCACCCCCACCCCCGGCTCACCCGTCCCCACCGGCGGCATCAGCCCCAACGATGTCGTCGCCTGGCCCGGCGCGGGCTGCCCCGCCGATCTCAACAACGACGGTGTGCTGAACTTCTTCGACCTGGCCACCTACCTGGACCTGTTCAACGCGGGGGATCCCGTGGCGGACTGGAACGGGGACGGGCTGCTGAACTTCTTCGACCTGGCCGCCTACCTCGACGATTTCAACGCCGGCTGCCCGTGAGGCTATCGGGCCGGGAAGGCTGGGGAGGATCCCTGGGCGGGACATCACGCCGGTCGAATCCGCAAGACGCTTGGGATCCGGGCCGCTTTCGTGTATCCTTGTGACGGCCGCAACGGCCCGGACCCATCGACCAGACATGCCCCCGACCCGTGCCCAGCCATTCAAGCCGGCCTTTGTGCTGATCGCGGCCCCGTTCGTGCTGGGCTCGGCGATGTTTGCCGCCACGGGCTGGCAGCGGGGGATGCGCAGCCTGCCCGTCGTGCCAGTCCCCGTTGAAAACCCCATCACCGAGGAGAAGCGGATCCTCGGCAAGATCCTCTTCTACGACGAGCAACTCAGCAGCGACAACACCGTCTCCTGCGCCACCTGCCACTGGCACCCCGCCGGCGGCGCAGAGCCCCGCCCGACGCGGCATCCGGGTTTCGACGGTCAGTATTTCACCGACGACGATGTCTTCGGCTCCGAGGGCATCATCGCCCAGGACGCCGAAGGCAACTACCAGGCGCACCCCATCTTCGGGCTCGAGCCGCAGGTCACGCGCCGCGCCTCGCCCACCGTGATCAACAGCGCCTTCTCCCCCGACCTGTTCTGGGACAACCGCGCCCAGGGCCCGTTCGTTGATCCGCTCAGCGGCGAGACCGTCATCGAGTCCGGCGGCGCGCTGGAGATCCAGGCGGTCGAGCCGCCCATGGACACCGCCGAGATGGCCTACCACGGGCGCGAGTGGCCGCAGGTCACCGGCAAACTCACCCACGCCCGCCCGCTGGCCCTCGCGTCCGAGCTGCCCCAGGACATGGCCAAGGCGGTGCTCGGCGCCCGCACCTACCCCGAGCTGTTCCGCCGGGCGTTCGGTGATGGCGAGGTCACGCCCGCCCGCATCGCCAAGGCCCTGGCGACCTACCAGCGCACCCTGATCTCGGACGAGAGCCCCTGGGACGCCTGGAACGCCGGCGACGACACCGCCATGACAACCGCCCAGGTCAACGGCTTCAACGCCATGATCGGCGGCCAGTGCTTCCGCTGCCACCCCTCGGGCCAGTTCACCAACCACCTCTCCCGGAACATCGGCCTGCGCCCCATCAAGGAAGACCTGGGCATGGGCGAGGTGACCGGCAGCGAGTTCGACGCCGGCCGCTTCAAGACGCCCACCCTGCGCAACAGCGCGCTCAAGCCCGTCTTCATGCACACCGGCGGCATCGACACCATGCTCGGGGTGATCGAGTTCTATGTCTTCGGCCCGCATTTTCCTGAAAACCTTGACCCGGTGATGCTCAACGGCATCAACCTGTCCGAGCAGCAGCGCCTCAACATGACCGACTTCCTGGTCAACGCCCTGGTCGATCCCCGCGTCGCCAACGCCGAGCCGCCCTTCGATGTGCCCCGCCTCCACTTCATGCGCGGCGAGCCTGTCGAGAACCCCATGGTCCTCACCGGCACCGCCCGCCCGCTGTCATCCGGGCAGACCCCGCGCGTCATCGCGGTTACCCCGCCGCTGATCGGCTCGGACGACTTCAAGCTCGGCCTGACCGAGGTGCCCGAGGGCGCCCAGGGCCACCTGCTGATCGCCTCCGCGCCGCCTGTGGACGGGCAGGTGATCCCCGAGCAGGTCCTCGGCCCGTTCACCGCCACGCACCCCGACGGGCTGGCTCCAGCCGCGACCGCGCACCACCCCATCCCCTTCTCCCCCGCGCTCGACGGCCAGGTCCGCTACATGCAGTGGCGGGTCGAGGATCCCGGCCAGCCCGAACCGGCGCTGTCGGATGTCGTGCGTGTCGAGTTCTTCTGCGGCTTCGGCGCCTGCACGACCGGCTGCCTGGCCGACTTCAACCGCGACGGCACGGTCAACTTCTTCGACCTGTCCGACTTCCTCGCCGCCTTCCAGGCCCAGGACCCCGCGGCCGACCTGGCCGCGCCGATCGGCGTGTTCAACTTCTTCGACCTGGCGGTGTTCCTCGACGCCTTCCAGCAGGGCTGCCCCTGACCGGAATCCGCCGGCACGCCATCGATGGCGTCGCTCGGACCAGCGCACCGGTTGGGCAAAAACACCGGCAGCCCTGGGACCTACCTCTCTCCACAAACGAGTCCCAAGGCTGCCGATCTTGCGGGACCATTAAAGTACATGATTGCGCGCAATCATGCAACCCCCAACCCACCAATCTTGGGGTCTTGTTTCTTCATTTGCGCGCGAATCACCAATCCGGGTGAGGCAATAAACACCAGACAAACCGGAACTTGTGGACATCTTCGTGGTGCACCGCATCCCAGCCCGACATCCGGACGCGCTCGTCGCCGAGATCATCCTGGCGCAGCACGGCCCAGCGGGCGTCGTGCGCCGCCAAAATGTCAAAATGGGTAATCTGCGCAAGCCCCGGCACCCATCGGATCTCGACCGGCACGCCGAGCCGGGCGGCTTCCTCGCGGAAGGCCAGCAGAGTCTCAGGGCGTGCTTCGATCACGCCGTCGGCCAGCACGACCAGCGGCCGCCCGGCCGCGTCGTCGCGCATCCGTTCGATCAGCACCCCCGCCGCGTGGCGACCGGCCGGCTCGCCGCCGGTCGAGCGCACCCGCGCCTGCACCACGAACGCGAACACCAGCGAGCCGGCCAGCAGCACGACGCCGAGCGTCTGCGGCCCGCCCAGGGTCAGCCACCACCCGATCCGCTTGCGGTGCGCGCGGAACACGCCCTCGCGAAGGACGCCCGCCACGCCCCAGCCCGCCAGCGGCCCCAGCGTCGCGATGATCGGCTGCGCGTACCGCGGGTTGCTCACGCCGGCCAGCAGCATCATCCCCACACCGGCCAGAGCGCCCAGGGTGAGCAGGCGCGCCATGTGCAGCCGGCCTGCCGCCTCGCGTCCGCCCTCGTCGGCCTCGGCCCGGGCGTCCGGGCCCCACGGGAACAGCATCGCCAGCGACATCGGCAGCGCGCCCAGCAGCACCAGCGGCAGGAACGCGGCCAGGTCCAGCGCCCGCCCGGTGTCGAACAGGAACGCCGTCGGCAACTGGCGGACCGCCTCCACCCCCGACGCGCTCACGCGCGCCTCGATCGCCAGCCAGACGCCCGCGAACACGCCCGCCCCGAGCCCGAGGCCCGCCCACACCCGCCACACAGCCAACGGCTTCCACGACCGCGCCGCCCACGCCGCCCCGATCAGCATCCCGCCCATCGCCGGCAGGCCTGCGGGGCCCTTGACCAGCATCTGCCCGGCCACGAACGCACCCAGCGCGAGCAGAGCCAGGTTCGGGCGGCAGGCCCGACGCGTCGCCAGTTCGATCGCCGTCCACGCCGCCAGCGCGGCGAAGAGGTTGTTGAGCGATTCCAGTTCCGCCGAGCGGGCCGGGTTCCACAGCATCGGCGTGAGGGCCGTGGCCAGCCCGGCCGCCAGCCCCCCGGTCTCGCCAAACCAACGCCGTCCGAACCACCACGCCCCCAGCGCCAGCAGCAAGAACCCCGCCGCGCTGGCCAGCCGCGGCCCGAGCACATGGTCTCCCGTCAGCCCGATCATCCCCGCGAACGCCCAGATGCCCCCGGGGGGCTTGCGCAGGTAGGCCTGGCCGAACATGTGCGGCACCAGCCACTCGCCGGTTTCCAGCATCTCGATCGCGGGCGCTACCCGGTGCCCCTCGGACATCGTCAGCCCATCGCCGCCCGCATGGCGCAGCCCCGGCAGGGCCACGAGCGCCCAGGCCAGCACGATCAGCACGATGTGACCCGGGCGGACCCGCATGATTCAGAAGAATACGAGCCGGACGGCGGGTCAGCCCGCGGTCTGGAGCACGCGTCGGCGGCCCAGGTCGATCCGGTCGCCCGGCCCGGCCGACCGGGTCTCGATCGCGTCACCGCCGCGGGATTCGAAGAGATGCACCCGTCCGAGCCCGATGACCTCGGCCGAGGCGCCCCGAACGATCAGGGCCGTGCGTTCGTCGATCCCCACGCCGAGCAGGTGCGGGTGCTCACGGATGACCCCGCGGAGCCGCTCCTGGCGGCTGCGTTCGGAGAAATGCTGGTCGATGACGCTGCCGCGGATCAGGTCGAGCCCCTCGGCGGTGCGGGCCAGCCGCACGCCTCCGACGATCATCCGGCGCGACATGATCGCCGCCCCGGCCGACGAGCCGCCAACCACCCCGCCGCGTGCCAGCAGCGCGTGGATCTCCTCCTCCACCGGCGTGTCGAGATAGGTCATCGCCAGGCGGGCCTGCCGACCGCCCCCGAACCACACGGCGGCGGCCCGCCGGATCGGCTCAGCGAACTCGGGGGATTCGGCTTCGGCCCGGTCCCGCGTGTGCAGCACGATCACCTCGTCGAACCCCCGGCGCTGCCACATCGAGGTGAGCACCTCCACCGCGTCGGCCTCGTCGGCCCGGTCGCTGGCGGTGGGAATGACCACCAGCGGCCCGTCCGCGACAACCAGTTGGCGGAACCGCTGGTAGACATCGGCCCGCAGCCCCCCGCCCCCGCCGATCAGCAGCGTTCCACGCGGGTCCGATCCCACGCCTGCAAGAACCCGGTTGGAAGGCTCCGACCGGGTATCGATCGTGTATTGTGCGGCCGGCGGCGAGCTACACGCGCTCAGGGCCGCGAAGAGTCCGGCCATCGCGAGGGCCAGCCAACGGGATGTCGTCGTGCGCATGGGGCTCTCCCGCGGGGTGCGTGGGGCGTCAGTATATGGTTTTGGCCAGCGGGCTCCAAGCATTTCGGCCGCAGTTCCCCGCCCGGCCCCGGCTTGGCACGCCATTCGCATACACTGTGCCGATGCCCCCCCGCCCCGCCAAGCCGGCCGCCGCCAACGGCTCCTCGGCCTATCCCGAGCCGGTGCGCGTGCTGATCGACGAGCTGGCCAAGCTGCCCGGCATCGGGCGGCGCAGCGCCGAGCGTCTGGCGTTCCATGTGCTCAAGTCCGAGCCGCAGGAGGCCGAGCGCCTGGCCGCGGCCGTGCTGGAGGTCAAGCGGTCGGTGCGTCATTGCCGCTCGTGCTTCAACCTGGGCGATTCGGACCGCTGCTCGGTCTGCTCGGATCCGAGGCGCGACCGCACGCGGGTCCTGGTGGTCGAGCAGCCCAAGGACCTGATCGCGCTGGAACAGACCGGCATGTACAAGGGCCTGTACCATGTCCTGATGGGCCGGATCAGCCCGCTGGACCACGTCGGCCCGGGGGATCTGACCGTCGCCGCCCTGTTCGACCGCATCGCCCACCCGAAAAAACACACGCCCGACGGCATCGAGCCCGCGGCGGTGGCGGAGGTGGTTCTCGGACTCAACCCCACCATCGAGGGCGACGGAACGGCGCTCTACCTGGCCGACCGCCTCCGCGCCAAGGGCGTGCGGGTCAGCCGGCTGGCCCGGGGCCTGCCCACCGGCGGATCGCTGGAGTACGCAAACAAGGCGGTGCTGGCCGACGCCATCGCCGGACGCCAGGAGATGACATAAACCCGCCGATCCGCGGGCACGAGGCCCGGGCGGATCGGACACTCACGGAGGGGACCAGCGGGGCAAGCCATGCGTTTCGAGCACTCACAACAGATGAAGCTCGGCCAGCAGATGAAGCTGGCGCCCCGGATGATCCAGTCCATGGAGATCCTGCAGATGCCCCTCGCCGAGCTGCGCGAGCGCATCGAGCAGGAGCTCGAGTCCAACCCCACCCTCGAGCTGGCCGAGTTCACCGCCGACGGGCCGACCGACCGCGACGCCGGCTCGGAACGCGACGGCGCGCTCGACATCGGCTCGGACGGGGCCGACTTCGGGCGGCTCGACGAGTTCACCGCGTCCAACCCCGACGCCGCGGAGAACAGCTTCGACGCCCGCGTCCGGCACGACGACGGGCCCCGCCAGCGCGTCCGCGACCGCGGCGAGCGCGACGCGAAGATGGACGCGATGGCCCAGGCCCCGGCCCGTGCCGGGTCCCTCGGCGAGCAGATGCTGGCCCAGTGGTCGCTCTGCGAGGTGTCCGATCGTGTCCGCGCGATGGGCGGTGCGATCATCAACCAGCTCGACGAGGACGGCTACCTCCGCGCCTCGTTCGACGAGATCGCCCAGCGCGAGTCGCGCGTCCTGCGCGGGCTCGACCCCGGGCCCTCCGAGACCGACTGGGAGCTGGCGTTGCAGGCGGTCCAGCTGCTGCTCGACCCGCCCGGCGTGGCGGCCCGGGACGCGCAGGAGTGCCTGCTGATCCAGATCGACAGCCTCGCCGAGCGGGCCGCCGAGGGCGACGAGGACGCGCCCATGATCGACCTGCTCGCCCTCTCCGCGGCGCGCCGGCTGGTCTCCGAGTTCCTGGACGACCTGATGAAGAACCGCCTGCCCAAGATCGCCGCCCGCTCGGGCCTGACGCTCGAGGAGATCAACGCCGGCATCGAGCAGCTCCGCCGGCTGAGCCTCGCCCCGGCGCGCGGGCTGACCGAGTCGGCCCCCGAGGCGATCATCCCCGACGCCACGGTCGAGTACGACGAGGAGAACGATCGGTACTACGCCTATCTCAACGACGGGCGCCTGCCCAGCGTGCGCCTGAGCACGGAGTACGAGTCGCTGGCCAGGGACCGATCGACCAACAAGCGCGACAAGGAGTTCCTGCGCAAAAACCTCTCCAACGCGAGCTGGCTGATCGACGCGGTCGAGCAGCGCAAGCGCACCCTGCTCCGCGTGATCAGCGCGGTGATCGACGAGCAGCGCGACTTCTTCGACTACGGCCCCGAAGCCCTCAGGCCCCTGCCGATGAAGACCATCGCCGACCGCCTGGGCATCCATGTCGCCACGGTCTCGCGGGCCGTCAGCGAGAAGTACCTGATGACCCCCCGCGGCATCGTCCCCCTCCGCGGCTTCTTCTCCGGCGGTCTGGCGACCGACTCTGGCGAGGATGTCAGCGCCAACGCCGTCCGCGCCGCCATCGAAGAACTGATCAACACCGAGGACAAGTCCAAACCGCTCAGCGACGAGGCGATGGTCAAGATCCTCAACGACAAGGGCATCGACATCGCCCGGCGAACGGTGGCCAAGTACCGCGACCAGCTCGGCATCCCGACGGCCCGCATGCGCAAGCAGTTCTGAATCTGAGCCGCGGGCTTCAGCCCGCGCGGTCTTGGCTTTCCCCTCTGCCCGATGCGTCCTACCCCGTCGACATCAACCGGGCGATCGCACCCCGCTCCAGGCGAGCGCCTCGTGCCCGAGAACGTACTCCAGCGCTCGACGCCTGTCCTGCGGCTCGAACTTCGGCTTCACCGAACTGCTCTTCGTCCACCACCGCCCGGACGGGGACCCATGTGCCGTATGTGGTCCATGTGATACGGATCCCGCGTGGAACTCGTGCGTGGACCGCGGTAGGGAGACGAGCGCGAGCCGCGATGCGCCGAGCCCGAAAGAAGCCCTGAGCGTCAGCGACGGGGA
>JAFIFX010000017.1 GCA_020831805.1 Planctomycetota bacterium | reverse complement strand
AGCGCAACCGGACATGCGCCGAACCTGCGCTACGCGAGATCTAGAGCCGCTCTAGTGCCTCATGCCTCGTGCCTCTCCTCTTCCTGACTTACCTGTCCCCTTCGTCCACGCCGATGCCGGTGCGGACCGGGTCGGCGGGGGATTCGGGGCGCTGGTAGGGGTTGGCGTCGATCTCGGCGAGGAGGTGCTCGATGGCCGCGTCGAGCTGGGGGTCGCGGCCGTCGACGAACTTGGACGGGTCGGCGATGACCTCGATGTCGGGGTCGACGCCGTAGCCCTCAATGGACCAGCGGCCCTCGGTGGTGTAGAAGCCGAAGGTGGGCACGGCGGTGTAGCCGCCGTCGATGAGGCCCGGGACGCCGGTGATGCCGATCAGGCCGCCCCAGGTGCGGGTGCCGATGAGCTTGCCGATCTCGTTGTGGCGGAAGAGCCAGGGGAACATGTCGCCACCGGAGCCGGCGTTGCCGTTGATGAGCATGGCCTTGGGGCCCTGGTGAGAGTCATATGGCCAGGGCCAGTCCTTGCCGTCGCGGCGTTTCCAGTAGTTGGTGCGCGGGCGGTTGAGCAGCTCGATGAAGCGGGTGGGGATCTGCCCGCCGCCGTTCCAGCGTTCGTCGATGAGCAGGGCCTGCATGCCGATCTGACCGTAGAACTGACGGAACAGCTCGTTCTGGCCCTGGACGCCCGTGTTGGGGACATAAATGTATCCGATGCGGCCGTCGGAGGCTTCATACACGTACCGGCGATTGTCCTCGACCCAGGCGCGGTAACGGAGGCTCGCCTCTGAGGGGAGCGGGCGGACGACCACGGTGCGTTCGTTGACGGTCTCGTCGTCGCCGGTGAGCGAGGCGACGACGGTGATGGAGGTGTCCTTGCCCGTGGTGGCGATGAAGGCGGCCCAGGGGTCGCGGGTCGTGTCGACGCGCCGGGAGTTGACATGGGTGATGATGTCGCCTTCCTTGATGTTCATGCCGTGGGCGCGGAGGGGGTTGCGGGCGTCGGAGTCCCAGGGCGCGCCCTCGTAGATGCGGTCGATGCGGAAGCCGGTGACGGTGCGGCCGTCGTCGGTCTCGGCACTGGCGACGGAGAAGTCCACGCCGAGCATGCCGACACTGGTGCTGGGCTCGGGCTCGGTGTCGCCGCCCCAGTAGTAGGCGTGGCCGGCGTTGAGCTCGCCGATCATCTCGCCGATGATGTAGCTGACATCCTCGCGGGAGACGGCATCCTCAACGAGGGGGAGGTACTGATCGAGCACGCCGTCCCAGTCCACGCCGTGCATGTTCTCGACATAGAAGAAGTCGCGGTGGCGTCGCCACGCGTCGGTGACGATCTGGCGCCATTCCTCGTGCAGATCGACGGTCTTGCGCAGCTCGATCTGCATGGGCTTGGGTGTCTGGCCGGCGCGGGCGTCGACGATGGTCAGGCCGGAGGGTGTGGCGGCCATGAGCTTCTTGCCGTCGGCGGAGAGGTTGAAGCCGGTGGCGACCGCGAGCACGGTCTTCTCGCTGGGCTCCTTCTCCGAGGGGTCGTAGATCTTCAGCGAGGGCCCGCCCTCGCCGGTGCGGATGTAGAGCAGGTGGCCGGCGTCGTTGACCGCGAGCGAGTGGAAGGAGCCGGGGGGGATGTCCAGCTCGATGCCGCGGGCCTCGAAGCCGTCGATGTCGATGACCAGGTCCGGGGCTTCGCCGGGGGCCTCGCCGGCGATGACCTCGACGGTTTCCTTGTCGAGTTCGCGGGTGGTGCGCCGGGCGGACCAAGGGCCGGTGGCGCCGATGGGCTTGATCTCCCAGGTGCCGCTCATCTCGTCGTCGCGGACGGTGCCGCGCCGGACGACGGTCATGCCGTTCTGGGCGGTCTCGGTGTGGAGTTCGGCGGAGGCGGCGTCCCAGCGGACGACATCGCCGAGGGGGTTGGTCTCGCCCATCGCCTCGTTGCGGCCGGTGATGTTGCCGTCCTTGTCGACCAGGATGGTCATGACGAATGACAGCTCGTCGGCGGGCATGCCCACGGCGGACAGGCCGGTGGCCGAGCCCTCCCATCGCCCGAAGAGCGGGTGCTGGGTGTCGAAGGCGTCCAGGTGGCCGGGCTGGTCGGCGTTCTCGTCGGCGTCGTCCGCCCCGTTGCCGTTCTCTTCCTTCTTGTCGTTCGCGTCGTCCTTCGGCTCTTCCCAGGTTTCCTCGTCGGACTCGATCAGGCGGGGGTTCTTGATGTCGGCGTTGAGGGGCACGGCGATGATGCGTCCGGTGCGGTTGTAGACAAAGGTGGAGCCGGCATCGTCATAGCTCGGGCTGGTGAAGTTGCGGTTGGACCGGTAGAAGATGTGGTCGTTCCTGGGCGAGAAGACGGGGTTGGTGTCGTTGAAGAAGGCGGAGGTCAGGCGGTGCTTGTCGCCGCTCTCGGTGTCGTAGAGCCAGATCGCGCTGTTGAAGTTGTGCTCTTCCGTGCGCGAATAGACGATCCAGCGCGAATCGGAGGACCAGGATATCGGGGCTTGGTTGGCCCAGATGTCACGATCGACCTCGGTGAGGTCGCCGGTGGCGGCATCGACCAGGACCAGGCGGCCCGCCTTGTCGATCAGCAGGATGGCCTTGGAATCGGGCGACCAGTGGAGGTTCATCCAGTAGGTCTGGTTGTCGCGGGTCAGCTGGCGGGTCTCGCCGCGGCCGTCGGACTGGGTCAGGTGCAGCTCGTACTCGCCGGATTCGTCGGAGAAATAGGCGATCCAGCGGCCGTCGGGGCTCCAGGCGGGGTTGCGCTCGGCTATGCCGGAGGTGTCGGTGATCTGGCGGACGGGGCCGCGCTCGGCGGGCACGGTGAAGATGTCGCCGCGGGCCTCGATGACCGCGCGCCGGCCGGTGGAGGAGATGCGCCAGCCGGCGATGTGGCTCATGGCGTTGACGGTGCGCGGGCGGATGGTCTCGCGGGCCCCGGGGACGCGGATGTCCACCTCGGTCGTGGCCTTGGTGCCCAGGTCGAGCAGGTGGATGCGGCTGCCGAGCTGGAAGACGATCTCGCCCTGGCCGTCGGGGCCGGGGCCGATGGAGGGGAACTTGACATCGTGGTCGGCGAAGTCGGTGATCTGCTCGCGGGCGCCGGTGCTGGTGTCGTAGCGCCAGATGTTCAGGCGGTGGGACTCGCCGTCGTCGGAGAGGTAGTAGACCGAGTCGCCGTGCCACATGGGGGCGGTGTCGGTGCCTTCCCAGTCGGTGATGCGTTCGGCCTGGTTGGTTTCGAGGTCATAGATCCAGATGTCGGTGGCCAGGCCGCCGGCGTAGCGCTTCCAGGTGCGGAAGTCGCGCGAGTCGGGGGTGTAGGCGAGGCGCCGGCCGTCCTCGGCGATGGCGCCGACCGCGCCGTAGGGCACGGGGAGGACCTCGGGCAGGCCGCCCTCGGGCGGGACGGTGAACAGGCGCTGGTAGGCGGGGTTGCCCGAGAGGCCGTTGAAGGAGAAGAGCAGGTCGCCGGTGGGCGTCCAGTCGAGCAGGCGTTCGGCGCCCGGGTGGTGGGTGACGCGGTGCGGGATGCCGCCGTCGATGACGACGGTGTAGATGTCCCGGTTGCCCTCGTAGTTGCCGACGAAGGCGACGGAGCGGCCGTCGGGGCTGAACTTGGGGAAGGTTTCCTGGCCGGGGGGGCTGGCCACGGGGCGTGCGAGCCCGCCTTCACGGGGGACCACCCAGACATCGTTGGCGTAGACGAAGACGATCTCCGAAGCGGAGACATCCGGGTAGCGGAACATGCCGGGGTTCGCGTCGGCGTCGGCGGCGAGGGCCGCGCCAGCGCAGGCGGCGAGCATGGCGGCCGCGAGGATGCGCGGTGTGGTGAACAGAGCGTTGGTCATGCGTTGTTTCCGTGCGGTTGAGGGGTTGGCGGTCAGGTGAAATCCCGGTTTGTGGTTGATCCTTGGGAGACAACCCGGCGATTTCCGCACCGGCTCGCCTCGGCGGATGGTGCGGCGTGGGGCGTGCCGGTCTGACGGCTTACCGGCAAGATGGCTTCAGGCTGCCGAGGGCGTGGTCGGGAGGCCTCTGACCGGGCCGTTCGAGGGGCTGGATGACGGCGTCAAAGGCTGCTTCCGCGGGGCGTCAAACCGTGTTCCAAGGCCGGGCTGCGCCTAGAATTGCAGACGGCCTGCGCCCCCTCCGGTGGGGGGCGGGATCGCCCCGGGCGCGGAGCTTCCGCGGGGGCTGAGAGCGGGCCGTCGCCTGGGTTTGAGCGGGGTGTTTCCCCGCGGACGGGCGATGAGACGCATATGAGCGACATGACGCAGAACACCCCCCCCACCGCTCCGGACCCGAGCCGCAACGGCGGGTACAACTCGGACCAGATCAAGGTGCTCGAGGGGCTCGAGGCGGTGCGCAAGCGCCCCGGGATGTACATCGGCGGGACGAACCTGACCGCGCTGCACCACCTGGTGTACGAGGTGGTGGACAACTCGATCGACGAGGCGATGGCGGGCTATGCGACCTTCGTGTCGGTGAGCATCCAGGCCGACGGCTCGGTGCGCGTGGTCGACGACGGGCGTGGCATCCCGGTGGACCCGGTCCGGCACGAGGACCCGAACCTCAACGGTCGCCCGGCGGTGGAGATCGTGCTGACCAAGCTGCACGCGGGCGGGAAGTTCCAGCAGGAGGGCTCGGCCTACAAGGTCTCGGGCGGGCTGCACGGGGTGGGCGTGTCGTGCGTCAACGCGCTGTCGGAGTTCACCGAGGTGGAGGTCTGGCGGGACGGCGAGATCTTCCGGATCGTGTTCAGCCGCGGGCTGGTGAGCGAGGAGCTGTCGAAGGTCGGTCCGATCCCCGTGTCGAGCGAGCGGAAGAACGGGACAACGGTGACCTTCCGCCCGGACTCGACGATCTTCCCGGACACGACCTTCAGCTACCAGACCCTTGCGACGCGCCTCCGCGAGCTGTCGTACCTGAACCCCGGCGTGACCATCCGGCTCAGCGACGAGCGGGTCGGCGCGGACGGCAAGCCGAAGCACGATGTGTTCCGGGCCGAGCACGGGCTGCTCGAGTATGTGCAGCACCTGATGACGGGCAAGAACGCGGTGTCCAGCCCTGTGTTCCTGCGCAAGGAGATCGCCGATGAGAGCCTGGTCTGCGAGGTGGCGCTGCAGTACCACGACGGGTACAACGAGTTCCTGCTGACCTTCGCCAACAACATCAACAACGTGGACGGCGGCACGCACGGGCAGGGGTTCAAGGTGGCCCTGACGCGGACGATCAACGGCTACGCCAAGCGCGAGGGCATCATCAAGGAGCGGGACCCGGTCCCCACGGGCGAGGACCTGCGCGAGGGCCTGATCGCCATCGTCAGCGTCAAGCTGCCCGACCCGACCTTCAACAACCAGCCGAAGGAGAAGCTGCTCAACCCGGAGGTCGAGGGCTTCGTATCGCAGGCGGTGGGCGAGGCCCTGACCAACTGGCTCGAGGAGCACCCGGCCGAGGCCAAACGCCTGTGCATGAAGGGCATCGTGGCGGCCCAGGCGCGCGAGGCGGCGCGCAAGGCCCGCGAGCTGACGCGGCGCAAGACCGCGCTGGATTCCGGCTCGATGCCGCACAAGCTGCGCGACTGCAAGACCAAGGATGTGGACCAGGCCGAGCTGTTCATCGTCGAGGGTGATTCCGCGGGCGGCTCGGCCACGCAGGGACGCAATGTCGACACGCAGGCCATCCTGCCGCTGCGGGGCAAGCTGCTCAATGTGGAGAAGGCCCGGATCGACAAGATGCTGCACCACGAGGAAATCCGCACGCTGATCGGCGCGCTGCGGACCGGCATCGGCTCGGACTTCGACGCCAGCCGGCTGCGCTACGGCAAGGTCATCATCATGACCGACGCCGATGTGGACGGCAGCCACATCCGGACGCTGCTGCTGACCTTCCTGTTCCGCCAGATGCCCGAGCTGATCCGGCGCGGGCATGTGTACATCGCCCAGCCGCCGCTGTACCAGATCATCAAGGGCAAGAAATCCCGCTATGTGATCAACGAGCGCAAGCTGGCCGATGTGCTGACCGAGCTGGGCCTGGACGGGTCCACGCTGGTCGTCCGCGACATCGAGCAGGCAGAGCCCGGGGCCGAGGCCCCGATCGTGCGCCGGATCTCCGGGCAGGACGCGTCGCGGCTGGTGCGCCATCTGACCCGGCTCAACGAGCTGGTCGAGATCGCCGAGCGGCGGGGCGTGCGGTTCGTGGACCTGCTCGCCTCCCGGCGCGACGGCAGGCTGCCCACCCACCGCGTGACCACCCGTTCGGTCGGCGAGTACGCCTGGTCCGAGCAGGAGGCCCACGCCACGGTCGATCAGCGGGGCTGGAAGCTTGTCGAGGACGAGGACTCCGGCAGCGACGGCGAGCCGGCCACCGTCCGCGAACTGCACGAGAACCGCGAACTGGAGGTCATCTTCCGCGAGCTGGAGGCCCTGGGCCTCTCGATCGACGATTTCGCCCTGGTGCGCGAGGAGAGCGTGACGGGCGAGGTGCTGCCCGCCAAGTTCGCCTGGGAGACCGAGAAGACCGGCAAGGCCTCGGAGCCGGCCCGGACCGCGGACGAGGAGGACGGCGATGTCGCCTCCCCCACCGCGTCGGCCACCGCCCGCGTCGTCGAGGCGGCCAACCTGCCGGCCATCCTCGATGCGCTGCACGAGATCGGGCGGCGCGGCATGGAGATCAAGCGGTTCAAGGGGCTGGGCGAGATGGACGCCATCCAGCTCTGGGAGACCACGATGGACCCGGATGTCCGCACGCTGATGCGGGTCCGCTGGGAGCAGGCGGGCGAGGCCGATGGGCTGTTCAGCCTGCTGATGGGCGAGCAGGTCGAGCCGCGACGCAAGTTCATCGAGGACCACGCCCTCGAGGTCAAGAACCTGGATGTGTGACCCGGGAAGGTTCTTTCGCACGGATGGACCCGGAATCGAGACGGTTTCTGACGGGTGCGGCATCCGGGGCGCGTCCGAGAACATCGCCGCTTCCCCGCACGCGGACGCACCCCTGATGCCCCGACCCATCGGGCCGATGACCCTGCAGTCCCGCTGCGGTGCACGGGGCGGGAGGTCGGCGTGAGCAACATCCGGACGGGGATGATCAAGTGCCAGCAGGGCCAGGCGGCCCGGAACACGCTCGGGGTCGGGGGGCAGGCCTACGAGTTGCTGCTCAGCAAGCTCGACGAGCGCCAGGAAGAGGGGGAGGTTGATCCCCAGCGGGTCTACACGCGCATGCCGCTGATGGACCCGTTCGTCCGCGTGCAGGTCGAGTCGGACGGCTCGTCGCGGAAGGAGATCACGCTGGCCTGCCGCAACCTCTCGCGGGGCGGGGTTGGGCTGCTGCACTCGAGCTTCATGTACCCCAACACGCCGGTGACGGTGTTCCTCAACCGCACCGACGGGTCCTCCCCGGGCATCCGGGGCAAGGTGGTGCGGGTGCAGCACCGCGGCGGGGTGGTGCACGAGATCGGGATCAAGTTCGACAAGGAGATCAACCCGCGCGACTATGTGACCTCCGATGTGACGGAGATCATGCCCAGCTTCGAGCGGGTGCGGGCGGAAACACTCAGCGGGAAGGTCGTGATCGTCAGCAGGAATGAGGAGACGCGCAAGGCGATCCGCGAGTTTCTCCAGGAATCCGAACTGACCCTCGGCTTTGCACGCAACGCCGAGGAGGCGATGATCGAGCTGGATAAGCAGCCCGACATCGTGCTGATCGACATCGATCTCGGGTCCCTCTCTGGCCCGGAACTGCTCAAAAAGATGCGAGGCAAGGGCTACGGGAGGCCGGCGGTGCTGGTCGGCGATCCGGGGGACGGGGTCACGCGTTCGCTGGTGAAGGTGTGCGGCGCGGACGCGTTGCTGCGCACGCCGCTGACCGCCGACGGGCTGCTTTGCGTGCTGGGCGAGTTCCTGCTCAGCGGGTGGAGCATCGAGCACCTGGACAAGGCACGCTCGCGGGTGGACCGGCCCACGCTGGTCTCGCTGTGCACCGAGCTGGGCAAGCTGGGCATCGTCCTCGACCAGCAGGTCCAGCGCGACGACCGGGTGGCCCTGTTCGGCACCTGCCAGAAGATCGCGGGCGTGTCGCTGATGGTGGGCATGAACGGCGTGGCGTCGATGGCCGAGCGGCTGGCCCAGCAGGCCGCGGACGGCGTCGAAGCGATCGGCGAGCTGGTCGAGCAGGTGCGCCTCGGCTGCGCCGCGGCGGGCAAGGCCGCGGCCTGAGCACGCCGGCCCGGCCGGGGCGGGCCAAGAATGGCCCGTGGACGCGCGGGCGTTGATCGAGGATGTGCTGGGCGAACCGATCGGGTCCATGTCGCCGCTGCGCGGCGGGTGCGTGGCGGAGGTGTACCGCGTGCGGACCCGTTCGGGCCGGGACCTGGCCGTCAAGGTGGAGCGCGGCGCGGACCCGGGGCTGGATCTTGAGGCCGGGATGCTGGCGGCGCTGGACGGGCACGCGCCCGTGCCGCAGGTGGTCGCATCGTCCGATCGGGTGCTCGCGCTGGACTACATCGAGAACGGGGGCGGCTCCACGCCGGCGGGCGAGCGGCGCCTGGCGGAGATCGTCGCCGGCCTCCACGCGGTGACCTCGGACGCGTACGGGTTTGATGCGGACACGCGGATCGGCCCGATCCGGCTGGTCAACGGGCGCGACACGGACTGGGCGCGGTTCTCTGTCGAGCGGCGGCTGCGACCGGTCTGCGGGCTGGCGGTGCGGCGCGGGGCTCTGCCGCGGGGGTTCGCGGCCCGGCTCGACGAGTTCGCCCGACGGGCCGACGCGATCCTGGGCGATCCCGGGGCGGCGTCGTTGATCCACGGGGATCTGTGGGCGGGCAATGTGCTGTGGCGGGAGGGGATGCCCGCGGCCCTGATCGACCCGTCCACCCAGTGGGCCGACCCGGAGTTCGAGCTGGCGTTCATCGACCTGATGGGCGGGGTGTCCGGGGCGTTCTGGGACCGCTACGAAGCGCTGCGGCCCGCGCGGCCGGGCTTCCACGAACGCCGGATCCACGCGTACCAGGTGTTCCCGCTGGCGGTGCACGCGGCGTTGTTCGGCGGCGGGTACGGGGCGCAGGCGATGGGCGCGCTGGAGCGGGCCTTGTCATGAAAGTGCTTGCGAAGGGCGGGGGGGGGCGGGGGGCGGGTGCTCCGCGCATTACAACGCCCGAGCGATGGGCCCGGGCGTTTGTTCGGAGGGTGACCGACGGGATTTGAACCCGCGACCCCCTGGACCACAACCAGGTGCTCTAACCAACTGAGCTACGGCCACCGAGGCGACGCGACAGGCTCGCGACGCGGGGAGAAGTGTAGCCCGGCGATGGCGTTCGGCCAAGCACCCCGGGCCGGACCCGGGGCGCGGCCGGCATGGGGAAATCGTGGCATTGTCGGGCTTTGCGGGCGGGAATCGGTGTTTGGGAGGGCTAGCATCACCCCTTACATCAGCGTCGGCCGGTCCGGGGCGGAGGGATCCCCGGCTCGGCCGGCGTGGTCGTTTACCGCCCGGCGGGCGCATCCCGCGCGGGTCTGAGGAGCCGCCGATGGGAGCGTTGAGTGTGGAAGGTTTGAACCTGGCCTCGGATCGTGCGCACCGCAACCGGTCGACCGCCGAACTGGTCGAGCGTGTGCTGGCCCGGGGTGAGGGCAGTCTGGCGAGCAACGGCGCGGTGGCGGTCTTCACCGGCGACCGCACCGGACGCAGCCCCAAGGACAAGTATCTCGAGGACACGCCGGCCGTCCACGGCAAGATCGACTGGGGCAAGGTCAACCAGCCGATCTCGCCCGAGCAGTTCGACACCACGCTGCGCATCGCGACCGAGCACCTCAACAAGCAGGACGAGGTCTTCGTGTTCGAAGGCTTCGCGGGCGCGGACATCAAGCACCGCCTGGGCGTGCGCGTCGTGACGCACCTGGCTTGGCACGCGCTGTTCGCCGAGACGCTGTTCATCAAGCCCGGCTCGGCCAGCGACGCGGGCGACGGCTCGTGGACGCACGACTGGACCGTGATCAACGCGGGGACGCACAAGCTGACCGCCGAGGAGCAGGCCGAGCTGGGCGTGTCCAGCCCGATCTACATCGCCCAGTCGCTCGAGAAGCGGACCGTTGTCATCCTGGGCACCGAGTACGCCGGCGAGATGAAGAAGAGCATCTTCTACGCCATGAACTTCGACATGCCCGAGCACGGCGTGTTCCCGATGCACTGCTCGTGCAACATCTCCAAGGCCGACCCGTCCAGCGTGGCCCTGTTCTTCGGGCTCTCCGGCACGGGCAAGACCACGCTTTCCGCCGACCCGGACCGCGCCCTGATCGGCGACGACGAGCACGGCTGGGGCCCGCACGGGGTGTTCAACTTCGAGGGCGGCTGCTACGCGAAGGTCGTCGGGCTGACCCGTGAGAAGGAGCCGCAGATCTTCGACGCGATCAAGTTCGGCTCGGTGCTGGAGAACACCATCGTCGACCCGGACAGCCGCGTGCCGGACTACGAGAATGTCTCGGTCACCGAGAACACCCGCGTGACCTACCCGGTGGACTTCATCCCTGATGCGAAGATCCCCAGCGTCGCCGGGCACCCCAAGCATGTGGTGTTCCTGACCGCCGACGCGTTCGGCGTGATGCCGCCGATCAGCAAGCTCACGCCCGAGCAGGCGATGTACTACTTCATCAACGGGTACACCAGCAAGTTGGCGGGCACGGAGGCCGGCGTGACCGAGCCGGTGCCGAACTTCTCACCGTGCTTCGGCGGTCCGTTCATGCCGCGCCGGCCCAGCGAGTACGCCAGCATGCTCAGCGAGCGCATCCGCGCCCACGGCGCCAAGGTCTGGCTGCTCAACACCGGCTGGACGGGCGGGCCCTACGGCGTCGGCAACCGCTTCAGCCTCAAGTACACGCGGGCGATGGTCGCGGCGATCCTCAACGGCTGGCTCGACGGCGTCGAGACCCGCGAGCACCCCACCCTCGGCCTTCACATGCCCGTGAGCATCCCCGAGGTGCCCGACGAGGTCCTCGACCCGCGCAACACCTGGAAGGACAAGGCCGCCTACGACGCCATGGCGGCCAAGCTGGCCAGGCTCTTCCGCGAGAACGACACCAAGTTCACCATGCCCGACGCCGTCCGCGCCGCCGGGCCCAGGGGCTGAGCGGGCCCGCGTTCCCGACCACCCACGCCCGGGGGCTGACCCCCGGGCGTTTCTCATTTTTCTGGTAGCATGGCCGCATGATCGCACGGGATACATGGGTTGTCGTGCCCGACACGCGGGGCACGCGGTATGTCCTCCCGCCCCGGGAACTGCCGTGGCTCAAGGGCATCGCGGCGGGCCTGATCCTGATGGGGGTGGTGTTCGAGGGCATCTATATCTCGGCCACCGCGTCGATGTGGTGGCCATCGCTGACCGGCGGGGGGTTCGATCCGTTCGCGTTGGTGATCCTGCTGTTCGGGGTGTTCCCGGTGGTGTTCCTCACCGGTGTGGCCCTGCTGATCGGCTGGGGGCACGGCGAGGTGCTGATCACCGACACCGGGGTCGTCGGAATCGACCGGTTCGGGCCGATCCGATTCCGGCGCCGGATCGCATTCGACGACATCGAACGGCTGGTCGTCGACACGGGCGGGGTCAAGATCAATGACAAGCCGGTGACCACCGGTCCCTGGGCCGATGTCGCGGGGCTGACGGCCGAGCGGAAAGAGCGGGCCGGCGCGACGAACACCACAAGCAAGGGCACAATGCTGGTGCTCGGCTATCCGAGGGAGATGGTCGGGGCCTTGTGCGAGGAGATCCGCGCACGGGCCGGCATGTCGGCAGGCGTGGAGATCGGCGTGAGCACGCGCGAGGCGGACGGGGCGATCCTGTGCGACGAGGGTGTGCCCGTGCAGCCCGCGTCCAGCACGGGCGTGGTGGAACGCCACGCCGAGGGGTTGACCATCTCGCTGCCCGCGCGGGGTTTTTTCAAGGGCAGCAAGGGGATGGGCCTGTTCTCGTTTATCTGGATGGTGTTCTGCTCGGTCTTCCTGGTGTTCGCGGCGTCCTCGGTCCCGGCGAACGGTTTCGTGGACGCGCTGCCCTTCGTGGGTTTTTCGCTGATGTTCATGAGCGTCGGGGTCGTCATGTTCTTCATCGCGCTGCGGATGGGGCGTCGCCGCGCGGTGATCGATGTGGCCGGCGAGGATCTGGTGATCACGCGCCAGTCGATCGGCGAGCCGAAGACGCAGTCCTGGCACCGGGACGAGATCGCCCGGGTCGCCGCCGGCCCCAGCGGTATGGAAGTCAACAACCGCCCGGTGCTCGAGTTGCAGATCCACCCCCGGACCGGCAAGAAGGTCGGGCTGTTCCGCGAACGCCCGGACGAGGAACTGGCGTGGATCGCCGCCGAGATCCGGGCGGCGTTGGGCGTGGGATCCTGACCGGGGCGCTACCCTGTGCCATCGGCGCGGGCGCGCCGGAGGAGCCGGACCGATGACCGATCGCAGACCGTTCGTGGGCGGGAACTGGAAGATGAACACCGACCGGGCCGGCGCCGAGGCCCTGGCCCGGGGCGTGGCCGAGATCGCCCGCGACGCCTCGGCCGAGGTCGCGGTGTTCCCGCCGTTCCCGTACCTGCTGCCGGTCGGCGAGGCATTGGCCGGGGCCGGGGTGATCCTGGGGGCCCAGGATGTCTATCACCAGCCCGACGGGGCATTCACCGGTGAAGTCTCGGTGGCGATGCTGGGCGACTGCGGCGTCCGGGCCGTGCTGGCCGGGCACTCCGAGCGACGCCATGTGATCGGTGAGGACGACCGGACGATCAACAAGAAGGTCCTCGCCACGCTGGCCGGGGGCCTGATCAGTGTGCTCTGTGTGGGGGAAACACTGGAGCAGCGGGAGGCCGGCCGGACCGATGAGGTGAACGACCGCCAGACCCGGCTGGGCCTGGCCGGGGTGTCCGAGCTTGACCTGGCCCGGGTGGTCATCGCGTATGAGCCGGTCTGGGCCATCGGGACCGGGCGGACGGCCACGCCGGAAGACGCCCAGGACGCCCATGTGAAGATCCGGGGCGTGATTTCCCAACTCTACGGGGACCGGGCCGCCGGCTCGGTGCGGATCATCTACGGCGGGTCCATGAAGCCCGACAACGCCGAAGCCCTGATGGCCCAGCCGGATATCGACGGGGGGCTGATCGGCGGGGCGAGCCTCAAGGCGGCGGATTTCGGGGCGATCGTTCGGGCCGGGGCCTCGGCGGCTCGCGCCTAGGATCCTCACCCGGCCCCGGGCTTCCCGCGGGCCCGTCCCGGCGGACGAGGAGTCTTTTCCGTGCTGACCTTGGCGCTCAACCCGTTGGTGACCAACCTGCTGGTGGTCTTCTTCCTGCTCGTCTGCGTGGCGATGATCCTGATCGTGCTGATCCAGCGGCCGCAGGGCGGCGGGCTCGGCGGCGCGTTCGGCGCGGGCGGGGGCACCGCCAGCGCGGGGCAGACCGCGTTCGGCACCAAGACCGGCGATGTGCTGACCTGGGCGACCGTCAGCATCTTCTTCATCTTCCTGCTCACCGCGATTGGGCTGAACTTCGCCGCCCGGCCGGACCGCAGCGGCGCGGAGCGTGCCGCGACGATCATCGATCCCGAGCAGCAACCGGCCCCGGAGCGGCCGATCGACCTTCCCGCGCCGCCACGGACCGAGCAGCCGGGGGACGGAGAACTGCCCGACGAGTGGCCGGGAGACGACGCCGGCGATGACGACGACGATGCGCCGGACATCGACCCCGCGACGGCGGAGATGCCGGCCTGACCCGGCCGCGGACCCGGCAACATACCCAGCAACCCATCATCATCCCCCACTGTCACCGGTGCGAACCCTGGAGAGCGGCGTGATCCGAAGCATGACCGGGTTTGGCGACGCGAGCAGCCACGACGGCCCCGTCGCGTACGGCGTCGAGATCCGCTCGGTGAACAACAAGTTCCTCAAGACCACCATCCGCGTTCCGGAACGGCTGGCGTCGCTCGAGCCGGAACTCGAGCAGATGATCCGGGCGACGGTGTCGCGCGGGTCGGTGACGCTGACGGTGACCTGCTCGGAATCGGGCGAGGCGGCGGCGCACACGGTCAACACGGCCGCGTTGAGGAAGTACGCCGAGCAGATCGCGGGCGCCGTGGGCGTGGAGGTGTCGAGCCTGAACCTGGCCGATCTGGTGTCGCTGCCGGGGGTGCTCCAGCCGCCGGGCGACGAGGAGCAGCGGCTGCAGAAGGCCCGCAAGGCGATCCGGCCGCTGGTCGAGCTGGCGCTGATGCACATGGTGCAGATGCGGACGCGCGAGGGCGTGGCCCTGAAGGACGATCTGCTCGGGCACCTGGACTTCATCGGAGAGCGTCTGGCGCGGCTGACCGAGATCGCCCCGCGGGTGATCGTCGAGTACGAGCGCCGGCTCAAGGCCCGGATGGAAGGGCTGCTGGTCGACGCGGATGTGATGACCGACCCCGGCGTGCTGGTCCGCGAGATCGCGGTGTACGCCGAGAAGACGGACATCGCTGAGGAGCTGGCCCGGCTGGGCGAGCACCTCAAGCATTTCCGGGACATGCTCGAGAGCGACGAGGAGCGCCCGCTGGGCCGCACGATGGACTTCCTCAGCCAGGAGCTGCTGCGCGAGGCGAACACCATCGCCAGCAAGAGCCCGGACGCGGAGATGAGCCGCCTGATCGTCGAGATAAAGGGGGCGATCGACCGCATCAAGGAGCAGGTGCAGAACGCCGAATGAGCGCGGGAGGTTTGTGTTGACCGTCAGACCCACGCCCTCCTCCCCCACCGCCGCGCGATCCCCCGGCCCGGCGTCGGATGGGCGGGAGCGGTTCTCGCGGCGCGAACTGGACGAGGTGCTCAGCAAGTACGAACTCGGCGAGGTTCGATCGGTGCGTGAGGTGCCGCTGGGCACGCCCGCCAGCCCGAAGGCGGTCGTGGACTGCGCCCGCGGGCAACTGCTGCTCAAACGCCGGGCGCGGGGTGTGGATGCGCCGGAGATGGTCGCGTTCGCGCACGAGGTGCTGCTGGGATGCCAGCAGCGCGGGGTGTGCGTCCCGCCGCTGGTGGGCACGCGGGGGGACAACAACTCGATGGTCCAGATCGACGACCGGATCTACGAGCTGTTCGTGTACATCGAGGGCTCGCCGGACCCCAGGACGCCGGCCAGCGCCGGGCTGGCCGGCGCGCTGCTCGCGGAGCTGCACAAGGCCATGGACGCGCTGACGGGCGAGGCTTCGACGAGATGGACCGTGCCCGTCGAGGCCACGGTGATCGACCCCGCCCGCGCGGACCGCGCCGGGGCGGTGGACGCCGAGATCCGCGCGTCGGTCCGCGGCGTGCTCGAACGGGCCGCCGCCCACGCATCCGGCGAGCGGGCGCTGGTCCACGGCGACTGGCACCCCGGGAACCTGGTGTTCCGCGGCGACGAGCCGGTGGCGGTGTGCGACTTCGACAACGCGCGGTCGGGCTCGCGGGCGCGGGAGGTGGCGCAGGGGCTGGTGCAGTTCTCGCTGCGGCGCGGCGCGCCGGGCGAGCCGCCGGAGAAATGGCCCGCCGAGGCCGACCTGGACCGCCTCGCCGCCCACTGGCGCGGCTACCGCCGAGCCCGCCCGGACGGCACGCCCAGGCCGCAAGCCGTCGTCGGCCTGCTGCCCGGCGTGCTGATGGAAGAGGTCCTCGGCGCCGCCACGCCCGATCCGCGGGTGGTGTGGATGGTGCTCCGCAAGGCCCAGTGGGTCGAGGACCGGGCGGACGAGATCGCCGGGATGCTGAATGTGTAGACCTCCAAACCGGCCGGACTCGACCCGGGCTTACAATGCGCCATGACCTTCTTGGGCCTTATTGCGGCGGCCGGGCTGGCGGCCGGGTTGGCGGCCGGGTTGGCGGGGGATGATCCGGCCGGGCTGGTTGATCGGCTCGACGACGAGGACTGGTCGGCGCGGCAGGCGGCCACGGACGCGCTGACCAGCCCCGATGCGGTGCCGCACGAGGCCATCGAGGCGGCGCTGCGCCGGGAGGATCTGAGCGAGGAGCAGCGGCTGCGGCTGATGCGGATCGCGGCGGTCCGGTTCCGGTTCGAGACGCTGGGCGGTCTGGGAGTGAGCTTCGGCCCCGCGGGGGAGGGGGCGGTGTCGATCCAGGGGGTGGTGCCGGGGTTCCCGGCCGCGGCGGTGCTGCGGGCGGGTGACATGATCCTGGCCGTGAACGATGAGATGATCGGCGGGCAGGACCACCTGCGGGCGGAGATTCTCAGCCGGCGTCCCGGCGAGTCGCTGCCCGTGCTGGTGCGTCGGGAGCGGATGGTGCTGGATCTGGAACTCCCGCTGGGGGCGTACACCGATCTGGACGGCGCGGCGGCGCTGGACGAGGCGACGCTGGTCCGGGCCATGCGGCTGCGGTTCGAGCGGTCGGGGATCCGCTGGCCGGAGCCGGACGCGATCGGATCGGAACTCGGCGCGGACGCGTGGGTCCGGGCGGCGTTTCCCGAGGGGCGGGACGGGGCCGAGCCGCAGGGCGGGGAGCGGCGCGGGCCCGGGTTGGCGGAGGGGCGGCGCGGGCTGGACCGGGAGTTGGCGGGGCGCCGGCGGGGCGGCTGGACGACCCGGGCCGAGGCCGAACGGGGTGTGAACGATCAACGCCGCGCGGACATGGGCTTGGCGCTCACCGCCGGGGTGCGCAAGCGGTCGGTGCTGGTCGAGTTCGAGCGGTCGCTGAACGAGCGGATGCGGGCGGCGGAGGCCGAGGGCGAGGACGCGGCGGCCCTGCGGGCGCGGCTGGAAGGTGTCCGCGAGCGGATGCGGGGGCTGGACCGGGAGCTGACCGAGATCACCCGATCGATGGACGCGCTGCGGCCCTGATGCCGCCCGGAAAACGGGAACAGGATCAGTCGGCCCGCTCGCGCAGGTGGGCGAGCAGTTCGGCGACGGCCTGGCGGGCGAGGGCGAAGCCGGGGTGGGCGTCGTCGTGCTCGGTCAGGGCGAGGGCGCGTTCGCAGCGTCCGATGTGGCGGGCGGCGCGCATGGTTTTGGTCATGTCGTGGCCGTTGTCGTAGACATCGGCGAGCTTGACGAGGCGGGCCTGCCAGGGTGCGGCGGCGAGGCGGGCGTCGTACTCCGGCTCGCGGGCGTCCTCGGGCAGGAGCATATTTTTGGTCATGGCGGCGACGCAGACGGCGATGTCGTGGCCGAAGCGGCGCTCGATGTCGTCGTAGTCGGTGGCGGTGTCCTCGATGGTGTCGTGGAGCAGGGCGGTGCAGAGGGCGGTCTGGTCCTCGCAGGCGAAGACATCGCGGACGGTCAGGGCGACGCGGAAGACATGGGCGACATAGGGGGTCTTGCCGTCCTTGCGGAGCTGGGCGTGGTGGGCGCGGGCGGCGAAGGCCGCGGCTTTCTGCCAGAGTGGTGGTTGCATGCCGCTGGCACGGTACGCGCGGCGGGGGCGGGTTTCCCGGGGGCGGGGGGCTCAAACGCACGGCCCCGCGTCGGCGGGGTCGGGCGGGGGGTCATGGGTTCATTCGGGCTCATAGGCGCTGGACATCAGGGCGAAATCGTCGGAGCAGATCCGGCCGTCCATGTTGACCTCGAAAGGGTCTTCGAGCCAGGCGGCGAGATCGGAGGCGTTGACCTGGTCGTTCTCGAAGTGCGTCGTTTCATACGCATCACGCTCGATCATCGGGCACGGATCCGCAGAACAAGCCGCGCCTGGAAAGAAGCGGCCCTTGGCCCGCAGCGCGTCCCCGCACGGGTCAGGAGCGACCAACCCCGACGCGTGCTCTTCGAAGACGAAGAGCACGGCACCCGGCTCCCATTGCTGAAATGGTCCGTGTGAAACCTGTCATCGTGATCTCCTTGTGGTGAAGATCATGGCCGACAAAGCCACGATCATGGTGCCTGGGGTGGGTACGACCGAGGCCAGGCGCAAGCCGATCAATGACCCGTTCAGATGGAGGCTTCCGCTGAAAAAGAACTCGATCCGGTCGGGAGAGAATGGGCTACCACTATCCTCGTATGTAAACGGGGTGCCTCCTGCCACGCCGTGGAGGCTTGAACCCGGTTCTAGCCATTCCGCCACGCCGCCGGTCAGGTCGAGCAGGCCGAAGGGACTCTGGACATCCGGGAACGAGCCGACATCGAGCGGGAAAGGACCTTGGCCCCAATCACCGCCGGCGTTGCTCTGTCCTCCGTCGCCGGGCAGCAATCCGCCGATTGAAGGCTCGTTCGAGCCGTTGGGGAACAGCCAGTACCCCTCCTGCCCGGGGCCGTAGCGGTTGGGGTCGTAGTGGGCGGCCTTGACCCACTCGTCGATACTGGGGATCCAGTATCGGGCGCCGGGGGCCCGGGTGGTCTGGTGGTTCGGCGTGCCGTCGGGGTTGAAGGTGAAGGTCGCCGTGTCGTACACGCCGGTCTCGAAGGCCCACTGCTCGTTGACCTTGCCGTTGTGCAGCCAGTTGACATACCGGGCGGCGTACTCCCAACTCATGTCCGCGGCGCGGTTCGGAGAACGATTAGGCCGGATAAACAGACCCGCGAAACTGTAACTAATGCTATGGCTCGTGAAGGCGGGATCCGCAATGCCTCCGTTCAGCGGGTAATGCGGCGCGTAGGCCTGCACGAACTCAAACCACTGTCCCACCGTGACTTCGGTGGTCGCCATACGGTACTCGTAGCCGACGGCCCCGAGGTTGGCATCGGGACGCATGGGCGTCTCACTCGCGTTGGTGGACCGGTTGCCGGCGTGGTCGATGGTGGCCCAGGTGTAGCCGTCGGCATCCGGACCCGCCAGAACAGGTGAGGCCAAAATGCCCAGGGTGAGTACGAGCGGTGCGGTGCGTGGCATGGGGGCTCCTGTGCGGTTGGTTGTACGCATCGTCGGCGTTGGGGTTGATGCGCGGCTTGTTTTTTCGCAAAATCCACAGATCTGTGTTTGATGGGTGTTTCTGCCGTGGGTTGGGGGCGTTGCGCGTGACGCACCGGTTGCCCTTCGGGTCAACCGGTGGCACCCTTTGTGTTGGCGCCCTTGTGTTGGCGAATGTACCGTGGGGAGGGCGGTGCGTCCAGGATCAACTTTGTATGTCACGGAAACAGCGCACGATCGTGGATGTCCACATCTGTGCGCGCGTTGGGGTTTGGGTTGATTCGGGATCGTGCTCTTCGAAGACGAAGAGCACGGCACCGGGCACCGGTTGGGCTTCGGGTCAATCGGTGGTGCCATTGAGTATTGGCATGCAAAAAAACAGGCCGGCTGGAAGCCGGCCCTACCAAGAGGCGGGACGAGCGCTGATTTACTCGGTGATGACTTTGATGCGGCCGGGGTTGCCGCCGTGCTCGTCGAAGATGACGAGTTCGTTGCCCTTTTCCTTGAGGTAGGGGCGCGGGAGGGGCATGGGCAGTTGCGGGGGGACCTTCTTGCCGGCGCCGGTCTGGGAGAAGTAGCGGCCGAGGTTGCGGCCGTTGAGGAAGACGACGCCCTTGGTCATGCCGGAGAGGTCGAGGGAGAGGGCGACGCGCTCGGTGGGTGCGTTGAAGAAGGTGCGCCACCAGCAGGGGGTGTTGCGTTTGGCGAGGTTGCTCTTGGCGACTTCCTGGTACTCGTTCTCGCCGGGGGCCTCCCACTTGGCGAAGGCCCAGTCGCCCTTGTCGGTGGCGGGGGAGGCGGCCTCGACGAGTTTGATGTTGGAGGCGGCAGCCAGGATCTCGTTGACGCGGGCCTCGGCGGCGGGGCCGTCGCCCTCGTCGGTGTGGAGGGCGAGTTCGAGGTCGTTCTTGCCGCGGCGGAGCTGGTGCTCGGAGAGGTAGATGGTGCGCGACTGGTTGGCGTCGATGAAGTCGACGGGGTCGCCGTTGAGCAGCACGAGCGTGCGGGCGGGGATGGGGGGCAGCGTGAAGAACAGGGGCGTGTGCTTGCGGTGGGTGAAGGCCCAGGCGATGCGGGAGGGGTGGGTGGTGTCGCCCTCGCGGACGCCGAAGAGGGGCGAGCGCCAGGCGAGCAGGTCGAAGGGCTCGGCGGTGTGGAGTTTGGGCTTGGGGGTACGGAAGGAGCCGGTCTCGGCGAGGTGGCCGGAGAGGCCCTTGCGGTAGTGCATGAGCGAGCCGCCGGAGGGGTAGCCCATGTTGTCGGCGAGGATGGTCAGGGTGTGGGTGCCCTTCTTGAGGGAGAGGGGCAGGATCTCTTCGCCGCCGGGGCCGCGGCCGAGGACGCCGACAGGCTCGGCGTCGAGGAAGAGCTGGACGCGATCGTCCATCTCGGGGGCGCTGACCTTGATCTTGCGGGTGGCGCCGGAGCGGAGGTTGACGCGGTACCAGCCGTAGCCCTGGGGCGCGCCCAAGGCGGGCAGCTCGGCGGGGCCGTTGATCTGGGCGAAGCGCGGGGAGGAGCCGTCGATGTGGGCGTCGGCGGGGGCGGCTTCCCATGTTTCGATGCTGATCTGGGGGAGGCGCGACGGGGGCGTGTCGTCGGGGACCTTGGTGGTGACGGTGGAGATCGAGCCGTCGGGGGCGATCTCGGTGTGGGTCTTGGAGGAGCCGGGGAGGGGCTGGAAGTCGGTGGTCAGGCCGGCGACGCCGATGGAGACCGTGCCGTCGTGGTGGAAGGTCTCGTCGGCGAGTTCCTCGGAGACGACGGCGATGGTGATCTCGTCGATCTTGATGGTCACGGGGCGTCGGCCCTTGGGGACCTCGAGTTCGACCGGCGTGCCGTTGATGGACACGGCGCCGGTGGCGCCGGCGGGGCCGAAGACGACGAGGGTCGTGCCGGCGAAGAAGAGGGGGCAGAGGGTGGTGTAGTCGAGGTTGGCGCGGCCGGTCAGGTGGGTGTCGAGCAGGCACCAGTGGACCTGCTGGCTGCCGAGGGGGACCGGGAGGGTCGAGCCGTCGGGCATGAGCAGGGGCAGGGTGCCTGGCTTGGACTTGGGCGGGGAGAAGATGAACAGGACCGAGCCCTGCGAGCCGCGGGTGTGGGTGATGGTGCGGGCGCGGATGGCGTCGTCGCGCGGCGCGGGATCGATGACGATGGGCGGGGTGTCGGGCGTGTGGTTGGCCAGGACGCGGGAGAAGGAAGAGGCGAAGGAGGCGAGGCGGCGCACGGCGTGGTAGACCGGGGTCGGGCGGCCGTGCTCGTCGAGGGCGGCGTTGAGTTCCTGGGTGGGCGCGAGCATGGTGTGCTCGCCGCGGGGCGACTGGCCGGCCCAGAAGCCGAAGGCCGTGCCGCAGGCGAAGGTGGAGAGGTTGAACTGGCCGCAGGAGGCGAGGATCTCGCCGAGCTGGCGCTGGAGGACCCAGGGGTCGATCGGGTCGGGCGCGTTCTCGCCGAAGCGGGGGCGGCGGACGGGGCCGAAGTCGACGACGATGCGGGGCTGGTCGGGACGGACCGCGCCGAGTTGGCGCATGATGGCGAACATCTCGCCCTCGCCGGTCCAGCCGTCGATCTCGCCCTCGACGCCCTGCCAGAGGTTGTTGGCGTTGACGCGGGGGAGGGTCAGGCCGGCCTCGCGGAGGTAGCGTGCTAGTTCGCCGAGGTAGCCCGAGGCGGCCTCGGGGTCGTCGCAGGTCCAGTGGGACTCGTTCTGGATGAGGATGATCGGGCCGCCGCCGGTGGAGTTGGCCTGGAGGTCCTTGACCTGCTTGGAGAGGGCGGTGATGTAGCGGCCGGCGGCTTCGAGAAACGGCTGGTTGGGGGCGCGGAGGCTGACGGCGTCCTGGGAGAGGAGCCATGACGGCAGGCCGCCGAGATCCCAGCCGGCGCCGACAAAGGGACCGGGGCGGATGATGGCGTGCAAGCCGGCCTGGTGCACCAGGGTGAGGAAGTGGCGGATGTCGTTGTCGCCCTTGAAGTCGAACGCGCCGGGGCGTGGTTCGACCTTGTTCCAGAAGATCGGCGTCTCGATCGTGTTGAGGCCGGCAAGGCGGGCGGCGTGGATGCGTTCGGCCCAGGACTCCCTCGGGAATCGCTGGAAGTGGATGGAACCGGACACGATCCAGAGTCGTCGGCCGTCAATGGAAAGGGTTTTGCCGTCAAAGTTGACCGCGGGCATGCAGAAGGGCTCCGGTTGGCCCGGCATCAAGCGGTAGGAAGGCCGGGGGCGGGGTCGTTCGGGTTCGGATCGCCGAAATCCCGTTGTGAATCGCGGACTGGGACGGTAGGAGGGCATCCGCGAAATCGCAACGGAGACGGAAAACAGTGGTAGACTCTCGCCCCGACCGGCGTGGTCACAATCTTTGAGCAGGATGATCTATAAAGCATGGTACAGCAACGATTTAGCTGCTTTTTGGCCCGTCGGCGCCCACCCACCCAGCACCCGGACGCGCGGTGGAAGAGAAAGTTGGGGATTCCCGAATTTTTCCGGCTGGCCTCGGGTCCGGCGGCGCTGAGCGTTTGTGCTTTGATTGGAGGATGTTCGTCCTCGGGCATGGAACGGATCGACATGCAGACCGATCGGGTCATCCGCGAGCGGGTCGAGGCGCTCGGGGGCGGGGCGGAGGCGCCGCGGTCGTTCCGGACGCCGGATCCGGGGGATCGGAGCGGGTGGTACAGCCCGAATCCTTCGACGACCAACCCGCCGGTGTCGGCGTTGCGGTTCAACCCCGCGGACGAGGCACGGAGTGTGGCGGCGATCCTGGACCAGTACGCCGACGACGCGACCGAGGCGGGGCCGGATGCCCGGCTGCTGGACCTCGAGACGGTGTTCCGGCTGTCGGACACTTCCAGCCGCGAGCACCGGCAGGCGGAGGAGGACTTCATCCTCTCGGTGGTGTCGTTGATGGTGCAGCGGCACCTGTGGAGCCCGCGCCTGTTCAACGATACCTCGGTGGCTTTCGCGGGCGCGGGGGACGACGGGACCTTTGACGCGGCGCTCTCGGTGATCAACACGCTTCGTGTGAACCAGCGGTTGCCGTACGGCGGCGCGGTGGAGGCGCGGTGGGTGACGCGGGCGGCGCAGGAGCTGGTGAACCAGAGCACGAACTCGTACACCTCGTCGAGCGATCTGGTGTTCGCGGCGAACATGCCGCTGATGCGCGGGGCCGGACGGGTGGCGCGGGAGGACCTGCTGCAGGCCGAGCGGGAGACGGTGTACGCGGCGCGGAGTTACGAGCGGTTCCGCCGGGCGCTGCTGGTCTCGATCGCGGGGGACTACTTCTCGCTGCTGGAGACGCGGGCGCGGATCGCCAACCAGCGCCGGCAGCTCGAATCACAGATCCGGCGCGAGCAGGAGACGGCGGCGAAGGTCCTGGCCGGCCGGCTGAACCCGTTCCAGAACGAGATCACCGCCAATGCGGTCAAGCAGTCGGAAGCGCAGCTCGCGAACCTGCGCGAGCAGTACATCCTCCAGCTCGAGCGGTTCAAGCTGCGGCTCGGCCTGGACCCGCGCGAGATGATCGCCCTGGGCGAGCCGGGGCGTGGGCTTCGCGACCCGCTGGTGACGCCGCAGGAGGCCGTCGAGCTTGCGTTGACCTACCGGCTGGATCTGCAGAACCGGCGCGACCGGCTCAACGATGTGGAGCGGGCGGTGGCCAACGCGCGGAACAACCTGCTGCCCGATCTGGACCTCAACGCGACGGTGGCGATCCCGACGGATCCGAACGCGGACCAGGACGGGCTGAGCATCGACGGCGGGTTCACGCGGTACTCGGTCGGCGCGACGCTGAGCATGCCGCTGGACCGCAAAATCGAGCGGCTCAGTCTGCGTCAGGCGCAGATCCGGCTGGAACGGGAGCGTCGGGCGTTCGAGGAGTTCCGCGATTCGGTGGTGATCGAGGCCCGCCGGTCGGTGCGGGCGATCGACCTGGCGCGGTTCCAGCTCGAGCTGGCCGAGGCGCAGATCGTGATCAACCAGAAGGGCCTCCAGGACCTTTCGCTGCGTGACGATGCGGACCCGCAGGCGGTGCTGGACCGGCAGAACGCGTTGCTGGATGCCGAGAACGCACGCGACCGGGCGATCACCGACCTGCGCAACGCCATCCTCCAGCACCTGCTCGTGACCGGGCAGATGCGGGTGCGGCCCGACGGGACCTTCGACGCGCCGGACGGGATGCTGATGGACGCACCGAAGACGGAGGATGCCGTCGAGGCCGAGTATCCTGAAGAGGAAGGTTTCATGCCGGGCGAGCTGCCAGGGGACGAGCCCTGATCGGCCGGGCATGCCCGCGTTCAGCGGTTCGCGACCGAGGGCGTGCAGGCGTGCTCGAAGAGCCGGTGAGGCCGGTGGGATTCATCGACCGGGATCAGCTCGGTCAGGCCGGTGTCGCGGAGGCCGAGCTTCTCAGCGATGCGCAGGCTGGCATGGTTGGTCGGCTGGATCATCGCCCGGACGCGGCTCATGCCCAGACCGACGGGCATGTCGGTCGTGGCGAACTGGAGCAGCGCGTCGACACCCTCGGTGGCGTAGCCGCGGCCGCTGAAGCGGCGGTCGACCCACCAGTTGGCCTCGCAGGTCCATTCGAGGCCGAACTCGATCCTGATCAGGTTGAACAGGCCGATGAAGTGGCCGCTTTCAAGGAACGCCGCGCGGCGCCAGGCGGTGCGGTTGTTGTCGGTCTCCACTGCGGTCTCGAGCCAGCGGACGAACATGGCCTCGTCGGACTCGCCCGGGCGGTTCAAGGGGATGCGGCCTTCCAGCGTCTCGCGGCTGTGACGTACGGCGGCGAGCACCTGGGGGTGGTCGGACATGGCCAGGGGCCGGAAGTGCAGACGCTGGGTCGTGACCTCGACCGGTGGGAGCACCTCGACCGGGCGTCGGTTGCGTTGGATGGGACGTGTCATCACTCGCACAGCCGTCATATCCGGAACCTCCGGCACAGCCCCACCATCGGGGTTCCGAGAAGCATCGGGCGGGCGCGGGCGCGGCTTGAGTGATTCTGGGACCCGCGGCACAGACGGTACAGGCGTCGCAGACCGAACCCCGGGAAAAGCTCCTGAAACAGGGACATCTCGCATCGCCGGCCGGGGTCTGCGCCGTCTCATGCGGATCCCGTCTGAAACTCGGGCGTGACCGGTTCTGTGCTCTTCGTCTCCGGAGCGCACGCCCGTTGCCGCGGACGCTTGCAAGGCCGAGGGCGTGGTGTTTGGTGCGATGTGAGGGCGGTGCGTTCCTGTGTGTCGGTCTGGTTCAACGCAGAGGATCGCTGAGGGGCGCAGAGGTCCGCAGAGGATCGGAACAGGATCCCTGAATCTCTCTGCGCTCCTCTGCGCCCCTCGGAGTTCTCACTGCGTTTGATCGCTGTGCGTTTCGCGCGGTGGATCGCGGCGGGCGCCTCGAGGTTCAAGGGCGTTGGTTCAAGCGACACGAGAAATGCGTGGTCGGCGCTCGGTGCGCTCGTCCCCGTCGCTGACGCTCGGGGCTTCTTTTGGGCTCTCGGCGCATCGCGGCTGTCATGTCGGCCCTCTCCCTACTGCGGTCCACGCACGAGTTTCACGGGGGATCCGTATCAGGCCGGAGAATCCGCGGGCGGCAGGGGATCTGGGCGCCGCACTCGGGGCAGCGCTCTGCACCCACGCCGGTGAGGTCGTAGGCGCAACGGCGGCAGAGGCCGCGGGCCTGGCGTCGTGCGGGGCGGACAACCGTCTGGTGCAGCAGCCACAGGCCGGGCGAAACGGCCAGCATGATCAGCAGCCACCAGGGCAGGTAGAGCAGTTCGGTCCGCCCGTTGGGCGTGCCGCTCGGCACGATCGACCCGCCGACGGTGTGGAATCCCTCGAGCGTGCCGCTGCGGTACCCCACGCCGAGGACGGCGAACCGGAGTTCGCCCGCCTGGCTTGGATGGGTCGCCCATTGAGACTGGCTCATTTTGAGCATCCCGGCGGACATGCGTGCCGGGCGGGCGTTCGATGAGCCGATGTCGTATGTTCGGTCCCGCTGAACCACCACGCCGCCCGTCCGGACCCACAGCGTGACGATCATCTGGTCGGTGCGCCCGGCATGCTGCGGCGTGCTGGTGCGGACGACGACGGGCAAGCGGTACCGGGCGGTGACGCTGAGCGCGATGGCGCCGAGCGGGAGGACTGCCGCAAAGGTGGCGACCGCGATGAGCAGAGCAAAACGCACGCGGGATCGCGCTCGGCGGTCGGGGGGCATCGGGCGAGTGTATCGAGAAGTACAGGAGAGAGGAACCCCATGACTTCGCCGTGGGCGTTTGGGGATTGGCTCACTCCACCGTGACGGACTTGGCCAGGTTCCGCGGCTTGTCGACATCGTGGCCGCGGAGGACCGCGGCGTGGTAGGCCAGCAGCTGGAGAGGCACGACGGTCAGCATGGGGCTGAGGCACTCTGGGATGTCGGGGACATAGAGGACATCCTCGGCGTAGTGGCGGATCTCCTCGTCGCCCTCGGTGGCGACGGCGATGACATGGCCGCCGCGGGCGCGGACCTCGGCGATGTTGGACATGACCTTGTCGTACTGGTTGCCCTTGTTGGCGATGAAGACGACGGGCATGCCCTCATCGATCAGGGCGATGGGGCCGTGCTTCATCTCGGCGGCGGGCATGCCCTCGGCGTGGATGTAGGAGATTTCCTTGAGCTTGAGAGCGCCCTCGAGGGCGGTGGGGTAGTTGTAGCCGCGGCCGAGGAAGAGCCAGTTCTCGCGGTGGACATACTTCTCGGTGACCTGCCTGATCTGGTCGTCGAAGGCCAGGCAGCGTTCGATCTTGTCGGGGATCTGGGCCAGCTCGCCCATGAGCCTGGCGGAGGCCTCGGGCGACATCAGGCGCCGGCGGGCCATGAACAGGGCGATCATGGTCAGCGCGGCGACCTGGCCGGTGAAGGCCTTGGTCGAGGCCACGCCGATCTCCGGCCCGACGCGCAGGTACACCCCCGCGTCCGTCACGCGGGACATGGTCGAGCCGACGACATTGATCACGCCGAGCGTGAGCGCACCGCGGTCCTTGGCCTCGTGCAGGGCCGCGAGCGTGTCGGCCGTCTCGCCGGACTGCGACACGGCGATCATGACCGTGCCGTCCTCGATGATGGGGTTGCGGTAGCGGAACTCGCTGGCGTACTCGCACTCGGCGGGGATCTTGGCCAAGTCCTCGAGCAGGTATTCGCCGATCATCGCCGCGTGCAGGGCGGTGCCCTGGGCGGTGAGGATGACGCGGCGGGACTTGACGAGCTGCGGGGCCAGCGTGAGCAGGCCGCCGAGGACGACGCGGCCCTCCTTCTCGTCCAGCCGGCCGCGCATGGTGGTACGCAGGGCCTTGGGCTGCTCGTAGATCTCCTTGCGCATGTAGTGGTCGAAGGCGCCGAGTTCGATCTGTTCGAGGTCCATCTCGAGCTGCATGACCTTGGGTGTCAGCTCGATGTTGTCGATGGTGGTCGTGCGGAAGCCGTCGCGGGTGATGCGGCAGACGTTGTAATCATCGAGCGAAACGGCTTGGGCGGTGTGGGCGATGATCGCGGCCGGATCGGAGGCGACGACATACTCGCCGTTGCCCACGCCCACGAGCAGCGGCGAGCCCTTGCGGGCGCAGACCATCACGCCGGGCTCCCGCTCGCACATCACGGCGATGGCGTAGGCCCCGGTGACCTCGCGCAGGGCGGCCTGCACGGACTTTTCCAGGTCCAGGCCGTGCGCGGGGTCGTACAGCTCACCGACCAGGGCGGCGAGGACCTCGGTGTCGGTCTCGGAGTAGAACGAGTGGCCCTTGTCCTCGAGCAGGCGGCGGATGGAGGCGTAGTTCTCGATGATGCCGTTGTGGACCAGGCAGATGCCGTTGCGGTCGTCGCGGTGCGGGTGGGCGTTGGCCTCGGTGACACCGCCGTGGGTGGCCCAGCGGGTGTGGGCGAGGCCCTGGGAGCCGGGCAGGCCGCCCTGGGCCTCGATCTTGGCCTCGACATTGGCGACGCGGCCGACGGCCTTGACGATCTCCAGGCCCTGATCGGTCAGGGTGGCGATGCCGGCGGAGTCGTAGCCGCGGTACTCGAGGCGTTTGAGACCCTCGAGCAGGAGCGGCACGGCGGGCTTGTTTCCGAGGTAGGCGACGATGCCGCACATGGACGGTCTCCTGGGGCGTGGGGCCTTGCTGGGGTGATCGGCCGGTCAGGCCCGAGACATGGGCCGGGGATGCTACGGGCGGCCGGTCGGCCGGGTTCAGGGGGGCGGATGGAAGGAACAGTCGGGCTGGGGGGCGGCCCGGGGGACGGATTGGCGAAGAGACCCCGGCCGGGCTGTCTTTTCGGACGCTGCGGCATATCCTTCCCGAGTTTGCGCCCGGCGGGACAGCGCGGCCGGCCGGGCGCGGGCGGTACGAACCAGAAGGAAGGTCCCGGCATGCCGAAACGCGACGACATCCGCACGATCCTGCTGATCGGGTCCGGGCCCATCGTGATCGGCCAGGGCTGCGAGTTTGATTACTCCGGCACACAGGCGTGCAAGTCCCTGCGGGATGAGGGCTTCCGCGTGGTGCTCGTCAACTCCAACCCGGCGACGATCATGACCGACCCGGCCTTCGCCGACCGGACCTATGTCGAACCGATCACGCCGGAGACCGTCCGGAAGATCATCGAGAAGGAAAAGGAGATGGGCACGCCGATCGACGCGGTGCTGCCGACCCTGGGCGGGCAGACGGCATTGAACTGCGCCTGCGAGCTGTGGGACCAGGGGGTCTTCCAGGAGCACGGCATCGAGATGATCGGGGCCGACCGGGCGGTGATCCACCGGGCCGAGGACCGCAAGGCCTTCGCCGAGGTCTGCGCCCGGGCGGGGCTGGCCACGCCCAAGAGCCAGACGGTCCAGACCCTGAAGGAGGCCGACGAGTTCCTCGAGGAGATCGGCCTGCCGGCGATCATCCGGCCCGCGTTCACGCTGGGCGGATGGGGCGGGGGCATCGCGTACAACCGGGCCGAGTTCGAGGAGCTGGTCACCCGCGGGCTGCGGGCGAGCATGATCGGCCAGGTGCAGGTCGACAAGTCGCTGATCGGCTGGAAGGAATACGAGCTGGAGGTCGTCCGCGACAAGAAGGACAACTGCGTGATCGTCTGCGGCATCGAGAACATCGACGCCATGGGGGTGCACACCGGCGACTCGATCACCGTCGCCCCGATCCTGACGCTGACGGACAAGGAATACCAGGCCCTGCGCGACGCGGCCATCAAGATCATGCGCGAGGTGGGCGTGGAGACCGGCGGCTCGAATGTCCAGTTCGCCGTCAACCCCGACCCCGAGCCGCGAGAAGACGGCACCAAGCCCTTCGAGTTGGTCGTGGTCGAGATGAACCCCCGCGTGAGCCGCTCGTCGGCGCTGGCGTCCAAGGCCACCGGCTTCCCGATCGCGAAGATCGCCGCGAAGCTGGCCGTGGGCTACACCCTCGATGAGCTGCGCAACGACATCACCGGAACGACCAGCGCGTGCTTCGAGCCCTCGATCGACTATGTCGTCACAAAAATGCCGCGGTGGACCTTCGAGAAGTTCCCCGAGGCCGACGAGACGCTGACCACGCAGATGAAGTCGGTCGGCGAGGCGATGGCCATCGGGCGGACCTTCAAGGAGTCGTTCCAGAAGGTCGTCCGCTCGATGGAGGTCAAGCGGTTCGGGTTCGGGCTGGACCGCAACGACCTGTGGCTCCAGCACCAGCGGTCCGACGACGACCGCACGCCCGACGGCCAGCCGATCGAGTGGCCGGTGAGCGAGGACAAGCTGACCCGCAAGCTCAGCGTGCCCAGCCAGGGACGGATGTACTACATCCGTTACGCCCTGAAGATGGGCTGGAGCGTCGAGCGGGTGTGCTCACTGACGAGGATCGACAAGTTCTTCATCGCGCAGCTCGCCGAGCTGGTCGCGTTCGAGGACGAGCTGATGGCCGTGCCGTCGCTGGATGATCTCGACGCCGGGCTGCTCCTGCGGGCCAAGCGGATGGGCTATTCCGATGTCCAGCTCGCCAATGTGTTCCTGGGTGAGCAGTCCGCGGCGGCGATCCTCAAGGTCCGAGCCAAGCGCAAGGCCCTGGGCGTGGAGGCCGTCTTCAAGGTCGTGGACACCTGCGCCGCCGAGTTCGAGGCGGTGACCCCCTACTACTACTCGACCTACCAGCCCGGGCACCGGCGCCTGAATGACGACGGCACGATGACGACCATCCCCGCCGAGGACGAGCTGGTCCTGCGTCTGGATCGCGATGCGGGCGGGGGACAGTTCGTCGTGATCCTCGGCGGCGGGCCCAACCGCATCGGCCAGGGCATCGAGTTCGACTACTGCTGCGTCCACGCGGCGCTGACCGCCCGCGAGCTGGGCTTCCGCTCGGTGATGATCAACTCGAACCCCGAGACGGTTTCGACCGACTACGACACGAGCGACCTGCTGTTCTTCGAGCCGCTGACGCTCGAAGATGTGCTCAATGTGGTCGAGAAGCTCAACGCCTCGCCGCGGAGCCTGCCCGGGGGCCTGACCGCCGCCGCGGGGGTGGAGGTCAGCCCGTCCGAGCGGTCGGAGATCCTGGCCAGCCTCAAGGCCGCCGGCTACGACCGGGGCGAGGTGCTCTTCCGCATGACCGGGGCGTCGGACGACGAGACCTGGATCGTGGGCGTCACGGACGGCAAGGTGCTGACGATCCCCACGGACGGCTCGGGCGGGGCGACCTATGACCGCGAGCTGGTCGGCCATCTCGCCCGGCACACCAGCCAGGTGAAGGCCTGGGCCGACCGCGGCCCGGTCCGCGGGCTGGTCGTGCAGTTCGGCGGGCAGACGCCGCTGAACCTGGCGCACGGGCTGGACCTGGCGGGCGCGCCGCTGCTCGGCACCCCCTTGGACGCCATCGACCGCGCCGAGGACCGCGACCGGTTCGACCAGATGCTCACCAAGCTGGATCTCAAGCGGCCCGGCTCGGGCATCGCCCGCTCGGTCGACGAGGCCGTCGAGATCGCAGACCGCATCGGGTACCCGGTGCTGGTGCGGCCGTCCTATGTCCTCGGCGGGCGGGGCATGGAGATCTGCCCGGACGAGAACGCGCTGCGCCACTACATGGCGACGGCGGTGGATGTCTCCGGCCTGGACGACGCGCCGGTGCTGATCGACCAGTTCCTGGACGCGGCGACGGAGCTGGACATCGATGTGGTCGCCGACTTCGGCAACGCGGCGGACCCGAGGGCGCTGGTCTGCGCGGTCATGGAGCACATCGAGCAGGCGGGGGTGCACTCGGGCGATTCGACCTGCATGATCCCCTACGAGACGCTCCGCGCCTCAACGGTGCAGGAGGTGCGCGTGACGGCGCGGCGTCTGGCGGCCGAGCTGGGCGTGTGCGGGCTGATGAATGTGCAGATGGCGGTCAAGGACGACGAGGTGTACATCATCGAGGTCAATCCCAGGGCCAGCCGCACGGTGCCGTTCGTGGGCAAGGCCAAGGGCGTGGCGTGGGCCAGCGTTGCGGCCCGGGCGATGCTCGGCGTCTCGCTGGCCGAGCAGGGCTCGGTCGAGCTGCCGGATGTAGGCTACTGCGCGTTCAAGGCGCCGGTGTTCCCCTTCCAGAAGTTCCCCGGCGTGGACTTCGTGCTCGGGCCGGAGATGCGATCCACCGGCGAGGTGATGGGCGTGGATGTCTCCCGCCCGGTCGCCTTCATGAAGGCCCTGCTCGGCGCGGGCACCCGCCTGCCCACCGAGGGCGGCGTGTTCCTCTCCGTCCGGCAGGAGGACAAAGAATCGATGGTGTCCGTCGCCCGCTCGCTGATGGCCATGGGCTTCGAGGTCTGGACCACAGGCGGCACCGCCGAACTGATGCAGCGCCACGGGCTGCGCCCGAAGATCATCCAGAAGATCCAGGCGGGCGCCCGGCCGAATGTCATCGACCTGATGCAGAACGGCGACATCCAGCTCGTGATCAACACGCCAACCAAGACCGGTTGGCAGACCGACGAGGGTCGCATCCGAGCCACCGCCGTGCGCCTTGGCATCCCGATGATCACCACGGCGACCGCGGCCCATCAGGTGGTCCACGCGATCGCCGCGCTGCGTGCGGGCGACTGGGGCGTCTCGGCGCTGCAGGACCTGGGCGCGCTGGCGAAGTCCGGCGTGTGATCGGACGGTGTTGACACGATCCGCACGGAAGCTTGACAGGTCTTTTATCCGGCGCTCGGGGCGCTGACGCTATCTTTCCTGCGACATTCGGGGGAGGGGAGCAACGCCGGTCGTTGTTTGGAACATGCTCTCTTTCTTGTCCGGCGGCCCCTCCCACGAGCGTCGGAAACACACACCACCGGGCGACCACGGAAACGGGGTCGCCCGGTGTTCTTTGTGCGTTGTTGGCTGTTTGCTGCTCAGTCCGCGGCGGGGGGGAGGATCACGGTCGCCGTGATGGGATAGTGATCCGAGGGGTACCGCCCGTCGACATTGCTGTGATCGATCGCCGCGTCGAGAACCCTGGCCTGCGGGTCGACGAGGATGTAATCGATCTTGCGGTTGTCCCGCCGGCCGCGGAAGGCGTGGAAGGTGCCGGCCAGCGGTTCGTCGGGGTGGATGACGCGGAAGGTGTCGACCATGCCCATGCCGTCGGCGGTGCTGAAGACGAACTCCATGACCGGGTTATTCTCCGGAACATTGATATCACCCATGAAGACGACCGGATCATTGATCGACCGGGCCGCGATGTGCTCGGCGATCAGGCGCACGCTCTTCTCGCGCGACGGCTGGGAGACATGGTCGAAGTGGGTGTTGTAGACATACACGCCCCTGCCGGTCTCGTGCTCGACCAGCCTGGCCCAGGTGCAGATGCGTGTGATCGAGTTGCCCCAGGTGATCGAGGCGACCTTGTCCGGCGTGTGGGAGAGCCAGAAGGTCCCGGCCTCGGCCACGGCGAAGCGGTCCAGACGGTACAGGATCGAGCTGTACTCGCCGGTGATGCGCCCGTCGTCGCGGGCCACGCCGATCTCCCCGTAGTGCGGGAACCGCTCGCGGATCTCGTCGAGCTGGAACCGCAGCGGCTCCTGCAGGCCGATGATGTCCGAGTCCCACCGCTCGATCACATCGAGGGCGATGTCGCGGCGGAGATCCCAGTGGTTTGGCCCGTCGTTGGCGGTGCCGAAGCGGATGTTGTAGGACATCAGCTTGAGGTGCATGCCGTCGTCCGCATCGCCCGAGGCCAACGCGATGGGGGTGAACATCATCAGCAGCAGGAGTGGGATCATCGCGAGGATGGTCATCTGTCTGGCTCCGTCTTGAGTGTCCGGATGCATGGGCGGGAAACAAGCGTGCCGGACGCGGTCAGGCGTCCGACACGGCCGGAGTTGTCGGGGCCGGTCGGCCGGCCGGAGATTACGGGCAGCCCTGGTTGAAGATCGTCAGGTACATCGAGACATCGAAGAAGTTGAGCAGGCCGTCATTGTTGAGGTCGGCGGCCGGGTCGCCGGCGTTGAACAGGGCGAGATAGGCGGCCAGGTCGAAGAAGTTCAGCACGCCGAACGGCTCGGCCAAGTCCGCCGGGCTGCAGGGGCCGGGGGTCCCGTCGGAGGTCCCGAGCAGCTGGAACGCATACTCGATGCCCGCGGGCTCGAAGACGGTGAAGGCGCCGGTGGACCAGTCCTTGCTGGCCGAGACGCCGTCGCCGTCGAGCGAGGCGGCCCAGCGCCAGCCGTCGGCGTTGGGGTCGAAGTTGGTGGTGCCGATCGAGATCCAGTAGCGCTGGCCGCCGGAGAGCTCCAGCGCCTGGGGCAGATCCACGGTCTGCTCGTAGAGGTCGGCGTTCTGGCGGTTGCGGTAGGGCGTCAGGACCGGGTTGGTCTCGCTCTGGAGGAAGGTTTCCTCGAGGAGGATGTTGTTCTGGTCGGGGGCGCCCGCGCTGTCGGACCCGTAGACGGTCACGGTCCAGCTCGCGAAGTTGAACAGGTCGAAGTCCAGGAAGAACTGGCTGCCGCCCCACCAGCGGACCGAGTCGATGGTCGAGTCGGCGGACAGGGTGAACGAGTCGGCCGAGAGGGCCCCGGCGAACTGACCGGGGATCGCGTCGGAGTTGAAGCTGGGGTTGCAGGGCTGGGTCGGCGCCTGGGAGAACACGGCGAACGGCTCGCACGCGGCGGTGCCACAGCTCGTGCCGGGGCCGCGGAAGATGCCGCCGGCGGTGAAGGCGGTCTGCTCGGTCCCGATCATGCATGACCCGTCGGGCAGGCAGACCGCGCCGTCCGCGGGCGGGTTGAAGACCATGGTGTAGTTCGCGCCGCTGGGATCGAAGACGGTCCAGGGCCCGTCGAACGGAAGCTGCTGGGCCGCGACGAAGTTTCCCTGCAGCGAGCTGGACCAACGCCAGCCGGGGCCGTTCGGATCGACATTGCGGCTGCCGATGGTCATCCAGAGCCGCGTCCCGCCGGGGACATTCAACGGGGTGCCGAGGTTGACCGTGTGCTCGAACTGGACGGCGTTGTCGCCGAAGGTCAGAAAGCCGGTCTCGCGCGGGTTGGTGTCGGCCTTGGCGAACTCCTGGTCGAACAGCGGGGTGGCCAGGCTGTTGGGTACGCTACCGCCGTCCGTGTAGATCACGACGCGGAACGACTGGACATTGGCCAGGTCGAAGATGCCCCCGAAGGGGGCCGCGCCGCCCCACCAGCGGATGGAGTTGACCTGGGCGCTCGAGCCGAGGGTGAAGTCATCCGCCTGACGCCGATCGAAGAACTGGCCGGGGACGGCGTCGGAGATGAAGCTCCGCTCGCAGAGATCGGTGTTGGGGCGGTTGAGCGGCTGGGCGTACGCTGCGGTCGCGGCGCCGGCCAGAACAAAAAGGACAACGGCTTTCATGGTCTCTCTCCTTGGTGTGTGCTGACGCGACGATCAGTTGTTCAGATCGCCGCGCGTGACGCGATTCCACCATCCCCACGCAGGGATGCCGCCCGCGCCCGGGTCCACGCCGAAGCGTGTGAACCGGCGGCGGAGCGTGTATGCGTGGAAGTTGTTGCCCGCCAGACCGCCCTCAATGGCGTGCACGCTGCCGTCCGTGGCCGTGTAGTTGCTGGTGCCCTTGTGCTGCGAGCCGGTCAGATCGCCGAAAGCGAACGAGCCGGCCAGCGCGTTGTTGTTGAGGTTTTTGGCCGGATCCTCCTCGATAAAGAACGGCACCGGCGAGAGCGGCTGCAGTTCCACCGTGTCGGGGTTGACCTGAGCGGTCGATGTCGGGTCACCATCGACGACATAGAACGCGTGATCGGGCATGACATCGAGGCGAGCGCCGCCGAACCCGCCGATCATTGTGTAGTCATAGCTTCCGTTGCTCACGAAACGGGTGTTCAGGTGGGTCGTGGCCTTGCGTCCCTGGATGCCGGTCTCGCGAAGTTCCTGCTCGTTCGGGCCGGGCAGGGAAGGACACCGGTAGATCTGGAAGTTCTCGGACACATAGGTGAACAGCGTGCCGTTCTGGGGTGACGCCTCCCACACCGTGCGCCAGTTGTTCGCGCCGGGCCGGGGCTCGCGCCGGGGTGAGACATCCCCAGCGAGCCAGTCCCGCTTCCAGGCGTCGGATTCCCACCATGTGTACACCCCGGGCAGGTGGTCGCGGTGATCGTGCGCGAACATGGTGAGCGCGATACCGAACTGGCGCATGTTGGACTTGCACACACCATTGCGAGCGGTGTCACGCGCCGCGCCGATGGCGGGCAGCAGGATGCCGACCAGGAGGGCAATGATGGCGATGACGACGAGCAGCTCTATAAGGGTAAATCCCCCGTGCCCGCGCCGCAGGCGGCGGAAATTAGTTTCGTTCGGCATGATGCGCACAGCGTAATCGAATACGCCCGTGCTGATCCACTTCGCGAAGACGGTTTCACCAAAGCATGTTGCGGTGTTCAAATCTCGTTCATAAGCACCCCCCTGTTTCTCCGGGAAACCCGGCCTTGCCCCCAGCGTTTTTGGCCGGTGCTTGTGCGTCAATCGAGGTGGGCGGCGGTGAAAGTTGTCCCGATGGTGCTTTTGTCCCACTCGTGCGCCGGGCCGCGCCGGGATTCATAAAAGGCCCACAGTTCGAACCAGTAGCTGCGGAACCGGTGGGCCCCGAACGGCTCGTAATGGGCGGCCAGACGCTTCATCAGTTCGGTGTCGCTCCCGTCCATGCCCAGCACGCTGCGCGCATGCCGCAGGGATTCGGTATCCAGGGCCAGCCGCGAGTACCGCCCGAGCAACTGCATGATGTTGCCCGCGGCGTACGGCCCGATGCCGGGAAGCGACTTGAGAAACGCGAACACCTCGTCGTCGCTCATCGCCGGGTCGGACAGCCGGGCCTCGTCGATGTCGCCCGAGCGGGTCCGGCGCGCCAGCTCGACGATCCGGGCGTCGCGGTATCCCACCCGGCAGCGGGCGCGGAGCGTCATCGGCTTGGCCCGGGCCAGCCGCTGCGGCGTGGGGAACGCGCGCAGGCCGGACGGGGACGCGGCGCCGAACACCTCGCACAGGCGCCGGTTCATGGCGATGGTGCTCGGCCACGCGACATTGCAGCTCGTCACCGTTTTGATGATGTCCTCGAAGAGAGTGGGTGAGCGGAACAGGCGCGCCCGTCCGGACCGCTTCCAGCGCGGGTCCGACCGATGAAAGGCCCGGACCTCGGACACGCCGGTGTCCAGCGCGAGCATGCGCGTGATCTGGTTCCGTGCCTCGCGCTGCTCGGCGCGGGTCAGTGAACGATCAAACCGCGCTCGGAGCACACCCGCGGGGCGCTGGTCGATCCGCACGCCCGCGGGGCCGCCGGCGAGCTGAAGCCCGCGGTCCAGCGTTTGTGCCGCGGGATCCCAGTGATTGGGCTCGAGCAGGAAGTACCCGTACGAGCACACATCCCGCGCCAGGGCGTAGTCCGAGGGCGGCGTGATGGTCAGCGTGGTGGGCATGCCGGGTTCACGGCCCCGCGGGGATCGCCCGGAGGCTCAGACCGCCAGCAGGTCGTGATAGGTGAAGGCGAAGGTGGCGAGGTTCTCGCAGCGTCGGTCGTTGGACCGGTCGAACATCTCGGCATTTTCGTCGATCTGCCGGTTCAGCTCGTCGAGCGTCAGGCCCGCCTCTGCCGCCAGCGGCACGGACCGCTCCATCAGGTGATAGGCCATCGGGAGATCGCACTCGAAGTGGTGCTGGAAGGCGAAGGTCCGCACACCGATGCGGAAGCTCTGGACCTTGCAGGCCGGTGTGGATCCGAGCAGCGTCGCCCCCGGCGGCAACTCGACGACCTCGTAGGCGTGGGAGTGCAACTGCGGGCTGGACCAGGGGATGCCGGCCAGCATCGTCTCGGTCTGCCCGACGCTGTTCAGGTGGACAGGGGTCATGCCCACCTCGGGCTTGGCCATCCGCGCCACGCGGCCGCCGAGCGCCTTGGCGATCTGCTGGCAGCCGAGGCAGATGCCGACGATCGGCAGGCCGGCCTCGTGGGCCATGCGGATCAGGGCCTGCTCCTGCGCGAGGAACGGGTGGTTCTCGTCGACATTCTGCGCGCCGCCGAGCACCACCAGGCCGTGCAGGTTGTCCAGGTCGGAGGGCACGGGCTTGCCGCCCGCCTCCGGGGGGAGGTCCACGCGCCGGATATCCAGGCGGAAACCGTGGTCGCGGAGGCAGCGGGCCAACCGGCCGGCGTGGGCGTGCTCGTTGTGCTGGAGGATCACGATTCTTGCCATGCGGCATCATACGGAGGCCGGCGGCGGTACGATGGGCACGCCGCCCGCAGGCCCGTGTTCCGGGCCCGCGGCCCCCGCGGCACGGAGACACCCGATGCGTCTGCTGCTCGCCTGCGTCCTGCTTCTGCTGACCGTCTCGCCGGCCCTGGCGGACGCCGACCGCCCGGATGTTCGCCGCTCGGTTGTCAAGATCTTCGCGACCTACCGCGCCCCGGACTTTGAGGCCCCCTGGCGCCGCCACTCGCCCGAGGAGTTCACCGGATCGGGCTTCGTGATCGACGGCGAGCTGATCCTGACCAACGCCCATGTCGTGGAGCTGTCATCGCAGATCTTCGTGCAGCCGCCGCAGAGCGCCGACCGCCTGCGGGCGGACCTGGTGGCGATCGCGCGGGGGATCGACCTGGCGATCGTCCGCCTCTCGCGCGAGTCGGATCGCACGGCCTTCCACGCCGCCCATCCCCCGCTGGAACTCGAGGACCGCCTGCCCCGCATCGGCGGGACGGTGCAGGCCTACGGCTACCCGATGGGCGGCGAGCAGCTCTCGATCACGGAGGGCATCGTCAGCCGCATCGAGTACGCCGAGTACTACTTCAACACCTACGGCCTGCGCGTGCAGGTTGACGCGGCGCTGAACCCCGGCAACTCCGGCGGGCCGGTCGTGATGGACGGGCGCGTCATCGGCGTGACCTTCTCGGGCATCAACCAGGCCCAGAACATCGGGTACCTCATCCCCGCCGAGGAGGTCCGGGCCTTCCTGGACGATGTGGCCGACGGCGTGTACGACGGACGCGAGCGCCTGCACGCGCGACCCTTCCAGACCGCCGAGAACGACGCCGTCCGCGACTGGCTGGGCCTGGGCTCGGACCGGACCGGCCTGATCTACACCGGCGAGGACGAGCGCCTGCCGCTGGAACGCTGGGACCTCGTCGCCCGCGTCGGCGAGCACGACATCGACAACGCCGGCCTGGTGACGATCGACGACGGCGTGCGGGTCTCCTGGGCGTACAAGATCCCGCAGCTCGCCCGCGACGGGGTCGTCCCCGTGACCGTGATCCGCGCCGGTGAGGAAGTCGGGCTCGAGTTGCCCGTGTCCAACCGGCGCGACAGCCTGATGCCCTACCTCGGCAACGACTACCCGGAGTACTTCGTGCTCGGGCCCATGGTCTTCAGCCCGGTCCGCATGGACCACCTCTCCAACTACCACGCCGGGTTCCTCGCGGCGCTCGGCTCGCCGATCGCGCTGCGCGCCGACGAAGAGCGGGCTTTCGAGGGCGAGGAGCTGGTCGTCGTCGCGTCTGGCTTCCTGCCCCACCCGATGACCAAGGGCTACGAGATCACCTACCGGCCCACCGTCAAATCCGTCAACGGCGAGAAGGTCCGCTCGCTCACGCACATGCTGGAGATGATCCGCGACTCCGACGATCGTTTCCTCGCCTTCGAGTTCTTCGACAAGGGGCAGGAGGTGATCGTCTTCGACCGCGAGGAACTGCTCGAGGCCACGGACGAGATCCTCGAGGACAACTCGATCCGTCGCCAGGGCTCCGACCGGTTCATGAGCGTCTGGGACCGCTGATCACCGCTTCCGTCGCACCCGCATGCAGACCGTCGCGTCGTGGCCGCCCAGGTAGTCGTGCCGGAAGGTCGTCAGCGGCGTGCGGTCCAGCGACCAGTGGACCATCGCCACCGGGTCGAACCGCACCGCCGGCGGCTTGGCCGGTGTGCGATCGCGGTCGTGACGCAACGAGAGGAAGTTGTAGATCAGCGTCCCTCCGGGCCGCCGGCTGACCGCGCTCCACGCCCGCTCGAGCACGGCCTGGGCCGCCTCCTGACCGAGTGTGTTCAGCGAGCCGCAGAAGATCAGGACCTCCGCCCCGTGCTCCTCGACCAGGCGCCGTGTCAGACCCGGATCGCCCACAAAGTCGCCCTCGATGAGTTCGACCGGCCCGATCCCGGCTTCGCGGGCCTGCGCACGCGCGGTGGCGAGCATCTCGGGGACCCCGTCCACCCCGATGTACCGGACGGGCGTTCGGCCACGCCGGTGCAGGTCCAGAAGCAGGTCGGCGTTGCCGCAGCCGATGTCCGCGATCACCCGGCCCGTCAGCCGGGACATCTGCGAGATCACCCGGAACCGGGTCTTCTGTGCCTTGGGGGATTGCCAGAGCAGAGCATCGAACCCAGGACCCATCTCTTCCGCGGCTTTCAGGTACGGATCCAGGTATGGGCGCGGCTCGGACATGCGAAGATCCTACGGGTCCCACTGTGATCCGGGTATTGATCCGAGCCCGGGCCCGCGGTAGGCTGAACCATTCAGGAACCCCCGCCGCGCCCCACTCCGCGGAAGGATGCCCCATGACCGTGACAGCCAAGGACTGGTACCGGAACCGCCCATGGATCGATGAGCCGGACGCGGACATCGACGCGTACTGCCGGCGCGTGGCCCATCCGGAGGACTACGACCTCAAGGACAAGCTCGAGTTCTGGCGTGAGCACGGCGTCGTCATCTTCGAGAACGCCGTCGACACCGACCTGATCGATCTGCTCAATCAGGACCTCGACGCCCTGGTCGCCGAGCCGCAGCGGCACGAGATCATCGTCGAGATCGCGGGCCGGCAGATGCCCATCCGCGAGTGCGACACCGCCACGCTGGCCAGCGAGAGCCGGATCAAGTTCTGCAACGTCCAGTGCGCCTCGCTCGCCGCCGCCCACCTCTCCCTGACACGGTGCGTGACAAGCTTCCTGGGCCACATCTTCGACAACCCCGCGTGCCTGCTCCAGAGCCTGCTCTTCCACAAGGGCAGCCAGCAGCCCATCCACCTCGACTACCCCTACGTCCGGTGCCAAAAGCACCTGGCGCGCATGGCCGCGTCCTGGATCCCACTCGAGGACGTCCACCCCGACTCCGGCCCGCTCGCCTACTACTGCGGCTCGCAACGCCCCGAGATCATGCCCTTCTACGACTGGGGCGACGGGAGCATCATCTACGACGAAAAATCACGCAACCAGCCGATGGACTTCGCCAACCACCTCAACACCGAGATGCGGCGCCTCGGCATCGAGCCCAAGATCTTCCTGCCCAAACGCGGCGATGTGCTCATCTGGCACGCCTACCTCGCCCACGAAGGCACCGCCATCAAGGATCCCGACCGCACCCGCCGCTCGTATGTGAGCCACTACGCCCCGCTGGATTCGTACCCCGACCTGCACAAGAAGCCCAAGGCGATCGAGGAGGGCCACTGCGTCGCACGCAACGGCGGTTACGTCTTCGATCTGCCCTGGTACAACGGACCAACCGATCTACCCTCGCGCGAGGCCCTCGATTCGAAGGTCTGAACTTCGGAAGCCGGATCAGCGCCTCAGCCCACCCGGATCATCGACGCGTAGTCGGCGAACCGGGCGTGCAGGTCCGCCGCGGTGATCGACTTGAGCCGGTCCAGCGAGAACGACTCGACATTGAACGAGGCGACCACGGTGCCGTGGGCCAGCGCCTCGCGGACCGACTCGAACGAGCCCGGGTCCTCCGCCCCGCACGACGCCAACCACCCCATCAGCCCGCCCGCGAACGAGTCGCCCGCCCCGGTCGGGTCGATCACCTGCTCCGTCGGGTACGCCGGCAGCGCGGTCAGCCCATCGCGGTGGACGAGGATGCAACCGTGCTCGCCCTTCTTGATCACCACGAACCGCGGGCCGAGTTCGAGCAGGTGCCGGCCCGCCGTCACCGGGTTACGCTTGCCCGTGAACAGCTCCGCCTCGTCGAAGTTGAGCACCAGCCCGTCCACACGCCCGAGCACCTTGGTCAGATCGTCCTTGGCGATGTTGATCCACAGGTCCATCGTGTCAGCCACCACCAGGCGCGGCGAATCGAGCTGGTCGCGCATGTCAAGCTGCACCGCCGGGTGCGAGTTGGCCAGGAACGCGAACTCCGAGGATTTGAACGCCTCGGGGATCCGCGGCGGGGCCTCCTCCAGCACGCCCAGCTCGGTAAAGAGCGTCTCGCGGTGGTCCATGTCGTCCATGTACTTGCCGCCCCAGCGGAAGGTCTTGGACCCCTTGCGGACCTCCAACCCGGCGGTGTCCACGCCCTTGAAGGACTTGATCGTGTCGAGAAACTCGGCCGGGCAGTCGTCCCCCACCGCCGCCACCAGCCGCGTGGGCGCATAGAAGGAAGCCGCGGCCGCGAAATACACGACCGAACCGCCCAGGAGTTCCTCACGCCGCCCGTTGCCGGGCGTCTCGATGGTGTCGATGCCGATGGTGCCGGTGCAGATCAGATTCATGGGCTGATTGTAGCGACGGCCCTCACCCCTTCGCCTGCTCCTTCGCCCACGAATCCTTCAGCGTCACCGTCCGGTTGAACACCAACGCCTCCGGCGTCGAATCCCTGTCCAGGCAGAAGTAGCCCAGCCGCTCGAACTGGACCCGCCGGATGCCGTCCGCCCACGCCGGCTCGTCCGGCGTCGCCCCGCCCAGCGACCGCTCGACCTTGCACCCCGTCAGCACCGTCAGCGAGTCGGGGTTGAGATCATCGAGGATGTCCCCGGTCCGCTTGCCCGGGCGCGGGTCGTTGAACAGCCGGTCGAACAGCCGCACGGTCGCGTCGAGGCAGTCCGCCGCGGAGACCCAGTGCAGCGTGCCCTTGACCTTGCGCACCACGCCGTCCGAGTCCGGCGGCGGGCTGTCGCCGCCCCGTGTCTGCGGGTCGTAGGTGCAGCGGATCTCCGTCACCCGCCCGTCCGCGTCCGCGGTGTAGTCGTGGCACCTGACCCAGTACCCGCACCGCAGCCGCACTTCACGACCCGGCCCGAGCCGGAAAAACTTCTTCGGGGGGTCGATCATGAAGTCATCGCGCTCGATCCACAGCTCCCCACCGAACTTCACGGGGCGCGTGCCCGCACGCTCGTCCTCGGGGTTGTTGATCGCGGGCAGCTCCTCCAGCCGGTCCGGGTCGCCGTGCTCGCCCCAGTTGGTGATCACCAGCTTCACCGGGTCGAGCACCGCCATCCGGCGCGGCGCGCGCCGGTTCAGGTCGTCGCGGACGGCGTTCTCCAGTTTCGTAAAGTCCGTCAGCGCGTTGTACTTGGTGATGCCCGCCTCGATCACGGCGTGGCGGACCGACTCGGCGGTGTACCCGCGCCGGCGCAGGCCCGCGACCGTGATCATCCTCGGGTCGTCCCACCCCGCCACATGGCCGCCCTCGACCAGCAGCTTGAGCGCCCGCTTGGACATCGTCGTGTACTCGAGGTTGAACCGGGAGAACTCGATCTGCTGGGCGTGGTGGATCCGCTCGCCCCACTCCGAGCCCGGGCCGCGGCCCTTGTTGATCGCCTCGATGAACCAGTCGTACAGCGGCCGGTGGTTCTCGAACTCCAGCGTGCACAGCGAGTGCGTGATGCCCTCGACCGAGTCCTCCAGCCCGTGGGCCCAGTCGTACATCGGGTAGATGTGCCAACGCCCTCCCGTCCGGTGGTGCGGCTTGTTGACCACCCGGTACATCACCGGGTCGCGCAGGTTCATGTTCGGGCTGGCCATGTCGATCTTCGCCCGCAGCACCGCCCCGCCGTCGGAAAAACCGCCGGACTTCATCTTCTCGAACTGCGCCAGGGACTCCTCCGCCGGGCGGTCGCGGAACGGCGACGCCGCGCCCGGCTCGGTCAGATTCCCCCGCTGCTGCTTGATCAGGTCGGGAGCCTGCTCGTCGACATATGCCAGCCCCTTGCGGATCAGCTCGACCGCCCAGGTGTACATCCGATCGAAGTAGTCCGACGCGAACCGCACCTCCCCGTCCCACACCCCGCCCAGCCACTTCACATCGGCGCAGATCGAGTCGACGAACTCCTGCTCCTCCTTCGCCGGGTTCGTGTCGTCGAACCGCAGGAAGAACCGCCCGCCGTACTCCTTGGCCAGCCCCGCGTTGAGGCACACCGACTTGGCGTGCCCGATGTGCAGATAGCCGTTGGGCTCGGGCGGGAAGCGGGTGGTGACCACCGACCGATCGCCGGGAGCCCCCCACTTCCCCCGCTCGATGTCGGTGTCGATGATCTGCTGGATGAAGTGGCGGTTGATGGTCGCCTCGGTCATGGACGGAACCTCCGTGGGCCCGATCCTAGGTCGGGAGCCGAACTTTCATGGCCAATCCGCTGGCCGCACACCCCATCCCGGGGTAGGTTGTTCCAGTCAGGGGACGCACACACGGGAGAGAACCATGCACCAGAGATCCATGCGCCGCAGCACGACCATCCCCGTCGCCACCGCCCTCCTGCTCGCCACCCCCGCCGTCGTCGGCGGGCTGCCGACCGCGCTCTTTGATTTCGAGGATGCCCCACTCCAGACCAATCAACCCGGGATCACCCTCTTCTCCGGCGAGCAGAGCATGTCGATCCAGATGTCCAGCGCACCGCTGCTGACCATCCGAGCCAATGGCCCCGGCCACCCCGCCGGGTGGGGCGACCGCTCGCTCGACCTGACCTTCCGACCCGGCGAATCCTTCCTCATGTCCTTCCAGCCCGGCATCACCGGTGTCCGGTTCGAGTACGGCGCCACCGGCCCCCGCGAGGTCATCCTCGAGTACGAAATTTTCTTCACCCTCGATGGCTCGGGCACGCCAGACTTCTTCGGCGGGATCGTCCTCGACAACCGCGTCGACGAAGGCGCCGACCCCCACACCTTCCTGTTCTCCTACCTCGCCCCCACCACCTCGCTCGGCTCGATCCGCTTCACCAACATCGCCGGCGGCACCGCCGACATGGGCATCGACAACATCACCCTGATTATCCCCGCCCCCGGCGCGGCCGGCCTCCTCGCCGCCGGCGCGCTGCTCGCCGCAAGACGCCGACGCTCAGCCTGACCGCCCGCCCGGACCCGTCAGCCCAGGTCCGCCAGCGCACCCGACAACTCCGGGAAGCGGAACGCGTACCCCTCGTCCAGCAGCCGTCGGGGCATCACATACCGCCCGTACAGCGCCAGCTCCGGGTCCGTCCGCATCGCCAGCGGCGCTCCCAGCCGCACCAGAAACCCCGGCGCGGGCAGCCCGACCGGCATCCCCACCGCCCGGCGTAGTTCCTTCATGAACACCCGGTTGGACACCGGCCCGGGCGACGACGCGATGTACACCCCGCGCATCGTCGGGGTGGTCAGTCCGCGCTCGAACAGCGCGTTCATGTCCGCCAAGTGGATCCAGCTCATCCCCTGCCGCCCCGTGCCCACCGTGCCCCCCAGCCCGCACCGCGCCAGCCCCCGCAGCCGCTGCAACGCCCCGCCGGACCGCCCCAGCACGAAGCTCGTTCGCAGCACCACCCGGCGCAGCCCGTCCGGGCACGCCGCGTCGAACGCGTCCTCCCAAGCCCGTCCCACCGTCGGCGCCAGCCCGTACCCCGTCGCCGACGACTCGTCGCAGGGCTCCTCCGAATCACCGTAGATATGCGCCGTCGACATCTGCACCCACACTGGCGGCGGCGACGCCGCCCGACGCACCGCCTCGCCCAGCGCCCGCGTCGATTCCACCCGCGACCGCAGGATCTGGTCGCAGTGCAGCGGCGTCTTCACGCAGTCCACGCTCCGACCCGCCAGGTTCACCAGCCCCGCCGCCCCGTCGAGCACCGACGCCCAGTCCCCCACCGTCCGCCCGTCCCACGCCCGGTGCTCCCAGTCCCCCGCCGGCGGCGCCGACCGCGACAGGATCACCACCGACACCCCCCGCTCGCTCAGGTGCCGCGCCAGCGCCACGCCGAGAAACCCCGACCCTCCGGCGATCACCACCCGCCCCGAGATGCCCGTCCCGTCCATCGGCCCGACCCCTTCCGCCCCCCACCCTCGCCCCGCCAGTCAGAGAATCCGACGCGAGCGCGGGTAGCTGCCCAGCACCCGCAACTCCTTGCAGTGTGCCGCGGCCCGCGCCAGCGCCGCCTTCATCGCGTCGTCCTCCTGGTGGCCCAGCGCGTCCACGAAGAAGGTGTACGCCCAGTTCTCCCGCCCGCTCGGACGCTTGTCTATGTGGCTCAGGTTGATCCCGCTCGAGTGGAACGCGCCGAGCACATCCACCAGCGCCCCCGGCTTGTCCTCGGTCGTGAACATCACCGAGGTCTTGTCGTCGCCCGATCCGCGCGCCTTCTGGCGCGAGATCACATAGAACCGGGTGATGTTCTCGGGGTTGTCCTCGATCTTCTCGAACAGCACGGGCAGCCCGTAGATCTCGCCCGCCAGCTCGCTGGCGATCGCCGCCGTCCCCGGCTCGGCCCCGATGTCCCGCGCCTTGCGGTTCTCCTCCAGCGCCGTCACCACCGCCTTGCTCGTGCTCGCGTCCGGCAGCAGCTCGGCGTTGGGGTACTGCGTCGCCAGCCACCCGCGGCACTGCGCGATCGCCTCGGGCTTGGAATAGATCCGGCGCACCTTGCTCGGCTCGCAGTCCGACAGCAGCGCGTGGTGCACATTGATCTGCACCTCCGCGTACACCCACACCTTGCCCGCGTGCTCCCGGAACGCGTCGAGCGTCTCCGTGATCCCGCCCCCGATCGAGTTCTCGATCGGCACCAGCCCGTAGTTCACATGCCCTCGCCGCACCTCCGTGAACACGCCGGCGATCTGGCGCAGGTCCTCGTACTCCACGCTCGAACCGAACTGCTTGACGCTCGCCTGGTGCGAGTACGACCCAGGCGGCCCGAGGTACCCGATCCGCAAGGGCTGCTCGAGCGCGAAGCTGCCCGACATCAGCTCGCGGTACACCCCCTCGATCGTCCGGTCCGGCAGCGGGCCCTCGTTCGCGGCCAGCACCCGCGCCAAGACTTCCGCCTCCCGGTGCGGCGCGTAGATCGGCGCGCCCGACCCCCGCTTGGTCTTGCCCACCTCCACCACCAGCGACGCCCGCTCGTTGAGCAACGCCACCAGCTTCTTGTCGATCCGGTCGATCCGCCGACGAAGATCCGCCAGCGCCGCCGTGTCCGCCTGCGTCTCTTCCGTCTTCTGCGCCGCCGCCGCCTCCGCGGCCATCTGCTCGGCCTTGGCCTTCGCCCGGGCCTGCGCATGGGTGCGCGGCTGCGAGCCGGCGCGCGGCTTGCCCTTGGGGTCCGGGGACGGGTTCCTGCGGCTCGGCGGCTTCTTCGACATCGCAAGCATTATCGCCTGCCCAACCACCCGGCTGAAACCCGACCCCGCAACCCCGCCCAACCCTCCACCAGCCCCCGCCCGCCCGTTGTCGCCCCCGGCCCCCGCAACCCGATAGTGTTCCCCGGGCGGAATCGCTCATCACCGGCCGATCCCGCAGCCCGAAACCGCCCGCATCCCGGGCCCAATCACCCCGTGTGCCGACCCTCGAATCCATGACCATCGCCGCCGTCAGCCTGGCCCAGACACTCCCCGAGGGGGGGATGGTCCCCCTGTTCATCGCCCTGGCGGCGGGCCTGGCCCTCTGGCTGGCGGGCGTCAAGATCGTCCGGACCGTCTTCCTGGCCCTTGGGGCCGCCGCGGGCGGGTTCGTCGGCTCGGTCCTCCTGCCCCTCAGCGGCATGCCCAGCCTGAACATCGGGATCACCCTGACCCCCGGCTTCACCGGCCTGATCATCGGCGGCATCTTCGGGGCCATCGCCGCCATGGGCCTGCTCCGCGTCGTGGTCATCCTGACCGCCGCCGGGGCCATGGCCGTGGTCGGCACAATGGCCGCCCTGGTGTTCCTGCACTTCAACCCCAGCCCGCAAAGTGACTACCACGACCCCGCCGCCGCCGAATACACCCAGAATGGCGCCGCCGGCGGCCAGACCACCGACCTGGCCCGGCGCACCCGCGAACAGACCTCCGAGGCCCTGGACCTGCTCAACCGCTCCGTGCCCGACGGCACCCCGGCGGCCGAGTTCCTCGGCGATCTCAACACCGACGAGGCCCGCGAACGCATCCTCGACGCCGCCGAACGCTCCCGCGCCTTCATCGCCGGCGTCGCCGAGAACCTCCAGGCCGACTACGAACGCCGCCCCGACCGCGACAAACTGATCATCCTCAGCAGCACCCTGGCCGGGCTGGCCGTCGGCCTGCTCGTCGGCGTGGCCATGCCCCGGCGCTCCAGCGCCCTGATCACCAGCCTCTTCGGCTCGGCCCTCTGGCTCGCCGCCGGCGTCGCCCTCATCCGAGCCAACACCGACCCCGCCCCCGCCTTCGTCGCCCAACCCCCCCTCGTCTGGGCCGTCATCTGGGGCCTGACCGCCGTCGCGGGCATGGCCGTGCAGTTCGGGCTGATCCGGCGAAAGGGCGCCAAGCCCGCCAACGAAGCCGCTGCCGACTGACGCCGCCTCGGTGGCACAAGCGTCCCGCCTGTGCCGCCATCAGGACTGCCCCCGCAAAATCCGCACAATTTCGCCAAACCACACAACCGGAACTGCAGCAACCCCCGCCCGCTGGTCGATGGATCACCCTGCCAGGGATGGCGCGGATCGCGGCGGAGCCCGTGTGAGAGAAGATGTATCCCAGTCGCCCCCGGAACGGGTGTGCGTGCGCGGTCCGTACGCCGGACGGAAGGAAGCCATGTCGACCGAACAGAACAACCAGCAGCCCAGGCAGAACCTCCCCGAGATGACCGTCATCGGCCCCGACACCAAGATCAAGGGCGAGATGTTCTTCGAGAAGTCCGCCCGCATCCTCGGCTCCTTCGAGGGCAAGATCACCGCCCAGGGCGAGGTCCAGATCGGCGCCGGCGCCCTCTGCAACGCCGCCGTCGAGGCCGACCGCGTCATCGTCGACGGCCGCGTCCACGGGCCCATCACCGCCCGCGACCGCCTGACCCTGACCGCCAACGCCCAGGTCCAGGGCGACCTGACCGCCGGCACGCTCGTCGTCGCCGAGGGCGCCTCCTTCGTCGGCCACTGCCATGTCGGCCCCCACGCCCAGGAACTGTCCAAGGGCAACAGCGCCGAGCAGAGCCGCGAACAGCACCGCCAGGAACGCGTCCCCGCCTCCCAGACCGAGGCCAAGCCCACCAACAACGGCTCGAATCTCGACATGACCCCGCCCTGGGCCCGCACCAACGCCGGCGCCGCCTGAGCACCCCCCACCCCCGCCTACCCACCCGGCCGAGTCAGGCACACCGCCGATTCGGCCTTTTTCATGCTCTCCCGCCTGCGACGAATCCGTCCCACGCTCGCGGAACGGGCCGCACCGCGCCTCCCGGCGCACGCGACCCGCGCGGTCCGCTGCTACCGCTGCGGCAACACCTTCGAGGCCTCCGCCTTCGCCGAATCCACCTGCTGCCCCAAGTGCGCCGGCGCCGTCCGCCTGCCCGATGTCGTCCTCGACCGCGGCCACTGGGGCGGCTCGATCCAGACCGCCGGCGTCGTCACGATCCCCGCCGGCGCCACGGTCCGCTCCAGCCTCATCGTCGCCTCCGGCGACATCCTGATCCAGGGGCGCGTCCACGCCATGCTCATCTCCGGCGGCACCATCCGCCTGACCGCCGGCGCCGAACTCCGCGGCGGCGCCCGCTGCAAGGTCCTCGCCGTCGAACCCGGCGCCCTCATCCGAGGCGGCCCCTTCGAAGCCCCCTCCGACGCGCTGGGCACCGTCGACATCGACGCCGCCGCCCGCGCCATCCCCGGCAAGGGCCCCGCCGCCGAGGTCGAAGGCCTCGAACCCCCCTCCGCCATCGAGATCGAAGGCAAACCACTGATCATCACCCGCCCGGCAACCCCGCCCCGCCCGCCGCTGCGCGTGGTGCGGTAAGACGGATCACACCCGAACAAACAAGCCGCGCCCGGCAGGTAGCGGCCCCTCGCCGCAACGCCGCCCCCAACACGGGCGGAGCGAAGTACCTGGTGCCGTGCTCTTGCAAAGCAAGAGCACGAACGCGCACAACCCCGGTACCCGGCGCCATGCTCTTCGTCCACACAGGTGGTACGCTACCCCCGTGCGGCACCACCACGCTCCAAACACCACGACCGACACCGCTCGCGACCACAGCGCATCCCTCCGCGCCCTTCTCCGCCTGACCGCCGTCCCCGCCTTCGCCCTCCTCACCGCCCTCGGCGCGATGGTCGCCTTCCCCATCCCCCCCTTCGGCGTGCCGCAGACCTTGCAGACCCTCATGGTCCTGCTCTGCGCCATGGCGCTGGGCCCGAAGCTCGGCATGGCCAGCATGGGCCTCTACCTGCTCGCCGGCGTCGTCGGCGTGCCGCTGTTCGCCCAGGGCGAGGCCGGGTGGGCCACCATCTTCGGGCAGACCGGCGGCTACCTCATCGGCTTCATCGCCTGCCAGCCCGTCGCCCACGCGATCATCCGCCGGCCCGACGGCTCCGTCCGCGGCTGGGGCGCCATCGTCGCCGCGGGCCTGGCCGTCCACGCCGTCGTCTTCGCCGTCGGCGTGCCGTGGCTCTACGCGGTGCGCTGGCTCGATCCCGGCGCCGATCCGATCACAATCGGCCAGGCCGTCTTCGGTGGGTTCGTCGTCTTCATCCCCGGCACGGTGCTCAAGGTGGCCGTCGCCACGCTGCTGGCCGTGATGTGGCTGCCCGGCGTGGCCCGCCGGCTCTGGTAGTTTTCGGACCTCCCACCCGCCTCCCGATGCGCGGCAAAGACCCTCATCGCAATTTTTCACACGCGCGGCGACGGATCACCCGGCCCGGCCCGCCGATGAACGCGGCATGGACGCGGCAAGGACCCGGCACGGGTTCTCGATGATCGAGTTGGCCATCGTGGTGGTGATCATGGGGATCATCGCGGCGATCGCCCTGCCGCGCCTGTCGTCGGCCTCCGAGAACGCCGCCCGCAACGCGGTCACGCACGACCGGTCCGTCCTCCAGCGGGCCATCGACCTCTACACGCTCGAGCACCTGGGCACGCTGCCGCACGCCGGCGCCGGCTCGCAGGAAGTCTTCGTGCTCCGCCTGCTCGCACGCACCGATGAGGACGGCAACATCCTCGAACAGGGCTACCTCGGGCCGTACCTCTCCACCGTACCGATCAACCGAATCAACGGCCTGGCGACCATCCGGCGCGACGGCGCGGCCGCCGGCGCGAACACCCACGGCTGGCGCTACGACACGACCACGGGACGCATCGAGCCCGACCACGGCGCCGCCACCGGCTTCAAGGAGGGCGTCGTCACCGACGCCGCACGCGTGGATGTGACCCCGGACCAGGTCCGCGATGCGCTCAAGGGCGTGCTGCCCTGACCGCGTAGGATCCCCCGTGACCTCCGACGACGCCGAACCGATGACCGTGCTGTACGACGGGCACTGCTCGCTCTGCGTGCGTTCCGCCGAGGCCCTGCGCCGGCTCGACCGCGGGCGCGGGCGGGTGCGTCCCGTCGATTTCCGGAGCGACAAGGGACCGGCCCGCGACGCGGGCATCGGCGACGAAGCGCTGGAAGGCGCGATGCACGCCGTCCACCCCGACGGGCGTGTCACCAGGGGGCCCGACGCCGTGCGCGACGCCCTCCGCGCGGTCGGGTGGAAGCCTGTTTCGTGGCTGCTCGGCCTGCCGTTGATCGGGCCGGTGTTCGGCCACTTCTACGACTTCATCGCCCGCAACCGCCTGCGCTGGTTCGCCCGCCAGTCCGATGCCCCGTCCGAGTGCGAGCACGGCGTCTGCGGCATCGATGATTCCAAGTGATCGCAGCCGGCCGCCCGCCGGATCAGAACAGCTCAAGCGCGAAGAAGATCGCCGTGAACACCAGGTCCGCGATCACGATCGCCACCACGCACTCGACCACGGTGTAGGTCGTCGCGCGGCCCACGCCCGCGGCCCCACCGGTGACCTTGAGCCCGTTGGCGCAGGCGATGATCCCGATCAGCGTGCCGAACACGCCGCCCTTGAACACGCCGGTCCAGAAGTCCACCTGCTTGGCCTGCTGGAGCATGTTGGTCATGTAGGTCTCGTACGGCACGCCGAGCACGATCACAGACGCGGCCAGCGCCGCCACGATCGCGACGAAGCTGGAGATCACCCCCAGGCAGGTCATCGAGATCAGCGAGGCCAGCACGCGGGGCACCACCAGGAACCGCACCGGGTTGAGCGCGTGCGCCTCCAGGGCCTCGATCTCCTCCGAGACGACCATCGTGCCGATCTCCGCCGCGATCGACGCCCCGGCGAAGCCCGTCAGCACGATCGCCCCGATCAGCGGGCCCAGCTCGCGCAGCACGGCCACCGCGATGATGTTCGCGATCTTGTCCCGCTGGCCGAACTCATCCAGCGGCGGGGCGAGCTGCAACGCCAGGATCAGCCCCACCGCGCCCGACACGATCGACACGATGAACACCGACTGCACGCCCACGCGGATGATCTGCGAGACGATCGCGCTCTTGCCCAGGCGGTAGCGCTTCTGGGTCAGGCCGCGCCAGACCCAGCGCATCGCGTCGAGCAGCAGGTAGAACACCGAGCCGGTGTGATCCAGGATGCCGATGGTCCGCCGGCCGACGATGGCCACCGGATAGAGCAGCGACTCAACGAACCGGCCCGGTCGCTCGTCCGCTGGCCGGTCTTTGCTCTCGCGCTGCATCCGTTTTCCCGTGTGCGTATTCCGCGCTGTCGCGCATCGGGCCGGGTTCAGGCCTCCAGGGCCTCGTCCACCGAACCGACGATGGTGAAGAACTGATCGAGCCGGGCGATCTCGAAGATGGCCCGGACCTTCTGGGTCATGCCGGAGAGAATCAGGGGCGCACCGTTGTTCTTGCTGGTCCGCATCGCCTCGACCAGCGTGGCCAGGCCGGACGAATCCATGTAGCCCACCTGCTCGAGATCCACGATCAGCCGCTCCGGCCCGCGGTCGGCCGCCTCACGGAGCGCGTTGCGCAGCTCCGGCGAGCGGGACAAGTCCACATCGGACCGCGGCGTGATGACCACGATGCCCGAGCGGGGTGAATGAACCTCGACGATGGAATCAGAATCCGGCATGCGCTCTCCCTGGCCAGCTTATCGTACCCGGCCGGGCGTGCGCTCAGTGACAACCGTCGGACAGTTGCTGCCCGCCCGCCGGTCGGCCAGGCTGGGCGGCTCGGAGGGCTTGGGGGCGTGCTTGACCATGGTCAGCCGCATGCCGCATCCCGGACGCTTCTCGTACCGGGCCTCGTCCATCACCTCGCGGATGATGTGAACGCCCAGCCCCCCCGGGCGGATGTCGTCCAGATCCCGGCTCTTCATCTTGGACGGGTCCACCTGGCGGGCCTCGTCCTCGATCACGATCCGGATGCCCCCCGCCGAGTGGGCGTCGCCCGGCTCGGGCCACACCGAGATCCAGATCGGCTTGTCCATCGCCCGGTTGTACCCGTGGCGGATGATGTTGCACAGGGCCTCGTCCACCGCCAGAGCGATCTTCGAGCAATCCATGTCCTCGAACCCCAGCCGCCGAGAGATCGAGGCCACAAGCTCCCGTGCCCCACAGAGATAGGTCGGGTCGCTGATCAGTTCGAGCTTGATGTGCGGGCGTTCGTTCATGGTGTCTGACGCGCTTGGTCCCTCCGGAGAACCCGGGAACGCTCGGGCCGGATCTTACCGGCACCCGACTCCATCGGATTCTCCTACGGCTGATCGCCAGCCCTGACAGAAAGATCCGAACCCGGACCCCCTGATTCAAGGTAATTCATCCACCGTTCGATCGATTCTTGCCGTTTCCATTCGGGATCCGTATGGGAATACCCCAGCGTGGTCCCGGTCCGATTTTCCAATGCTCGGATGGCCAGCATCCGTGCGGCAGGGTCCTGGCTGTCGAGCTGCTCGACCAGCATGGGCAGTGACCGCGGGTCGGCATCGCTCCCTGACGCCTGAACGATCGCATGGAGCCGATTTGTCGGCCCTGTCGCATCGAACGCGGGCTGCTCGCTCGGAAGGCACCCGAACCCGGCAAGCCCGAAGGCGACGAAAACCCAGCCGCAAACTGTTCCATGGCGTGGCATCTCATCATGCTATCCGCCCACGGGAGCACAAGTTGGGTACGAACACCCCACCGACCGAGTTCCCCCACGCCGCGGGCACGGCCCGAGAATGGGGCGTTCGGCAGCGCGGCGGCTACCATCGGGGCCCGGACGCGTCGGGCGACCGGGGGTTCTCGGACCACAGGACCGCGTCCACCGGCGCGGTCGCGTTTGTTTGAGGCCCCGCCGCATGCCCTCCCCCACCACGCCCCCCGCCGACGGCACCCACGCCGAGATCGTCCCGGTCCTCGATTTCGGGGGTCAGACCGCCCAGCTCATCTGCCGGCGCGTGCGCGATGCGGGCGTCTTCAGCCTCCTCGTCCGCCCCGACATCCCCGCCGACGAGCTGGCCGCGATGAACCCCAAGGGCGTCATCCTCTCCGGCGGCCCGTCCTCCGTCTACGACCCGGGCGCCCCGACCATGGACCCCAAGGTCCTTGATCTGGGTGTGCCCGTGCTGGGCATCTGCTACGGCATGCAGATCGCCTGCCAGATCCTGGGCGCCGAGGTCTCCAAGGCCGACCACCGCGAGTACGGGCGGGCCCAGATGACCGTCTCCGACGCCGTCGACCTCTTCGACGCCGTGCCGGACAACACGCAGGTCTGGATGTCCCACGGCGACCAGATCCGCCAGTTGCACGCGGGCAACCTCGAGCCGATCGGCGCGACGCGGACCTGCCCCTTCGCCGCCGTCCGCTCCACCGATCCGTCCAAGCGCTTCTGGGGCGTGCAGTTCCACCCCGAGGTGACCCACACGCCGCACGGCTCGGACATGTTCCGCAACTTCCTCTACGAGATCTGCCGCTGCGACGGCCTCTGGAAGATGTCCGACTATGCCGCCGAGCAGGCCGAGAAGATCCGCGAGCTGGTCGGCGACGACCGGGTCATCTGCGGCCTCTCCGGCGGCGTGGATTCCTCCGTCGTCGCGGCCCTGCTGCACAAGGCCATCGGCGAGCGGCTCACCTGCGTCTTCGTCGACAACGGGCTGCTCCGCAAGAAAGAACGCGACCTCGTCGAGCACACCTTCATCGACCACTTCAAGATCGACCTGCGCGTCGCCGACGCGCGGGACGACTTCCTCGGCGACCTGGCCGGCGTGATCGACCCCCAGGAGAAGCGCCGGCGCATCGGCCACCGCTTCATCGAGGTCTTCAAGCAGGCCGCCCACGAAGTCAAGGGCGCGAAGTTCCTCGCCCAGGGCACGCTCTACCCCGATGTCATCGAGTCCGGCCACGGCCACGCCGGCCACTCGGCCAACATCAAGCTCCACCACAATGTCGGCGGCCTGCCCGAGGACCTGGGCTTCGAACTCATCGAGCCGCTTCGTGAACTCTTCAAGGACGAGGTCCGGCGCCTCGGCGCGGTCCTCGGCCTGCCCGACAACCTGATCTGGCGCCACCCCTTCCCGGGCCCGGGCCTGGCCGTCCGCGTGCTTGGCGAGATCACCGAGGAACGCCTGGCGGTCGTGCGCGACTGTGACGAGATCCTGCTCGAAGAGATCGTCGCCGCCGGCCTGTACCGCAAGACCAGCCAGGTCTTCGCGGTGCTGCTGCCGATCCAGAGCGTGGGCGTGATGGGCGACGGCCGCACCTACGAGAGCGTCGTGGCCCTCCGCGCCGTCGAGACCCAGGACTTCATGACCGCCGACTGGGCCCGCATCCCCTTCGAGGTCCTGGGACGCATCAGCAACCGCATCATCAACGAGGTCCGCGGCGTCAACCGTGTCGTCTACGACATCTCCAGCAAACCCCCGGCGACGATCGAGTGGGAGTGATACGGGCGTTCACAGACATCCGTTCGGTAGCCCTCCAACCAACGACCGCATGCACCGAACGAGTTTCGATTGCACACGCCACTCCTCCGATGACCCAGGCCTCCTGAGCGATGAGTTAAGAGTCGAGCCGGTTCGCACATGCCCAACGGCGCAGGGCGACTGCCGACTCGTCATCAATCATCAGCAGCACATGGCTGACCCCGTTGTCCACGAGACAAGCCCAAAGGCCACGACTCAGGCGACGGGACCAAACCCGGGAACCGGTAAGCGAGAAAATCCGATCGCTCCGCAAGCCAGGAACGACCAACTTTTCGGGATCCAGAAGCACCGGACCAAGGCGCCACGGAGCCCAACCCAGCCAGCATAAGATGGCCATGGCGAATAAAAGAGGAGGAACACCCAACCACAAAGTAATTATATAACTAGTAGGCATAGCAAAGGAAAAATAAAAAGCGAATGCAACCGAAAAAACAAACAAACCACCGAAAGTCAAATGAATCCAGTCAAAGCGCCATCGCGAGGTTAGAGTGATCTGCTCCGCCTGAACGCCATGGCTTTCCTGGCTCAGGACGAGGTATTCTTCCCGTCGCAGCATGCGGGGCAAACCTCGAAAATAGCTCCAGGCGAATCCTGCAGAAATGAGCAAATTTGGAAATGATTGAAACAAAATAATAAATTGATTATTCAAATATCACCACCCACTGACTCTTTCCGTGGTTAATAGACTGGGAATCACTCGCGGCAAAATAGGGTATATGCATTCGGATGTCAACCCCATAATGCAACTTTTTTCCCAGTGACCTAAAAGCTGAGATCAGTTGATTATACCTCCCGGGCGAGGGTGTGATTGGTTACATAAAGATCTGGATCTGATCTGATGTATCTCGTTCTTTGAGTGGGATACGGCACAGGAACTGCATCCCCTGCAAGATCCCCGGACGCATCATCAACGAGGTCCCCGGCGCCAACCGCGTCGTCTACGACATCTCCAGCAAACCCCAGGCGACCATCATTTGGAGTGATCAACAAGCCGCGACTGGCAGGGAGCGGCCGGACCGACGCGGCGTGTCAGACCCGAAACACACCAAGCCCCTGACACCACACGCCACCCTCATCCTCCGCCTCATCGCCGTCCAGGGCGTGCCGCTGGCCCTGCTCGCGGCCGGGCTGATCCAGGCCTGACGGGGCCCTGGGGCTTATTCCAATAACCCGGTTGCAAAGCCCGAACCCGTCTGCGAAGATGGGCGTATCCCCTTGCGGCAAGAACCCAACCCACGCACAGGAGCCCGCCATGCTCGCCCGACTCGCCGCCTGCATCGCCCTGCTGACCGCCCCCGCCCTCGCCCAGCCCGCCATCGGGGACCGCTCGCCCGAACTGGGCATCGAGGAACTGCTCAACGCCCCGCCGGGGGCCGAGGCCACGCTCGAAGCACTGAAGGGCAAGTTTGTCCTGCTCGAGTTCTGGGCCACCTGGTGCGGCCCGTGCGTGGCGGCGATCCCGCACCTCAATGAGCTGTACGAAACCTTCGGTGACCGGATGGTGTTCATCTCCGTCACCAACGAGGGCCGCGACACCGTCGAGGCGTTCCAGAAGAACGAGCCCGTCATCGCCAACTGGATCGGCATCGACGCCGACCGCTCGCTCTTCGACGCGTACAAGGTCCGGGGCATCCCGACCACGATCATCCTCGACGCCGAGGGGCGTGTGGTCGCGCGGACCCATCCCGCGAGACTCACCAGCGAACGCATGGAGGCCTACCTGGCGGGCGAGCGCGACGAGCCCAGCGTCGTGCCGTCGATCCGCACCGAAGGGGAAACGGAGGAGCAGCTCGAAGCCCTCGCTTCACGGGGCACACGCCCGGGCGTGGATCCGTACCACCCCTCCGAGACGGCGCCCGAAACGATCCTCGTCATCCGCAAGGCGCTTCTCTCGGGGCAAGGAGCAACTTCCTCGCGATCGGGCGATGCGGGCACGATGATCAACGCCAGCCCGGCCGTGATGCTCCGTATGCTGTACAACCTGCCGGAGTCCGAGCTTGACCTCAGTGCGATCCAAGAGACGGAGGACAAGTACGACCTGATCTTCGCAGGAATCGATCCCGGCATCGTGCGGGCCCAGGCGTTGCAAACGCTGGGGCTTGAGGAACACCGCGAGCAGCGCACCATGACAGCCTATCGGATCATCGCCGGGCCAGACGGACTCCGCGGAACCACGACCCTGCCACACAGCGGCTTCAACACGATGGGAAGGGGCCAATCCATCCAGTTCACCAGCTCATCCGTTCCTGTAAGCACGCTGGCGTGGCTGATTGAAGGCCGCCTCGGTTTGCCGGTCGAAGTCGGGATCGATCCGGATACCCGCTTCGCGGTCAACCTTGCACTCCCGATGTCGTCAACCGCAGAAGAGATCGAGCCGGTTCTCACCAAAGCCCACGGCATCACCCTCGAACCGTTCGAAACCGAACGCGAGGTCGTGGTCATCCGCCCCGCCCGCCGCGCCGCGGCACCGGAGTGACCCCCGCCCCCACCCCCCCCACCCCCGGCACCCGGCCCCGAATCCCGGAACCCTGCATCCCAAACGGGCCCATCCGAGAAACCGATGTCAGCGGGAATAGCCGCCGGGCGGTCCCCGTTTGACAATGCCTGTTTCCACAGATAAAGCTTGACAGCCCCCCGCACGAGCCGGGATACAGGATCCATCGATCCGAAAAACACGCAGCCACGAACCTCACAGGGAGTACCACCGCATGCGCCGCACACTGATCACCGCCACCCTCGCCGCCGGTTCCGTCCTCGGGCTCGCCGCCCTGGGCGGGTGGAACACAGCCAGGGAGTCCTCGCTCGAGACCGCGCTGGAGGCCGTCGAGTCCCAGCGCGTCTACGGCGTGGACACCGTCCACTCCTCCGTCGTCTTCAAGGTCCGCCACGCCGGCATCGCCAACTTCTACGGACGCTTCAACGGCATCACCGGCGAGGTCCACTTCGACGCCGACGACTTCACCAACTCGCGCATGAAGTTCACCGTGCCGACCAACTCCGTCGACACCGCCAACAACTCGCGCGACAACCACCTTCGCAACGCCGACTTCTTCAACGCCCGCCAGTTCTCCGAGATCACCTTCAACTCCACCGGCATCTCCGAGGTCGGCGAGGGCGTGTACGAACTGACCGGGGAGCTCTCCCTGCACGGCGAGACCCGGCCCGTCACCGCACGCCTGACCGACCTGACCACCGGCAGCGTCCGCGACAACCCCGCCATCGGCTTCGAGGCGACCTTCTCGATCCGCCGGTCGGACTTCGGCATGACCAACTACCTCGCCAGCGACCGCAGCGACGACGGCCCCCTGGGCAACAATGTCGAGCTGATCGTCGCCATCGAGGCCATCAACCGCTGAGCATCTCTCTTCGTGGCGTCGCCCCGGCCCATCGGCCGGGGCGCCGTTTACCGCGGCGGCCGGGAGCGACGGGGACCCGCGCCCCGCCGCCCCCGGGGGGGCCAACCTCCCC
>JAFIFX010000001.1 GCA_020831805.1 Planctomycetota bacterium | reverse complement strand
TCTTGGACGAGGCCTACTGGTCCGTCGAACTGAAGTAAAAAAACCGAGCCGCGGGGGGGGGGGGGGGGGGGGGGGGGGGGGGGGGGGGGGGGTGGGGGGGGGGGTGTGGGGGGGGGGGTGGGGGGGGGGCGGGGGGGCTGGCAGCCCCCCGCTCCAGGATTCGGGACGGGGCTGGAGGCCTCCCGCTCGAAAGACGGGCACTATCCTTGGCCCATGCTCGAACCCGCCCCGACGACGAAGATCGACCCGACCCTGGCCCGCGGCACGCTGAGCGAGATCGTGCCCGCGACGGCGACCAAGCCGGCGTACATGGTGCTGACCGTGCCGAACACGGACTACCGGCTGCACCTGCGTCCGTTCAACAACGACATGCGTCCGTTCGAGGGGCGCGAAGGGCAGAAGGTGATCGGGCGGGTGCGGGTCGAGGCGCGGCGGGTGGATGTGTGCGGGGCCGGCGGGCGGCTGATCGAGCCGTGCTTCGGGCGGCCGCGCCGGGTGCAGGGGATGGTGCGGGGGACCGTGCCGCAGGAAGGGTCGATCGTCGTGTCCGCGGGCGTGCCGGTGCACCTGGTGCTGACCGCGCCGGGGCAGACGCCGGACCGGTTCCGTGAGGGTGATTTCGTGACCTGCGATGTGAAGGACGGCGCGAGCTTCGAGCTGGTGGGGTGAGCGGGTCGCGTCGCGATTTCTACTGATTCGGATTTGTGTCAGGCGTCAGCGTCTGGTACGGTGTTATCCGTATGGAGGCAAGCCCCCTGATCCGACCGTCCGAGTGCCGCCGGCTGTGGGGCTCGCTGGTGTTGATTCTGCTGTTTCTGGCGGCGGTGAATGTGCCGTACGCGGTGACGAAGATCCGGTCGCGGACGGGTCCGGTGGCGGTGCTGATGGTCGATGCGCGGGACGGGGAGGCTGCGGCTCGTGGTTGGGTGGCGCGGACGCCGCACGCGGATCCGTGGCCCGAGCCAGAGACATGGCAGATGCACGGGCGATTCGGGCAGCGGGAGTACGACATCCGCTGGCAGAACCCGGACCCGAACACGAACGGATACTCGTTGCGTTTGCAGCGGCTGGGCTGGTCGCTGCCGGTGATCGAGATCAAGCAGATGTGGTGGGATTGGAACGATCCGGCGTTGCAGGGGCCGGAATCGGATCCCGCGCCGCGGCTGATGGCGCGGGGTGTGGTGGGGAATCCGCTGATCGTGGGCGTGCCGTTGTGGCTGGTGTTCGTGGTGCTGCCGCTGGGCGCGCGGCTGCACGAGCGTCGGAAGCGGGCGAGCCGGAACGACTGCGTGTGGTGCGGGTACGAGGCCGGGGGGCTTGCGGTGTGCCCGGAGTGCGGGCGGGCGGGGCCGTAGGTGAGCGGCGATCAGGATTCGATCCTCGGGTCGACCCAGCGGTAGAGGACATCGACGGCGAGATTGAAGAGGATCAGCATCGTCGCGAAGATCAGGACGACGCCCATGATCAGGAACAGGTCCTTGTTCTGGACGGCGTTGACGAAGTGCTGGCCCATGCCGGGGACGGTAAAGACGCGCTCGACGATAAACGAGCCGGTCATGGCCAGGGCGGCGGCGGGGCCGAGGAAGCTGAGGACGGGCAGGAAGGCGTTCTTCAGGGCGTGCTTGAGGAGGACGGAGAGTTCGGCCGCGCCCTTGGCGCGGGCGGTGCGGATGTAGTCGGCGCCGAGGGCGTCGATCATGCCCATGCGGGTCAGGCGGGCGATGTAGGCGGCGAAGGGCAGGCTGAGGGTGACGGCGGGCAGGACGATGCTGCGCGGGGTGCCCCACTCGGCGACGGGGAACCAGCCGAGGATCAGCGCAAAGACGAGCAGCAGGACCGTGCCGATGACGAAGCTGGGCAGGCTGATGCCGATCAGCGAGACGACGAGGGTGGACAGGTCGGCCAGCGAGTTGGGCCTGACCGCGCCGATCACGCCGGTGGCGACGCCGATGACCAGGGCGATGAGGATGGCGGCCGCGCCGAGCGTGACGGAGATGGGCAGGGAGCCTGCGACGATCTCGTTGACGGTCCAGTCGTCGTACTCGAGGGAGGGGCCGAGGTCGAAGATCGGGCGGTGGGGGGCGGGCAGGCCGGAGAGGGCGGCGAGTTCGCGCTCGCGCGCCAGGCGGCCGGCGGCGGCGTCGGAGAGCCAGGTGATGCCGGTGGCGTTTCTGAGGTACGAAAAGTAGAAGCGGGGGAAGGAGTCGAGGTTGTACTGGCGGTTCATCTGCTCGATGACCTCCGGCTTGGGACGCCGGTCGGGGTTTTCGAGCGGGTTGCCGGGGACGAGCCAGGCCAGGCCCAGGGTGATGGTGTAGATCACCAGCAGGATCAGCGGGAGCTGGAGGAGGCGTCGGAGGACGAGGTTGGTCATTGGGCCGGCTCCGCGCTGCGGGCCGGACGCATGGGGCGCGGCTTGTCGGGGCCCTTGCCGTCGCCGAGGATGTCGATGAGGTAGAGGTTGTTTTTGGATCGCGGGTGGGCGGTCAGGCCGGTGACGCGGGCCGAGTCGAAGAGCTGGACATTGTTGTAGATGAAGATCGGCACGAGGGGGAACTCTTCCTCGACGAGCATGCGTTCGGCCTCGGCGAGGATGGCCATGCGTTCGGCGGGGTCGAGCTCGGCGGCGGCGCGGTCGAGCAGGGCGTCGAACTCGGGGTTGCTGTAGGCCCGGTCGTTGTTGCCGTCCTGGGACTGGTTGATGTTGAGGAAGGTGGTTGGGTCGCCGTAGTCGCCGTACCAGCCGGCGCGGGCGGTGATGAAGCGATGGTTCTTGAGGTCCTCGCGGAAGATCTTGATCTCCTTCTGGGTCAGGCGGGTCTGGACGCCGAGGTATTCCTGCCAGTTTTTGGCGATGGCCTGGGCGATGAGGTCGTGGCCGCCGTCGGTGTTGAAGAGCAGTTCGACGACGAAGTTGGGTGGGAAGTCGGCCTCTTCGAGCAGGGCGCGGGCCTCCTGGGCGATGGCCTCGCGTTCGGCCTCGTTGCGGGCCTGGCCGATGTGCGGGATGCCCTGGGGGCCGGTGTAGCCGCCGATGGAGCCGGGGGGGATGAGGGTGTGGGCGACGGACTCGCCGAGGCGGCGGACCTCGTCGACGATGGCCTGCTTGTCGATGCACATGGCGAAGGCGCGTCGGACGCGGGCGTCGTGGAAGGGGTTGGGGCGGCCGTCGGCGAGGATGGGGCGGCAGTTGAAGTTGTAGAAGTACACGCCGAAGGCGGGGGTGGCCTTGATGTGCTTGCGCGGGTCTTCGGGCAGGCGGCGGTCGATCTCGTAGGGGTCCAGGCCTTTGGCCTTGAGGCGTTCGTACTCCTCGGCGTGCTCGCGGTAGAAGTCGAGCTTGTCGGCGAGCAGGTCGCCTCGGTAGGCGGCGGTGACATCGGAGACCCAGTCGACGGAGCCGGTCTGGAAGGCGAGGGTGACGGCGTTGGGATCGTTGACGGAGGGGATGTCGATGGACTCGATGGCGAGCGATTCGCGGTTCCACCAGAGGTCGTTGGCTTCGAGGCGCATGTCGCGTTTGAAGCGCCAGCGGACGAGTTCGAACGGGCCGTTGGAGATCAGCACGCCGGGCTTGGTCCAGCCGGGGCGGCGCATGAGCCGGGCGGTGACGGGGTCTGGGCGTTCGAACTGGGAGACGAGCGGGCCGTAGACGGGGTAGAAGACGGCGAAGGCGCACAGGTCGAGGAAGTAGGGGATGGGGCGTTCGAGCTCGACGACGAGGGTGAGCGGGTCCGGCGCGGTCAGGGCGACCATCTCGTCGAAGCGGTCCTTGGTGTGTTCCCAGAGTTCGTCGGCGGCCTCGGCGCGGGCGCGGGCGCTCGGGAACTGGCGTTCGCCGAAGTCGTTGAGGGCCTGCTCGCGCCAGTCGTAGAAATCCTGGGCCCCGCGGATGAGCAGGAACATGCCGACATAGTCCGAGGCGAGGTCGGGCAGCAGGGCGCGGCGCCAGGTGAAGCGGAAGTCCTGGGCGGTGACGGGGCTGCCGTTGGTCCAGCGGGCGTTGTCGCGGAGGTGGAAGGTGTAGGTCAGGCCGTCCTCGGAGACGGTCCAGGACTCGGCGATGGCGGGGATGATGGCGTAGTCGTCACTGAGGACATCGTTCTGGACGAGGCCCTCGAAGATCAGGCGGGCGACGCGGAGGTCCTGCATCCAGCTCATGCGCTGGGGGTCGAGGGTGTTGACATCGCCACGGTTGATGAAGACGAAGTCCGCCCGCGGCATGGGCCGGTCGGACAGGACGCTGGCCCCGACGAGTGCGAGCAGGAGGAAAACTGGCAGGAGCAGTCGGAGCATGTCCACACGATACCGCCGCGGGCGGGCGGCGTGGCGTTGCGGGGTCGGAAAACCGGGCGCGACCGCCCGTTCCGGGCCGGATCAGCGGATGAAGCGGTTGTCGGGCAGGCCGAACTGGCGGAGGAAGTCGGAGCCGGGGCCGATGAGGCGGACGAGCTCGTTGCGGAAGCTGCGGTCGCGGGCGCGGAGCAGCTCGGCCAAGCGGGTCTGCGGGATGCCCCCAGGGTTGGCGCGGTTGTTCTCGGCGTGGCGACGCCGGGCGAAGTAGACGAGCGACTCGGCGGCGTTGACGAGGCGGAGGTCCGCGTCGGCCTGCTCGGGGATCATGTTGCCGGTCTGGCGTCGGAGGGTGAGGGAGAGGATGTCGCCCCCGAGTTCGGCGGCGGCCTTGGCGGCCTCGTCGGAGACGGCCACGCCGGCCTCGGAGACCGAGCGGGTGACGAGGGAGGCGGCGGTGAGCAGGGTGTCCTCGTGATCGAGCAGGTCGCGGGGGTCCAGCGCTGCGAGCGGGGCGGCGGCGACGCGGGCCAGGCCGGCGGCGGCGCGGGAGCGGGTGGTGTTCATGTCACGCCCGCGGAGCAGCGAGCCGGTGCCGAGGGCGCGGACGACGGCCTGGGTGTGGGCGGCGGGGGTGGAGGCCTCCACGGAGTTGACCAGGGCGTCGACGAGCTGGAAGGTCTGGCTCTCGGTGACGGCGGCGCCGGCGGCTCCGGAGACCTCGAAGATGCGCCGGGCCTGGACCGCGGCGAAGAGGCGGACGCCGGGGTCGTCGCTGGCCAGGGCGGTGCGGACGGCGTTGGCGCCGTCGGCGGTGGCCAGGTTGCCGGCGAGGCGGAGCCCGGCGATGCGGTCGTTGGGGTTGTCGGAGTTGAGCAGCGAACGCATCAGGCTCGACGATGCCTGGCCGTAGGCCTGGCGGAAGGCGACGGAGGGCTGGCGTCCGCTGAGCGGGGCGACGAGGTCGCGCCGGGCTCTGGTGGCGGCCTCCGGGTCGGCTCCGGTGGCGTGCGGGGCGAGTTCGGCGATGTAGGCCTCGATCTGCGAGCGTTCGGATGCGCCGATGGTCCCGGCTTCCACGATCGAGGTGGGCAGTTCGGCGCGGACCTGGGCCGCGGCTCCGGTGCTGGCGAGCGCCATGGCGCCGGCGATGAGGCAGGCGGCTGAGATTCGTGTCAGGGATCGTGGCACGGTCGTTCTCCTCGGATCGGTCGGATCGGTCGGCTCGGCTCGGATCGGTCTCGTGCGGGCCGGGGTGGTCGGTGTGCTTGCCGTGCGATCGGCACGACGGGGCGGGGAGGAAGGTTAGTAGACCTCCATGAAGACCCGCTTGGTCGGCTTGATCTGCCTTGGGATCATGCGTCGGTCCCAGAGGGCGGGGTCTGGGGGGACATCCTCGGTGATACGCAGGTACTGGGTGCGGAGTTCGGGAGGCAGCAGGGTCCAGAGGGTGCGGAACACGCCGATCTCCATGCCCGCGATGCCGCAGATGTAGACGAGCGTCCGCTCGGAGGCGAGCATCGGGCGGAGGGTTTCGGCGTCGGCCTCGAGGCGGTCCTGGACATACATCGGGCGGGGCTGGTTCTCGGTGATCTCGCGCGAGATGGCGGTGCGGTAGGTGAACCAGGCGTGGTCGCGGTCGAGGGTGCGCAGCTCGTCGTCGTAGAGCAGGTCGGTGCGGTAGGGGGCACCCATGATCAGCGTGGCCTTGCCCTCGTAGCCCGCCGCGGCGAGATCCATCAGCATGCCGCGGAAGGGGGCGATGCCGGTGCCGGTGGCGATGAACACGAAGTCGTGGGCGGACGGGTCGGTCGGGAGCAGGAAGCGTTTGCCGGCGGGGCCGGTGAGGTGGACGGTGTCGCCCTCCTGGAGATCGCAGAGGTAGTTCGAGCAGAGGCCGAGGATCAGGCGGTGGTCGCCCGGGAGTTCCTCGATGGTGCGTTTGACGGTGGTGGCGAGGACTTTGCCGTCGGCGCGCTCGCCGCCGGTGGGCGAGGCGATGGAGTAGAGGCGGAGCTTGTGCGGGCGGCCGTTCTCGTCCGTGCCCGGGGGGACGACGCCGAAGGACTGTCCCGCCCGCCACGCGCCTTCGAGCGGGGTGCCGGAAACATCGATCTCGACATGGCGGACAAAGCCGGCGGCCTTGCGTGCGGCGGTGCAGATGCGCGAACCGACGACGCGGGCGGGGACCGGTTCGGCGGGGCTGACGAGGTGCTGGCGGACCTCGGGCAACTCGGGCAGGCCGGGTGTTTCGACGGTGTGGGAGGCCTGTTCGGAGGTCATGGGGGATTGTTGGGCCGGGCAGGGAACGGGCCAAGCCGTGGTGTTGGAGCATTCGGTGGGTGATCAGCCGCCGGATTCGATCTCGTCGATGCGGTCCTGGACGCGGCGGCGGACGAAATCGAAGGCGGGGGCGTACTCGGCGGGCAACATCTGGGCCTGCTGGTCGAGTTCGTCGAGCATCATGCGGAGCAGGTCGGGGTCATCGATGGAGGTGAGCATCTCCATCTGGGCCTCGAACTGCTGCATGATCATGTCGCGGACGGGCTCGGGCAGCATGGCCGCGAACTCCCCCATGGTCATTTCGGACATGGCCTCTGGGGAGAGCGCTTCGAGTTCGTCCATGGCGCCGAGGTCGTCGGGATCGGCCCAGGCGTCCTGGTCCTCGGGGACGGGTTCGGGCTCGATGCCGGCGAGGCGGTCAAGGCGGGCGGCGGCGTCGCGGATGCGGTCGGCGGCCTCGCCGCGGGCCCGGGTGGCGCGGAGCGCTTCGGCGGCGGAGCGGTAGGCCTCGTTGGCCTGGCGGGAGGCTTCCTCGGCGGCCTGGCGTTCTGAGCGGGCATTCTGCTGGTGCTGGCCGGGGATGCCGGCATCGTGGAGGGACTCGTAGAGCTTGGCGGCCTCGCGGTGGCCGGCGGCGCGCCGGGCCCAGGTCGAGCCGGCGGTTTCGTGGATCATGGCCCGGGTGACGGCCGCGCTGGACTGGGTGACCGTGCGGGCGTCACGCAGGGCGGACTGGGACTGGGACAGGGTGCTGTGCACCCGGTCGAAGATCGGGCCGACCGTCTGGTCGCGGTGCTCGGCCAGTTCCCGGGCGAGGTTCGCGATGCGGGTGCGTGTTTCGGCGGCGGCGGCGCGTGCCTCGGCGGCGTCCTGCTGGGCGGCGCGGGCGCGGGCCTGCAGCTCGCGCTGCGACTGGACGAGCTGGTCGGTCTGCGAGCGGGCCTTCTGGCTGTTGAGGGCGATCTCGGCGGCGGTGGGGCGGAGCTGGCCGACCCGCCCCTCGATCCGGATCGCTTCGAGTTCGTGGTTGTCCGCCCGGAGCGTGTGCTCGCGGACTTCGGCGGCCAGTTCCGCGGCGCGCGTGGCGCTGACGCCGGCCATCTGGAGCGAGAGCGTGCCCGCCTTGGCGCGTTCCTCCTGAGCGCGGGACCGGAGGCCGGCGATGCGTTCCTCGAGCTCGGCGATCTGTGCTTCCATCTCGCTCTTCTGCCGCTCGTAGACCCGGGCGTCGGCGCGGCGGGCGTCGATCAGCCGGTCGAGGTCGGACATGTCCGCGTCGGGGTCGAAGCGGGACGCCGCCTCGGCGATGGCGGCGAGCGTGAGGTACTCGGAGAGCGCGCCGCGGATGACGCGGGCGCGCTGCATGCCGTTCGTTTCGGCGCGGGCGGCCTCCAGGGCGGCCTGGGTGGCCAGGCCGAGGCGGGCCTGGGCGAGCGTGACCGCGGAGGCCTCGGCGAAGCCGTCGGCATCCCCCGCCAGCGGCTGCATGGCCCGGATGATCTCTTCGTAGGTCTCGCGGGTCTGATCGCCGAAGGCGCTGGGGTCGCCCGCGGCGGTGGCGGCGAACTGCTGGCCGGCCAGGTGGACGGCCGACCGGGTGGTCTCGTCACGCTCGCAGCCGAGCAGGGCCCCCGAGGCCAGGACCAGGGCGATCAGCGTCGGGCGGCGGTAGCGGTTGTGCTCGGGCATGGTCTGCTCTCGTGGCGGATGGCGTGGGTCAGAGGCCGGGCGGTGCTGGAGCCGCCGCGGGTGGGCATGATAGGGGCAACGGCGCTCTGATGGGCCGGGTCGGTCGGATGAGTTTAGGGGCCCGGGCGATCATTCTGTGTATTTACCCCCACCCCGTCGTCGTGCTGGTCGTCGGGCGAATCGTCGTTGTCCGTCGCGTTGTCCGGGTCGGTCTGGGGGCCGTGCTGTTCCTGTTCGTTGTCGGACGAAGGACGGGGGTATTCGATCTGGTAGTCCGGACGGGGGTTGTAGAGCGAGTTGATCCACGCGACGGTCTCGCGGAAGCGTCGGTCCTCGGTGGAACGGAAGACGGGGCGCCAGTCGCGTCCGACCGCCCGGACATCCACCTTGGGGTGGGGATAGAGCGAGGCCTGGCGGTTCATGGCCATGTGGAGCAGGGGGGAACGGGCCGGCTCATCGTGGTTGATCAGGGGCGTGCCGTCGGCGAGCCTGAAGCGTTCGAGGATGAGGAAGTTGGTGTAGACGGTCTTGTCGGAGTTGATGCGCTGGTTGAGGAGCTGGAGGCGGCCCGCCTCGGTGCCGCCGTGGCAGCGGTTGGAGGCGCAGGCGTTGACGATCCAGCCCCCGGAGCCGTGGATGCGTGACTTGAAGGTGGCCATGGCGGGTGGGTCTTCGAGGACTCGGACGCGGTCGTAGAGATCGCGGGCCGTGCGTTCGAAGATCATGCGGAGCTTGTCCATCGGCTCGCGCTTGAGGATGGCCTCGCGCTCGTCGTGCTCGACGGGGAAAGTCTCAGGGTAGCGGACCATCAGCTCGCGCATCACCGCGTCGGGGATAATGATGCGGGTGGGGGTGCTCAGGTCGATCTCGTAGACGCGGATGCGGTTGATTTCCTGCTCGGTGAGCGTGTTGATCGCGGGGGCGGGCGGTTCGCGCCGTTCCCGGCGTTGGGTCCTGGACCGGGCGGCGAGGCGGAGGTGGTTCTCCAGCCAGTTCTTGAGGGTGGTGGCGTCGGGGTTGCCCGGGTCGACCTCCAGGATGCCCTCGAGTTCCTCGAGCGCGAGTTGGTAGGCCTCGCGGCCGCGGAGCCACTCGACCAGGGCCAGGCGGGCGCGGACATCGGAGTCCTCCACGGCGGCGCGGAGGGTGCGGTAGCGTTCTTCGACCGGGGGAAGCACCCGGACCGAGGCGACCCGGTGGCGGGGGAGGGTCGTGTCGATGCCGTTGATCTGGATGACCACGGCTTCGTCGTTCCGCTCGATCAGACGGCCGCGGAGTTCCCGCCCGCCGACCAGGGTCACGACGACCTCGGTGAACGGCGCGTCCCGGGCGTCGGCGGCGTCCGCGGTGGGCGGCGGCTCGTCCGGCGCGGGCCAGAGCGCAGCGGCGGCCCAGAGGGTTAGGCACGCGGCGGCCAGCGAGTGGACCAGCGCGAAACCGGGATGGACGGTTCTCCGAATCTTCACCGGGCTCATTCTGGGGGGCGTGGTGCGGTCGGTCCACGCCCGGCGGTGGAGTTATACGCCCGGCGCGGCCTCAGGATCCCACCAATCGTCCGGGTTCGTCAGGCCGCCATGCCTTGTCCGTCGGCGGCGTCGGCTTCCTGCGAGCCCGGGAGGGGTGGCAGGCTCAGGATCCGGGGGTCGCTCTCGACCGAGGCGAACTTGGAGAGGGGGTGGGTCTCGCCGCGGTGGTCCACGACCGGCTTGTTCCTGCGGTCGAGCTTGATGGTGGATTCACCCTTGAGTTCGTTGCGGAAGGTCGCCTTGCAGCCGGGGAGCCAGAGGACCACCCCGACATGAATGCATTGGCCGGCCTTGAGGACCGGGCTGATCGATTCACGCAGGTTGTTCTCGAGCCTGGCGATGGCCTCCTCGAGCGCGGTGATGCGGCGGTGGCCCTCGGAGATCTCGAAGTCCAGGGCCATCTGGGACTCGATCTGCTCGGCGGTGAGTTTGCCGGGCTTAGCGCTGTTGAGCATTTTCTGGCGGGTGACGAGCGGATCGATGATGCTGCGCGTCTCGACGATGTGGGTGCGGGCCTGGCGGATCAGTTCTTCGAGTTCGCCCAGGGCGCCGACGAGCAGCTCGGTGCGGGGCTCCTGGACGCTGCCGAGCACGCTGGCCTCGATGCCGCGGGAGGCGACGACGGTGCCGCCGCGGATGGCGCCGGTGGGGATTTTGACCATGCCGCGGGCGTTGACGCGGCAGTTGGTGATCTCGTGGCGGACGATGCAGTCCTGGCCGCACTCGGCGTCGGCGCTCTCGAGGTAGCCGGCGCGGAGGGTGTGGCCTGCGATCAGTCGGCCGGCCTCGCGGCAGGCGGCGCCGCGTTCGAGGACGATGTCGCGGCGGCTCTCGATCGTGGAGGCCTCGACGAGCTTGCGGACGGTGATCATGCCCCGGGCGCGGACCACGAACCGGTCGCGGACGCCGCCCTCGATCTCGACGGGGCCGGGGAAGTCGATGTTGCCCGTTTCGAAGCCGACATCGCCCGCGATGCGCAGGGTGCGTTCGATCCGGCGGTCGACGCCGGAATAAACCAGCCTGCCCCTGGCGAGCGCGATGAGCTTGTTGTCGTTGGTCAGCTCGATCGTTTCGGGATCGATCTCCGCGGGGGCGGGCGATTTCTTGGCGGGGACGGTGTTGCCGAAGATGTCCTCGCCGTCCTCGCCGGGGTCCGGCGGGCTGACGGTGGCGAGGACCTGGCCCGCGTCGACGATGATGAACGCGCTCTGCTCGTAGAAGTTGGTGGGTTCCTCGTCGTCGGAGGCGGGGCGCTTCTTGCCCTTCTCGTTCTCCTCGGCGAGCGCCTCCTTGCGGGCGTTGATTCGCTCGATATCGCGGGCGATCTGGGGGGACCAATCGAGGTTGCGTTTGGCGCCGTCGCGCGGCTCGGTCCCGCGGACGACGATGGCCGCGTGCTCGGCGCCGGGTCCGGCGCGGACCTCTTCGACGAAGGCCCGCATGGCCTCCTCGTCGATCTTGCGCCTGTTGACGCCCCGCGATTCGAGGAAGACGCAGAAGACCTCGCTGTCGATGTGCTCGGCGGGGACCTTGGGGCCGACGCGCAGCGTACCCGTCAGCGAGCGGTCGTCCGTTCGCAGTTGCAGGTGTGCGTCGAGATCATGCGCTCCGGACGCCATAGGCGTGCCAGCGCCCCCTTCCGAGTGTCTGTATCACGCCTTGACGCCGCACTTGGCGAGCGTCTCGGTGATCCGCTCGCTGAGCAGATCGGGCGTGAAGGGCTTGACGACATAGTTATTCACGCCGGCCTTGATGGCTTCGATGACGCGCGACTTCTCGGCCTCGGTCGTGACCATGATCAGCGGGGTGGTCTTGTTCTGCTGGCGGAACGCCTTGACGAAGGACAGGCCGTCCATGTTGGGCATGTTCCAGTCGACCAGGCAGAGCTCGGGCTGGAAGGCGCCGACCTTGCTCAGGGCGTCCTGGCCGTCGCACGCCTCCTCGATCTCGGTGTAGCCGAGCTGCTTGAGGACGGACTTCTGGATGTTCCGCATGGTCTTCGAATCGTCGATCAGCATGATGCGCATCGGGCATCTCCTGGTTCGTGGTGCTGTGTCTGGTTCCTGCTGTGTTCGGGATCGATCAGGCGGCGGCCGATTCGACGGCGACCGGGCGGATGGCGACCTCGAGGACGACCTCCCCGCAGTCCGTGTTGCACGGGATCAGCACGCAAGGGATGTCGGACTGAGAGTTGACGCGGTGGCCCTTACCGACGACGACGGAGGGGCAGGAGATCGAGACATTCTTGCGCTGGAAGGCGGCCTTGGCGTTGCCGCAGACCATGTTGATGATCTCGCCCACGGCGTCCGCGAAATCGGCGCTGTCGACATCGGCGGGCTCGCCGGTGAACAGCGCGACGATGGAGGTGGCCGTGTCGGCGGGCATGGACAGGACGACCGTGCCGGTGAACTCACCGGACATGCCGATGATGCCCGAGACATCGTGCGTGCACTTGCTGCCCTCCTTGATCGCCGGCTGTCCGACGTCTACGGGGAGCTGGAACATGGTGCTGAACACATGCTGGATGGATGAAACGAACGGTGCGATCAAGCCGGCGTCCATGCGTCGGACCTCCTGGGGTGTGCGGTGTTATGCCGCCGTGGTTGCGTGCCCTTGCCGCGAGAGCCGCATCAGCTCGGCGACATCCATGATGAGACTGACCCCCCCGTCGTTGCGGACCGTCGCGCCCGAGATCGGGCCGTTGCGCTTCACGCCGTCGAGGGGCTTGATGACGATTTCCTGCTGGCCGATGACCCGCGTGACGCGCAGGCCGATGAGCTTCTGGTTGAACCCGATGACCACCACGAACGGCTCGGTGTCGGGCCCGGAGTCGCAGCCGAAGACCTCCCCCGCGCTGAGCAGGGGGTGGACCGAGCCGCGGAGGTGGATCACCGGGCTGAGCCCGATGGTGCTGATCATCTCGGGCGTCGGCCGGACGATCTCGGTGATGTTGGTCAGGGGGATGGCGAAGGTGTCCCCGCCGACGGCGACCATCATGGCGGGCATGATGGCCACGGTCAGGGGGATGGTGATCGTCAGAGTGGTGCCCCTGCCGGCCTCGGATTCGACGGTGATGGTGCCCTTGAGCTTGCGCTCGATGTTGGTGCGGACCACATCCATGCCCACGCCGCGTCCGGACAGGTCGGAGACCTGGTCGGCGGTGGAGAAGCCCGCCTCGAAGATGAAACGGAAGACCTCCTCGTCGCTGAGCGTCGTGAGCTGCTCCTCCGAGCAGAGCCCGCGCTCGACGGCCTTGGCGCCGATCCGGGCCCGGTTGAGACCGCGGCCGTCGTCGAGGATCTGCACGCGGACATGCGAGCCCTCGTGCCCGGCGATCAGGCGGATGATGCCCGTCTCGTCCTTGCCGGCGGCGGCGCGTTCGGCGGGGGGTTCGACGCCGTGGTCGGCGCTGTTGCGCAGCAGGTGGACCAGCGGGTCGCCCAGCTCCTCGATGACGGACTTGTCGACCTCGGTCTCGCCGCCCTCGATGATGAGCTGGATCTTCTTGTCGGTCTTGGCGGCGAGGTCGCGGATCAGGCGGGGGTACTTGCCGAAGAGCTTCTCGAGCGGCTGCATCCGGGTGCGCATGACCGCGACCTGGATGTCCCCGGTGACGCGGTCCAGCGTGCCGGCGGTCATCTCGAGCTGCTCGATCAGTTCCGGGTCGATCTGGGCGCGGCCGACATCCTCGGTCAGCGCGCCGATGCGGTTCTTCTGGAGCACCAGCTCGCCGACGAGGTTCATCAGCGATTCCAGCCGGCCGACCTCGACGCGGATGGTCTGCTCGACCGGGACGGACTGGCGCTTGGCGGCGTCGGCGGACTTGTCCTGGGCGCGGTCCGGGCTGCCCGGGGCGACCTTGGCGGTCAGGTCGGGCTTGCTCTCGGCGAAGCCGTCGGGGGAGGCTGTTCCGTGTGCGGCGAAGGGCTCGACGGATGCTTCAAGGGCATCCGAGGTCGGGTCGGACGCCGCGGGCGACGGCGGTGTGGCGGCGGTCAGGGCGCCGAACACGCCGTCGAAGCTGAGGACATCATCAACTTCCGCGTCGGGTATGACAAAGCAGCTGCTGTCCAGCGCCCCCTGGGCGGCGTCGCGGAGGCGTTGCACCAGGGTGGCGGTGGGGCGGTTGGTGAGCTTGAGCCCGGAGAGTTCATTGGCCTGATCGGCCAGCACGGCGCAGACAGCCCGGGCCCGGACGCGCACCTGGGCGAGCTGGTCCTCGGCGATCGAATCGATGCCCTCAAAGGCCTGCTCCAGGGCGGCGGCCAGCGACAGGCATTCCTCGATTTCGAAGAAATCCACGGTCTTCACCAGGTCATCGGCGAGCTCGCTGAGAATCGTTCCGGCGGCGGAGCGGGAGCCCGGCTCGCACAGGCGGTCGAGCTGGAGCTGCATCTGCTCGATGTTGTGCTGCACATCGGTGATCAGGTGCTCGATCAGATCGGCCTTGGCCGGGTCGAGTTCGATTGTGCGGACGCCGGCTTCCGCGGCCGGCGCGGGCACGGCCGGGGCCGGGCGCTCGTCGATCGCCGCGGCGACCGTGCGGGATGGGTCGCCGAGCCCGGCCAGGGCTTCGACCAGGTTCTGGTCGGCCTTGGTCAGATCGGTCTGCCCGCCGCTGAGTTCCTCGAACTGCTGCTTGAGCACATCGACCGCGGCGAGCAGCAGGTCCATCTCGGAGCTGCCGACGCTGATGGTGCCGTTGCGCGCCGCGTTCAGAGCGGTCTCGGCGGCGTGGGCGATCTCGACGAGGTTGGTCAGTGCCAGAAACGATGCGCTGCCCTTGATGGTGTGCAGCGCCCGGAAGATCTGGTTGAGCAGTTCGGGGTCCGCCGGCGTGGCTTCGAGGCTGACCAGGTCGCCCTCGAGCTGTTCGAGCAGCTCGCCGGACTCGGTCAGGAAGTCCTGCAGGATTTCGGGATCAAACTGGTCAATGCTCATCGGTCGCTCCGGTCGGATCTTGGTTGTGTCAGGCGGCCAGTTTCATGGGGGCCGCCAGCTTGCGGTAGCAGAAGCCCTGCGGCACCGGGATCTGCTCGAACCGATCGGTGATGTCCTTGATCCGTTCGGAGTGCCCGATGAACAGCGTCCCGTCCGGCGCGAGCACATCGCAGAAGGTGTTGATGACTTGGCGCTTCATGTCGTCATCGAAGTAGATGAGGACATTGCGGCAGAAGATGATGTCCCAGGTGCCGTGACGCTTCGCCGCGAGGCGGTCCTTGAGATTGTGCTTCTCGAAGGTCACCATCCGGCGGATGTCCTCGCTGAGCGTGAAGTTGCGCCCGTCGGTGGTGAAGTAGCGGTCCAGGACGGTCTTGGGCGTGGTGCGGATCGAATAGGAGGTGTACTTGCCCTCTGAGGCGATGTTGAGGGCCCGCTCGGAGATGTCCGTGCCGAGGATCTCGATGGTCCAGTCGGACATGCGGACGCCCAGCGTGCGGTGGAGCTGGATGGCCAGGGTGTAGGGCTCGTCGCCGGTCGAGCACGCGGCCGACCAGATCCGCAGGCGTTTGGTCCGGGCGCGGGCCTCGAGCAGCTCAGGGAGGACCTGCTTCTCGAAGACATCGAGCTGGGCGTCGTTGCGGAAGAAGCTGGTCTCGTTGATCGTGATCCGGTTGAACATCTCCTGGAACTCGTCCTGCTGGTACGGGCCCATCGAGAGCAGCGCGATGTACTGATCGAAGTTCTCCAGCTCCAGCTCGCCGAGGCGGTGGGAGAGGCGCGACTCGAGGATGTACTTCTTCGCCTCGGGGAAGTGGATGCCCGAGCGGTCGTAGATGATCTTCGAGAGTTTCTCGAACTGGGGCTGGGTCATCGAGATGCGGGATGGCGTCATCGGTCCTCTCTCGCTCCGGCGTGGCCGGGCATGCGTGCTGATCAGGCGGCCAGCCGGGCGGTGGTCGCTTCGGGCAGGGCCTGCTCGGCGAGCAACGCGTCGAGGTCAAGGAGGATGATCAGCCGGTCGTCGAGCTTGGCGACGCCGTCGATGTAACGCGACTCGACCGTGCTGGACATCGCCGGGGCGGGATCCACGGTGGAGCGGGCGATGCGGAGGACCTCGTGGACCTTGTCGACGATGAAGCCGACGATCGCGCCGCCGGCCTCGACGACGACGATGCGGCTCTCGTCGGTCCGCTCACCCTTGGGCATGCCGAAACGCACGCGCAGGTCCATGATCGGGATGATCCGGCCGCGCAGGTTGATCACGCCCTCGACACCGGGGGGCGACTGGGGCACCTGGGTGATCTCCAGCATGCGGTTGATCTCCTGCACGCGCAGGATGTCCACCGCGTACTGCTCGTTGTTCACGCAGAAGCTCACTAGCTGGAGTTGCTCGCCCTGGGCGTGGTCTGTTCCGGTGTGCGTCGTGTTCATGTGTGGTTCTCCGATGGGTTCAGGAGCCTTTCGGACGGTTGGTGGGGACGGCTCAAGCCCATTAGGCCGGTTTCCCCTCAGCCGGCGTGGCGGAGTGAATGCTGATCCTGTGAGTCCCCGGAAATGGGTTTGGTCAGAGCCCCCAGATTCCGCATCAGCCCCGCGATCTGCGATGGGGTCATCACACCATCGGCCAGCCCGCGTTCCACGATCGCCCGCGGCATGCCGTAGACGACGCAGGTCGACTCGTGCTGGGCGATGACCCGGCCGCCGGCGCGCCGGAGGATTTCGGCGCCCTTCGCGCCGTCGTCGCCCATGCCGGTGAGCTGGACAGCCAGCACCCGCGGTCCGAAGACGCGCGAGGCGGTCTCGAAGAGCACGTCCACGCTCGGCCGGAAGACGGCCGTGGTGGGCTCGTCGAGCATCTCGGCGACGACCCGGCCGGTGCGGTGTCTCGAGAGGTGCATGTGCCGGCCGCCCTCGGCGACGAACACGCCGGGCGTTTCGATCTCGGTCCGCTCGCTGATCATGCGGACGGTGCAGGCGCAATGCTGATCCAGCCGGGCTGCGAGGCTCTTGGTGAACACCGGGGGCATGTGCTGGGCCACGAAGATCGGGACCCGCAACGCGGCGGGCAGCAGGGAGAAGATGTCCTCGAGCACGGGGGGGCCGCCGGTGGACGACCCGACGACCACCGCGTCCACCTCGGCGAGGTGGAGCTGTTCGGGGGTGGGGGCGTGGATGGGGGTGGGTGTGCGTGCGGACCGGTCGGGGCCGCTGTCCTCGCTGCGCCGGGACCTGGCGCGCTCCACGCCGATGGCCTTGAGCTTGGTGATCAGTTCCTTGCGGAAGCCCTCGTCGTTCTTGCCAACGACTGCGGGGTCCTTGGCGATGATGTCGGCGGCCCCGAGCCTGAGGGCCTTGAGCGCCTCGGCGCTGCCCTCCGTGGTCAGGCTGGAGCACATCAGCACGGCGGGGGCATCCTTGCGGCACTTGATGCGGATCTGGCGAAGGGCGCCCAGCCCGTCGAGTTCGGGCATCTCGATGTCCAGAGTGACCAGGTCGGGCCGGAGTTGCTGGGCCATCTCGACCCCCTCGCGTCCGTTGCGGGCCATGCCCACGACCTCAAGGCCGTTGGCCTCTTCGATCATCCGGGAGATCATCTTGCGCATGAACGCGGAATCGTCGACGATGAGCACTCGCACCGGCTGCCCTCCGGACCGTGGTGGTTCCCGGTGGGTTCATCGGTCCGGGGGGGGAAGTGCTTGACGCCGGAGTCGGGGAAAGACCGAGAAACCCGCGCTCGGAGGGGGCAAAAAAAGCTGAGGCCGGCGTCGGGAATCCCGTGCCGGCCCTGCGAATGCCCAGAAGAGGATTCGAACCTCCACTCCCTTTCGGGAACCACCACCTCAAGGTGGCGCGTCTGCCAGTTCCGCCATCTGGGCTGGTGTTCCGGCCGCTTGTTGATCGGCCGGGCCCCAAGTATACGCCCCGCTCGCGGCCCGTCGACCGCCCCGCACACGGCGCAGGCTACGATCCATCGCAGGAACAAGTGGAACCGGAGGTCTGAAGCCGTGGCGATGGGTACCAATGCCGAGTTGATGCTGGAGCGGGTCAGGGAGCGGGCCGAGCAAGCCGGCGTGTTCGGGCCGGTGCGGCTCGAATCCGGTCGGCTCGTGTGCCCGGCGGCGGCCTCGGCCGAGCCGGCTGATTATCGGGTCTTCACCGAGGCCGACGGGTCGGTCTGGGTTGAGCTTGTCACGGCCAACCGTTGGCTCAGCGAGTCGATCGAAACGGACCTGGTCCACACCGGCGACAAGCTCAACGAGCTGCTCGACGAGGAGCTGGCCGATCTCGGCTGGGAGGGCGGGGCGTCGACCTTCGAACACTACCGGTCCGACGACATGCTCTTCACCTTCCGCTCGAAGGTGCCCGACCCGACCCCGGAATCGGTGGCGGTCTGGTTGCTGGCGTACGAGCAGTGCTTCCGCCAGCTCGGGGACATGGACGACACGGGCGAGGATGACTGAAACGCCGGGAACGGCTGACGAGTGGCTGGGCCGCGGTGCGAAAGCGAACGCCGGGAGCCGACTGGAGAACCGATCGATGCGGATCTTCATGCTGGGTTGGGAGTTCCCGCCGTTTCTCGCGGGTGGCTTGGGCACCGCGTGCCACGGACTGACCAAGGGCCTGGTCAATCACGGGCACGAGGTGCTGTTCGTGCTGCCGCAGTCTGTGCCGGACGGGCTGGAAACACATGTGACGCTGTTGGGGCCGCACACGCTCCGGGCCCGGGCCGAGGAGGTCCGGCGCCGGGCGGCGACCGGCGCGCCCGCCCCGCGGGCGGTGGGGGTGCTGGCGGGGTCCGGGGCGTCCGTGGCGGAGGCTCCGCCCAGGCCCATGGATCCGGATCAGGCCGAACCGCCGGTGACGGCCCATCCCTACCCGGGCGTGGACCTAGACGACACCCTCAACCGGGTGGTCGACCGGCTGCATCGGGCCTCGGGGGCCGTGGGCCGTCCGGACCGGTTGGCGGCCCTGAAGAGCTCGTCGGCGGCCGAGCTGGCCGCGGCGATGGACGAGGTGCTCGGCTCGCTCGAGCACATGGGCGCCAGCGAGGGGGGCTACGGCGGGGATCTCTTCGGCGATGCGCAGCGCTACGCCGGTTTGGCGGCCGCGCTGGGGGTTCACGAGCGATTCGATGTCATCCACGCCCACGACTGGCTGGCCTACGCGGCGGGCGTGACCCTGCGGGCCCTGACCGGCAAGCCGCTGGTCTGCCATATCCACGCGACCGAGTACGACCGGTCCGGTGAGCATGTGAACCGGCAGGTGGCTGATATCGAGCGGGCGGGCCTGAACGCGGCGGACCGGGTGATCGCGGTGTCCCGTCTGACGAAGTCCATCGTGCACCGGCGTTACGGCGTGCCGGAGGACCGCATCGACGTGGTCTACAACGGCGTCGACCAGGACAATGTCCAGCCCAAGCAGGGCATGGCCATCGAGCGCGACGAGAAGATCGTGCTGTTCCTCGGCCGCATCACGATGCAGAAGGGCCCGGAGTATTTCATCCGTGCGGCGAAGCGGGTGCTCGAGGTCGACGACAAGGTCAAGTTCGTGGTCGCGGGGTCGGGGGACATGGCCGTCAAGATGATCGAGGAGGCCGCGTCGCTGGGCATCGGGCACAAAGTGCTCTTCACCGGCTTCCTGCGGGGGCGCGATGTGGACCGGGTGTTCCGGATGGCGGACTGCTATGTGATGCCCAGCGTGTCCGAGCCGTTCGGCATCGCCCCGCTGGAGGCGATGCGCAACGATGTGCCGGTGATCGTGTCCAAGCAGTCGGGCGTGTCGGAGATTCTCACGCACTGCCTCAAGGTGGATTTCTGGGACACCGACGAGATGGCCAACAAGATCGTGGCGGTGCTGCGTTACCCGCCGCTGGGCCAGACGCTGCGCGAGCACGGCCGGTTCGAGCTGCGGGCGATCAACTGGGATGGGGCGGCGGAGAAGTGCGTCAAGTCCTACGCCCGGGCCATCGCCGGGCGGGCCTAGGCCTCACCCGACATCCCGGCCCTCGAAGAGCAGCACCGCCAGGGCCAGGAAGACCATGATCTGGAACACCCCGTAGATCAGCACCAGCCCGACATGGCTGGGCGGGATCGGCTGGGCCTGGGTGATCGCGTCGAGCATCCAGTAGGTCTGCATGTTCGGGATCAGCCCCCAGATCCCCAGCGCGACATAGTGGATCTCGGTCGGCGTGATGAACACCGAATCCCGCGTTAGCGGCGGGCGCGCCACGGGCACGGCCTCACGCCCGGTCTGCCGAACGATCAGGGTCAGGTCCAGCACTTCCTTGACGATCAGCGCGGGCGTGGAGGTCGGGCGGCCCGAGGCCACCTCGTCCGGGTCGGGCATCCGGAATCGGGGCACGGCCATGCCCACGCCGTTGGGAGAGGCTCCGTAATAGATCGGGTCCCCCGGGCGGATCGGAACGCGGGGCGGGCTGACCAGATCGATGCGGTACTCGGCCCCGGGCTCGATGAACATGATCTCACGCCAGACCGGGTCGTCAGGCAGTTGTCCCATGCGCAGGATGTCCCGCTCGGTCACATAGTCCCACACGCGGAAGCCGCGGGCCTCGAACTCATCCGGGTCCACCCCGGCCCTGGCGGCCGCGAGGGGGATCGACTGGTCACGGTGGTAATCGAAGATGTCCTCGCCCGAGGCCGGGAAGGCGATCGAGACCTGGCCGACCCGCTCGTTCTGGTAGACATGACGCCCGACGAAGTGGTTGCTCAGCAGCCCGAGCAGGAAGAAGAGCATGCAGGTCACGATGGTCATGACCTGCCCGAGCCGGGTCGAGGCGGCCACCGCGATCGAGGTGATCACCAGCAACGCCACGCCCAGGCAGAGGCACGCGAGCATGATCTGCGGCTTGAAGTCCGTCCCGATCGGCTGCCACTCCCACTTTTTGCTCACCAGCAGGATCAGCAGGTAGCCGATCCAGAGCAGCGGGAGCATGAGCAGGGCCGCGGCCTGGGGGAAGGACCATCCGTAAAGAAAGTTGCCGGCCGCGGCGATGGCCATGGCCAGCAGCATCCCGCCGATCCCGAAGACCACCACCGGCTGATCGACCAGATCGGCCGCGGTGGTCAGCACCCCGTGCCGGATGGCGATCAGCAGCATGGCGATCATGATGGCGATGGCCACGGTCATGGCCCCGGCCACGCCGAGGAACTTGCCGATGATCACCGTGGTTCGCCCGATGGGCTTGGAGACCACGGTCATGATGGTCTTGTTGTCGATCTCGCGGGAGATGGTGGCGGTCGCGATGAACGAGGCGAGGATGAGGCCGCAGACGAAGACCGTGGCCAGCGAGACATCCAGGAGCAGTTTGTCGTCCGCCGTGACCTCGCCGGGCACATTGCGGTAGCCCATCGTGAAGCCCGCCACCCAGGTGTTGAGGAACTGGAGCAGGGCCGCGGCAAGGAGGACGACCAGAAAAACAGGCTGGCGGACGCTCTCGAGGAACGCGTTGCGGGCGATTGGGAGGAGTGCCTGGGTCATATGAATGGGTCGATGGTAGGGGGGTGTCGCTCGGGGGTCGGTTGTCCGGCGGCAGGCCCCCTCGGTGTCCGGCCTCGGCGGGCCTGGGCGGGGCGGATCCCGGTGTCCTCGGGTCTGATTCTCCGTGATCCGGTCCGGATCGGTCCCATTCAGGCGAACCGACCCTTGGGAGTCGTCGTAGGGAGGCCCGGTGGACACTGGGCTCCCATGCGGGCACAATACTCCCCCTGACGCGTTCCGGTTCGACCCGAACCCATGAACCTGGACGCTCGCACTCAACCGACCGTCACCGGCGTCCCGAACGCCGCGGAGGACAGGCCGACCCATGATCAAGGGCGATCACCTCGCGTACCGCAAAGCGGCACTGGTCAGCGTGCTGGGACTGGTCATCCAGACCATCCTGGCGATCCTGCTGCTCGTGTATTCCCGGCTCACGGGCGACCACGCGGCCGGAACCGCGGTGTACCTGCTCGGCTCGGGCATCATCATCTGGGCCACGCTGGTGCTGGTCTTCGACCAGCAGCGACGGGAGCGGCTCGAGGCCCTCGAGGCCGAGCAGCTCGCCTCCAGCGGCTCGGCCGGCAGCGCCTTCGACTCGGAGAACGACGATCTCCGGGTGGCCGCCCGCCGCCTGATCTTCATCCAGAAATGGGTGGTTCCCATCGCCGGTGTCGTCGTCGCGGGGATCAACCTGTTCGGCGGCGTGATCCGCTTCCGGGGCTGGTCCGACATCGGTGATAAGGTCAACGCCCTGCACGCCCCGACCGGTTGGTCGCTGGCGTTGGGCCTCTCGCTTGCAGTGGTGCTGTTTGTCTTCGCCCGGTTCGTCTCGGGCATGGGGACGCTCAAGCCCTGGTCGAACCTGCGCGCCGGGGCCGCCCAAGCGGTCGCCGTGGCCATCATCGGCCTGCTGATCGCCAGCGCGGCGTTCTTCGAGCTGGCCCTGTCTCAGGACTGGATGGCCATCGCGGTGCCGTACATCGTCCCGGCGCTGCTGGTGATCCTCGGGGCCGAGACCGTCCTGCACTTCGTCCTGAATCTCTACCGCCCGCGGATCGCCGGCGAGTACCCGCGTCCGGCCTTCGACTCGCGGCTGCTGGGCATGGTGGCCGCCCCCGACCGCATTGCGGAGTCGGTCGGCGAGGCCGTCAACTACCAGTTCGGCGTCGATATCTCCAGCTCGTGGTTCTACAAGCTCCTCTCCCGGTGGCTGGCGGGCTTGGCGGCCCTGGGCCTGATCATCGCCTGGTTGCTGACCACGGTCGTCGTGGTCCAGCCGCACCAGCGCGGGCTGGTGGTGACCTTCGGTGAGGTGACCAACCCCCTGGTCAGCTTCGGCGATCGCGGCGAGGGAGGCGACATCGGCCCCGGCCTGCATGTCAAGTGGCCCTGGCCGATCTCGACCTTTGAAATCCCCACCGTCGGCGACCGGGCCCTGCGCGGGCCGGAGGGTGAGCAGTTCGCCAGCGCCGGTGTCCGCGTGCTCCAGCTCGGAACGGCCCCGCCGGACGATCCCGATCAGCCGATCCTCTGGGGCGAGTCCCACACCGCCCGGGAGCGTCTGAACATCGTCCAGGCCGGCCTGGAGACCACGGTGATGCGCGGCGGCACCGATCCCGGCGGGCTTGCGCTCGTCGCCATCGAAGTGCCCATGCACTACATCGTCCGCGATGTCAAGCTCTTCGACGAGTTCGCCAGCCCGCAGCACCGCGAGAGGCTGCTCGCCTCGGTCGGACGCCGCGTCGTCACCCAGCATGTCGGCCAACTGAGCATCGACGAGATCCTCGTGACGAAGCGGACCGAGCTGTCTGACCAGCTCAAGCGGCTGCTGGAGACCGAGTTCGCCAGGTTCAATGACGGGCGCGGCGCGGGCATCGAGATCCTGTTCGTCGGCGGCCACGGCGTGCACCCGCCGCTGAAGGTCGCGCCCAACTTCGAGCGTGTCGTCAAGGCACGCCAGAACCGCGAGGCGCTGATCGAGGAAGCCCGCAAGGAGCAGGCGTCCCGCCTGACCGCCGCCGCCGGCTCGGTGGACCTGGCCGACCGCATCGTGGACAAGCTCAACCAGCTCGACGCCGTCCGCGGCCAGAACAGCGTCGAGGAGACCGAGCTTGAGCTCGGGGTCCAGCGCCTGCTCGAGCAGACCGGCGGGCGTGCGGGCGAGCTGCTCCTCCGCGCCACCGCCCAGCGTTGGGAGCGTCACATGTCCGAGCGCGGCCGGGCCGCGCTGCTCCGCGGGCAGGACATCGCGTACTCCGCGTCGCCCTCGCTGTTCCGCTCCAAGATGTATTTCGACGCGATGCTCGAATCAATGCAAGAGTCCCGCGTCTTCGTGACGCCCGGTTCCATCCCCGGCCTGCACATCCGCCTGGAGCTGCAGGACGGCATGATGGGACGCGACATTCTCGACGAGACCGCCGGCCAGGAACTGGCCAACTGACCACCGCAACATGCCCGGCGAAACGGGCGATGGAGCAACGACCGTGCGAAGCAAACTCCTCAGCCTCCCGGCCATCGTGATGTATGTGATCGTGATCACGCTTGTGCTGTTCAGCACCACCTACACGGTGCGGTTCACCGAGGTCGCCGTCGTGACCACCTTCGGCAAGGCCGGGCCGAACTCGATCAAGACCGAGCCGGGCCTGAAGTTCAAGTGGTTCTACCCGATCCAGCAGGTCACCAAGTACGACAGCCGGGTCCGCCTGGTCCAGGGCCAGTCGGAGACCCAGCAGACCGCGGACGACTTCCAGATCGTGATGGAGGCCTTCCTCACATACCGGGTGACCGATCCGCTGGAGTTCTTCCGCAGCTTCTCCATCGCGGGCGACCGGGCCAGCGATCACTTCGCCCGCGCGGAGAACAATGTACTCCGTGACCTGCTCCGCTCCGCCATGGGCGAGACGAGCCGCTATCGCATGGACGAGCTGTTCACCCCGACCCAGGGCGCGTCCAGGCTTCCGGAGCTCGAAGCGCGGGTCGCCCGCGCCCTGGAGCGCGGCAGCGAGATCGAGCAGGCCCTTTCCAGCTATGGCATCGAGATCGTTTCCGTCGGCATCGACCGGATCATCCTGCCCGAGGAGACCACCGAGTCGGTCATCACCCGGATGGGCGCCAACCGCGACCGGCTGGCCGAGCGGTTCGAGTCCGAGGGCCGCTCCCGGGCCCAGGCGATCCGCGCCGAGGCCAACTCGAACGCCGAGAAGATCCTCTCCTTCGCCCGCCGCCGGGCCGACGAGATCCAGGCTCGGGGCGAGGCCGAGGCCGCGCCGTACCTCGCCGAGCAGAACATCAACCCCGAGCTGGCGGTGTTCATCCAGAACATCAGCATGATGCGCAACGCCATGGCCCGCAAGTTCACCCTGATCTTCTCGACCTCCGACTACGGGCTGCAGCTCTTCGACCCCGATTTCGTCCAGGGCACCGGGGCCAACCTGCCCGTGCCCCGCGTGAACGCCGGTCGTACCGAAACCGCCGGGACGGAGAACTGATCCATGGCCGACATCGATCCCGGCAACCCGACGCCCGACCCCACGCCCGTGAGCACGCGCGGCGCATCGGTGCGCCTGCGTGACGGCTCCGCCGACCGCACCGCGGCGGGCGGCCCGCGCATGGACCCGGCCAACCAGTCGCTGGCCGACGCCCTGCGGTTCACCTACGGGCTGCTCAAGTTCGCGATGGTGATCCTCGTCGCCATGTTCTTCGTCTCGGGGGTCAAGACGATCCACGAGGGCGAGCGCGGCATCCGGGTGTTCCTGGGCAAGCCGACCGCCATGAACCTGACCCCGGGCATCCACCCGAACCTGCCGTACCCGATGGGCGAGATGATCCGCATCGGCGAGGGCAGCGTGGAGGTCAAGCTTGGGCGTGATTTCATGCCGCAGGGCGCCAACATCAACACCGAGGATCTCGCCATGGCGGCGCGGGCCGAGCAGTTCTCCAGCTCGGCCAAGCTCCGCCCCGGCCGCGCCTGGTCGAACATCACCTCCGACCTGAACATCGCCCACACCCAATGGACCGCCACCTACCGGCGCACCGACCACCTCGACTACGCCCGGAACATCCTGCCCGAGCAGGAGGACCGCCTCGTGCGCTCCGCGGTCCGCCGCGGCGTCGTCATGACCATGGCCACCGTCACGATCGACGACCTGCTCAAGCTCTCCGCCGAGTCGGCCGTTTCGGCCCGGGTCCGCGAGATCGCACAGAGCACGCTGGACGAGGTCGGCAGCGGCATCACCATCGACCGCGTCACCCTCTCGCGCAAGCTCCCCCCGATCTTCCTCGTCCAGCGGTTCAACTCGGTTCAGGCCGCGGCCCAGCGGGCGGGCGAGGAACGCGAGCGGGCCCTGCTCGACCGCGACCAGCGCCTCAACGAGGTCGCCGGCAACGCGGCCAATGTGCTCATCGAGGCGATCAACGAGTACGAGCGTCTGATCGAGCTGGGCGAGAATGAGCAGGCCGAGACCCTGCTGGTCCAGATCGACGCCCTGCTCGAGGGCCGTCCGGCGGAGATCAACGGGCAGGCCTACGCCGCCGGCCTGGTCTCCGGGCGGGTGTCCGAGCTGCTCGAGATGACCCGCACGGTCGTCTCATCGCGGGTCTCCCGGGCCATCGCCGACCGCGACCTGTTCCACGCCAAGCTCACCCAGTTCGAATCCAACCCCCGTCTGATGATCGCCCGCGACTGGTCCGAGGCGATGACCGAGTTCATGGCCAAGCCGTTCGTCCAGGCCATGTACCTGCCCCGCGGCACCAGCATGACCGAGCTGCTGATCAACGAGGACCCGGCCATCGTCCGCGAGCTGGACCGCGAGCGCAAGCGTCAGGAAGTCCAGCGGGCCACCGACGAGCGCATGCAGCGCTTCCGCGACGATCTGTTCCGCACGCGACGCGGCATCCAGGAACCCGAGCAATGAGCACCGCCACGGCCCCGATCCGATCCGCGACCGCGACCGGCGACCGCCGGCCCGTTGTCGCGTGCCAGCGCCTCTCCAAGGTCTTCAAGGACTTCTGGATGCGGGATCGGGCCCGGGCAGTGGACGGCATCGATTTCGTCGTCAACGAGCGCGAGGTCTTCGGCCTGCTCGGGCCCAACGGCTCCGGCAAATCCACGGCCATCAAGCTCATCCTCGGCCTGCTCAAGCCGACCTCCGGACGGGTGTCGGTCTTCGGCAAGCCGCCCACCGATGTCGCCACCAAAAGGCGCGTCGGCTACCTGCCCGAGGAGTCCTACCTCTATCCCTTCCTCAACGCCCGCGAGACCCTCGACTACTACGGCAAGCTCTTCGGCCTGGACCACAAGGTCCGCCAGCGCCGCATCGACGAGTTGCTCGACATGGTCGGCCTGACCCACGCCCAGCACCGCCAGGTCCGCGAATACTCCAAGGGCATGCAACGCCGTATCGGCATCGCCCAGGCCCTCATCAACGACCCCGACCTGCTTATCCTCGACGAGCCGACCACCGGCCTCGACCCCATCGGCACCCGCCAGGTCAAGGACCTCATCCTCGACCTCGGCCGCCGCGGCAAGTCCATCATCCTCTCCAGCCACCTCCTCGGGGATGTCGAGGATGTCGTCGACCGCATGGTCATCCTCTACGGCGGCAAAATCCGCGGCGAGGGCACCTGCGAGCAGCTACTCGCCGCCACTGACCGCACCACCATCGAGGCCGACGCCCTCGACGAGGGAACCCTCGCCGAGATCGACGAGGTGATCCGCCGCCGCTCAGGCGGGCTCAAGTCCGTCCGGCGTGTCGCGGCCCCGCGTCAGAAGCTCGAAGAACTCTTCCTCGGCATCGTCGAACGCGCCCGCACCGAGCAGACCGCCACTTCGGGCGCGACCCAGGGCGGCGCCACCGCCGCCTTCCTCCGCGCGGCCGACCGGGCCGAGGACGCCGAGTCGGTCATCGATCGCCTGATGTCCGAGGACGAGCCGGCCCCCGTCGCCTCCGAGGCTCCGGGCCGGCCCGAGCAGCCCGCCTCCCCCTCCGGCCCGGATTCGTCCGTCATCGACGACCTCGTCCGCGATGAGCCGGAAACGCCCCCTTCACCCGGGCCCGCCAGGCGTCCCGCCCCCGGCGCCCCCGCCGAGGAGGATGTGGACGACAGCGTGATCGGTTCCCTGCTCGACCAGCCCGCGGATGACGAAGACGCCCCGGGCGACGACCCGCGGAACCGGGGAGGCGACCGGTGAGCCTGAGCGACCGTCTCGGTGCGATCGATCGGTTCCAGCAGTCGCTCATGTTCAAGGTCGTCGCGACCGGGATCATTCTGCTGCTCGTGGGGGGCTCGATCGGCTGGATCTTCCTGGAGTCTGCGGCCGACCCGACCGGCGTCCGTGCGCTCGCCGCCGAGGTCCCCCGCTTTATCACCGACGACGAAGGCCGGCGCGTCATCAACCCCGAGGCCGTCCAGCTCCGCACCTACACCGATGCCCTCGAAGCGGCCCGTTCCCCGGTCTCGCTGTCGCTGGGCATCCTGCTGGCCAGCTCACTGGTCCTCCTGTTCGTGTGGCTCGGGCTGGGCATCAGCTACTTCGCGTTCACCTTCGTCGCCGTTTTCGTCGGCCTGCCCCTCCTGCTCTTCGATCCGACCCGACCGTTCGGCTTCGTGATCCTGGGCGGCATGCAGCTCATGCTCGCCTTTATCGTGCTGCTCCGCGCCGCGGGCATGCTCTTCAAGCCGTCCCACCCGGTCCTGGCCATCGCCCGCAATGTGCTCGCCGAGGCCGTCCGGCTGAAGGTCTCGACCATCTTCATCGGCATGCTCATCATCCTGCTCGCCGCCATGCCGATGGTGCTCAACGGCGAGCAGCCCCTGCGGTACCGGGTCCAGGCGTTCCTGCAGTACGCCAACCAGCTGACCTTCTGGGTCATCGCCCTGCTGGTGCTGTTCTTCGGCGCGGCCACCGTGGCCTTCGAGCAGCGCGACAAAATCATCTGGCAGACCATGACCAAGCCGGTCTCCGCCTTCCAGTATGTCCTGGGCAAATGGCTCGGCGTGGCCACGCTCGCGGCCATCCTCCTCCTGGTCAGCTCCACCGGCGTCTTCCTCTTCACCGAGTCGCTCCGCCGCGCCCCCGCCGGCGGCGAGATCCGCGCCTACGAACCCCGCGACCCCAGTCTGGTCATGACCGAGGACCGCATGATCCTCGAGACGCGCATCCTCACCGCCCGCCGGCCGGTCCTCCCCGAGCTGCCCTTCAACATCAACGATCCCATGTTCGACCGGGCCGTCGAGCTGCGCATCGAGGACATCCAGCGACTGGGCGCCTTCACGCCCACCCCGGCCGATCGCGCCCGCTTCCGCGATGAGGCCTTCCGCGAGGCCGTCACCCAGTTCCGGTCCATCGATCCCCGCACCGAGGGCTTCGAGGAGTTCGCCTTCACCGGCCTCCACGACGCACAACGCCGCGGCGTCCCGCTCACCCTGCGGTACCGCATCAACGCCGAGGGCAACCGGCCCGATGTTTTCTACGCCCTGACCTTCGTCTTCGAGGACGGCACGACCCTGATCCGCGACCGCACCGGCCTGGGCTTCTCCCACACCATCACGCTCGCCCCGGAGATGGTCAACGAGCGCGGCGAGATCCGATTCCAGCTCTACAACGGCCGCTTCATCCAGGACCCCAGGGGCGGGGGCGGCATCGTCTTCCTCCCCAACACCAACACCATCACCCTCCCGCCCGACGGGCTGGAGGTCTCGTACCAGGTCGGCAGCTTCCGCGGCAACTTCCTCCGCGTGCAGGCCGTCCAATGGGTCAAGCTGGCGTTCCTGGCCATGCTCGCCGTCTGCGCCGGGACCTTCCTGAGTTTCCCGGTGGCCTGCCTCGTGGCGGTGGGGGTGTTCTTCATCGCGGAAAGCTCGGGATGGATCGCCTACGCCCTGCCCGGCTGGGGCACCACCGATCTCGATGGCAACCTCGATGTCTTCCGCTGGGCCATCTACCACTTCGCCGACACCGTCAGCGGCGTCTTCCGCGTGTACAACGACCTCCGCCCGGCCGAGCGGCTCTCTGATGGTCGTCTGCTCTCCTGGGCCAGCGTCGCCACGGGCTCGCTGTTCCTGATCGTCGCCTCCCTGCTGATCTACGCCGCCGGCGTGTACGCCATGCGTTCCCGCCAGTTGGCGATCTATTCGGGCCACTGACCCGTATCACCGTACAGCGGGCAAGCCCCGCCCCGCCCGGCAATGGGCGGAACCACGGAGCCGAGCCATGCATCGCAGCGCGAAAGTCCGGTTCATCGCCATCCTGGCCCTGATCGCCGGTCTGTTCGGGTCCAGCGTCATGACCTCGGTCGTGGCGGCGTCGGTCGGACGCAACGAGCTGGCCTACACCGACCGGGCCGAGGACGGCGACCCGCCCCAGGTGGCCCTGGGCATCGCCATGGGCGCGCTCCGCGGCCTGTTCGTCAACTACCTCTGGATCCGCGCCAACTCCGCCAAGGAGGAGGGCCGCTACTTCGAGGCCGTCGAACTCGCCCGCCAGATCACCCGCCTCCAGCCCCGCTTCCCCCGCGTCTGGTCCTTCCACGCCTGGAACCTCGCGTACAACATCTCCGTCACCACCCAGACGCCGCATGAACGCTGGGACTGGGTCAACGCCGGCATCCGTCTGCTCCGCGACGAGGGCCTCCGCGCCAACCCGTCCGACATGCTCATGCACCGCGAGCTGGCCTGGATCTATCTCCACAAGGTCGGCGGCTACACCGACGACGCCAACCAGCACTACAAGCGGGAACTCGCCTACGAGTGGCACAACATCATGGGCCCCCGCCCCACGATCCCGCCGGACCAGCGCGACCGCGCCTCCGTCATCGAGATCCACGCCCGCCAGATCCAGGACATCATCGACGCGCCGGACACCCGCGCCACCCTGCGTCAGAAGAACGCCACCGCCGCGCAGATCCTCGACGAGTACGAACGGGATCTGAACGAGCGGATCGGCTACGACTTCCTCCGCCGCGCCCAGCTCCACGACGAGCTGGAGCGCGCCGGCCGGCTCGAGATGCTGATGGATCGCGATGTCGAGCGCGCCGGCCCCAAGACCCAGGCCTTCGTCCGCCTCCGCGAACGCCACCCCAGCGAGGAAGCCTGGAACCTGGCCCGCAACCATGTCCGCAAGCGCGTCCTGATCGACCAGTACAACATGGAGCCCGTCCGCATGCTCCAGGTCGTCCGCAAGTACGGCCCGGCCGACTGGCGGCTCGCCGGCGCGCACGCGCTCTACTGGTCCGCCCGAGGCGTCGATGTCGGGCGCATGGAGGTCAACTTCCACAACTCCGACTCGCTCGACTTCCTCAACACCTACCGCATCGTGCTCCAGTCCGTGCAGGAACTCTGGCGCTTCGGCGACATGTACTTCAACTACCTCGATGTCCACGAGGGCCGCGTCGGCGTCTGGTTCGTCGCGCCGAACCCCTACTTCATCCCCACCTACGGCGACATGCTCGAGGAGGTCGTCGAGGCGTCCGGCATCTTCGAGGCCGAACGCCGCAGCTACCGCCCCGTCGCCGCCGGTTACGAGAACTTCCTCCGCGACGCCATCCGCTACTTCTACCGGCGCGGCGACATGGTGCAGGCCGAGCGCTGGTTCGAGCGCCTGCGCACCTGGGGCAAGCACAACTTCAACGACCCCTCCCGCGAGATGGAGATGACCCTCTCCCTGCCCGACTTCGTCGCCCGCCAGCTCCACGAGAGCTTCGGCGCCCCCCAGGTCGCCGTCTCCGAGGTCTACGGGGCCCTCCAGGGCGCGGTCATCGAGGGCCTGCTCGCCGGCGATCCCGAGCGGTTCACGTCGATGTTCAGCTACGCCCGCCGCGCCCACGCCATCTTCATGCGTGAGCAGCTCCGCGATGTCGTCGCCGCGCAGCAGGCCGCACGCATGGAGTACATGGACCGCGATTTCAGCTTCGTCGCCGGCACCGCCGTCGCCAACATGCTCCAGGTCTTCGGGCGGGACGAGGCCGAGCGGATCTACGACTACGCCCCCGAGGACCTTCGCCGCTACATGTACGATGTGATCGTGGAGTTCCGCGACATCTACGACCGCGAGGCCGAACTCGGCGTCGGTCGCCCGTTCGCGGAGATCTTCCCCGAACCCCGCGGCATGGAACTCCACCGCGCCATGCTCGCCCGCAAGCAGCAGGAGCGGGCCCAGCGCGGCGTCCAGGGCATCGGCCGCGACTGACCGCGACCCCTCTGCCCTCTTGGTAGGGCCGGCTTCCAGCCGGCCTCTGCCTTTATCCCAGCAGCCGGTCCCGCGCCGCCCGGTACCGCGCCAGCGTGCCTCCGACCACGTCCCCCGGCAGCTCCGGCCCCGGATCGGACTTGTCCCACAGGCCCCGGTCCACCAGCCCCTGCAGGTACTCGCGCACGAACTGCTTGTCGAAGCTCGCCTGCGCCCGACCGGGCTCGAACCCGTCGGCTTCCCAGAACCGGCTCGAGTCCGGCGTCAACGCCTCGTCAATCAGCACCGGCGCCGCGTCGAGATCCGGCCGCCCCTCCGCCAGCGGCAGCCCGAACTCGAACTTCGTGTCCGCCAGAATGATCCCCCGCGCCGCCGCGTGCTCGCCCGCCATGGCGTAGATCGCCAGCGACCGCGCCCGGAGGGTCTCCATCAACGCCCCGGCACGCTCGCGTCCGACCATCCCGGCGACATGATCGACCGCCGCGTCAAAGCCGATGTTCTCGTCGTGGCCTTCCTCGGCCTTGGTCGCGGGCGTGAAGATCGGCTCGGGCAGCCGCTCGCACTGCCGCAGCCCCGCCGGCAACGCCACCCCGCACACCGCCCCGGTCTGCTTGTAATCCTTCCAGCCCGACCCCTCCAGATACCCCCGAACCACGCACTCCACCGGGATCACCGAGCACCGGGTCCCGATGGTCACCCGCCCGCGCAGATCCGCCCGCGTGGTCGTGCCGGTCAGGGCCTCGTCGGGGATCAGGGTGTCATCGGTCGAGATCAGGTGCGTCGGGCCCAGCCCGCGGTCCCCGATCAGCCGCAGCCAGAACGCGGCGATCTCCGTCAGCAGCCGGCCCTTGCCCGGGATCGGCGTGGGCAGCACCACATCGAACGCGCTCAGCCGGTCCGTGGCGACCATCAGGATCGCGTCGGACCCGCCCCGCCCGGCCCCGGGCAGCGTGTAGGTGTCCCGGACTTTGCCCCGGCGACGGTCCGGCAGGGCCAGATCCGTGGAAAACACCGCCGATCCCTGCTGTCCGGTCGCGTTCGTGGGCATGGCGGAGAATAGCGCCCCGTCCCGCAGTGGCCAGCCTCCGGAACCGATCACCGCCCGCTCGCCCCGGCCTCGGATCGGCCGTAAAGTCTCCGAACGCCCGCCGACGGCCGACCGCCGCCCGGGCCCGAATGCCCGGACCGGGCGGTGGTGTGAAGTCCCGATGCTGGCATTTGCCGTCACAGACCGTCTCGCTCCCAGCACGCAGGGCGTCCTCCCCGGCGCCTCCGTGGTCGGCCCGGACTCCGTCCCGGTCAACGGCTCGGCCCTGTTCGAGAACGGCCTGATCCGCTGTGAGAAAACTAACGCCGAGGCCGCCGCCCTCTCCCTGCAGATCAACCTGGACGCCGGCGCGCTGGCCAGCATCGGCGCCGCCCTGCTGCCCGACGGCACGGCCCTGCGGCCGATGGGCGAGCTGGTCCTCCAGACCTGCCTGCTCCCCGACCGGGACCGGCCCTATCTGCTGAGCCTGGAACTCGCCCGCCACCGGGTCATGCTCATCCTCAACAAGCTCGAAGAATGGCAGGCGTTCGACATGCTCGCCGATGATCCGGCGATGCCCATCCTCGAGAAGGCCCGCGACGCCTTCACACAGGCGCTCGTGGCCCTGCCGCGGAACGCCGGGGACACGGGCCTACCCGACGACGAGGCCGACCGGCTGGCCCTCCGCGCCCTCTGGATCGCGCTCGAGGCGTCCGAGCGGCTGGCCATGCGTCAGGCCCAGATCGACTTCGGGGCCCAGGCCCGCGCCGACATGCACGCCCAGGCCGCCGATGATCTCGGCGCCGCCCAGCCGGTGCTCCACCCGACCCGTTCGGGCCTGGTGCTGCCCCAGCCCCCGGCCGTCGGCGTGACCATCTCGCCGCTGGTCTATTCCGACGCCGCCAAGCAGCTCGCAACCCGCTGCGCGGACTTCATCACCATGCCTATGCGCTGGATCGAGATGGAGCCGGCCGAGGGCGAGTACGCGTTCGCCCGCACCGACCGCTGGATCGAGTGGGCGGTGCGCTCGGCCAAGCTGCCCGTGGTCGCCGGCCCGGTGATCGACTTCCGCCCCCACGCCGTGCCGGAGTGGCTCTACATCTGGGAGAACGACTACGACACCCTGCGCGAGCTGGTCTACGAGCACATGAAGGCCGTCGTCACCCGCTACCGGCGCACGGTCACCCGCTGGACGGTCTGCTCCGGCCTGCACGCCAACCGCAACTTCTCCTTCACCTTCGAGCAGATGATCGACCTGACCCGCATCTGTGTGCTGGTCACCCGCAAGCTCCACCCCAAGGCCAAGGTGCAGATCGAGATCGTCGAGCCGTGGGGCGAGCACCACTCCGCGGACCGTCGTTCGCTCCCGCCCACGCTCTACGCCGAGATGCTGGCCCAGGCCGGCGTCCAGTTCGACGCCCTCGCGCTGCGCGTCCAGATGGGCGTGCCCCGGCCCGGGCTGGGCACGCGGGACCTGATGGCCTTCAGCGCCATGCTCGACCAGTACGCGGCCCTGGACCGGCCCGTGGCGCTCTCCGCCGTCGGCGTGCCCGCCGCCCCGGTGCCGCACGAGCCCGAGGACGAAGATGCCCTCCCGCGTTCCGGCGGCTCGTGGCGTCAGCCCTGGTCCACCCGCGCCCAGGCCGACTGGGCGAGCGCCTACCTCGCGGTCGCGCTGGCCAAGCCGTATGTCCAGTCCGTGTGCTGGCAGGATCTGGCCGACCCCCCCGACTCCGCGGAGATGCCCCTGGGCGCGCTCGCCGACGCCGGCGGTGCCCCCCGCCCGGTGGCCGAGCGTTTCGCAGACCTTCGCGCGTCCATCGCCAAGGGCCAGATGCCCGAGCCCGTCGGCCTGCTCAAGGCCGGCGCCCGTGCGGCAACCCCCCAGCCCGCGGGCTGACCCCATGCCCGCCCCGGCGACCGCCAAACCCGACGCCCACCACCCCGCCCGCTCCACGCGCCTGCTGACGGGCATCGTGCTCACCCTCGCGGCCGCCGGTGGGCTGGCCTTGAGCACCACCCGCGAGCCCCTCCCTGACACCCCGCCCGCGGCCGCCGCCGTCCGGACGCCCCTGCTCAACCTCAACACCGCCGACGCGGCCGAACTCCAACTCCTTCCCCGCATCGGCCCGGCTTTGTCCGCCCGCATCATCGAGGACCGCGACGCCAACGGCCCCTTCGCGTCCCTCGAAGACCTCCAGCGCGTCCGCGGCATCGGCCCCCGCACCATCGAGATCATCCGGCCCCACGCCACGACCGAATGACCCACCCTTCGGTCCGAAGGACCGAACCCGATCGCCCGCCAACAATCCCCAAAGGCCCCCGGGCCCTCCGAACCCCATGACCGAACTGGCCAAAATCGCCGAGCGGGACGCACCGGTGCGCGCACTGGCCGAAGCCCTGCGCGCCGGCCGGCGTGTCGTCGCCTCCGGCCATGTCGGGCCGTCCGTGTCCTTCACCGCGCTCGCCGTGGCCCGGATCATCTCCCGCACCGTCATCGTCGCCTGCGCCCACACCGACGAGGCCGAGGACATCGCCGGCGAAATCAACGCCCTCGAACCCGGCGCCGCCACCATCGTCCCCGCCCTCGAACTCGCCCCCGGCGAGACCGGCGTCTCCGCCGAACTCTTCGCCCAGCGCGCCACCGTCCTCCGGCGCCTCCGTGACGGGCACGCACCCCGCGTCCTCGTCGTGCCCGTCGCCTCGCTCATGCAGCCGGCCCCCGGCCCGGCCCGCCTCGACACCCTGGTCCGCACCATCCACAAGGGCGACGCTCCCGGTCTCTCCCAACTCATCGACTGGCTCACCACCGCCGGCTACGACCGCGTCGAGACCGTGGAGGACCCCGGCCAGTTCGCCGTCCGCGGCGGCATCCTCGACATCTTCTCCCCCGTCTCCGGCGACACTGGCCCGCCCGCCCCCGTCCGCCTCGATTTCTTCGGCGACGAGATCGACTCCCTGCGCGAGTTCGACCTCGAAACCATGGGCTCCGACCGCGCGCTCGAACGCTGCACCCTCGCCGCCGCCGGACAGTCCGCCCTGGCCGAGTCCAAGGACGACACCTTCGTCCTCGATTATGCCCCGCGCGAATCCGTCGTCATCCTCGCCGAGACCTTCGAAGTCGTCGAGCAGGCCCGCGGCTACTTCGAGCGCGTCTCCGACGGCCGCACCGTCTACCCGCCGCCGCAGGTCCTCAAGGCGCTGTCCGAACGCACCCACGCGCTGGCCGAACTGAACCAGTTCTCGACCTCAAGCGCTGCGGCCGATGTGCGCGTCGACCTGAGCGTGTCACCCGTCCCCAGTTTCGACAAGGACGCCGCCCAAGCCGTCCGCGAACTGGCCGAACTCGCCGAGACCGCCCGCGTCGTCCTCGCCTGCACCAGCGAGGCCGAATCCGCCCGCCTCGGCGAACTCATCTCCCTCCACGCCCCCGGCACCGACATCGAGCGCCGCGTCCTCGACATCCGGCGCGGCATGATCTGGGGCGACGAAGACCTGCACGACGACGGCAGCGGGGGGGTGAGGGGGCGCACCGCCATCGTCCCCTCCGGTGAGCTGCTCCACCGCTCCTCCGTCCGCCGGCGCGTCGCCAAGATCCGCGCCGGCCGCGCGATGGACACCTTCCTCGACATCGCCGCCGGCGACTATGTCGTCCACGCCGACCACGGCATCGCCCTGTTCACCGGCCTGGCCGTCCTCCCGGCGGGCGGCACCAAGGACCGAGCCAAGGTCCCGACGCACCCGTCGCAGAAAAAATCCGACGATCGCCAGATGGAGGAGTACCTCACCCTGGAGTTCGCCGGCAAGTCGCGCCTGCATGTCCCCTGCTCCCAGATCGACCTTGTCCAGAAGTACATCGGCGGCTTCCGCGGCAAGCCCCAGCTCTCCACCATCGGCGGCCGCAAGTGGAAGGGCCAGAAGGAACGCGTCGCTGACTCCGTCCGCGACCTCGCCGGCGAGCTGCTCCGCGTCCGCGCCGCCCGCGAGCACCAGCCCGGCATCGCCTACCCGCACGACACCCCCTGGCAGACCGAGTTCGAGGCCGAGTTCCCCTACGAGGAGACCGAGGACCAGCTCGCCGCGCTGATCGAGATCAAGAAGGACATGGCCCGTCCACGGCCCATGGACCGCCTGATCTGCGGGGATGTCGGCTTCGGCAAGACCGAGCTGGCCATCCGCGCCGCCTTCAAGGCCTGCGAGTACGGCAGGCAGGTCGCCGTCCTCGTGCCCACTACCGTCCTCGCCGAGCAGCACGAGCGCACCTTCAAGGCCCGCTTCGCCGACTACCCCTTCCGCGTTGAGTCCCTTTCCCGCTTCAAGACCACGCAGCAGATCAACGCGATCCTCAAGGAACTGCGCACCGGTGCGGTCGATGTCGTCATCGGCACCCACCGCCTGCTCTCCAAGGATGTCCGCTTCGCCGACCTCGGCCTGGTCGTCATCGACGAGGAGCAACGCTTCGGCGTCGAGCACAAGGAGACCCTGCTCCAGCTCCGCATGACCGTCGATGTCATGACACTCTCCGCGACCCCGATCCCTCGCACGCTGCACATGTCCATGCTGGGCCTGCGCGACATCTCCAGCCTCACCACGCCCCCCGTCGACCGGCGCGCCGTCGTCACCGAGGTCATCCCCTCCAACGAGAAACGCATCGCCGCAGCCATCAAGCGTGAGCTCGCCCGCGAGGGCCAGGTTTTCTATGTCCACAACCGCGTCCACGACCTGCAGTCCGTCGCCGCCCGCGTCAAGGCCCTCGTGCCCGACGCCCGCGTCGTCGCCGGCCACGGCCAGATGGATCCGCGCGAACTCGAAGAGGTCATGCTCACCTTCATGCGCCGCGAGGCCGACATCCTCGTCTCGACCACCATCATCGAGGCCGGCATCGACATCCCGACGGCCAACACCATGATCATCGACGACGCCGACCGCTTCGGTCTGGCCGAACTCCATCAGCTCCGCGGCCGCGTCGGGCGCAGCCACCACCGGGCGTACTGCTACCTGCTTCTCCCCGCCGACCGCCCCGTCAAGGAGGTCGCCCAGAAACGCCTCAAGGCCATCGAGGAATACGCCATGCTCGGCGCCGGCTTCAAGATCGCCATGCGCGACCTGGAGATCCGCGGCGCGGGCAACCTACTGGGCGCCGAACAGTCTGGCCACATCGCCGCCGTCGGCTACGAGATGTTCTGCCGACTGCTCGACAACGCCGTCCACCAGCTCACCAACGCCACCGAGGAATCTCCCGTCCGCCACACCGCCGTCGACATCGGCGTCTACGGCCTCATCCCCCGCCCATACATCCCCTCCGACCAGCGCCGCCTGGAGGCCTACCGCCGCCTCGCCTCTGCCGCCACGCCCGCCGAGCTCGACCATGTCGAACGCGACCTGCTCTCCGCCTATGGCGAGCCGCCCCCGCCCGCCAAACGCCTGATCCTCCTCGCCCGCCTCCGCGCCGCTGCCCAGCAGTGGGGCGTCCGCGCCCTCTCCACCCGGGGCGAGGACGCAGTGTTCATGGCCGCCGACCCGGGCCCGCTCGCCGCTGCCCTCGCCGCGGCCGAACTCGGCCCCGTCCGCACCGTCGGGGCGGACCTGGCCCAGACCAACGCCCGCTCGGCCGCCGGCAAGCCGCTGTCCGAGATCTACCTCCGCCCGCCGCCCAGGCAACGCACGGACCCGATCGGGCTGGCCAAGTCGCTCACCAGGGCCCTCGAACGCCCGCCCGCGGCCGCCGGATCAGCCGGTTCGGCGGAACTTTCCGGGACATTCCCCGCACGGACGCCGGATCCGTGTTAAGATCCCGGAATGGCCCGGACGCGTGGGGAGTCCACCCGTCCGGCCCGCCAAGGATGGCACGATGTCGATGTTCGAATCCCAGCCCGCCCAGCCAGCCCCCAAGCCGCGGGTCGTGAGCAACGCCAAGTTCGACGAGGAACTGGCCGCCCTGCGCCGCCGCCTGCTCCGCGAGGCGAGCATGGCCATCGACCTGCTGGTCTCCGCTGTGGACGGGCTCTGGGATCTCGACCACGACCTGGCCCGGAAGATCCGCTCGGGCGAGAACGAGGTCGATACCGAGGAAGTCGCCATCGAGCAGGAGTGCCTGCGCCTGCTCACGCTCGAACGCCCCTTCGGCCACGACATGCGCCAGCTCGCCTTCTGCCTGAAGGTCAACCAGGACATCGAGCGCGTCGCCGACCACGCCAGCTCGCTGGCCAAGATCTGCCTCAAGCTCAACCCGCCCGCCCCCCAGTGGCCCACCGCCCTGCGCGAGATGGGCGACCGCATCCCGGTCGCCTGCGAAGAACTCCTCCGCGCGGTGGTCAACTCCGATGTCGAGTCCGCCCGGGCGATCCGCATCAAGGACGAGACCATCGATCAGCTCGACAAACGCGCCTTCGAGGAGATCCGCGAACTGATCGAGCGCGAGCCCCAGATCGCCGGCACGGGCATGCTCATGTACCGCGTCGCCCGCGAACTCGAACGCGTCGGCGACCTCCTGGCCAACATCGCCGAGGACATCATCTACCTCGAAACCGGCCAGATCGTGCGCCACAGTAAGCGCAAGCAGCAGCAACAGCAGCAGTAACGCCCCGCTCCACTCGGGCCGGGAGCCCGCTGTCCGGTGGGCCCGGAGCGGGGATGCCAGCCCCCGTGCGCGTGGTCGCCCGAACTCTTTGGCAACAAACCATATCACGGGTCGTTATGCTCTGCGCATGCTTCCCCTCGCCCTGATCCTTCTCTTCGCCTCATTCATCCTGTTCGTTTTCACGTTGCGAGGCCGCGCGACCGTCCGGGGGCGTTTCTGTAACAAATGCAAGTTCGATCTCGCCGGCCTCGACAAAGCGACCTGCCCCGAGTGCGGCCGCGACCTGACCAGTCCCAAGGCCACGCGCCCCGCCATCCGCCGCCTCCATCAACCCGCCCTCTGGCTCGCGATCCTCTTGCTCCTCGCCGGCGGTTTCCTCCTGGCCAGCACCCGAACACCGCTCGGCCCCATCATCGCCCGGCAACTGCCCGACCCGATGATCCTCCGGCTCACGGAACTCGGCTGGGACGATGCGCTGCTCGAACTCATCAACCGCACGAACGGCCAGAGAACACTCGACCCGGCCATCTGGGACACCGTGATCGAGCGGGGCCTGGCTCACCAGGCCGACACCGCGACCCCATGGGACCCCCGCTGGGGCGCCGTCCTCCACCACGCCGCGGCGGTGAACCGGATGTCGGAAGATCAACTTTCCCGCTATCTTGTGCAGGCCGTCGACATCGACATCCGTATCCGGGGCGCGATCGCCGCCGATCAGCCCACGATCCCGTTCCAATGGTCCCGCGCCCAGCAGCGTATCACCAGCGCCGGCTTCGGCCAAGTCGGAACAGATCCCATCGTGGTCGTTCTCACCAAAGAGCAGTTCGGTTCCAGAAAGGCCGCGGCCGACGCCGTCCAGCCCAGCAATCCCTCCACGAACCACGCTTCCGATACGGTCATCAGCAGCACGATTGCCAACCCGGCGCACAACGCCGGCGACCACCCCGAGCGTGTGGACATTGAGTTCACCTTCGAGATCGAGATGCTCGCCAACGCCAACAGCCCCCGCCGTGTCCTTGAAACAAGAACCATCACCAAGCAAGCCCGCGTCGTGGGCAACCCGCTCGAACTGATCGAACGCGTCACGGATCCCGCGGTCCTCCAGAGCGCGGCGGCATCGATCACGGTCTCACCCATCGCGGCGGCGCCGTACGCAGACAGCAAGAACCCGAACCGGCCCAACATCAGTGCGTTCGCGGTCTGGATCCGAGCCGACTCCCTGCCCGCCCCGATCTCCGGCCGGCTCGTCATCCAGTCCGAAGGCTACACCTCGCCCCCGTCCGAGCCCTTCCTGCTCAACCCGCAGCCCGACGAGCTTGCAGCCGCAATCGTCCACTGGCGCATCCTCCCTTCGGAAGCACGCAAGGCCTTCGCAGTGACCGAGGCCGCGCTCCGCAACGGCAAGGCCACCATCCTGCTGCAGATCGATACGGACCAGATGCTGGCCAACGCCACCATCGATCGCTTTTTGGACATCGGTCTCGTCTTTTCCGATGTCCCCGTCATCGCCGCTCCGGGGGCCGCCTTCGATACCGCCATCAGCCATCCCGGCCCCACCACGCGTGCCCAGCTGCAAGGCACGGCCGACTCTGCGAACAGCGCTAGGTCGGACACTGATCCGGCATTTCCCGCTGAACCCTGAGGCCATCATCCCAGTACACTCCCATCATGCACTGGATCGGCCTGGCTCTCCTGCTCGCTGCCGTCATCATCTTCTCCCTGGCCCTCCGGGGCCGGGTGGTGGCCCGCGGCCGGTTCTGCCGCAAGTGCCGCTTCGACCTCCAAGGCCTCGACCGGCCCACCTGCCCGGAGTGCGGCGGGGATCTGGACCGGCCCAAGGCCACCCGCCCGAGCATCCGCCGGGCGAGCCGGCTTGGGCTCGCAGCCTCCGGGGTGCTCATCCTCCTGGCCGGGTCGCTTACGGTGCTGGCCGCCACGAGCACGGCGCGGCTGGTCGCGGCGTTGCCCGACACCCCGGTGGTCCTGCTCGCCCGCGCGGGCGTCGATGACGCCGTCACGGAGCTGGTGACCCGGACCGACCGCACGCCGCCGATGGAGCCGCGGAACTGGACGCGGGCCGTCAACGCGGGGCTGGCGCACCAGGCCCGCACGGACCAGGCCTGGGACTTCCGCTGGGGCACGGTGCTGTCACAGGCCTTGCTCAGTGGCCGGATGTCCGAGGAGCAGATCGCGTCGTATGTCGCCAACGGCTACGAGATCGATGCGGGGTTCCGCGACCGCGTCGCCCACGGCGACGGGCGTATCGCGATGTCCATCCGGTACGAGGCGGCCCGGTTGTCGGCGCAGACACCCGATCACAACGGCATCCGCACGCCGGCCAAGCTGCGTTTCCGGCTGATCAACGCGGGCTGGACGGATCGCGAGGGCCGGGCCCGCCCGTTCGACGATCCCTCCGGAACGCTCTGGATCCCACCTGCCAGTTCACAGTTTCGTGGACGGGGAATGCAGGGCCTGCTGGAGATGGACACGCCGTGGGACCGGGTCCACCCCGGCGAGCGGCTGCGCCTGTTCGCCGAGTTCGAACTAACCGTGATCCCGGAGCACGCGAACGAGGGTGTCCCGGTCGGCGTCCACCGCTTCGAGCAGGAGGTCCGCGTGCTCGGACCGGACGAGCCGGTGATCACGGTCTCGAACGACCCCGAGATCTCCGAGCACATCCGCTCCAATCTCCGCGCGGCGAGCCTCAAGGCGTTCCTGCCGATGCTCAACCCCGATGCGCAGCCCGAGCCGCACGCGGTCCACATGGCGTATGTCATGTTCTCCATCGAGCACCTGCCCATCGGGCTCGCCGGGACCCTGACCGTGCGCCTCGGCGAAGAGGAGTGGCCGCTCGGCCAGATCAACTCAGGCAGCCAACAGATCATCGGCGGCATGGGCGCCCTCATCGGCGTGCCGTGGCGTGTCGAGCCCGAACACATCGACGAGGCCGCCGGCGTTGTCCGCCGATGGATCGACGCCGGGGAGGTGGACCTGGTGTTCCGGCCCGAGCCGGAGTTGGCGATCGGCAACCTGGCGATCGATCAGGTCCAGAACATCGAACTGCTCTACGAGCGCGTCCGCGTCGAACACGCCGGCTTCCCCGGCAACACGATGACCTACATCCAAGGCCGAGCCAGATTCACCGCCTCACCTCACCCGCCGACCCACCCGCCGCCCGACCCCGCCGCCACCCCCTGAGTACCCGCCCATGCTCCCACTGGCCCTCATCCTCTTCACGCTCGGCCTCGTGCTCCTCGCGTTCGCCCTCCGCGGCCGCGTCGCCGCCCGCGGCCGGTTCTGCCGCAAATGCCGGTTCGATCTGCAGGGCCACGGGCCGGACGCCGCGGCCTGCCCGGAGTGCGGGCGGGAGCTGGCCCGGCCCGGGAGCACGCGGCCGGTGCTGCGCCGTTCGCGGCCGGTCGTGCTGACCCTGGGGGTGCTCCTGTTTCTCGCGGGGACGACGCTGCTCGCCATCAGCGCGACGAACAACACCGCCCGGATCTTCGCCGCGCTGCCCGACCGCGTGGTCCTGGCCCTCCACGCCGTCGGCGTCGACGCCGCGTTCACGGAAATCGCGACGAACCGGCTGGACCGGACCCCTGCGCTGGCCGACCGAGCGTGGGAGGGGCTGATCCTGGCCGCGCTGGAGCACCAGTCAGACGACGCCCAGCCATGGAACCCGCGCCACGGCGAGGTGCTGATGCGTGCCTTCGAACAGGCACGCATGGACCCGGCGCAGATCGACCGGTACTTCGCCAACGGGTTCGTGTCGTCTGTGTCCTTCACCCAAACGCTCCGGCACGGCGCGGACGAGATCGGCTTTCAAGTCTCACAAACCAGCGGCCCACGCCTGGCCAGCCTGAGCGGCTCGAACGGCCTGCCCCACGACGGGACGGACGATGTCTGGCAGGAGTTCAGCGTCACGGCGGGCGGGCTCCGAGACCCGGCCTTCGAGGTCCCGCTCCCGGTCCGCGGGATGACCGGCCTAGACATACCGGGCCCCGTCGGTGGCGGGATGGGTTCGATCAGCTCGAAGATCCCTCTTGCGGATCTGGACTGGACCGGCGTCGAGCCCGGCACAGAACTCGTGTTTTTCGTCCGCTACGCGGTCTCGATGCGCCGGATGTCCGACGGCCACGTCCACCACCGGGCCGAGCGGACCGTGGAGCACCCGGTCCGCGTCCTGCCATCCGACGCGGAAACCGTCCGCGCGGACGCCGATCCGGAGACCGTCGCCGCGTTCCGCGAGAGCCCGATCATCCGCATCACCCCGCTGCGGATCCTTCCCAAGGACCAGCGGACCAGAACCGACCAGGGTTGGGACATCGGCGAGTTCGGCATCATCACCGTCGACCCGCCGATCGCTCTATCGGGCCGGATCGTCGCGATCCACGAGGGGCGCGAGCACCACATCGCCGACTTCGCCATGGACGCCGCGACGGGGCACGGCATCCGCGGCCGTCGATGGCGGACCGAGAACCCGCCCGAGGACGCGGTCCTCGACGCGTGGCTCGACGCCGGGCGCGTGACCATCGAACTCCGCCCGGACCCGCGTCCGGCCGAACGCCTGCCCGGCGTCGTCCGGATCCTCGGCGTCCCGCTCCGCTTCGAGAACGCCCGAGTCACCGCCGACCCGATCGAACACACGCAGACCAGCGCCACCCTCCCGGAGCACACGGTCGGCCGCCCCGGGCCGGACCACGCCGAAGACTGACAGACCCGCACGCCGAACTCGGCGAACCGGCCGCTGAACCACAGGACACCAAACATGCTCCCGATCGCCATCGCCCTGCTCGTCCTCGCCGCCCTGCTGCTCATGTTCGCCCTCCGGGGGCGTGTGGTGGCGCGGGGCCGGTTCTGCCGCAAGTGCCGGTTCGACCTGCAGGGCCACGGCCCGGACGCCGCGGCGTGCCCGGAGTGCGGGCAGGACCTGGACGGGCCGAAGCCGACCCGCGCGACGCTGCGCCGGATCCGCCCGCTTCCGCTGGTGGCCGCCGTCCTGCTGCAGATCGCCGGGCTGGGCCTGCTCCTGATCCAGGCGCCGGGGGTGGGAGCCCGGATCATCGCGGGCCTGCCCGATCCGACGGTCGTCCGGCTGGCCGGCTACGGCGTGGACGCGGGCGTAGACGAGTTGGCGGCCCGGGCGACGCGGACGCCGCCGATGGCGGACGCAGATTTGGCCCGCGCCGTGGAGATGGCCCTGGCCCACCAGGCCGACGCGTCCCAGCCGTGGGACCCACGCTGGGGCGAGGTGCTCGCCGAGGCCTTCGTCAACGACCGCATGACCGACGACCAGATCGCCCGCTACCTGACCCACGGCTTCGAGCGGACCATCCAGATCCGCGACCGCGTGAACCGGCCGGACGCGGAGATCGGCTACCGCATCGTCTCCCGCCCCGTCCGGCTGCACCGGCTGGCCAGCTCGCAACCGGTGAACTCGAACAGATCGATCCGGGTCGAGACGGTGTCGATCGGCGCGACCAGCCCAGGGGCGATCAACTGGGGACCCGGGGGGTCGATGCTCGGCGGGCTGTACATCCCAAACCAGCCGCACTTGGGCAACGTCAGCAGCCTGGGCAGTACGGTCCCCGTGCGTCCGGAGGACTGGACGGCCGAGGAACCGCATGATGAACTGATGATCCGTGCGGTGTTCCGCGTGGCGTTGGAAGACCGCACGACCCGACGGAGTATCGAGGCGACCACGGTCGAGTCCGAGCAGCGGGTGCGTCTGCTGGCTTCGGGCGAGCCGGTGGTTTCGGGGTTCGACGACGCCGCCGCGGCCGAACAAGCCGCGGGTGGGCTGGGACTCGAACCGTTCGCGATCCTGCCGGTGCTGCCAAACACGCTGCCGCCACATGGGGCCACGATCGCCCGGATCGGGTTCGTGGTGGAAGGGCAGCCTCACCACGGGTCCGGCTGGATGTATCTGGTCGATCCCAGGAACGGCGAAGAGATCCGCATCGACCGGGTGATCCTTCGCGCGAGCACACCGGGTTTGGGGATGTTCCTGCTCGACTGGAAGGCCGGGTCGAGAAGTTTGGGGGACGACACGGCCGATCCGGATCGGATGCTCGGTGCGGCAGAGGCCGTGCTGGACGCCGGGGTCGCGACGCTGGTGTTCCGGACGGACCCGTCCGCGGCGGAGAGTCAGGCGGACATCGACACCGTGCTGAACATGGCGGTGGTCTTCGAGGGCGTGCCGGTGCATCGGGCGCAGACCGAGGCGGATCTGAGCAGGAGCGTGAGCGGCGGGCCGGGGCTGGTGCGGGGGCGGTTGTTGGAGTCGGATTGAGGCCGGGCGGTGGTGGTGGGGGGTGGCGCGGGCGCACGAAAAACCCCGCCTTGTCGGCGGGGTTTTCGTGGTTCGTGAACCAGGAGTTTCCTCCGTGGCCTTTGAACAGTTGGGTCCATGCTTCCCGGCTCGTTACCGAGCCGGTATCCACCGTCTCTGCATCTCAAGAGATGCGGAGGTGTATGGTGGGCGAGAGTGCGCTCACTTATACTCGTTGCGGATCGCTCCGCGTGTCTTGCCCGTTCTTCACGATCGGGTTCGACGGACGAGTCTAAGGAAATCCCTTAGAAAGGAGGTGATCCAGCCGCAGGTTCTCCTACGGCTACCTTGTTACGACTTCGTCCCAGTTATCAGCCTCGCCGTAGGCACCCCTGAAACGAGGTGACTTCGGGCGCTGCCAACTTCCATGACGTGACGGGCGGTGTGTACAAGGCTCAGGAACGTATTCACCGGAGCGTAGCTGATCTCCGATTACTAGCGATTCCGGCTTCATGCAGGCGAATTTCAGCCTACAATCCGAACTGGGGCATGGTTTTTGCGATTTGCTCCGCCTTGCGGCCTCGCATCGCTCTGTCCATGCCATTGTAGCACGTTTGCAGCCCTAGGCGTAAGGGCCATGAGGACTTGACGTCATCCCCGCCTTCCTCCGGTTTGACACCGGCAGTCTCGTTAGAGTCCTCGCCATGACGCGTTAGTAACTAACGATAGGGGTTGCGCTCGTTAAGGGACTTAACCCGACACTTCACAGCACGAGCTGACGACAGCCATGCAGCACCTGTGCACGTTCCACCCAAAGGGCGTGGCCTATCTTTCGAAAGGTTAATCCGTGCATGTCAAGCCTAGGTAAGGTTCTTCGCGTTGCCTCGAATTAAGCAACATGCTCCACCGCTTGTGTGAGCCCCCGTCAATTCCTTTGAGTTTTAGCCTTGCGACCGTACTCCCCAGGCGGCACACTAATCAGTTTACCTTCGACCGAGAAGGCGTGAGAGCTCCCTCGATCTAGTGTGCATCGTTTACGGCGTGGACTACCAGGGTATCTAATCCTGTTTGCTCCCCACGCTTTCGTACATGAGCGTCAGAACAGGCCCAGTCAGCTGCCTTCGCCATTGGCGTTCCCATGAATATCTACGCATTTCACCGCTCCACTCATGGTTCCACTGACCCCTACCTGCCTCAAGCCCTGTGGTTCACCGTGCAGTTCCGCGGTTAAGCCGCGGGATTTCACACGATGCCTTCAGGGCCGCCTGCGTACGCTTTAAGCCCAGTGATTCCGATTAACGCTCGGGCCCTCTGTATTACCGCGGCTGCTGGCACAGAGTTAGCCGGCCCTTCCTTTGGGTCTGGTCATTGTTCCTAAACCCTGACAGTGGTTTACACATCGAAGATGCTTCATCCCACACGCGGCATTGCTCCGTCAGGCTTTCGCCCATTGCGGAAGATTCGTTACTGCAGCCTCCCGTAGGAGTCCGGGCAGTGTCTCAGTCCCGATGCGGCGGGTCGTGCTCTCACACCCGCTACCCGTCTTCGGCTTGGTGGGCCATTACCCCGCCAACTACCTGATAGGACGATCGCCGCTCCCAAGGCGGTAAACCTTTTCTCCGTAGAGGACATGGGGTATTACCGTGAGTTTCCCCACGCTATCCCCCACCTCGGGGTACGTTCGATCGTATTCCTCGCCCTTTCGCCACTCTCCCCGAAGGGATCGTTCGACTTGCATGTTTTAACCATGCCGCCAGCGTTCAATCTGAGCCAGGATCAAACTCTTCAGTTGAATATTGTTGCAAGGATCGGGGCCGAAGCCCGTCACCAAACGCATCAAATGAAGCCGATCCGACTGAACCCCGCCCGTGCCTTGTTTCCAAGGGCGACGCGGGGCCGGTCTTCATCGAGCCGAGGCTCGATGCCCGGGACGGCAAATCCCGGGTAACTAAAAAACCAACACTCAAAGTGTCAGTCCATTTCAATAAGAAATAGGGCTTTCCACTTCGCACAAGAATGCTGGCATCGGGAGGCGCTGTGACCTGCCCCCGATTCCGTTTGTTGACCGTCACCGCCCCGGAAGGCCCGGTTGTGCACCGGTGTGACGGCCATCGCATTCTCGCGGTGGACCCAACTGTTCACTTGCCACAGAGGCGGGTTCGGCCGGGCATCCGCCCTTCGGAACCCAAAGCCGCTGCGAACAGCGGCGGGGGAGAGTGTAGACCGCACCCAATCAAGGTCAAACGGCTACGCCAAAAGTCTTCTCGAATTTCTCATGCCCGGGACGGCCCAGACCGCTCCAAACCGCAACCCGGGCGGCTTCCGCCCGTGCGGGGTCCGAGTCACCGGCCCGCTGGCCGCGCCGATCCGACGCGACCACGGCTGTTAACGCCCAGATCTCGGTTTTTATTCCAACAATTTTCCGAACGGCCCGGCAGGCCACCGTCATGGTCGCCCCGGTTGTCCGGACATCATCCAATACGACGACCACCCGCGGGGGGTGTTCACCGGCCATCAGGCGGGCCAGGCACGGCCGGGCCCGGAACGCCCCGCGGATGTTGGCCGCCCGGGCCGTGGCGCTCAGGCCCACCTGGGTCGGGGTGTGCCGCCGGGCCAGCCCGCGGATGACCCGGACCCCGGCCCGCTTGCCGGCGGCCCGGGCCAGCACCGTCGTGTGATCGATCCCCCGCCCCATCCGCCGACGCCACGACGCCGGGACGGGCATCAGGACCACCTCGTCGGGCGTGAAGCCGCCCGCGGCCATCAGGTCGCCGAGCCGATCGCCCATCGCGGCGCCCAGCTCGGCCCCGGTCCTGCGCCAGCGCCCGAACTTCAGCTCCGTCACCGCCGCGCGGACCCCGCCGTGGTACAGGCCCAGCCGGGCGGCGCGGTCCCAGGCGAGGGTTTTCTCGCGGCACGAGCCGCAGCCGTTGCCGTCGACCTCGTGCGGGCCGACCGAGCCGGCGCACCGCCAGCAGAACGCCCCGAACCGGTCCGGCTGCCACCCGGTCGCCCGGACCCAGCGCGCGAAGCTGATCGAACGGACGCCGATGAGGTCGGCCTCGGCCCGCCCGGTGATGCCGGCGGGGCGTCCGGGCGGGAGCGTGCTTGCTTCTTCCTCGGGCGCATCGGTCCGGATCGGTTCGTGGATCCTCGACGACGGCGGCCAGACGAACGCGTCCGATCCGACGGCGCCGTCCCGCCCCGGCCCGCTCACGACCCGCCCAGCCTTTCGCGGCAGAGCCCGGCGCGGGCGCCGCGCCGCTCCTGGGGGGTCAGGTCACGCCGGACGGCGCGCGACAGGTGGGCCGGTTGCGTGGCCAGCAGCAACGCGTGGACCTGCTCGAGCGATACATCGGTGATCAGGCCGCCGATCACGCCCAGGCGGACCATGCCGAGCAGGTCCATGGCCTCGGCGGATCGGAGCATCCGTGCGTATCGGAGGGTGCCCAACGCCCGGGCGACCGCGTCGTGCGTGCTCTCGCGCCGTTCGCCCAGCAGCTTCTGGCGTGCGTGGCGTTCGTATCCGACCAGGCGCGGGATGATCTCAAAGGACATCTCCTTGAGCAGCAGCGCGTCGGACTTGCCCAGCGTGGTCTGGTTGGAGACCTGATAGAACTCGCCGGCGGCCTCGGAACCCTCGCCGTAGAAGCCCCGCACGGCCAGGCCCATGTCGTGGGCGGCCCGGCTGGCTTTCTCGAGCTCTCCCGTCAGTTTCAGCCCGGGCAGGTGCAGCATGACGCTGAGGCGCAGGCCGGTGCCGACATTGGTCGGGCAGGCGGTCAGGTAGCCGAACCGCGGGTGGAAGGCGAAATCCAGACCCTTTTCCAGCTCGTCGTCGATCCCGTCGATGTCGGCCAGGCACTCGTCCAGGGCCAGGCCGCTGCGGATCGACTGCATGCGGAGGTGGTCTTCCTCGTTGACCATGACCGAGACGCGTTCGTCGGGCAGGACCACGGCGACGCCGCGGGGCTCATCGGCGCCGCCCGCACCGTTGGAGAGCTTGCCCTTGGCGTGGTTGCGGCTGATGAGCTGGCGTTCGACGAGCAGGTCACGCTCGTCGTGGCTGGCGGTGTGCAGGTCCACCCAGAGGACGCGCCGGCTCTCGCCGACGGGCACGCCGAGCAGCCGTCGGCGGCACAGGTCGAGGATCTGCGACCGGTCCGTCCGCGAGGCGGTGGTCATGAACGGGAAGCCGGCCAGGTTCCGCGCCACGCGCACCCGGGAGGAGAGCACGACATCGGAGGCGTCGCCCTGGCCGCGCAGCCATTCCGTCCCGCGCTCGAACACGCGGGGGGGGGTCGGGGTTCCCTCGGCTGGCTGCTGGCTGTGGTCGGGCTCTTTCACGATTCGCGGGTGTCCTGCAGCAGGTCGCTGACGCGGTTGAGTTCGTCGCGGAGCATGGCGGCCCGCTCGTAGTCCTCGTCGCGGACGGCCTTGGCCAGGGCCTTGCGCAGGGATTCCAGGCGTTCCTCCCGCTCGCGGGCCGAACCGAGCAGCACCTCGACGCGGTCGCGGTCGCCGAGCGAGCGGCAGTCGCGCAGGGCGCGGCGCGGGAACTTGCCGACATGGTGGCAGGCCCCCTCGTGGGCCCGCTCGATCAGGGGGCCGAGACGCTCGCAGAAGGCGTCGTAGCACGCCGGGCAGCCGAGCAGGCCGGACTCCTTGAACGCGGTGTAGGTCGTGCCGCAGCCGGCGCACCGGGCGACCGTCCGGGCGGTGGGGGGGGCGACGGGCTTACCCTCGGCGGGCTTGGGGTTGTTCGGCCCGAGCATGAACCCGCTGATGAGCTGGGCGATGGGCAGGTGGGGGTCGGCGGACAGCCCCGCCTTGCCGGCGCACTGCTCGCACAGGTGGCGTTCCCGCTTCTCGCCCTTGTGGATGATGACCTCGTGGATGGTCGCTTCGCGTTCGCAGCGTTCGCAGCGCATGGCGGACCTCCGTTCGGAATATGGTACCGGAGGGCGGGTCGAAAACAAAGTTCCAAAAAGAAAGCCGCCCGTCTCGGGACGGGCGGATCGGTGCGAATGAGGGGGGGGGGGAGGGGAGGATCAGTCCTCGGCCTTCTGAGCGCGGGTGTAGGTGTACTTGCGCTTGGGGGCCTTGACGACCAGCCCGGAGCGGATGGCATGGACCGAGACCAAGACCTTCTTGGTCTGGCTGCTGCCCTTCTCGTCGGTCAGGACGCAGGTGACCTTCTGGAGGTTGGGCTTGAAGGTCCGCCGGGAGATACCGGTAGCCTTGAGGCCGAAGCCGCCCTTGACGATGCGCTGGCCGCGCCAGGCGCGCTTCTTGCCGAAAGTTGTCTTTTTGCCGGTGAAGTGGCACTCGAAGGGCATGGGGCACCTCTCTGGGTCGGTCGCGGGGTCGGTCGCTGAATCGGATCGTTCGGTCGGTCCGGCTCGGTGGGCCGGGCCGCAATGATAGGCCCGCACACGGGTTGGGCAAGCCCGGCCCGGCTTTCCCGATCGGCTTTCCCGGTCGGCTCACCGCCGGGCCAGGCCCTCGCGGCTGATCATGACCTCCAGCGTCTGGCCCACCAGGTCGATCTCCCGGTCGGTCATCTCCGCGAAGAAGGGCACGGCGATGGTCCGGTTGCTGACCGACTCGGAAATGGGGAAATCACCCTCTTTAAACCCGTAGGCCCGCCGGTAGAACGGCTGGAGGTGGATGCAGGGGAAGTAGTCCGCGGCCCCGATGTCGTGGTTGCGCATGCCCTGGATGATCCGGTCCCGCTCTTCCCGGGTGAACCCCGCCGCCAGGCGGACCACGAAGACGAACCAGCTCATCTCCGCCCCCTCGGGCACGGTCGGCAGGATCAGGTCGTTGACATCGAGCAGGCGTTGCATGTACCGGTTGGCCACCCGCTGGCGGGCCGCGACGATCTCGTCGAAGCGTTCCATCTGGCCCACGCCCACAGCGGCGGCGATTTCGCTGAGCCGGTAGTTGAAGCCGAGCCGCTCGTGCTGGAGCCACGCCCCGGCGGTCGAGCCGGGGGCGACCGAACCGTGCCCGGCGACGGCCCGGCCCTGATTGCGCAGGCTGCGGCAGAGGTCGGCCAGGCGGTCGTCGTTGGTCACGACCATGCCGCCCTCGCCGGTGGTGATCTGCTTGTTGGGGTAATACCCAAAGACCCCGGCCCGGCCGAACGAGCCCGCCTGGCGTCCGTTGTGCTTGGTGCCCAGGGCCTCGCAGCAGTCCTCGACGAGGACGATCTCGTGCTTGGCGGCGATCCGGGCGTAGGCCTCCATGTGGGCCGGGTTGCCGAAGGCCTCGACCGCGAGGATGGCCTTGGTCCGGGGGTTGACGGCCTGTTCGATCAACTCCGGGTCGGCGTTGAGGGTCTTGGGGCAGATGTCGACGAAGACCGGTTTGGCCCCTACATAGAGGATCGCGTTGGCGCTGGCGATGAAGGAGAAGGGGGTGGTGATCACCTCGTCGCCGGGCCCGATGCCCAGGGCGGACATGACCATGTGCAGCCCGGCGGTGCCCGAGGAGCAGGCCACGGCGTGGCGGACCCCGACCCGCTCGGCGGTGAGCTGCTCGAACCGCTCGACCATCGGCCCGATGGACAGCCGCCCGGACCGGAGCACCTCGAGCACGAGGCGTTCCTCGTGGGCGGTGATGCTGGGCCGGGACAGGGGGATCTCGTGATGGTGGTGGGGGGGCGGGGGCATGGGGGTATTGTCGGCGGGCTGGGGGGCCGGGGCCCAGCGGGCAGGCCGATCATTTTCGGTGACGCCCGGCCGGGCTGGCTCCCTATAGGGGCGGCCTGGGCGGGACATGCCGCCAGAAGGCGTTGGCGTAGCGGGTGTCGAACTTGATGCGGGTGATCTCGCTGTACCAGAGGAGGGCCGGCTTCTCGGCCCAGACCCCGAGGGCGTTGTAGCCGTGGAACTCGGCGAAGTCGTCGTGGGCTTCCACGAGCACGCCGAGGTGGAAGGTCTTCCAATCCTCGTCCTGCTCGTCGGTTTCCTCGGTCTCGATGATCATGTGCGGGTACTGCGCCGCGACGGAGACGACGGCCTCGCGCATCGAGCCGAGGCCGATCTCGGGCGGCCGGATCAGGCCGGTCAGGGCGTTCTCCGCGGCGAGCATCGTGTCCCAGAACGCCTCGTGCTCGGAGCGGCGGACTTCATCCACTTCATCCGTGCGGATGATGGTGTAGCCGTCGGGATCAAAGTCGAGGAAGGTGTGGAGAAGGGCGAGATCGTCGGACAGACCGAGAAGATAGCCGTAGACATGCTCGTCTGAGTCGTCGGTGGCGACCCGGATCTTCTGGTTGGTGGCGAGATGGGGGAGGAGGTCGGGATGTATGGGGTTGCTTACGGGCAGCCCGCGTTGAAGGCCGCCAGAAAGGCGGCAAAGTCGTAGAAATCAATCCGGCCGTCGCCGTTAAAGTCGGCGCCTGGGTAGGCCGTGATGAACAGGTCGACAAAGGCGGCGAAGTCGAGGAAGTTGAGTTCGCCGTCGTCATTGAGGTCGGCGGGGCATGTGCCCAAGAGCGGGAAACCGTTCATGTTGTAGACCCACACGCCGCCGCCGGACGATGTCGCGAAGGCAATCGCCAGAAATCGGGTGTTGTTGATGGTGAAAAGCTCCAGATCCCGAAGAGGTCTGTTCGAAAAATTCTTGATGAAAATTCTCTGGACAGTTTCTTGACCATTGTCGTCAATCAAGAAGCCATCGATTGTCTGTGTGTTGTTGACGCCGTAGAACGCATGCTTGTCGTCAATGAGTCCCGTGTACTGCAGCCCGGCGTAGTACCTGCTCGAGTCGGTCCCCAGGTCGAACTGATTTTCCAGGGTTCCGTCCGAGCGTGTGAGCGTGATCCCGAGATTTCCGTTGCTGAGGAGGCGTCCAGCGGACGCAAAGAGTCCATTTTCAAGATATGCGATTCCTCCGCCTCCAAACTGAAGTCCAGAGTGCCATGTCTGATTGTTGTATGTGATGAACGCGAGCAGGTCCATGCCGGCCAAGGCGTAGTTCCCGTCTGGCTGCAGCACGCCGGTGCTGGCGAAGAAAGAGTCTGCGGGCGGATGAAGTTGGGCGGGCCCGGGCAAGAACGGCGCCGGCGAACTCCATGCGGTGCTCCCGGAACCGAACGCAAGCCTGAGTTGCCCGTTGTCGGAATAGAGCCCGACACTCTGCCGCTGTGCGTGGCTGCTGTAGTTCTGCCCCACGAGTCTGCCGGGATCCATGATGTACTGAACTTGGGCATTCGCACAAACCGTGAGGGTGCTGATACTGACCGCCGCTACGGAAAGCATGGTTTGCCTGAGCATGCGGTTCTACTCCTGCGGGGGTGGGTCTCGCCGGGTGCGGGTGATCGGCTTGGGTGAGCGGCGAAGCCCCTGTGAGGGCTATACGGCAGAGCATCCCCGCCGGTTCCAGAAAGGAAGCCCCCCGCGTGCATCGCTGGTCGCGAGCCGTCGCCGAGCACCTGCACAGCATGGATCCGGCTGTTGAGCCCCGATCCCACCAAGGTCCCAATCATCACAACGGCGTGCCGGCACGGACCCTGAAGACAGGGTCCGCAGCATGAGAGGCCAGCCCTGCCCGGCTCAGAGGCCCATCGCCCGCTCCATCCGCGTGGTCAGCTCACCCGCGGTCGTGCCGTCGAAGGCCGCGCCGACGGCGATGGGGTCTTCGGTCTTGACGCGCTGCTGGAATCGCTGGTGGGCGGTGATGACGGTCGAGTGGTTCGGGCGGCCGATGGCCATGGCCAGCTCGGGGTAGGAGCGCCCGGTGTGGCGCTTGCCGAGGTGGACGATGATCTCGCGGGCGAGGACGACCTTTTTAGCGCGGCCCTTGCCGCCGAGGTCGTCGCGGGTGACGGCCAGTTCGCGGCAGACGGTGTCGATGATCTTCTCGATCGACACCGGGCCGGGGCGGATGCCGGGGCGTTCGCCGGCGCGCATCTCGACGGCCTGGCGCACATGCTCGGCGGTCAGGAACAGGCCGCGGTCGCGGTCGAGCAGGCTGGCCATCGCCTGGACCTGGGTCAGCGTGCCCTCGATGTCGCGGACGGTGGCCTCCCGGTCCTCGAGGATGCGCTGGACGAGGATGTCCTGGCCCTTCGGGTCGAGCACGATGCCGCGGCGTTTGGCCAGCGCGGGCACCAGCCGCCGGACCAGGTCCGCGTCGGGGCGCTCGATGGGGGCCACCACGCCCGAGACCAGGCGGGAGGACAGGGCGGCGTGCAGCTTGACGATGTCGCGGGGGTGGGCGTCCGAGGCGAGGACCACGCGGGCGCCGGTCATCAGCAGGTCGTTGAGCGTGCGGATGAGTTCCTGCTGGGTGCCGTCCTTGCCGGCGATGACATGGACATCGTCGATGACGAGCAGGTCGAGCCTGCGGTGGCGCTTCTGGAACTCGTCGACGGTGCTGTTCTTGATCGCGTTGATGTAGCCGGAGATGAACAGCTCGCCGCTGGTGACGCGGATGCGGGCGTTGGGCCTTTGGCGCCGGCAGAGCCCGGCGGCGTGGCGGAGCAGGTGGGTCTTGCCCACGCCGCAGGGCCCGTGGACGAAGACCAGGTCCGAGGCGTCGGGCTCGCAGGCGGCCCGGCGCACGGCCTCGTGGGCCACGCGGTTGGCCGCGCCGACCAGAAAGGGGGGCACCGGGGTCCGCTTGGGGCCCTGCCCGCCGGGTCTGGTCGGCGCGCCCGGGCCGGCCGGCGGCGTGCGGGGCGGGCCGGCCGGGGCCGCGGCCCGGTTCGCGGGCGCGTCGGCGAGCTGCTCGTCCACGCGGACGCGGATGTCGCGCCCCGGGATCACCTGATCGGCGGCCAGGCGCAGGGCATCGCCGAGGTTGCGCTCGACGATCTCCGCGCTGAACCGGTCCGGCAGGCAGATCTCCACGGCGTCATCGGCGCAGCGGATGGAGGCGTGGGTCCCCAGCAGCCGGGCGATGCGGTGCTCGCCGACGGCGGCGGTCAGCCCGTCGCGGACGCGCCGGCCCAGGTCGTCATCGCCGGCGTGCCTGGCGGAGGCGGGGGTGGTTCGGGTTTCGGGCGATGCGGTGTTCCATGCGGTGTTTTCCTCTCGGCCTGTGCGTCGTGCGAAATCGCTGGTCACGGAACTGCCTCGCTGGTCATCCTGGACCTGCGTGGACGGCTTCGGCGCGATCCGATCGCGCCCCGGTCGCCGTCCGGCGCGGGCAACACATCTTGGTTGGAACGAGTCCTTCCCCTGTTTGCGGACCGACCGCGTCCCGGACGCGTGTCCCACGCGTCCTGCCAAACGAGCGATGGGGATTTTTGGTGCCCTGCTCGATCGAAAAGCAACATCCGGGACGGGCTCAAACGGCTGCCCGCGTGCCGGTCGAATCCGTAACCGGCGGGGCAGAGGATAGGGCCAATCGGCTCGCTCATGCAACAGGTGAACACGCGATTTGCCCGGTCGGAGCGGGCCTGACCGCGCGTTCACAAGTGTTTAGGAATCACAATATTTTCTTGTCCACCGGATGTCCCGATCGATCCACCCCCGGTGGGTGAAGTGGATGATTCGTGGGGTTTCGCTTCGATCTGCGACCCCGGCAGCGGCTTGACGAAGCCGGTGCGCGAGCCGAAGGCCCGGAAGCCCATCGCGTGGTAAAGCTTGAGGGCGGGGGTGTTGCGCGTGTCCACGGCGCAGGTCACCTCGCGCGCCCCGGGCGCATTGAGCTTTGTCAAGGCGTACTCAAGGACGCGCCGGGCCAGGCCGTGCCCGCGCAGGCGGGGGGAGATCCCGATGTACACCAGCTCGATCGACCGCGTCGCCGGGCAGTGGTTGAGAAGGCAGCAGCCCTCGGGCTCCCCGTTGAGGCGGACGACCCACCAGTGGGCGGGGTCGAACGACCCGGTGGCCATGTGGCTGGCGATGACATCGCGGGTCGAGCGCAGGCCGCAGAGTTCCGGGCAGTCCAGCGTGGCCTCGTAGGTGCGGTCCAGGGCCCACTCCAGGGCCGTGCCGTCGCCCTGGGGCGAGAAGTCCAGCGGGTCGGCGACGGCTTCGACGGTGACCCCGGGTGGCCAGGGCGTGGACGCGGGCATCCGGGCGGGCCAGGCGAGCCGCATGAAGTGCAGGCGGCCGACCCACATCATTCCGGCGTTGCGGCAGGCGGATTCGGCCCATGTCTGGCCGGGTTCGACCAGCACCTGGGCCAGGCCCCAGTGCTGCGGGGCGCGGACGGGCAGATCGGTCAGGGTGGCCTGGAGCACCCCGGTGAGATCATCGATCTGCTGGGAAGGGGCTCCGAACTGGCGATCGGGGCCGGGGGCGGAGAGGAAGAGCATCACCGTCCGCCCGGCCGTGGGCACGGCCAGGCAGGCCTGGGTGACCCGCGGGTGACGCCCGGAGCGGTCGATCGAGCCCCAGAGCAGGTCCAGATCGATCCCATGATCATCGGCGGTCTCGATCAGGCTCCGGGCGGCCTTCGCCCGGTCGGGGGCGGAGACGAGGCGCTCGGCGGCGGCCAGGCGGAGTTCCGGCGGCACGCGCTCGGGATTCCGGGTTTTTCCGGATGGCTTTTCATCCGGGCCGGGCCAGTTTGGAGCGGGTTGGGTCGTCGGCATGGCAACCTGCGAGGCAAGTGGTACGGATGGTCGGTTTGACGCCCCCGGGCTCGCCACTAGACTACCACCCGATCCTGGATGATGACAGAGCCGTTCGGCGAGGATGCTGCGATCATGTTGAAACTGACCCGGAAGTTGACCCGGACCATCGGTGTCGCGGCCCTCGGGCTCGGCGTTCTCGGCATTGTTCCCACCGCTTCGGCGTGGCTGGCCCCCGAGCCCCGCCCGGTGCCGACGCGCTGGGAGTTCACCTTTGAGGACGGGCCCCTGCGCCTGGCCTGGGTGGAAACCGAGGGCGTCTCGCGCCCCTATTTCTACCTGACCTACCGGATCACCAACTTCTGGGGGACCGACCTGCTCTTCGCCCCGGATGTCACCCTGGTGACCTCGGACTCCGAGGTGCTGCGGTCCGGCCGGGATGTGCCCTCCGCGGTGACCGACGAGATCATCCGGCGGCTGCGGAACCCGCTGCTGGAGTCCCAGGTCAACATCGTCTCCACCGTGCTCGAAGGCCCCGAGCACGCCCGGGACGGTGTGGTGATCTGGCCGGCGACCAGCCTGCAGGTCGACGAGCTCACGGTGTTCTTCGCCGGCCTTTCGGGCGAGTACGAGTCGTATGTCATCGGCCGCGGGACCAGCGAGCCGAGGCGGTACTCGCTGCGGAAGACCATGATGCTGCGGTACGCCACCCCGGGCGATTTCACCCGCCAGGGGTCGCGGCCGTTCGAGGTGATCGAGCGGCGTTGGGTCATGCGATAAGCGGCTGGCCCGGCACGGTTTGGACCGGGCGAGATCAGACCCGCTGGACGCGGGCGGATCAGGTGTCTAGGCTTGCGGTTCCCCATCCCGGAGTCGGGCGGGGACGATTTTCTCGACGGAGTGTGCGACATGGCGCATAAAAAGGCCGGCGGCTCGACCAAGAACGGACGGACCTCCAACCCGCAGTACCGCGGGATCAAGCTCTACGGCGGCGAATCGGCCAAGCCGGGCGCGATCCTCATCCGTCAGTGCGGCACGCCCTTCAAGGCGGGCTTCAATGTCCGCCGCGGCAAGGACGACACCCTGTTCGCCGTCACGACCGGGCGTGTGGTCTTCCAGAACAACACCGTTCATGTGGACCCGTTCGAGGACGACACCCCCCGGCCCCAGTGGCTGCGGGAGTACCGGGCCCGTCAGGCCGCGAAGAACAACTGAACCGGTTCGGACCGCGTGCGGCCCGGCTGCTCAGTGTCCGATAACCAAATCGATCCACACCCGCCCGGTCATGAACCGGGCGGTTTTTTCTTGGCGCACCGGGCCGCCGCCGGAATCATGTGAGTATGAGGGGGGATTCATGACAAGGAGTCGGATGCGTTCATCCTGGATCGGGATGGTTCCATCATGCGCACAGGCACCCGACATCATGGAGACGGACGACCAGCCCGGGCGGGGCTGCTCGGGATGCTCGCGGCGCTGCCCGCGTTGAGTGGCGGCTGCGCCAGCAATCTCCCGGCGGAGTGTCATCCGACCGGCGTTCGCGCCTACTTCGGTCAGTTCAACGATGTGCCCCGCCCTCGGATGGGCACCCTGCCGTTCCCCGGGCCGTTCACGCTCTACACCTCGGCGGGCGAGGATCTCGGCTCACACTCCTACGGCATGATCGGATCGTTCGATGAGGTGATGCGCGGGCTGGTCTACGCCTGCGACGGGGGATTCCTGGACATCAGCCACATCCGCAACGCGGCGGACATGACGGCCTATCTCCACGCCCGCGTTCATTACGCGCTCCAGAACGGGTGGACCTGCCTGCGGTTCCGCGGCAAGGAGCCGAGCGTCTACGAGGTGGATCTGTACTACCCGCCGGGCTGGGCCGACATGGACCCCGACGAGCGTCTGGAAGTGATCGACGAGGCGGCGATCCGGGCCGCGCAGCGTCTGGCGTTGAAGGTCATGACCTGGCACGAGATCCTGACCTGGTACGGCTACAAGAGTTCCGGCTTCATCTCCGAGCGCGGCTCGGCGTTCACCTACGACGACGGGCCGAGCCACGCGCTGGGCGTGATCATCGCCGGGGAGGTGCTGCGCTCCGGGTACGACTTCGACGCGGGCGTGACCGACCTGCTCGATGCGGCCCTGCTCGAGATGGGGGTGGTGACCACCTCGAAGATGCACGAGGCCGCGATGGCGGTCGAGGGCGTTTGGTGGGCCTACGGGCAGACGCTGGTGCGGCATCTGGAGACCGGGCTGGAGACGGGCGAGGGCGAGGGACGCGTCACGCCCTGGCTGGTGCCGGACCTGGCGTTCTGCGAGGGCGCGCGCCCGCGGGTGTTCGTGATCCCGCAGCTCGACGATGTGCTGGGGCACGACCTGAGCGGGCTGTATCGGGTCAAAATCGAGCCGCGGGTGTTCGAGACGGGCCGGATTCTCGCGGTGCTGCCGGACGCGGACCGGCGGGTCAATGCGACGCGGGACTTCCCGCTGCTGATCGAGGACATCCGCAACGCGGTCGGCGTGGAGTACACCCGCGTCGACCAGCCGGACTGGGAGGCGGTCGGATCGCGGTGAGGCCGGTCCCGCGCGGGCGGTCAATCGGCCGCGACCGGATCATCCAGAGCATCGGCGGCCTCGGCGAAGGCGACCAGGAAATCCGCGAGTTGGAGCAGTTGCTTCGGCCCGGCATGGCCGCGGTCGGCCAGCGCGACCCAGTGCCCGCCGAACGCCCACTGCTCGTTCTTGCCCGGGATCTCGTGCATCCGGAAGCTCTTGCGGACGGTGTCGTCGTTGACGAACCAGCCGGCGAGGTGTTCAAACGGCTGCATGGCCTCGGCGGGCGCTTTCGAGAGGATCTCACGCTGCCGGTTGAAGGCGCGATCGCCCAGGTCGTGGCCGTCGCGCAGGTTGCCGGTGATCCGCTTGCGTCGGATGATGGCCTCGGGCCACCGACGCACGGTCTGGACAGCGGCGAAGGCGTATCTGGATTCGCCGGTCCAGTAGTTGGCGAGGTAAACCGTCCTGCCGCATCGTTCCCCTGTCAGAACGATCTCGGCGTAGTCTGGTCTGAGCGAAGACGGCTTCATCGCTTCCGCGAGCAGTTCGATGTCGGGATCGCACGCCCCTTCGCACGGTTCGAAGCCGTCCGCGGTGAGCGATCGGGCCGCTTGTTTGTTTGTGCGTTTGGCGTCAAAGACCAATCCGAGCCCGAACGCCACAACTACGACGGCCGGGACGAAGGTATGAAGCCGTGGGATACTCGGAAACCAGAACATGAGCTGCGCGCCGACAACAAGTGTGGCGAGCGTGAACAGCAGTGCCATCCGTCCCGGTCTGGCAACACAGCCGAGGATCGGGCGCTGCGGCCTCATCCCTCCATGGCCCGCCGGATCGCGGCGCATTGGGTGAGGATGGCGTGCGCATCATCGGGCCTGAGCTGCGTGGCCCCGTCCGACCACGCCTCGGGCGGGTTGGGGTGGCACTCGATGAACAGCGCGTGGACACCCGCGGCCGTGGCGGCCCGGGCGAGGAGGGGCGCGCGGTCGGGGCGGCCGCCGGTCTGCTCGCCTGACCCGGGCAGCTGCGTCGAGTGGGTGATGTCGAAGCAGACGGGCGGGCTGCCGGCGTCGGTGAAGCCGGCGCAGTCCAGTTCCATCAGGTCGCCCAGGCCGGTGAAGTCGTTGACGAGGCGGTGGTAGCCGAAGAAGGTGCCGCGTTCGGTCAGGAGGATGTTCTCGCAGCCGCCCTCCTTGGCCTTGCGGACTGGGCCGGCCATCTCCTTGGGGGACAGGAACTGGCCCTTCTTGATGTTGACGGCCCGGCCGTGCTTGGCGGCGGCCCGGGCGGCGGCGACGACGAGGTCGGTCTGGCGGCAGAGGAAGGCGGGGATCTGGAGGATGTCCACGGTCTCGGCGGTGGGCTCGGCCTGCTCCGGGCTGTGGATGTCGGTGGTGGTGGGGACGCCAAGTTCCCGGCCGATGGCGTGGAAGGTGTCGAGGGCCTCGGCCATGCCGGGGCCGCGCTTGGAGCCTGCGGAGGAGCGGTTGGCCTTGTCGAAGGAGGCCTTGAAGATGAACGGCAGGCCGAGGTCATCGCAGATGGCCTTGCAGGCGCGGGCCATGTCGAAGCCCAGTTCGGCCGACTCCAGCGTGCAGGGGCCGGCGATGACGGCCAGAGGATGGCCGGGGCCGATGGTGACGGGGCCGACGCGGCAGGTGCGGGGGGAGGAAGGGGGGGTGGGCATGGGGAAGGGTAGGAATCGTCGTATGATCGGCCAGTGCTCTCCCTGCGTGGCATCGTGAAGCGGTACGGCAAGGTGACGGCCGTGGACGGGCTGTCGCTGGAGCTGCGCCGGGGCGAGGTGTTCGGGCTGCTGGGCCCGAACGGGGCGGGGAAGACGACGACGCTGTCCATCGCGGTGGGGCTGATCGGGCCGGACGCGGGCGAGGCGGTGCTGATCGCGGCGGACGGGTCCGAGATTGGGCGGGCGACCGAGGCGAAGGTGCGGGCGCGGATCGGGGTGTGCCCGCAGGGGGATGCGCTGTATGAGAACCTGACGGCCCGGGAGAACTTGGTGTTCTTCGCCACGGTGCATGGCATGCCCAAGGCCGAGCGCCGGGCGCGGGCAGACGAGCTGCTCGAGATGGTCGGCCTGCACGAGCGGGCGGATCACAAGGTCGGCGGGTATTCCGGCGGCATGCGTCGGCGGCTGAATCTCGCGGCGTCGCTGGTGCACCGGCCGGAGCTGGTGCTGCTCGACGAGCCGACCGCCGGGGTCGACCCGCACTCACGCTCGGCGATCTACCAGATCGTGGACGAACTCCGGGTCGGCGGCACCACCGTGGTCTACACCACGCACTCGATGGACGAGGCCCAGCGCCTGTGCGACCGGGTCGCCATCATCGACCACGGGCGCGTCCTGGCGGTGGACACGGTGGACGGGCTGATCGACCGGCACGGGGGGCACGCGGTGGTGACGGTGACACGCTCGGACGGGGACGTACGGACGGAGACCGAGCAGCCGCTGGCGGTGCTCGCGGGCGTCGACCTGCAATCGCCGGATGTGCTCGGCGTGCGGATCGACCGGCCGGACCTGGAGAGCGTGTTCCTGAGCCTGACCGGAAGGAGCCTGCGGGACTGATGCGTGTCGTGTGGGCCATCGCGGTCAAGGACCTGCGCCTGCTGATGCGCGACCGGGTGGCGGCGTTCTTCACGCTGGTGTTCCCGCTGCTGTTCGGCGTGGTCTTCGGGCTGATCTTCCAGCAGGCGTTCGGTGGCGGGGGGGGCGGGACGCCAGAGATCCGCGTGGCGATCGTGGACCTGGACGATTCGGAACTGAGCCGCGAATACGCGGAGGCACTGGTTGAAATGGGTGGGCTGACGGTCGTCGGGGTCGAGGGGCCGTCGGAGGTGGAAGAGCAGGTGCGCCGGGGCCGGCTGGCCGCGGGGATCATCATCCCGCCGGGCTTCGGGGCCGGCATGCAGGGGGCGTTGTTCGGCGAGGCCCCGGGCATCGAGGTGGTGATGGACCCGAGCCGCGCGGCCGAGGCGGGGGTGCTGCGCGGGCTGATGACCGGGGCGGGCTTCCGCGTGATGGCGGGGGTGTTCCAGCGACCGGACATGGTGGGCGACCAGATCGGGCGCGTGCGCGAGGCCGTCCGGCAGGACGCGTCGATGCGGGCGATGGACCGGATGCTGATGGGCACCCTGCTCGACTCGGCCGACCGGCTCTTCGGCCGCGGCGCGGCCGAGAACGGCCCGGCGTTCGGGGCCGGGGACCGAGGCGGGGACGGCGCCGGGATGGACGGCTTCACCCCGGTTCGGGTCTCGATGCGGATGCCTGAGCGGGGCGGCGGCGGCATGGGCGGTCTCAACAGCGCGTTCGAACTGACCTACCCCCAGGCCGCCGCGTGGGCGCTGGTCGGCTGCGTCACCGGGTTCGGGCTCTCGCTGGTCGGGGAACGCACCAGCGGCACGCTCAAGCGGCTGGCGGTCGCCCCGGTCCGTCGGGATGTTGTGGTCTACGGCAAGGCGCTGGCGTGCTTTATCGCGGCGGTGGTGGTGCTCGCCGTGCTGCGGGGGCTGTTCGCGCTGCCCGTGTTCGGGGTGCGGGGCGGGGCGCCGTGGCTGGAAGTGGTGTCGATCGGGATGATCGCCTTCGCCTTCGTGGGGGTGATGATGGCCCTGTCGACCGTCGCGACCTCCGCCGGGGGCGCCGAGGGCGGCGTGCGGGCGGTGCTGCTGATCCTGGCGTTGCTGGGCGGGGCGGGCGTGCCGCTGATGTTCTTCACGGGCTGGCTGCGTTGGGTGACGATGGGCAGCCCGTTCCGCTGGGCGATCGTGGCGTTGGAAGGCTCGACCTGGAGGGGATGGACCCCGGGCGAACTGCTGGGTCCGTGGATGGTGCTGGGCGGGATCGGGGCTTTGGGGATGGTTTTCGGACTTTGGAGGTTTCGCCGGTGGCCTGTTCAGGGGTGAAATTCACCGGATATCGTTAGGGAATGTTCCGTGTTTCGATGCCCGGAAACGATTTTTAATCGTCATCGATACTTGTTTTGACAAAAACCTGATATTCTGCGGTTGATCTGTCCTTTTCACTCCTCCCGAGATCATTGCGGAGACTCCGTTCCTCGTTTCCGGCCTCCCACTGCACCACGCCGGAATAACAAAGACGATCGTTCGGATGACCGCACCGCCAAGGCCCTGCCTTGGCGGCGATCTCTTTTGGAGGGTGCACTGCGACACACAGGCCCGGGCGTCGGATCGGGATATGGTTGCCAACCCAACGGGCGGGTAGCTCAGTTGGCCAGAGCGCTCGCCTTACACGCGAGTGGTCGCGGGTTCGAGTCCCGCCCCGCCCACTGATCCGGCCGGGTCCCGTCATCGGGGACTCCAGGTCCAATACGCACAATCTTCTAGAACTTTCCGGCGTGCGGGTTGAATTGCCCTCGGCATCCGACCATGATGTGCCGGCGCCACCCTATTTCGGGTGGTCCGTCCCGGTGCAGGGGGCGGCCGGTTCCGGCCGGGCCTGTTTGTGCGTATTCCAAACACGGAGAGAGATGATCATGTTGAATCGAATGAATCTTTGTGGGCTGGTCGCCTGCGCCGGTCTGGCTTCGGTGGCCGCCGCCGAGCCTGTCAGCTTTGTTCTTGAGAACAGCGGCAACTCGTACACCTTCGGCGACGGCCTGTTCGTCAGCCTCGTCGGCGCGCGGGATGTGACGACAGGCGTCGAGTTGTTCGCGATGGACATCATGGACATGGCCCGCTCGGGTGGGTCGAACATCCAGGGGCTGTACAACGGGATCGCCCCCGGTGTGAGCTACTCGAACGGCGACGCCGACCCCTCGAACGGCATCGAGGCGTTCGTCAGCGCCCTGTTCAACCTGGACGGCCGCCATGTGGGCGTGTTCTATGTGGTGCACAGCGGAACGGTGGTCTTCGACAACAACCGGGGCGGGACGCTGACCCTGGGGACCAACGGCAACCTCGGTCAGTTCGACGGCACCTTTGGCGTGACAATCATCCCGCTGCCTCCGGCCGCGTTCGCGGGCCTGGGCATGCTGGGCGTCATCGGCGGCGTGTCGGCGGTCAAGCGTCGGCGTGCGGGCTGAACGGGCCTGTTGAATCTGCTACTTCCCACCCCCCGCGGCGCTCCGGCGTCGCGGGGGTTCGTTTTTGCCGGGCTTGCTAGCATGGGCCCGTGAACCATTGGGATCTTGCGTACATCCTGGGCGGGCTGGTGCTGGCCCCGGCCTGGGCGCGGAAAAAGCGCGCGGGCTGGGGGGAGCGGTTCGGCAGGATCGGCCACATGGTCACGCGTGAGCCGACCGGGCGGGCGCGTGTGGTGCTGCACGCGGTGTCGGTCGGCGAGGCGGCGGCGTGCCGGAGCCTGGTGCCGCTGCTGGCCGAGCGGGCCGATGTGATCGTCTCGGTCACGACGGACACGGGGCTGGCGCGGGCGCGGGCGTTGTACTCGGATGTGTGCGATGTGGTGCGCACGCCGCTGGATTTCTCGTGGGCGGTGCGCCGGTTTCTGGACGCCACCAGGCCGGATGTGCTCGGGCTGGTGGAGCTGGAGGTCTGGCCGAACCTGGTCCGCGGGTGCCGGGCCCGCGGGATCCCCGTGGGGGTGATCAACGGGCGGCTGAGCGAGCGCAGTTTCAAGGGGTACCGGCGGGGCCGGGCGTTCATCGGGCCGTCGTTCCGGCGGCTGGATCTGGCGGCGGTGCAGGATGACGACTACGCGGCGCGGTTCCGGGCGATGGGGATCGCCGAGGAACGGCTCCGGGTCACGGGCTCGATGAAGTGGGATGCGGTCGCGGTGGCCGAGGGCTGCCCCCGGACGGAGGACGCGGTCCGGCTCGCCGGGTCGATGGGGATCGATCCCGGCCGGCCGGTCGTGGTGGCCGGCAGCACCGCGCCGGGGGAAGAGGCGCTGCTGCACGAGGCGGTGCCCGGGGATGTGCAGCTCGTCTGCGCGCCGCGCAAGCCGGAGTGGTTCGAACAGGCCGCGGCGGCCATGCCGGGGTGCGTGCGTCGTTCGGGCGGCCAGGCCCGGCCCGGCGCGGCGCGGTTCGTGCTCGACTCGATCGGGGAGCTGAGCACGCTGTACCGGATGGCGGATGTGGTGGTGCTCGGGCGTTCGTTCGGCGGGCTGTACGGGTCGGATCCGATGGAGCCGGCGGGGCTGGGGCTGCCGGTGCTGATCGGGCCGGCGCACACGGACTTCGCGTCGGTGGTGGGGGCGCTGCGTGAGGCGGGGGGCATCCGGGTGGTGGAGCCGGGTGAGCTGGGCGGTGTGATCCGTGGTCTGCTCGGGGACGACGCCGCCCGCAGGGACATGGGGGAGAAGGCCCGTTCCTGCGTACTCAGGCATCAGGGGGCCTCGGCCCTGCACGCCCAACTTCTTCTTGATTTGGCGGGACGCGGGGGTCGGGGCTAGCATTGCCACTTCGCGCCCGAGGCCGGTTTCGGCCCCGGATCGACAAGGCGGGAGCCTAGCTCAACGGTAGAGCAGCGGCCTTTTAAGCCGTTGGTTCAGGGTTCGAATCCCTGGGCTCCCACTTGCCCCGACTGCGGCCCGGCGATCGGGCCGGCGCCGGGGCTGATGACCGGGCATAAGCCCGGTCCGAACCCCACCGGGAGGCTCTGAGTGGTGCAGGCAACGGCGGCGGTCGGGACGCGAGCGATGGTGATTCACGCGTCCTTCACGGACGGGCGGCTGCACCTCTGGTGCGAGCAACCGTTCGAGCCCGGGTCTGGCCCGGGGGACGCCCACCCCGGCGCGATCCGGCCTGACTGGATCGATGGCGAGCCGAGCGAGATCCGGCTCCGGCTGCCCGGTTCGGGCGGTGCGGTGCTGCCCAGCGCGACGCTGGCGTTGGAGATGGGATCGGATCGGCCCTCGGGCGACGGGCTGGTCGAGGTGACGGTGCCGACGGTGTCGGTCGGGCCGGGCGAGGCCGGGACGGTCCTCGAAACGCTGGCCGATCGTGCGGATGCGGGCTCGGTGAACGGGGTGGGGCGGGCTCTGGTGCTCGGGGCGGGGACGGTGTACTTCGACGCGGCGGCCCGGCTGGCGCGGCACCTGCTCGCGGGGCAGCGGTTCGTGCCCATGATGCTGCAGGACGAGGAGGGGGACCTGACCGCGTCGTGGTGGCCGTGGCTGGCCGACGAGGCGACCGCCCGGAGGGTGGCTCTGCTGGTGGGGTCCATGCCGGGGGCGGCGCGGGCGATGGTGGATGAGCACGCCCACGACGCGTGGTCGGTGACCATGGCGTTCCTGTCGGGGGTGACCGACTCGTGGTGCCGGCGGACGCTGATCGGCGAGGAGATGAACGACACGATCGAGGACACCGACCCGCGGGCGGACCCGCAGGTCGCGTGGCTGCACGGCCTGCTGAGCACCGGCGTCGCGGTGCCCGCGCCGGGGACGCAGCGGTCGGAGATCACCCGGCGGGTGCGCCGCTGGATCGGCTCGCTGGAAGAGCGGGGCGAGAGTTCGGCGTGGCGGCTGGGTTTCCGGATCGCCGAGCCGCTGGCCGAGGGGCTCAACGAGGACATCAAGGAGCCGGACGGGTCGGTGCGCTGGTCGCTGAGCTTCTTCGTGCAGAGCAGCGTCGACCCCGAGGTGACGGTCGAGGCGGCGGACATCTGGCTGCTTTCGCGGGATTCGGTGGTGATCCAGGGGCTGACGCTGGAGTCGCCTCAGGAACTGCTGATGGGCGAACTGGGCCGGGCCAGCCGGTACGACAAGAAGCTCGAGGAGACGCTCGACGAGTCGGAGCCGATCGAGATCCTGCTGGAGACGAAGGACGCGTACCGCTTCCTGCGGGAGGTGCGTCCGGTGCTGATCGAGCAGGGCTTTGTGGTCGAAGCGCCGGCGTGGTGGGATTCGCCCGCCGGGCGTCTGGGGGCGCGGCTGCGGATCGAGTCGGACCCGGCCGAGGTGCTGATGCAGCAGGCCGGCGCGGACGCCGGCGGGCCGCAGCTCGGCCTGGGCACGCTGGTCGGCTACCACTGGGAGATCGCGATCGGCGACACGACGCTGACGCTGCACGAGTTCGAGCAGTTCGCCAGCAAGTCCTCGCCGCTGGTGCGGATCGGGGGCAAGTGGGTTGAGATCCGGCCGGAGGATGTGCAGAACGCCATCAAGTTCATTCAAGAGAATCCCGGCGGCGAGATGGAGCTGGGCGAGGCGATGCGTCTGGCGCTGGCCAGCGATCCGACGCAGACGGGCGTGGCCGTGACCGGGCTGCACGCGACGGGCTGGGTGGCGTCGATCTTCGGCGGCGGCGACTCGGGGGGCGTGGCCCTGGAACTGCCCGAGCTGGCGACGCCCCCGTTGTTCCGCGGCACGCTGCGTCCGTACCAGCAGCGCGGGCTGAGCTGGATGGCCTTCATGGAGCGGTTCGGGTTCGGGGTGTGCCTGGCCGACGACATGGGCCTGGGCAAGACGGTGCAGCTCATCGCGCTGCTCCAGCACGAACGCACGACGGTCGAGCCCGGCCAGCGTCCGGCCCCGACGCTGCTGGTGGTCCCGATGTCGGTCATCGGCAACTGGGTCAAGGAGACCGAGCGGTTCGCCCCCGAGCTGGATGTGATGGTCCACCACGGGCCGGAGCGCCTGCAGGGCGAGGCGTTCGTGGAGGAGGCCAAGAAGCACGACCTGATCCTGACGACCTACGCCCTGATCAACCGGGACCTCGAGATGCTCGAGGCGGTGCCTTGGGGCCGCATGGTGCTCGACGAGGCGCAGTTCGTCAAGAACCCGCAGGCCAAGCAGAGCCAGGCGGTGCGGGCGGTGCATGTGCCGCGCCGGATCGCGCTGACGGGCACGCCGGTGGAGAACCGGCTCAGCGAGTTGTGGTCGATCATGGACTTCCTCAACCCGGGGTACCTGGGGGCGGCGGGCAACTTCCGGCGGCGGTTCTCGGTGCCGATCGAGCGCCACCGCGACAAGAGTAAGATGGAGAAGCTGCGGGGCCTGGTGCGCCCGTTCATCCTGCGTCGCGTCAAGACCGACCCGACGGTGGTGGCGGACCTGCCCGAGAAGCTCGAGAGCCGCGAGTGGTGCCCGCTGACCAGCGAGCAGGCGGCGCTGTACGAGTCGTGCGTCAAGCGGATGCTGATGGAAGTCGAGCAGTCCGAGGGCATCCACCGTCGCGGGCTGGTGCTGGCGGCGCTGATTAAGCTCAAGCAGATCTGCAACCACCCGGCGCAGATGCTCAAGGACCAGGACCCGCACGCCGCGGCGGTCATCGACCCGACGCGATCGGGCAAGTGCGTGCGTCTGCTCGAGATGCTCGACGAGGTGCTGTCCGAGGGCGATCAGGCGTTGATCTTCACGCAGTTCCGCCAGATGGGCCACATGCTCAGCGGGATGCTGCGCCACGAGCTGGGGCGCGAGATCCTCTTCCTCCACGGCGGCACGCCGCAGGGCGCGCGCCAGAAGATGATCGAGCGGTTCCAGGAGGCCACGGGCAAGAACCCGATCCTGATCCTCTCGCTCAAGGCCGGCGGCGTGGGCCTGAACCTGACGGCGGCCAACCATGTGTTCCACTTCGACCGCTGGTGGAACCCCGCGGTGGAGAACCAGGCGACCGACCGGGCCTTCCGCATCGGCCAGACGCGGACGGTGCAGGTCCACAAGTATGTCGTCCGGGGCACGCTGGAGGAGCGGATCGACGAGATGATCGAGAGCAAGACCGAGCTGGCCGAGAACATCATCGGGCAGGGCGAGCGGTGGCTGACCGAGCTGGACACGGACCAACTCCGTGACCTCCTGGCACTGCGTGCGGACGCGATCGCGGACGAGGAGTGAGCGTGGCGAAGAAGGCGAGCAAGAAGAAGCCCGACGCGGCCCCGCCGCCCCCGCCCAAGGCCGACCGGACGGTGAAGGTGGTGGCCAAGCCGCAGCTCAGCGGGGTGATCCCGACCGCGCCCAAGCGGGCCAAGCCGCAGGTGGCGTCGTTCCGCTCGACCAAGAAGCCCCTGACGAACCCGCGCCGCGTGCGGGGCGGGGTCAAGACCAAGTCCAAGCCCGGCGAGGCGCCCAAGAGCTGGGTGACCCAGCGCGTCCTGCGCGTGGCCGAGCAGGCGGCTTCGGGCGAAGCCCTGCGCGAGGGGCTCGAGTACGCGGCCCTGGGGCAGGCCAAGCGGCTGACCGTCGAGGGCACGCTGTGCGAGGCGGTCATCCAGGGACGCGCCGACAAGCCGTACAAGACCACCCTCGGCCTGGAGGTGTTCTCCGGGCCCGAGCAGGAGCAGGTCATCGGCACCATGGGCGAGCAGGTCCGCTACGCGGCCAAGCTGCTGGCCGGGGAGCTGCCGAGCAACATCGAGGATGTCTTCGCCCCGCTGGGCCTGCGCCTGCTGCCGACGGAGGTGGGCGACCTGCGTCCGGCCTGCACCTGTGCGGACTGGTCGGAGGAATCGCCCTGGTGCAAGCACGCGGTGTGCCTGACCGCCCTGCTCGCCGAGCGCCTCGGCGACGACCCGATGCTGGTCTTCGGGCTGCGGGGCATGCCGATCGACCATCTGGTCGAGGGCCTGCGTCAGCGCCGGGTGGCCGGGTCCGGGACCGCCGGGCCGACGCCGGTGCTGCAGCCGCATGTGCCGGGGGTGACCGACCGGTCGAGCGCGCCGCTGGACCAGTCGCTCGAGGATTTCTGGGAGCCCGGCGCGGGCCTGCTGGAACTGGACACGCCGATCGAGCCGCCGCCGATCAACTGCCTGCTGCTGCGCCGGCTGGGCCCGAGCCCGTTCCCCGAGGGCCGTTTCCCGCTGCTGGGGCTGCTGGCGACCTGCTACGACCTGATCGGGGAGAAGGCGGCGGAGGGCACCGGGTCCGCCGCGCAGGACGAGGACGACGGGGACGAGGCAGATTGAGCCGGCCCGGTCACGGGGCGGCGCCCAGGCCCGCCCAGTCGGCTCGCCGGGCCGCGTCGACCAAGCGTTCGCGTGTCGCGGCGTCGAGCACCGGTTCGAGGGAGCGCGATTCGAGTTCCTGCGATAGCACGGCCCTGGACAACGCCGCGTAGGTCAGCACCGACGCGATCGGGTCAACACCGGCCGTGTCGAGGGCCCGGTGCGAGTGGAGCAATCCCTCGAGGAACGCGTCGAGCAGACGCATGGCCCGCTCGTAGTCGCCGGGCTCGACGTCGCCCGAATCGTGCATCGCGCCGAGTTCGAGGACCATCTGTCTGAACTCGGCGTCGATCGCGACAGTGATCGCGCCGTGACCGGCCCGTTGCAGGTCCGTGCCGCCGGCCGGGGCGACTGGGGCCCATGCGATGATCCGAAGCTCGTCGCGCAACGCGTCCTGGTCCGGGGCGGCGGCGGCCCGGAGTACGGCGTAGGGGTTGGGCTGGGCCAGACCCTCATCGAGCAGCCGGACGGCCGGGCCGGAGTTTGGGTCCGACGGCGCGGTTGGCGCCTCGGGTAAGCAGGCAGCGAGCGTGATCGCCAGCAGGATCAGGGCTGTTCGGGCGGGCATGAACGAAGATAGCCGCCGGGTGCCCGGGGCGACGCGGGCCCGGATTGGGGTGAATATCCTGGCCAGGTGTTTCGGGCACGATCGCGAACGCTTGCGGTATCCGCGTGCCCGCGTTGACCGCCCCGTGGCATGGTCTAGACTTTGCCCTTGCGGAGCCGGGCGTGACGGACGCGGGGTGATTCCCGCCGAGGCGCGTCCATGGGTCCCCGCTTCATGGGATTTCATCCCGTGCGGCCGGCGGGGGGCCAGCTCCAAGTCGTGTTCCGGGCGTCCTTTGGGCGTGTCGGGCACGGCGAACTGTGCCGCGGCCCTGCACGGGCGGGATTGGTCTCCCGGCGTGTTCGGTCCGCGACGAAGCGGAACGGACACCGGATCGGACTGCGGTTCGATCCTCAGCCAGCGGAGACGCGCGACGCACGAGCCCACCGACCTGGATGAAGGGTCATCCACCGATACCCCGTGGTGTAATGGCAGCACAGGTGTTTTTGGTACATCTAGTCCTGGTTCGAATCCAGGCGGGGTAGTTCCCGGGCTTGTCGTCGCTCCCACGCGATGACGCAACCTTCCGAGAAACCTGTTGAGGCGATGCTGCTGGCCGCGGGCAAGGGCACGCGCATGGGGTCCGACCTGCCGAAGGTCTGCCACCCGGTGGGCGGTCGTCCGATGATCTGCGCGGTGGTCGACGCCTGCCTGGAGGCGGGCTGCACGCGTGTGGTCGCGGTGGTGGGGTACAAGCAGGAACTGGTGCGCGAGGCGCTGGCCGCCTACGGCGACCGGGTCGAGTACGCGGTGCAAGACGAGCAGCTCGGCACGGGCCACGCGGTGATGTGCGCCGCGGGGGCGTATCCGGAGCGGACGCGCGACGGGCTGGACCTGTTCGTGCTCTGCGGCGACGGGCCGCTGATCCGGCCCGAGACGCTCCGCACCGTGCTCGCCCGGCACCGCCAGGCCGGGGCGGCGGCGACGCTGGCGACCAGCGTGATCGACGACCCGTCCGGCTACGGCCGCATCGTGCGGGACGGGCGGGGCCGGTTCCTGCGGATCGTCGAGCAGAAGAATGCGTCGCCGGAGGAGCTGGGCGTGCGCGAGATCAACCCCAGCTACTACTGCTTCGACGCGGGGGCGTTGTTCCGGTCGCTGGCGGGGGTCAAGCGCAACGAGGTCTCGGGGGAGTACTACATCACCGATGTGTTCGAGGCGATGCTCGGCGAGGGGCTGGCGGTCGAGGTGATCGACGCGGTGCCCCCGGAAGATGTGCTGAGCATCAACACGCCGGACCACCTGGCGGAGGTGGACCGGATTTTCCGAGATCGAGCGGCGGCCGGGCGGGCGTCGGGCATGGGGAGCATGCGATGAACAGCGGCGGCGGTCATACCGGCAATGGGGGATACGGCGAGCTGAAGGTCTTCGCGGGCCGGAACTGCAAGCACCTGGCCCAGCGGGTCTGCGATCACCTCAAGATCCCGCTCGGCGGCGCGCGGACGAGCCTGTTCGCCGACGGCGAGATCATCACCAAGCTCGACGACGACGTGCGCGGTCGGGATTGTTTCGTGATCCTGTCCACCTGCGAGCCGGTCAATGACAACCTGATGGAGCTGCTGGTCTTCTGCGACTGCCTGCGTCGGGCCAGCGCGGCGCGGATCACGCTGGTGATGCCCTACTACGGGTACGGGCGTCAGGACCGCAAGGACGAGGGGCGGGTGCCCATCACGGCCAAGCTGGTGGCCAATCTGATCACCGCGGCCAAGGCCGACCGGGTGCTGGCCATCGACCTGCACGCGGCGCAGATCCAGGGATTCTTCGACCTGCCGGTGGACCACCTCAGCGCGGGTCCGGTGTTCCACGATTACTTCATGTCGATCCGCGAGGAGCTGGGCGATCTCTGCCTGGTCTCGCCCGATGTGGGCAATGTGAAGGTGGCCGAGAAGATGGCCAACCTGCTCGACGCGGACCTGGCCATCATCAACAAGCGTCGGCTGTCCGGCACCGAGGTCGATGTCGGCAACCTGATCGGCGATGTGGCCGGCAAGCGGGTGCTGATGTTCGACGACATGATCTCCACCGGCGGCACGATCTGCGAGGCGGCCCGCCTGCTGGCCGACGAGGGCGCGATCGATGTCATCGCCGCGGCCACGCACGGCGTGCTGGCCGGGCGGGCGATGCAGAAGATCGCCGAGTCGCATATCTCCAGGGTCGTCATCACCGACACCATCCCGGTCGGCGAGCGTTGCCTGCCGATCCAGGACAAGCTGGTCGTGCTCTCCGTGGGCGAGCTGCTCGGCGAGGCGATCGGACGCATCCACAACAACTCTTCGATCAGCGCCCTGTTCCGCGGGACCGCGGGCGTGAAGCGGTGAGCCGGCGGGGCACAGCAACCAAGCCAGAACGAAGCAAACAAGAAACAAAGCAAACAGAAACGAGGAATCAACCATGCATGAAGACGCACCAGTCCTGAACGCCAAACTCCGCGACCGCGTCGGCTCGCGTTACGCCAAGCGCATCCGCGAGACGGGCGGCCTGCCCGCCGTCGTCTACGGCCACAAGGAAGACCCCCAGCCCGTCACGCTCGAGGCCCGCGAGGCCCTGCGTTTCATCAGCAGGGGCGAGAAGGTTTTCTCGATGGAACTCGACGGTAAGAAGCAGTTCGTGCTGCTCAAGGACCTTGGCTATGACTACCTGGGCACCAACATCATCCACGCCGACTTCGCCCGGGTGGACCTGAACGAGCGCGTCGACACCCGCGCCCACCTCAAGTTCGTCGGCGAGGCCAAGGGCCTGAAGAAGGCCGGCGCGGTGCTCATGCACCCGGTCAACGAGCTGCAGCTCAACTGCCTGGTGACCAACCTGCCCGATCAGATCGAGGTCGATGTTTCGGGCATGGACGTGGGCGATGTGATCCACGCCGGCGAGATCGAGCTGCCCGTCAAGACCATGAAGCTGCTGACCGATCCCGACACCGTGGTCGTCCAGATCATCATGAAGGCCGAGGAGCCCGAGAGCACCGGCGAGGCCGCCAGCGTCGATGGTTCGGCCGAGCCCGAGGTCCTGACCGCGAAGAAGGAAGCTTCGGGCGACGACGAGAAGAAGAAGGACTGACCCGCGTCATGAAACTCATCGTCGGCCTGGGCAACCCGGGCGCTCAGTACGAGCGCACCCGTCACAACGCAGGATTCCTTGCGTTGGACGAGCTGGCGCGCCGGCACGCCGCCGGCATGGTGCCCAGGGCGAGGTTCAACGCCGTGACGCTCGATGCGTCCATCGGCGGCGAGAAGGTGCTGCTGGCCAAGCCGACCACCTTCATGAACCTCTCCGGCCGCACGGTGGGCGAGGCGGTCCGGTTCTTCAAGCTCGACCCTTCTTCCGACGTGCTGGTGATCGTGGACGAGGTGGCCCTGCCCGTGGGGACCATCAGGATCCGCGAGAAGGGCAGCGCGGGCGGGCACAACGGCCTGGCCGACATCGACCGGGCCCTGGGCGGGGCGGACTACCCCCGCCTGCGGATCGGCGTGGGGGCCGTGCCCCCCGGCTGGGTCAAGGCGGACTGGGTGCTGTCCCGGTTCGGCGATGAGGAGCTGGACGCGGTCAGGGCCGGGACGGCCGAGGCCGCGGACGCGGCAGAGTGCGTGGTGCGGGAAGGAATCTCGGCCGCGATGAACAGGTTCAACAAGAAAATCACCCAAGAAAGCAAGCCCGGCCCCGACGCCCAGAGCGCGTAAAGCCCGGCCGCATGGATCAGAAAGAACGGAGAACGCAATGACGACCGAAACGATGGCCCGCACGGGCGTGTACGAGGGGATGTTCCTGATTTCCCAGGCCGCGGCCGCCCAGCTGGGCGACACGCTCGCCCACATCCACGAGCTGTTCGAGCGGGCCAACGCGACCGTGGTCGCGATGAGGAAGTGGGACGACCGCCGCCTGGCCTACGAGATCGACAAGCAGAAGCGCGGCGTGTACATCCTGGCCTACTTCACCTGCCCGACGGACATGGTGACCAAGCTGGAACGCGATGTGCAGATCTCACCCAAGATCATGCGCGTGCTGGTCGTGAAGGCCGACCACCTCACCGACGAGGAGATCAAGGCCAACGACGAGCGCCAGGCCCTGACCGACGAGGCCAAGATGCGGGCCGAGCGGGCCGATGTGGGCGACGAGGAAGGTTCCGGGCGGGTCCGCCTGGGGGCTCCCGAGCAGGCCGCGGCGGACACCGGTTCGGACGACGCGGGCACGGACGGCGTGGACACGGACGGCGTCGACGAAGACTCCGAGGAAAACTGACCCCGCCGCCTCCAGCCTCCGGGGCTGTGGGCGGGGTTTGTTCGGAACTGCTACGATATCCAGACCGGCCGGCGTGCCGGGGAAGGAGATCCGATGGCCGGTAGCTACAACAGGGTCATCCTGCTGGGGAACCTCACGCGGGATGTCGAGATGCGCGCCCTGCCGAGCGGGATGAGCGTGGGCTCGTTCGGGCTCGCCGTGAACGAGCGGTTCAAGGACCGCGACGGGAACTGGCAGGAGCGGGCGACCTTCGTGGACTGCGAGATCTTCGGCAACCGCGCCGAGGCCTTCGCCAAGTACCTCAACAAGGGCAGCCCGGTCTTCATCGAGGGCAAGCTCCGCCTCGACCAGTGGCAGGACCGTGAGGGGAACAACCGCTCCAAGCTCAAGGTCGTCGTCGACAACTTCGAGTTCGTCGGCGGCGGTCGCGGTGAGTCCGGCGGGGGTTCCGGCGGCGGTGGGGGCGGGAACTACGCCCGCTCCGGTGCGGCGGGTGGTTCCTCCCGTCCGCAGGCCGACGAGCCCGCCATCGACCACGACGACATCCCGTTCTGACCCGTTCGGGCGGGCCGAGGGGCCCGTCATTCTGATCCATACCCGTTGGGCGTCCCGTGCGGCGGGACGCCTACGCTTCCCGTCCCGCCTGACCAGGCGGGAATCCGTTGGGGCCGGCGGCCCGGGCGCGTGCCCGGGGGACGGCTCCTCAACTTGGCCCCGGCGCCGCCGCGTGACACGCTGCGAGATCTGGGGCGAGGACAGCGAAGGAGGCCATCGTGCCCAGCAGCCATGTGAAACTGCTCCTGACCGAGAATGTCGACAACCTCGGCATCGTCGGCGATGTCGTCCGCGTGCGGACCGGCTACGCCCGCAACTACCTGCTCCCCTTCGGCCTGGCCACCGAGCCGAGCGATGAGCTGATCAAGGATCTGGCCACCAAGCGGGCCGACGCCGAGAAGCAGCTCGCCGCCCTGCGCAAGAGCCGCGAAGAGATGATCTCCAAGCTCGACGGCCAGGAGCTGACCATGACCCGCGCCTGCAACGACCAGGGCCAGCTCTACGGCTCGGTCACCCAGCAGGACATCGCCAACGCCCTCCAGGAGGTCGGCTTTGACATCAAGCCCCGCGAGGTCCGCCTGCCCGGCACCATCAAGCGGATCGACACCTTCGATATCCACATCAAGGTCGACTCGGACCTGGGCGCGGACATCAAGCTCTGGGTCGTCGCCGACCGCGAGTTGAACACGGACGCCGAGCCGGAGATGGAGTTCGATTCCGAGGGCGAGCTGATCGAGCCGAGGGCCAAGAAGGCCAAGCCGGCCAAGAAAGAGACCGCGCCGGCCGAGTGAGCCGGAACCGCCGTCGATCCCAAAAGCACCGCGGCCCCGTCGTCATGACGGGGCCGCGTTCTTTTTGCTGCAAGCGTCGGAGGGATCAGCGTGAACGGGCCGTCAGCACGGGCTCGAAGCGGGCCAGAACGATGTCCCCGACGGCCATCTTCTCGATGTCCACGCCGGAGGTCACGATGAAGAGGATCCACAGCGTCTGGTCGTCGCGGGCGGTGCTGATCGGCGGGGTGTCGGCGATGCCGCCCAGGGTGCTGCCCGGGGTGTAGCGGACCTCGAAGAGTTCGCGGTCCTTGTAGGTAAAGCCGATGGCCTGGTACTCGTTCCCGTTCGCGTCGACCAGGATGATGGGCCGGTTGGTCGGGGCGAGGCGACCGGCTTCGGACAGGAAGCTGGCCGGGCGGTTGGCCGAGACCTCGATCTGGACGAGTGTCTGGTTGCGCCCCAGGGCGAACGAGTCAACCCGCATGGTGCGGCCCATGGGCACGTTGGAGCGACCGATCTCCTGGATGGAGAAACGGGACTGGCCGTCGGCGATCTCGTTGTTGTCGGTCAGGGTCAGGCGCGAGCGGGCGGTCTGGGAAGCCATCATCTCGCCGAGCGAGGCGCCCAGACGGATGCCGCTGTCGGGGGTCAGCCCGGTGGTCTGGGCGGCGGTGCTGATGACCGCGGCCTGGCTTTCGTCGAAGGCTCGTCGGACGCGGTCCCCGGCGCGGAGGATCTGGCCGCCGGCGACCTGGAGGTCGCGTTGGGCGGTGGACTCGATGGCAACCGGGTCCGGGGCTTCGCTCATCAGCTTGCGTGCCTGCCGGACGCTCAGGCCGATGGGCTCGAAGCCGTCGGGAATCAGGAACTCGAAGCCGATGGTGGACTGGGACTGGCCGCCGACGGAACTGATGAAGACATCGTTGGCGTCGAACTTCCAGCGTCCGATGCGTCCGTCGGCGTCGGCGCCCTCGGAGATGGCGGCGATGGGGAAGACGGTGCGGGACTCGCCGGTGCCGGCGTTGCGGACGATCATGTGGACCTGGCCGTTGGAGACGATGAGCTGGCCGCCGCGGCTGCCGCGTTCCTTGGCCTCGGGGCCGAACTCGATGACCACGCCCATGAGGTAGCCGCGCCCGGGGCGTTCGCCGCGGACATCGATGTAGCGCTGGGGCGTTGCGGAGCCCTCGAAGGCGAGCAGGTCGTTGGCCTCGAGGGGTCGTTCGGGCGATCCGATGGTGTAGGTCTTGGTGACGCGGAACTCGCCGGGCTTGATGATGTTGCGGCCCGCACCGTCGCCGGGGGAGATCCGTGCGGCGAAGCCTGCGATCTCGAGGTCCGGGTACCACTTGGCCAGGGAGTCCTCTGCGGACATCGATCCCTCGGAGAGGTTGCGGTAGACGCCCGCGACGATGCGGTCGGCGGGGATCCACAGCCGGCTGGTGTACTCCAGGCTGCCGGCGCCGGAAGCGCGGTCCTCGGAGTACCAGACCGGCTGGTAGCCGAAGAAGTTGGTGGGCAGGCGGAGGCTCTGGATGCCGATGACGAACACGCCGGTGGTGAGCACGCCGACCGCCAGGCCGCAGACCGCGCCGCCGGCGTAATCGGCCGGTGTCGAGTTGCGGATGTTGGCCTTGATGATCTTGTCGGTGGCCAGGCGGGTCAGGAGCAGGACCACGATGAAGGGCAGGAGCAGACCCACGCCCCACGCCGCGCTCTCGATGAACTCGAAGAAGCCGCGTTCTGGGCTGAGCCGCAGGATCAGCAGCGAGAGGGGCTCCCAGAGGGCGAAGGCGATCGCGCCCGCGACGAGCACGCAGACAAGATGGATGAACGCGTTGAAGAAGCCGCGGACCATCCACGCGTAGGCGAGCCCGAGCACCAGTCCGACGACGATGAGGTTGAAGATCATGATCGTTTCTCACGGGCCCCGGGGTCGGGGCTGGATGCGGGCGGGTTCAGGCGGCCGGTTCCGCGGACTTGGACTTGGAGGGGGCCGGCTTCTTGGGTTCGGCGGTCACGCGGGTGACCTCCTCGATGCTGGTCATGCCCTCCACGGCCTTGCGGAGCGCGGACTGCTGGACGGTGGGCAACTGCCGCTTACGCATGGCGCTACGCAGGCCGGACCAGTTCTGTTCGGCGATGAGGGCCTTCTCCTCGTCCTCGATGGGGAAGACCCCGAAGACGCCGGTCTGGCCCATGTAGCCCACGCCGTTGCAGACCGGGCAGACCTCGGGCTTGTTGCGGACCAGAACCTGCCCGCCCTTCTTGAACAGCTGGGGGACCTTGTCGGGCGGCAGGCCGAGTTTCTTGAGCATGTCGGGGGTCGGGCTGTAGGCGACCTTGCAGTTGCTGCACAGGGCGCGGACCAGCCGGTGGGCGATGACGCCCTTGAGGCCGTCGGCGGCCAGCTTGGGGTCGCCGACGGCCTTGGCGTAAAGCTGCACGGCCTCCAGCGCCGAGTTGGCCTTGAGCGACAGGTAGACGCGGCTGCGTTCCAGGTCGGCGCGGGCGATGTTGGCCGCGGTCTCGGTGTCGGGCAGTTCGGCGATGCCGAGCACATCGGGGTCGCGACGGAGGTTGGAGCGGACGGTGGTGGCGAAGTCCGGCCCGTCAGCACTGGGGTCGAAGCGGATCTGCTTGATGCCCTCGATCGCGTCCTCGATGTCCAGCTCGATGGTCGAGATGTTCGCGGTGTAGGCGTCGTGGAGCTTGAGCACGGTGTAGAAGGTCGTGGTGCGTCCGGCGTCGGACGGGCCGGCGAGCAGCACCACGCCGCCGGGTTCGCCCGCCCACGATTGGACCAGCTCGAACTGCTTGTCGAGCATGCCCAGGTCCGCGGGCTTGCGCCGGACGGCCTCGGCCGGGTTGAAGATCATGGAAAGGCGCATGCCGGATCCGGACCCGCTGGTGATCAGGCTGACGGTGGTGGAACTCATGCCCTCGCCCGAGATGGAGACCTCACCCTGGAGCTTGCGCCGGCGGTCCTGGACATCCAGCCCGGCGCAGGACTTCCAGAAATCGATGATCTGCACGGCGTCGTTGCGCGCGACCGGGTCGCCCGGCTGGCGGACGCCGTCGACGAGGTAGGAGGCGGCGTAGGTGCTCTCGTTGGCGGGGAGGATGTCCACCTGCGAGGCGTGCATGCCGAAGGCCTTGTCGATGATCTGCTCGGCGGCGATGCGGACGGCGAACTCGGGCGATTCCTTCGGTGGCGGGGGCACCTTCATCTTCTTCGCGCCGACGATGATCAGTTCGGAGGTGCCGAGCTGCTTGACCTTGGCCTTCTCATCGCGTGCGGCCTTCATGCCCTCGAAGTCCAGCGTCAGGCGGGCGCCCTCGGGGACCCGCTCGTCGCGGTTGGTGATGGCGACGAACAGGCCGATGTCGCCGGCGAGCAGGGCGATCACGATCAGCAGCGTGGCCCCGAACCCGGCGAAGCCGCCGATGGGCACGAAGATGATCGCGGCCAGCGCGGCCAGGCCGAAGAGCATGTGGATCAGGGCCCACTTCTCCTGGCCGAGGAAGAAGCGTTGCGCGTGCTTGTCCAGCACGGAAGAGACGAACCAGGCCCATGCCACGAACGGGGCGAAGAGCAGGATCGGTTTCCAGACGGACACCAGCATGAAGCCGGACGCGAGGGTGGCAGAGCCCTGTGCGATGGTCAGCGATTCGAGCACCGTTGCGGTCCTTCCTGGCGGGGCGCGGGGCGGGACACGCCCGCGTTTCGGGGTCGCGCCCGTGGGATCACTTGAACTTCTTGAGCTTCATCTGCAAGTCGTCGACATTGGGGGAGGCCTCCAACGCGACGCGGGTGTGGATGTACTCCTTCTCGACGAGCTGAACGAGCGAGTCGTTGAAGTCGACCATGCCGACCTGGCGGGCCTCGATCGAGTTGAGCACATCGCGGAGGTCGCCCTCGCGTTCGTCGAGGATGTACTTGCGCACCACGCCGTTGTTGATCAGGATCTCCACCGCGGGGATGCGGAAGATGTTCTCGTGCAGCGTGGGCAGCAGCTTCTGATAGACGAATGCCCGCATCTGGAACGCCAGGATCTTGCGGACCTGGTCGATCTCCTCCTGCGGGAACAGGCCGTAGATGCGGCTGAAGGTCTGCGTCGTGCTGGAGGCGTGGATGGTGCCGTAGACCAGGTGGCCGGTCTCGGCGGCGTGCAGGGCGGCCTCGAAGGTCTCCTGGTCGCGCATCTCGCCGACCAGGACGACATCCGGGTTCTCGCGGACCAGGGCCCGCAGGCCGGTCTTGAAGTCCAGGCAGTCCAGGCCGATCTCGCGCTGGTTGATGACGGCCTTCTTGTCCTCGAAGATGTACTCGATGGGGTCCTCGAGGGTGAGGATGTGAATGTTCTTTCGGGCGTTGATGTAGTCGAGCATCGACGCGATGGTGGTCGACTTGCCCGAGCCGGTCACGCCGCAGAGCAGGACGATGCCCTGCGGCTGCATCGCGATCTCGGCCATGATGGGTGGGAGGTGGAGGCCCTCGAAGGGGAGGATCTCACTGGTGATGTTGCGGGCCGCGACGGAGATGGTGCCGCGGGCCATGAAGAGGTTGACGCGGAAGCGGTGGTCCTTGTCGTAGTCGTAGGCGAAGTCGACCGAGCCGAAGTGCTTGAGGTCCTCGATCTGCTGTGACGTGAGGATGTTCTGGGCGATGTCGTAGAACTCCTCGGCGGACACGGGTTCGACATCGAGGGCCTTGAGGGAGCCGCGCAGACGGATCTTGGGTTTCTGGCCGGACTTCATGATCAGGTCCGAACCGTTGAACTTGATGGTGGCCTTGAGGAAGTCGCCCCACCGTGTGGCGTGGGGGTCGTTTTTCTTCTTGATGACCGAGATGTCGGTGACATGCCCGGTGGGATTGACGGTTTCTGGGGTCTCGGTCAGACTCATGGGGTGGTGATCCTCTCGGCTCCGCCGGGCGGGTCGTGTGAGGGCGTGTTCGGCCGGCCCGGATTAGAAGTGAAGGGTACGCGCGACGGAACCGCCGGGCATGGTAGATTCGATCCTGGGGGGCTTGCGGTTCCCGCGAACGCGGACACCGCCCGAACGGCATCCCAAGAACGGATGGACAAAAGGAAAGAAGGCCCGGACGGGTCCGGGCCTTCGGGGTTGCGGGGTTGGGATCAGCCGGCCGCGACGGGCTCGGCCTCGTCCTCTTCGACCTGGGTGCCGAGGAAGTTGGCCTCCAGTTCGACGCGGATCTTCTCCATGGCCTTGTTCTGGATCTGGCGGACCCGTTCCTTGGTCACGCCGATGATCTGCCCGACCTGCTCGAGGGTCATGGGCTTCTCAAGGCCGCCGGTCTCGAGGCCGAAGCGGTGCTCGATCACGGTCCGCTCGACATCGGTCAGGTCGGCCCGGTTGGAGATGACGATCTCGCGGACCTCGTCGGCGGCATCCCGCTCGAAGTCGGCCCGCTTGGTCTCGAGGTAGTTGGACTTCTCGAGTTTGGGGTCGAAATCGGTCGGGAACCGCTGGCGATACTTGGAGAGCTTCATCCCCTGACGGGAGAAGGCCTTGAGGATCGCGCGGCAGGCGTAGGTCGAGAACTTGAAGCCGCGGCCGGCGTCGAACTTGTCGACCGCCCGGAGCAGGGCCATGTTGCCCTCGCTGACGAGGTCGGCGAAGTCCACCTCGCTCATGCGGGTGCGTTTGGCCATGGCCAGCACCAGCGCGAGGTTGGTCTCGGCGATCTGCTCGCGGATCCGCTCGGCCCGGCGGTACCAGCCCAGGAGCTGGTCGGCCTGCTCGGCGGTCGGCTTCTTGTCCGCCTGGGCCCAGACGGCCTGCTGGAGCTTCCAGACCCGGTGGCGGGCGTAGTTGAACTGGTGGAAGAGCACGCGCTCCTCGGCGCCCGTCAGGATGACCTGCTGGGCGCTCTTGACGGTGCGGGTCCGGCTGGTCGCCGAGATGTCGTCCATCACCGGGTGGTACCAGGTGGTGTCCGGCTTGGCGATGTCCGGGGCCTCCTCGTAGATGCGCTGCTCCGCGTCCTCCTCGTAGAAGACGGGGGAATCGATGTAATCCTGCTCCTTGGCGAGGATCTGGTTGAGCAGCCGCTCGTCTTCATGAGACAGCCTGCGGTTGGTTTTGCCCTCACGGGTGGAAGTCCGCGAGATGCCAACACGCTGGCGCCGCCTCATCTGTTCAAGCGGGCTGGGGCTTTGCCTTGCCTGCGTCATGCGTTCTGACTCCTCCGCCGCGTTCCTGCGGCGGCGATGGGGGCGGAACTGATCCACCCGTGACTGCTTTCAATGGCGTGCCCGTGAACATCCTCGCGGGTCGCCGGGTTTCAGGTCGGCCGCTTTTCGAACCCATTGGGATCGAGAGGCCGCCTTTTCCCCAGCCGATCGATTCGTTGCCCCGACGCCGGGACACCCACCACGAACCGCTCGGTCCTCCTCCTGCTCCGTCTCAAATCCCCGGCATCCATCGCCGGGGGTCAACTCCGTGCCAACTTGATGACGGCCGCTCTGATCCCGGCCACTGACCGCTGCCGGCGTGGCTTATCTGACAAGAACCACCGATCAGACGGAGGGGTACGAATGTTTTACGACGACTGCGGGCGTGAAGTTTCCACTCCGAGACCGTCTTTTTGTATCCCGAGACCGCACATTGGCAAACTCGGGAGAACAGACCGGGGCGAACTCCCATGAGGGGCTGTCGGTCCATCCATGATCGTGTTTCGAGGCCGATCCTTGGCCTCGGACCAGTCCGGTTGACGCCCGATAAAGCAGGGCCTACCGTCCGCAGTTCGAGCCGCACGGCTTGACTGATTCGCGCCGTGGTTCCGCCCGGATGCGAACCCCTATCGTACCCGAACAGCCCGCCTGCGGCAAACGCTTTGCCCATGTTCGCAAAAATCTGAGGCAGATTCCTTATTTGTTCGGGTTTTGAAAGTGTTCTACCCGCCCTTTCCGGCGATTCATCAACAGGAGATCCAGACATGCCCTTCTCACTCCCCACGCTGCCCTACCCCAAGGACGCCCTCGAGCCCCACATCGATGCCCAGACCATGGAGATTCACCACGGCAAGCATCACCAGGCCTATGTGGATAAAGCGAACGACGCCCTGAAGGGCACGGAATGGGCCGACAAGCCGGTCGAAGAGGTCATTTCCAACCTCGACAAGCTCCCCGCTGACAAGCAAGGCCCGGTCCGGAACAACGCCGGCGGCCACGCCAACCACAGCCTGTTCTGGGCCGTGATGGGACCGAACAAGGGCGGCAAGCCCTCCGGCGAGCTGGCCAAGGCCATCGACGATGCCTTCGGCTCCTTCGACAAGTTCAAGGAGGCCTTCGCCCAGGCCGGGGCCACCCGCTTCGGGTCCGGCTGGGCCTGGCTGGTCGTCAAGGGCGGCAAGCTGGAGGTCACCTCCACCGCCAATCAGGACAACCCCCTGATGCCGGCCGCGTTCGGTGGGGGCCAGGGCACGCCCGTCCTCGGCCTGGATGTCTGGGAGCACGCGTACTACCTCAAGTACCAGAACAAGCGTCCGGACTACATCTCGGCCTTCTGGAATGTGGTCGATTGGGAAGCGGTCGCCAAGCGGTACGCCGCCGCGAAGTGATCGTTCCGCCGGGCACCTAGGGTTCCCCGTGCGCAAGAACCTGGCGTTGACGCTCTGGCTTGTCCTGCCGATCCTCGTGTTCGGGGGTCTGGTGGCGTGGATCTTCGTGACCATGTCGCGTCCGCCGCTGATGGACGAGGCCGCGCGGGGGCCGGGGGCCAGCGACACCGGCGGGGCCAACGCGCTGGGGGAGTGGCTGGCGGGGCGGAATCCGAACGATGTCCAGCGGGCCAACGCGGCCCGGCGCCAGGGCTTGGCGGTCGATCCCTTCTGGTGGCCCGGCGGCACCGAGATCGTGGTGGCCGCGCCGGATTCCCGGCCGGTGTCGGTCGGCTGGATCGATGCGGACACCGGGCTGCTGCGGGCGGTCGTGCTTCGCCGCGGGACGGGGGGTGACGGGGTGTGGTCCGCGGTGCTCCGCGACAACCGGCCGGGCGAGGAGTCGATGCTCTATGTCTCGGGCCGGGGCATGCAGCAGCGGATCCGTGACGGGCGGCGTGAGGTCGTTGACGACGGCGGCCAAGTGGTGCTGCCGCGCCCGATCGCACCGGTGCCTGCGGAGGGAACACTGCCCTCCGAGCCGATCATGGTTCGGCTCGAGCCGCCGGGTTAAGCGCGGGCCAGCACGCCGAGGTGCCGGTAGCGGTTGCCGAGCACCGCGTTGCTCTCGGTCGACAGCCAGCGATCGAGGATCTCCGCGTAGACCTGCCGGAAGTCGATCTGGAACTTGAGGTCACCCGCATCGAGGTCGCGAAGGTTCGGGTTGTTCCCGTGGATGCCGGCGCGGACCATGGGGCCGAAGAGGAACATCGGCGCGGCGGTGCCATGGTCCGTGCCGCCCGAGGCGTTCTGGCCGACACGCCGGCCGAACTCGGAGAAGCAGACGGAGAGCACCCGGTCGGCGTTGCCCTGGGCGGTCAGGTCGGCGTAGAAGGCGTGCATCGCCTCGGCGAGCTGGGTGAGTTGGCGGGCGTGCTGGCCCTGGGCCCCGCCCTGGCCGGCGTGGGTGTCGAAGCCGCCGAGCGAGACATAGTAAACCCGGGTCTTGAGCCCCGCCCGGATCATCGAGCCGACCATGCTGAGCTGGTTGGCGAACTCCGTCCGCGGGTAGGTCGCCAGCGACGGCGTGGCGACGGCCCGGCGGATCGTGTCGCTGGAAACGCGGGCGTCGAGCGCGGTGCGCACGAGGAACGCGGCGGGGGCCTCGTCGTCGTCGGGGTGGTGCGTCGCCTGGAGCAGGCGTTCGTAGACATCCGAGATGTTCTGGTTCGCATCGCCGGTCCAGCGGTACGCATCGGGCGATTCGAGCCCGACGGGCAGGATGTTCCGGCCCTGCAACGCGAGCGGCAGGTTGCGACCCAGCGCGATCGGCGGCTCGACCCGGGCCGGTTTTCCCTCCGGCGTGCCGGACTCGCCCTTGCCGTAGCCGCAGCACTGGGAGTCGATGTACCGCCCGATCCAGCCGTCGCCGGTGCCTTTGGTGTCGGCGGTGTGCCAGATGTCCATGCTGGCGAAGTGGGAGCGGTTGGGGTTGGGATAGCCCACATTCTGGATGACGGAGCACAGGCCGCGGTCGTAGAGGTCGCGGACGCGATCCAGGGCGGGGTGCAGGCCGATGTCATGGGCGTTGCCCGCGCCGTTGCGGCTGAGTTCACGGACCTGATCGGGGCCGATCGCGATGGTCGGCCGGGCGCGCCGGTAGGCGTCGTCGCGGAAGGGCACGACGGTGTTCAGCCCGTCGTTGCCGCCGGAGAGCTGCACGACCACCAGCACCCGATCCTCGTTCACGCCCGGGATGGAGGACAGGCCAAGGTCCGGGCGCGGCAGCGCGTACGCGGCGGTCTGGAGGAACGCGGGCACGGTCAGCGCCGCCGAGGCGAAGAGCGCTCCGGTTTGGAGGAAATCGCGCCGGGTGTAGGCCTTCGCGTCGCCGGGATTGTTGTGCAGGCTCATCGCGGGTGCTCCCTTGGCGTTCAGCAGAGCTGGTACTCGGGCAGGGCGGTGATCAGGGCCATCGCCCCGGCCAGCGCGGCGCGATCGGCGGGGTTGGGCAGTCTGGACAGCGAGTCAGCGATGATCCGGGCTTTGTCCTGGTCGGTTTGTCCGAGCGCCAGGCGCAGCATCGCAGCCGCGATCTCTTCCGGGCGCGGATGTTCGCCCGGCTTGGACGCGAGGGCGAGGACCGTTCGGGGGTCGTAGTCGTCGTCGGCGCGCCGGTCGCGACCCGTCGGCTGCCGCCCGGTGATCAGGTAGGTCAGCGTGTTCTGGCGGGCGAAGAGTGTGGCCGTGTTGATCCAGGCCCGGCCGCCGTCCCAGCCCTTGACCGAGGGCGGGTAGAACAGATTCTGGCCCATCCGGTCCATCGATGCGAGCAGGGCGTTGATGTCCCGCGCGGGCACGCCCAGCGTCCGGACCGCGCCCACGACCAGTTCGGCGGGGGACTTGATCTTCCGGCCGACCACCGCGTCGGAGTAGAAGTACCGCGAAAGAAAGACCGCCTTGAGCGTGCCGGACAGCTCATAGCGGTCTCTGCGGACCCGCTCGGACATCGCGCGGACGAGGGCGAGCCGGTCGCCCGTCAGCTCGCGCGGGTGGGCCGGTCCGTCGGCGACTAAAAACCGGTACAGCCGGTTCGCGACGAAGGGGGCGCAGGCGTTCTGGCCGAGGATCGCGGTGATGAACCCGTCTCCGTCAAAGTTCGCCATGCGACGGAAGATCGCCTTGGTGCTCTTGTCGTGCTGGTTGTGGTTGAAGACGAAGGCGTCGTCCTCGAAGGTGTACCCGGTCAGGGCGCGGGCCCCTTCGCGGATATCGCGCTCGGAGTAGTTGCCCTCTCCGAGGGTGAACAGCTCGAGCAGCTCGCGGGCGAGGTTCTCGTTGGGATTGGCGCGCCGGTTCTGGTCGTTGTTGAGGTACCGGAGCATCGCCGGGTCGCGGATGATGCCCCGGAGCAGGTGCGGGAAGCTCTTGGCGTTGCCCCGGAACAGCCGGTTTTGCATGAACAGGTGGTACGAGTCCTCCACCGTGCGGTAGCTCGTGGTGAAGTGCCCGTGCCACAGCAGGGTCAGCTTCTCTTCCAGCGGACGCGGCGTCGAGATCATCCGCGACAGCCACCAGCGCCGGATGTCGGCCATCTGCCTGCGGTCGTCGCGCTGGGACTGCTGACGCTGGCGCCGGAAGCGGGCCAGCGTGTCCTCGTCCCCGCGCTGGCGTGCGGCTTGGAGCTGCGCCCGCTCCTGGCGGCTGAGCGGACGCATGATGTTGTGGTCGAACAGGTCCCGGGCGTCCGGCTCGGTCGGAATCGATTCGTAGTCGACCAGATGGTCGACCGCGCGGTCAAGGCCCCACTCGAGCATGGTCTCGATCTGCTGGTCCGTTCCGCCAAACCCCGCCCGCAGGAGCAGGTGGCGGGCCTCTCGGTGGCCGAACTCCTCGGCGGGCAGGCGGACAAGCGGATTGCGGGCGGACTGGGCCGTGGTCGTCATGGCGGGCTCCCCGGGCTCATCGGTCCAACGCCGCGGTCGCTTGGGCTATTGCCGAAGACCGCCTATTCAGGCGGGGGAACTCGCCCCCGACCTGATTCCCCGGGCCATCCGGAACAGCCATGCCGTCGCAACCACCGCCGCGAGCATCAGGATCGCGCCGAGGGCCTGGTGGCTGGTGGTGACCAGAGCTTCGACGGTCCGGATCGGGGGCGCCTCCGCGAGCTGGTCGGCGGTGGGAACCCTGGGCGTCTCGGACCGGGTCATGATCAGGCCCAGCGTCGCCCAGCCCAGCAGGAACTGGAGGGTCACGATGCCATGGAGTGAAATACCCAGGTTCCGGATGGGTCGGAATCCGGCCCCGGCTTTCCCGGCCCGGATCGCGAACGAGCCGGCCAGGATGATCAGGAACATGACCACGAAGGCGAAGGCCGCGTGCGTCAGCCGGGCGTGGCTCGCCCCGACGCTCGGGGGGTCCATCCGGTCTAGGTGTCGGGCGGCGGCGCCCATGGCCAACTGAAGGAACAACGCCCCGCACATCAGGGCGGCCAGGATCCGGGCTTTGCGGGCGATGGCATCGCGCTCCAGATCCTGGGCCAGGGATTTCCAGGATTCGGTCAGCGAGGCGGCCAGGACGCCGGCCAGGGCGAGCACGATCTGGCCGAACACGCCGTGGAGGATGGCGATCCCCGTGCTCAGCTCCGAAACCCGCTTGATGCCCATCCAGCCCTGGAAACAGACCGACAGGAACAGGGCCACGACCAGGAACCGGGGCAGGCGGCGGGGCTCGGCGATGAACACACAGATCATCAGCACGATGGTCGTCAGCCCGGCCAGCGTCCCGAACAGCCGGTGGGAGTGCTCAAGGAAGATCCGAGGTTCGGACATCAGCTCGAATGGGTACAACACCGAAATGGCGCCGTATGTGGTCACGGCGTCCGGCACGGCCAGGCCGGACTCGGTGCTGGTGACCGCCCCGCCAACGGTGATCAGGGGCAGGTAGATGATGACGGTGACCAGGCCGAAGCGGGCGAGCCACCCTGATCTGGTGATGAGGTGGCCGGGGCCTCCGCGGGCCAGCGCCCCGGCGACCGCGCCGGCGATGACACAGAAGAGGATGCTGCCGGGGATGATGAACACGGCTTCCCGGCGGAAGCGGTTGGCGTATTCGGCGAGGGCGTCGGTGGTCTCGGGCTGCTCGACCGCGATGGACCCGACAATGAGCAGGTTGACCAGCCCGGTGACCAGCCCGGCGAGCAGGGCCGTTTTCATCCGGCCTTCGGTGGGGTGGGCGCGGAGCATCAGGAGGTAGATGCCCGCCAGGGCGAGTAGGACGACCGGGAGTGTGACCGCATAGGACGCGTCGATGCCCGGCAGGTGGAGGACCCAGGCGAGGACCCAGGAGGCGATGGCGCCGGCGAAGCCGATGGTGATGGCGGCCTGGGCGGTGGGGGTCTGGCGGGCTGTCATGGTTCGGCTCCGTGGTGAGGGGTCGCATTGCGATTGAGACCCATTCTCAATTCCGGTTAAACCGTGCAAGGAACGGCTCAGTGTAGGCGAGAACGGAAGAAATTTCGGTGGGGCCGTACAACACAGATGCGTGAAGTTGGGCTACGCTCACACCTCTTCGGGTCGCGGGCGAGGTTTCTGGGAGTCCCGCGGCCGACGGTCCATTCGGAGGCAACTGGTCGTGAAGCCGATTTTTCCGAAGTGGTTGAACGCCGTCCCGACGATCGCGTTTGCGGTGGTCAACGGCGGCGTGATCCTGATCATCGCCGGGTTCTGGTATTACGCGACGCCGAAGTTCTGGGAGGTCGGGTACATGCCGACCCAGCCGGGCTCGGGGTTCAACCACCAGATCCACGCGGGCAAGCTGGGCATGGACTGCCGGTACTGCCACACGCATGTGGAGAAGTCCTGGCACGCCAATGTGCCGACGGTGTCGACCTGCATGGGCTGCCACCAGGAGGGCATGCTCGGGCCCCAGGCCAGCGCGTCGGCCGAGAAGGTGGCGTTCATCCGGGAGGCGTACGCGGCCGACCGGCCGATCGAGTGGCGGAAGGTGCATGTGCTCCCGGACTACGCGCACTTCCCGCATCATGTGCATGTGAACGCGGGCGTGAGTTGCTATTCGTGCCACGGGCAGATCGCGGGCATGCCGGTGGTGTCGCAGGTCGAGCCGCTGAGCATGGGCTGGTGTCTGGACTGCCACCGCAACCCGGTGGAGCACCTGGTGCCTCGTGATCGGGTGACGGACCTGTACTGGGTCGAGCACCACTGGTTCGACAAGTCGGTGACGGAGCGGGCGCACGCGGGGCTGACGGCCTCGCAGCTCGTCGACTCGCTGCTGCGCAACCCCCCGGAGCACTGCGCGGCCTGCCACTACTGACCCCGCCCTCGGCGTGTCGAGCGAAACGAAGACCCCCGGGGCCTCCCGCCCCGATGACGAGACGAGACCATGAGCAGCATCGACCAGTGCCCCTCGACGAAGGGCAAGATCGAGATCCCGGAAAGCCCCGCCGAGCTGGCGAAGCTGAGCGGGCGCCCGGTGTGGCGTTCGGCCGAGGAGTTCTCCGGCGATCCGTCGTTCAAGGATTTCGTGGAGCGCGAGTTCCCCGGCGGGGCGAGCCTGCTTGAGGAGTCGAGCCGGCGATCGTTCATGAAGGTGATGGGCGCCTCGCTGGCGCTGGCCGGGGCGGCGACGCTGCCGGCGTGCCGTCGTCCGGACCGCAAGATCCTGACCTACTCGCGCGATGTACCGGAGGAGAAGATCCCCGGCAAGGCGATGTACTACGCCACCGCGCTCGCGCTGCCCGGCGGCGGGGCCGAGGGCCTGCTGGCCGAGACCCACATGGGCCGCCCGACGAAGATCGAGGGCAACCCCCAGCATCCCAACAACCGCGGCAAGTCGTCGGCGTTCGCGCAGGCTTGCGTGCTGGACCTCTACGACCCCGACCGCCTGAAGTTCCCGGTGTTCGACAACCCGACCCGGGGCAAGCTGGCGGCGACCTGGGATGACTTCAAGTACTGGGCGCGCGACCATTTCGACGCGATGGACGCCGACCGGGGTGAGCGCCTGGCCTTCATCGCCGACAAGCAGACCTCGCCGACGCGCGACCGGATGCGTGACGAGATCCTGGCCCGCTGGCCCCGCGCCAGGTGGATCGCGTGGAACCCCGCCGAGAAGCGTGGGGGGGTCGAGGGCACGCGGCTGGCCTTCGGCGCGCCGCACCGTGTCCGCTACCGCTTCGACCGGGCCGCCCGGGTTCTGAGCATCAACAGCGACTTCACCGGCGAAGGCCCGGACCAGCTCTACCACGCCCGCACCTTCGCGAGCACCCGCAAGGTCCGGCACGCCAACGATGAGATGAGCCGCCTGTATATGTTCGAGTCGATGCCCACGGGCACCGGCTCGATGGCCGATCACCGGTTCCGGCTCAGCCCGGGCCGGATGCCGCTGCTCATCGCGGCGATCGCGCGGGAACTCGGCATGGATGTGCAGGCCGGGCCCGTTCCGGGCATCGAGGCCGAGCACATCCGCGCGATCGCGGAGGACCTGCGCTCCAACCGCGGCCGCAGCGTGCTGGTGCCCGACGAGAGCCTGCCCGGCGCGGCGTTCGCCATGGCCATGGCCATCAACGCCCACCTGGGCGCGATGGATGAGATTGTTGAGCTGTTCCCGATGGACGAGGAGTCCGCGTCCGATCCGGTGGCGGGCCTGACCGGTCTGGTCGGCGAGATGAACGCCGGTCGGGTCGGCACGGTCGTGGTGCTGGGCGCCAACCCCGTCTACGACGCGCCGGGTTCATTGGGATTCGCCGATGCGTTCGCCCGCGTGCCGATGCGGATCACGCTGTCGGTCGGGCAGTCGGAGACGGCGTCCGCATCGACCTGGTCGCTCAACGGCGCGCACACGCTCGAGGCGTGGGGCGATGTCGTTTCCACCGACGGCACGCTCTCCGTGGTCCAGCCGATGATCGCGCCGCTCTTCGAGCCGGCGATGTCGCAGATCGAGCTGCTCGCGCAGCTACTGAGCCGGAACGGCGCGGCCAACCCCGACGGCTACGCCCTGGTCACGCGGACCTGGGCGCGTCGCGACGGTGTGGATGTCGATTCCGAGCGTTTCAAGTCGGGCTGGCGTCGCGCGTTGCACGACGGGCTGATGTCCGGCTCGACGGCGCGTCCGGCGCAGGGGCGTCTGCGCCAGGCGGAGGTTGTGCGGGCCTTCGGTGAACTTCGTCCGACGCCGGCCCCCGGCAACGAGGCGATGGAGGTCGAGTTCTACACCGTCCGCTTCAACGACGGGCGCAGCGCGAACAACGCGTGGCTGCAGGAGCTTCCGGAAATCGCCTCGACGGTGGTCTGGGACAACCCGATCTACCTGAGCCCCCACACGGCCCGGGGGATGGGCCTGCTGCCCGAGCACACGCGGCTTGACGAGTTCAACCCGTACATCAAGCAGCAGATGCCGCAGGCGCGCATGGCGACGCTCTCGCTGGGCGGCCGGTCCATCGATGTGCCCGTCTGGATCCTGCCCGGCATGGCGGACCATGTGATCGGGATCAAGCTCGGGTACGGCCGCACGGTGTGCGGTCTGGTCGGCGACGGAGCCGGGTTCAACACCTACGACATTAAGCCCGCGGACATGACGGCGATGGGCGCCCGGCTGGAGCGGACCGGCAGCACCTACACGATCGCCTCGACCCAGAACCACTGGTCGCTCGCCCCGCGGAGCGAGGGCACCGCGAAGGAGCAGCGCGACACGATCGTTCGCGCGATGGACAAGAAGTGGTGGGACAAGCACGGCAGCCGCCCGTTCAACCTACCCGACCGCATCTACGGGACGGATATCTCCCGCCTCAACGCCGCGGAGATGATCGGCGAGCTGGACCACACCCCGCCGAACATCAGCGCGTACGACAATCCCTTCAACCGTTCGCCCGCCGACCCTGACAAGACAGATCTCCGCCCGAACCGGGCGTTGCTCGGGCGCAAGGAGCCCCCGGCATACGCCCGCGGGCCTCAATGGGGCATGTCGATCGACATGAACGCCTGCACGGGCTGCGCGGTGTGCACGGTGGCGTGCCAGGCGGAGAACAACATCCCCGTCGTCGGCAAGTCCGAGGTGGCCAAGGGCCGCGAGATGACCTGGATCCGCGTCGACCGGTACTTCGTCGGCGAGAACCTCAACGAGCCGGACGAGATGCTGATGCAGCCGATCGCCTGCGTCCATTGCGAGAACGCGCCGTGCGAGGTGGTCTGCCCGGTCAACGCGACGATCCACGGCCCCGAGGGCACGAATAACATGGCGTACAACCGCTGCATCGGCACGCGGTACTGCGCCAACAACTGCCCCTACAAGGTCCGTCGGTTCAACTTCTTCGACTACGCGGTGACGAAGTTCCGCGGCGGGCTGGACCCCAAGTATGTCACGCAGGGCGTGGCCGGGGCGTTCGACGGGACCATCGGCCAGGACCGGACCTTCAACCAGAACTTCATCCCGCCGCGCCTTCGCAAGAAGCTCGACGAGATCCAGAAGATGCAGTACAACCCCAATGTCACGGTCCGCTCCCGCGGTGTGATGGAGAAGTGCTCGTACTGCATCCAGCGGGTCAACGCGGCCCGCCAGGAGGTCAAGGTCAAGGGCCTGTGGACCGACCCCGACCAGACGGGCCCCATCCCCGACGGCTACTTCCAGGCGGCGTGCCAGCAGGCCTGCCCGACCGGGGCCATCAGCTTCGGCGACATCCTGGACCCCCACAGCCAGGTCAGCAAGGACCGCGAGTCGGGCCGGACCTACATGCTGCTGGGCTATCTGAACACCCGCCCGCGGACCACGCACATGATGAAGGTCCGCAACCCCAACGAGGCGATCCGCGTCTACGACGCGTACGACCCGATCAAGAAGGGCGGCGATCACGGCGCGGAAGCGTCGGCGTTCGTCGACAGCGAGAAGCGTCTGGCCGACCAGGGATACACGATGAGTCTGCGCGTCCTGGGCACGGGCGTGTGAGCAACGGACAGGACCGGGCCGCACGCCCGGAACGGTGGAAAGACTTATGACCACATTCGAACCAGACCAGTCCATCGCGGCCCGGCTGACCGGGCTCGAGCCCGGCGCGCAGCCGGCTCCCCGGCGGCAGAAGCTCATCCCGGGCACCCGGGATGACGGCACGCTGACCGAGGACCCCGGCCAGCGCGCCCCGCTCGTGCTCGGCGATCGCTCGTTCGGCGAGATCACCGACATCGTCTGCGGCTACGCCGAGGCGCCGATGCCCAAGCCCTGGCTGGCCCTTTTCTCCATCTTCTCGATGGTGGCGGCGCTGGGCACCGGGATGATCCTCTATCTGATCATCACCGGCGTGGGTGTGTGGGGCCTGAACAACCAGGTCGACTGGGCCTGGGACATCACCAACTTCGTGTTCTGGATCGGCATTGGCCACGCGGGCACGCTGATCTCCGCGATCCTTTGCCTGCTCAAGCAGAACTGGCGTACGGCGGTGAACCGGTCCGCGGAGGCGATGACCATCTTCGCCGTGACCTGTGCGGGTATTTTTCCGGGCATCCATGTCGGTCGCGTGTGGTTCGCCTGGATGCTCTTCCCGGTGCCCAACTCGCAGGCCATCTGGCCGAACTTCCGCAGCCCGCTGCTGTGGGACGTGTTCGCGGTGTCGACCTACGCGACGGTGTCGGCGCTGTTCTGGTACATGGGCATGATTCCCGACCTGGCCACGCTGCGTGACCGGGCGTACCTGCGGCTGCAGAAGGGGCTGTCCCGGCCGTTCGGCATCCCGATGCCGGTGGGCAAGGACATCGTGGTCCCGTTCCTGCCGCGTCCGGACACCTTCCGCGTGCTGGCCTATGGGCTGCTGGCGCTGGGCTGGCGGTTCTCCAGCCGCCACTGGCACCGGTATGAGAAGGCGTACCTGATCCTGGCGGGCATCTCGACCCCGCTGGTGCTGTCGGTCCACTCGATCGTGTCGTTCGACTTCGCGGTCTCGATCCTGCCAGGCTGGCACACCACGATCTTCCCGCCGTACTTCGTCGCGGGCGCCGTCTTCGGTGGTTTCGCGATGGTGTTGCTGCTGCTGATCCCGGTCCGGGCGATCCTGCCGAACTTCTCCGACCTCTTGACGCTGCGTCACCTGGAGAACATGGCCAAGATCCTGCTGGTGACGGGTACGATGGTCGGTTTCGCCTACGCGATGGAGTTCTTCATCGCGTGGTACGGCGGCAACCGCTTCGAGTACGAGGCGTTCGCCAACAACCGCGTCAACCCGATGATCGCCCCGTACTGGTGGGCGTATTGGACCATGATCATCTGCAATGTGGTCTTCCCCCAGATGTTCTGGGTTCGTCGCCTGCGTCAGAACCCGATCGTGATCTGGATCGTTGCCCTGGCGGTCACGATCGGCATGTGGTTCGAGCGGTTCGTGATCATCGTGACCTCGCTGCACCGTGCGTTCCTGCCGGGCGAGTGGCACATGTTCTGGCCGACCTGGGTCGACATCCTCACCTTCGTCGGCTCGATCGGGATCTTCCTGACCCTCTTCATGCTCTTCCTCAAGTTCCTGCCTGTGTTCGCGATGGCCGAGGTCAAGCTGGTCATGCCCCAGGCGCATGTCCACGACCATGACCACGATGAGGAGCATTAAGCCATGTCAGCCCTGAGCAACATCACCGCGGCCGCGGCGGACTACTTCCCGATGCTGGTGCGCAGGCCTCCCCCGCGTTTCATCAGCGAGTCAGGCAAGCGCGTCTACGGCATCGTCGCGGAGTTCTCCGAGACCACCAAGGTGTACCACGCCGCGGAGATGGTCCGCGACGCCGGGTACAAGAAGTGGGATGTCCACTCGCCCTTCCCGGTGCACGGGATGGAGCACGCGATGGGCGTCAAGCCCACCAAGCTCCCGCTGCTCGCGGTGGGGGCGGCGGTCGGTGGCTTGAGCTTCGCCGCGTTCCTGCAGTGGATTACCTCGGCGTACCTGTACCCCATGGTCGTGCAGGGCAAGCCCTATGGCGCCTGGGAGCCGTTCATGCCCATCATGTTCGAGCTGAGCGTGCTGTTCACCGCGTTCGCGTGTCTGTTCGGCATGCTCGCGCTCAACGGCCTGCCGCGGTTCCACCACCCGCTGTTCGGCCACGAGCGTTTCTACCGGATCAGCAACGACCGGTTCATGATCGCGATCGAAGCGGAGGACCCGAACTTCGATCCCGACCAAATCCGCGCCCTGTTCGAGAAGGCGGGCGGCACAGACATCACGATCATCGAGGACGAGGACTAAACGCCCGGCCGGGATCACCGGCCCCGGGCGAGGAACCGAAGATGACCAAGCACCATGCCAACACAACGGCGCACGCGGCCCGCACCGGGCTCTGCCTGCTCGCGCTGTCGCTCGGGGTCGGCCTGACCGCCGGCTGCCGGGGCGACCGGACGGACAAGCCGCCGCGCCAGTTCTTCCCCGACATGGACGACCAGCCCAAGCTGCTGCCGCAGTCCGAGTCGGCCTTCTTCCCCGACGGCCGCTCCGACCGACCCGCGGTGCCGCGGACCGTTCCGTTCGGGGCCGGATCGCACGACCCGGAACTGCTCGAGAACGCCGAGTGGGCCGCCCACTTCCGCGCCCAGCGTGATCGGCTGCTGCGGTCCGATCCGACCTACGCCTTCGGCCTGGTCGCCGGGTCGAGCCAGGACGATCCCCGGTATGTCGCGTACATGCCGGTGGAGGTCAACCGAGAGCTGATCATCCGCGGCCGCGAGCGGTTCGACATCTATTGCTCGGCCTGTCACGGGTACACCGGCATCGGCGGCCAGGGCGACGGCGCGGGCACTGTGGGCAAGCTCTGGAGTTACGCCCCGGCCAACCTGCTCGCCGACGCCTACCGCGACCGTGGCGACGAGCTGGGCACCGACGGCTACCTGTTCCACGTGACCCGCCACGGCCTGAAGAATCCCGACGGCACCTACCGCATGCCGGGGTACGCCCACGCCGTGGATGAGCTCGACGCGTGGGCCATTGTCGCCTATATCCGGACGCTGCAGGCCTCGCAGGGCGTGCCGGCCAGCGAGCTGGACCCGGCCGACCGGGACCGGCTCGGTTCGAGGGGAGGCAACCAGTGAGCCAGATCGCCGCCAACCACCCCGCCCCCGTCGAGACCGCCCTGCCGGATCAGGTCTGGGAGCGTCGGCTCACCAAGATCGCGGCCGATCCGCGGATGACCGAGGACAACATCCACGCCCGGGGCGTGCTGGGCAAGTTTGGTCTGCCCCTGCTGTTCGTGGGCATCGCCGGGCTCCTGCTGACGGTCATCGGCGGGTTCTCGATGAATGTCCGCCACGCGCTGGCGGCCTACGAGGTCGGCGCCTTCACCGCCCTGTCCATGTCCCTGGGATGCCTGTTCTTCCTGCTGGTCTTCCACTCGCTCAACGCGGGATGGGTGATCACCTGCCGGCGCGTGTTCGAGCACGGGGCGGCCCTTTTGCCCTTCTGCTGGCTGGCCTTGGTGCCGATCGTCGTGATCGAGGTCGTCAACGGCGGCGTGCTGCTCGAGTGGGTCGGGGGCCACGGCGACGACTACCTGCTCAAGAAGAAGGCCCCGTACCTCAACACGGGCTTCTTCATCGTCCGCTTCCTGATCTACGGCGCGGTCTGGTCCTTCCTCGGCTGGCGTTTCATCTCGCTGAGCCGGCGCATGGACGAGACCGGCGACCGCACCCTCGGCCGCAAGGCCCGCTACACCGCCGGCTGGGGCATCCTGCTCTTCGCCCTGACCACCGCGTTCGCGGCCTTCGACTTCCTGATGAGCCTGGACTTCCGCTTCTTCTCCACCATGTGGGGCGTGTACTTCTTCGCTTCCTCCGCCCTCTCGGGCGTCTCGGTCGTGGTGCTCACGCTGGCGGCCCTGCGTCTGCGCGGGAAGCTGACCGGTCTGGTCACGGAGGAGCACTTCCACGACCTGGGCAAGCTGGTCTTCGCCTTCACGGTGTTCTGGGCGTACATCGCCTTCTCCCAGTACTTCCTGATCTGGTACTCCAACATCCCCGAGGAGACCGCCTGGTTCGTCTACCGCAAGAGCCACGGCTGGCACTGGCTCTTCGTGACCCTGTGCGTGGCCCACTTCCTGATCCCGTTCCTGATCGTGGGCTGGCGGGCCGTGAAGCGCAACCCGGTGCTCCTGGGCACGATGGCCCTGTTCCTGATCGTCATGACGGTCCTGGACATGGTCTGGGTCATTCGTCCGATGGTCTATGTCCAGACCCAGCCCGTGCTGGAGGCGGGCCTCCAGGAGCCGGGTCTGTCCGGGATCTGGCTTGATGCGGCCGGCGCGTTGGGCGTTCTCGGGATCTGGGGATGGCTGATGATCCGGCGCGTCGAGTCCGGCCCGCTCCTGCCGACCAAGGATCCCATGCTGCACGAATCGATGGCCCACAAGAACTATGTCTGACCGGAGCCCGACGCCCCGGCCTGAAACCGAACGAGACACGCCGCCCGCGGGCATCCGCACTCACCCGCGGCACGAAGACGGAGGTGGAACATGAGCGACAGCCAAGCCCACGACGCGTGGCATCAGCACACCAAGGAGGAAGGCAAGCCCCAGGAGGAGCACGGCTCCTACGCCTCCGCCAAGGCCCTCGGGATGACCTTCATCATCATGGTGGTCGGCGTCATCGTTGTGATCCTCGTCCTGATCGCCTACTTCAACTCCTTCGTCTCCCGCTACAAGGCCGAACGCCAGGAGGGCACCACGGTGATGGCGCCGGCCTACAACGCCCGTCTCGCGGCCCAGCGACACCTCGACAGCTTCGGCTGGATCGACCGTGACGCCGGCACCGTCCACATCCCCCTGCCCAACGCCATCGACCGCGTGGTTCAGGAGTACCGCAGCAACGGGCCCAGTGCCCAGGAGCGCGAAACAAGCGATGACCAGGGCTGACCGCCCCATCCCGTTTCTGTCGGCCCTGACGGGGCTGATCATGGCGTCGTTGATGCTCGGCGCGATCACCGCGCCCGCCCACGCCCAGCTCATCCTCGAGCGTGACCAGGTCCGTGAGCTGCAGGGCGTCGAGCTTGAGGAGCAGCTCGGCGCGTACATCCCGCTCGACGCGACCTTCATCGACGACACCGGTGAGGCCGTCCGCCTGGCCAGGTACTTCGGCGACCGCAAGCCGGTGATCCTCGCCCTCGTGTACTACGAGTGCCCGGTCGTTTGCACCATCGTGCTCGACAAGCTGCTCGACTCGCTCAACCGCCTCGACTACACCGTCGGCAAGGACTACCGCCTGCTCGTCGTCAGCTTCGACCACCGCGAGACCACCACCCACGCCCGCGGCCAGAAGATCCGCTTCCTCCGCCACTACAACCGCGCTTCCGAGCCCGGCGTCGGGCAGGGCGTGATGTACCACACCGGCGACGAGGTCGACATCCGCCGGCTGACCGACGCCGTGGGTTTCCAGTTCGCCCCCCTGCGCAACGGCGAATGGTCCCACCCGGCCGGCCTGGTCATCCTCTCCCCCGAGGGCAAGGTCACCCGATATCTCTACGGCTACGACTACCCGCCCGACCAGCTCATGCTCTCTCTGCTCGACGCCACCAACGGGCGCATCGCCCGCAGCATCGGCGAGCGGATCATGCACTTCTGTTTTCGCTACGACCCCACCGCGGGGGCGTATTCGCTCCAGGCCATGGCCCTCATGCGGCTGGCCGGGGCGGCCACCGTCGTCATCCTGACGGTGATCATCGTGGTTCTGTTCATCGGCGAACGCGTCCGCCAGCGTGTCCTGGCCCGTTCGAGTTCCGGCATGCAATCTGGTGACGAGCGCGGGTCGTCCCGGGCGGGGCGATCCCCCGTCTCCCCCGCGGGGCAGGTGTCCTGATGATGTTCACACTCGCGTCCAGCAATCAGAACTGGTTGACCCGACTGATCTTCCGCAGCGAACCCGCATCGAACGCAGCCGTCTTCACCGACGCGCTCTTCATGATGATCTTCTGGTTCTCCATGTTCTTCTTCGTGCTGCTGATGGGCCTGATGATCTACTGGACCATCAAGTATCGTCGCCGCCCCGGCGTGCCGGCGCCGGTCAGCCCACACCACAACACCCCGCTGGAGATCATCTGGACCGTCGTGCCCAGTTCGGGCCTGCTGGTCATCTTCGTGCTGGGCTTCTGGGGCTACATGGAGAAGGTCACCCCCGTCAGCGGGGCCCTCGAACTCAAGGTCGACGCGTGGAAGTGGGGCTGGAACATCACGTACCCCAACGGCGCCGAAAGCCCCGAGGCCCAGCCGCTGTCCGAGGGCGACTGGGACTTCCCGATCTTCTATGTCCCCGAGGACACCCCCGTCTCGCTTCGCATGTCCTCCCAGGATGTCATCCACGCGTTCTGGATCCCCGCCTTCCGCACCAAGATGGATGTCTATCCCAACCGGTACACCGGCTTTACCTTCCACACCCCACGCCTCCGCGCCGACGAGTTCGTCACGGACACCTCCGGCGACGAGCCGAGGCAGATCCCCGGCCGCGATTTGTGGGTCTTCTGCGCCGAGTACTGCGGTGAGGAGCACTCCCGCATGGCCGCCACGCTGCGCGTGGTCCCCCGCAATGTCTATGAGGCCAAGCTCGAGTCCTTCATGGCCGATGTCGAGCCAGTCGAACTCGGCCGGCGCCTCTGGGCCACCCGCTGCAGCGCCTGCCACTCCATCGACGGTTCGCCCGGCACCGGCCCGACCTGGAAGGACAGCTACGGCTACGAGGTCATTCTCAACGACGGCACCAGCCTGATCCGCGACGCCAACTACATGCGTGAATCGGTCTATGTGCCCAACGCCAAGATCGTCGCCGGGTACCCCGCCAACATGCCGTCCTTCCAGGGTCAGATCAACGAGCAGCAGTTCGAGGGCATCCTCGCCTTCATGCGCTCGCTCTCCGACCGCGGCCCCGCGCCGGACGCGAACGGCAACGGAGAAAACGGCAACGACAACGGCAACGCACCGGAACCGTCCGACACCACCGACGGAGGTGAGCAATGAGTACCGCTGAACTGTCCGGTTCCACCCACCACGACCACCACGAGGGCTCCTATCTGGACGGACCCCCCGGCTTCTGGTCGCGCATCTGGCAATGGGCCACCACCGTCGATCACAAGAAGATCGGCGTGATGTACCTCTTCGCCGTGATGTTCATGTTCTTCCTCGGCGGCGTCGCGGCCCTGGCGGTCCGGCTCGAACTGCTCATGCCGATCCGCACCGAGACCCTCGCCGACGGCAGCACCGTCGTCACGGGCCAGATCCTCAGCAGCATCCTCGGCGCCACCGAGATGTCCAGCAACGAGATCTACAACCGCGCCTTCACCCTCCACGGCGCGATCATGGTCTTCATGTTCATCGTCCCCTCGATCCCCGCCTCGCTGGGCAACTTCTTCCTGCCCATCATGATCGGGGCCAAGGACGTGGCCTTCCCCCGCCTCAACCTGCTCTCCTGGTACATCTATGTCTTCGGCTCGATCTTCGGCGTCGCCTCCATCCTCATGGGCGGCGTGGACACCGGCTGGACCTTCTACACGCCTTACTCGCTGACGACCGACGCCGACCACTGGCGCGTCGTCCTCATGGTCCTCGCCGCGTTCATCCTGGGCTTCTCGTCCATCCTGACCGGCATGAACTTCATCGTGACGGTCCACAAGCTCCGCGCCCCCGGCATGGGCTGGTTCGACATGCCCCTGTTCATCTGGGCCCTCTACGCCACCAGCATCATCCAGGTGCTGGCCACCCCGGTCATCGGCATCACGCTGCTGCTGCTCATCTTCGAGCGCGTCATGAAGATCGGCATCTTCGACCCCGCCATGGGCGGCGATCCCGTGCTGTACCAGCACTTCTTCTGGTTCTACTCCCACCCCGTGGTCTATGTGATGATCCTGCCCGCCATGGGCATCATCTCCGAGATGCTCTCCATCCACTGCCGCAAGCACATCTTCGGCTACCGCGCCATCGCGTTCTCCTCGCTGGGCATCGCCGCGGTGTCCTTCCTGGTCTGGGGCCACCACATGTTCACGGCCATGGGCGAGCTGGCCGCCATGCTCTTCTCCGCCCTGACCTTCCTGGTCGCCATCCCGACCGCCATCAAGGTGTTCAACTGGATCGCCACCCTCTACAAGGGCTCGATCGCCATCAACACCCCGATGTGCTACACCCTCTCCTTCCTCTTCCTGTTCTCCATCGGCGGCCTGACCGGCCTGCCCCTGGGCGCCCTGGCCACCGACCTGCACCTGCACGACTCCTACTTCGTCGTCGCCCACTTCCACTATGTCATGATGGGCGGCACGGTCATCGCCTTCATCGGCGGCATCCACCACTGGTGGCCCAAGATGTTCGGCCGCATGTACAACGAGAAGGTGGGCATCCTCGGCTGCGCCGTCGTCTTTGTCGGCTTCAATGTCACCTTCTTCACCCAGTTCATCATGGGCACCCAGGGCATGCCCCGTCGCTACGCCACCTATGTCGACGAGTTCCATGTCTGGCATGTCGTCTCGACCATCGGGTCGTGGCTGCTCTTCATCGGATTCGTCATCCACTTCCTCAACTTCGTCCACTCGCTGATCGCCGGCCCCAAGGCGCCGCCGAACCCTTGGGGCGGCCTGACCCTCGAGTGGGAGTGCGAGTCGCCCCCGATCGAGCACAACTTCCACCACGAGCCGATCGTCAAGCACGGCCCGTACGACTTCGACACCGTCGTGCCGCCGCACTGCGACCCCGCCGAGTACCCCTTGCCCGAACGCCCCGAGCCAAGGGCCTGAGCCCCGGGGCCTGACCCAGACCCGGCCGGGCGGACGGACACGCCCGCCGGGCCACTTCACACGCGACCAACGCCGGGAACGCACCCGGATCCGGAGTTCGAGATGCAGACGACCCTCGACGCCTACGACACCCCGGCGCCCCCGCACCTGCGGGACCACCCCAAGCACTGGCGCAACCGCCGCGCCGGCCACCACTGGCGCAACCACGACGAAGAGTTCGACGCCGCGAAGTTCGGCATGTGGCTCTTCCTGACCACGGAAGTCCTGCTCTTCGCCGGCATCTTCTGCGGCTACGCCGTCTTCCGCTTCCTCTACCCCGAGTCCTGGACCGCCGGCAGCCAGCACCTCGACTGGTGGTTCGGCGGGGCCAACACCATCATCCTCCTGATCTCCTCCTGGACCGTCGCCAACGCGGTGCGGTGCGCCCAGCTCAACAACCAGAAGTGGCTGAAGATCAACCTGATCGTCACCCTCCTCTGCGCCGCCGCCTTCGTCATCATCAAGCTCCAGTGGGAGTACATCCCCAAGATCAACGAGGGCAAGGCCCCCGGCACCTTCTTCTCCTACGAGTTCGCCCAGACCACCCACGAGCAGCTCTGGTGGTCCCTGTACTACATGGGCACCGGCATCCACGCCCTCCACGTCCTCATCGGCGGCTCCCTGCTCGGCTGGGTGCTGTACCGCTCCTGGAAGTACGAGGCCTACGGCCCGACCGAGTACACCATGGTCGAAAACTCCGCCCTGTACTGGCACCTGGTCGACCTTGTCTGGATCTTCCTCTTCCCCCTCCTCTACCTGATCCACTGACAACCCGCAGCGAATGAGTGGGGCGGGCCGCGAGCCCGCCGAAGAAAACGACCCGAGCACCTCCCTCCGATCTCCGGAGCCGCCTGATGAGCCACGCAGCACACGCCAACAACGCCCACGAAGACCTCGGCTGGAACCCCGAGGATCCCCACGGCATCAACCCGCACGCCCACCACGGCCACATCGTGGTCGGCTGGAAGCTCCAGCTCAGCGTGCTCCTCGCCCTGATCTTCCTGACCGTGCTCACCGTCGGCTTCTACAACGCCGAGCAGTGGGCCGAGACCGCCTTCGGCATCACCCTGCCCGGCTGGGTCAACATCGTCGGCGCGATGACCATCGCCACCATCAAGGCCACCCTGGTCTGCATGTACTTCATGCAGCTCCGCTACGACAAGGCCCTGAACACCTTCGCCCTGCTCTTCTGCCTCTTCGCCGTCGGCCTCTTCCTCTTCTTCTCCATCATCGACCTGTCCACCCGCGGCTGGGTCACCGAGTTCAAGCAGGGCGAGATCGTCGCCGGCGGCACCGGTGTCGGCCTCGACAGCCCGCCCATCGACGCTTCCTTCAACGCCCGTGTCTCGCCCCGCATCACCACCGCCGGCGTCTCGATCGCGACCTACCGCCGCAACCAGGAGATGCAGTCCTGGCTTGAAGCCCGCCCGGACAAGGAAGAGAAGGACTTCTGGAAGTACTTCTACGCCAAGGCCTACAAGCCGTCCCGCCACCCTGGTGACGAGCAGAACTACTTCTCCCAGCTCGGCTTCGACCGCGACCCCGACGCCCTCTCCACGCCCAACCGCTCCGTCCCCCGATACGGGCGCACCGACGCCCTCGACCCCAACCCCTCATCCGACTGAGCACACCGCCATGCCCCCGGACAGCCCGACACCCCGCCGCCCGCGCCCGATCCCCTTGGCCGTGGCCGGCGTGTCGCTGCTGACGCTGATCATTTCCACGATCCTGCTCGCCCAGCGTGTCCGGGCGTACAACGAGTCGGCGATCCAGTCGCTCTTCGCATACATCCAGGTCAACACGCCGACCTTCGAGTTCTTCGGCCAACGGGTCGAACTCGACGAGACCGAGCTGGACGGGCGGCCGATGCTCCGCGTCCTCCACGGCGAGGACGAGCTGCTCATCCCCGTCGCCATCGAGACCCGCCAGCGCCTCCCCGAACTGTTCGCCCGACACGCCGACTGGATGCGCATGCTTTTCTTCGCCGACCGCTCCGGCATGACCATGGAGCAGTTCGAGCGGGGCATCGCCCGGGACGAGATCCCGGCCCGTCTCATCATCGTCACCCGCACCCCCTTCGGGGCCGAACCGCGACGCGACGGGGCCTTCGGCCTCGAGCAGGACCGCAACGAGTCCTCCGCCGATGTCCGCCGCGACCGCTGGCTCTTCGACTTCTACGAACTCGACGCCGAGGGCGGTTTTACCGTCCACCAGCCCCTGCGCTTCCCCGAGTCCGGCGCCAGCCTCCTCCGGCGTCAGAACCAGGCCAAACTCCGCGGCGAGCCCATCCCCGAACGCGAGCCCGGCGAGCTGCAGGAACGCACCTGGCAGTACGGGGCCGCCCTGAAGGTCATGCCCCGCGCCCCGGCCATCACCTTCGAAAACCAGGCCCTCCGAGCCGCGGGCTGGACCCTGCCGGTCGCCTCCGCCTCGGTGCTGGGCCTGGTCTTTGGCATCTTCTTCGCCGTCGCGCCGGAACGTCGACGGGCGTGACGCTCCCCTCTGTTTACGGGCAGCCGTCGTTGTACAACGCCATGTATGCGGCGATGTCGAAGAAGTTGAACACCCCGAACGGCGGCGCCAGGTCCGCGGCCGGGTCGCCAGCGTTGTAGAGCGCGATGTAGGCGGCGACATCGAAGAAGTTCAGCAGCCCGTTGCCGTCCAGGTCCGCCGGACACCCCGCCGCCGCGCACGACCAGCGTGCGATGCGGCTGGCCGGCGAGCCGCCCGCCGTGGCGAAGTCCCCGCCCGCGAGCAGCGCGGGGCCGTCCCCGTCGTCATAGCCCATCAGCGACCAGGCGGGCCCGTTCAGCCCCGAACCCAGCCCCGACCACGCGGTCCCGTCCCATCGAGCCACACGCCTCGCGTCCACTCCGCCGAAGCTCTCAAACCCGCCCCCGGCGTACAGCGCGGGCCCGGTCCCGTCATCGAAGACCGTCGCGGCCAGGACCACCAGCGCAGACCCGCCGATGTCCTGCCACGCCGAGCCGTTCCACCGGGCGAAATTCGAAACCGGAGCGCCGCCCGCGCGGTCGAACTGACCACCGACATACAGCGCCGGCCCCGTGCCGTCGTCGAAGCCGAGCACGGTATGCCCGCACACGCCGAAGAACGCGTTGGATTGCGACAGCCCGGCGCCCAGCGCGGACCAGCCGGCGCCGTCCCAACGCGCCAGGCTGGTGGCGGCCTGCCCTCCCGCCTGGGTGAAGTTGCCCGTGACATACAGGGCCGCCCCGCCCCCGAAGTCGTAACTCGTGATCGAATCGATCACGGTCCCGCACAGGTTCCCGGTGCAGCCGGTGACACCCGAGCCGAGCCCGGACCACTGAAACCCGTTCCAGCGTGCGATGCCGTTGACCAGCTGACCCCCCGCGTGCGTGAAGTGACCGCCGACGTACAACGCGGGCCCGGAACCGTCATCGTGGGCCACGATCGCCAAGACGCTCCCGTCAAACCCGGTCACGCCGCCGCCGAGTGGGGACCAGGCGGCCCCGTCCCAGCGTGCGATCCCGTTGGCGGGCATACCGCCCGCCTCGGTGAAGAAGCCCCCCGCGTACAGCGCGGGGCCATCCCCGTCGTCGAAGACGGCGAGCGCTTCGATCGTGCCGTCGACCCCGCCCCCGACATCGACCCACGCGGCCCCATCCCATCGGGCGATGCCTCCAACCGGTTGCCCGGCGAAATCCATCCAGCCGCCGATGTACAAGGCCGGCCCCGTGCCATCATCGAAGACGGCCATGGACTGGACCGCACCGTTGATGAACTGGCTCCCGATCGCGGACCAGCCGCAATCCTGGGCCAAGGCGTTCGGCGCGGAAAGTCCTATTCCAAGAACAAGAACCCGGACGCTGCGGCGTGTGATGTTCATGATCGGTATCTCCCGCGGGCCCGGCATGGTCCCGCCAGACTCAGAGCGAGCCAACGAGCCGGGGGCGGCCATCGCACCGCAAGTTCCAGGCAGTTCAGAGCCGCAGAACGAAAAAACGCCCGGCGGAAGCCGGGCGTTCGTGGTCACCAAAGGTGGGGGTGGGGGGTTACTTCGTCGGGTCGATCTGCGTGCGGTTCTGCTCCGGCGCTTGCTGACGGGTCGTGGCCTCGGGGGCCGCAGAGCCGCTGGGGCCGCGCCAGCTCGAGGGGACCAGGAAGATCTCGACGCGCCGGTTCTCGGCGGTGCCGCCGGTCGGGTTGTTCGGCACGGACGGGCGGTGCTCGCCCCAGCCCGCGGCCTGGATCCGCTCCCACGCCACGCCGCGATCGCCCAGCACACGCCGGACCGAGATGGCGCGGTGGGCCGAGAGGTGCATGTTGGTCGGATGGCGCTGCGCGGTCGCCGCGCCGATGCGCTGGCTGTCGGTGTGGCCGACGATCACGATGTCGTAGCCCTGGGCCTCGTTGCTGGTCAGCACCGTGGCAAGCCGGCCGAGCGCGTCGGCGCCGGCGGGCTGCACCTGGTCCGAGCCGGAGCCGAAGGTGAGATCGCTGGAGAACCGCAGCATGCCGCGGTCCGCGTCGTAGACGATCAGGTCGGGGAACTGGCGGGCCAGGTTCGCCAGCGCGCGATCGGTGGTGGGGTCGAGGCGGCCGAGCTCAAGACCGCCGAGGCGGTTCTCAAGATCCCGCATGGACTGCATCGACTGGCTGAGCTGGTCGCGCAGACGCTGGTTCTCATCGGTCAGGTTGGCGATCACGCCCGAGGCGTTGCCGGCCGAGCCGGACATCGCTTCGTTCTGCGCGCGGCAGGCGTCCAGGTTGGCCTGGCTCCGCTGGAGCTGGTCCGTCAGGCTGCGGTTGGTCTCCCACAGCTTGTCGTACTCGCCCTGGCTGACGCAGCCGGTCAGGCCCGCGCCCGCGGTGACGATGGCGGCCGCCCGGATCGCCCGGGCCCGCGTGAAAATGCGACGATTCTTCGTGGTCATCAGGTCCGCTCCTCGCTGCGCGCCCCGGCCTTGGGACGCGACTTCATCCTACGATCCCCGAGGCGTCGACGCGACCGCGCCCGCGGCGAAGCCGCCGAAAACACTGGCATCGGCCCGCCCGTACTCCGGGCATGAAACGACGCGATGAATCCCCACCCGCACCCCGACCTGCATCCCGACCGCCCGGCTGTCGTGCGTCTCGATGCCGCCGCGATCGCCGACGCAAGCCTGGGCGTGGTCGCGCCCGGCGCCCTGCTGCTTCGCATCCACCCTGATCAGGTGGTCGTCCTCGCAGCCGGGCTTCCGCACGCGCTGGAAGCCCCGGGCCTGCCCGCGCCGGACCGTGTCCTCAGCCTGCCCGATCGCCTGCTCATGCCGGGGCTGGTCAACGCCCACACCCACCTGGACCTGACCCACATCGGCCCCATGCCGCACCAGCCGGGCGACGGGTTTGTGGCCTGGGTCCATCACATCCGCGCCGCCCGGCACGACACGCCGGAGGGCATCGCCGAGGCCGTCCGGTCGGGCATCGCCCTTTCCATCGCGGGCGGGACCGTCGCGGTGGGGGACATCGCCGGGGCCCCGCACGGGCGGCTGACCGACACGCCCGCCCGGGTGCTGGGCGGATCCCCGTTGGCGGGCGTCAGCTATCTTGAGTTCTTCGGGATCGGCCGCTCAGCCGCCCCGGCGATCGAGCGGCTCGAGCGGTTCGTGCGCGAGGCGTTGCCGGGCCTGTCGGAGGCCACCGGCCCGGTCCGCATCGGGCTCCAGCCCCACGCGCCGAACACGGTGGACCTGGGCGTGTACCGCTGGGCCGCCGCGCTGGCCGATCGCTGCGGCCTCCCGCTGGCGACCCACCTCGCCGAGACCCCCGAGGAACACGCGTTCATCGCCCGCGGCACCGGACCGCAGCGGGCCATGCTCGAGCAGTTCGGCCTCTGGGATGATTCGGTCCTGCAGCCCATCGCCAAGGGGCGTGAGCCGGTGCGGCACCTGGCGGGCCTGCTGGGCGAGCACCGGGTGCTGTGCGCGCATGTCAACGATGCGTCCGACGCCGCGGTGCGACTCCTCGGCGAGACGGGCACGCCGGTGGTGTATTGCCCACGGGCTTCCGCGTACTTCGGAGCACCCGACCACTTCGGTCCGCACCGCTACCGGGACATGCTCGACGCCGGGGTGCCCGTGTGCCTCGGGACGGACTCGATCGTCAATCTGGACACGCCGGACCGGATCTCGGTGCTCGACGAGATGCGCCTGCTTCACCGGCGTGACGGCAGTGATGCCCGGACCCTGCTCGCCATGGCGACGGTGCACGGAGCCACGGCGCTCGGGCTCGATCCGGACGCGGTCACGCTCGGGCCCGGCCCGCTGGCCGGACTGCTGGCGGTCCCGACCGACGGCGGGGATCCCTGGGCCGGCGCGATGGGGGGAAATGGCCCGCCGGAGGTGCTGATTCTGAAGCGAGAATGCTTCTAAAGTATTGTCAAGCGGGTATCATTCCTGCGAAACCGAAAGTGATGGCATGAGTCGGAAATGGCAGCGGAACAAAGCGTGGGACAATGAGCACCTGACCGGGCCGCTGACGCCGGTTCGTTGGCTGCTGCGTGCGTTCAGCGGGATTCCGCTGGCAGTGGCGCTGCTGACCTTTATCTCCATCTTCTGCGCACTCGCTTCGGTGCCGGTCGGCCTGCTGGCCATGATCCCGACCTACACGATTCTGCTGCTCACACTGCTGGCGGCGGCGCTGATCCCCGCGTTCGGCGGCGCGTTGTTCGTCCGGTGGACCGTGCCGGCGGAGGCGCGGGCGGCCCGGTTCAGCCTGACCGTGCTGGCGGGGCTGGGCCTCGCGGTGGCCGGGGCCGGGGCGTGGCTGCGGTGGGCCTGGCCGGCGATGCACTACGACCCGGCGACCGGGCGCGGGCTGATGCTCTTCGCGGACTTCATCGCCGAGTACCGGTCGGTGACGGTCCGGCGGCTGTCGTTTCTGGAGATGACCGAGACGCAGTTCTACGCGTGGTGGCCGATGCGGCTGGCGCTGGTGCTGTTCGTGATCAACATGGTCGTGACGACCATCCGGCGGATCGAGTTCACCTTCAAGAACATCGGCGTGCTGAGCGTGCACTCGGGCATCGTGCTCATCGCGGTGGGGTCGGTGTTCTACCAGCGGTTCAAGCAGGAGGGCGACACGCTGATCCCCGCGCCGGCGGAGGGCGAGCGGGTCGGCCCGCCGCAGCGGGTGTTCTATGACCGCCAGGATGTGGTGCTGTATGTCGGCCAGCACGCCGGGTTCACCGGCCAGACGCGGTTCGAGCAGCGGCCTCTGGACCGGCTGCCGCGGTACAACAACTACAACCTGTCGGCGGGCTTGCCGGGGGGGACGCTCGGCCAGCTGTTCTCGCGACGCGACACGCACCGCGGCCTGCGGGTGTCGGAGGACCAGTTGCTGCCGGGGGAGCGGCTGGCGATGACCGATTCCGGGCGCGCGCTGGGCCTGATGGTCCCCGGCACGCACCCGCAGCAGACCGAGCGCTATGTCGATCCGGACATCCGTTTCCGTGTGATCGGCTACACGCCATACGCCAGCATGCAGACCGACTGGATCAAGGCGTCCGAGCCGCGTGATCAGGCCCTTGCGAACCCGATGCGGGCGGTGGAGTTGTACGCGACGGGCGTGCCGCTGGACAACATGCCCGACGACGGGCGGCTGTTCGAGTTCACCTTCTTCCTGGGCGACCCGTCGCAGCGGATCCGCCTGAATGACAGCGTGGGCGTGGAGTTCACACGCGGGATGGACGAGGCCCGATGGCGCGACCTGTCGGAACCGGTCTCGGCGGAGACCTCGCACGCGCTGGTGTTCGAGGTGCCGGGGACCGACTTCCGGGCCGTGGTGCCGGCGGAGCGGGGGCTCGAGTTCACGCTGGGCGAAACCGGCTGGTCCGCGGCGGTGCAGGAGCTGGCGGACGAGCCGCCGTTCCCGATCATCACGCCGGGCTACGAGGACGCGACCAGCTCGGTCGCCGTGCTCCGCCTGACCCCGCCCCCCGGCGAGGACGGCGTGCGGCCGGAGCCGATCGAGCGGTGGGTCTTCCATCGTTTCCCGGAACTGAATCAGGATCTGTCCACCAGCGACAGCCCGGACCTGGGGCGTCCGTCCCGCGGCGAGCCGGACCCGCGCGTCCGCGTTTCGTACCTCGATTTCACCCGCCTGCAGGTCTATCTGGACGAGCGTGAAGACGGCGGCGTGCGGGCCATCATCCGTCAGCCCGGCGGGGATGTGCGTGTGCTGCAGCGGGACGAGGACGGGTGGATCCGGAACCTGGTGCCCAACGACGGGGGCGCCTCGGTCGACCTGTTGCTCACCGAGCGGTGGGCGCACGCGCAGCGGATCGAGCGGCCGCGGCCCGTGCCGGTGCCCGACCGGGACAACTCGCTGATGGGCACGCACACCGAGGCCTATATCGCCGTGGAGGTCTGGTCGGACATCCTCGGCGGTCCGGAGGCGTGGTCGCAGGTGCTGTGGCTGCCGTTCACCAAGTACATGGGGATCCAGCGCGACACCACCCGCCGGGTGATCCTGCCCGACGGGCGCGAGATCCAGCTCGCCTTCGGGCGGCTGCAGCGTCCCTTCCCGGACTTCACGGTGTCGATGGTCGACTTCCAGATGATCTCCTACGACCACCGCGGCGCGCCGCGCGACTACCAGAGTACGGTGCGGGTCGCGCCCGTACTCGGCGCGATCGAGACCGGGCGCGGGTTCGAGGCGTACGAGCACCTGATCAAGCTCAACGAGCCGCTGCGGGCGCCGTTCCACTGGGACCCCGACGCGGGCTTCGTCTACAACATGACGCGCCGCCTGATGGCCGGGCTGAACCCCGATCAGTTCAAGCTCTCCCAGGCCGGGTGGGACCGCGCCGGGTGGGAGGAGACCCAGGCCGCGGCGGACCGGGGCGAGCTGCCCGGCCCCCGGGTCAGCTTCACCATCCTCGGCGTGGGCAACAACCCCGGCATCCATGTCATCGCGTTCGGCAGCGTGCTGATGGGCGTTGGCATTCCCTGGGCGTTCTATATCAAGCCGTGGATGGTGCGGCGCGAGAAGGAAATGCTCGCCCGCGCCGTCCGCGAGGGCCGGATCCAGACCCCCAAGCAACGCGCCGCGCACGCACCGGCGACCGCTGAGGTACCCGCATGAACCGCATGTTCGCCCTTCTCGCCGTCCTCGCCGTGTTGCTTCCGGCCCGAGCGGTCCTCGCCCAGTACTACGGGCCCGACGGCAACGCCCACCCGGACACACAGCTCGTGACCGAGCTGACCGAGGGGACCATCAACCCCTTTGGGCCGCCGATCCGGACGGGCATGTCCGTGGTCGAGAAAAAAGCCTTCGCGGACCGGCTGGACCTCTCGCCCCTGCATGATCTGGCGGTGTTCCACAACGGGCGGGTCAAGATCGTCGAGACGCTGGCGAACGAGTCCGTGCAGCGGATGACCGGCCGCCGGGCGCACTTCGACCTGGACCGTTCGGGCGACCGCGTCCGCAAGATCACCTTCGAGCCCCTGTTCACCTGGCTCGACATCATGATCGACCCGGCCCACTATGTGGACCGACCGGTGATCGGTGTGAACTACCTGCCGCTACGCCAGCAGATCCTCCAGCGGGCGATCGAGGATCCGGTGATGCGCGAGGCGTGGCTGCGGACGGGCATGGTCTCGCCGCGGATGGTTGATCAGTTGCTGACGCCGGTGATGGACGCCCACGCCGGGCAGGAGCAGTACCGCCAGGCGGCCGGGCAGGTCGACCGGGCGTTCATGGTCTTCGTCGATTCCTGGGCGAACCTCAACCTGGTCGCGCCCGCGGCGAGGGAGCGGCCGTGGATCCACCTCGGCCAGTTGCCCGAGAACAGCCCCGCGCGGCTGGCCACCCTGCGTCTGGCCGAGGCGTGGCGGGCCGCCGACGCCGACGGCGTCAACAGCGCGGTGCGGGAGCTGGCGGAGCTGCTTCCGACAATCAACCCGGAGGTCTACCCGACCACGCGCCGGGGCCTTGAATCGCTGTACAACAACCTCAACGCGTTCGAGTGGGGTTACTGGATCTACTTCGTCTCGCTGGTCGCGCTGGTGCTGGCCTTCGGCACGGGCCGCAAGTGGCTGGTGGCCATCGGCATCGCCACGCTGTTGGCGGCGACGATGCTGCACGGGCTGGGCTTCGGGCTGCGCTGGGCCATCGCCGAGCGGTTCCCGATCCAGAACCAGTTCGAGTCGATGACCGGCGTCTCGCTGTTCGGGGTGATCGTCGGGTTCGCGGCGATGCTCTGGAAGCGGCAGTGGCTGTTCGGTGCGGCGGCGGCGGCGACCGGGTTCATGGTGCTCATCACCGCGACGGAGACGGGCATCCCCGGCGTGGCCATCGAGCGCGAGGCGGCGATCCTGAACACCTCGGTGCTGCTCAAGTACCATGTCACCACGGTGCTGACCAGCTACGGGCTGATCGCGCTGGGCTTCGTGATCGCGCTGTTCTATCTCGGCACGCACTACGCGGCCAAGTACGCCCGCAAGCCCGAGGCCGTGCTGGTGGCTGAGAGCGCGCTCGGCGGCGGGGCCGTCGGCAACGCCCCGGAGCCGGCGGACGAGACCGAGGCTCACGCCCGCACCCGGCGCACGCTCAAGGACCTGGACACGGCCCACATGATGGTGCTCCAGCTCGCGTTCTGGACGCTGGGCGTTGGCATCCTGCTGGGCGCGTGGTGGGCGGATCACTCATGGGGCCGCTGGTGGGCCTTCGACCCGAAGGAGACCTGGGCGCTGGTCACCTGGATCGTCTACCTGATCGTGATCCATGTCCGCATGACGGGCCTGAAGGACCGCGGCCTGACCACGGCGTGGCTGTCCGTGGCGGGGTTCGTGATCATGCTGTGGACCTACTTCGGGGTGAACCTGCTGCTGCCGGGGCTGCACGCGTATGCGTGATCACTCATCGGCCAGAAGTTCTGATAAGCGTTGCGGCGCGTCCGGCGTAAAGGTGCCCGACTCGACCAGCCGCACCCGTCCGTTGGCATCGAGCAGCACGGCATAGATCTGCGTGTCTGTTTCCATGCCGAGTATGTCACGGAACTTGCCGACATCGGTGTAGAGGGTGATCGTCCTCGCCCGGGCGTCCGGGTCCGGGATGCCGGACCGCATGCCGCCGTCGATGAACCACGCGAACCAGCCCCAGCGAGCGCTCGAGATCGTGGGGGTTTCGATCACGCGGATGCCGGGGATCGCGGCCTCGATCGCGTCGAGCTGATTCAGCCAGGTGTCCACATCCGCCTGCTGTTCGCGTTTGAAGGCCACGAGCACCAGCGCGGGCTGGCCCTTGAGGTCATCGGGGAATGTCACCCTCTCCCCGTGCAGGTTCTCGCCGGAGACGCTCGGAAACAGCGTCGCTCCTTCCTGCGTGACCGGTCGCACCGGGCTGTGGCGGCATGCGGTGATGACTGCGGCGGTCGCGATGACCAACAACACGCCCACGCCCAGCCAGATCATGTTTCGTGCCCTCGCCATGGTGCCTCCCAATCATCCCCCAGGATGCATCGTCTCCCCGCCAAAGCCTACGGCCTCTCCGCCGCCGACCTCGCCCCGCGGCTCATCGGCTGCACCCTCGCCCGCACGCTGCCCACTGGCGAGCGGCTGGCTGGGGTGATCGTCGAGACCGAGGCCTATACCGGGCCGGAGGACCTGGCGTCGCACGCCGCGGGCGGACGCCGGACGGCGCGGAACGAGAGCATGTGGGCCGAGCCTGGCACGGCGTATGTCTACTTCACCTACGGCATGCACCACTGCTTCAACATCTCGTGCGACCGGAAGGACCACCCCGCGGCGGTGCTGGTCCGGGCGGTCAAGCCGACCGAGGGGCTGGAGGTCATGCGCCGGCTGCGGACCAGGCCCGGGGGCAGGCCGGTGCCGGACCGGAACCTGTGCCGCGGGCCGGGGCGGCTGTGCCAGGCGTTCGGGATCGACCGGGGCCTTGACGGGGCGCCTCTGATCGGGTCTTCCCAGCTTGCCCTGTTTGACAGGGCCGGGCCCCCGCCGATCGGCACGACGCCCCGAGTCGGCCTTGGCGACGCAGGGGTCTGGAAGGACAAGCACTTACGATTTTTCTGGGCCGATCACCCGTTTCGGTCGCGTGGCCCGGTTTCGGGTGGAACCGGCAAGCCCCGAAACGCAAAAAGATCATGATGATCCCGGGCGCATCCCGAATCGAAGACCCGAGGGACTAGGATCCAGCAGGCCACATGAGCCGACCCATGACTGACCAGGACATTGACATCAAGGCGATCTTCGAACGGGCCGGGGGGTACTCCCCGTCTTGCCTGCCGTTCATCCGTGACGGGCTGGCCCACACGGTCGAGATGGTCCACGGGCAGGCCGGGTCGGCGCTGCTCGACCTCGAGGACGAGCAGCGACATGTGTCCGGCCAGCAGCTCTGCCTGGGCCTGCGGGATTATGCGATCCAGCGGTACGGGCTGATGAGCCGGGTCGTGCTGAACAAGTGGGGCATCCGCTCGACGAAGGACTTCGGCCACATCATCTTCGCGATGGTGGAGGCGGGCCTGATGCGCAAGACCGAAGAGGACACGCTGGCGGACTTCGACGGTGTCTACGACTTCGACGAGGCCTTCGCCGATCCCCGCCTCGAGCCGGCGGGTTCCTGACCTGCGAGGCGGCCCCGGCATGGGTATGCTGGGGCCATGACCGACCCGGATTCATCCCAGCGTTCGCTGCCCGACTGGGCCAGGCTCCACCTGTGGCAGATGCAGCCGGTGCGTGATGTCCTGCTCGGGCTGGCGGTGCTCGGGCTGTTCATCGTGGGCCAGAAGACCTCGGTGGTGACGGTGCCGCTGCTGCTGGCGATCCTGCTGGCGTACCTGTTCGAGCCGGTGATCGCCTGGTCGGTGCGCCGGCTGGGCCTGCACCGCCGGGTGGTGGTCGGTGGCATCATCGGGCTGGTGCTGCTGTTCGTGGTGGTGCCGGCGGTGGTGGGGGCGACGATCGGGGTGGCGCAGCTGGCGGGGTTCGGGTCGCGGATCGCCGAGAACATCCAGACGGTGCAGGAGGCGCGGGAGGCCGAAACCGAGGAAGAAGCCGAGGCGGTCTTCGCGGCTTGGGCCGAGCGCCAGGGCGAGGAGGACTTCAGCCCGATGTGGCGGTGGGTCTATGAGCAGGTCTCCGATTCGGAGGAGGACCCCTCGGCCGTGCGTCAGGTCGTCGCCGCGGGCGTGGCCTGGATCGACGCCAACCGTGAGCAGGTCGCCACCACCGCGGCCACATTCGGCATGGAGACCATCGGGCGTGTGCTCCGATGGATCGGCGCGCTCTTCGGGTTCGGTTTCATGGCCTTCCTGACGGTGTTTTTCTTCTTCTTCACGGCGACGGAATGGGTCAAGCTCAAGGGCTTCGGCACCAAGCTGCTGCCGGACAAGAACCGCGACCGCATCCTGGACCTGCTCGTCAAGTTCGACCGGGTGGTCTCGGGGTTCATCCGCGGCCGGCTGACCATCGCGTTCCTGCAGGCGATCATCTTCTCGGTGGGCTACTACATCGTCGGCGTGCCGGGTGCGTTCATCCTCGGGCCGGCGGTGGCGATCCTCGCGATCGTGCCGTACCTGTCGATGCTGGGGATCCCGGTGTCGGTCCTGCTGCTGTGGCTGGAGGGTCACACGGGGATCCGCGGCGCGTGGTGGTGGGTGCTGGGCGCGCCGACGGCGATCTACGCGATCGGGCAGGCGTTGGACGACTATGTGTTCTCGCCGGTCATCCAGGGCAAGAGCACCGGCCTGGACGCCCCGATGATCCTGTTCGCCACGCTGGCCGGGGGCGCGTTGTTCGGCTTCTTCGGGCTGCTGATCGCGATCCCGATCGCGGCGTGCCTGAAGATCCTGATCCAGGAGATTTTCTGGCCGCGATTCAAGGAGTGGGCCGAGGGGCGCAAGGGCGATCCCCTGCCGATCGACTGATTTTCTGCTAGCATGGGCCCACGACGCAAGGAGACACGCATGAGCCAGTTCGACCAGCCCGACCCTTCCGCGGCCCCCGCCGGTCCCCAGCACGCACCCGGAGCGCCCGTGGGTGCGTTGCCGCCGCGCGAGCTGTCCGGCGTGCGGATCCCGATGCTGCTCGCGGGCATCTTCAACTGCATGGCCGCGCTGGGCTGGTTCGGCACATGCTTTCTGTTCTTCCTGGGCATCCCGCTGCTGGCGCTGGGGATCTTCGAGATCATCACCTTCACCAAGCTGGGCGAGAGCCGGGCGACGCAGGACGCCCTGCGCAGCAAGTGCCGGACCTTCGCCATCCTGGATATCTGCGCCATCCTGCTATTCAACCTGCCCGCGATGGTCTGCGGGATCATCCAGATGGTGAATCACAAGCAGTTCGACGAGTGACGCATCCAAGCCGCGCCTGGCAGCATGCGGCCCGGCGTGCTGCGAATGCCGTGCGCGGCTGATTCGCGTTCGCTGGGGGCGTAGTGGGGGAGGGGCCGCTTCCTGCCAGGCGGGGCTTGTATGGCTTGTTCAGCGGCGTTTGGGCTTGCGCTTTTTGACGCCGCGGGATGCCGACTTGGTGGATCCCTTCCCGCCCATGCCCGGCAGGGCGGGCATGCCGCTGAACATGCCGCTGCCCGAGAGTTGCTGGGCGGCGGCGACCTTGGAGCCGGCGCTCATCGAGCCCATCTGTTTGGTCATCTTGTTGAGCATGCCGAACTGCTTGACCAGTTGGCCGACCTGGGTCTGGTCCGTGCCTGAGCCGGAGGCGATGCGGCGCTTGCGCGGGTTGTTGATCAGGTCCGGCCTGGACCGCTCCGCGGGGGTCATGGACTGGATCATGGCCTCGGTGCGGTCGAGCTGTTTCTCGTCGATGTCGACCTCCTTGAGCATCGAGCCGATGCCGGGCAGCATGCCGAGGAGGCTCTTCATCGAGCCCATCTTGCGCAGGGTCTTCATCTGCTTGAGAAAATCGTCCATGGTCAGTTCGCCCTTGGACATCTTGGCTTCGAGCTTCTTGGCGTCCTCCTCGCTGACCTCCTGCTGGGCCTTCTCGACGAGCGAGACGACATCGCCCATGCCGAGGATGCGCCCGGCCATGCGCTCGGGGTGGAAGGGTTCGAGCGCGTCGAGCTTCTCACCCACGCCGATGTAGCGGATGGGCGCGCCGGTGACCTCCTTGACCGACAGGGCCGCCCCGCCGCGGGTGTCCGAGTCGAACTTGGTCAGAATCACGCCGTCCACGGCCAGACGCTGGTGGAAGGACCGGGCGCTCTGCACCGCGTCCTGCCCGGTCATGGCGTCGACCACCAGGAAGATGTGGTGGGGGCTGAGCAGGCTCTTGACCTGGCCGAGTTCGCCCATCAGCTCGTCGTTGACATGCAGGCGTCCGGCGGTATCGAGGATCAGGACATCCACGCCCTTGGCCTTCGCTTCCTTGACGGCGTTCTGGCAGACCTTGACGGCCACGCCCACGGCCTTGCCGTACGCGGCGACCTTGTCCGGCTCGGCGTAGAAGTGGACCTGAGCCCCGCCGGGCAGCTCGTTGGCTTGGCGGGCGACGGTCTGCAGCTGCTCAACGGCGGCCGGGCGCTGCAGGTCGGCCGCGGCGAGCATGACGGAGCGGCCCTGCTTCTTGAGCAGGCCGGCGAGCTTGCCGCAGGTGGTGGTCTTCCCGCTGCCCTGAAGCCCGCACATCATCACGATGGTGGGGCCGGGGGACATCTTCATGATGCCGGGGGGCGCGGGCTGCTGGTCGGCGTCGGGGTCGCCGCCGAAGAGCTCGACCAGGCGCCGGTGGACGATGGCGATCATCTCCTGGCCGGGCTTGAGGCTCTTGGTGACCTCGCGGCCGAGTGCGTCCTTCAAGACCTTGTCGCAGAAGGCCTCGGCAACCTCGTACTGGACATCGGCCTCGAGCAGAGCGTCGCGGACCTCGCCCATGGCCTCGCGGACATTGGACTCGGAGATACTGCCGCTGCCGGAGAGCTTGCGGATCGCGCCGGAGAAGGAGTCGGAGATGCGGTCGAACATGGACACTCCCGCCGGGGGTTTCCCGGGGTTTGGGCGAGTTTCGGGGGCCGTGACCGCAGCCGGGCGGATGATAGGCTGGGTTGGAGTCAAAGAGCTTTGAACGCGGAGGACGCGGAGATCACGCGGAGGACGCGGAGAGGGATTCAGAGTTTTCAACGCGAAGAACGCGAAGAGCGCGAAGGAAAGTCAAGGCCGATCCGTTTGCACCCTTCTTCTTGTTGATTGATCATCAGGCTCGTGGATTCGGCAAATCAGGCCGGTTCGTGATCCGGACTTCGAGATCTTCGCGGTCTTCGCGTTAAAAATTCTCCGCGTGTTCTGCGTTCAGTCTTCCAGTCTTCCTTGTTAGTTGCTCCGCAGCCCCTCGACGGTCAACTCGGCGGTGGGGCGGTCGTCGGGGCTGACGAAGAACGGCTCATCGGCCTTGCTGAACGGTTCGAGTTGGTCGTACCAGGTGGCCTTGGGGTCGTACTTGGCGAAGAAGGGGCGGCGGACGAGGTCGGGCTCGCGGGCCTGGAGGAACTCGAGGGCGAAGGCGCGCCGGCCGCCGATCTCGGTCACGCCGAGGATGTGGCACTTGCCCGGAAAGCAGCTCATGGAGGGGCCGCGGACGGTGCGGGCCATACCGGAGACGCGCTGGTAGGCGTTGCGGAAGATGTTCCAGCAGCGGACCAGCGGCATGTCAAAGTACTTCTTGGCCCCGGTGTCGCGCTCGACGAACATGTAGTACGGAACCAGCCCGAGCTGCACGCCCGTGGACCACATGTCGGCCCAGGTGCCCGCGTCGTCGTTGACATGGCGAATGACCGGCGACTGCATGCGGATGTTGGCGCCGGTGGCGCGGACACGCCGGATGGCGTCTCGGGCGACATCGGTGGAGAACTCGACCGGGTGCGAGCAGTGGGCCATGACGGCCAAGTGCTTGCCGGAGTCGACGATCCGCTCGTAGAGGCGCAGCAGGTCGTCGGCGTCGGGGTCGGTGACGAAGCGCTGCGGCCAGTAGGCGAGCGACTTGGTGCCGATGCGGATCGTCCGGACGGACTCGATGTCGAGGATCTGCTCGATGTAGCGTTCGAAGACCCTGGTCTTCATGATCATCGGGTCGCCACCGGTGAAGAGCACATCGGTGACCTCGGGGTGCTGTCGGAGGTAGCGGGCGAGCTGGTCGGCCTCCTTGTTGGCGAACTTGAGGCTCTCGTCGCCGACGAACTGGGCCCAGCGGAAGCAGAAGGTGCAGTAGGCGTGGCAGGTCTGGCCGTGGCTGGGGAAGAACAAGACCGTCTCGCGGTACTTGTGCTGCATGCCGGGGATGGGCTCGCCGTCGACATGCGGGACATTGTGGGTCATCTGCCCGGCGGGATGAGGGTTCAGTTCTTCGCGGATGTCGTTGACGACTTCGTTGAGCTCGGCCTTCTCGGCATCGCGGCCGAGGGCGTCCCGGACGCGGGCGTACTGGTCGTCTTCGAGCATGCCGCGCTGGGGGAAGGTGAGCTGGAAGATGGGGTCGTCTTCGGGGTTGTCCCAGTCGATCAGTTCCTCGACGAGATACGCGTTGGTGCGGAACGGGAGGACGAGCGAGACGGTCTCGATCGCCTCGCGCAGGTCGCGGGGCAGCCTCTGCCACTCGGGGCGCTTGGCGATGGTGGCCCGTGTGATGGCGCGGTATCTCTGGCTCTGATCGGCCTGGATCATGCAGACTCCTTCCGGTTTGTAGTCGTCCGACCGCGGCCGGACCTGGGAGGTGCGACGGCTCAAGCGTGAGCGAACCGACGCGTTCGGTGGATCACTGTACGCATCCCGATCGGGTGCGATGCGGCTTCCGACCAAACACCGGATATCGGACGGGGATCAGCGTTTGGCGCGCAGCCAGTCGTGCAGTCTCTTCTTCGGCCAGGTGTTGATGCACAGATCGGGCGTGAGCCAGCCGCGCTGCGCGGTGAGCACGCCGTAGCGGAGGTTGTCGTAGTCCGACGCGTGGTGGACATCGCCGTTGATGGCGAGCTTGCAGCCGGCCTCGACCGCAGCGCGGATGTGGGTGTCGCGCAGGTCCAGGCGCATCCAGTGGGCGTTGATCTCCAGGGCGACATCGTGCTCGATGGCCGCGGCGATCAGCTCGTCCATCGCCGGCTCGAGCCCGGCCCGGCGCTCGATCAGGCGCCCGGTGGGATGGCCGAGGATGTGGACGAGGGGGTGCTCGATGGCCCGGAGCAGCCGCTTGGTGGCCTGGGCCGGCTTGGCCTTGAGGCCGGCGTGGGGCGAGGCGACCACCACATCGAGTTCGGCCAGCAGGTCGTCGTCGTAATCGAGCGTTCCGTCCACCAGGATGTCCACCTCACTGCCGGCGAGGATGGCGATGCCGTCGGTCACCTTGTCCGCGGCGCGGATCGCCTTGATGTGCTCGCGGAGGCGATCGGGGCTCAACCCGCCGGCGACGGCGGAGGATTTCGAGTGGTCGGTGATGGCCAGGGTGTGGAAGCCGCGGTCCCTGGCGATGGCCGCGGATTCCTCGATGGACATCTCGCCGTCGGACGCGGTGGTGTGGGAGTGCAGTTCGGCGCGGATGTCGCCGACAGCGATGAGTTCGGGCGTTGCCTTGAGTTCCAGCTCGCCGCGGTCCTCGCGGAGGGTGGGGGGGACGAAGGGCAGGCCGAGTTCTTTATAGATCCGCTCCTCGGTGTCGGAGGCGACAGGCTCGACGCCGCGCTGCTGGGGCGGGGTGTCGTCGGACTTGTCCTCGGGGAACAGGCCGTACTCGTTCAGCGTCATGCCCTTGGACAGGGCCCGCTCACGGAGGCGGACATTGTGCTCTTTCGACCCGGTGAAGTACATCAGCGCCGCGCCCCAGGATTCCTTGGGCACGAGGCGCAGGTCGGCCTGCACCGCGGCGTTGGCATCCCCGCCGAAGCGGCCGCCGAGGCCCTCGAGGCTGAGCCGCACGGAGCACTTGTGTTCACCCCGAGCGAGGACCTTGAGGACCGACTCGTGCTCGCAGAACGCGGCCCGGGCGGCATCGGGATCGGTCGTGGTGATCAGGATGTCGAGGTCGCCGATGGATTCCTTGCCACGCCGGAGCGAGCCGGCGAAGGTGCAGTCCTTCACGCCGCTAACCCGCTTCATGCGTTCGACCACGGCCTCGGCGATCGGCATCGCGATGCCCAGGTGCAGGCGTTGCCCGGAGGATTCGAGGAAGGCGATGGATTCCTTGATGTTCTCGACCGTCTTCTCCCCCATGCGGGGCAGGGTGATGATGCTGCCGTCCTCGATGATCTTCTTGAGATCCGCGATCGACTCGACGCCCTTGTCCTCCCAGAGCAGCTTGACCGTTTTGGGCCCCAGCCCCTGGATCTCCAGCAGTTCAAGCACGCCGACGGGGACCTTGGCCGCCAGCTCGCCGTGCTCGCTGATCGCGCCGGACTCGGCGAACTCGGCGATTTTCGCGGCCGTGCCCTTGCCGATGCCCTCGATGGCGATCAGGGCCTTGGCGTCATGGGCGATGGGCTCGAGATCGGACGGGTGGTCCCCGATCACCCGCGCGGCCTTGGCGTGCGCGTTGACCCGGAACCGGTCGGCCCCGGTCAGTTCCAGCATGGCGCTCATGCGGTCAAAGATGGCGGCAAGTCTGGCGTTGAAGCTCATGGGGGAGTTTAGGAAGGTACGCGGAGGTGCAGAGGCCACGCTGAGGTCGCAGAGGAAGAGCAAGAATTTTAACGCGAAGACCGCGAAGACCGCGAAGACCGCGAAGGTCGCGAAGAGTAGATCGGACACATCCCGAAAGACTTATTCAAATGAATCTTCTTCAAATGAACTATGGATTTCTTCTTCGCGTCCTTCGCGGTCTTCGCGTTGAAAAAACAGATTCATACTCAGCGTGCTCTGCGTGGCCTCTGTACCTCTGGTACATCCTGAACCCTCACCCCACATCCCCCAGCCCCAGCCACGGGCCGTGGGTCTTGATCAGGCGGCGGCGGACCAGGGCGTCGGCGTCGCCGGCCAGGGTGGGGTTCGCGCCGATCCACACGGCCGCATCGCGCCGGGCCTGGTCGAGCAACGCGGCATCGCGGAGCGGGTCGGCGATGCGGAACGGCGGAACGCCGGACTGGCGGGTGCCGAAGACATCGCCCGCGCCGCGGAGGGCGAAGTCCCGCTCGGCCAGCTCGAAGCCGCTGGTGGTCTCGCACATGGTGCTGATCCGCTGGACGGCGTCGTCGGTCTTCGGGTCGGCGACCAGCACGCACGCGCCGGGCTTGCCGCCGCGGCCGACGCGGCCGCGGAGCTGGTGGAGCTGGGCCAGGCCGAACCGGTCGGCGTGCTCGATGATGATGACGGTGGCGTTGGGCACATCGACGCCGACCTCGATGACGGTGGTGGCGACGAGGGCGTCGATCGACCCGGCGCGGAAGCGGGCCATGATGTGCTCGCGGGTCTCGCGCTTGAGCCGGCCGTGCAGGGCGGCCACCCGCTTGCCGCTCAGTTCCCCGCCCTCGAGCTCCTGCTGCACGGTCCGCAGGTCGCGGAGGCTGTCGTCGCCGCTGGCCGAGCCGGTGTCGATGGCTGGGACGACGATGTACGCCTGCTCGCCCGCGTCGAGCTTCGTGCGGACCCAGCGGTAGACCTCGCCGCGGCGTTCGCTGGTCACGGTGCGTGTCGCGACCGGCGTGCGTCCCGGCGGCAGGGCGTCGATGGTGGAGATATCCAGATCGCCGAAGAGCGTCAGGCCGATGGTGCGCGGGATGGGCGTGGCGGTCATCACGAGCACATGCGGCGTGTCGAACTCGCCCGCGCCGGCGTCCGCGGCCGAACCCTTCACGCGCAGTTTCGCCCGCTGCTCCACGCCGAAGCGGTGCTGCTCATCGATCACGACCACGGCCAGCGACTTGAAGGCCACCTGATCGCCGATCAGCGCGTGCGTGCCGATCACCAGGTCCACCGACCCGTCCGCCAGGCCGGCCAGCGTCCGCACCCGCTCCTCCGCGGGCAGGTTGCCCGTCAGCAGGGCGATGCGCACGGACGAGCCTTCCAGCATCGCCGACATCGACAGGAAGTGCTGCTCGGCCAGGATCTCGGTGGGCGCCATGAGCGCCGCCTGGTGCCCGTGCCCGATGGCCCGGAGCATGGCATCGAGCGCTACCACGGTCTTGCCGCTGCCCACATCGCCCTGCACCAGCCGGTTCATGGGCACATCCAGGGCCAGGTCGCCCGCGATCTCGCCGACGACGCGTTGCTGGGCCCCGGTCAGCTCGAAGGGCATGCGTTCGCGGATCCGTTGCTCGATTGAGTCGGTGCGTGCCAGGGCCGGGGCCTTCATGGTCTGACGCAGGTGGGCCCGCTTCATGTGCACCCCGAGCTGGAAGAGCAGCAGTTCGTCGTAGATGAGGCGGCGTCGGGCGCTCTTGACCTCCTCCTCGCCCTTGGGCTGGTGCATCATGCGGTACGCGTCCCGCAGCGCGGGCATCGACCGCTCGCGCCGGAGTTCCTCGGGCAGGTGGTCGTCGACCTGGGCCAGGCCCTTGAACAGCACCTTGTCCACGATCGCCCGCACCTGATCGCTGGTCACGCCCTCGGTGACCGGGTAGACCGGCCGGTAATCGTCGTCGGCGTGGTGCTCTGGGTCGGGCCGGGCGGCGTCGAGCACCTCGAACTTGGCGTTGGCCATCTGCATGGCGTAACCCCGCCGCACAACCTTGCCCTGCACGCGCAGGCGCATGCCGGGGTGGATCTTGCCGCGCAGGTACGGCTGGTTGAACCACACCAGGTCCAGCCGCCCGCCCCCGGGGTCCATCATCACCGCCTCGAACCGGGCCTTGTGCCCGAAGCCGGCCGTGCGGCACGCGGTGATCTCGCCCCGCACCGAGGCGACCGAGTCGGGCATCAGGTCCTCGATCGAGGCCTCCGCCCGGATCCACTCGTGCCGGTGGGGGAGGTGCGCGATCAGGTGGCCGATATTCGGCACGCCGATGCGGGCGAGCTTGTCCGCATGCTCCCGGCGCACGCCGGGGATGTCCCGCAGCGGGGTCGTCAGCGCGATCGCGGCGGTATCGGCGCTCACCGCTCCGGCCCCAACCCCAGCGGGTTGTTGTGGGCCGGAGCATCGTCCCCCGGCGCGGGTCCGTCCTTGAGCTTCTCAGGATCAATCTCCCGCAGGTAGCCCCAGGTGTAGATCCCCGTCCGGTGCCCGTCGGAGAACCCGATCCTGATCGCGTAGTTGCCCACCAGTTCGGCGTCCGTCGCCACCAGCGGCCCCGACCCTCCGCCGCCCTTCCCCGCCGGGAGCACCGTCAGCGGATTGCTCTGCATCTGCTTGCGCAGCTCCCGTGCGTCGGCCGAGGGCGACAGCCGGCGGAGGTGGGCGATGGGGTAGTACGATCGCACGCCGTCCGACCAGACGATGGCCAGCCCCTCGTCCTTCTTCAGATCCAGTTCGACGGGCGTGACGGGTTCCATGCCGAAGTTTAGTGTTTTGGAGGGGTGTGATCCATGCCGACCAGCCAGACCCACACGCAAAGCCAGACCCACCCCGCCGACGCCCTCGCCCGGGCGATGGACATCGCCGGCTCGCCCGCCTGCATCGGGCTGGACCCGGTCCTCGCCAGCCTGCCCGAGGAGGTCCGCGCGTCCGCGGCGTCCGAGATCGACGCGGTCGAACGCTTCTGTCTCGGCGTGCTCGAGTCGATCGTGGGGGTGGCCGGCGTGGTCAAGCCCCAGTCGGCCTGCTTCGAGCGGTACGGCTCGGCCGGATACGCCGTGCTCGAGCGGGTCATCGCCCACGCCCGCCGATCGGGCTTCGTGGTCATCCTCGACGCCAAGCGGGGCGACATCGGCTCGTCCGCCGAGCATTACGCCGCCGGAGCCAAGGCCATGGGCGCCCACTGGATCACCGTCAGCCCCTACATGGGGCCATCTACGATCGAGCCGTTCCAGGAGGCCGGGCTGGGCGTCTTCGCCCTTTGCCGCACCAGCAACCCCGACTCGGACCGGCTCCAGACGCTCGACACCGGCGGCATGACCGTCGCCGAGCGGACCGCCGCCATGCTGGCCGAGATGGGCCAGGCCCGCATTGGGGGCTCCGGCCTGTCGGGCCTCGGGGCGGTGGTGGGGGCGACCAAGTCGGGCGAGGAGGGGGCAGCGCTGCGGGCCCGGATGCCCGACCAGATCCTGCTGGTCCCCGGCGTGGGGGCGCAGGGCGGCACGCCGGCTGAGGTCGTGCCGCTGGCCCGGCCCGGCTTCGCGACCCCCGGCACGGTCGGGGTGGTGGTCAACGCCTCGCGGTCGGTGCTGTACCCGAAGCGGTCCCCCGGCCAGGCGTGGCAGGGGGCGGTCCGCCAGGCGGCCGAGCGGTTCGCGGCGTCGCTGGGCGTCATCCGGGGCTGAACACGCCGACTCATCGGCGCGAATAAAGAGGCCGTGCGGTCCACCCGAAGGGGTCGCACGGCCTCTCTCATATGCGATAGGGTTGATCGATCAGCGACGACGCCGGGTCGCGACCAGGCCGGCCAGGCCGAGGATCGCCAGGGCGCCGGGGGTCGGGACCAGCACCCCGTCGAGGGACGCAACCCGGTTTTCAAAGCTGGACTGGAACAGGCTGTCGCCCATCTGGAACATGAGCATGCTCAATGCGCCGGAGAGCGTGCCGGTCGGGTTCGCGAATGAGCCACCGCTCGGGCCGTTGAAGACGCCGTCGCCGTCGGAGCTGTCGAACTGGGCGGCGTCGACGATGCCCGAGAAGAAGGCGAAGCCGGAAATCTGGTTCCAGGTGCCGGAGAAGGATCCGAACAGCACATCGCCGTCGGCGTCGCCGATGGAGAACGAGCCGTTCGAGGCCTGGGCGGTCACGCCGTCGGTGAAGGTGATGTCCATCGAAATCTCGACGAACGCGCCGGTGGCGCCGCCGGAGAAGCCGGGGCCGAACAGAGCGGTGGACACGCCCGCGTTGAAGGCCGAGACATCACCCGATGTGTCCGGGTTGGAAACGGCCATGAACTGCCCGGTGGACAGGTCGTAACTGGCGTTCATCTCCGTGAAACCAAAGGTGGCGACAATGCCGCCGGAGGCCAGACCGGCGGCGGTCCCGGCGATCGCGAGCGTCAGAAGTGCTTGGCGTTGAAACATGGGATCTCCTCTTTATCGGTCGTGTGCGCAACCCAGTCGGCGCGGACCTCACTCCAATCCTTGAGATACACCACGATCGGGGCGAGGGCCAATAAACCTCAGGAAAGGTGAACAGAGACACCGGTTTGAGTGGCTTCTCCCATGCGATGGGGCAATTTTGCCCGTTAAAATAGGATTGGACGAAAGGCATTCGGAAGGTAGTGCTTTCCATCAGTTTTGATTGGGCAAAAACTTTGGGGCAAAAATGCCCTGCATAGTGGACAATTTTTCCCATTCGCCCCTTGCAAATCCACCGCATCAGGGTAATCTTCAGAGCAGGCTCGAGCGAAAGTTCGTTGCAACGACCTTTCCACCATCCGAGCACCAAGGAGAGAGATATGAAGTCAGCATGTGTGATTGCTGGTATGGCCGCGATGGCCAGTGTGGCGTCGGCCGGGTTCATTACCGAAAGCGAGCCGAACAACACGCTCGCCAACGCGAACTTCGTGGGCAGCTTCGACGCCCCCGGCGGTTCGGTCCTGATCGATGGCTCGATCACCGTCGGCGATGTGGACTGGTTCACCTTCAACCTGTCCAACACCGCCACCCTCGCCGTCTTCGCGGCCTTCTCGGGCACCGCCATGGCGGACGGCGTGCTCCAGCTGGTCGACTCGTCAGGCGTGGTTCTGGCGTTCGACGACAACAGCGGCATCGGCCTGATGCCCGCCCTGCAGTTCGCCAGCCTCCTGGCCGGCCAGTACTACATCGGGATCTCGGGCTTCGGCGACCAGGGCGCGTCCTCGGTCGGCACGACCGACATCTTCGACGGCCTTGGACATCAGCAGAACTTCGCCTACAAGCTGACCCTCGGCCTCACGGTCATCCCCGCCCCGTCCGCGCTCGCGATGCTCGGAATCGGCGGCCTCGTGGCGGCCCGCCGTCGCCGCTGAACAGCGACCGGTTCCTGACCCATACGACCGAACAGCAACGCGGAGCCGGCCAAACCGGCTCCGCGTTGTTTTTGGATCGTGGCCTTTGCCGGCGGGGCCTGAACCGGGCCCGCCCGCGGATCACATCGGCTTCTTGTCGATCGTGATGTCGTACATGTGCAGGAGTTTGTTCTTGTCGAAGATCATCTCCTGCCGGCTCAGCGCGACGATGTCGTACTCCGGCGTCAGCTCGATCGCGTCCACCGGGCACGCCTCCTCGCACATGCCGCAGAAGATGCAGCGCAGCTCATCGATCTCGAACTTGGCGGGGTACTTCTCGCGGTCGTCCCAGGGGCTTTCCGCCGCCTCGATGTGGATGCAGTTGGCCGGGCAGATCGTCGGGCACATCATGCACGCCACGCACTTGACCCGGCCGGCCTCGTCCCGGTTGAGCCGGTGGAAGCCGCGAAAGTTTGAGGGTTCCAGGCCCCCGTCCTCGGGCTTGTAGTGCTCGCGACGCTGCTCGGGGTACTGGAGCGAGCGGCTGGTCCGGCCCTGGCCCCAACTGGTGAACATGTGCCGCAGAGTCGTCCCGAAGCCCTTGATGATCTCGGGCAGATAGACGGCTTCCAGCCCGCTCATGGGGGCCGGGCGGATATGCACCACTTCGTCGTCACGGATCGCCATATGGCGGAAAGTATAGCTCGCGCCGCCTCCGACGCGGATACCATCAGGGCATGTCCAAACGCGCCGGCCCGCCCCTGTTCGAGCTTCTGCGCAAGCAGTCCGAGGACGCGTCCCGGACGCCCGCGCAGCCCGAACCGGCACGCCGTGATCCGGACCCGGGCGTCCCCTGGTCCGGCGCCGGTGTGACCCGCGCCGAGCGGTCCGCGGCCACTCTCGAGGACGAACCCCGCCAGTCCGGCGAACTCCGCGTGCCCATGACCCGGGTGTACATGGCGGTCGCCGTGGTGCTCCTGCTCGTGGTCGCGGCGTGGGCGACCGGATATCGGCTCGGCTACGGGGCGGGCAAGGAAGAGATGGGGCGCGTGGTCGGCTCCGAGCCGGTGGTTCCGCCGACCAGGACCGCGGGTGATTCCCCCTCCGATCCGGCCCGATCCCAAGCCACCGCCTCCGATCGAACCACCCAGGGCGCCACGACCCAGCCGAGAACCCAGCCCCCAAGGACGCCGACGGGCAACTGGGTGCTGCTGCCCGACGGCCAGCGGGGGGTTGACCCGCGGACCCCCGGCAGCAACTACCTGGAACTGGCCACCCTCCCCGCCGATCAGGCCCAGGACGCGTTGGCGTTCCTGGCTTCGCGGGGGACAAGGGCGATCGGGGTGCCGGTGGACTCTGCGAGGGGAGACGCCAACAATCCCGCCCGCTATACGCTTTTCTCCATGGGACTTGCGGTGCCCAGCGGGCAGTTCAGTTCCACGACGGACGAACGCCGCGAGCACCAGCGTCGCATGGCCGCCATCGGGGCTGATTGGAGACGGGAACGCCGGGGCGGCTCGGACTTTTCCCAGACACTCTGGCGTCGATACGACCCATAGCACACGCGGGCACAAGCCCGAGAGACCGGAGCCGGACATGAGCATCGACCGTTCGCTGAAGACCGAGGGCAACCTGACCACCAAGCGCTCCGTGATGAAGCGCGGCGAGCGCATCGCCGCCCTGAAGGACGAGAAGCGGCTGGACCCCAAGAAGGACGGCGCCCTCGGCCTGCCCAAGACCAAGGTCCGCGAGTAAGCCGGTGCACGCCCCGGCGCAGGACGAACGCCCGGCGACCGGCCGCCCGTCGGCCCGCGCGGGCGCGATCCGCTCGTCCGGCATCCGCCGCATCCTGGGCCGCGCGGCGACTATGCCCGACGCGGTCAACCTGACCATCGGCCAGCCCGATTTCCCCGTGCCCGACGCCGTCCGCACGGCCGCCGTCGACGCGCTCACGGCCGGACGCAACGGCTACACACCCAATGTCGGCGACCCCGGCGTGCTCGCCCGCATCAACGAGTTCATCGCCCTGGACACCGGCTGGCGCTGCGCCCCGGCCGGGGCCGAGGGTCACAGAGGCCCCGCCTCGATGATCACCGCGGGGACCTCCGGCGCGCTCACGCTGGCGTTCCTGTCCATGCTCGATCCCGGGGACGAGTTCATCATCCCCGACCCGTACTTTGTCAGCTACCCCGAACTCGGCGCGGCGTGCAGCGCCGAGCCGGTCTTCTGCGACACCGGCGCGAATGGCCAGTTGACCGCCGAGCGGGTCGAGCCGCTGATCACCGACCGCACCCGCTTCGTGCTCTTCAGCACGCCGTCAAACCCCGCCGGCGTGGTCGCCTCGAAGCAGAACTGCGCGGACCTGCTGGACCTTTGCCGGTCCCGGGGCGTCGTGCTCATCTCGGACGAGATCTACGACGCCTTCGCGTTCCCCGACGCCCGGACCGACGCGCGGGTCGGCGACCCTTCGCAGAAGTGCTGCCCCAGCCCGGCCCGCCTGCCCGGCGCGGAGGACACCGTCCTGCTCGTCCGCGGCTTCGGCAAGACCTACGCCTGCACCGGCTGGCGCCTGGGATACACCGCCGGACCGGCGTGGCTGCTCGAGGCGATGAGCAAGTTCCAGCAGTACACCTTCGTGTGCGCCCCGGCCCCGCTCCAGCACGGCGCGGCCGCCTGCTTCGGCGTGGACATGGACCCGTTCGTCCTCGATTACCAGAAGCGGCGCGACATGATCGTCAACAAGCTCGGTCCGTTGACCCACATCGCCCCGCCTGGCGGCGCGTTCTACGCCTGGGTCCGCGTGCCCGAGAAGCTCGGCCTGACCGGATCGGAGTTCACGGAAAAGGCTGCCGAGGCCGGCGTGCTGGTCGTCCCCGGCGGCGTGTTCAGCCGCCACGACACCCACTTCCGCATCAGCTACGCGACCGACCCTTCCCGCCTGGCCAAGGGGCTGGACATCCTCGCCGATCTGATGAAATGAGACGCGGGATTCAGCCCGCGCGGTCTCCGCGCCTGCCTGTTGACCGCTGAAGGGCGCGTCAGAACCGGATCTGGATGCGGGCGAAGATGCCCTCGCGGTCCAGTTCGGTGCCCAGTGATTCGACCTCGATGCTGCCACGGATCATCTGATACCCCGCGCTGAGCCCGATGTTTGGCGCCAGACGCAGGCTGGTTTCCGCGGACATATCCAGCACATTGCCCTGGCCGGAAAAGCTCTGCGTGCTCGCGGTGCCGGAGAAGACCATGTCCTCGCTGATGCGCCAGGTGACCCCGCCCCCGATCACCGGGACCGCGGCCAGGCCGCGGGCGTCCTGGAAGGTGGTCCCGTTCTCGCCGGTCACGGCCCGGCTGATCCGCGCATCGATCGCCTTGATCCCGCCGATGACCGACACGGTCAGCGGCCCGGGCTTGTAGGCGTCCCAAGCCAGGGAGAGGTCATAGATGTCGTACTCGCCCTCGCCCGAGGCGAGCGAGGACAGGCGCATCAGGCCGTCGTCGCCGCTGAGCGCGGGCTGCTGGCCGGAGATGCCGCCGTCGCGCAGCGCGGTGGTGCGGTCGATCTCAAAGCGGAAGGTGCGTCCGAGCGGCTCATTGACGCCGGTGTCGGGCTCAAGCACCGGGGCCTCGAAGCGCAGCACATCGGGAAGCGCGCTCCGGCCGTCGAACTCCGGGATGCGGACGAGCCCTTCGATCCAGGCCAGCTCGATGCCGTCCGCCCGCATCAGCGAGAGGCGCGCCCGAGCGACCCGCGCTTCTTCCAGTTCGACCGCGAAGACATCGGATCCCCCGGGGGAACCAACATCCATCAGTTGCGGCGATGCGGCCGCAAGCACGGTCGCGAGCATCATCTCTGGCAGAACCATCATCTCTATTGTTCATCGGTCAGACAGCCAGGTCCAAACCAGTCCGACCAACCCCTGAATAGGGGGTCGCTGGCCCGGCGGTTGGGCTGGACGCTGGGAGCGGCCGATACTGAATGAATGCCCACTGACGAAAAACCCCGCCCCCAGCCCCCGTCACGCAGTCTATGGGGCAAACGCCCGCCCAAGGGCGATGAGAACCGCCTGCTCGAAGGCCCCCGGCTGCGCCGGGAGGAGCTGGTCCGGTCGGCCCGGATCTTCGCCGAGTTCATCCGCGGCTTCCGCCAGCTCCACTTCATCGGCCCGTGCGTGACAGTCTTCGGCTCGGCCCGGTTCGGGGAGGACCACCGGTACTACAAGCTGGCCCGCGATTTCGGCAACGCCCTGGCCGAGGCCGGCTACACGACGATGACCGGCGGCGGCCCGGGCATCATGGAAGCCGCCAACCGCGGCGCCAAGGAGCGGGGCGGGCTGTCGATCGGGTGCAACATCCAGCTGCCGTTGGAGCAGGAGCCGAACCCGTACCTGGACCGGTTCGTCGAGTTCCGCTACTTCTTCGTGCGCAAGGTGATGCTGGTCAAGTACTCCGACGCGTTCGTCGCGATGCCCGGCGGCTTCGGCACGCTGGACGAGGTCTTCGAGACGGCGGTGCTCATCCAGACCGAGAAGATCGAACGCTTCCCGATGATCGTGATGGGCTCGGACTTCTGGGCCGAGCCAATGCACTTCATCCGCACGCGCATGGTGGACGATGGCGTGATCTCGCCGTCGGACCCGGACCTGATCCGCATGACCGACGATGTGGACGAGGCCATCCGCTGGATCCGCGAGGCGGGCGTCCACGGCCTGCCGATCAAGCCGGTACCGGCGCTGGGGGAGAAGTCGCCGGGGCAGGAGAAGGCGGCGGGTTCGGCGTCACAAGCAGCGGTTCAGCAGGGAACCGGGCGCTAGAAGAAATCGACCATGGACGGCGTCGGCCCGGCGAAGATCGCGCCGAGCGTGGACAGGGCCTCCTGATCGCCGCGGATGCGTCCGATCAGGGCGAGTTGCTCGGGCGAGGCGAAGCCGGTGTAGACCGCGGCCATCGCGCCGATGTCCAGTTCGACGCGGGCGTCGCCGCCGCGGGTGCCTTCGGCGTGGCCGTCCTCGACCTCGATGGTCCAGTCACCGTCGTTGTCGCTGAAGAGCGGGTCGTGCACGCGAACGCCCACGCGGGTGCGAAGCGTCGCCGGGTAGCCCCGTGCACCGACCGCGTCGGCCAGGCGCACGATGCGGGTCATCCAGTGCTCCTCGTGGTCGATGCGGTACTTCTGCTCGTCGAGGAGGAGCAGCAGCGGGTGGGTCGGGCCGCAGTGCAGGCGGATCTCGGTCGCGACGGATCCGAAGCCGGCCATGGCCGCGAGCACGCCCCGTGCGCCCTGCTCGCTGGAGGCGCTGATGTCGCTGGCCCAGAGGGCGAACCCGCGCCCCGGGTATGGGATCCGCTCGAGCCGCGATGTCAGGACACCGCCGATCCGTCCGGCGTCGTCCTCGATCAGCAGGGTGTCGGTCTGCGTGGCCCTCGGGGCGCGGAGCAGCGACCACAGGTAGGCGTCGCGGTCGAGGTTGCCCGGCATCGCGCGGGCCATCGCGTGGTGGCAGGCGACGATAGCGTCGTGGTCACGATCGAAATCCGCGGGGCGGATCCGCGTGCCCGGGACCGCCCGGCCCTTGAGCCGCGCGGGGTCGAGGGTGACGCGGTGGCGGTGGCCCGCCTGCTCGTAACCGGTGCGCCGGTAGAGGGGCTGCGTGGCCGCGTAAAGCGTGGAGATCGGTGTGCCCCGCTCGTGGGCCTCGCCCAGCAGGGCCTTCATCAGGTCCGTCGCCACGCCGGTTCCCCGACGCTCGGGGGGCACAGCCACCGCGCGTACACCGGCCATCGGGACGGATCGCCCGCCGAAGAACTGGCCGCACCACACGACCAGAGCCGAGCCCGCCGGCTCGCCCCGCTCATCGCGGAACACCCGCTGGAGCTCGCCCGCCTGTTCGATCGCGCGGAGCGCCGGCTCGCGCTCCATGCCGAAGCTGGTCTGCAGCGCCCGGGCGACGAAATCACGGTCTCGTTCGTCGCGGGGCGCTCCCCATGGTTCGGTCATCGCCAGACTCCCTGCGGCCCGCTTCCAGGCCGGGCAACCGTACTCAATCCACCACCCGGACGCCCTCGGCGTTCGTCTTCGCCCGGAACAACGCCCGCAGCCGTCGCGTCACGGGGCCCATGACTGGCTTGTCGGGGTCCGGACCGATCCCGCGCCCATCCACCCGCCCGACCCAGGCGATCTCGCCCATCGTGCCGGTCGTGAAGCACTCCGCGGCGTTGTAGACATGGGTCAGGCTGATGTCGCGCTCGACGCAGGGGACGGCGTTGGCTTCGCACAGGTCCAGCACCACCTGCCGCGTGATGCCCTCCGGGCAGGCCACGGTGCGGGGGGTCTGGACGACCATCTCCGGGCGGCCGGCGTGGGCGGGGTGCTCGGACACGATGAAGATGTGGGTCGCGTTGGTCTCGGCGACGAAGCCGCGCTGGTCGAGCATCAGGGCGTCGTCGGCGCCCGCGGCGTTGGCCTCGACCTTGGCCATGATCGACTGGATCAGGTTGTTGTGGTGGATGTTGGGGTCCATGCAGTCCGGGGGGAAGCGTCGGATGCTGCTGGTGATCAGCGTCACCCCCGCGCCATCACCATCGCCGTAGACCGGGGCCTTGTGCTCGGCCAGAACGATCAGCGTGGGGCCGGACTGGTTCAGACGCGGATCCATGCCGCTGGTGATCTTCACGCCGCGGGTGAGGGTCAGGCGGATGTGCACGCCGTCGCGCATGTGGTTCGCTTCGAGCGTCTTCTTGATCTCCGCCACGATGTCGTCCCGGCTGGGGATCTGCGTGAAGGCCAGGGCCCGGGCTGAGCGGCGCAGGCGCTCGATGTGCTCGTCGAGCGTGAAGATCTTGCCGTCGTAGAGGCGCAGCCCCTCCCACACCGCGTCCCCGCCCTGCACGGCCGAATCGAACGGGCTGACGCCCGCCTGGTCGCGGTGGATGAGGCTGCCGTTGATGTTGACAAGCAGGTCGCGGTTCTGGTCGTTGAACTTCTGGAGCATGCGTTCCCTCTGTGGCGCCGTTGTCCCGCTCAGGCGCGTGGCGCTTCTTGTTGTTTCAGCACAGCGTACAACCGGTTGCACTCCTCCAGCACCCCGCGCAACCGGCCCGGCACGGGTTCATCCTTGGGCGTGTACGGCCCGAACCCGGTCGATTCGTACACCCCGGCGTACCAGTGGGGGGCCCACACGCCGTCCTCCGGGCGCGGGCCGGGCTTCCACGAGAGCATGGCGGCGTCGAAGGGCACGCCGAGGTGCGTGCACAGGGCCGCCAGCGTGCCGCGTGGGTCGCGCAGGACATCGGCCGAATCAACCACCGGAGGCGTGCGCCCGGTCGCCGTCCGGATCCGTTCGAACAACGCCACCTGCTGCGGCAGGCCCAGATCTTCGGGCGTCGGGTTGGGGATGACCTTGATGAAGCTCGTGATCATGGCCGCGGGCTCGCGGACGAGGAAGCAGTTCGTCAGCCCCTCCACCCAGCCCAGATCCATGCCCGGGGTCAGGTGGTGGGCCATGTGCTTCTGGTACCAGACCGGCTTGCCGCCCGGCACGGGCCCGGTCAGGGTGGCGGCCACCGACCGCCAGTCGCAGTCCATCGCCCCGATGACGGCGTCCGCCGCAGGGTGCTCGGCCCGGCGGTGGGGGGGCAGCCAGGACAGGTAGTGCCCGTACAGCGGCTCGTCCGAGACCGCGCAGTCCGGGCGGGATCCCCATGACCGCATCAGGGCCGTCGAGATGTTCCGGGGTCCGGACCACATGGCGATGCGGCGGGCGGCGTTTTCGGGCGGGTGCTTGGCCAAGGTGGTACAGGGTACAAGGATCCGCCATGGCCGTCACCCACCTGGCCGCAATGGCCGCCTCGATCGTCCTTTCCATGGTCCAGAACACCCCCGAGCCCGAACTCTCCGATCCTCTCCCGCCCCCGGGCGAGGTCCGTGTGCACGACTTCCGGATGGAGATCGACGGGCGGACCTACGCATGGTCGGTCATGATCCCCCCCGGGGCCGAGGCCGGCGGGCCGGGCCTGCTCTTCCTGCACGGCCGGGGCGAGTCCGGCGACGACGGCAAGAGGAACCTGACCGTCGGCCTGCCGCCGGCGGTCCGGCGCAACCCCGATCGCTGGCCGATGGTCCTCATCGTGCCGCAGAAGCCGGTGCAGAACTCCGAGTGGGAGGACCACGCCGCGGCGGTGCTGGCCATCCTCGACGAGGCGGCCGAGAAGGGTTTCTACGACCCGCAACGCCTGGCCATCACCGGCCTGAGCCAGGGCGGGCACGGCACGATCTGGTTCGCGGCCAACCATTCCGACCGCTTCAGGGCGGCCGCGCCGGTCTGCGGGTATGTCGACCGGCGGTTTGACGAGCAGAACATCCGCATCGCCGGTCCGGGCGCCACGCCGGACGCCCCGGGCGTGCTCGACGCGGCGGAGCGGCTCAGCGCGATGCCCGTCTGGCTGTTCCACGGCGCCAGGGACGATGTAGTGCCCCCGAGCGAGTCGCGATCGCTCCACACGGCCCTGAGTGCCGTGGAGGGGGCATCGGTCCGGTACACCGAGTATCCCAGGGCCAACCACAACTCGTGGGACGCGGCCTACGCCGAGCCGGACCTACCCGCGTGGCTCGTCCGCCACACCCGCTGAGCCCGGCTCGCCGTTCGGCGGTGCGTCGGGGTCGGGTTCGACGGAGGCGATGATGGGCCGATCGATGCCGCCGAACTGCGGACGGACGCCCAGCGTGCGGAAGGTGATGGCCGGTGTGATACGGCGCAGGTCGGGCTTGTGGACGCGGATCAGCAGGACGACCGTGCCCACGCGGAGCACACCGCTGATGATGAACAGGGCGTGGTAGGCCCGCGTGTCCTGCCCGAGCGCGGCGAACAGGGCCGCACCACAGGCCGCGCCGAGCACGACCGTTAACGCATTGAGCACATTCTGGGTCGTCAGCACGCTGGTCCGCTCGTTCGCCGGGATCGAGTCGAGCAGCAGCAGCATCGTCGCCACCTCGTAGCAGCCCCAGAGCACGCCGGCGAGCAGCTGGATCCCCGCCAGGTACCAGATCGAGTCCGACACCACCCAGATCACGCTCAGCGGCAGGATCCCCAGCCCGCCGATCCACAGCAGGCTGCCCGCGCCGTACCGCTTGGCGAACCGCCCGATCAGCGGCATGGCCAGCACACGCCCGATGTACGAGCAGCACAGCAGCCCGGCGAACGCGGTGTATGGCAGGCTGAGGTTTTCAAGCATGTAGGGCGCGAAGAACGGACCGGACACCTGCACGCAGGCCTGTACGCACAGCATGTAGAGCAGCAGCCGCCCACCCGACACCGCCTTGGGACCCTTGAGGAACGCCCGGAACGGCACGCGCCTGCTGTCCGGGGGCATGGGCACCGGCTCGCTGATCCGCGTGTGGCACCAGGTCGAGGCCATGCGGGCCAGGGCCGCCAGCAAGAACAGGCCCGAATACACCCAGGTCGCCGAACCCGCCCGCTCGCCGAGCTGCAAAAGGACGCCCGCCCCGATCAGCGTGACCAGCAGCACCGACTGGGCCGAGCGTGTCCGCGAGGCGAAGTAGCGGGGCCGGATCGACGCGGGCACCACCGTGCCGATCCAGGTGTTCCACGCCGGGCCCGACCCGAGGTTGAACGCCCAGTACAGCCCGACCGTCAGGAACAGCAGCCACCCCGGCATCGCGCCCAGGGCCGCTGCGATCACCAGCGGCACGAAGCTCAGGGCCTGGAGCCCCGACATCAGCACCACCCAGCGTTTCTGCGATTGGAACCGCTGCACCCCCCACGGGCTGGCCAACTGCAGCAGGGCCCCGGCGAGCAGCGGCACCGAGCTGAGCAGGCCCGCCCACAGCTCGCCCAGCCCGACCGCCAGCGCGAACGCGACGAAGTACGCCTCGCCGCAGCCCATCATCACGCTGAAGAGCATCGCGTCGGTCGTACTCAGGCGCAGGTCGCGCCGGATGACGCGTTCGGTGCGTCCGGGCAGGCCCGGTCTGGTGATGGATGCCATGCTTCCCAAGGCAGGCGTGCTCCCGGGGGCGGTCCCTCGCCGCCCGGCCGATCAGTGTGCGTTCAGATTCAGACGCCCGCCGGCATCCGGTCCTTGACGGTGACCTTGCCCTTGCCGCGGTGCTCCTCCGCCGCCGCCGCGACGAAATCCTCCAGCGGCATCTGGCCCAGGTCCTTCTCCTCGCCGAACGCCCGGACGGACACCGCCCGATTCTCCGCGTCCCGCGGCCCGACCACCAGCAGGTACGGGATCTTCATCTCCGAACCCGCCTTAATCTTGCCCTGGACGCGGTTGTCCGAGTCGTCCAGCGTGGCGCGGAGGCCCGCCTCGGTGAGCTTGGCGACGACTTCCTTGGCGTAGTCGTTGCTCTTCTCGCTGATGGGCAGCACGCGGACCTGCTCGGGGCTGAGCCACAGCGGGAAGGCCCCTGCGAAGTGCTCGATCAGCACGCCGACGAACCGCTCCAGGCTGCCGAACGGCGCGCGGTGGATCATCACCGGCCGGTGGCGCTGGTTGTCCGCGCCCACATACGACAGGTCGAACCGCTGGGGCAGGTTGTAGTCCACCTGCACCGTGCCGAGCTGCCACTCGCGCCCGATGACATCCTTGACCACGAAGTCGATCTTCGGGCCGTAGAACGCCGCCTCGCCCGGCTCCATGCTGACCTTCGCGCCCAGCTCCGACGCGGCCTCCCTGCACGCCGCCTCGGCCTTGTCCCACACCGCGGGGTCGCCCACATACTTGCTGCTGTCCGGGTCGCGCAGGCCCACACGGATGCGGAAGTCCGTCAGCCCCAGCGTCTCGAACGCGATCTTGACCAGCTTCAGGCAGCCGCGGACCTCCTCACCCACCTGGTCCTCGCGGCAGAACAGGTGCGCGTCGTCCACGGTGAAGCACCGCACCCGCGTCATGCCGTTGAGTTCACCCGACTGCTCCCAGCGGTACACCGTGCCGAACTCGCTGAGCCGGATCGGCAGGTCGCGATAGCTCCGCGGCTGGCTGTCGAAGATCTTGATGTGGTGCGGGCAGTTCATCGGCTTGAGCAGGTAGCCCTCGATGTCGCCCTCGCCCATCATGTTCGACAGGTCCGAGCAGGAGCAGCCCTCGTCGCTGACCTTGCTCAGGAAGTCCCGCTCCATCACCGGCACGAACTGGCTCTCCGCGTAGTACGGGAAGTGCCCGCTGGTCTTGTACAGGTCCAGCTTGCCGATGTGCGGGCAGTACACGTCCGTGTAGCCCATCTTCCGAAGTTCGCCGCCGATCCAGTCCTGCAGTTCCTTGCGGATGACCGAGCCGCGGGGCGTCCACAGGATCAGCCCCTGGCCGACCTGCTCGTCGATGTGGAACAACTGGAGCTTGCGCCCCAGCACGCGGTGGTCGCGCTTGCGGGCCTCCTCGATCCGCATCATGTGGGCGTCCAGGTCCTTCTTGGAGAAGAACGCCGTCCCGTAGACGCGGGTCAGCCGGTCCGAGTTCTCGTCGCCGTGCCAATAGGACGACGCCAGCGACATCACCTTGAACGCGCCGATCCGGCCCGTGCCGGGCACATGCGGCCCGCGGCACAGGTCCTCCCAGTCCTTGCCCGGCTCGCCCGTGGCGTAGAAGGACAACCGGTCCGATCCCGCCTTCACGGCCTGCTCGGCGTTGTCGATCTTGTACTTGCTCCCCTCGCCCTTGAGCTTGGCCATGCCCTCGTCCACCGGCAGCTCGTACCGCGTGAACGGGCGGTCGTTCTTGACGATCCTGGCCATCTCCGCCTCGATCGCCTCGAAGTCCCCCTCCTTCAGCGGCCTGTCCTCCGGGAACGCGATGTCGTAGTAGAACCCTGTGTCCAGCGGCGGCCCGTAAACCAACTGCGCCCCCGGCACGATCCGCTGGATCGCCTCGGCCATCACATGGGCCGTCGAGTGGCGGAGCAGGAACAACGCGTCCGGGTCCGGGTCGCCCGCCCGGGTCTTCTCGGTCACGATCGCCAGCGAGCAGTCCCGGTCCAGGACGGTCCCCAGGTCGGCCAGCTCCCCGTCCACGCGGCAGCCCACCGCCGCCTGGGCCAGGCGGGCGCCGATCGACTCGGCCACCTGCCGGGCCGTCACAGGCGATTCGAACTCTTTGACCGATCCATCGGGCAGCGTGATGCGGGGCATGGGAATCCTTTTTCTGCGACTCGGAACCTGATCTTGGCCCCGATCCATCCATCGTCAATCCGTCCATCAAACAAGAAACGCCCGGTTCGCGGAGAACCGGGCGTGCTCAGATCGCGCTGAACCCATCCCGGTCACCCGCTGGCGGTCGTAGTGGTGGTGGTGGGATTCGGGGCCATGGGTCAAGCGTAGGGCAGGGATGAGGCATTGGGGATCAGGGCTCAGGGATCAGGGCTCAGGGATCAGGGAATTCGAAGAACCTGGCCACCATCCGACCTCTTCCCCTGATGCCTAGTCCCCAATCCCCAATCCCTTCACACAATTGACTTGCGATATATCGCAAGCCGATATATCCTGCTCCGTATACAAGGACACCCCCCATGCTCACCCTCAAGCCCGACCACTCCGAACTCGTCGTCCTGGCCGTGCTGGCCGAGGCCCCTTCCTACGGCTACGCCATCTCCAAGGCCGTCGCCGCCCGGTCCGAGGGCCATTTCAGGCTCGGCCCCTCCAGCCTTTACCCCATGCTGACCAAGCTCGAAAAACAGGGTCTGGTCGACACCGACTGGGAGGAGGTCAAGGCCGACACCGCCGACCCCGACGCCGAGGGCCGCAAGCGCAAGTGGTACCGGCTGAGTGCCAAGGGCCAGAAGCGCCTGGCCCAGCACATCGAGGCCTACCACCGCGCCCGGTCCATCCTGGACACCTTCGTGGCCCCGGCCGCGGAGGGACGGGGGGCCACCCAGTGACCCGCGTCAGCAAACCCGCCGACCCCGTCCGCCCCAGCACGCCCGACCCGGTGGACGCCTGGCTGGATGTGCTGGTCGCGATGCTGGCCATCCCCAAGCCCGACCGCCAGCGGGTCCGCGACGAGCTGGAGGACCACCTCCGCTCGCGCATCGACGACCTGCTGATCCACGGCCTGACCGAACCCCAGGCCCTCCAGAAGGCCGTGGCCGAACTCGGCGAGACCGCCGACCTGGCCCGCCAACTCTCGCACGCGCACAAACCACCCCGCACACGGAGATACGCCATGCACGCCCTGCTCATCGCCCTGACCGGAACCGTCGTCGCCCTCGGCGTGAACACGATGCGACCGCACGCAAGCTTGCCCGCTGCGTCAGCGAGCCCGCAGGCCTCCGAGCAAGCTTCGGCGGTTTCGTCAGCAGCACTCGTCAAGCTGCGTGATCAGACCCTTGGCTCGTTCTTCGAGTCCTTCAAAGCTGGGATTGACCGTCCCGTGCTGGTCCACTGGGGTCGCATGCAGGATCTCGGCATAGCAGCCGATACGCCGTTGGAGCTCGAGATCGACGCAGTCTCCGCCGACGTGGCGTTTGACCTCGTCGCGGAGGGCACAGCAGATTTTGGGGATCAGATCGCAATCCTCGAGCGTCCTGGATTGATCGAGATCGGGTTGCGATCGCAGTTTGATCGCCGCACAATGGAGCGTCGCACATACGATGTCGCACCGCTGGTGGGCTATCGCTCGGCCAACCCCGACTCGGGAGAAACATCCCGAAGACCGCCGTTCGGCAACACGGCGACCGTGTCCGAAGGTGCTCGTGGCATTGCGATGCTACTGGAGAACCACGCATCCCCGAATGATTGGGTCACCCGCGGTGGCGATCTGGCGCGTTACTCGATCATGGGAACGACGATCATCGTGACAGCCCCCGAGCGTATCCATCAGGAGATTGCCTCGATGATCGAAGAGCTTGTGCGTAAGCAGTGGGAGGTCGAGCGCGCGGGGCTTGAGGCTGCGCAGCATCGGGCCAGGGAGATCGCCGACACGGTGCGTGAACTCGAAGCACACTATCAGTCACTCTTCGAAGAATGGAGTTCGCTGCTCCGCTCGCGGGGTGAAGCATTTTTGGACACCGGCGAGGTCGACACCGACCGGCTCGAGATCATCGAGTTTCAGCGGCGTGACCTCGCGGACCGCATGCAATCAATCCGTCTTCGACAGTCGGTCCTGCGTTCTACGCACGACAATCTGGTTCGTGAGTGGGGATTTGCCGCCGCCCTTGAGGCCACCCGGTCCAGGCCGACTCAGGAAGTGCCCGCTGCTGAGGTCTTCTACTTTACCGAGGAGGTTTCGAACGCTCGGGCGGCGGTGATCATTCCCCAAGGCGGAACCGTTCGGATCAGCCAGGTACTGGCCGATCACGGCTACAGCCCTGGCCCCGATGAGACCGTGTTCGTGTACCACCGCAAGGCCGGCGAGCCTCGCGAGAAGTTCTACCGGACGACCGTGAAGGCTATTTTCTCATCCCCGGATGCGGACAGGAACATCGGTCCCGGAGACAGCATTTCCGTTTCCGGCGTGTTCCGTCGGGCTCCCGAGCGGCGATAAGGAGCGGCTTCGCCGCCCGTCCCCCCGGCACGCCCCCCCGTTTCCCGATACCCTACCGGCGGGAGCCCCCGCCGCATGATCTGCCCATTCTGCAACGCCAACGACGACAAGGTCATCGATTCTCGCCCCACCGAGGGCGGGGCGGCCATCCGGCGTCGTCGGGTTTGCCAGAAGTGCGGACGCAGGTTTTCCACCTATGAGCGCGTCGAGCAGGCCAGCCGCCTGATGGTCGTCAAGAAAGACGGCTCCCGGGTCCCCTTCACCACCGAGAACATCATCCGGGGCGTCTCCAACGCCTGCGGCAAGCGACCGATCCCCGAGGACATCAAGCGCCAGCTCGCCGAGCAGGTTGAGGAAGAACTCCACGCCGAGTTCGAGCGGGAGGTCCCCAGCGACACCATCGGCGAGCGGGTCATGGCCCGGCTGCGTCACATCGACAAGATCGCCTACATCCGCTTCGCCACCGAGCACCTCCAGCTCTCCACGCTGGAGGAGATCCAGCGGGAGCTGGACGACCTGTCCGGCCGGCCGTCGGAAGGTCCGGGCCAGAAGTCGCTGTTCAGCCGCCCGGAGGCCTGAGCCGCGCTCAGGACCGGAGGACCTTGCGAAGCTGCACCCGGGCGCCCTCGGCGTCCTCGACCCGCAGGCAGGCCCGGCGGGCGATCGTGATCAGTTCCGCCCGGTCGTTGAGTTCGAGCTTCTGACCGATGCGTTCGCGGTGGCCGTCGATGGTGGACACGGAGCGGTGGACCGTCTCGGCGATCTCCTTGGTCCGCTTGCCATGGCCGAGCAGGGCGAGGACCTCGAGTTCCCGAGCGGTCAGTGCATCGAGCGGGCCGAGGTCGTGCACGCCGGACCAGATCAGGGCGTCGCCCTCGGTGGCCTCCAGGCGCTGGATGTCCGAAGCCTCGACCGATTCGGTCACGGCGAGGACCCAGTCCTTGGCGTCCTGCCTGTCCCGGATCGGGATGTAGCGGGTGGCCATGCGCCGGCCGCCGAGGATCGAGAGCAGCGTGATCGGACGCTGCTCACGGACCGACCGCGAGATGGCCGCGATCCGCTCCGCGGCCCACAGGTCCGGCGTGAACCGGCACAGGGACGATCCGATGACCTGCTCGGGATCCTGGCAGCCCAGGAATCCGGGGCAGCGATGGCAGCACCAGACAATGGTGCCCGACGCATCGAAGATCAACGCCGTCGAGTTCTGCAAAGCGCCGACGAGCAGCGCGAACACATCCCGCGCATCAAGGTCGTCGGGAAGGCCGACCCCGCCCGGGGGGAGCCGGGTCTGTGACTGCTCTTGAATGGACATCAGAGTTGTACCCCAACGAATGATGAATGAGCCAGATTGTCGCGTGTTCAGGATCCCCCCGCAACGGGGGCTCCTACCCAACTATTGTAGGGTATGCCATCCACGGGCTTGACTCGACCCCCCGCGTGTGATGGGATTACCCAAAAGGATCCCGACCCATGGCCCGAAAACAATGCCAGACCCCCGCCGAGTGCTTCGCCGACCTCCGAGAGCGGGGGATCCTCCAGGACGGCATGATGTGCATGGTGGGGGGGTTCGGGCTGTGCGGCATCCCCGAGCAGCTCATCATCGCCCTGCGTGACTCGGGCGTGAAGGACATCACCTGCGTGTCCAACAACGCGGGCGTGGACGACTGGGGCCTGGGCCTGCTGCTGCAGACCAAGCAGATCCGCAAGATGATCTCCAGCTATGTCGGCGAGAACGACGAGTTCGCCCGCCAGTTCCTGGCCGGCGAGCTGGAGGTCGAGTTCAACCCCCAGGGCACGCTGGCCGAGCGGGTGCGTGCCGGGGGCGCGGGCATCCCGGCCTTCTACACCGCCACCGGCGTGGGCACCGTCGTCGCAGAGGGCAAGGAGGTCCGCTCGTTCGCCACGCCCAACGGCGGCCAGGAACGCGAGTTCGTCATGGAATCGGGCCTGTTCGGCGACCTGGCCCTGGTCAAGGCCTGGAAGGCCGACGAGTTCGGCAACCTGATCTACCGGCGCACCGCGCGGAACTTCAACCCCGAGATGGCCACCGCCGCGAAGTACTGCATCGCCGAGGTCAAGGAGGTCGTCCCGCTGGGCGCCCTGGACCCCGACGACATCCACACGCCGGGCAACTTCGTGGACCGGTTCGTGGTGACCAAGGCGGAGAAGCGGATCGAGCAGCGGACGGTGCGGGACAAGTAAGCGAAGGGTCGTTTGCCATTCGGATGCGGATCGTGTGACCACGGGGCAAACTCTCTGCATGCTTCGTGGTCACATTGATCGTGCCCTGTGATCATCCCCCGTGCCGGTCGGCAAACGGATGCTGTGGGTCCGATACCCATCGCACCCGGCCGCACAGCACCGCATGCCCGCGGAATCCACAAGCGTCCGTCTGCGCCCGCTGGCATTGGCCGCGGGCGTTTCGGACACTGCACAGCCGGGCCGGGTTTCCAGGCGGATCGCCGCCGAACGGTCCTGCATCGCCATCACACGGACACGACACACATGAACACCACACCCGCCCGTCGTTTGATCGTCTTACCCGTACCGTTCAGCGCGGCGGCGTTGCTCGCGATCGCAGCCGCCGGAGCCTGCGGTTCGATCGTCGCCGACCAGGGCCGCGCCGGCGTTGGCACGCCGGTGATCGTCTGGGAGGACCATGCGGTGGTCACCGTCGAGTTCCTCGGCAGCGACGCAGGGTACACGGGCGAGCTGCTGTTCCGCGGCGCCGGCCCTGATGAGTTCGGCATTACGACGCCGGTCCCGGAGGCCGGCGACGGCATGGTGCTATTCAATAACAAGACCTCGACGATCGGCGACACGGTCACGCTGCCCGGCGTCTATCGCCTCGGCGAGGTGCTGCACTTCGGCTACATGCTCCTCAGCCCCTCGCGCGTCGCGGGGCAGGGCTTCTTCACCGATCTGCCGGGCGATCACGCCCAGTTCCTCTTCGATGCGCCAACGGGTTTCTTCGCGGTCGAAGACCTCCGGCTGCCGTACAGCGACGAGGACTACAACGACGCGACCTTCCGCATCACGATCGCATCGATCCCCGCGCCGGGTGTGCTGATCGGATTCGGCGCGTTGGGCCTGCTGGGTCTGCGTCGGTCCCGCTAAGCGGGCCTCAGCCCTCGTTCAGCGGGGTGGCCACCATGATCTCTTCCCCGTCCAGGATGACGGAGGCCAGGGCGTAGACGCGCACCTGGGTGTCGAGGACCGCCCGGGCGGCGCTCGGACGCCGGGCCAGCAGGTGCAGCACCGCGTCGGAGTCTTCGTACCGGTCGGCCGCAGGGATCGTGATGCCCGCCTCGGCGCGGATCAGCAGTGACAGGTTGGCCCGCGCCCACGCGCAGGCGGCCAGCAGCGACGCCACGGCGTCGCCCGCGCCGCGGTCGTCCGTGGCCACCGCGTGGAGGCGGCCCTCGTGATCGCGGGCCAGTTCCACACCCGGGGCGCCGGGGCATCGCGCCTCGATCGGATCGAGCCCTTCGATCAGGCAGGCCAGCGGCTCGCCCAGGCGGAACTTCGGCTCGATGATGCGGTCCTCGACGGGCGGCGGCTCCTCGGCTGGCGCTTCGATCGCCTCGGACGCCGGTCTTGCAACGCGGCCCACGCCGGGCATGACCACGACCTCGGGCATCGCAACCGCGTCGGCGTCATCGCGGTGGTCGTCGTCCGCCAGACGCAGCGATGCGGCGGGCGCGCCCGCCAGCGTCGGGCGATCCAGCAGGGCGTCGAGCACCTCGTCGGTCGCGTGGGGCGCGTCGGTGCGGCAGACCGTGACCGTCCCCGTCGCGTCGATGCGGCCCGAGGCGTCGAGCACTTCGACGGGTCGGTCCAGGAACGCGAGGCAGGCCCGCTCGATCTTTGCGCACGCCGCGGCGATCTCCGGCCCGGGGTTGCCCATCACCGCGACGCGCACCAGCGGGGCGGCCTCGGGGTCCAGCCGGTCGTCCAGCCCGGCGACCAGCGTCTTGATCAGCCGGTACGACGCGACCACCGCCGCCTCGTCCGCGCCGGTCAGGATCGTCACCTCGTCCACGCCCTCACGCTCGAGCAGCTCGGGCTCGACCGTCTCGTCCACGCGCAGGATCACGCGGGTCGAAGCGGACCGGGCGATCGTCACGCCGTCCTGGATCGACTCGACCGGCTCGATCTCCGCCGGCTCGTGCCCGGTGATCACATCGATCGAGACCGATCCGCCCGCGGCCCGCACCAGCGACACTGTCTCCGACCGCTTGCGCGCCGAGAGGCACGCGTAGTGGCGGACCCACAGCGACGCCCGCACCGGCAGGTGGCCGAGGATGACCAGTTCCGTCACGGGGCGCTCGTCGGACCCCATCTCGTCGAGCGGGGCGGCGCGTTCGGCCCGCACGGCGCTGCCCTCATAGCGGCCGCGTGCAGCAGGGGGCTCGGCCGGCCGCTCGCGTGATTCGCCGGTTTTCATCGGTGGTGGTGCGAAGGGCGCATCGCCCAGGAACAACTCGGCGAGCGCGTCGTGCTCGGACTGTTCCGTGCCGGTGAGTCGGATCGAGGGACGGGTCGGGTTGTCCGTGTTGCGTGGGTCGGCTGGGCCTGGGGGGTCGTTGCGGTCCATCGTTCGAGCCTCCGCTCGGGTCCCACCGGCCGTCCGGGCCGGGCGCGGCGGTCAGCCGACCACCGCGAGGTTGTTCTCGCCCCCGAGCCCGTTGTCGATACGGGCCGGATTGTACGGGTCACACTGCCAGACCCCGTCGATGACCAGGCGGTATTCGTACCGCCCGGGCGGGAGTTCGGCCCGCCACTCGAAGATACCCAGTTCGGACCGCTTCGTCATCCCCCCTTGAGAGGGATTCCACTCATTAAATGATCCCGCAACCGCTACAGACCGAACACCCGCGCAAGGCTGAACAAAGAGGAGGCCCCCGGCCACCGCCCGGCACCCCCACAAGTGGCGGATTTTCCCCGGGTCGGGTTCCGGTTGTGTCTCGACGGGCTCGGGGTCCTCGACCAGCTCGATCGCCACGGTCTTCTGCGGCATGAGCGACCGGCGGGGTCCGGAGCGGGCCTGGACCATCGTCGCGGCCTTCATGGCCATCTCCTGAGCGCGTGACAGGCCTGCGGTTCCGGCCAGGGTCGGCTCCGGCACGCACAGTTCGGGACGCAGCAGGCCCTGTTCGTCGGCGCCCGGCTCGGGCCGGTCGATCTCGGCGTGCTCGATCAGCCACTCGCACAGCGAGGCGTAGTCCTCGGCCCCCATCGAGCCCGGGGCGTGGTCCTCGACCGGGCGGCCGAACGAGGCGGCCTCCTTCACCTCCGGGTCCAGACGGATCACGGTGGGGATCACCGCCGCCCCGAACCGGTCGCGCAGGTCGTCGAGCAGGTCGCGCGCCAGCGGCAGGGCGGGGTCGTACATCGTCGCCAGCAAACGCACCCGCGTGCTCGCGCCCACATGGCGCGTCACCGAGCGGGCGGTCTGGATCTGTTTGCCCGCGCCCCGCAGCGAGAAAAAGCTCGTCTCGACCGGGATGATCACCTCGCCCGACGCGGCCAGGGCGTTGTAGCTGAGCAGGCCGATCGAGGGGGGGCAGTCGATCACGACGGCGTCGTAGCGCCGCCCGGGTTCGTCGTCGCCCGGTTCCTTGTCGTCGCGGGTCAGGCGCTCCAGCACGGTGGCGAGCCGGTTCTGCGGCTGGTCCATGTCCGCCAGCCCGCCCCGGGCCGCCTCCAGCCCGGCCAGCTTCATGCGGCTGGGCAGCAGGTCGAACCCACGCCCGATCCGCCACAAGAGCCGGTCGCGGTCCAATGCCGCATCGTCGGGGGCCCGCAGGGCATCGGACACATCCAGGTCGATCCGGTCCTCGGGCACGCCCAGGCCGGCGGCGCAGTGCGACTGGGGGTCCAGATCCACCAGCAGCGTGCGGAACCCGCGCTTCGCCAGCCCGGCGCTGACATTGATCGCGCTGGTCGTTTTTCCGCAACCGCCCTTCTGGTTGATGATCGCGATGGTGCGCATTGGGGTGCCCTCGGGCGACGAACGCCGCCCGAATCTTGTTCGGCTCCGATAACGCAAAACCTCCAAGTTTCGTCTTCAGCGGCACTTCGGTCGCCGGATCCGGGGGAAGGAAAACGCCGCATGTTTTCGATTGTGTCGGCTCACATTGCGATCGTGTTCAGCCGCGGATCGCCTTCAGGCCTGCGCGGATCCATGACCCGTCCGGCGAAACGGTGACCTCGCATCGTCCCCGTCCGACGGGCAGAACCAGCCGGCCCACCCCGCCGGCGGCCTTCTTGTCCGAGCCCATCCGCGCGATGATCTCGTCGTCCTCGGGCAGCCCGGCGACCCGCGTCGGCAGGCCGATGGTGTCCAGCAGCCCGACGAGTTCGTCGCCGAGGGACGCGTCGCACTTGCCCGCCGCCTCGGCGCACCGGCACGCGGCGACCATGCCCAGCGCCACCGCTTCCCCGTGGAGCAGCGGGGCCATTTCGGGAAAGGCCGGGTCCGGCGTCAGGTGCGGGATCGTCTCGATCGCGTGCCCGAAGGTGTGCCCGAGGTTGAGCAGCATGCGCATCCCGCCCGCGCCGCCGGCGCCGCCGAGCGACTCGCGCTCGTCGCGGCGCACCACCTCGCCCTTGAGCGCCACCGATCGCTCGATGAGCCGGTCCGTGGCATCCCGCTCTCCGGCCAGGACGGCCGGCAGGACCGCCCGCGTCTCGCTGAGCAGGTCCGCCCCCGTCACGCCGTACGCGATCATCGCGTGCTTGACGCACTCGGCCATGCCCGACCGGCGCTGCCGGTCGTCGAGCGAATCGAGCAGGCGGGTGTCCGCCGCGACCGCCAGCGGCTGGTGGAACGCGCCGACCATGTTCTTGAGCAGGCGTTCGCCGCCCGGCGCCGGTACGAGCAGGTTCACCCCGGTCTTGCCGCCCACGGAGGCGTCGACCATCGACAGCAGGGTGCTGGGGCACTGCACGACCGGCACGCCCCGCTGGTAGCACGCGGCCGCGAACCCCGCCAGGTCGCCGGTGATCCCCCCGCCCAGCGCGACGACCGGATCGGCCCGGCTGTGGCCGGAAGCGCCCAGGTCGCGCAGGACGCCCGTCAGGGTGTCCATCGACTTGGCGTGTTCCGTGGGGGTGATGTCGCGGACGGTCGGGTCCAGGCCCGCCCCGCGCAGGGCGGCGCACAACTCGTCGCAGTAGACCTGCGGCACGCCAGCGTCATGGACCACGAACGCGCGCGTGGGACGCTCGCCCAGCGAACGCCGGATCTCGTCCGGCACGCTGAGCAGCGCGCCGGGACCGATGTGCACCGTGTAGGAGCGTTCCCCGAGGTCCACACGCACCGACCGGGCGTTCATGACGCCCGGTTCCCGTCGGTCTGGCGTTTCGGCGGCTCGGGCTGGATCTCGCCCGCGTCCGACCACATCGACTCAAGGTCGTAGTACGCGCGGGCGTTCGGCTCGAACAGGTGGACTACCACATCCACATAGTCGGCCAGCAGCCAGGTCGCGTTGTCGTCGGCGGAAACGCTCATCGGCTTGGACCCGAAGCGGTCCGCCGCCTCTTCCAGGTTCTTGAGCGCGGCGCGCATCTGCCGATCGGAGGTGCCCGTGCCGATCACGAGGCACGCCGTCACCGTCGTCAGGTCCGCGATGTCCAGGATCCGGACATCGTCGCACTTGTCGTCGAGTAGCGAGCGGGCCAGGGCGGCCGCGAAGGACCGGGCCCCGTCGCGGTCGAGCACACCGGGCTGCTCTGAGGCCGAGGCGCCGGCGCGGCGGGATGGATTGGATGGGTTGGGCGAGTCCGATCGCGGTCCTTGGGGCATGGGCCACTCTAGCGCGGCTTGGACGACGGCGTGACCCATAGCGAGGCCCGCCACCCGGCCGCACGGACCGGCGAACCCACCGGATCGAGCGTGTGCTCGCCCAGCGTCGCCCGGGCTCGTTCGGCGGACTCGTCGGTGGTGCCGACGCAGAGCAGGTGCCCCCCGGGGCGCAGCACACGCACGATCTCGTCGAGTGTCCGCAGGCGTTCGGGCGCGTTGTCATCGTCTCGGAAGGGGTCCAGCGCGACCATCGCGTCGAACGCGTCGTCCAGCTCGCCCGAGAGCGTCTCGACCCAGCCAAGCTCGAAGCCGATGGTCGCCGACGGGTACCGCTGGCGGGCGAACCGGATCGACTCGCCGTCGCGGTCGAGCGCGACCACCCCGCCCGACGGCCCGACCAGGTACGCCAGATGCCGGGAGCCGGCTCCCGTGCCGCAGCCGAGCTCCAACACGCGATCACCCGGGCGCACCACGCCGTTGAGCTTGCGGACCAGCTCGGCGCGGGGATCGGGGGTCAGGTCGTCATAGATGCGTGTCGGGGTGGCGCGGATGCGCAGGGCGCGGCGACGGGCGTCGCCGCCCGGGAATCGCACCTCGTACTCGCGCACGCCGGGCTCGCCCGAACCCAGCCCGGGGCGCCACCCGCCCGGTCGGCGCTCGCGGTACTGCACGCCCTCGACCGTCACCACCCGCCCGGGCCCGAGCGAGGCCAGCCCCCCCAGCACCCTGGCGAGCCAGGGACGCCCCGCGCCCGCTCTGGACGGGTTCCGCCCGGCCACGCGTCAGCCCGCCCCGGTGGATTGGAACAGCCCGGTCTGGAATGGTCCCGGGGCGATCGGCTCGGCGCCGGGTGCCCGCACGGCCTGGCCGGCCCGCGCCCGGACCCACGCCGTTGCGGCGTGCTGCGAGCTGACGGTGACCGCACGCCCGTGGCGCTCGTGCGCCGCCGTTGCCAGCGCGGGGGTGTTGCACTGCCGCGAGAGGTGCAGGAGCACCACCCGGCCGGGCGCGATCCGCGCGACGGCCTCCGCGGACTCGGCGTTGCTCAGGTGCCCGGCGCCGCCGGTGATCCGACGCTTGAGAAACTCGGGCCGGTCCGACAGCCGCTGGAGGCGCGGGCAGTAGTTCGATTCGATCGCCAGCAGGTCCACTCCGGCCAGGGCGCCGACCAGATCGTCCGTGGCGCGGCCGAGGTCGGTCGCGTAACCAAGGCAGGTCCGGCGGTCATCGGGCCCGATGCGGAAGCAGAAGGCCGCCACGCCGAGGCTATCGTGCGCCATGGTGCACACGCCCGCGTCGAGCCCCTCGCACAGGGCCAGTTGGTCGTCGAACGGCTCGGTATGCCGGCACAGCAGCCCGGCCCGTTCGGCGCGGCCCAGGTGCCGCTGGTGGATGCGCAATCGCGCCCGCCAGCCGCCGGGGCGGATCGCGGCGGGCCAGCCGGGGTGGCAGTGGTCCGTGTCCAGGTGCGTGAAGACGATGTCGTCCACCTCGTCGGGGCGGATGCCCCGCTCGAGCAGGAGCCGCGCGGTGCGCCGTGGCGAGAGGCCCGCGTCGATCAGCACCACACGCCTGGGGCCGGACGGGTCCGGTCTGGCCACCAGGACCGAGCAGTTGCCCGACGAGCCGCTGGCCAGCACGCACAGCGCCGCCCCGTCGCCGGGAGCCGCCGCCGCGCCGGTGTGTTCGGCCGGTTTCACTCGTCGAACTCCTCCGGGGCGTTGCTGGCCAGGCGGTAGCGGTGCCCGCCCACCGGCGTGATCGACCGCTTCGTCGCGAGCACGAACTCGAGTATGTGGCTGACCGCCTCGCTGGTTTCGGCGCGTTCCTTGAGCTGTTCGAGCAGTTCCTTGCGCGGCGGGTTGCGCCGGAACACCTCCCGGTACGCCCGGCGCACCGCGTCGATCTCGCCCCGGTCCATGCCCGACCGGCGCATCCCGACCAGGTTCAGGCCCACCAGCATGTTCCGCATCGCCGTCATGCAGTAGGGCGGAACATCGTTGGTCAGCAAGGAGCCCCCCGAACACATCGCAAGCCGCCCGACACGCCCGAACTGGTGCAGCATCACTCCGCCGGAGAGGATCGCCCGCTCGTGCACCTCGCAGTGCCCAGCCAGCGCGGTGTTGTTCACCAGGATCGCTTCGTCGCGCACCTCACAGTCGTGTCCCGCGTGGCTATTGACCATCATGAACACGCGGTTACCGATCCGTGTCGGCTTCTCCGCGCTCGTCGACGCGTGCACCGTCACATGCTCGCGGATCAGGCAGCCCTCCCCGATCGTCACGCCCGCGGTCGCCATGCCGGGCTTGAACTTGTAATCCTGTGGCTCGAAGCCGATGCAGGCGTTGGGATAGACGATGGTTCCCGCCCCGATCGTCGCCGGGCCCTGGATGCTGACGCGCGCCAGCAGGCGCACGCCGGGTCCGATGGTCACCGGCCCGGACACGATGGTGTACGGCCCGACCTCCACATCGTCGGCCAGCATGGCCGCTTCGTCGACCGTCGCCGTAGGATGGATGTTCGGCATGGCCCGATGCTAGCACCGGCCCCTACGATCATGCGTGCCGGAAAACGACCCGCTCAGCGTCCCGTTCGGTCTGGTCCACGCCGGCCGGACGCGGTACGCCGATGCGTACGAACTCCAGCAGCGCCACCACGCCGAGGTGCTCGCCGGCCGGGAAGAATCCTCCGCCCAACTGGGCCGCCTGATCTTCACCGAGCACCATCCGGTCATCACCGTGACGCGCCGCCCCGGCGTTGCCGGGCATGTCCTGTTCCCGAAGGAAACCCTTGCCGAACGCGGCGTGGAACTGGCCGAGACCGACCGCGGCGGGGATGTGACCTACCACGGGCCCGGCCAGCTCGTCTGCTACCCCATCGTGGACCTCAACCGGCTCGGGCTGCGCCTGCACGAGTACATGCGCGCCCTCGAAGAGAGCGTCATCCGCACCATGGCCGATTTCGGCATCACCGCCCGGAGGGATCCCGGGGCCACCGGCGTCTGGGTGGACCGCCCCGATCAGCCCGCCGCCAAGGTCTGCGCGATGGGAGTCCGCGTGCGGCGCTGGGTGGCCATGCACGGCCTGGCCATCAATGTCGACCCGGACATGAGCCACTTCGGGTTGATCGTCCCCTGCGGCCTGGCGGGGCGGCCTGTGGTCTCCATGCGGCAACTCCTCGGCGATGACTGCCCGAGCACCGAGCGGGTGGCCCGCGTGCTGTCAGGCCGTCTGGCCGAGGTGCTGCTGTCCCAGGGCCGCCCGGGGACGAGAGAGCCCCAGAGCGGACCGCCTGGAGGGATGCGGGATTAGTCCTGGCCGCCCTCGGGTGTGGCGGGCGCCATCGGCACGGTGCCCTCGAGCACCGAGGCGTCCATGTCCTCCGGCTCGGGCAGGCCGAGCTTCTCACGGACCGCGGCGGTCAGGTCGATCGAGCTGGACGGTGCGATCAGGGGCCGCGCCAGGATCTCCTGGGCCACGCCGGTGATCGAATCGGTCTGCAGCAGCTCGGAGTTGGGCCGGGTCGCGAAGACGAAGCTGATGTTCTTCTCGCCCGCGACGGCCTGGGCCGTGCTGTAGACCTTCTTGTACGCGTCGGAGATCTGACGCGCCACCAGGGCCTGCATGTCCACCTGGTAGTCCTGGAAGAAGTTCTGCATGATCTGCTGGTTCTGCTGGAACTCGGTGGCCAGCTCGTTGAACCGTTCTTCCTCGACCTCGCCGGTCTGGACCTCCGCTTGGATCTGCATGTTCCGGTTCTGGATCTGCTCGATCTGCTGCTGGCTCTCGGCCTCGAAAGCCACCCGGGCGGCGGTGGGCTCGGGGCCCATCACGAGCTGGTCGACAATGCCGAAGACATCCACGAAGCCCATGCCCGATTCGGCCACGCTGACCTTGCGATCGGCGTCGGCGGTGCTGATAAAGGTCGCTCCGGCAAAGGCGGCCGCGCCGATCGCCACGCCGAGAGTCAGGGTCTGCATTGAACGGGCCATGAAGGTATCTCCTCAAGAGAGCAAAGTTTCTGGGGTATTATCCGGGGCTCGTTGTGGCCCGGCCAACTCGATACTGTACGAGCCTGACCCCGCCGGGCATCGACCGCCCGGTCTGTACCTTGTTCTATGCCCGCGCGGTCCGGACCGTTCGAAGGAAATTCCCATGCGTGATCCCCGTCTCGATCGACTCGCCGATGTTCTTGTGAGCTATTCCACCCGGATCAGGCGGGGTGATCTGGTCATGATCGAGTCCGATCCGGTCGGGTTGCCGCTGGTCGAAGCGGTCTACGAGCGGGTGCTCAAGGCGGGGGCTCACCCGTTCTGGAAGGCGTCGAGCGAGTCCCTGACGGACCTGTTCATGGAGACCGCCGAGCGGCACCAACTGGACCACTGCTCGCCGCTGGACCGGCACGCGGTCGAGACCATTGACGCCCGCATTGTCTTCTGGGCGACGAACAACACGAAGCATCTTTCGGGTATTGACCCCAAGCGTGTCGCGGACGCCCGCGTCGCGCGCACCGAGATCACCAAGCGATTTTTCGAGCGCTGCGCCGAGGGCTCGCTCCGCTGGTGCGGGACGCTGTTCCCCACCCAGGCCGGGGCCCAGGATGCGGAGATGTCATTGGGCCAGTACGAGCGGTTCGTGTTTGAAGCAGGATTGCTCCACCTGCCCGATCCCGTCGCGGCGTGGAAACAGATCCACGATCGCCAGGAACGCGTCCGTGCGTTTCTCCAGTCCAAGTCCGTCCTGCGTTTCCGCGCCCCCGCCGGCGACGGGCACGACGGCACCGACCTGACCGTCGATGTCGACCCGTCGAGGTCCGTCTGGATCAACTGCGCCGGCACGGAGAACTTCCCCGACGGCGAGGTCTTCTGCGGGCCCCAGGGCGTCGACGGGCATGTGAACTACACCTTTCCGGCCGTCTACAACGGGCGCGAGGTCGAGGGTGTCCGCCTGGTCTTCAAGGGCGGGCGGGTCGTCGACGCGAGCGCCCGAAAGAACGAGGACTTCCTCTTCGCCATGCTCGACCAGGACGAGGGCGCCCGCAACCTCGGCGAGATCGCCATCGGAACCAACTACGCCATCGAGCACTTCAGCCGCAACACGCTCTTCGACGAGAAGATCGGCGGCACCTTCCACGCCGCGGTCGGCGCCGGCTACCCCGAGTCCGGGTCGAGCAACGAGTCGGCCCTGCACTGGGACATGGTCTGCGACCTGCGACCCGGCCCCCACGGCGGCGGCACGATCGAGGCCGACGGCGAGGTCTTCCACAAGGACGGGCGATTCCAGCTCCAGGGGGCGCCCGCGCCGGTCTGAGGCACGGGTTGCCGGGGGAGCGGTGGGGGGTGGGGGGCGTGGCGGGCTTAGCTGTTGAGCGGGTCGCCAAAGAACAGGCCGATGACCGGCTCGTCCTCCGGCTTGCAGAAGACATAGACATGGTCGCCCGCACGCAGCCGGGTCGGGCCCCGCGCCGCGATGAGTTGCTCGCCCCGCACCACGAGGATCGCCGACGCGCCGGGGGGGAAGCTGATCTCGGCGAGTGCGGCGTCGCACGCGGCCACAGACGGGTCGATCTGATAGACGCGGACATCGCCGGAGAGGTGGCGCAGCGAGTTGAGCTCGATCGCCGCGGCGGGGGCCTGCCCGCCCTTGACGGTCAGCCCGAGGCGTCTGGCGGTGGGCACGATGGAGGCCCCCGGCACCAGCGCGCTGAGCACGACGATGAAGAAGACGACATGGAAGACCCGGTTGCCCTCGGGCAGGCCTTCCATGACCGGGAAGGTCGCCAGGATGATCGGCACCGCGCCGCGCAGGCCCACCAGCCCGACATAGGCCGACTCACGCAGCTTCCAGCGGAAGGGTGCGAGCAGCAGCATGACCACCACCGGCCGCACCAGCACCGCCAGCGCGAGGCCCAGCAGCAGACCCACGCCGGCGACGGGCCAGAGCTGGCTGGGCGTGACCAGCAGGCCCAGCATGAGGAACATGCAGACCTGGCTCATCCATGCCGCGGCGTCGTGGATGCGTCGCAGGCCGGGCTTGTAGGGCAGCTCCCCGTTGCCGAGCACCGCGCCGCACACGAAGACCGCCAGAAAACCGCTGCCCATCACGACGGTCGCCAGGCCGTACGAGCACATCGCGCCGGCGATGGTGATGACCGGGAAGAGCCCACCGTTGGCCAGCCGGGCGTGCGTCAGGATGAACCGCGTGACCACGCCGACCCCCACGCCGACGATGGCGCCGATCACGAGCTGGACCGGCACGAGGTAGAGCAGGGCCCACATCGAAGCGGCGCTGCTGGTCAGCACAGCGGTGATGACTCCCAGGGTCAGGATGACCGCCATGGGGTCGTTGAGGCAGGACTCGACCTCGATGGTGTCGCGGACGCGTTCGCGCAGTCGCAGGCTCCCGCCGCGGAGCACGGCGAAGACCGCCGCCGCGTCGGTCGACGACACGATCGCGCCGATCAGCAGGGCCTCGGTCCAGGTCAGGCCGAGCAGGCGCGCGATCAACGCCAGCAGCCCGGCGGTGCCCACCACGCCGAAGGTGGCCAGCAGGCCGGACGGGGCGGCGCTGCGCCGGATCGAACGCCACGCGGTGTTCAGGCCGCCGTCGAAGAGGATCAGGATCAACGCGATCGTGCCGAGCCGATAGGCGATGTTGTAGTCCTCAAAGGCGATTCTGCCCAGGCCCTCGCTGCCGCCGAGCATGCCCATCGCGAGGAAGATCAGGACCACGGGCACGCCGATCCGATCCAGAGCCCGCGTGAAGATGGCGCAGGCGGCCAGCAGCACGCCGATCACGGCAAGCAGCGCAGCGGTCGCACCGGGTTCCATCAACGCCATCGTCACGGGGGCATTGTTGCCGCCCGAACGGCCCGGACCGAGCTGGTCGCCATTTCAGCCCTGGCGCGGTCGTCGGCCCTCGCGCCAGGCCCGGCGGGCCTCGATGGAGCGCAGATTCACGCCGCATTCCGGGCAGATCAGGTTGCCTCCCGGCGTGTCGGGGATGCCCGAGAGGTCATAGCCGCAGAACACACAGCGTCCGTCCGGCGTGCGGGCCGAATCCGTATCGAGGATCGCGGCCCAGACCGACTCAACCGAGGCCAGGGCTCGCTCGGCCTGGGCCGGGTCAACCAGGATCGCCCATCGGTCGGCGGATCCGGCGGCCTTGTCATGGGCGTGCGCGTCGATCCCGCGCAGGCGGAAGCCGTACAGCAGCATCTGGACATCGCTCTTGCGATCGGCGGTCGTCACCACCACCCGTTGGTCGCTCACGGACGAGGATACGCCCGGAACGCGTATCCTCCGGGCTGTGGACCACGACCCCGCCCACATCCCGGTGCTGCACCACGCGGTGCTGGACCTGCTCGCCCCGCGGCCGGGCGAGACGCTGATCGATTGCACCGCCGGATTGGGGGGGCATGCCGCCTCGATCGCAGAGCGCCTCGGCTCGGACGGGCGGGTGGTGCTCTTTGATCTGGACCCGGGGAATCTGGCCCGGGCGGAAGACCGGGTCCGTCGGGCGCTCTGCCCGGACGACCCGAAGTCGGCCCGTGTCCACGCGGTCCGGGCCAACTTCGCCCAGGCGGCGTCCTGGGCCGCGCAGCACGGGGTTCGGGCCGACATGGTGCTCGCGGACCTGGGCTTCGCCAGCCCGCAGGTGGACGATCCGGAGCGGGGGCTGAGCTTTAAGCGGCCCGGCCCGCTGGACATGCGTCTGGACCCCGAGGGCCCCGTCACGGCCGGCGAGCTTGTCAACACCCTGGACGAGCGGGAACTGGCCGATCTGATCTTCCGCTACGGCGAGGAACGCCACGCACGGCGTGTTGCGGCAAAACTTGTCGCGGAGCGGCGCGAAGCGCCGATCTCAAGCACCGATCGGTTGGCATCGATCGTCCGCTCGGTTGTCCCCCGTGCCCCCGGCTCCATCGACGGCGCGACCCGCACCTTTCAGGCGTTGCGGATCGCGACCAACGATGAGATCGGGTCGCTGGAGGCGCTGCTCGGGTCGATCGAACGCTGGTCCGGTCGGACGGACGAGGGCGGGTGCTGGCTGAATCCCGGCGCCCGGGTGGCGGTGATCAGCTTCCACTCCCTCGAGGACCGCCCGGTCAAGCAGGCCTTCGCCGGCATCGTCGCCGAAGGTCGGGCCAGGGCGGTGACCCGCAAGCCCGTCGTCCCTGAGGACGACGAGCAGCGGCGCAACCCGCGTTCGCGTTCGGCGAAACTGCGGGTGATCCGGCTCGACGGCGGAGACGCCGGCGGGAACGATTGATCCGGCCCGCCAAGGACTCGGCGGGCACAGGCCTTCAAGTGCAGGGACGACGCCGTGACCCGAGAAAGCAAGCTCGCGCTGATGATCGCCGTGACCCTGATCCTTCTGGTCGGGGTTCTTCTTTCGGACCACCTCTCCGGCGCGGCCGGCACGGAGTTCGATACGCCTGAGCTCAGCCGCTCGGTGGTCGCCCCGGTGACCGACCTGCCCGGCGCGGGCGACCCGCTGCCCACCCTGGCTCGCTCGCCGGTGCGTGCCCCGGAACCACTGACGGCCATGCAGCCCGAGCCGATGCTCGCCGCCGAGCGCCCGGCCCCGATCGAGATCTGGCAGGGTCCTGGCCCGAGCGAATCGCGTCAGAACCCCCTCGCGGTGGCGTTGGGCAAGGTCGACGACACGCTCGGCCACATCCGCGACGCCGAGCCGCCGGTGCTGATGGTTCGTGATATGTTCGAGCCGGTCCGCGATGTCACCGTTGCGACCGGATCGCGTGATCCCAACCGGGACCGCCCGATCAAGCCGATCGCTGAGCCGAGCCCTTCGCGCGTGCAGACCGCCGAGGCCACGCCGGCCCCCCGGGCGACGCCGCAAAGATGGAAGACCCACACGGTCGTCTCCGGCGACAGCCTGTATCGCCTCGCGGACCGGTACCTCGGCGACGGCAAGCGCTGGAGGGAGTTGCAGCGGCTCAACGCCGATGTGCTGGGCGACAGCGAGACGGTCCGGATCGGCATGGTGCTCAAGATCGCACCCGAGGCGACGCCCGCCCCGGTGTCCAGCGCGGCCCGGCCCGCGCCCGCCCGCGAGACCGGCCCGGTCCGTGAGTATGTCGTCCTGCCGGGCGATTCGCTGGGGAGCATCAGCCAGAAGCTGCTGGGTACGGTGCGGCGGATGAAGGACATCGTCGAGCTGAACAACCTTTCCGACCCCGACGACATCCGCGTGGGCCAGTCACTCAAGATCCCGGCGCGGTGACATGAGCGCCGCGGTGTTTGCCAAGCTGGCCGTGCTGGTGCTCGCCACGGGCGGGTCGGCGGTCGGCATGCTCGCGTTGCGCCAGTCGCGTCTGCAGGCGGCCCACGAGGCGGCCGAGGCACGCCTGCGGATGCGGACCCACGCCGAGCGCACCATGGACCTGCGGGCCGAGGTCGCCCGCCGGGTCAACCCCGAGGCGCTGGCCGGGTTCGCGGACGATCCAGAGCTGGTTCCCGCGATCGAAGCGCGGCACGAGGCGGAGACCGGCTTGGCTCACGATCCGGAGTTCGGTCCCGGCCCATCGCGGCGGAGCACACGACCGTGAACGCCGACCGCTGCGCCAACCGGGTCGCACTGGGCCTGCGCGTGCTCGCGGTGCTCGCGCTCGCCACGGTCGCCGGGCGTGTGATCCAGCTCCAGGCTTTTCCCGGCGATGACCTGCGTGCCGCGATCGACGCCCGCACCAGCGGCTCCCGTCTCGATCCCCTGCGCGGCGATCTGCTCGACCGGCGCGGGCGTGTGCTGGCCACCACCCGGGTCGGATGGCGTGTGATCGTCGACCCGGTCCACGCCGGCGATCGGGCGGACGAGGTGATCGTCGCGCTGTCCGAGGAACTTGGGATGCGACCCGACGAGGTCGGTCTGCGGCTCATGCGTGCGGCGGCGGAGAACGAGCGGCGTCGGATGGCGCGGGCCGAAACCCCGGCCGCGACGGCGGAGGCCGGGCTTGGCAGCGGTCTGAGCAGCGGCCTGGGCACCGGCGCACGCGGGTGGCTGGCCGACCGGGGACTGATCCGCTCACGCGAGGGCGTCGACGCCGGCGCCAGGGGGCTGATCCGGTATGTGCCGATCACCGGCGTGGTCACCCGCGAGCAGGCCGACGCCGTCCGCGCGCGCCGGCTTCCCGGGGTGTTCGTCGAACGCCAGCCGGTGCGGGAGATCGTCGGGGGCGACACGGTCGCGCCGCTGGTGGGCAAGTTCGGCTTTCCCGAGGATGCCACCGAGCGACGCGGGGTGCTCGGGGCGGAGCGTCGGTTCGACGAGCGGCTGACGGGCAACCCCGGCTCGCTGCGGTATGTGCGTGATTCGCGCGGCCGGCCGTTGTGGGTGGAGCGCGGGGCGTGGCGGGACGCCGAGCCCGGCCGCGATGTTCGTCTGAGTATTGATGCGCACATCCAGCGCGTGGTCGCCGAGGAGCTCGGCCGCGGCGTCGACGATGCCGATGCCGCCGGCGGCCGGGCCATCGTGCTCGACCCGCACACGGGTGAGATCCTGGCCATGGTGGACATCATCCGTGATGTGCCCGGGCTGGTGGACATCCCGTGGCACGACCCGACCTCCGACCGTCCGCGCCAGCGGATGCCCGAGGGGGTGCGGTTCCGTGTGCTGCGGGAGGATCCGGGGCGTCGGGTCGAGCCGGCGATGGCGCGGAACCGGTGCGTCGAGGAGATCTACGAGCCCGGCTCGACCTTCAAGACCTTCATCTGGGCGGCCGCCCATGACCTCGGGCGGCTCAAGCCCGGCGAGATGCTGCGGAACGAGACCCGCACGGCGCGGACCTGGTACGGCCGCCGCATCCAGGATGTCACCTTCCGCGACGAGATGACCTGGGACGATGTGCTGACCTTCTCATCCAACATCGGGATGTACGAGATCACCGAGCGTCTGTCGCACCAGGAGGCCCAGCGGGCGATCCGGGGGCTGGGCTTCGGTTCGTCCACGAACCTGGGCATACCCGGCGAGAGCGCGGGCATGGTGACCCGCCCCCGCGACTGGACCAAGTACACCCAGACCTCCGTGGGGATGGGCTACGAGGTCGGCGCGACGATGGTGCAGATGGTCCGGGCGTTCTCGGTCTTCGCCCGACGCGATGACGACGCGGGCACGCTGCCCGGCGTGCGGCTGACCGCCGCGGGCATCGACGAGTCGCGTCCCGGTGTGATCGGGGAAGAGGTCTTCGTCGAACGCGTCTTCAGCCCGGAGTCCGCCCTGGCGGTGCGCAAGCCCCTGGCCGCGACGGTCGATCGGATGGACGCGGCCCGCCTGCGGAAGAACCCGCAGGATGTGCCCTCCCGGTATCCCATGTTCGGCAAGTCCGGCACGGCGTACATCCCCGTCAACACGCCGCCGGGCCTGCGCCGGCCGATCGGCGCGGGCGGGTACATCACGAACCAGTACACATCGAGCTTCCTGGCCGCGGCCCCGACGGATGACCCCGAGGTCGTGATCCTGGTCGTGATCGATGACCCCGGGCCAGGCCCGATCTCGCGTCGGGAGCACTACGGCAGCCATGTGGCCGGCCCGGTGGTCCGTCGGATCTCCGAACGGGTGCTGCCCTATCTGGGCGTGCCGATCCCGCCCGGCAAGACAGCGAACTGATCCTCAGAGCCAAGGAACCCTTTCAAAGCCCGAATATCGGAAAAAATACCCATGCAACGGGGCTGATTCCGGCGAGATTGTTGTGCCGGAAAGATCTTTCGTTTAGACTTTGAGCGGAGATCCGGGCGGAGCGGCGTGGTGTTCATGGCCGTGCCCGGGACGGCATTCATGGATACGAGAGGGAGTTTTCCAATGCGTCAACTGATGATGGCCGCGGCCGTTGCGTCGCTGACCGGGCTGGCCGCCGGACAGGTGACTTATTCCGACAACTCGGGCAATCACCTCGATGGCGGGGACCTGCACGACTTCTTCGCCAGCCAGGGCTTTTTCCACCTGGACATCGTTTCGGTCACGCTGCACAACGACCTGGAGTTCCTGTATGTGGACATCCAGCTCGGGGCCAGCCTGAACGACACCAACTGGGGCAAGTACGCCCTGGGCATCAACACCGGCAATGGCCCGACCGACGCGGGCAACGGCTGGGGCCGCAACATCAGCTGGGACGGCCAGGAGATCAGTCACTGGGTGGCCACCTGGGCCGACGACGGCGGGCCGTCCTCGATCGGAGGCCAGATCTGGACCTTCGACGGCATGGGCTGGAACGAGACCGGCGGTCTTGCCTCCACCGACGATTCCCAGCACGATTCGGGCCGCCAGATCTTCTCGGTGTCGCTCGCCGCGTTGGGCCTGTCCGTCGGTGACACCTTCACCTTCGATGTGATCACCACCGGCGGCGGCAACGACCCCGGCGTGGACCACCTGTCCAACCCCTTCTACGCGACGGACGACTGGGGCACCACCTCGATCGCCGGGCAGTTCCTGTCCTACACGGTCATCCCCGCTCCGGGTGCGGTCGCGCTGCTCGGCATGGGCGGCCTGATGGCCGGTCGCCGGCGTCGCTGATCGCCGCCCGACAACCCGTTGACCTCCGCAGGCCCGGGCTTCCCGCCCGGGTCTGTTTTTGTATCGCGGGCGTCAGTCCAGGATCGGTGAGCGTCCCATCAGGGCCCGGTCGCGTCCGCCGGTGCGAACGATCCGCAGGATGAAGGCCTGGTAGGCCGCGTCCATGGAGCCGATGGACTCTTCGGGCCAGTAGACGCCCATCGCGCCCACGCCGACGCGCCGGGTCCGCAGCAGCGTGGCTTCCCGCTCGCCCGCGATGGCGCTGACGGCATTGACCAGCCGCCCGGCCTGCGCGTCGCGGAGCATGCGCTCCAGGCCGGGGCGCCGCGCCCCGTTGTCCGACTCGACGAGGAAGTGCACGAAGGCCCAGCACTGGGCGTAGTAGGTCAGGGCCGCGTCCCCGCCGCGGTCGGTGTCGAGCAGGTCCTGCGGCCGGGCCAGGAGCAACTCGTGCAGGGGCATGAGCCGGTCGCCCGCCGCCGCGGCCCGGAGCTGGTCGAAGCGCTGCGGGTTCATCCAGGGCAGGAACTCGGGCGTGTCCGGCTCGTCGGACCGCCAGCGGAAGCCCTCGAAGTAGCAGGCGAGCCCCTCATCCAGCCAGACGGGCAGCGGGTCGCCGAAGGAGGACTGCACGAACTGGTGCCAGCCCTCGTGCGCGGCGATGACGAAGGTGTCCCGCGGGCCGAGGTCGTAGAACACGCCCATGCCGTTGACGGCGTAGCCGCCGCGCTCGATCCGCAGATAGGCGCGGGCGCTGTCGCGGAGCATCGACCGCGTCATCGCTTCCCATTGCGAGCGCGAGGCGAGGACATAGGTCCGCAGCGGGTCCCGGGCGGGCAGCAGGGGGGTGATGGCGTTCATCCGGTGGGCGTGGGCCAGCTCCAGGAACGGCGGCAGGCGGTGGAGCAGGCGCCGGTCGGTCACGGTGGTGTGCAGCTCGACCGAGGGCGTGGTCAGACGCCAGCCGGGGTTGCCCTGGAAGTGCCACGGCTCGCGGTCGGCGACGAAACGAACCGGGTCGGCCCCGGCCAGGGCCCCCGGCGCGGGCCCGCGCGGGTTGGGCGCTGAACAGGCCGCGAACGCGACCGGCGCCAACGCCAGCGCAGCGCAGACCGCCCGGCGGATCAACCCAGGTCCCCGATCGCCTTGCGGATGGCGGCGGCGTCTTGCTGTTTGGCGGCCAGTTCGTCGCGCGTCTGCTGCACCAGGTGGGCGGGCGCCCGCTCGGCGTAGCCGGGGTTGGCCAGGCGGCCTTCGAGCGCATAGATCGACTTTTCGATCGCGGCCAGCTCGGTCATCAGGCGGTCCTTCTCCGCGCCGGTGTCCGCGGCGTCGGTCAGGTCGCTGAGCCGGTGCTCGGCGCCCTCGAAGGCGATGGCGGCCGAGTTGGACGGGGCGGGATCGGCAGTGACGGCGGCGACGCCGGCGAGGGTCTCGACCAGCGGCGACCAGCGGGCGATGTCGCGGGCGAGTGCTTCGCTGGCGTGCAGCGTGACCTGGCGCTTGGGCGGGACCTGCTTGGCCGCGCGGACCTCGCGGATGGCGGTGACCAGGGCCTGCACGCGGCCGAAGGCGGTCTCGGCCACCTCGTCGCGCAGCGTGCCGTCGGGCTCGGGCCAGCCGGACTGGCAGAGCGTGGCGTCGGACTTGGTCTCGGCGAAGGCGAAGCCGTCGATGGGCTTCATGGGCATGGCCGAGACGCGCTCGTGCAGGGCCTCGGTGATGAAGGGGGTGACCGGGTGCATCAGGCGGAGGATGGCGTCGAGCACCAGGCGCAGCACGGCGGGCTGGTGGGGGTCGGTCGCCAGCGTGGGCTTGATCGATTCGAGGTACCAGTCGCAGAAGTCGCGCCAGAGCAGGTCATAGAGGGCGTCGGCGTAGTCCTTGAACTGGTAGTTGCGGACGGCGGTGTCGATGGCCGCGGTGGCCGCGGTCAGGCGGCTGAGCATCCAGCGGTCGGCGAGGGAGAGCTGCTGCGGGTCGATCGCGAACGCGGCGGAGCCCTGCACCGGGTGGCGTTCGAGCATGGTCAGCGCGAAGCGGGCGGCGTTCCAGAGCTTGTTGCACAGGTTGCGCCCGATGTCGAACTTGGGGCTGGTGTTCTTGCCGGTTTTGGGGTCCTTCTCGACCGGCATGCGGACATCCTGCGTCTGCGTGGTCATCTGGCAGAGCGTGAAGCGCATGGCGTCGGCGCCGTGGGATTCGATGATGTCCAGGGGGTCCACGCCGTTGCCCAGGCTCTTGGACATCTTGCGGCCCTCGCCGTCCTGGATCATGGCGTGGATGAAGACATCCTTGAAGGGGGGCGGGCCGGGCTGCTGATCGTCGAGGAAGTAACGGTTGAACATCACCATGCGGCTGACCCACAGCGTGATGATCTCGCGGGCGGTGGTCAGGACGGAGGTGGGGTTGAAGGCTTCGAGGAGCTTGGTGAAGTCGTCGATGCCGGTATCGGCCGCGGCCTGCACCGCGTCGGGCCAGCCCATGGTGGACATGGGCCAGAGGGCGCTGGAGAACCAGGTGTCGAGGACGTCGGGGTCGCGACGAAAACCCGCTTTCTCGAAGGCACGCATCTCTTCGTCGCTCAGGGCACAGACGAAGATGTCGTATTCCCCCGCTGAGCCGGCCACAACCGGCATGAGTTCTTGCTTGGGATCAATCACGACGCCGTCGCTCACGCGCACGACCTGAACCACTGCGGAATCCCAATTCCCATCGATAATGTCGTCGAGACCTGTTGAGCCGGCGAGCGTTTCAGCCCAGTCCTGCTCACTCAATGCGACCCGCTTGCTCCACACCGGAATCCGGTGCCCCCACCACAACTGCCGGCTGATGCACCAGTCGCGCAGGTTGTCGTGCCAGAACTCGTAGTTCTTGGCGTAGCGGGCGGGGTGGAATGTCATGAAAGCGTCCGTACTCTCTTCGGTGGGACGGGCTTCCAGCCCGTCGTCTCGCGACAGCGAGACCTCCCCCCTCCGCACCCACGCGTAATCACCTGGCTTCTCTGTCAACCGTGCCCGCACCGGGTTGAGCACCATGTAGTTCCACTTCTCGGTGAACTCCTCCGCGTCCCGCACGAGCCGGTCGAAGTACTCGTCCTGCCAGAGTGAGCCGCAGACGCCGCGGGCACCGTTGATGGTGTTGGCGGTGAAGCTCTTGATCGAGTGGACGAGGTCCTGCAGCGACCACCACTCGCCTTTCGTCCGCTCCATCGGGGTGATGAGCATGTGGACATGGTCGGGCATGACGGTGACCAGGCGCACGGTGGCCCGGTCGTTGTGGAAGTGGAAGCACGCGTCGAGAACGGTGTCGCGCTCTTCCGGGGAGAGTTGGCCCTCGCGGACTCGGAAGGTGACGAAGTAGGTGCTGCCGCCCCGCTGCCAGTGGGGGAGGTGGCGGCGATGGATGGTGAGCGATTCGGGGATGGTGGTGGGGGAGTAAGGGTTGGTAGATGAGGAAGAAGGAGAAGAGACGGGCTGGAAGCCCGTCCCACTATAAAAGCCCGTCCCACTGTAAGAAACGCCGGGCGTGGACTCCGGCCAGTTCACCAGGCTTTGCTCGGTCCGTTGCTCCAAGACCATCGCCCGCTGGGCCTGTCCGCGCAAACGATCGTCGGTCACGCGGCAGTACCACTGGTCGCTCAGGTACGGCTCGATCACCGCGTGGCTGCGGTAGGAGTGGCCGACCGAGTGGCGGTGGGGGCGCACGCGCTCCAGCAGCGAGCCTTCCTGGCCCTCGGCCACGCTGCGGGCCTTGAACTCGGCGACGACGCGCTTGCGGGCCTCCTCGCGGCTCAGGCCGATGAACAGGTGGGCGTCGCCGATGTCGGTCCAGCCGTGCTTGTCGGAGATCGACGCGTCGGGGGCCATGACATTGATCAGGGTGGTGCCGGCCGAGCACCGCTCGACGATGGCCGCCTCGTGCCGGCGCCCGAGTTCGTAGTCGTTGGGATCGTGCGCGGGCGTGACCTTGAGGAAGCCGGTGGACATCTGCGCCTTGGCGTCGTCCTCCGGCCCGCCGAAGGCGACGGGCAGGACCACATAGTCGTCCTCGATGATCGGGATGATGCGGCCGACGATCGGCAGGCGGCAGCACAGGCCGCGCAGCGACGCGGCGCGGGGGTCCTTCGGGTTGACGGCCACGGCCACATCGCCCAGGTAGGTCTCGGGGCGGGTGGTGGCGACGGTGACCCAGGCCTGCTCGTCGTCGGGGTGGGTGTCCGCGCCGGGGTGGCCGCGGGCGGCCAGCTCGCCCCAGGTGACGGGGCTGTTGTCGGTCGGCGGGCCGGGGTGGACCAGCGGGTAGCGCAGGTCGTAGAACGCGCCCTCGACCTCCTCCATCTCGACCTCGTCGTCGGCCAGGGCGGTCTGGGTGACGGGGTCCCAGTTGACCAGGCGCTTGCCGCGCTCGATCAGGCCGTCCTTGAAAAGGCGGAAGAAGGCCTCGCGCACGGCCCGGGCGCAGACGCTGTCCATGGTGAAGCGCTGGCGTTCCCAATCGCACGAGCAGCCCATGGCCTGCAACTGCTCGGTGATGCGCCGCTCGTACTCGTCCTTGAAGGCCTGGACCTCGGCGATGAACTTGTCGCGTCCGCCCTGGCCCTCGGCCTCCAGTTTCCGGTGCTCGGCGAGGGCGGGCTTGCCTTCTTCCTTGAGGCGTTTGTCCACCATGGTCTGGGTGGCGATGCCGGCGTGATCGGTGCCGGGCATCCAGAGGGTTTCGTACCCCTTCATCCGGTGGGCGCGGGTGAGGATGTCCTGGATGGTGTTGTTCAGCGCGTGCCCGAGGTGCAGGGCGGCGGTGACATTGGGCGGGGGGATGAGGATGGAATAGGGCTTGGCCTCGCCCTTCAAGACACGCTCGGGGTCGGCGTGGAAGGCGTCGGCGTCGATCCACTTGCGCCAGACGGCCGGTTCGGTCTCGGCGGGGGCGTAGGCTTTGGCGAGCAGCGCCGAAGGCCGGGTGGCGGGGCTGGCTGACTGGCTGGTTGGCGGGCTGGTTTTTGGGGGGGGCGGGGGAGTGGTCATGGCGTGTCCCGTCGCGGCGAGAAGGGGTCGGAATCGGCGTGTTCGCGGCTCAGAAGGCAGTGTAGGAGACCGATATTGTCCCATATGAGCGGAAAGACGCGTGGCATGGCCGGACGGAACCGGCACGGGATCGGGCGAGCGGCGGGGGTGGTGCTGGGCCTGGCGGCCCTGGCGGGCGCCGGGCTGGCCGGGTGGACCCTGTACCGTGTGGCGACCGCGCCGGCGTCATCCGCCGCGGGCGAGCCGAAAGGGCCCGGCATCGCCAAGGTCGAGACCGTCGAGGCGGTGCTGACCACTGTCAAACAACTCATCCAGGATGGCCAGCCGGGCGCGGCCGAGACGGTGCTGTCCAACGCGGTCCGCCAGTTTCCGGCGGACCAGGACCTGCGACTGGCCTACGCCGATCTGCTGATGACCCGCGAGCGGTGGGCGGACGCCTACGACCAGTTCCTCGGCGCGATGGAGATCGGGCAGGTCCCGGCGACCGTCGAGTTCACCGCCGGGACCCTGGCGAGCATGACCGACCGGTCCGAGACGGCCGCGGAGCACTACGCCCGCGCGATGCGCCTGGACCCCAATGAGGCGAACTACCCCCTGTATCTGGCGAGCATGCAGATGCGGCTCAACCGGCTGTCCGAGGCCAAGGCCTCGCTGGCGATCGCGGGCCGGCTGGCCCCGGACCGGGCGCAGGTCTGGGGCATGCTCGCGGAGATCGGCCTGCGCGAGAACAACCCGAGGATCTCTCTCCAGCACATCGAGAAAGCCCGTGCCATCCGGCCCAACGAGCCGGCCTGGGTCATGACCGAGGCGCGGGTCCGCAACCGGCTGGGCGAGTCGGACCGGGCGGTGGACCTGCTGCACACGCTGCCGCAGGTGGAGATGGAGCGCCTGCCGGTGCTGCGGTTGCTGGCCGAGAGCTACGGGCTGCTGGGTCGTCCGGGCGAGGCGGCGTCGCGGTTCATGGACGCCGCGGAGCGCTCGCCGCGGGATGCGGCGTTGGCGTTCGAGGCGGCCCAGTGGCTCGAGCGGGCCGGGGATCGGGATGCGGCGCTGCGCTGGGCCCGCCGGGCCGGAGAACTGGGCCACGAGCGGGCGGGGGACTGGGCCCGGTCGCTGGCGGCGGCGAGCGACCCGGCTGATCGGCCCTGAGCAGGGATGGCGCGTGGGGGGGTGGGGGGTCAGCCGTGCGGGCGATCGTCCTCGATGTCGGACTCATAGGCGGCCGGGGGCATGCGGGCGGCCGATTCCTTCCAGGGGTCTGGCGTGGCGAAGTCCGGGGGCGTGGGCTTGATCTGGCGGCGTCGTCGGCGGCGGGCGTTGAGCAGCAACATCGCGGCCGAGCAGACCAGCAGCAGCACGCCGAGCAGCATCAGGATGCTCAGCAGGGCCAGCCCGCGCCGGGTGGTGTCGATCTCCGGCGGCGGGGGGGCCGCGGCCAGCACGCGGAGGCCGTGATCCAGGGTGGATGCGATGGGGGAGAGCATCACCAGAGTGTACGGGTTTTGGGCCGGAGAGGATGCTAGAGTCTCGGCTGAACGACCCCGAACCGTACCGGAGCGACCATGCACCTCGAAGCCCATCAGGACGTCATCAACGACCTCGAGGCGCGGATTGTAACGATCCGCGACTCTCTTTGACTACGACCGCAAGCGTTCCCGGCTGAGCGAGCTGGAAGACAAGATGGGCGGCGAGCACTTCTGGGACGACCAGGAGGCGGCCAGGAAGGTCGTGGGCGAACTCAAGACGCTCAAGGCCCAGACGCAGTCCCTCTCCGAGGTCATCGACGAGTTCGAGGACGCCAGGCTGGCCTTCGAGATGGCCAAGGAGGCCGGCGACGACGGCCTGCTCAAGGAGGCCGACGAGTCGCTGTTCAAGCTGCTCCGGCGGATGGATTCGATCGAGACGCAGAGCCTGCTCAGCGGCAAGCACGACCACCGGGCCTGCTTTTTCAAGATCTCCGCGGGCGACGGCGGCACCGAGGCCAATGACTGGTGCGAGATGCTGCTGCGGATGTACCTGTTCTACTTTGAGTCCATGGGTTTCAAGATCGAGGAGATCGAGAAGTCCCACGGGTCCGAGGTGGGGCTCGACTCGGTCACGCTGCGGGTCGAGGGGCCGTTCGCCTTCGGCATGCTGTCGTGCGAGCGGGGCACGCACCGGCTGGCCCGCGTCAGCCCGTTCAACGCCCAGGGCAAACGCCAGACCAGCTTCGCGACGGTGGATGTGATCCCCGAGTTCGAGGAGACGGATGTTCAGATCCCCGACAAGGACCTGGATATCGTGGTCTTCGCCCGGTCCAGCGGCCCGGGCGGGCAGAACGTCAACAAGGTGGCCACCGCCGTCCGTGTCGTGCACAAGCCCACGGGGTTCATGGTCGTCTCGAACACCTACAAGGAGATGTCGCAGAACCGGACGCAGGCGCTGAGCATCCTGCAGGCCAAGCTCGAGCAGATCGCCGAGGAGAAGCGTCAGGCCGAGATCCTCGAGGCCGCGGGCGGCAAGCTTGAGCAGCGTGGTTGGGGCGCCCAGATCCGCAGCTATGTGCTCTACGACAACCGCGTGAAGGACCACCGCACCGGCCTCGAGGCGAGCCCCTCGGATGTGCTCGACCGCGGGCACCTGCAGGACTTCATCGACGCGGAACTGAAGCGGCGCCGGGCGGGCAAGGAAGGGTGAGCAAACCGCATGCTCCGATCGATCATGACACCCCTGCTGCTGGTCTGCTGTTGGTGCGTGACGCCTGTTTCAGCCGCTGAGCCAACGGCCGAAATCGATCCGAAGCGGCTGTCAACGGCCCCGGCCCTGCAGGTTGGGCAGTACTTTGTTTACTCGTACACAAAGTCGAGTGTGCAGACCGGACGGCCGCAGGAAGTGGGCACCACCGACATCCGGATAGAGGTTGTTGATGCCGATGAGGACGATTGGTACCTTTCGTGGCACCAGTCCGTGCCAGCGCCGGACGGAGACGACCAGAGTCTTCTGGCCCGCCTGTCCAGGGCCGGGGATATGACATTGCAGCTTCGGGTCGACCGGGACTTCGACCAGGTTGAGCTTGTCAACTTCCAAGAGATCCATCCTCGACTCATCCAGATAGCGGAGCTGACCTTTGAGTTGGTTGGGGGAAGCACGCCGCCGGAGCAAAGAGAGCAGGTTCGTGGGGCCATGGTGAGCATGTTTGAGAACCCCGACTTTGCCCTCGCCGCGGTGATGAATCCGGTTGATTTGTTCTTTCTCCCCGCCGGCTGGCACGAGATCGCGGGCAGGGCGAGGGTGGGGGATGTTGAGCTGCAAAGCCCGTTCGGCGGGGCACCACTTCCTGCCACACTGACGGTCGTTTTGGAAGAGGTCGAGGACGAGCCGGGGGTGGTCCGGCTGGAGTACTTGCAAGCCTTCGAGCCAGGGCGTGTCGACGGCATGGTCAAAGACCTGATGCAGAGTTTCGCAGCACAGTTCGGTCTGGAACACCTCGAGGAAGACGCTCCATTTTCGATAGACGTGCGCGACCGCGCCGTTGCGGACTTCGAAGTTGAACGGGGGGTATTCCGACGGATCGAGTTCCGCCGCTCATCCGCTCTTGAGTTGCCGGGCCAGCCGAAGGGGGAGCGGCTGGAAACCTGGACCTGGTTGCTCACGGCGGCAGGCAACAAAGAGGACCTGCCCGACGAGCCTTGAGTCGCCACGCAAGGCAGCCGATCCCACCCGCGCCACGCCCGAGGTCACGGCCAGCGCAGTAGGACCTCCACGAACTCGGCATGGGAAAGGCGACGAGCATGTGGCATCAGCCGATGCCGCTTTGGTTGTCTCGGCCGCGTCGACCCCCCGCGGGCGGGTCGTGGGGTCACCGGTTCTGATCCCGCGCCGTCATCACCGCGCCCGCGAAGATCGCGACATAGCACAGGATCGGCACCAGCGGCGGCAGCGCCAGCGAGAAGGCCGGCATCAGCACATGGAACACGAACGCCAGCGCCATCACCGCCAGGAAGGCGAGGATGAGCCGCCGGGCGAGCTGGGTGGCTTCCTTCTCGGCGCGTTCACGCTGCTGGACCCGCTGGCGTGCGTCGCTGATCAGGAACGACGGGCCGTCGTCGTCATCATCACCCCAGACGGCCGGGTCCGCGTCCGGGCCGATGTGGATGATGCGTCGTTCCTCGTCGTCTCGGTCGGGCATGGGCTGGTCACACCAGCAGGGCGGCCGGGTTCTCCAGCAGTTCCTTGACGCTGTTGAGATACTGGGCGGCCATCGCACCGTCGATGATGCGGTGGTCGCTGGACATCGTCATCGCCATCTCGTGGCCGATCACCAGCGTCGGCTCGCCGTCCTCGTCGTACTCGACGAAGGGCTTCTCGATCGAACGCCCGACCGCGAGGATGGCGGCGTTGGGCGGGTTGATGATGGCGGTGAAGTGGTCCACGCCGAACATGCCCAGGTTGGAGATGGTGAAGGTCGAGTCGGACATCTCTTCGATCGAGAGCCCCTTCTCGCGGGCCTTCTTGGCCAGGCGTTTGGTCTCGGCGGAGATCTGGCGCAGGCCGATCTGGTCGGCGTGGCGGATGGTGGCGACCACCAGCCCGCCGCCGCGTTCCTCGGGCAGGGCGACGGCGACGCCGACGTTGACCTGCCCGTGGAGCTTGATCGCGGGGCCCTTCTCGACCCACGACGAGTTGACGAAGGGGTGCTGGTGCATGGCCAGGCCGCAGGCGCGGACCAGGAAGTCGTTGACGGACAGCTTGACGCCCTGGGATTGAAGCTGGTCGTTGAGTTGCTCGCGCAGGGCGAGCAGGCTGTCGAGCCGGGCCGAGACGGTGACCTGGTAGTGGGGGATGGTCGACTTGGACTCGACCAGGCGCTTGGCGATCGTGCCGCGCATGTTGTTCAGCGCGACGGTCTTGTCCTCGAGCACCGAGCCGGCCGCGGGGACCATCGGGGCCGGGGCGGGCGAAGCCTTGGTCGGGGATGCCGTGCCGCCCGAGGCGATCGCGGACTCCACATCCTTGCGGACGATGCGGCCGGACGGGCCCGAGCCGGTCAGGGCGCCCAGGTCGAGGTTGTGCTCCTCGGCGATCTTGCGGGCCAGGGGCGACGCGAAGACGCGGTCGCCGGTCGCGCTGCCGTTACGGCTGGCGTCCGACGCGGGCGGCTCGGCCACGGCGGTGCCGGTGTCGGCGGACTCCGGGCCGGGGGCATCGCTGCCGCCCTCGGACTTGGCGGGCTTGCTTTCCTTCTTGGATTCGGATCCGGACGCCGCGGCGCCGCCAGATTTGGCGGCCTCCTCGACCGATTCGCCCTCCGCGGCGAGGATCAGGATCGACTCGCCCACGCCGACCTGCTGGCCCTCCTCGGCGGCGAGGCTGGCGACCGTGCCGTCGTCGAAGGACTGGAGTTCCATGGTGGCCTTGTCGGTCTCGATGTCGGCGAGGGTGTCGCCGGACGAGACCTTGTCGCCAACCTTGACATGCCACTTGACGACGGTGCCCTGCTCCATGGTGTCGGACAGGCGGGGCATGGTGATCGGGATGGGCATATTCAGGATCTCCTCGTCCCCAAAGGGTCGGGTTGTTCAGGCATGCACTTTCGTAATCCGTTCGTCCGGCGTTTCGCGGCCGGAGAGCGGCGTTGATCATACTGCGCCTGACGGGCCGCGGGCGAATCGTCAGAAATCCAAATCTGCCTGACTGAACCAAGCGAACGCTTTTCCGGAGCCGCGCTGAAAATCGCGGGTGTGTACGTGCCGGGCCGGATTCGTCCGGCCCTTGTCCAAGTGTTCGAAAAGGAGAAGACGATGAGGTATTCGATGTTTGCCGTGGCTGGTCTCGCCGGGCTGGCGATTGGGGGCATCCCCTCCGGCGCGGTGGCTCAGCAGGCCACGCTGACCGGGGTTGAAGATTTCCGGATCGCCAATGTGGGCGAGGGCCTGTTCGGGCCGACCCGCCGCAACGCGATCGATTCGCGCTTCCAGGTCAACGGGCGGAACCCCGACCCGTCCAACCGCAACTTCGGCCTCTGGGCGACCTTCGACCTCGAACTGGCCGGCCTTTTTTGACAGCCCCATCAGCCAGCTCGACTCGGTCCGGATCGACCTGTTCCAGGCCCAGCCGTTCACCGGGCAGGACATCAACAATGTGATCCGCGGCGGCACGATGAATGTGTACTACACCCTCGAGGACGCGGATGTGCTGCTGGGCGCCAACGGGTTCGTCTGGGATACCAGCGACGCGGAGGGCCTCGGCAGCCAGTTCGCGGACCGCGTGCTGGTCGGCACGATCGATCTGGTCGCCGGCAACTTCGACGCGGGCTTCGACCTGGACCTGTCCGTGATCGGCTCCTCGCTGATCAATCAGATCAACGACGGCGGCTTCGCCCGCTTCGTGTTCACCACCCCGGACATGAACTTCGCGACCAGCTGGGGTGTGGGCGTGCCGGGCACCTCGACCATCCTGGCCTTCGACGGCCCGGCTCCGACGGTGACCTTCACGGTGCCCGCGCCGGGCGCGGTGTCGATGGGCATGCTGGGCCTTGGGCTGCTGGCCCGCCGGCGCCGCGGTTGAGTTTCGAGAAGCTCTGTTAGAACGACAAGGGCGTGCCGCGCGGCACGCCCTTGTTTGTTGGTGGTTGGATGCTCGGCCGGACTCAGGCCGTCGCCTCGATCACCTTGCGGACGGCGGCCTCGATCTTGGTCGGGTTGGGCAGGTAGGCGGCTTCGAGGTTCTTGGCGTAGGGGGTGGGGACGTCCTCGGTGTTGACGCGGACGGGGGGGTGGTCGAGGTAATCGAAGCAGCGTTCGCAGATCTGGGTGATGACCTCGCTGGACACGCCGCCGAAGGGCCAGGACTGGTCGACGACGACGACGCGGCTGGTTTTCTTGACGCTCTTGATGACCGCGTCGATGTCGAGGGGGCGGATGGTGCGCATGTCGAGGACATCGCACTCGATGCCGTCGGCGGCGAGCTTCTCGGCGGCCTCGACGCAGAAGTGGACCGGGCGGCCGAAGGAGACGAGGGTGCAGTGCTCGCCTTCGCGGGCGAGGCGGGCGCGGCCGAAGGGGATGTAGTACTGCTCTTCGGGCACATGGGCCTTGTCGCCGAGCATGCGCTCGGACTCGAGGAAGAAGACCGGGTCGGGGTCGCGGATGGCGGTGGCGAGCAGGCCCTTGGCGTCGTAGGGGTTGGAGGGGATGGCCATCTTGAGGCCGGGGACATTGGCGTAGAGGCCCTCGACGCACCAGGAGTGGGTGGAGGCGAGCTGGCCGCCCGCGCCGTCGTTGCCGCGGAAGACGATGGGGCAGCCCCACTGGCCGCCGGACATGTAGAGCATCTTGGGTGCGTTGTTGAGGATGGCGTCGGCGGCGACGAAGGAGAAGGACCAGCTCATGAACTCGACGATGGGACGCAAGCCGTACATGGCGGCGCCGATGCACATGCCGGCGAAGCCGTTCTCGGAGATGGGGCTGTCGATGATGCGCCTCGGCCCGAACTCATCGAGCATGCCCTGGCTGATCTTGTACGCGCCGTTGTACTCGGCGACCTCCTCGCCGATGAGGAAGACCTTTTCGTCCTGGCGCATCTCGTGGCTCATGGCCTCGCGGATGGCCTCGCGGAACTGGATGACCCGGTCGCCGTCGCGGCCGGGCAGGTCGGCCTCGTCCACGAAGTCGGGGAGGGTCCATTCGCCGACGGCGGGGTGGATCTTGGAGTCGATCATCTCGAGGGTGGTCATGGCTCGGTGTTCTCGTCGTTGGGTATCGTGCGGATGACGGTGGCGTCGGGCCAGCGTGGGGATCGATCTTTCGGGTTCGTCTCGGTGCGTCGGAGGATCAGGAGGAAGGCCACGCGGACGCCGAGGAGTCCGAGGAAGCCCAGGGCGAGGATCGCGATGGGAAGCCAGGCTTCCACAGGCGTCGCCTCCCGGCGTCAGAGCAGCGGGTTCCTGGCCCCGTGGTGGTACTCGGCGGTGGGGGAGAGGTTCTTCTGGGGCAGGGCGTAGACGTCGGTGAACAACTCGGCCTCGACCTCGGGGGCGGGGCTGCTCTCGGCGAACTCGACGGCGTCGAGGACCTCGTCGCGGATCTCGTTCTGCATGGTCTTCCACGAGTCCTCGGTCATCGAGCCTTCTTCCATGAGCTGGTTGAGCAGGCGGGCGATCGAGTCCTTGTTCTTGTATTCCTCGACCTCGTCCTTGGTGCGGTACTTCTGGGGGTCGGACATCGAGTGGCCCTGGTAGCGGTAGGTCTTCAGGTCCACGAAGCCGGGGCGGCTGTTCTCGCGGCAGCGGTCGGCGAAGGGCTTGAACTCGCTGTAGAGGTGGCGGATGTCCAGGCCGTCGATCTTGATCGAGTCGATGCCGTAGGACTCGCCGCGGGCGACGAGGTTCTCGTGGTTGGCGGTGTGGCGGTGGATGGCGGTGCCCATCGAGTAGCCGTTGTTCTCGATGATGAAGATCACCGGGAGGTCGAAGAGGGAGGCGAGATTGAGCGCCTCGTGGAAGGCGCCCTGGTCGATGGCGCCGTCGCCGAGGTAGCAGAGGGTGATCTTCTGCTTGGGCTTGTGGTCGGGGTGGACGCCCTTTTTGAGGACCTCGTTCTCGTACTTGGAGGCGAAGGCCAGGCCGGCCCCGAGCGGGGTCTGGGCGCCGACGATGCCGTGGCCGCCGAAGAGCCAGTTGGGCCGGTCGAACATGTGCATCGAGCCGCCCTTGCCCTTGGCGCAGCCGGTGATCTTGCCGAACATCTCGGCCATGCAGGCGCGGGCGGACATGCCGCGTGCCAGGGCGTGGCCGTGGTCGCGATAGGCGGTGACGACGGGGTCGTCCTGTTTGGTGGCGGCGATGGTGCCGACGGCGCAGGCTTCCTGGCCGGAGTAGATGTGGCAGAAGCCGCCGATCTTGGCCTGCTGATAGGCCTGCATCGTGCGGTTCTCGAACTCACGGATGAGCTGCATGTCGCGCAGCCACTTGAGGTGGGTCTCGGTCGAGACTTCCGTGAGGGTTTCGGCTGAGGAATGTGCTTTCGCCATGCGGTTGTTCGCGGTGGGGGCTTGGGTCATCGCGTCCTCTGAGGTGAACGATTGCCCGTTGTCCGGCCCGTCGTGGGGGTTTCGGCGATCCGGACGGGGGCGTGGGCGCAGCATGAGCCCGTTCAAACGGGATCAGGCCGGATTGTAGGGGACGGGCCGGGGCCCGACAAACCCGCGTCCCGGGGGGTATCCGGGACGCGGGGGTCGATGCGCGGGATGTCGCGAGAGGGTCGGGTCTCAGTCGGTCAGCGAGGTGATCCCGCGGGCGGGCAGGTTCTGGGTCTGCAGGAGGACCAGGGCGGTCTGGACCTGCAGGTCGATCCCCTCGGTCAGGAGCGTGTTCGGGTCCGGCCGCTCGACCTCGGTCATGATCCGGCCCGTCTCATCGATCGGGAGGACATCGGCGTCCCGGCGGAGCAGCAGGGCCTCGGCCACCTGGCTGGGGAGCATCTCGACGGTGACATCCGGCTCGACGCCCCACTCGGTGGCGCCGGGCATCTTGTCGATCATGCGCGGCGAGTCGACGCGGTAGTAGTGGGTGGTCAGCTTCATCGCGGCCATGCCGCCGGGGAGCATGAAGACATTCTGGACGCTGCCCTTGCCGAAGGAGCGCTGGCCGACGATCAGGGCGTTGGCCTCGCCGCGTTGGGCGGCGGCCTGGACGGCGCCGGCGACGATCTCGCTGGCCGAAGCGGAGCCCTCGTTGATGAGGACGACGACGGGCAGGTCGGAGAGGCTGCGACGCTGGGGGATGCGTCGGGCGTTCTGCTGTTCCTGGGGCACGCCGATGGCGTCAACGGTCTTGACGATCATGCCGCCGGGCACGAAGCGGCTGGCGATCTCGACGGCCTGGTCGAGCAGCCCGCCGGGGTTGTAGCGCAGGTCGAGGACGAGGCCCTTGAGGCCCTGCTGGCGCATGGCCTCGATCGCCCGGTCGAAGTCGCGGGCCGAATCATCGGTAAAGCCGGTCAGGCGGATGTAGCCGACGCCGTTGCCCTGATCGATGAACCAGTTCCAGTCGTGGTCGCCCGGGCCGGTCTTGGACCAGCCCTTGACGGTGGGCAGGTCGATGCGCTGGCGGGTCAGCTCGAAGGTGATCTCGGTCACCTTGTCGTCATCGTTCTTGCGCTCGATGGTGAGGTTGACGCTGGTGTTGGCCGGGCCGGTGATCACCTCGACGGCCTGGTCCAGGCCGAGGCCCACGGCGGTGATGCCGTCGATCTTCTTGATGATGTCGCCCGAGCGGATGCCGGCGCGCTGGGCGGGGGTGCCTTCCAGCGGGGCGATGACGGTGATGTTCTGCAACTCGTCGAGCTGGATCTGGATGCCGACGCCGATGAACTCGCCCTGGGTGGTGCGCCGGAAGCGGGCCAGTTCGTCGGGCCAGATGAACGCGGAGTAGACATCCAGCTCGGCCATGGCGCCGTTGCCGAACTCGTGGAGCAGGGCCTCGGGCATGACGCCGATGGTCTCCTGGGCGTCGGAGAGCACGCCGTCGACCATGCGGCGCAGGTCGTAGGCGCTGGCGTCGCGGGACCAGCCGCGCACCTCGGCGCGGCGCTTCTCGATCCGGTCGATGAAGGCGTTGCGCTTCGACTCGTTGCCGATGCCCGGGAAGGTGCGGGCCAGGTCGGTGGTGGTGGCCATGGTGCGGACGGCGTCGAGCCCGCCCATGATCAGCGTGTTCATGGTCACGCCTTCGGGATTCGAGCGGGTGGTGCGTCCGACGTGCTGCTGGGCGGACCGCTGGATGGCGGTGCGGACCATGGTCGAGTTCACGCCGTTGAGCTTGGCCTTGTAGTCATCGCCGAAGGGGTTGTAGGGGGGCAGGGGGTCCATGCCCTCGGCCAGCCGCCGGTTGTTTCGCAGCTCCCACAGGCGCTCGGGGGCGTAGAGGCGGATCATCGCCAGGCGCTTGCCGAGGCGCTGGACATCGTCCTTGTAGATGTCGGCGGGGTCGTGCAGCGTGTCGAGGCGGAAGTACAGTTCGGAGGCGATCACCCAGTCGCCCTTGCGCTCCGCCTCGGCGGCGCGACGCCGGCCCTCCTCGACCAGCCGCACGATCCGCGGATCGGCGAAGAACGCATCGTCCTTGCGGGTCAGCAGCTGGAGCTGGACGGCCCGGGACAGGGCGGTGCTCAGCGCGATCGGGTTGCGCTCGGCGTCGTAGGCGGCGAGCTGGTCGTCGAGTTCCTGGCTGACCTCGGCGATCTTCTTGGCGCGGTCCGATTCGCGCTTGTCGAAGTTTGCCCGGAACAGGTCAAGGGAATCACGCAGCGAGGTGTCGAGCAGGTCGCGATTCAGGCTGTCGCCGGTGAGCAGGCCGAGCAGCGCCGACTCGTCCGCCCCGCGTGCGAGGTTCCAGATCCGGCTGTCGGCGTTCGACGCCGCGGCGTTCCGCCGGTCGGTGGACGCGTCGGCCTCTTCCGTGATCGAGATCACGGCCGTCGCCGCCGCGAGAACCCCGACCGCCGCCAGGCTCGAACCAATCCTGCGTACCCGATTGGACTGCGTCATCCGTGCTCCGTTCGTGCTGAGCGGCCCCGATTGCGGCGGCCGCGGGTCGATCCGTCCTACATCGTCGCCGGGCGAGGCGTTCGCCACAACCCGGGGTCCGCGTGGCCCGTTCCGCCCACCCGGATCCGGGCTGGGCGTTCGGGAACGGGAAGGCGGCCCCGATATCTACGATCGAACGACCGGAAAGTTTCTCTTCCGCCGGAAACACCCTGATTAAGGGGGCGTTTCCGGGAAAGTCCGCTGCCGGCGTCGGGCCACCCGCCATCCCCAGAGGCCCGTGCCGATCGCGGCCAGCGTCACCAGGGAAATGGTCCAGGCACGGAACGCCTCGGCGTCCGGTTCTGTTCCATCCGGCCCGGTCCCGGCCAGCCCCAGGGCCACCAGGCCCAGAACCGGCCCGATGGTGTAGCCCATGCCGATGACGGCCTCATGCTTGCCGCCCGCGTCGACCCCGGCGGAGCCGACGGCCATGGCGTAGTAAAGGGCCCCGCAGTAGATCGCCGCGATGCCCGCGCCCATGCAGGCCAGCCCGGCCGCGAAGACGCCCAGGCCCGCCGACGGCCCGAACGCGGGCGATCCGACCGTCATGGCGAAGCCGAGGACCATCGCCCCCAGCCCGGCCCACGGGGTCCACCAGCGTCCGTGCCAGCCGTGCCACCGCTCGAAGAGCACGAAGACGAAGACGCGTGCCGCCAGCCAGACGCTGGCCACGGGCATCCACCAGGCCACCCGCACCTCGAGGCGTTCGAGGATAATCGGCTGGATCGGGTTGACGGCGGAGAGGATCAGGTAGGACGAGAACAGCAGCACGCGGAACAGGGCCAGCAGGGCCTCGTACACCGGCGGGTGCGGCTCGTGGTCCTCGGCGTGCCGGGCCGGCTCGCGGGGCAGCGCGAACATCACCGCGCACATCGCCAGGTGGATCGCGCCCAGCCCGGCGAGGATCCAGAACGGGCGGTGTTCCAGCAGCGGGGCCATGCCGAAATAGGCCCCGACCAGTGCGGCGGACCAGACGATGTTGAACCGCCCGATCGCCCAGCGCAGGCGCTTGCCGCTGCGCCCGCCCGACAGGTACGACTCGACCACCGGCCAGAGCACGCCGGTGGCGGGGGAGTAGACCAGCACCATCGCCCACACGGCCGGCTCGATCAGGCCGGGGGCGGCCTCGCGGGCCGCCAGTGGCAGCAGGCAGGCCACGCCCATCAGGGCCAGCACCACAGTCGTCACCCCCCGGGTCGAGATCCACCCGACGCGTCGGGCCAGGGTCCGCAGGCCCGGCCCGGCCAGGAGGGCGGCGGCGATGTAGGTCGCCCCGAACACCGCGCCCAGCCAGAGGTTCTCGCGCCGGCCGTACCCCATCGCGGCGGAGGTGATGAAGAAGATGCCGTTGGTCACCGCCCCTGTGCCGATCGAGCCGAGGAAGGTCAGGCCCAGGACCAGCCAGAGCGACGCCGGGCGGCCGGGAAAGGGCGGATTCGGCGGCGGGATGGGCGTGGGCGTTGCCATCGGGCGGGCGCGATCGTAGACTCCGGCCCGGCCCGCACCGCGTGCCGGTCACAGTCTGATCCCGTAGCTCAACTGGATAGAGCGCTGGCCTCCGAAGCCAGAGGTTACAGGTTCGAATCCTGTCGGGATCGCTTCAAACAAACACCCCCGGGCGGGCCCGGGGGTGTTGTTGTTTCTCGCGGTCCATCGCGGCGGGCGATTGCGTCAGGGGCAACCGGCGTTGAAGTCGTTGAGATAGGCGGCCATGTCGAAGAAGTTGAACAGGCCGTCGTCGTTCCAGTCGGCGATGGGGTCCTGGGCCTGGTAGAGGTTGAGGAACTCGGCGATGTCGAAGAAGTTGAGGGCACCATCACCGTTGATGTCGGCCGGGCATTCGAAGATGCCGTCCGAAATGACGCCGTTTAGGGAGAGCAGCCAGACGGCCCCGGCGTTCTGGAAGCCGTCGTCGTCGCCGATCGCGCCGACCGCGAGTGCGGGCTTGCCGTCGCCGTGGATGTTGTTGACCACGGCCACGCTGGATCCGAACGCGTCGAGATCGTCGAGCGGGCCGGCGAAACCGCCCTGCGTGCCGCTGATCTTCTGCTCATACTTGACGGTGCCGTCGGTGTTGAGGCAGATGATCCAGACCGAACCCCGGCTGGGGCCTTCCTGGCTGTCGAGCCACGCCCCGACGGCGATGTCCGGGACGCCGTCCATGTCGATGTCTCCGAGCGAGGCGATGCTGAAGCCGAACCGGTCGTTGTTCATCAGCGGCCCGGAGAAGCCGCCCGATGAGTTCGAGATCTTCTGCTCGGCCTTGACGGTGCCGTCGGGGTTCATGAAGAGGACCCAGACCGCGCCGGTGTTCAGTCCGCTTTCCTGAACGCCGTGCGCGCCGACGACGAGATCCGCCACGCCGTCGCCGTCGAGATCACCCAGCACGTCCACGCTGGCGCCGAACCAGGAAAAATCGTTCGGGGCGCCGGCGAAGCCGCCCGATGTGCTCGAGATCTTCTGCTGGCCCTTGACGGTGCCGTCGGGGTTCATGAAGAGAACCCAGACCGCGCCGCGGCTCGTACCGCCGTCGGTGTCGCCGGGCGTTCCCACGGCCAGATCGGGCACGCCGTCGCCGTCGAGATCGCCGATCGCGGCGACACTCGAGCCGAACTGTGCGGAGTTGTTCAGCGTGCCGCCGAAGCCGCCGTGAGTTTCGGAGATCTTCTGCTCGGCCTTGACGGTGCCGTCGGGATTCATGAAGAGAACCCAGACCGCGCCGCGCCATGTGCCACTGCCGGAATCGTTCGAAGCCCCGACGACGAGATCGGGCACGCCGTCGCCATCGAGGTCGCCGATCGCGGCGATGCTCTTGCCGAACCGGGCCTGACCGGTCAGCGGCCCGTTGAACCCGCCGACGCCCTGGGCGATCTTCTGCTGGTCCCTGACGGTGCCGTCGGCGTTCATAAAGAGGACCCAGACCGCGCCGAGATCCCCGCCGGTGGTGTTCGCCCCGACGGCGAGATCATCGATCCCGTCGCCGTCGAGGTCGCCGATGCTGACGACCGCGCTGCCGAATGCATCCTGAAAGCCGAGGGGGCCCTGGAACCCGCCGGACAGCGCGGAGATCTTCGATTCGTTCACGACGATGCCCGCGCCCGGGAGGTCGGCGTTGATCCGGTACCGGTAGACCGCGCCGAGGTTGTCCAGGCGGATGCTGCCGGGGGTGCCCACGAGCGCGTGCCTGCCGTCGTACGCGACCGAGGTTCCAAAGGATTCTTCCGGGCCGGGGACGCTCGAACGGAGCATGGCCTGCTCGCAGATCACGGCACCGTTGCCGGCGCCCGCGATCGAGAACTGGTACGCGGTGCCGAACGTGATCTGGTCGCGGAACGCGCTGCTCGCCCCGACAAACACCGTGGAGCCGCGGACCGAGACGGAACGGCCGAAGTTGTCGGATTGGATCCGGTCGGACGTGAGCAGCATGGCCGATTCGTGGACCTGGCCGACGGCGTTTGCGACGTCGAACAGATAGACCGTGCCGGCTCGGACGCCGTTGTTTCCCTCGTTCCGGAGCGCCCCGACGACGACGCTGTCGCCGTCGATCGCGACGGAGGCGCCGAACTGGTCGCCGATGGCCCCGTTCGTGGGCACGAGCCTCGCCGTCTCGGTCACGAAGCCCGACGCGCCCGCGAGGTCGAACATGTATGCCTTGCCGTTCGGGTTGCTCCCGGCCCCGCCGTGGGGCGACCCCACGATCGCGGTGTTGCCGTCGATCGCCACGGCGGCGCCGAACCGGAACGTGCTGTCGGACGGGACGAGCGTGGCGCTCTCGGTGAGCAGGCCGCTCGCCCCCGCGATGTCGAACACATAGGCCGATTCCACGCCCTCGGCCCCGACGACCGCCCGATCACCCGAGACGGCGACGGAGACGCCGATGAGGTCGAACCCCTGGCGGTTGGAGGCGACGAGCTTGGCGGTCTCGGTGATCACTCCCGAAGCGCCGGCGATGTTGTACAGATAGGCCGCCCCGGACGGGAGCCCGCCGTTGGCGTTGTAGATCGACCCGACGATCACGGTGTCGCCGTCGATCGCGACGGAATAGCCGAAATTGTCCCCGTTTCCTCCGTCGGATGGGGCGAGCCGGGCGATCACCGACCCGGTCTCGGCGTCGATGAGGTAGGCCTTGCCGGACACGAACGGCCCGTGCTGGTGTGCCCCGACGACGGCGCGCCCGCCGTCGATCGCCACTGCCCAGCCGAAGAAATCTTGCGATCCGACGTCGTTGGGCTGGATCTTGAGATTCTCGTAGAGCGTGGGACGCTCCAGCCCCGGGCACGCCGGGTTGCCGGCCATCGCATGCCCCGTCAGGGCTGCGCTCACGAATCCGGTCCATACGATCACGTTCTTGAATTGCAACATCGGTCGTCTCCAAACTTCTGTGATTCGGGATGGGCCATCCCGACTCTGGAACAGCCCGGTTCGGCCGGCGGACCCGCCTGCCTGTTGAGAGTGGGAGCGGAGAGGCGGAGCGTTACTCATGCGGAAGCGCGCGGAAGAGGCGAATTCACGCCATTCCGGCGGCGAACCCCACCGCATCAGGGGGAGGGCGTAGCGCACGGGTGTGCCGAGCCGGGGGGCCGCCGTCGAACACCGTCAGGGCTTCGACCGTGCTGTTCACCCGGTGCCGCCCGGGCCGGTCAGGGCCGACCACTGTGGCTCGCACCCGGCATCGCCTTGGGTCGTGCCGTGCAGGGTCGCTGCGATGTCGGTCTTAGCCCCGCCGTCCAGCGGGTGCGACGAGTGATCGAACGAGGCCCCTGCGACCTGACCGAAGCCGATCATCGCTGTGCTTCCGAGCATGAGCGCCATGCTGATAGCAACAAGGCGGGTGCGCATCAGAGTCAGGCATCCACGGGATTCCATCTCAGTTCCTCCAGTTCGGCATCTCAAGTCGGCATGTCCAGGATCCAGTTCGGTCTTTGGACAATCCTCGCTCACGACCCAGCACGGGAAGGCACGGGCGGCCGCCGGCCCGTGCATCTTCCGGAAGGTGGTCTGTTCTGTCACTTTGGTCTGACATGCCCCCCGCTCGCCGAGTCGCTCGGTCGCGTGCGCCAAGGAAACCGGATCGGGGGCTGGGATCAAGCCAGAATCCCCAGACACCCAATTCCTGTGGGTGTGTCGGGGTGTCCCAGCCTCACACCCTCCGAAGAATGTTTGGGTATTGGGGGGCGTCAGGTCTTCGGGCAGTTGATCCCGAACTTCACGCAGATCGGGTGGTCGTGCTTGCAGTTGGGCCGGGCCGTGCAGGCGTAGCGACCGTGGAAAACGAGTTGATGCCCCAGGCGGCTCCAGCGGTCGCGGGGGAACAGGGCCATCAGGCGCTTCTCGATGAACGCGGTGTTCATCTTCGGTTCCTCGACCAGGCCCAAGCGCCACGACAGGCGTTGCACATGCGTGTCCACCACGAAGCCGACATTGATCCCGAAGGCGTTGCCCAGCACGACATTGGCCGTCTTACGGGCCACGCCGCGGAGGGTGAGCAGGTCCTCCATGGTGTCCGGCACTTCGCCGCCATAGACCTCCACCACGCGGGTCATGGCCTCGTGGATGCTCTTGGCCTTGCCGCGGAACAGGCCGATGGTCCTGATGTGCGGCTCGATCTGCTCGGGCGTGGCCTTGGCGTAGTCGGCGGGCGTGCGGAACGCCTTGAAGAGTTTGGGCGTGGCCTTGTTCACGCCGGCGTCGGTCGCCTGCGCGGAGAGGATCGTCGCGATCAGCAGCTCGTGGGCGTTGGAATGGACCAGCTCGCAGAACGCGTCGGGGTAGTGCTCGTCGAGCGCATAGGCGATCTTCTTCGCCCGCGTCTTCTCCGCCCGCGTGACCTCCGGCAGGGCGAAGGGGATGTCCTTCAGGCCGCGGGGGTTGTGCTTGCCCTTGGGGTGCGCCGCGCCGGTGGTCACAGCGGCTCCCCGTCCCGCGCCGCCGCCCGCCCCGCCAGCGACCACGCGCCCAGCCCCAGCGCGCCCAGCGTGGCGATGAAGGTGCCCGTCATCACCCGCGAGGCGTTGGGGTGTTGGCGGGCGAAGGCCTGCTGGTGGGTCTGGGCCGCCTCGTTGTTCCCCGCCGCCGCGGCGTCCCAGTACGCCCGCAGGTCCCGGTCCATGCTCGGCCCCTGGATCAGCAGGTGGAACGACGCGAGCAGGAACGCCACCCCCAGCGCCAGGGCCCGGAAGAACTGCAGCCACGACTTCGCCTTGGACCCGGCGATCACCGCCAGCACGAACCCCCCGATCGCGAGGAACGCGCAGACGAACTGGACCATGTCCGTGACGAGGAACACCCGGGCCGCCACCCGCCCGGCCGCGAGCATCCAGTGCTCGCCGTCATATCCGGGGTACGCGCCCAGCGTGGGGGCGAGGTCCCGCATCGTGGGGAACGCCACCGCCGCCGCCACCCCCGCGCCGAACAGCGCGCCAGACCACACCGCCAGCGCGGTCAGGTGGACGGTCTCGCCGATTCGGTAGACGGTTCTCCGGGACACGGGTCATGGTAGGTGGTCGCGGCGTCGGCCCGGCCGTATCCCGGTCCGCCGGGCCCCTAAAGTCACCCGTGTTCCACGCGCCGGAAATCGCGGTCTCGCTGTCCGGGCTGCCCGCACGCCCCGGCACGCCCTGGGCCGCCACGCAGCCCGCCGCCGAGTGGGTCCGCGACCAGCGCGTCCGCGGCCTCGCGCTCGACGCGTCCCGCCCGGACTGCCGCGCCCGCGACCTGGGCCGCTCGGCCCGGCGCGATCTGGCCGCCATGCTCCGACGCACCGAGCTGGAACTGACCGGCATCGATCTGTTCATCCCGCCCGAGCATTACACCGACCCGTCCAAGTCCGAGCGGGCCTTCGAGACCGTCCAGCAGACCGCCATGCTCGGCGTCGAGCTGGCCCGCCTGGTCGGCGGCCGCTCCCGACCCGCCGTCTCGCTGACGCTGCCCGGGGCCCTGCCCGACCACGACCGCGACGCCCTGGGCGCGATGTTCGAAAAATACGGCGCGGTCGGCGCCGACCACACGCCGGGTACGCCGTCCCGCGGCAACTGGCTCGCCCCCGGCATCGATCCCGCGTCCCACCTGCTCGCCGGCGAGGACCCCGTCCAGGCCGCCGCCCAACCCGGCCTCGCCGCCCTGCGCCTGACCGCCCTCAACGCCACCGGACGCTGCCCCGTCAACGCCGAGGGCGCCCGCCCCGACATGACCGCCTACGCCGCGGCTGCGCTGACCACGGGCCAACGCTGGATCACCGCCGACACCCGCGGCTGCGCGGACCCCGCCCAGGCTGTCCAGGCCGCCATCGAAACCTGGCGCCGCCTCACCGCGCTGCCGGGGGGATGAAGACCGGTACGCGGAGGGCGCGGAAGAAAGACAAAGATTTTCTAACGCGAAGACCGCGAAGGACGCGAAGCGTGGGTTTCGAACCCTGATCTTCTTCCTGATTCATCATACATCCATAAATGCAAGAAGCAGATGAGCCGGCAGTTTCCCGAGACTGCTTTGCGAACTTCGCGGTCTTCGCGTTCAAACTATTCCCCTCCGAGCCCTCTGCGAGGCCTCTGCACCTCCGCGTACCGATTCAAAACTTCAACACAGAGTGCGCCTCCGCGAACCGCCCCAGCCGCTCGCGCCCCTTGAGAAACTCCAGCTCGATCAGCACCGTGATCCCCACGATCTCGGCCCCGGTCTTCTCGACCAGCTCGCACGACGCCTGCATCGTCCCGCCCGTGGCCAGCAGGTCGTCGACCATCAGCACCCGCTGGCCCTTGACCACCGCGTCCGTGTGCATCTCCAGCCGGTCCGTCCCGTACTCGAGCGCGTAGTCCACCCCGTGCACCGTCCGCGGCAGCTTGCCCGGCTTGCGCACCGGCACGAAACCCGCCGACAACGACTGCGCGATCGCGATCCCGAAGATAAACCCCCGGGATTCCGCCCCCAGCACCATGTCGATCTTCTGCCCCCGGAACGGGTTGGCCATCAACTCCACCGCCAACGCCAACCCCCCCGGGTCCGCCAGCAGCGGCGTGAAATCCTTGAACAGGATCCCCGGCTTCGGGAAATCCGGCACATCGGCGATCAACGAACGGAGACGATCAACAGCACGGGTGTCCATGGCGGGGAGGATAGGAGGGCACCGTCAAGCCAGCCCGAACTCACGCTCCAGCACGGTGTCCAGGTCGTCGGCGTAGCAATGGTACGAGAACCAGCCGGGCGGGGTCCGGTTCACGCCGCGGGCAATCCTTTCGAGCCGTTGCGGGCCCACGGCATTGAAATCCCTAAGAAGCAGGCTGATCCGGGCGCCACTGATCGTGGCTTCTTGAATGAGTTCGGGCACAATCGTGTTGCGATATTCCTCCTCCGTCGCGTTCTGGATCCTCTCCAGCTTGGCCCCGAACAGACCGAGTGCCTCGATGCTTCGTTGATGAATACTTGATATCTCGGACTTCGCGAACGCCGAAAGGCGGAACTCCGCAACGGCGATCTGATCAGGTGTTGGAATATCCGAAACCGACAGGTCGTAAAGCTCAAATGTGCCCTCGCGTGTTCGCTGACCCTCAATCGCATCGAGCCGAAACGCCGTCCACCTCCCCGACCGCAACCGATACGCGAACACATCGCCCGGCTCCCAGTCCAACCTGTCCTTCGGCGGCCGCGACTGCCGTTTCGGCGAGATCTTCGGCCCCATGATCCGTTCCCGAAGCCCCACCAGCGCCGCCCCCCGATCCGCGACATCGCCCGGCGATTCCGCCTCCCAGATCGCCAGATCCATGCCCGAATCGATGATCCGAAGCGCCATTCTCCGCACGCGCCGGGTCAGCCGCCCCGACTCCACCTGCGCCAACGCCAGCCCCAGCCAGAACGGGCAGACCTCGTACGGGTCACCGTCAAGGCACGCATCCTTGACCATCCGCCGCACGGCCCCACGCGGGCTGACACCCTCCTCCATGAGGCCAAGGAACTCCGCGTACGCGTCCGCCGCAAAGTCGTTATCAAGAATGTCCGTTCCGATCACGCCCATAGGTACTCCTCGTGACGCCCGCGATGTAATCGCAGGATTCTTCCTGTGCCTCGCTGAGCCTCCAATTGCAGGCACAAATCCAACCATCAAACCTACGCGGGTCACACGGGGTTGGTGCCCGTATTCAATGCCGCATCAACCATGTCTCGCAACCCATCCCACCAGTCGGGCGGCTCCTCCGGGTTCCGGACCGCCCGCCAGACGGGTTCGAGTATCGCCCGGCACTCCGGAGTGGGACGAATCCAGCCGCGCACCCCGAAGCGCCTCTGCCACGCCGCCAGATTGTCCCAACCCAGAAAGCGGACATAGGGATCATCCGACGTGATCGCCGCGAGCAGATCGGGCAGCGGGTCCCAGCCGCCGCGTCCGCACAGAGCCTTCAAGGCCGCGACGCGCCCCTTCGGCGAGCCCGAGGCCAGGATGCCGCGGGCCGGTGCCACCCAGAGGTGGGCGGGCGCGGCCGCCAAGCCCGAAACCACCGCCCGCCGCACCCGTCCGCTCTGGTCGTCGAGCAACCAAACCACCTGCGCCGCTGCCTCCGGCCCACCCTGCCGCATGATCCCTGATGCGGCCTCGGACCGGACCCGTCCCGAATCATGATTGAGGAGCCGGACAAAGGTCCCGACATCCTGCTGATTCCCGGACTCCGCCAGGCATCCGACGACGCCCGCGGAGATCTCACCCGCCGCAGAAGCCTCGATCGTTCGTCGGCAAGCGTCGGCGAAGTCGAACGGGCCCGCTCGCTGTACGGCGTACCGTGCCGACTGCCGAACCGGCCGTGCATCCGAGAAACTCAGCGCGATCAGTTCATGGCGGTACTGCGCACATGATGCATCATCGAGAGAGCGGATGACGAGCCGCGCCACCATCGTCGATTGATCTGAAAGCAGGGTGAGCAGCGTCTCGCGGGTGGCATGAACCTCGCGCCGGACGATGCACCCCGCCAGCCACCGGCGGATGTGTGGGCTCGGGTCCAGCGATGCTTGTGCGACCAACTCCGGCCGATGCCCAAACTCCGGTTGCAGCACCCGGTAGCAGAAAGATCGTTCGCCCGCGTCGGCTGAGCACAGGCCCGCTTCCAGCACCTGCCTTCCGCTGGAAGAGCGCATGAACGAATAGATCTCTTGCTGGAACCATCCAAGATCCGTCCGCCCGACCCGATCGAGCCGCTCGATCAGGCCGCGATGGACCATCAGGCTCGTACCGTCGCCGGACGCCATCCGCGCCCGAAGCACCCGAACCGCCACCTCCGCAACCTGCGGCACCCAATCACCCAGCCGGATCAACGCGTACGGCACCGACCGGGGATGATCGATCCCGAGCATGGCTTCCAACGCTACCTGCCTGGCGTACCCGCTCGCGCTGAAAGATGCGAGCCCCAGCAGTTCGATGGCATCGTCCGGATCCCTGGCCGTCAGTTTCGCAACATCGGCCGGCGCGATCCACGGCGATCTCAGGTCCTGATCGACACGGATCCAATCATCCGGTCCGACGGTCCGCATCGTGGCCGCGATCTCCGACGCAAACTCGGCCGCGGCCGGCCCACGCAGCCTGAGCAATGCCTCGAAGTTATCCGCAAATCCCCCGGGTTGATCAAGCCCGTAACGCGGCCGAGGCAACGGTGTTTCGGGCCGGACCAGTCGTTTCAGATAGTTGATCAAACTTTGCAATATGGTCCTGCGAATGAACTGGGTGAGACGGGTTCGGATGCCCGAAGGGTACCATGATCCACCGGTCGAATCAGACCCATACCATCGCCCCGTGCCCCCCGACCTCACCCAACCCCTGACGGCCCTCCCCCACGCGCTCGAACTGCCCCCAGTCCCGCGCGCCCCCGTCCTCATCCCCGTCCACCTCCGCCCCCCGGGCTCGAAGAGCCTGACCAACCGCGCCCTCCTCCTTGCCGCCCTGGCCGAGGGCGAGTCCACGCTGACCGGGGCCCTGGTCGACGCCGACGACGCCCAGCGCATGCTCGCGGCCGTCCAGACACTGGGCGCGAAGGTCGCCGTCGAAGGAACCACCGTCCGCATCACCGGCGTCGCCGGCCGCTGGAAGGTCCCCGCCGACGGCGTGACCATCGACCTCAACAACGCCGGCACCGCCACCCGCTTCCTGGCCGCCAGCGTGCTGGCCAGCCCCGCCCCGATCACCGTCACCGGCAACGCCCGGATGCAGCAGCGCCCCATCGGCGAACTCATCGCCACCCTCGAACGCCTGGGCGTCAAAGCCGAGTACCTCGCCACGCCCGGCTGCCCGCCCGTCCGCCTCACGCCGCCAGCGGCGGCAGTGGGGGAGTCGGCCGCGGGCCGCACCGTCGAAATCCCCACCACCCAGTCCAGCCAGTTCATCTCCGCCCTGCTCCTGGTCGGCTCGGCCCTCCCCGGCGGCCTGACCGTCCGCCTCACCGGCGACATCACTTCCGCCTCTTACATCCGTATGACCATCGGCCAGCTCGACCAGCTCGGCGTGCGTGTAAAGTCCTCCGAAGACCTCCGCGTCATCCGCGTCGAGCCTTCGCTGCGTAGATTCGTCACCGACATCGAGCCCGACGCCTCCGCCGCGTGCTTCTGGTGGGCCGCCGGCGCCCTCCGCCCGGACCGGCGCATCTTCGTCGACGCCATCCCCGCCAAATCGCTCCAGGGCGACGCCGATTTTCCGGCCGTGCTCGAGTCCATGGGCTGCACCATCCAGCGACACGCCAACGCCGTCGCCGTCATCGGTCCCCAAACCCTCCGCCCCGTCATGGCCGATCTCAAGGACATGCCCGACGCCGGCCCCGCCCTGAGCGTCGTGGGCGCCCACGCCGCCGGCCGCTCCATCCTCCGCGGCGTGCGCACCCTCCGCGTGAAGGAAACCGACCGCATCGCCGCCATCGCCGCCGAACTGGCCAAAGTCGGCTCCACCGTCACCGGCGACCTCAACAACGACCCCGACGCCATGGCCATCGATCCCATCCCCGCCGACTTCCCAGAGTCCCCCGTCGCCTTCGACACCTACGACGACCACCGCATGGCCATGTCCCTCGCCCTGGTGTCACTGCGTCGGCCAAGCGTCGTCATCAACGACCCCCAATGCGTCGCCAAGACCTACCCCAACTACTGGCAACACTGGCACCAGGCGTTCCTCGTCTAGCCCCGATCGGAAGACCGGTACGTAGAGGTGCAGAGGTCACGCAGAGAGCGCGGAGGAAGGCAAAGAGATTTCAACGCGAAGATCGCGAAGGACGCGAAGTGTTTCTCGGCGATCGTATCCGATGGCGAACTTCATTCAGAACGATCAGACCGGGCGATGCAAGGGCTATATCTCGGCCCCTGATCCATGCTTCGCGTCCTTCGCGATCTTCGCGTTGTCAAAGTCTTTGCGCTCTCTGCGTGACCTCTGCACCTCTGCGTACCTCCCCCCCTCACCCCATCGTCATCCCATGTCGCCGCACGATCTCGACGAACTGAGGCACCGGCATCACGCCCCCCGCGTCATCCACATCCGCGAAGAACCGCTCGAACCCGCCCGGCGACGCGATCAGGATGAACCGCGTCGGCGTGTCCCCTACGCACTGGAACCCGTGCTCGATCCCCCGCGGCCCGAACGCCATCCCCCCCGGCTCCAGCCGGTGCGTCACCCCGCCCACCGTCACCTCCAGCGCGCCCTCGAGCACCAGCCACACCTCGTCCTCGTTGTGATGCACATGCGGCGGCACGCCCGAGCCCGCCTCCGACCGGTAGTCGAACAGCGAGAACGCCCCGCCCGTGTCCTCGCGGCTCAGCAGCAGCCGGGCCATGTGGCCCATCACATTCATCACCCGCCCGTCCTCGGGCCCGCGTGCAACAGGTTGCAAGGCCGGGACATTCCCGGCCGGAATGGTGGTCGTCTCAGTGGTCATGGCGTGGATCCTTGCGTGTCCGGCGGCCCGCCGGAAACACAAATATTCCCGGTGCTGTCGCCGGTGTCAATCGCCCGTCAGACCGCCGCGAGCACGCCCGCCTGATCCAGCAGCGCCCCCGCCCGATGCCGCCACAGACACCGTTCGCCCACCCACGCCCGCGCCCGCCGCGTCATCCCGATCGACGCCGCCGGGTCGGCCAGCATCCGATCGCACACCGCCCGCAGCGTGTCCGGCCGCCCCGCGTCGTACAGCCCGCAGAGCGCGGGGAAATCCCGCCGCACGAGCAGCCGATCGTCCGAGACGCTCGCGCACCCCGCCCCCATCGCCAGCATGATCCGCTCCGAGTAGCTGTGCACGAACTGCGTCGGCCCCCAGCCCAGCCCGATCCGCCCGCGCCCGAACGCCGCCGGGATGTCCTCGTACGAAACCTTGCCGGCGTAGGCGATCGTCCCGGTGCACGCCTCGCGCCAGACCTCCGGGCCGTACACTGCCACACGCAGCCCCTGCAACGCTTCCACCGCCCGCAGCCGCCGGGTCCGGTTCACCGCCGCGACGCACACCCGCCAGAACGCCCTCGCGGTCTTCCAATCGCCCGTGATCACGCTGCGCGAGCCCATCACCAGGTCCACCGCCTGCAGGTAGCCCAGCTTCGGGTCCGCCGTCATCAACGCGATGATCTCCTGCACCATGCGTCGCGCCGGTGGGCTCATCCGCTCCAGCGCCGCGTCTACCTCGCCCGACGGCGCGATCGACCCCGTGACGACCACATCGAAGCCCTTCGCGTCCCACGCGGACGGCCCGATGCCTGCCTCGTCGCACAACGCCGACGCCGGGATCCCGTGCCCCATCCACGCGTGCTTGAGCCCCGGCCACCGCATCCGCAGCAGATGCACATCGTCCGCGCACGGCAGGCACACCCGCAGGTTCTCCAGCCCGCCCCGCTGCGCCCACTCGTCCAGCGCCGCGTCCGGCAACGCGAACGGATGATCCACGAACACCTGCACCCCCCGCACCCGCCCGTCCCACAACCCCGCCGGGAACGCGTCCAGATTCACCGGGGCGTTGAAGAACACGAACACCCCGTCCTCGGGCGTCGGGTCCACCGCCAGGTCGATCACCCGCGCATCATGCCCCGCCGCCGACAGCTCGGCCCCCAGCTCCGCCGCCATCACCCCGAGCAGCCCATACGCCGACTCGTACCGCCCCTGGATCCACACGGTCTCGCTCATGCCGGCACTATCGGCCGTGCAGGCGGAAAAACCCCAGCGCCCGACCGGTGCCGCATATGCATACCCCCTTGAACAGGTGGATGGTGGCAAGTCTGAGAGATATAGCCTATGCATCGGCCTTAAAAGCGAATACAGTTGCAAAGAAGCGTCCGAGTTGAGGGGAGAAGCCCGCATGCAACCAGCCGCCTCACATGGGCCACGCCAGCCCAAGACCGTTCTCATCGCCGAGCCCCATCAACTCTACAGCGACGCGCTCCACGCACTGATCGAAGCGTCCGGGAGATACCAGGTCGTCGGCAAGGCCGCCGACGGGCCGGATGCGATGGCATTGCACAACAAACTCCGCCCGGACATCACGCTCATCCGTGCCGAACTCCCGGGCCTCAACGGCGTCGATGCCGCACGGCAACTGCTCCAGGACCAGCCCAAGGCGGTCGTCGTGGTCTACGCCGGCGATGCCGAGGCGTGGGCCACCAATGCGTCGTTCGAAGCCGGCGCCCGAGGCTGCATGCTCACGAGCTGTTCGGGCGGAGAACTGCTGCGGGCCTTGGACTCGGTTTCCAACGGCGTCGCCTACCTCTGCCCGCGACTGGTCGACCGGCTTGTCGAGGTCAAGCACGCCGGCCGTCCCGCGCCGAAAGCGGTCTGCGTCCCGCCGTCGCCGGAGGTCCTGACGCCGAAGCAGCGCGAAGTCCTGCAACGTGTTGCCGAGGGCATGGGGACCAAGCAAATCGCCGACAGTCTCGGGGTCTCGTCGAGAACGATCGAAACCCACCGCACGAACATCACGCGCAAACTGGGCCTCCACAACGCCGCGCAGATGACCCGATACGCCATCCGCCACGGCATCGCGTCCGCCCAGGCCTGACCTGATCGGGGCTCCGGGAAGGCCGACAACAGGGCTAGAGAAAAATACGGATATCATTATCCGGTTTCTGTGGTACCATCATCACATCGAGACGGCTATCGGGCTATGCCAGGACCCGACCGGGCCGCGCGCCGCTGGGGAGAGCGGGGCGCTGGCGCGGAGATCCGCATCCCCGGAAGTCGATCGCGCCCGGCGCCCCCGAGCCATCGGGGGCTCCGGCTTCACCCCAGCATTCCGCGGCATCGCGGATCCTCAGGAACACGACATGAATGCCAACAAACAACCCGCCATGCACGACCTCGAGGAACTGTTCCGAAACCAGGTCAAAAACCTGTACGCCGCCGAAAGACGCGGCGAGAAGACCCTCGAGCAGTTCGCGCTCGCCGCAAAGTCACCGACGCTACGCGCTGCACTCCACCAGCACGCCAAGCAGACCGCCGACCACGCCGGACGCCTGGAGAATGTCTTCGCATCCATCGGCCTCAGGCCGTCGCTCGGAGACCCCAGGGCGTATATCGCGACCGCGGACGCGTGCGCCGCGGCCATGGCCGATGAGTCCGACCCCAATGTCCACGACGCCGCCATCATCGCGGCCGTCCAGACGCTCGAGCACCTGGAGATCGCCGGCTATGGCTGCGCCCGCGCCTGGGCCCGCCAGCTCGGCCATGACCGGGCCGCCGACCTGCTCGCCCAGACGCTCGATGAGGAAAAAGACACCGACCACCGGCTCACCGAGATCGCCGAAACGATCAACCTCAAGGCCGCGCACAGAAAGGCATACGCCGCTGATCTTCTCTAGGAAACGCATCCATCCCCGTCCTCACTCCTGGCAGGCAAAAGGAGAACGCCATGAAGCAGTTCACCCGACAGACGCGAGACAGAGTCCTTGACGACACGCCGAGTGAAGATATGAAAGTGCAGCGTGCACCCTTCCGACGGCACGAGCCTTCACACCAAGACATCGAACGCCGGGCCTATGAACTCTACGAGGAACGGAACGGTGGTGCAGGCTCGCCACTGCTCGACTGGATCGAGGCCGAACGCGAACTCCGGCTGGCCGCCGAAGACCGGGCTTTCGCTCGCGGCGAAGTCATCTGAGCAGTGCGAAAGACGCGGCATGCGGCGCGGCCCGCACTCCCTGGGGAGGAGAAGTGCGGGCCGCGTTCTTCATCCCGCCCGACACGAAATCAGCGGCCCGACGATCCTTCTCAACAACCACCTTCACGTGTTCAAGCCCCGCCCAGATCGATTGCCGCAAGCCGGACCCCGTCTTTGTGATCAATCCAAAGATAACCGCGCCTGCATCGCGGCGTGGCGGGGAGCGCCGGCTGTCCCAACCAGTCGGTTTCCCCGGTCAACATGTCGACCAACAGCAGATCCCCCGACCGCTCGCTCCGCGTCTTCAGTACCGAGATCGCGAGCACTCCGCTCTCACCGACCCGCATGTACGAGCCGACACCCCGCCGGGGCGGACGGAAGCGTGATTCAAGCACGCCAGAATGCGGATCCAACCGATCGAGCGCACCCCCGGCCCCGTCGGACAACACCCACAGCGGCCCGCCGGGCACACCCTCGACACCATACACGTAGGAGCCGGGCTTATACTCCCACGCCGCACCCGGCTCAAGCGATCGCAGCATCCGGTTGCCGCTCCAATACAGCCGCCCGCCCACGGCCACCACCCGCCCGGGCCACTCCTTGTCAGGCCACTGGCAACGATCAATCACCGTCCGATCCCGCACGCGGACCAGCCCGCGCTTCCCCTTCCAGAACCACGGAACAAACACATCCCCCTCCACCACCTGCGGCGGATCACACCGCACACCGCCCGGCAACCCCAACGCCGTCACGGTGACCGACCCGTCCGCCGGGTTGACGGTCTCCAGTTGCCCCTCCCGCACCCAATGCCCGGAAAAATCATGGTGCTGATCCACGATCGTCCGCTCATGCTCGATCGCCCGATCCCACACGATCCGCCCCGACTCTGCATCCAGGCCGATCAGGTGCGTCAGCATCGTGCCGGTAGATCCGGAATAAACCATCGAAACGATGAGCGTGCCTTCGAATCCTGCAATGTTCACCATGCAGGTTTCATTGACCGGATCAACACCGATCGGGAACGGCAGTCCTCCGGCCGGAACTGGCATGTCCTCCAACGGCACCGTCCAGCACACTCCGCCATCCTCAAGTCGGAGTCTGCGGATACCGGACGCACCATCCGCAGAGATCACATAAAGATCGGTACCAAATAGCCCCTCTCTGCATACCCGACCGCGTAGAACAACAGGTTCAAGCTTGCAACCCATCCGTCGAGCAAGAGGAAGATTACCCCGGCTCGCCCACCGCGCCATCTGGCCTTCCTCCAGGAACCGCCACCGAACCCGCCCGGTTTTGATGTCCCATCCCACGACATCAAACATCCGAAACACGGCCACCACGCCGCCGCCTTCGACCACATCCAAAGGATCCCACGCAAAGCCTTTGGTGTCGGGCACGGGAGGTGTCGCGATATCAAAATGTTTCAGTTTGGGCAAAAGCATGCTCACGGCTTGGTGACAAGCGTGCGTGCCACCCCCTCAAATCCGATCCGCACCGCCACAATTAACCCGTCGGCATCAAACTCCAGCCGCTCCACGCACACCACCCGGTCGTCCGGACCCGTCCAATCAACGCACCCTCACTCCTCCAGCAACCCAAGAATCCCGATATCCAACGCCTCGACAACCCCCGCCATGAACCCGTAGTCCAGCGTCTCCGGCGTATCGCTCGGCAGGTGGTAGTGGGGGTTCCGCAGGAACGAGGTGTCCGTCACCATCACCGCCTGGTACCCCGCCAGCCAGTACTGCGCGTGGTCCGACCGCCAGATGTCCCGCAGCACCGGCGGCAGCGACACCGCCACCACCCGCACCGTCCCCGCCCCCTCCATCGCGCTGCCCAGCCGGCGCACCAGCTCCGCATCACCCCACCGCCCGACCACCGCGATGTAGTCCCCCGTGTCCGGCAGCTCCATCCCCGCCACGAACGGCGCGTCCTTCGGGAACGGGTACTCCTGCGACCCCGGCGTGTCGTCGGCATAGCCGAGCATCTCCAGCGACATCATCGCAACCACCGTCTCCCCGTCCTGCCGCGAGGTCTGCGCGCTGACATAGCTGCCCATCAGACTCCGGCGGCTGTTCGATGCTTCCTCGTTCGTAAACGCGATGAACCGCAGCGTCCGCCCGACCTCCCGTCCACCCCCCGGCGCGAACCGCGCCGCCAGCTCCAGCATCGCCGCCACCCCGGACGCGTTGTCATCCGCCCCCGGCGTGTTCACCTCCGCGTCGTAGTGCGCCCCGACCACCACGACCTCGTCGGGCCGATCAACCCCCGGGATCTCCACCACCACATTGAACCCGTCGAGCCCCTCCCGAACCGGCACGACCTCCCGCCGCGGCTCATACCCCATCGCCGCCAGCCGCGCCTCGATCGCTTCCCCCGCCGCGTTGAGCTGCTCCCGATCCCGCGCGCTGCGCTCGGGAAACCCCTCCACGAGCCACCGCACATCCCGCTCGAGCCGCTCGGCCAGCGTCGGTTCGGCCCGCACCGTGGCGGTTTGCTCAACCTCCCCCGGCGCCTCCACTTGCGCCCCCCGCTCCCCGCCGGCGCCACAGCCGACCAGCCCGATTCCTGCCCCACACCACGCCAGAAATGCCCACATCTTCACGGAAAACCTCTTCCCTGCTCGCTGACGGCCGATCCCCCATCCCTTCTATACTCTCCCAATAGGATATGACAATCCCGTCCTCCCCCGAGAGAAACCAGCGAGATCCCCCATGACCACCGCCGCCGCCGCCCCCATCACCATGACCGATTCGGGCCTCCAGGTCCCCAATCACCCCATCATCCCCTTCATCGAGGGCGACGGCACCGGCCCCGACATCTGGAACGCCTCCGTCAAGGTCTTCGACGCCGCCGTCGAGAAGGCCTACAAGGGCGAGCGCAAGATCGCCTGGCACGAGACCCTCGCCGGCGAGAAATCCTTCAACAAAACCGGCGACTGGCTCCCCGAGCAGACCCTCGCCGACTTCCGCACCTATCTCGTCGGCATCAAGGGCCCCCTCACCACCCCCACCGGCGGCGGCATCCGCTCGCTCAATGTCGCCCTCCGCCAGATCCTCGACCTCTACACCTGCCTCCGCCCCGTCCGCCACTTCGCCGGCGTCCCCAGCCCCGTCAAGGCCCCCGAGCTGACCGACATGGTCATCTTCCGCGAGAACACCGAGGACATCTACGCCGGCGTCGAGTTCGAGCAGGGCACCGAGGACTGCGAGGAGTTCCGCAAGCTCTTCAAGAAGCACTTCGAATCCCGCTACGAGAAGTTCCGCTTCCCCAAAACCAGCGGCTTCGGCATCAAGCCCATCAGCCAGAAGGGCACCGAGCGCCTCGTCAAGGCCGCCATCGACTACGCCATCGCCAACGGCCGAACCTCCGTCACCCTCGTCCACAAGGGCAACATCATGAAGTACACCGAGGGTGCCTTCATGAAGTGGGGCTACCAGGTCGCCAAGGACCACTACGGCGCCACCGAACTCGACGGCGGCCCCTGGCTGACCATCGACCGCCCCGCCGGCGCCCCCAAGATCACCCACATCCCCACCAACAACGGCAAGGCCCGCGTCGACCCGACCAAGATCATCATCAAGGACGTCATCGCCGACGCCTTCCTACAGCAGATCTTGACCCGCCCCGCCGAGTACGATGTCGTCGCCACCATGAATCTCAACGGCGACTACATCTCCGACGCCCTGGCCGCCTGCGTCGGCGGCATCGGCATCGCGCCCGGCGCCAACATCAACTACGAGACCGGCCACGCCATCTTTGAAGCCACCCACGGCACCGCCCCCAAGTACGCCGGCAAGGACCAGGTCAACCCCGGCTCGGTCATCCTCTCGGGCGAGCTCATGCTCCGCCACATGGGCTGGCACGAGGCCGCCGACCTGATCATCAAGGGCATCGAGGGCGCCATCACCGCCAAGACCGTGACCTACGACTTCGAACGAGCCATGGAAGGCGCCACCCTCCGCAAGTGCTCCGAGTTCGGCGACGACATTATCAAGCACATGGGATGATCTTGGTGGGGCCGGCTTCCAGCCGGCCTCTCTGAAAGTGGGACGGGCTTCCAGCCCGTCTCTGAATCCTCCCCCGTTTCCCAACGGGGGAGGTGCCGAAGCGCAGCGCAGGCGGAGGGGGTCCTGGTGGCACAGGCGTCCCGCCTGTGTTCGCCCCGGCGGGGCGACGGATCCGCTACCCTGTCCCCATGCACCCCGACGCATTCACCCAACTCCGCCCCTTCGCCTACCACCTCACCGCCCGCGCCAACCTCCCCGGCATCGAGCGGTCCCGCCGCATCGACCCCGCCGCCACCATCTTCGCCCGGGCCAACCGTCCCGACCTGCTCCGCACCCGCCGCCGCGGCATGACCGGGTTCGCAGTGGGGGCCGACAAAGTCATCATCCGCGACCAGGACCCCCTCCACGCCGGCAACTGCGCCCTCACCGACGGCTACTCATTCGAAGACCTCGTCGAACTGCTCAACTCCTTCGTCTACTTCTGGCCCGGCACCGCCAAGGGCCCCAACGACTACGGCCGCCGCCACTTCGCCCGCTACGCCATGGCCGAGGACGCCGTCGTCATCCGCGTCCCTACCGCCAGCCTCTTCGCCGCCAACCCGACCCTGACCCCACACGCATCGGCGTACAACTCCGGCTCTCCCCGTTGCGTCAACGGCCGTAAGTCCCCCCGCAGTCCGGACACCTTTCACCCCTTTCCAGACTTCCCGCACACGCCCGGCAAAGTCATCGAACTGACTTTCAACGCCCCTGTTACGCTACCTTGGCAGGCCGTTGAAGTAACAACCCCACACGACTGGATCTGATCCGCCTCCCTCTCCCGCCCCCGGCGGGAGAGGGCCGGGGTGAGGGCTCCTCCTCCTTCCCTGCTTCCCTCCTCACCCTTCTTCCGTTATCCTGCCCGCATGCCCACCGACGACGAACCCCCACGCATCGGCCCGTTCCGCAAGATCCGCGAATGGGTCATCGCAAGCCAGGCCGACTGGTCCGCCGAGGACGCGCCTGTTCCTGCCCGCCCCGCGGGCCTGGACACACGCCTCCCGGCCGTCATGGCCGCCGAACTTCGAGCCGCTGATCCCGAAGGCAACGCGGCCATGCAGATCCTCTTCAAAATCGGTGACAGCATCAACGAAGAGTTCAACGCCATCGACCCCGACTGGGGTCATCCCGAAGTGCTCCCCCGGCCTCGCCGCATCTACCACGCCGTCAACGGCCTCGAAATGGATGTCAACAACGGAGGCTTCCAGCAGTACTACATTAACTCCTGGTCCCACTGCGCGCACGAACTCCCCGGCATGCTGCGCGACATCGGCATGCCCGAACTCGCCGACCTCGTCACCCGCGCCAACGCCGTCTTTCCAACAGAGCCGCCCGCCAACCGCTCCGTCCGCCTCGCCGTGATCGATCAACTCGGCGACGCCGCGGACGAATGGGACGAGATGGACAGCGAGTTCTACGCGAAGAACTACTACTGCCAGCCCCACCTCGTCCGCCACATCCTCGCCCACGAGCCCGACTTCTTTAAAGTCTGACCCTCCCCGCCCCCCCTCCCCATGCTCCACGGCACCCTCGCCACCGACGGCGACCCCCATCTCCTCCTCCCCGCCAACCTCGCCCACGCCTGGCGCGGCCACGACGAATCCGGCGACAGCCAGTACGACCGCGCCTGCGCGCTCATCGATGATGACCGCCCCTACATCCTGATCCCCTTTGCCGACACCACCGCCCTGCTCATCAATAACGCCGACGGTCTCACCGCCCTCGCCTCCACCCCGGACTTCCCGCTGCTCATCCTGCTCTGCCGGGAGTGGGGCGGTCATCTCGAAGAGGACATCCGCCACGCCGCCGAAAGCCTGTGTCCGGAGTTCCTCGATCCAACCCCCGACCGTGTCCCGCTCCACGCCGACGAGGCCATCCTTTTCGGCGCCGCCTGGCCTGCCAACGAAGCCCCCGTCAGGCTACGAGTCCCGATCCATCCTGCCACCTACACCATCGCGACCAGCGCGTACGCACGCGGCAGCACATCCATCCTCACCCTCGCCCTCAGGCCCGAGCCATGACGAGCGATCTCTCCCGAACCCTCCTCCCCCTCGAACACGCCACCTCGCCCCCGCGCACCCTGACTCCGCGCAACCCAAAAACCCCGACACCCAGTCCCCAGTCCCCAGTGCCTCACCGCCTCACTGCCTCCCCCAACCCCAAAAAGAACCCCGCCCGGCCGAAGCCGAGCGGGGATCAAAGCTTCTTGATGTCCCGTCTCAGACGGTCAATCGATCAGCGGCGGCGACGGCCGGCGACCAGACCACCGAGACCCAGGAGGGCCATGGCGGACGGAGCGGGGACGATCGTCAGGCTGGCCGACTGGAAGGCGTCGTTGCCGAACTGGACAACCGGATCGGAGAAGATCGGGCCGGTGACCGAGAAGGGGAACGGAGCGCCGGCGGCGTTCACGGTGCTGTAGGAGAGCACACCGACCTCGGTGGCGGTGACGGTGAAGGTGGTGACCAGGAGGGGGTTGTTGGTCACGAAGGGGGGGATCAGCGAGAACTGCGAGGCCTGCAGGCCGATGATGTTCGCGCCGTCCAGGGAGGCGTAGGTGCCGTCGAAGCCGAGGGCGGGGTTGTTCCAGGCGATCGGGGCAACGCTGTCGACGGTGGCGATCTGGTCGCTGCCGAGCAGGTTGACGTTGAAGGACGAGAAGTACGAGCCGGTCACGCCGGTCCAGGAGGCGGTGATGGTGGCGGTGGCCGTCTCACCGACATTGATGACATCCTGATCCCAGGTCAGGGAAACGACCAGGTCGGTCGAGATGTTCTGGGCGGAAGCGGCAGTGGCGAGGCCGGCGACGGTCAACAGGGCGATGCTCTTCATCTGAACTCTCCTCATGTGATGAATGATCTGAACTTGAACTTGGGAAGACCAAACGGGGGTCGTCTGCCCACAGTTTGCACCAGATCTGGGAGGGTGCCAGCCGACTTGCCAAAAAAAATCCCCGCCCGGGGTGACCGGGGGGGATCGGATTTCGCGTCATCCCGTCCCAGAGGACGGTTCAGACTCAGCGGCGGCGACGGCCGGCCATCAGGCCGCCGAGACCCAGCAGGGCCATGGCGGACGGGGCGGGGACGATCGTCAGGCTGCCGGACTGGAAGGCGCTGTGGCCGAACTCAACGACCGGGTCCGAGAACACGGGGCCGGTCACGGAGAAGGGGAACGGAGCGCCCGCGGCGTTCGTGGTGCTGTAGGAGAGGACGCCCTCAGCGGTGCCGGTGACGGTGAAGGTGGTGACCAGGATCGGATTGGTGGTCACGAAGGGGGGGATCAGCGAGAACTGCGAGGCCTGCAGGCCGATGATGTTCGCGCCGTCCAGGGAGGCGTAGGTGCCGTCGAAGCCGAGGGCGGGGTTGTTCCAGGCGATCGGGGCAACGCTGTCGACGGTGGCGATCTGGTCGCTGCCGAGCAGGTTGACGTTGAAGGACGAGAAGTAGGAGCCGGTCACGCCGGTCCAGGAGGCGGTGATGGTGGCGGTGGCGGTCTCGCCGACATTGATGACGGCCTTGTCCCAGGACAGGTCGATGACCAGGTTGGTCGAGATGTTCTGGGCGGAAGCGACGGTGGCGAGGCCGGCGACGGCCAGCAGGGCGATGCTCTTCATTGGGTACTCTCCTCTTAAAGGCGGGTTTCAGCGAAAGGGCCCGAACTGTTGGGCCTCGATGAATATGCCCCGGATTTTGGGGGAGGCCAGCCAACTGAACAAATCATGTGCCTTTGAGGGTCATAAAAGATCAAATTCAGGGAATTTTGCCTGAGATTGGGCAAGTCATACTGGATGAATGACCTAACTGTATACCTGATTGTGGTGGTGTCGATTGGTCCAGATAGTAAAAAAGCCCCACCCGAAAGGGGGTGGGGCTTTGGGCTGTGCTTCGGGCAGCGGTGCTGCCTGTTGCGATCAGCGGCGACGACGGCCGGCGACCAGACCACCGAGACCCAGGAGGGCCATGGCGGACGGAGCGGGGACGATCGTCAGGCTGGCCGACTGGAAGGCGTCGTTGCCGAACTGGACAACCGGATCGGAGAAGATCGGGCCGGTGACCGAGAAGGGGAACGGAGCGCCGGCGGCGTTCACGGTGCTGTAGGAGAGCACACCGACCTCGGTGGCGGTGACGGTGAAGGTGGTGACCAGGAGGGGGTTGTTGGTCACGAAGGGGGGGATCAGCGAGAACTGCGAGGCCTGCAGGCCGATGATGTTCGCGCCGTCCAGGGAGGCGAAGGTGCCGTCGAAGCCGAGGGCGGGGTTGTTCCAAGCGATGTCGGCAACGCTGTCAACGGTGGCGATCTGGGCGCTACCGAGCAGGTTGACGTTGAAGGACGAGAAGTACGAGCCGGTCACGCCATTCCAAGAGGCGGTGATGGTGGCGGTGGCGGTCTCGCCGACCTGGATCTCGGTCTGATCCCAAGTCAACGAAACGACCAGATCGGTCGAGATGTTCTGGGCAGTGGCGACGGTGGCAAGGCCAGCGGCGGCCAACAGAGCAACGCTCTTCATTTCTTTCTCCTCACTTGCAGTGAATACAGACAGGCTGTGTGTGAACCACACATACATTTTTGGAAACGAACGACTCGTTCCTGACCCATCCTGAGCATATCCAGACCCCCCAGTTCTCGCAAGAGGAATGTGCGCCCTTGGGCGGAAATTCGAGCAGATTCGGTTGAAAATACCGTTATTCGTATTTTGTTTGGTCCATATCGGACGGACACAGCGTTCCAAACGCACTGGTCGAGGGGTAATCGGACCATTCCGGGCGGTTCAGGGGGCGTTTTTGATGCTCAGGTGCGTGCGGATCAGGGCTGCGTGCTTGGGCCCGCGCGGAAGGTGCCTCGCTCGCGGTCCTTGACGGGCCCGGGGAAGGGCAGGGCCCGGCCGTGGGCGACCACCCAAATTCCTGGGTTAAGAACCCCAGTCGCAAAGATGGCTTCTGTGAGGTTCTGGAGGGCGTCGCTGCGTTTCATCTCGAAGGGACGCATGGCCCCGGTGAGGACGACCGGGACGCGGACCCAGTCGGCGAGGCGTTCGTACAGCAGCTCGCCGGTCAGGGCGAGGGTGTCGGTGCCGTGGAGGACCACGACGCCCTCGGCCTCGGCCGGTTCAGCGGGGGGGCCGACGATGAGCTCAACGGCGTTGACGATGCGTTCGCGGTCGGCTTCCGTGAGGTGGAGCGAATCCTTGTGCATGAGCTGGATGGTGTTGACGGCGGTGTCTTCGAGGCGGAGGAGGCTGAGCATCTCCTGGACAACGGAGGCGCGGTTCTCGAGGGAGCCGCTGTGCTCGTCGTAGGTTTTCTCGATGGTGCCGCCGGTGGAGATAAGAGTGACTCTGCGCATCGGGGGGAGGGTATTCCCGGCGGCGTGGCGGGTCGTCGGCGCGGGCCGGGCGGTTTCCGGGGTCGGGGCGCGCCAAGGATGGTGGCATGATGCCGTCCACCCCCGCCGCACCGTCGCAGTCCCCCAGGCAGGTCTTCGAGCAGGCCTTGCGTCTGTTCACGGTGGGGGATGACCACGAGGCGGCGCAGCGGGCCTCGCTGCTGCGGGCGCATTTCCCGGACGAGCCGGGGATGCTGGCCCTGCACGGGATGATCGTGGGGGCGATGGGGATGCACGAGCTGGCGGCGCCGGACCTGCGTCGCGCGGCGGAGCTGACCGAGGCGAATCTGGCGGACCCGTCCGCGGACGCCGATGGCCGCGAGCGGGGCGCCGAGCGTGTGGTGCGTCTGAGCACGCAGTTGAGCCGGTCGCTGGAGGCGCTGGGGGCGTCGGCGGATTCGGATGCGGCGTCGGCCCGTGCGTTGGAGTTGCGGCCTTCGGACCGCGGGGCGGTGATGGCGCGGGTGGAGGTCCTGGCGGCGCGTGGCGATCTGGAGGGGGCGCGGGCCGTGCTGGCGGGCGCGTCGGACCTGGACGAGCACGGCGCGGCGATGTGCGAGGGGGCGATCGCGTTGTGCGGCCCGGAGACGACCGGTGAGCTGTTCCGGATGCTGGCCCAGCGGGTGCGGGCGTTGACGGAGGTGGTGGGGCTGGACGCGCCGACGCAGTCGGCGGCGTTGCGTCGCTGCGGGGCGTTGTTCGACCGGGCGGGGGAGACGGACGAGGCGTTCCGTGCGTTCACGCGTTCGTCGAAGCTCAAACGGGGGCGTTTCGATGTTTCGGCGCACGCGAAGGTGACGCGGGCGACGGTCGAGGCGTGGACCGCGGGGGCGATGGGCCGGCTGACGCGGCCTTCGGTGGACGGTTCGTCGCGGGTGTTCGTGGTGGCTCCGCCCGGCGCGGGATGTGCGGCGCTGGGGCGTGCGTTGGCGGCGGCGTCGGGCGCGGGTTCGGTCGGGCCGTGCGAGGCGCTGACGACGGCGGCGGTGCGGCAGGCGGGGGCGAAGCTGACGCCGCACCGGCCGATGTTGCTGGAGGTCGGGCGGTTGCGCGGGGCGCAGATCCGCGCGGTGTCGGACGCGTATCTGGCGGGGACGGCGCGGCTGTCGTGGCCGGGCGAGCGGGGGGTGGTGGTGGATGCGAACCCGTTGCACGGGCACCTGATCGGCCTGGCGGCCGCGGCGTTGCCTGGGGCGCGGTTCGTGTTCCTGCGGCGGGAGGCGCGTGCCAACACGCTGGCGTGTTACTTCCGCGGGATGCGTGGGCACCACCCGTACAGCAACGACCTGGCGACGACAGCCTCGTACCTGCGCGACATCCGGACGCTGATGGACCACTGGGAGGGCCTGCTGGGTTCGATGGGGCACCCGGTGGCGTCGACGACGCGGGAGGCGTTGCGGGCGGACCCCGCGGGCGAGACGGCGCGGGTGCTTTCGGCGATCGGCCTGGACGCGGTGGGCGGCGTGGCGGGGCCTTCGTACCGTGCGGAGGCCGCGGACCGGCCGGAGCGGTATGCCCGGCGGCTCGAGGGCGTCGCGTCGTTCCTGGAGTGATCGTGAGGCGGGCGTGGATGACCCGATCGAAAAACTGTTCGCGTCGCTGGACAAGCGGGTGGAGCGCGCGGTGCACCCCGCGTCCATGGACGACGATGCGTTGCTGGCGCGGTGCACGGTGCATCACACGCGGGGCACCGGGCCGGGGGGCCAGCACCGGCACAACAACCAGACGGCGGTGGTGCTGACGGACGGGCCGACGGGGCGCAGCGCGCAGGCGTCCGAGCGGCGCAGCGCGGAGGAGAACAAGCGAGTCGCGTTGCGTCGGCTGCGGCTGGTGCTGGCGGTGGAGCACCGGGAGGCGGTGCCGGCGGGTGAGATCCGCAGCGAGATGTGGCGGTTGCGGACGCCGGGCGGGCGGATCGTGCTCAGCCCGAGGCACCGGGACTATCCGGCGATGCTGGCCGAGGCGATGGATGTGCTGGAAGCGTGCGGGTTGGACCCGAAGAGGGCGGCCCTGCGGCTGGGGGTGTCGCCGAGCCAGTTGATCCGGATGATCTCCGACCACCCCCCGGCGTTGGCGGCGGTGAACCGCGCTCGGAAGGCTCGGGGCGAGCACGAGCTGCGGGGGTAGGTCTTCCCCCCGGGGTTGCCATCCCATCGCTTACGCTTCTGTCGGGCCGTTTGGTATGGTTTTCGGCCCGTGGGACGGGGGAATTCGTGGGAAAGGGATGGATCCGCTTGACCCTTTCGGACGGATCGATACTTTATAGGTGAGGGCCTGTTCGGGCCCGTGCTGTGTCTAAAGAGGAGAGAAGTATGTCTGTACGGACCCTTGGCGTCGCCGCGGCGTTGGCGCTGGTCGCGCCGCTCGCGACGGCGAATGTGCTCCATGACGATGCGGTCGACGGGAACCTGTCGAACGATCCGATGAACCCCGATGTGTTCCATCTGGGGCTGGGCGTGAACACGATCATCTCGGAGACGGTGCTGTCGAACCTGCCGCCGCCCGAGGGCGACCGGGACTTCTTCACCGTGGTGGTGGGGGCCGGGATGTCGATCTCGCAGATCATCCTGGCGGAGTCGTCGCTGCCGAACGGCGGGTTCGACGACATCGCGTTCGTGGCGATGCAGTTCGGGCCGCTGATCACGGTGGACCCGGACATGCCGAACCCGGACCCGCTGGCGGGGTGGATCCTGACCACGAGCGATCTGGTCGGGACGGATGTGCTGTCGTTGCTGTCCGACGGCATGAGTTCGCTCGGCCCGGGCGAGTACGCGTTCTGGGTGCAGCAGACGGGCGACGACCTGACGCGGGTGCGTCTGGACTTCATCGTGGTGCCGGCGCCCGGCGCGTTGGTGTTGCTGGGTCTGGGCGGGCTGGCGGTTTCGCGTCGTCGGCGGTAAGGCGGCTTTGCTGGCTGTATGCCGGCCTGGTGTTGTTTTGAGCCGCCCGGTGTTGCCGGGCGGTTTTTTATTGGCCAGGGTTTGTTTTGTGTGGGATAGTTCCCGTGGGCGAAGTTTGTTTGCCGTACGCCATGGTCCGGAGCAATGGGTTCAAACCGGAGGAGCAGCGATGTCCATCCTGACGAGAAGCGTGGCGGCGATCGGTTTGGCGGGGTTGGCGTGCGGGGCGGGGGCGCAGAACATTGCGACGGACCTGCGGGTCGATCTGACTTTCGATCAGACATATTACTGGATCAACGCCGTCGGGACGGCGACGATCACAGCGTCGTGGAACGGCGTGCCGGGGTCGCACTTTTCAAGCTTCCATGCGGATCTGATTGCGAGCACCAGTGCGATTCAGGTGCTGGAAGTAGCGCCGATCGCGTGGAACAACCCGGCGCTGGGTTTCACGGGTTCTCCGGCGTGGATCAGTGGAGGGAACATCTTCGGGCTGGAGGCGTCGCAGTGGTGGTTGATCCCGCCGTTTCTTGCGGACAATCCGATCCTCGTGACGACATTCACCTTTGTTGTGCTTGAGTCGTTTCACACGCTGTCATACTCCGTGCAGCCCGCGGCGGACGCCCCGTCTCCCTTCTGGGTGGCGGGGCCGGTGTTCAGCGACCCTTGGGTGGACTTCGGGGTGGATGCGTTCTTCTCAGAAACGGTGGGGTTCGTGCCGGCGCCGGGCGCGTTGGCGTTGCTGGGTCTGGGCGGGCTGGCGGCGACGCGGCGGCGGCGTTGATCCGTGTTCTTCTCCCGGGCGGTGTGCCAGGGTGTGCGTGCGATTGACCGCCCGGTGTTGCCGGGCGGTTTTTTTGTTGCGGTGAAGGGTGGGTTCTGGGATACTCCCCTGACGGGTCGCGGTGTGGTGGTGTGCCGCGGGCGGCCCGGAGTCTTGTCAACGCGAAGAGAAGAAAAGGAGTTTGTATGACTCGGTTCACCATGAGCGTGGCGGCGATCGGTCTGGCGGGTCTGGCGTGCGGGGCGGGTGCGCAGAACATCTCGACGGAACTGGTCGTCAGCCTGACCTTCGATCAGGCGAGCTATCTCACCGGTGAGATGGGTACGGCGACGATCACGGCGTCGTGGAACGGCGTGGTGGGTTCGTATTTCTCGTCGTTCAATGTGGATCTGATCGCGAGCTCGCAGTCGATCCAGGTGCTCAATGTCGCGCCGGTCGCGTGGAATAACCCGGCGCTGGGGTTCACGGGCTCGCCCGCGTCGATCGACGGGGCGAACATCATCGGGCTGGAGGCGTCGCAGTTCTCGCTGATCCCGCCGTTCCAGACCGCGAACCCAACCCTGGTGACGACCTTCGATTTTGTGGTCACCGGGACGCTGTTCTCGCCGCTGTCGTACTCGGTGCAGAACGCGGCGGGGGCGCCGTTCCCGTTCTCGGTGACGGGGCCGGTGTTCAGCGATCCGGTGGTGCAGTTCGGGACGGACGCGTTCCAGTCCGCCACACTGGTCTGGGTGCCCGCGCCCGGTGCGGCGGGGCTGCTCGGATTCGCCGGTCTGGCGGCGGCGCGTCGTCGGCGGTGAGGCGTGGAACTCAAGTGGTTTCATGAACGCTCGCCGGGATCGGCGGGCGTTTTTTTGGGGGGGGGGTGGGTTTTTCGTCCGGGAATCGTTGGCCGCGGGGCGGGGGCGGTGGCATGCTTGAGGGGAAGACCGGCGTGGGTCGGCGTGGGAGGTGTCGCATGCGCGGGGCGATGTCGGGGCGGGCTTGGGTGGTGATGGCCATCGCGGGGTTGGGGGTTGCGCCCGCGTCGGGGCAGTCTGTCACGACCGATCTGGTCGTGGCGTTGACCTTCGACCGGACTTCGATCGGGATCGGGGAGACGGCGGTGGCGACGGTCCGGGCATCGTGGGTGGGGGTGACGGGGACCTACATGAGCTATGTCGGCGTTGACCTGATCGCGTCGGGGGCGTTTGTGGAGGTCGGTCAGGTCGCGCCGATCGCGTGGAACAACCCCATGTTGGGATTTGACGGGCAGGGGTTGGGGGACGGTGCGGATGTGCGGGGGATGCAGGCAGCGCAGTTCTCGTTGATCCCGCCGTATGTGACGGGAAATCCGATCCTGATCACGACATTCAGGGTGACGGGTGTGGCGGAGGGTCTGCTCTCGTATCACTCCGAGACGATCGCGGGGACGCCGTTTCCGTACGATGTGACGGGCGGGTGGGCCAATGATCCGCCGGTGTGGGGGAACGATGTGTTTGTGTCGCAGACGCTGGTGGTGACGCCGGGGCCGGGAGTGGCCGTGGTGTTGTGCGTGGCGGGGATGATTGGTTGTGGAAGGAGGACACGATGAAGGGCTTGGTGGTGGGGGCGGTGTGCGGGCTGGCTTCTGGGGCGGCGTCGGCGCAGTACTACGGGAACTTTGAGGCTTCGTTGACCTTTGACCGGACCTCGATCGGGATCGGTGAGACGGCAACAGCGACGATCATCTGTGCGTGGGATCCCCTGCCCGGTGGCACTTATCTGTCTTCTTTCAATGTGGACCTGATCGCGTCCGGCGCGTTTGTGGTGGTGAGTGATGTCGCGCCGGTGGCGTGGAACAATCCCACGCTTGGGTTCAACGGGCAGGGCGTGGCGTCCGGGGCGGATGTGATCGGGATCCAGGCGTCGCAGTTCAATCTGATCCCGCCGCTCACGGTTGACAATCCACTCCTGGTGACGACCTTCCGCGTGACGGGGGTGGCCGAGGGGGCGTTGTCCTATGTGTCGCAGAATGCGGCAGGGGCTCCGTTCCCGTTCTCGGTTTCGCTCTTGTATGTGGATATGGGTCCCGTGCGCGATCTGACCAATGACATGTTCGTGTCGCAGACGCTGGTGGTGACGCCGGGGCCGGGGGCGGTGGGGGTGTTGGGCGTTGCGGGGGTGCTTGGTGCGGGGAGGAGGCGGCGATGAGGGGGGCGTGTGTGCTTCTGGGTGTCGCGGGCCTAGGGGTGCCGGCGTGGGGGCAGAATATCGATCCCATTGTGGCATTGACCTTTGACCGGACCTCGATCGGGATCGGTGAGACGGCCACGGCCACGCTGACCGCGAGCTGGAACGGCGGGCCGGGCACCTACCTGTCGTGGGTGGGGGTCCATCTTCGGGCCTCCGGGAGTTTTGTCCAGGTGTCGGATGTGCAGCCGATCCATTGGAACAATCCGGCGTTCGGGTACAGTGGTCAGCCGGTGGCGTCCGATGCGGATGTGCTGGATGTGGTGGGAACCCAGTTCAGCCTGATCCCGCCGGTCGACCGCAGCAACCCGATTGTGGTGACCTCTTTCACGGTGACGGGCACGACGGCGGGGCTGCTGACCTACCACGCGGAGTTGTATCCGGGCGCTTCGGGGGCGGTTCACATTACGACATTTAGTGGGGATCCTCCGGTGTTCTGGGGGGTGGATCGGTACATCTCGGAGACCTTGGTGGTGGTGCCGGGGCCGGGGGCGGTCGCGGTGGTTGTTGTTGCGGGGGTGGGTGGCCTTGGAAGGAGGCGGGGATGAGGGTTCTCTTCCTTGTCGTGGGACTGGTTGGGCTTCCGGGACAGGCCGGTGGCCAGAATATTCCGACCGATCTGGTCGTCTCCTTGACATTCGATCGGTCCTCGATCGGAATCGGTGAGACGGCGGTGGCGACGATGACGGCGGGTTGGATGGGAGCGACCGGCACCTATCTCTCATCGGTGAATGTGGATCTGATCGCGTCGGGTGCGTTTGTGGCGGTCGGCGATATTGCTCCGGTGGCGTGGAACAACCCCGCTCTGGGTTTCAACGGGCAGGGTGTGGCTTCTGGGGCGGATGTGATCGGGATCAATGCGGCCCAGTTCTCGCTGATGCCGCCGTTCATGACGGACAACCCGATTCTCATCACCACATTCGTGGTGACGGGGATCGCGGAGGGTCTGCTGTCGTACCACTCTGTGAATGCCGCCGGCGCACCGTATCCGTTTTTCGTTCAGGGAACTTCGTTTATCGATCCGGTGGTGTTGTGGACGAATGATGTGTTTGTTTCGGCGACGCTGGTGGTGACGCCGGGGCCGGGGGTGGTGGGGTGCTGGCGATGTTGGGGGTGGTTGGTGCGGGAAGGAGGCGGCGATGAGGCGGGCGTGGATGATGATCGGGGTGGTGGGGCTGGCGATGCCCGCGTTCGGACAGACCGGCGTGTTCGACCTGGTGGTGTCGCTGACCTTCGATCGGACTTCGGTCGCGATCGGGGAAACCGCGACGGCCACCATGACGGCATCATGGATCGGGCCGGTCGGTTCGTATTTCTCAGGCGTCAGTGTAGACCTGATCGCGTCGGGTGGGTTTGTGGCCGTCAGCAGTATTGCTCCGGTGGCGTGGAACAACATCGCGCTGGGGTTTGATGGGCAGGGCATGGCTTCCGGTGCGGATGTGATCGGGATCAATGCGGCCCAGTTTTCGCTGATCCCGCCGTTTTCGACGGCCAACCCGATTTTGATTACCACATTCTCCGTAACAGGCATTGCGGAGGGCGTCCTGTCGTACCACTCTGTGAACGCCGCGGGCGCTTCGTTTCCGTACTCGGTACAGGGGACATCGTTTACCGATCCGGTGGTGGAGTGGACGAATGATGTTTTCGTCTCCCAGTCGCTGGTGGTGACGCCGGGGCCGGGGGCGGTGGGGGTGTTTGGGGTTGTGGGCGTTGTTGGGTTGAGGCGGCGGCGGGGGTGATGGGGGCTGTCTTTGTCGGGCGGGTGTGCGTGGTATCGGGGGTGTGGGATCGTGCTCTTCGGAGACGAAGAGCACGGCACCGTTGGTTGGTGATGGCGGGTTTGGGGTGGTGTTGAAGACCCCCTCCGCCTGCGCTTCGCTTCGGCACCTCGCCCGGAGGCCCGGGGGAGGCGAGTGAGGAGTCGGCACGGAGTGCCGACCTACCTGGACCACCATTCGATGGTGAAGGGGTGGGCGTGGCGGGCGTCGGCTTCGTGGTGTTCGTGGCGGTCGAGGGTCCACTCGGCGCGGTCGAAGTCGGGGAAGGTGGTGTCGCCTTCGACCTGGGCGTGGACGCGGGTGAGGGTGATGTGGGTGGCGATGGGGAGGGCCTGGCGGTAGATCTCGCCGCCGCCGATGATGCAGATTTCGTCGGGGATGCTCGGGTCGGCGGCGCGGGCGGCGGCGAGGAGGGGTTTGGCGAGTTCGATGGCCTCGTCGAGGGAGCGGGCGACGATGACGCCTTCGGTGGGTGGGCGGGGGGGCATCGTGCGGGAGATGATGATGTTGGGGCGGCCCTTGAGGGGCTCTTGGAAGAGTTCGTCGAAGGTTTTGCGGCCCATGACGACGGGGCGGCCGAGGGTTTCGCGTTTGAAGTGCCGGAGATCGTCGGGAAGGCGCCAGGGGAGGCCGCCGTCACGGCCGATGATGTTGTTTTCGCTGGCGGCGGCGATGAGGACGATGCTTGGCATACGCGGTTTTTACCACAGAGGGCACAGAGAGGGCACAGAGATCACAGAGAAAAAAGACGCAGATCAGAGACGGAGAAGGCGGAGATCCCGGATATAGGCATGGAGGAGGAGGGAGTTTGAACTTGATTTTCCGAGTTTTCTCTGTGTGGCTCTGTGCTCTTTGTGTGCTCTGTGGTGAACGAAAAAGTACGGGCCGAGCCGGGCGGATCAGACGGCGACTTCGGCGCGGATGGGGGGGGCGGGGTCGTAGTTGAGCAGTTCGAAGTCGTCGTAGGTGAAGGCGAAAAGGTCCTTGACCTCGGGGTTGAGGCGGATGGTGGGCAGGGGGCGGGGGTCGCGGCTGAGTTGTTCGTTGACCTGGGGGAGGTGGTTGAGGTAGATGTGCGCGTCGCCGAGGGTGTGGATGAACTCGCCGGGGCGGCAGCCGGTGACCTGGGCGAGCATGTGGGTGAGCAGGGCGTAGGAGGCGATGTTGAAGGGGACGCCGAGGAAGAGGTCGGCGGAGCGCTGGTAGAGCTGGCAGGAGAGCCAGTCGGGGCCGCCGTCGGTGGCGCGGGCGATGTGGAACTGGAAGAGGCAGTGGCAGGGGGGCAGGGCCATCTTGTCGATGTCGGCGGGGTTCCAGGCGGTGACGATGTGGCGCCGGGAGCAAGGGTTGGCCTTGAGGTTGTGGACGAGCTGGCTGATCTGGTCGATGGTGCGGCCGTCGGGGGTGGGCCAGGAGCGCCACTGGTGGCCGTAGACGGGGCCGAGGTCGCCGGTCTGGGGGTCGGCCCACTCGTCCCAGATGGTCACGCCGACGGCGTTGAGGCTGCGGGCGTTTGTGTCGCCCTTGAGGAACCAGAGCAGCTCGTGGATGATCGAGCGGGTGTGGACCTTTTTGGTGGTGACGAGGGGGAAGCCGACGCGCTGGCCGGTGGCGATCTCGCGCTGGCGGGCGCCGGGGAAATCGGGGTGGAGGATGTAGCGGGACTGGTGCCCGAAGATCGAGAGGGTGCCCACGCCGGTGCGGTCGTCGCAGGGGGTGCCCTCTGCGAGGCAGCGGCGGAGGAGGTCGTGGTACTGGAGCATGGGGGTGAGTGTAGTGGAGGGCTGGGGGTTAGGGTTGACTAGGTGGCGGCTACCGGCTGGGCTCGGGCGGGTAGATGATCCAGTCGCCCTGGTCTTCGGGACGGGTGGAGGGGCTGTTGTCGCCTTGGGCGTAGCGGCGGGAGAGGGATTTGGGATTGGGGAAGTGGGTGCCGTGGCGGGCGGGGCGGGTGGCGTGGTTGTCCTGGGCGTTAGCGCCGACGAAGTAGAGGTGGGGGACACCCTCGATCAGGCGGTACTTGATGGGGCGGCCGGGGTCGAAGGGGTCCTCGGGGACGGCGGGGAGCAGGTGGGGGACGAGTTCGTCGAGGATGTCCGGCCAGCGGCCGGTGCCCTGGCGGTGGGTGTGCAGGGCGATGGTGGTCAGGGTGGCGTCGGTTTGGGCTTTTCCTTTGTGGGCGGACTCGATGGACCGGAGGAAGGCGGGGGTCAGGATCGCGGCCATGCGGTAGCGCGGGCTGGAGCCGAGTTCGTCGGTGAGTTCATCGGCCTGTCTGCGCAGGCGGCGGTGTTCGTCGGAGGCCGGCGGCGTGGCGAGCAAGTCGTCGGCCAGGCGCATGAGCCTGTCGTGGATCTCGCGCTGGTCGCGGCGGGAGCCGTAAGCGAGCATGGCGACGGGGCCGGTGAGGCGCATCCGGAGTGCGGTGGTATTGGTGAGCTCGTTGAGGTTTTCGGGCGTAATGGCGTCGAGGTACAGGGCCAGACGGACGCCTTCGGCGGTGAGGCGGCCGTCGCCGCGGCCGTCGTTGGTGTAGGCGCGTTGGAGGAAATCGCCGAACATGCGGCGCTCGGTTTCGAAGTCGAGGTCTCGTGCGGTCCGGCCTGAAACGGAGGCGGTGTGGGCGATGGCTGTCAGGTGGGCTTCGTTGAACAGGTCGGGGTGGTCGTGGAGGATCTGGAGCAGGATGGTCTCGCCCATGGTCTGGATGGCGACGGCGACGAGCGAGGCGATGAGGGTGTGCTCCCGGCCGGTGAGGCGGGCGGTGTCGAAGATAGCGGTCAGGGACTCGGCGGCGCGGTCGGGGTTGTTGTGGTGAGCGGCGTGGGCGGCGTCGAAGGCGAAGAGTTGGGAGATCTGGCGGGCCTGGCCGAGCGCGGGAAGCAACACCTCGATGACCGGTCCGGAGAGGTGAGGGTCCTCCGCGGGCGGGAGCATTTCGAAGTATTGGAAACCGTTCTCGTCGACGATTCTTTCGTAGCGGTCGGAGTAGAGCATCCCGAACACGGGTCGGCGCGAAGCGGCGATGGCGGCGTCGAGCTGGGGGAGCACCTCGGCGTGGGCTGCGACGAGTCCGTCGTAGCCGCGGTCGTTCGGATCGGAGAACGGATACCGCTCCATCGCGTGTCTGGGAAGTTCGTTGCCTTCCTCATCGCGGGTGTCGAATGTTAACAGAGGGCTCTGTACTGGTAACCACGCGCGGTGGAGCGCTTCGAAGGCGGGCAGGGCTTTCTGGTCGTCGGTGTAGGCGCTGTTGCGTTCGTTGAGTTCGGCGATGTAGTTGTGCTTGATGTCGGGGCTGCCGGTATTGAAGCGGATGAAGAGGACGATGTAGACGCCGATCATGGCGAGCAGACTGATGCCGATGGCCTGGAGGGTGCGGTGGCGGGCCTGCCAGAGCCAGTGGCGTTTGCGTTTCGCGCTGCGGCGGAGGAGGGGGGCGATGGTTGCGGGGGCGCCGAGGGATTCGGCGGCGTCCTCGGGCGTGCGGCCGGCGGTGATGGCGTCCTGGGCGTGGGCGATGAGTTCGCGGGCGATGTCGGCGCGTTCGGATTTCCACAGGCGGGTGGCGCGGACGATGGCGGCGATGCGCTGCGCGACGGGCTCGGGCAGGTCGGCGGCGGCGATCCGTTCGTCGGCGGTCGGGTCGCGGCGTCGGGCGGCGGGCTTGTGCGTGGCGGCGGTGCTCATGCCGGGGCCCCCTTCAGCACGCCGAGGGCGGTGAGGGCGCCGGCGAGGCGGTTCCACTGTTCGAGGTCGGTCTGGAGTTTTTTCTTGCCCTTGCCGGTGAGGTTGTAGTACTTGCGGTCGCGCCCGTTGTCGGCGGCCTGCCACTCGGCCTCGATCAGGCCCTTGGCCTCGAGGTTGTAGAGCATGGGGTAGAGGGTGGACTGGCCCATGGCGAGCACGCCGTCGGTGCGAGCGGTGAGGGCCTCGACGAGCTCGTAGCCGTACATGGGGCGGTTGGAAAGCAGGTGCAGGACGGCGGTGGGTCCGGCGCCGCGCATGAGTTCGCGTTCGAGTTTCATGGGTGGGGGCTCCGGGGGTGGGGGTGTGGCGTTGGGGTCACATACTATGTACGGCAGAGTGTTGGGCTGGGTTGCGGGTTTTCATGGCGATGCGTCATGATTTAGCGAAGGCACACGAAATCGGATAGATTGATACTTTGGAGGTGGTTGTGCGGCGGGTGATTCTGGGGCCGACATTTGAGGTGGGGGTGGGTGTGTCGGCGCGGGAGGCGGCCGAGCGGTTGGCGTTGGGGCTGGCCGGGGCGGGGGTGTGGGTGCGGCGGAGTGGGGCGGCCGGGGCGGCGGAGCGGGAGGGGGCGCACTTCGTGGTGGCGTTGGCGAAGGGGGAGCGGCGGTTCTGGTCGCCGTGGCTGACCTTCGAGTTGGAGGAGGGGGACGGCGGGTGCGTGGGGAAGGGGCGGTTTAACCCGAACCCGGCGATCTGGACGGGGTTCGTGCTGGCGTCGATCGTGCTGGTGGGGCTGGGGTTCGGCGGGATCGTGTGGTCGTGGGCGGAGGTGGTGATGGAGCGGCCGGTGCGCGGGGTGTGGGTGACGGTGGCGAGCGCGCTGGGGGTGGCGGGGTTGTGGGGGGTGTCGGGTCTGGGGCAGTGGCTGGCGCGCGCGGAGATGGCGCGGTTGGAGGGGGTGGTGCGGGAGATTTTGCGATGAAGACACAGGCGGGACGCCTGTGCCACCGACCAGCGCGGTTTAGTTCGGGGGCGGGTAGAGGATCCAGTCGGCTTCGGGGGCGTTGGGGTGGGGCTGGCCGGTGTGGAAGCGGCGGGCGGCGTTGGGATCCTGGGGGTCGTGGGGCGGTGGGGTGGCGTTGTTGTCTTTGGCGTTGGCGCCGTTGTAGTAGATTGTGAAAGTGTCCGCAGTGGGGCGGTACTTGATGCGGGCGCCGGGGGTGAGGTCGTAGGGGTCGGCGGGGATGGCGGCGAGGTAAGCGGGGACGAGCTGGTCGAGTGTGTCCGGGAGGCGGGCGTGGTCGCGCCGGTAGCGCTCGACGGCGAGGGCGGTGATGGTGGCTTCGGCCTCGAGGCGGGTGTGCTGCTCGGTGTAGAGCATGCTGCCGATGGCGGGGACCATGGACCAGATCGGGGCGTAGCGGTATTCGATGCGGTCGCCGTAGAGGTATGTGCCTTCCTGGCCGGTGAAACTCGCGACGCTGGTCGGGCCGCCGGCCTGTGCGGCTTGGACGAGGGTGAGGTAGGTGTCGTACCAGTCGAGCTGGCCGGCGCGGTGGGAGACACGTCGGGCCTGGAGCGGGGCGAGGGGGGAGCGGGGGTTGGGGATGGCGGGGAACATGGTGCGGTCGGGGTCGCCGAACTGGACCATGGGCTTGAGGCGTTCGATGCCGGCGGCGGTGATGCGGCCGCGGGGGCCGGGGGAGAAGCTGCGGTCGATGAGGTCGGCGATGTTGGTGCGTTCGCTGTCGATGCGGAGGACGGCGTGGTTGCGGGCGGTGTCGGCCAGGTCGTCCTGCAGTGCGGTCAGGGCGGGGGCGTCGAGGAGGTCCGGGTGGTCGGTAAGGGTGCGGCGGATCACGGCCGCGGTGCTGGCGACGGCGCGGATGGCGATGATGTCGTTGATGAAGAGGGGGATGTCGCGGATCTGGCGGGCGGCGCCGAGGGCGGCGTGGAGGTCGGCGGCGAAGCGGGCGGGGTCGTCGTTGGCGGCGGCGTGCTGGGCGTCGACGAGGAGGAGGCGGATCGTGACGGAGGTGTGGGTCAGGGCGGGGATGTGGGCGTTGATGAGGGCGTGGGTCATGGCCTCGTCGAGTTCGGGTCGGCCCCATTCGCGTCGGCGTTCGGCGGTGGCCGGCTCGAGGCGGTCGCCGAGGACGGGGCGGGTGCTGGCTTCGCGCGCTTCGGCGAGGCGGGGCTCGAGGGTGCGGATGGCGGCGGCCACGGGCTCGAAGTCGGGGTGGCCGGGGCGGAGGTCGTTCCACCAGTCGTAGGGGAGGGGGTCCGGGGGTTCGGGCCTGGCGGCTTGCCAGGCCTCGTGGAGGGCGGCGTAGGCGGGGGCGGCGCGGTCGGGTTCCGGGGCCTGGGGGAGGGCGGCGTTGAGGGCCGCGATGGGGTCGGGGGGCGCCGGCGGGGCGGTGAAGTAGGCCCGGGCGGCGATGGCGTAGTAGATGGCGAAGGCGATGAGGGCGGCGGCGAGGGCGGCGAGGACCAGGCGTGTGTTCCGGTGCATGGGGGGTGTACCGGGGGCGGGGTGGGGGTGGTTGCGGGGTGATTGGTGGAGGAACACAGGCGGGACGCCTGTGCCACCGGTGGGGGGTCAGTTCTGGGCTGGGGAGAGGATCCAGTCGGCGGTCGGGGCGGTGGGAGATGGGCCGTTGGGGTTGGCGAAGCGGGCGTGGAGGTCGGCGGGGTTGGTGTTGGGCGGGGCGGGGGTGGCGTGGTTGTCGATGCCGTTGCTGCCGACGGAGTAGAGGATGGGTTGGTTGTCGCGTAGGAGGTAGTTGAGGGGGTGGCCGGGGTTGAAGGGGTCTTGGGGGAGTTCTTGGAGGTAGGTCGGGACGAGGTCGGCGAGGGTTTCGGGGTAGTGGCCGTTGGTGAGCTTGTGGCGTTCGAGGGCGAGGCGGGTGGCGGTGGCGCGGAGATGGGTGCGGGTGTGGTGGGCTGTCAGTGCTGCTCGGCCGAGGGGGGCGATGAGGAGGGGGATGGTCACGGGTCCACGGTTGATATGGCGGTCCTCGATCTCGGCGAGCATCCCGAGGAACTGCGGGTAGGAAGCGGGGCCGTCATTGTGCACCCGTTCGGCGGCCTCGAAACCTTCGGTGAGGCTGCGCTCGACCTGCGGGCGGTTCGCGAATAAGTGGCGGGTGGGCCACATCGCGGCGAGGAGCACTCGGGGCGTCGGGGCGTCGCCTTCGGAGGCGCCCAGCAGGTTGATGCCGTCGATGGTGATCGAGCCTTTGGTTCCGGGTCGGCCGGAGTATGTTCTTTCGATCAGTTCGTCGGCGACGCGCCTTTCGTGGGTGAGATCGAGGCGGGACTGATCGACCGCGTCGGACCAGAGCAGGGTTTGGAGGGTTTGTAGTTGGTCTTGCGAAAAGAGCGGATCGGTGGAGGTGAGGGCTTTGTCGACGATTTCGGCGGCTGTCGTGAGGAAGCGGCCCACGATGAGTTGGTCGAGCAGGGTCTGCTCGGTGTGCATCTGTCGGGCGATGTGGATCATGGCGCGGGTGTTGTCGATCAGACGGTCCGGATCTTCGTTGCTGATGGCCGCGGTGCTGTCGAAGCGGAACACGCCGAGAAGATACCCGATCGGCATGTGCTTTCGCATTGAGACTTCGAGCAGGAGCGGGCGGCGGGAAAGATCCGGGCTCGGATCCAAGGCCTCGCCGGGGGTCCATTCCCGGTCGTTTCTCCAGCGGTCGGTGATCGGGATTCCCATGGCGGGCCGCGCGGCGGCCTGGCGGATCTCGTCGAGTGTGGGTTGGAAGGCTTCGAGGGCGGCGAGGGCGTCGGCGTGCAGCGGGTGATCGGCGGGGATGTCGAATTGGTTGTCCGGGTTGATGAATGGCGACGGGACGCGGTCGTAGTGCGGGTCGTCCGCTTCGAGTTTGTGTTGTCGGTCTTCGAACTCGTTGTAGAGTTGCCCGACTTGCGCGTAGATCGGCCCGGCGAGTGTGTGCCAGAGGGCTTGGGCATCGTGGTAGACCGGCCAGGCCTTTTCGGCGTCTGAAAGCGCGGCGTTGGCGGCGTTGTGCTCGGCGTAGTAGTCGCGGGTGATGTTTGGCTTGGAAAGGTAGAAATGGATGGCTCCCGCGAAGTAGAGCGCGGCGAGGATGCCGATGGCGGTGAAGAAGCGGAGGAGGGTTTTGCGTGGTTTGGGTTGGGTCATGCCGGGGTTCCGTCACCCCTCCGGGGTGAAGATGTGGGAGGGGTTCGTTTTCCACGGGCTGCGCTGCGCTTCGCCCGTGGCAACTGGCGGGCACCCCTTCGGGGTGCGGGAGCTGGTGCGGCGTGCTGGTGAATCGGGGAACCGGCACGGAGTGCCGGTCTACCTGGGTTGGAGGGTGATCTCGTTGGTGTGGTGGAGGCGGCCGCGGCGGTGGGAGACGGTGACGGTGTCGCCGGGGGCGTAGTCGGCGAGGACGCGGATGAGTTCGTGGAGGTCGCGGGTGGGGCGGTCGTTGATGGCGGTGATGAAGGAGCCGACGGACAGGCCGGTGCGCTGGCGGGCGCCGATGGGCAGGGCGGAGACGCGGACGCCGGTGCCGTCGCCGTTCTGGACCTCGACGCCGAGGGTGGCGGGCAGGTCGGAGCCGGTCTCGGCGACCATGGGGAGGCTGTCGATCCAGCGTTGGTAGGCCTGCTCGAGGTCGCCCTGGGATTCGTGGCCGAGGGTGTCGCGCAGGGCGGTCAGCCCGGTGGGGTCGTCGTCGAAGGTCTCGGTGTAGGTTCGGTAGAACTCGGTCAGCTTGCCGCGGTCGAGCAGGAAGAGCATGACGGCGCGGGACTGGGCGTACTGGGCGAGGGGGCGGTTGGTGGTCAGGCGGGCCATGCTGGTTTCGGCGAGTTCTTCGAGCGGGGTGAGGCGGCGGGCGTTGCGGAGTCGCTTGACGATGTTGGTGCGCCAGGAGGGGACGGGGGTGAGCGAGCCGTTGGTCCGGCTGTCGTCGGTCAGGTCGTAGTCCTCGACGAGGGAGGCGAGGCCCTCCTGGATCCAGGCGGCGTGGTGCTGGCCGAGGCGGGACATGTCGCGCCAGTGGAGGACATGGACGAGCTCGTGGCGGAGGGTGGCGCCGAGGTCCTGGGCGACGAGGCTGCGGCGGTTGTGGTCGTAGGCCCCGCCGACGGTCGAAAGGGTTTCGCGCACGCCGGGGCCGAAGGCGCTGATGGCCCAGCGGGCGAACTCGGCGCGGTCGGGGAGGATGACCATGGCCCAGGCGTCCTCTTCGAAGGCGTCCTCGGCGCGGAGGTTGGTGAAGATGTGCTCGGTGAGCCACGCGCACAGCAGGTCGAGTTCGGCCTCGGCCTGGTCGGTGGCGACGGGGTCGTGGGCGCTGATGAGTTCGATTTTCCAGCGGTCGAGGGTGCGGGTCTCGGCGTTGCGGGGGACGAGTTGCTCGGCGGCGGCGAGGTCGGCGGTGCGCCGGGCGGCGAGGATCTCGGGCCAGCGCTCGTTGAGGTCCTCGAAGAGCTGGGTGGTGCGCAGGGCCTCCATGTGGGGGTCGGCGCGGAGGACGCGGATGTCGGAAAAGCCGCGGGCGAGTGCCTGAGCGAGGCGGTCCTGGGCGGCGGCGAGGTCGCCGCGGAGGCTGGACACGGCGGCGAGGTTGTACCAAGGGGTGAAGGTGGTGGGGTCCTGCTCGGCGTGGGCCTTGAAATAGGCCTCGGCGCGGTCGAGGTCACCGGCTTTGACGGCCTCGATGCCGGTGGCCTCGATCTGGGCGGCGGTCATCCGGCGGGGTTGGGTTTGTCCCTCCTCGGGTTGGGCGGCGGGTTGGGCGAGGGTGGCCGCGGAGAGCAGGCAATAGGCAATGGGGAAGAGGCAATGGGCCAGGAATGGGATGGGGCGGGGCATGGGGCCTCCTTGGGGTGCCTTTGTGGTACCTTACCCGATGGGGAGGGGTTCGTTGGGATCGAGGCACGGGTTGCCCTTTGGGTCAACCCGTGGCACTCGTGATGAGTTGTTTGAGGGCGGCGGGGTACGCTTCGAGTTCGAGGTTGAAGACCTTGGCGGCGAGCGTTTCGGGGGTGTCGTCGGGGGTGATTGGGCAGCGGCGCTGGAGGATGATGGGGCCGGTGTCGTAGGTGTCGTCGGCGAGGTGGACGGTGCAGCCGGATTCGGTGATCTCGCCGCGGCGGTAGGCGTCGATGGCGGCGGCGTGGACCTTCATGCCGTGCATGCCGGGGCCGCCGAAAGCGGGGAGCAGGGCGGGGTGGATGTTGACGATGCGGCCGCGGGTGGTGGGGGTGATGGGGACGAGCCTGAGGTAGCCGGCGAGGACGATCCAGTCGGCGCGGTCGCGGGCGACGAGGTCGTCCAGGGCTTCGGGGTTGATCGAGCCGGGGATGATGTCGGTGGGGATGTCGCGGGCGCGGGCGATGTCGGCGCCGCGGCACGGCTTGCTGGCGACGACGCGGACGATCTCGGCGGGGAGTTCGCCGGCGTCGATGCGGGCGAGGAGGTTCTCGAGCGTGCGCCCGGAGCCGGAGAGCAGGACGAGCAGGCGGGCGTTTCGGGCCTGTTTCGCGGGCATCAGAACGACTCGATGGCCTGCTCGCGGGTGGATGCGATGTTGAGCATTTTGTCCATGCGGGTGAGCTTGAGCATCTGGCCGATCTGGGGGTCGATGGCGCAGACGACGAGCTTGCCGCCGGCCTTGGTGCAGGCCTGATGGAGGCTGATGAGCGAGCCGATGCCGGCGGAGGCGAGCATGGCGACCTTGGACATGTCGATGATGAGCTTGTGGCCGCGTTTGGATGCGGCGTCGAGCAGGTCGTTCTCGATGGGCTTGGACTCGTGTTCGGAGTAGCGTTCGCAGAGGACGGTGGCGACGGCGATGCCGTTGGATTCGGCGATATGGGCGTGGCTGGTCTCTGCGACGGGGGTCTCGGCGGGCTGGTCGGGGTTTTTGGATTTGGAGAACAGGTCCTTGAGTCCCATGGCTTTAGTTTCCTTGCGTCTGGAAGGGTGTGGGCACGCCGTCGCGGATGGCGACCATGGTCAGGGTGGCGCTGGTGACATGGACGGTGTCGTGGGTGCGGCAGCGTTCGGCGTAGACCTCGACGGTGACATCGATGGAGGTGCGTCCGAGGCGGGTGGTGGTGGTGCGGAGGGAGAGGATGTCGCCGACGCCGACGGGGGCGCGGAAGTCGACGCGCTGGATGGAGGCGGTAACCCAGTCGAAGTCGCCGTGGCGGCGGGCCTCGACGAAGCCGGCCTGGTCGATGTAGGAGAGGACGACGCCGCCGAAGATGGTGCCGTAGGGATTGGTCTCGCGCGGCATGGTGACCACGCGGAGGGCGAGATGGGGGTCCTTGGTGGGCGGTTCCGCCATGGTCGGAGTGTATCCGGGGGCGGGGGGATCAGCGTGCGACGAACCATCGGAGGCGGTAGTTCTTGTTCTCGAAGACGACATCGATGCCGGTCCACCTGAGTTCGCCGAACGAGGAGCGGGGGATCTGGAGGCGGAACTCGTTGTCCCCGATCTTCTGGAGAAACAGTCCGGGCGTCTGTTCTCCGAAGGGCATGACATTAAAGAGGCGGAAGACATCCCGCTCGCGTCGGATCAGTTCTTTGTAGGCCTCGGCGGGGTCGTAGCCCCGGAGGACGAACTCCTGGCGGGTTTTGGAGGAGAGGACCTGTTCGACGAAGAGTTCTTCCTCGCCGTTCTGCATCGTGGTGACGATGTGGGCCATGAGGTGGCGGACGGACTTGGCGTGGAGGATGACGGTATCGCCGTCCTCAAGGGTCTCGCGGATGCCCGACGACGGGGTGCGGAGTATGTCCGGGCGGTTGACGGTGCGGTGATCGGGGATGTTCGATTCGGCGCCCGGGAGCGAGGAAAGCAGGCCCCGGCGGGAGACGATGCGTTCCTCGGCGCAGGCGGTCAGGGAGGCAAAGCCGGCCAGCACGAGGCCCGCGATCGCGGTGGTGCGGATGATCAGCCTGGCGTTCATGACCGGTCCGATACGCTCGCGGCGGCGGTCGGTTCGACGGTTCGGTCGGGATCGCCGGCGGGGGTAGTGATGGGGGAGCTGCGGCCGCGGCGCCTGAGGTCGTGGACGCGGAAGGCGTCGGTGGGGACGGGGTGGTCGGTGCGGAGGTGGGTGCCGCGGGATTCGGTGCGCCAGGCGGCGGACTTGGCGATGACGGCGGCGGTGAGGAGCATGTTCTGGACCTCCCAGCCGTCGGGGGTGTCGAAGATTTTGTCAAGGGTGTAGCGACCCCAGAAATCGAGCATCTCGCAGGCGTCCTCGAGACGGGTGCCGGTGCGGGTGATGCCGACATTCTTCCACATGGCGCTGCGGAGGCTGGAGCGGACATCCTCGAGGTCGAGTTCGGCGTGGTTGGAGGGGCGGATGTCGGAGTTGATCGTGGCGGGGCCGACGGGGCCGGCGCCCGAACGGCGTGCGGCGTGGCGGCCGGCGATGGCGCCCATCACGAGGCCCTCGAGCAGGGAGTTGCTGGCGAGGCGGTTGGCGCCGTGCAGGCCGGTGGCGGCGACCTCGCCGACGGCGAAGAGGTTGGGGATGTCGGTGCGTGCCTCGAGGTCGGTGCGCACGCCGCCGATGGTGTAGTGGGCGGCGGGGTGGACGGGGATGAGGTCGGTGGTCGGGTCGATGCTGAACTTGGCGAGGGTGGCGTGGATGCCGGGGAAGCGTTCGGCGAAGCCTCGGAGGTGGCGGCCATCGAGGTAGACATGGCGGCCGCCCTGGCTGGCGATCTGACGGACGATGGCCTGGGAGACGACATCGCGGGGGGCGAGTTCGGCCAGTTCGTGCTGGTCGAGCATGAAGCGGCGGCCCTGCTCGTCGATGAGGTGGGCGCCCTCGCCTCGGACGGCCTCGGAGATCAGGGCGCGGGGGGCGCCCGGGATGTAGAGGGTGGTGGGGTGGAACTGGATGAAGGCCATGTCGGCGAGGGTGGCGCCGGCCCGGGCAGCCATGGCGATCCCGTCGGCGGTGGCGGGGGGCGGGTTGGAGGTCTCGCGGTAGAGCTGGCCCGCGCCGCCGGAGGCGAGGATGGTGGTGCGGGCCCAGATCATCTGGAGGCCGTAGCGGGGGTGGTGGGTGATCGCGCCGAGGCAGGGCGAGCCGGGGTCGGCCCCGGCGGTGATCAGGTCGATCACGAAGCAGGATTCGAAGAGGCGGACGCGGGGCGAGGCGAGGGTCTTGTCTGTCAGTGTGCGCTGGAGTTCGGCTCCGGTGGCGTCGCCGCCGGCGTGGTAGATGCGTGGGGCGTTGTGGCCGCCCTCGCGGGCGACGGCGAGGTTGTCGGCGTTGTCGCGGTCGAAGCGCATGCCCCAGTCGATCAGCTCACGGACGAGGGCGGGGCCTTCGCGGCAGACCAGATCGACGGCGGGGCGGTCGCAGAGCCCCGCGCCGGCCGTGATGGTGTCCTCGGTGTGGTCCTCGATCCGGTCGTCGTCGCGGAGGACGGCGGCGACGCCGCCCTGGGCCCATGCCGTGTTGGTTTTGGTGAGCTTGGACTTGGAGCAGATGATGACCTCGCCGGCGTCCGCGGCGGCGATGGCGGCGCGCATGCCCGCAACGCCCGCGCCGATGACGAGGGTGTCGCAGAAGATCTGCGGCAGCAACCCCGAGCGGAAGGGGATGAGGTAGCGGCGTTGATCAAAGATCGCGTGCAAGGTCGGTTCGCCTCCGCGGCGGGTTCGTGTCAGTCGTTGGGCTGGGCGCAGGCGCAGCCGGGGCGGGCGCAGCCGGCGGGCGAGCAGGCCTCGGGCTCGGGGGCGGGCCCGAGCATGCGGAAGACCTTCGCGTTGAGATAGGCGGCGTGCTGTTCGAGGTGCCAGCAGTTGTAGTCGGCGATGTCGCGGATGGTGATGGGGCCGCGCTCGGGGTGGAGGGCGCGGCGCTGCCAGTGGTCGGCTTCGAACTGGTAGAGCATGGCGACCATCCAGGACCGGGTGGTGTGGATGGCGGCGACATCGCCGCCGATGGGCGGGCGGAAAGCGCTCGCCTCGGTGCATCCATAGAGGCCGGAGTCGATGAAGGCGTCCTCGTCCCAGACGGCCAGCGTGGGGTTGTTTTCGCCGAAGGCGCGGCGGATGCGGTGGGCGTTGACGATCTCGGCGTCGGCCAGGTGGCCGAGCAGGACGCGGATGGGCCAGCGGCCCGCGCCGGCGTCGGGGAGCCAGGCCTGGTCGAGTTGTTCGTCGGTGAGTTCGAAGACGCGGGGGTCGAAGTGCTCGACGCCGATGCGCAGGCGGGAGACGAGGGTGTCGGCATCGAGGGCCCGGATCTGTTCCAGATCCGGCAGCGTCAGTTCGAGGGTGGGGGTCATGGCGGAAGGATAGGGGCGGCGCGCGGTGGGCGTAAAGGGCTGGGAAATCGGTGCTTAGGCTGGCGGGTGTGCTACTCGATGCCGCGGAGGGTCAGGGGAATTTCCAGGGTTTCGCCGTCCCGATCCACGGTGAGGGTGATGACATCGCCGGGCTCGTGCCGGACGAGGTGCGGGCGGAGGTCGTTCATGCCGCGGAGCTCTTGGCCGTTCCAGGCGGTGATGCGGTCGTTGGGCCGGACGCCCGCCTCGGATGCGGAGGTGTCGTCGAAGACGCGTTCGACGATGATGCCGCCCCGGGTGGCGTTGGAAGGCATGACGCCGACGCGGACGCGCGGCTGGGCGTCCTGTTGAGCGGTCCTGGCGAGCGTCCGGCGGTGGGGGAGAGGGGTGGCTTTGGTGGCCGCGGCCATGGCGATGTCGGCCGCGAGCAGCGCGATGCGGACGCCGCCCTCGTTGTCGATCAGGTCGGCGGTGTCGTCGGGGGTGTGGTACTGGGGGTGCAGGCCGGTGAAGAAGAAGAGGTTGGGGATGCCGACGGCGTCGAACGAGGCGTGGTCGGAGCGTCCGGAGCTGACGGAGGCCTCGCGGGCGATGGGCAGTCCGGAGGCTTCGAAGTGGGGGTCGGCGAGCGCCGGCATGGCCGGGGCGGAGTTGAGGCTGCCGATCTCGAGCGGCTTGCCCTCGAGGCGGCCGATCATGTCGAGGTTGAGCATGATGAAGTGCTGCTCGACGGGGGCGATGGGCTCGCGGACATAGTGGCGCGAGCCGAGCAGGCCCATTTCCTCGGCGGAGAAGAGCATGAACAGGAAGGTCCGCCGGGGCTGGTCGGGCGGCATGGTTCGGACCCGCTCGGTAATGGTCTGGGCGGCGACCATCACGCCGGCGGTGCCCGAGGCGTTGTCGTCGGCGCCCGGGTGGATCTCGCCCCGGCGGGAGCGGGCCCGGGAGCCGAAGTAGCCGTAGCCGACATGGTCGTAGTGGCCGCCGATGACGACATACTCGTCGGCGAGGTCGCCCACGCCGGGCAAGATCGCGCCGACATTGAAGGCGTCGATGGGGCGGTTCTCGGTGCGGATGTCGATGGTGACGGGGGGCCCGCTGATCGGTTCTGCGACCGGCCCGTCGTTGGAGCGGGCGGCGAGTTCGCGGAAGATGACCTCCGGGTCGCGGTCGTCGCCGAGGATCCGGGCGGCGGTTTCCGGGGTGACCTGGACGACCGGGGCGTCGTGGCGTCGGGCGCGTCCGGGCATTCCCCCCGGGGTGGCCATGCGGCTCGAGTCGATGGTTTCGAGCATGCCGACGCGCTCGTCGTTGGCGTGGGGCGGGGCGACGATGATGACGCCGGCGGCCCCGCGCCGGATGAGGGCGCTGGCCTTCTGGGTCAGGGCGGCGTGGTGGCTGAAGCCGGACTCGTCCCAGAGGGAGTTGCCCTGCTCGTCCATGGGCTCGTAGGCCAGGCAGAGGGCGATCTGACCTTCGAAGTCGGCATCATCCTCGAAACCCCGGAAGCCGCCGGGCCCGGAGACGATGGCGTAGCCGGTGAAGACGACTGGGCCGGTGACGGTGCCGTCGCCGGTGTGGGCTAGGGCGGTGAAGTCATGTCCGTGGCGGAGCGGGGGGGCGTCTGCGAGGGTCATGTCGGTGCGGGTCCAGCGGGTTTGCTGGCCGACTTCGAAGTGCTGGCGATAGCGAGCGTTGCGGGTGATGACCTCGGTGCCGTCCCGGGCGGTCTCGGTCACGGGGAAGGCGGGCTTGAGGCCGAGGTCGCGGAAGTGCTGTTCGATCAGGGTGGCGGCCTTGTCGATGCCGACCGAGCCGGGGACGCGGCCCTCATAGGAAGGGTGGGACAGTTCGACGACGGTGGCCTGGTAGAACTCGACCAAGGCGGGGTCCACGGGCGGTCGCTCGGAGGCGGGTTCGGCCAGGGTCGCCAGGGCCGCGCCGGTCGCGAAAAGCCACGCGGCGAGGGCGGGCGTCAACATCTGCGGGAACCTGCTCTTCGAATCGGTCATGGAGCCTCCGTTTGGGGTCAGTGTACCGGCGTGGGCGTGCCGGGCTTCATAGGATTGCGTGTGCCGGCTGGATCGGTCGATCCACGCCGGCCCGGCGGGTCCCGGCCCGAGGACCGCCGCAGCGAGCAACACCCACGCCCCGCGCGGTGCCGCGCGGGGCGGAGATCCCCCGGACGGACCCACTTATGACCGCGACCAGCACCCCCGCCTCAGCCGTTTCCCGCACCTCCGGCACGAGCCGGCCCGTCGGGCCGCTCGACGACCGGATTCGCTTTCAGATGCGTCACATCGGCCCACGCGAGGACGACATCACGGCGATGCTTGCGGCGGTGGGCGTGGCGTCGATGGAGGAACTGATCGGCGAGGTGGTGCCATCGGACATCCGGCTGGGCCGGGCGCTGGACCTGCCGGCGGCTCGGGACGAGTGGACGCTGCTGCGTGATCTGAGCGAGACCGCGGACAAGAACACGGCGTTCCGATCGTGCATCGGGATGGGGTATCACGGGACGATCACGCCGCCGGTGATTCTGCGGAATGTGATGGAGAACCCGTCGTGGTACACGCAGTACACGCCATACCAGGCGGAGCTGGCGCAGGGGCGGCTGGAGGCGTTGCTCAACTTCCAGACGATGATCGCGGACCTGACCGGCCTGCCGCTGGCGAACGCGAGTCTGCTCGACGAGGGGACGGCGGCGGCGGAGGCGATGAGCCTGTGCGTGCAGCAGGGCCAGGGCAAGCGCCGCGTGTTCCTGGTGGCGGACGACTGCCACCCGCAGACGATCGAGGTGGTGCAGACGCGTGGCGCGTCGATGGGGGTGGCCATCCGGGTGTCGTCGCCGGACGCGTTCGAGATCGGGGACGACGTGGCCGGGGTGCTGGTGTCGTACCCGACCACGGACGGGCGGGTGGAGTGCTACGAGGGGGTCGCCGAGAAGGCGAAGGCCGCCGGGGCGTTGACGGTGGCGGTGGCCGACCCGCTGGCGCTGGTGCTGCTGAGGCCCCCGGGCGAGTGGGGGGCGGATGTGTGCGTGGGCAGCGCGCAGCGGTTCGGGGTGCCGATGGGCTTCGGCGGGCCGCACGCGGCGTTCATGGCGACGCGCGAGGAGTTCGTGCGCAAGCTTCCGGGTCGTCTGGTGGGCGTCTCGCGGGACGCGTATGGGAAGCCGGCGCTGCGCCTGGCCATCCAGACGCGTGAGCAGCACATCAAGCGGGACCGGGCGACGAGCAACATCTGCACGGCGCAGGTGCTCCTGGCGATCATGGCGTCGATGTACGGCGTGTACCACGGGCCGGAGGGGCTGACGCGGATCGCGCGGCGGGTGCGGGCGTACACGCAGACGCTGCGGGTGGCGCTGCTGGACCTGGGCCACACGATCGGCGAGGACCTGGTCTTCGACACGCTGCGGGTGAAGGTCAAGGGCAACGCGAGCGATGTGGTCGGCGCGGCGCGGGCGCGGCGGATCAACCTGCGCGACTTCGGCGACGGGACGGTCGGCGTGACGCTCGATGAGACGACGGACCGCAGGCTGCTGGCCGACCTGATCGAGGCGTTCGGGGGCAAGGGCGACGAGGACCTGGACGCGTTGGCGGCGCGGGCGCGGCTCGATCTGCCCGGGGCGTTCGCCCGGACCAGCCGGTTCATGACGCACCCGGTGTTCAACACGCACCGGTCGGAGACGGAGATGCTGCGGTACATCCAGCAGCTCCAGTCGCGCGAGCTGTCACTGGCGCACTCGATGATCCCGCTGGGCTCGTGCACGATGAAGCTGAATGCGACGAGCGAGATGATGCCGGTGACCTGGCCGCAGTTCGCGCACATGCACCCGTTCGCGCCGCGGGAGCAGTGGGAGGGCTACGCGGAGATCTTCTCGCAGCTCGAGTCGTGGCTGGCGGAGATCACCGGGTTCACCGCGGTGTCGCTGCAGCCCAACGCGGGCTCGCAGGGCGAGTACGCCGGGCTGCTGGTGATCAAGGCGTACCACGAGCACCACGGCAACGCGGGGCGTGATGTCTGCCTGATCCCGGAGAGCGCGCACGGGACCAATCCGGCCTCGGCGGTCATCGCGGGGATGAAGGTCGTGCCGGTCAAGGTCAACGAGCAGGGCGCGATCGTCTACGCAGACTTGAAGGCCAAGGCCGAGCAGCATGCCGACACCCTTGCGGCGGCGATGATCACCTACCCGTCGACCTGCGGCGTGTTCGACGAGAACATCCGGGACATGTGCGCGGTGGTGCACGAACACGGGGGCCTGGTGTACCTCGACGGCGCGAACATGAACGCGCAGGTCGGGCTGTGCCGGCCGGGTGATTTCGGGGCCGATGTGTGCCACCTGAACCTGCACAAGACCTTCTGCATCCCGCACGGCGGCGGCGGCCCGGGCATGGGACCGATCGGCGTGAACGACAAGCTGCGACCGTTCCTGCCGGGCCACTCCGTGATGCGCCCGAGCAGTGCGGGTGATCACGCGGTGGGGGCGGTGTCGGCGGCGCCGTACGGCTCGCCGAGCATTCTGCTGATCTCGTGGGCGTACATCGCGATGATGGGCCCGGACGGGCTGCGTCGCGCGAGCGAGGTGGCGATCCTCAACGCCAACTACATGGCCGAGCGGCTCAAGGGGCACTACCCGGTGCTGTTCAAGGGCGGCAAGGGCCGGGTGGCGCACGAGTTCGTGCTGGACTGCCGCCCGGACAAGAAGAACGCGGGCATCGAGATCGACGACATCGCCAAGCGGCTGATCGATTTCGGCTTCCACGCGCCGACGATGAGCTGGCCGGTTCCGGGCACGCTGATGGTCGAGCCGACCGAGTCGGAGTCCAAGGCGGAACTGGACCGGTTCTGCGACGCGATGATCGCGATCCGGGCCGAGATCGGCCGCGTCGAGAAGGGCGAGTGGACGCGTGAGGACAACCCCTTGAAGGGGGCGCCGCACGCGCTGGGCGAGGTCACCGCGAGCGATTGGACCCACGCCTACAGCCGCGACGAGGCGGCCTACCCGGCCGAGCACCTGCGGGCGTTCAAGTTCTGGACGCCGGTCGGGCGTGTGGACAACCCGTACGGCGACCGAAACCTGCAGTGCACCTGCCCGAGCGTGTCCGACGCGTGCGAGGCGTGAGGCGTGGCTCGTCGCGTCGATCCCGAACGCGCCGCTGTATTGTTTCCAGCGATGTTCAGACGAGCCGTCTTTGCCCGGGCCCGGGCGCCCGGACGACCGATTCGCACGCGTCGGTGCGGGACCGGTGCCGGGTGTCCTGGCCGGAGCAGCTCGAGACGGTCTCCGCAGCGAGGGGTGTTGAAAGGGTGTATGGTGCTCGGATGACGGGAGCCGGATTCGGGGGCTGCCTGGTGGTGCTGGCCGATGAGCGGGTGGCGGGGCCGTTCCCGGCCGCGATCGGGCCGGTGCGGGTCATGCACCGGGTCGGTGCCGATGCGGGAGACGGGTGATGGTCACTGGCGGGCACAGCGGATCACGGGCACAGTGGTCGTTGCTGCTGTACCTGGGCCTGTGTCTGCTCCCGCTGGGGGTGGCCGTGGTGGGGCCGTTGCCGCCGGGGCGTGGTTTCTGGGTGGAGTTCGGTGTGGCGCTGGGGTTCGTGGGCGTGGGGATGATGGCCGTGCAGTTCGTGCTGACGGCCCGGTATCCGGCGTTTTCCCGTTCGCTGGGCCAGGACACGCTGCTGCAGTTCCACCGCGTCGCGGGGATCGGTGCGGCGGTCTGCGTGCTGGCGCACCCGGTGGTGCTGATCAGCGCGGATCGTTCGTTCGCGGAGTTCTTTGACCCGCGGGTGAACCTGCCGCGGGCGGTGGCGCTGTCTTCGGTGACGGTAGCGATCGTCGCGCTGATCCTGCTTTCCGTGTGGAGATCTCGTTTCGGGCTCAAGTACGAGTGGTGGCGCGTGTCGCACGGGCTGCTTGCCGCGTTCGCGATGGTTGTGGCGGCGGCGCATGTGGTGATGGTGGATCACTATTCCGAACCGCTGATGAAGAAAGCGGCATTGGTCGCGATCATCGGGGCCCCGCTGGCGATGCTCGGGCATATCCGGCTGGTGCGTCCGCTGATGATGCGACGCAGGCCGTGGCGTGTGGATTCCGTGCGTGCCGAGCGGGACGCGGTGTGGACGGTGACGCTCAGGCCCGAGGGGCACGACGGGATGGGCTTCAAGGCCGGGCAGTTCGTGTGGTTGATCTTCGACAAAAGCCCGTTCGACCCACGGGAGAACCCGTTCACGATCGCGTCGAGCGCGGAGAAGCCGGGGGAGCTGCGGTTCACGATCAAGGAACTCGGCGACTTCACCGGCACGGTCGGTCGGATCGAGCCGGGCACGACCGTGTATGTGCAGGGGCCCGCCGGCGGGTTCACGGTGGCGGACGGCGTGCCGGAGGTGGTGCTGATCGCCGGGGGGATCGGTATCACGCCGGGGATGAGCATTATCCGCACCGCGCTGGACCGCGGAGAGAAGCGGCCGATCCGGCTGCTCTACGCGACCTCGACGCTCGAGCGGGCGACGTTCCGCGAGGAACTGGCCGCCGCGGACGCGAGCGACGCGGTCACGGTCACGCATGTCCCCGAGAATCCGCCCGAGGGCTGGGAGGGCGAGACCGGGTACATCGACCGGGCGATGCTCGGGCGGCTGCTGACCCGGGCCACGCTCGGCCGGGCGCACTTTATGATCTGCGGGCCGGCGCCGATGATGGACGCGGTGGAGGATGCGCTGCTGGAACTGGGAGTGGACCGTGGTCGGATCCGCTCGGAGCGGTTCGATATCATCTGAGCGGGAGATCCGTGTGGGACGCTTGCGGAACCATAATCTCGTCGGTTGGATGGCCACGGCGTGCGCTTCGGCGTTGGTGCTCGCCTCGATCGCGTTCGCGATCTTCCGCGGCTGAGGTCGTACGGGGGCGTGCCGGGGGGCCCGGGGAGGCGTGTCGGTCAGACGACCCAGGATGGCTCGGTCTGGCCGCGTTTGCGTCCGATCAGGGCGGTGTAGACCAGCTCTTCGCCATCGGTGGCGACACGGTGGACATAGGACTCGCGCTCGGCGACTTCGAGGACGCCCTGGTCGATCATGCGGCGGATGAGCACGGAGAAGCCGGATCTGTCCTTCGGATCAAGGAAGTCGGTCTTGATGGTGAAGGCGGCCCAGCCGTCCGGCTCGATGCTGTTGAAGGCGGCGGCGAAGACCTCGGGCGGGATGTCCCCGAAGCCGAGGGCGGCCACGCAGGTCAGGCAGTTCGGCCGGACCAGATCGAGGACCTTGCGCCCGCGCTCGTGCAGATTGGTCATGTCGCCAACGATGTAGTTCTGGTAGAGGCCGGGGCGGTCCCGCTCGGCGGCGGCGGCGGCTTCCTGATGGATGTCCACGCCGGTAAAGCTCCGGATGCCGTACTCGGAGAGCACCTTGGCGACATAGCCGTTGCCCGCACCGAGATCGAGCACACGGATCGAAGCGGGGTCGATGGATTCGCGCTTCAGGGCCTGATCGAGCAGGCCGCCGACCTTTTGCGGCGAGCGGCAGCGGAAGATGTCGTAGACCCAGCGGTCGTAGAGACCGGGGATGGAGTACACCTCTGCGTAGTCGTGCAGCCGGACCTTGCGCCACTCGTTTTCATGGTGGACGACGACCCATTCCTCGTCCTGATCGAAGTGATCTCTGGTCACTGGGATCGCGATCTCAAGATCGTGCCTGGCATGCTTGGCCTGCGGCTTTGTTTCGCTTCGTGTGATCGGCATGGTGTAGGTCCTCCCGCGGCATGATCAGAAGCCGGCGCGTGCGGCACCGTGGCGATCCACCCCAGATCGTGATCATGCTCTATTGGCTTGATGATTCTTGAGTATAGCAGATTGTGTGGCCGATGACAACCACATCGATCATCCCGCGCCGCTTCCTTGCATGAGAACAGCGACGCAAGTCGGTGTATTGAGCGGGTGCTATTGTGAATGTTGTCTATAGATCGGAGGTGATCCGTTGGTCACGCTCGAGAATGTCTCGAAGCGGTATGGTCCGGTCGGCGGCTACGCGGTGCGATCGGTGAGCATGACAGTCGAGCCGGGCGAGACCGTCGTGCTTCTGGGCACCTCGGGATGCGGGAAGACCACAACGCTCAAGATGATCAACCGCTTGATCGATCCCACATCGGGGCGGATCCTCGTCGATGGGCGGGATGTGATGGAAGAGAACCCGATGGTTTTACGCCGCAGGATCGGCTATGTGTTCCAGAACATCGGGCTGTTTCCGCACATGAGCGTGGAGCGGAATGTGGCCATCGTTCCGCGGCTGTGCGGGGTGTCCCCGGAAGATCAGCGTGAACGGGCGCACGAGCTGATGGCCGTGGTCGGTCTGGATCCGGGCGCGTACGCGGCGCGCCGTCCCGAGGAGCTTTCCGGAGGGCAGCAGCAACGGGTGGGCATCGCGCGGGCGCTGGCGGGGGATCCGGCGATCCTGCTGATGGACGAGCCGTTCGGGGCGCTCGACGCCGTCACGCGGGACCAACTGCAGGGCGAGCTGGTCCGGCTCCGAGCGGAACTGAACAAGACGATCGTGTTCGTCACGCACGACCTTTTCGAGGCGGTGCGGCTCGGCGACCGCATCGCGGTGATGCGGGCGGGGGTGATCGAGCAGCTGGGCACGCCGGGCGAACTGATGAACCGCCCGGCAACACCGTTCGTCGAGGAGCTGTTCGGGCACGCGCGGCGGCAGGCGGCGTTGATCGGGGCGTCCGGGGCCGCGGGGGCGGGGTCGTGAACCGGCTGGCGTGCGCGATCCTGCTGTTGTTGTCGACCTTGTCCGTGTCCGCGCAGGCTCCGGTGGTTGTCGGTTCGAAGAACTTCACCGAGCAGGAGATTCTCGCGGAGATCATCGCGGGTTTGATCGAGCGGGGCACGGACCGGTCGGTGCGGCGTCGGCTGGGACTTGGGGGGACCGATGTGTGCCACGCGGCCCTGCTGGGGGGCCAGATCGATATCTACCCCGAGTACACCGGCACTGGCCTGCTCAATGTGCTGCGGGCCGGTGTGATCGGTGCTCCCGGGGAAGCGTACCTCGCGGTGGCTTCCGCGTACCGCGAGCGGTACGACCTCGTCTGGCTGGCGCCGATCGGTTTCAACAACACCTACGCGATCACGGTGCGTTCCGGGGACGCGGATGCGCGGGGTTGGACGAGAATCAGCGATCTGCTCACGGACGCGGAGGATCTGCGCGCGGGGTTCACGGCCGAGTTCATGGAGCGGCCGGACGGGTACCCCGGGCTCCGGGCGGCGTACGGCTACGGTTTCGGTTCGTCTTCCGATCTGGATCCCGGGCTGATGTATCAGGCGTTGGCCGACGGCCAGGTCGATGTGATCTGCGCGTTCGCGACGGATGGTCGGATCGAGGCGTTCGATCTGCGGGTGCTGGAAGACGATCTCGGGTTCTTCCCGCCGTACGACGCGGCGCCGGTGGTCCGGGGCGAGTTGCTGCGGGCCGATCCGTCGTTGCGTGCGGTGCTGGCGTTGCTGGCCGGGGCGATCTCGGACGATGACATGCGCCGGATGAACCACGCGGTGGATGTGCTCGGGCGCGACCCGCGGGCGGTGGCCGCCGAGTGGGTCGACGCCCGGATCGGTCTCGGTGATGGTTTGCCCGGCGCGGTCCCCGGCGGGCGTGAGGGCCTGCTGGCGATGGGCTGGCGACGCCGGGCGGAGGTTCTGGACAAGACGGGAGAGCACCTGGTGCTGACGGCGCTGGGCACGGGCATCGCGGTGCTGATCGGGGTGCCGCTGGGCGTGCTGATCCACCGGTGGCGTGCGGCGCGGGCCCCGGTGCTGGCGATGACCGAGATCGTTCAGACCATCCCCAGCCTGGCGATGCTCGCGTTCCTGTTCGCGATCTACGGGCTGCTCGGCACGGCCCCGGCGGTGACGGCGTTGGTGCTCTACGCGTTGCTTCCGATCGTGCTGAACACCTTCACGGGCCTGCGCGGGGTGCCGGCGCAGGTTGTCGAGGCGGCCGTGGGCGTGGGGATGTCCGGCTGGCAGCGGCTGCGGCTGATCGAGCTGCCGCTGGCGGCCCCGGTGATCATCGCGGGCGTCCGCGCGGCGACGGTGCTCACGGTGGGGATCGCGACGCTGTCGACCTACATCGGGGCCGGCGGGCTCGGCGACTTCATCGCGCGGGGGCTGGCCCGCAACGACACGCGATTGACCCTGCTGGGCGCGATCCCCGCGGCGGTGATGGCCGTGACGCTGAGCCTGCTGATCCGGCTGGTCGAGCGTCGCATGAGCCGCTGACGGTCGATGGTCAGGTGCGTTCGCACCGGGCCGCCGGGTCCTGGGCGTAGAAGAGCGCGAACTGTTCGTAGAGATCGGGGTGCTCATCGCGCATGACGAGGGGGCGTTCGAAGAACAGTTCGGTCACGACGGCGAAGAACTCGGCTGGGTCGGTCGCGCCGTAGGCGTCGATGAGCGTGGGGCGGCCCGCGTCGACTTCCTTGGTGTGGCGTTCATAGGCCTCGTTGACGATCCCGGACCAGGCCTTGGTGTCCGCGCCGGCCAGCGGGGGGAGTCCGTCGATGTCGCCGGAGTAGCCGTCGATGAGGTGGGCGAACTCGTGGATGATGGTGTTCCAGCCATCGTCCGGGTTCGCGCCGTCCTCGAGGATGTCCTCCCAGGACAGCACGAGTGAGCCCTCGGCCCAGGCCTCGCCGAGCCGGACCTCGTTCTCCTCGGTGACGATGCCGGCGGGTCCCTCCTCGTCGCGGGTGCGGACACGGTACGCGGTGGGATAGATCAGGATCGAGCGCAGGCCGGGGTAGTCCCAACCGGGCCGGTTGAGGACCGGCAGGGCCGCTTGGGCCGCGATGACGACGCGCATCTCGTCCGTGACCTCCAGGCCCTGGCAGCCCTCGAAGTACTTCTCGTCGAGCAGCACGCGGACGATCTCGCCGAGACGCCGGCGCTCCTCGGGGGTCAGGCACGCGACGGCCGGGGCGTGGCGGTCGATCGCCTCCCACCATGCCCGCGGGAGGGGCTGGGCGCGCAGGCGTCGGCGTCGGCGGTTTCGGAACCAGCAGAGCATGTGGGTGGTCCGTCGGCCGGCTCAGCGGGCGGGCTTGAGTTTGCGGAGGGTGTCGGCGAGCAGCGGCTGGGCGTTGCGCAGGCAGGTTTCGGACTCTGGGAGATGGCCGTCGGCTGCGGCCGACCAGGCGCGGTTCAACTGGCGTTCCATGGCCGCGAAGCGGTCCATGAGTTCCGCGTAGCCCGCCAGGCCGAGCCGGTTGACCAGCGCGGGTCGGTCGGCGACGAACGCTGGCACATCATTGCGCTGGATCTCGCCGATGTGCTGGACGATGGAGGCGAGCTTCTCGTCCTCGGTCCGGGCCTTGGCCAGCTCCTCGGCGAGCGTGTGGAGGCGTCCGGACAGGCGGGTGAAGACGGAGCCGGCGTCGGTCGCCTCCTCGCCCGCGGGTGTTCCCGCGGCGTCCGCGGCGGCGAGCGCCCGCTTCTGCGCCAGGCGGACCATCCACGCCCCGGCCAGCAGGCCGACGCAGGACAGGATGAACAGCCAGCCGTGCGGCCACCGTCCGAAGCTGAACGAGGCGACCTTGACATAACGCACATTGGCCGCCGCGAGCAGGTCGATCAGTTCGGGGATGAGCAGGTCGCCGGGCCGACCGATGGACGGGGTCGACTCGCGGGCGCGGAGGACCTGCTCGCCCGTGGGCTGGGTTTCAACCGCGGGCACGGGAGCGGGCGTGCGGACCGGGGCGGGTGGCTTGAGGGGGTTGGCCTGCACCGCGCGTTCGGCGTCGAGCAGGGCCCGGACCTCGCCGAGGCGTTGGAGGAACGCTTCGTCGGCCCGGTCCGGGTCGTACGCGCCGGCGGGCGAGGTGAGGCGGAGCGTGGCGAGGGTTTCGCGGGGCGTGCTGTCCAGCGGGGCGAGGTACGCCGTGGAGCTGGCCAGCGAGCCGGCGATGATCGAGAGGGTGATGATGAGGAAGGCGATGAGCTTCATGCGGAAGGTCTCCCGGCGGTCGCGGCTGCGGGCTTAGCCGCCGAGCAGGACGATGGCGTTGACGCCCAGGGCGAGGACGGCGTCGCCGACGATGAAGCCGGCCGCGAGCGGCACGCCCCATTCCTCGGCCCAGCGGGCGCCCTTGATCTTGGACACGACGATGTTGATCACGCACCCGACGCCGTAGGTGGCGATGTAGGCGAAGGGCAGGTACATGGACAGGCCGACGAGCACGCCGAGGCCGGAGAAGGCCCCGAGACCGAGCAATGCCCCGAGCACGGTTCCGAAGGCGTAGAGGGCGTAGGGCATGGCCCCGCCCTGGACGCCGGTGATGACGGCCTGGAGGGCCTGGGCCTGGGGGGCGGAGGTGTCGGTGCCCGGGCCGATGGGGATGCCGAACTTGGCCTGGTTGCCTACAACGATGATGAGCAGGACGCTCATGGTGATGACCGGGCCGATGCCGGTGAAGATCAGCTCGACGGTCTGCTGCTTCTTGGGCTTGGCGCCGACGAGGTAGCCGGTCTTGAGGTCGGCCATCATGTCCGCGGCGCAGGTGATGGCCACGCACAACGCCGCGCCGATCAGCACGGCCCCGAGCACCCCGCCCGGCCCGCTCAGCAACAGCACCAGCACCACGGTCAGCAGGGCCATGCCTGAGATGGGCGACCAGTCGGTCATGCCGGTGCACTGGGCGATGATGATGCCCGCGAACCAGATCCAGAGCGCGCCGATGAGCGCGATGATGCCCGCGCGGACATGCGGGTTGAGCCCGGACAGCAGGCCCTGGCGGTCGGCCGAGAGGGGCCGTGTGACGGCCTGCTGGTCATCGTGGCTGGCCTGCTCGAAGGTCTGCAGCGCCTGCTCGTCGGCGAAGGAGATCACATAGCCGTTGTACTCGGTCGTGAACTCCTCGGTCTCGACCGCACGCTCGGTGACCGGGCACACGGAGTTGATCGGCTGGTTGCTGGTGAAGTCGGCGGCGATGAAGAGGAACAGCAAGGCGCCCGCGACCGCCGCGATGAGCACCTTGAGGCCCAGCTCATCGCTCCCGCCCGCGGCCATCTTGGTCTTGCTGGCGGCGGCGATGGACTTGAAGGCCTCGCGGATGGCCGGCAGCGAGGCGAGCACCCCCATGAGCGCACCGCCGAGCAGCAGCCCGATGCCCAGCGGGCGGTTGACATTCCCGAAGCCGTAGCCGGGGGCGCCGGACTCGGTGATGGTCTCGGGCATCCAGCCCATCGCGTAGACCAGCGGGTTCAGCACGACATAGGCGAGGATGCCGCCGGCGAGGACGAGCAGGCCGGCCTTGCCGGTGAGGTAGCCGGCGCCGATCGCGAAGGGAGCGATGGCAAAGAGCAGCTGGATCTGCAGCGGCAGGCCGAGGATGCGGCCGACATCAACGGTGTCGTCCGTGATGAGCAGGTCGGGGATGCCGTTGCGGTTCAGGTCGGCGCGTTCGGTGAGCACCTCGCTGGTCACGCCGGGGCCGTTGAAGGCGAAGTCCACCGGCTCGGCATCGGGCACGACCTGTCGCGGCATGCGGATCTGCAGATCGGCGTAGCCGAACAGCGGGTTGGCGGCCCAGCCCGCCTTGGTGTCTCGTAGGTCCGACCAGGGGATGCGGCCCTCGGTGGCCAGATACGCTCGCGACGAGAGTTCCAGCGGGAAATCGGTCAGGCGGGCCCGGTCGACCGGGTGTTCGAGCAGGTTGCGGATGGTCGCCAGCGCGACGGCCTTGGCGTCCTCGGTTTCGTGGCGGAGTTCGCGCAGGCGATCGGAGCGTTGGGCGATCTGTTCGGGCGTGAGCCCCTTGCGTTGCTCGGGGCGGTTCTGCTCGGCCGCCTCGACCAGCTCGGCCTGCAGGCGTCCGTGACGCACCAGCGGTTCCGGCGCGGCTTCCGTGGTGATCCATCCGTCAATCAGCTCGGTCAGCAGCAGGTCCGCGCGGCTGATGCGCTCGCGTTCGACCAGGCTCTGGAGGTCCTCGACCTTGGCCGGCCTTTGGAGCTGGGGCAGTTGGGCGGGCAGCCCGATCAGCGTGGCGACCACGATGCCCACGGCCAGCACCACGGCCTTCTTCGGGCCTGCGCCGGGCGACTTGAGGATCGCGGCCACGGCGGTCGCGGAGGGGAACCGCAGCCGCTCGATGTCGAGCATCTGCTTGCGCAGCGGGATGATGAACGCCCCGCCGAGGATCGCCCCGCACACGCAGGCCAGGGTCAGCAGCCAGAAGTCCAGGCCGTCGAACGAGAGTTGGAAACCCAGCAGGACGAGCACCGGAATCGTGAAGATAACCCCCGAATTAGGGGTGTTCACGGCGGAGGCAATGGTCTGGACGATGTTGGTCTCAAGGATCGAGCCTTTGCGGAGCACGCCCCGCAGCAGGCCGAAGCCGATGACCGCCGCGATGGCCGAGCCGCCGATCGTGAAACCGATCTTCAGGCCCGCGTAGGTGATCGCGGCGTTCATGATCGCGCCGATGATCAGGCCCAGCACGATGGCGGCCAGCGTGACCTCGCGGTACGAGGCTGTCGGGGCGGTCGGCTGGGGCTCGCCCCCCGCGCTGTCGCGGGTGGTGTCGTCGGGCATGCCCGGGGTGGTCGGCTCCTGCATGTGACTCTGTTCTCCGCGGCGGGTTGGCTCTGTGATCGCAGGGGGCAGTGTACAGGGCATGTCCCAGCCCGGCAGGGCCGCAGATCGTCTGTTGTCACAAGCAGGAGGTTCGGGTCTGGAATTTGGTGGATCAACCGTGATCGCACGGCTGCGCAGGTGCCGAACAAACCAAGAAATCGAGAAAACACCAGAGTTCTCCCTAGAAAAAGATCGCCAGGGCTGTTAGATTGGTGGTGGTTGGGGCGCGTCGGATTGGTCGCGCCACCATTGGTTTCGTGGGTTGCCGGGTTCGGCGGGACGCACTCCCCGTTGGCTTGGCACGAACTGAGAAGGAGAGACTCTCATGTTGACAAGAAGTTGTAGCGTCGCGTTCCTGTGCGCGGCCGGGGCGATGGCGATGACCGCCAGCGCCAGCCAGTTCGACCTCATCGGGGTCAACTTCACCACGGCGGCGTCGACCACGCCCGATCCGCAGAACTGGACCCGGATCTCCACCCCGGATGGCGCGTTCAACAACCTGCAGAATGAGAACGGCAACACGACCGATGTCGGTGTGTCGTGGGGCGGCGGGGCCTCGGGCGGCTTCGTGTTCCTGGGCACATCGACCCTTGCCGCGGACGCCACCCCGCAGTATGACTATGACCTTTCCGGGATGACCGGCTACGGCTTCCGCTCCAACGGTGAGTTCTTCCTGTCCTTCGACGGGCTCCAGGCCAACGCGTTGTACGAGTTCTGGTTCGTCGCGTATCGTGGTGGGACCACCATCGACAACCTGATCAATGTCAGTGACGGCGACACCATCGACGCCTTCAGCTTTACCCAGCAGATTACTTCCGGCGATAACGACGGGCGTTTTCTGGTCAACTCGACCAACGCCAACAGCTCGATGCATTGGAACGATCTGTCGATGATGACCAACAGCAGTTCGAACGGCACGCTGACCTTTAACTGGGCGCTCCAGACCCAGACGCCCGTGGTCGGCGCGGTCGCCATCCGACTGGTTCCCTCCCCCGGCACGGCCGCCCTGCTCGGCCTGACCGGTATGGTCGCCATGCGTCGCCGCCGCTGATCGGCACCGACAATCAAGCATCCTGACCTGAAACCCCCGCGGCGAGCCGCGGGGGTTCTTTTGATTTCGGTCAGTTGCTTGAAGATCCGAACAGTTTCGCGCCCGTCCAGGCATGCCCCATGCGCACGGACGGACGCGAGCCGATGAGCACACGACTGTTGGCGGATACTCGCGGCGCGTCTTGCAACGGTGGAGGCCTATGCGCACCGAGCGAAGCTGTGCGGCGCGGGGCGAGAAAACCACCTGCCGGAGCGACCCTTTTCGCCGGCCTGATGGTCTTGGCGAGTATGCCGGGTTGAGAATAACTCAACTCCCTAGTATTTCGACTTCTTCTCCGAGGACATCCCTGACATAAAGCATCTGGATGGCGACCGCGCCGACCACGGCCAGGGGGGTTGCCAGGATGACGCCCGGGATACCGGCGACGACGCCGCCGGCCAACTGGATGATGATGGTATAGGCCGGGGCGAGGTGGACCGCCCTTTTGGTAGCCAAAGGGTAGATGAGGCTGCTTTCGACGGTCTCGATGACGAAATAGAGGATGCCCACATAGAGCACGGCCATCGGGCCTTCCACGAGCGCCACCAACAGGGAGGGGATCGCGCCGAGGATCGGGCCGATGTAGGGGATGAAAGTCGCCAGCCCGGCGATCAGGCCCAGGGTGAACGCCATCGGAATGCCCAACACGGTCAGTCCAATCCAGACGAACACACCCACGAACACCATGGATGCCAGGCGTCCCAGCAACCAGTAGCGCAGGCACTTGGTCTGGGCCTGCATCAGTTCGTCGGCACGTTGGCGCTTGGACCGAGGGACCAGGATCAACAGGTTGTCGACATAGGCTTTGGGCGACAGGGTGAGGTAGATGGCAATCAGCACGATCAGTGAAAGACTGGCGATGGTGCCCAGTGTTGTCGAAAAAATCCCCAGCAGGTGGTCCGGTATGTCGAACCCATTACCGCCTCTGTCATAGATAGCGTCCTCAATTGCTTCTGTCGCCCATGGCACCCGCTCGACGGAGTCAACGAGTTGTTCGACCGCTCGCGGAACCTTGTCAATGAACTGCGGAATCTGCGCGGCAAGCTGGGGCCAGATCACGGCGACGGTACCGGCGATCAGCATGACAACCAGCAGGTAGGTGGCCGCCAGTGACCAGATTCTCGACATGGGGGTAATGTGTTGGATGATGCAGCGCACACCGGTGATCGCGACAGCAAGCAGCACCGATGCAAAAATCAGCAGGATCACATCGATGAGCTTGCCGAGAAAATAGATGGTCAAGGCCGCCAGCACCACCAGGCCGATGGTCACCAGAACACGGGATACAAAGTTTGATGAGACATCGCGCCCTACCACGCATCACCTCCACAGTTGTTCCCGCCGTGGCGGATCTTCCCCCTGGTGCAGTCCAAGGGGTATGAGATTTCGGGGGCTTTGCGGCCCGCGGCAGTCGCTGCGGTCACCACCGGCTGGCGGCAGAACTCAGTGACTGCTTTCCAGCGGCGCAGCTCCACATCCGCGTGCCGGAGCTTGTTCGTGATCTCCTCTTCCAGATGACACTTCCCCGACATGCCGGGATCCTCCTTCATTCACACCCGATGTGATCGCTCGGACCGGATCGGGTTCGGGGCAATGCTCACCCGGAAGTAAACCAGTCATCCTGCCCGTCATGTGCGGGGCACACTACGGGAAAACTTTGCAGAGTACTGCGAAAGAGACACCAGTGAGCTTCATCCTGTCTTCATTATGAGCTCCTCCCCCCCAATGCCAGAGACCGGATCGCCTGGAATCAACTTTCATTCAGTAAGCCCGCCTTCGAGCTCCCGCCTGCCCAACATCGTTGTGAGCACGAGCACGGTTGTCTTCGCGGTCGACATTGATGCCGGCCGATTTCCTATTCGCAGCGCGGCATGGTACCTCGGTACTTGCGACGGTCCGACAAGGATCCGTGGCCGGGCGATTCCACGGCTCCTTGCCCTGGGGCGGTCAGCGGCACGGCGGCATCGCTGGGGGTGAGATCCGCTCGCCGGTGCGGTGGGCGTACACCTGCGTCACCTCCGCCCCGTAGAAAACCACCAGCGAGGTGTAGTACACCCAGATCAGCAGCGCGATCACGGACCCCGTCGCCCCGTATACCGAGCTCACGCCGCCCTGCCCAAGATACAGCCCGATCAGGAACTTGCCGAGCGTGAACAGGACCGCGGTGATGGCGGCCCCGACCCAGACAACACGCCAGGTGATCTCGACGTCCGGCAGATACTTGAAGATCACCGCGAAGAGCAGGATGAAAACACCCAGTGAAACGGCGAGACTGAGGACCTGCCACATCCAGCCGTGGTCGATGATCGGTCCCACCAGCATGGCCACGATCATGTCCGCGACCATGGAGATGATGAGCAGAAAAGCGATGGCGATGACCATGCCCAGGGACAGGATGCGTTTGCGCAGCCAGTTCCACACGCCGGCTCCGGGGTTGGCCTTGACGCCCCAGATGCGGTTGAGGGACTTCTGAAGCTGAGCAAAGACGGTGGTGGCGGAGAACAACAGCACCCCCAGCGAGAGCAGCCCGGCCACGGTGCCCGCCCTGGGGTTGGCTTCACCGCTTCGCAAGACAATTTCGATGGCATCACCGCCGGCCTCGCCGACGATGCCGCTCATCTCGGTGACAATCTGCTCTTGCGTCTCCTCGCCGAAGAAGCTGGCCGCCCACATGAGGAGGATGACCAGCGGAGCAAAGGAGAGGGCTGCAAAGAAGGCCAGGGCGCCGGAAAGCGTGAAGACATCATCCTCAATGAACGCGCTGATGGTCTGCTTGAAGGCGCTCCAGAGGCCCGGCTGGGCCTGCGATTGGGCGGTGTTGGATCTGGACATGGCAAGCTCCCGCTGTTGAGCAAGCGTAGCGTCGAGGAGGGTTTCGCTTCGGTTGTCGCTCTACCCACTCTACCTTAGCTGAGCCGACTCATTGTCCGTATGCGGTCGATGGCAAACCGGGGTTGCGGTGTGACCGATGAGTCTTTGGTGCTGGCTTCGAGCATTCGCCACCCTTACACCGAGTGGATCCTCCATGGTGAGAAGACCATCGAGTATCGCAGCGGGCCCACGAAGATCATCGGTCAGTGGTTCTCCATCGATGCCTGCAAGGGAAGTGGCTTGGTGGCGGGCGTTGCCAGGCCGGGCGGCACTTGTCAGATTCGGATCGAGAACAGATCGAAAACTGGATTCCAGGTGGGCGACTGGCGGACTCAGCGGATGTCGAACGACTCAATCAGGATCTGCTTCAGACGCACGCCTTCTTCTTTCAGCTGCGCTTGGATCGAGCGTGTCATCGCGTCCGGGCCGCAGAGCATCCAGACATAGTCCGGCAGGGGCCGTTCAAGCGTCTCGCGAAGATAAACGAGGTCGATGTAGCCGGCTTCGTCTGACAGGTGCATCACCGCCCGGAGGTTGGGCAGCTGATCCGCCCGCGACATGATCTCGTCCGCGTAGACCTGCTTGGCCTCGTGGGGCACGGAGTAGATCACCACACTCGCTTCTTTCCGCTGAGCAAAGGCCTCCGAGCGGATAATGCTCAGAATCGGCGTGATTCCGATCCCGCCGCCGATCATGACCACCGGAAGGTTCGGCTGTTCCTGCAGCACCCTGCCGAAGTGCCCGTAGGGGCCCCACACGCGAGCTCGTTCGCCGGGACGGATGCGGTGGACATCGCTGGTCCAGTCGCCCAGCCTCTTGATCGACAGCCGAACATTCGGCTCCTCGGGCGGACTTGAAATGCTGAACGGGTGCGGCTCGCGCGTCACCGCATCGGAGTCGAAGGATACATACAAAAACTGTCCTGCCGCAAAGCGCATCGGCCTGCCCACGGGCTCCAGATACACCTCGGTGACGTCTGCCTTCCGCTTCTGGACCTCCGTGGTCACGAAATCGTACTGCGGTCCGGTGAACCGATACAGCACCCGGATATAGATGTACGCCGCCAGTCCGACCGCGGTCCACGACGCGTACCAGACGGTCAGGACCGGATACTTCATCATCTCCCCGCGCCCCAGCACCGCGTGAGCCGCCACGAGCACCAGCACGAGCCCGAACAGATCGTGCGTGCGCTTCCATTTCTGGTAGGGGATCTTCCAGTAGATCGACAGCACCACCAGCACCACAAAGGCCGCGAGCGCCAGAATGCCGGTGTTGCGGGCCCAGCCGTCAGAAAACCACAGGTAGCGAGCAAACCCCGTCAGCGAGTCGCTGAAGGCGACGGCCAGGAAGATCGGGTGCAGAAAGATCAGGAAGAAGGCCGTTTCGCCGATGACCCGGTGGGCCCTGTAGACCTGATCGAGCCCGCCGAACAGCCGCTCGATCGGGCGGAAGCGCGTGGCGAGGATGAACGCCCAGCACATGAGGATCAGCGTGCCGTGGCTGCCCACCTTGGCCGGGTAAATCCACGGGTTGGTGTGCATCTCCCCGGCCCGCGCCATTTCAAAGAGCCACAGCCCGATGCTCAGCACCACGGTGCCGAACACCACGGAGTAGCCGTACACGATCCGCTTGATCGGCAACCTCTTGGGCATCTCCACATCTTACCACAATGAGATCAAGCAACAGAGCAGCGCCCAATCGCTCCCGCCGCATCCTGAACTCTGGGCAAGTCACACCTCGCCGCGCGGGCGGCGCATTCGCCTCGGCGGGTTTCCTGCGATCCTAGCCGGGATTCGCGTTCAGCACCCGACCCGCCCCACCCAAATGGACCGCAAGCGTTTCGAGTACTGGCGTGTTCTTGGAGGGAGTCAGGGCTTCACGGGCCCTTCCATGAAAGCGGTCAATCGAGACGCCAGAAAACGGACAAGCACGACCGACGGCCAGATACCGTTGGCCCGATGGCGAAACCCGGACCGGTCAATCCTTGTGGACCCCGAGCTTTGCCTGCGTTTCGGCCGCTTCGATTGTGATGTCATACCGCATGGTCGCGCTGGCGCCGGTGCCCCGGTAGCTGCCGGTGGTCGGCGCTGCGAGCGGATAGTTGGGCGCGGTGGCGATGGGGACATGACCGTCGGCGGTGGCGAGGCCCAGGCTCGGGTCGTAGCCACGCCAGCCCGCCCCGGGCAAGTACACCTCGGCCCAGGCATGGAGCTCCTGCTCGGTGGTTTCAGGCGGGCTGTGGATCGAGTAGCCGCTGACGAAGCGTGCCGCCAAACCACGGGCGCGGCATGCGGCGATGAAGAGGATCGCGACATCGCGGCAGGCGCCGGACCGTTCCGCGAGAGTCTGCGCAGCGGTGTAGGGGTCGCCGTCCTGGCGCATGATCATCCGGCAGTTGGCGTAGATCCAGTCGGTGAGATTGGTGAGGAAGGGCAGCGTCTGATGCTGGGACTTTTCGGAGATGTCGATTGCCCAGTCGAGCAGCCCAGGGTCGGTCGGCGGCGTGAGATGGGGAGCGAGCGCGGTCGCCGTGTCGGGCGGGTACAACGCGGGGAGTTGTGAGGCGGGCGCGTGGGTGATCAGCGCGTCGAACGGGTTCTCACGGAGTGTCTGGACAACGGTGTCGGTATCGATCTGGAGCGCGCTGTGCTTGCCCGAGAACCAGGCCACGCGGGCGCTGGTGCCGTCCTGCTCGATGGTCCATGTCTGGCCGTCGGGGGTGGGGGTGACATCAATGCGGTGGTCGATGAGGCGCTGGGTGGTGTCCTGGCGCGGCGTCAGGCGGACGGTGGTGGGCTCGAAGAAGACCGGTCGGTCATAGTCATATCGCAGGGTGTGGCGGATGCGGATGAACATGACGGGCCTACACAGGGCTTCAGATCGTCTCGGGCTGGCAACGCCCGAGTTTGTCGAGCACGATCTGCGCCCAACCGTCGGGCGCATCACGGAAGGCCTGAACGATATTCTGATGCCACCATGTGGTCAGTTCACGCAGGTCTCCGGTTTCGTAACGGTGCTCGATCATTTTGTAGGAGTCGCGCCGGTACACGACGACATCGAGCGGGAAATCGACATCCGACGCGCTCGCCCGGGTTGCGTCGAACGCGAGGTAACCAGACTTGAGCGCTTCTTCCATGCTCGATTCGTAACCGAGCACGCGATCGAGCAGGGGCTTGCCGTAACGGCTTTCACCGATCACGAAGTACGGTGAGCCGCGGCTGACCTCGACCCAGTTTCCCTGGGGATAGATCATGTAGAGCTTGTGCTCGGAATCCTTCTCGAACTGTCCCCCGACCAGCGTGTGGAGGTTGACATCGAGCCCGGAGTTCGCCAGCCACTTGCCGTCTTCTTCGGAGACGCGGCGGATCTGCTCACCGAAGGCGTTGACGGCCTTGTAGAGACGATCGAAGTTATGCTCTCCGGATCCCATGATCTCGTCGAAATAGGTCAGGGCTTTGTCGCGTGCCGCGCGCAGGCCCGATGTCGTGAGGAACATCGAGTGGTTCCCGTTCTGGTGCAGCGTGATCTTGCGCGCGGTGATGCGCTCGGAACCGGTGGTGATGCGGGTGTCCGCGATGCCGATGAGGCCATCGTTGATCTTGATGCCGATGCAGAATGTCACGGTGGGGATACCCCTTGGCTCGCTGCCTCGCCGGTGGCGGGGAGCAGGGATTGGGACTGCGACTGGGTCGGGCTCTGTGAGGGCGGTTCGACCGCGAAGAAGTCATCATAGATCGTCTCACCGACCTGGATGAGGCGGGACTGAAAGTTGTCAAGATACTCATGGAGCCCGAAATCGATGATCTCCTCGATGCGAGCGAAGTCGAAATCAGAACGCAGACGCCCGAGGCGCTGCTCGACGGGGTTCTGAAAAGTACCCAGGGGCGATCCGGTGATGGCGTGAAGGGAATGCTCGGCGTGCACGAGGCAGTAGTGGATGGACCGGGGGAACTCGCGGTCGAGCAGCAGGAACTCGGCGACCGATTTCGGGGCGATCCGCCGGTACCGCTTGCGATACATCTCGAACGCGGTCGCGGACTTGAGCAGGGCGGCCCAGTGGAGGTTGTCGTAGGGCATGCCGACATACTCGATGGTCGGGAGCACGAAGTAATACTTGACATCAACGATGCGCGAGGTCTGGTCAGCCCGCTCGAGGAGCCGCCCGAGGCGGGCCCAGTGCCAGGCCTCGTTGTTGGACATCGTGCTCTCGGTCAGCCCGATGAAGAGGTGGCCGCTGTTCTTGATCTCTTCGAGAAAATCGTATGGCGCGTCTTGGTGTGTCTGGTCCGCCGAGGCCTGGCGGAACGAGAGGTGCATCTTGTTGACCGTTTCCCACATCTCGGAGGAGATGCTCTGGCGGACGGACCGGGCGTTCTCGCGTGCGCTGCGGACGCAGGAGGCGATGGAGTTCGGGTTGTTCTTGTCGTAGATAAGGAACTGAAGGACATTCTCCTGCGTCGCGGCGTTGTCGCCGTAGTGCTCGCGGAAATATTTCTCGCCGCCGGTGGTGACCACGAGCGGCATCCACTGCGACGCGGTCTCGACCGAGAGGTCGAGCATGAGGTGCAGGTTGACGTTGATGAATCGCGCGACATTGTCAGCCCGCTCGAGGTAGCGGTTCATCCAGTAGATCGCGTTGGCGGCGCGGCTCAGCATGGTTCCTCAATCGTGCTCTACGGGCGGCAGGACCGGCTCGTCGACAAACGAGACATTCTTGTCAGGCTCGGTTTCGAGCACCCAGGTGTCCTTGCTGCCGCCGCCCTGGGAGGAGTTGACGACGAGCGAACCCTTCTTGAGGGCGACGCGGGTCAGGCCGCCGGGGAGGATGTACGGATCGGGACCGTGCAGGATGAAGGGGCGCAGGTCCACATGCCGCCCCTCGAAGTGGTCGCCGACGATGATGGGGGCGCGGCTGAGCGAGAGCGTGGGCTGGGCGATGTAGTTTCTGGGATTGGCCCGGATTCTCTCGGCGCACGCCTCGCGCTCTGCTTTGGTCGAATGGGGGCCGACAAGGATCCCGTACCCCCCGGATTCGCTGACCGGCTTTACGACGAGTTCGTGGAGGTTCTGGAGGACGTACTCGCGTTCGGAATCGCGCCGGCAAAGGTAGGTCTTGACATTCGGGAGGATCGGGTCCTCGCCGAGGTAGTATCGGATGATGTCCGGGACATACGCGTAGATGGCCTTGTCATCCGCCACGCCGGTGCCGGGCGCGTTGGCTAGGGCGACGCGTCCGTTCCGGAAGGCGCTCATGAGGCCCGGGACGCCGAGCACCGAGTCCCGCCGGAAGGCGAGCGGGTCGATGAAATCATCGTCGATGCGCCGGTAGATGACATCGACACGCAGCGGGCCCTTCGTGGTGCGCATGTACACGCAATCGTCCTGCGTGAACAGATCGCTGCCCTCGACGAGTTCGATGCCCATCTGCTGGGCCAGGAAGGCGTGCTCGTAGTACGCGCTGTTGAACGGCCCCGGGGTGAGGAGAACAACATTGGGCGATTCGGTGTGCGGAGCGAGCTGCTGGAGGGCGTTGAGCAGGTGGATGCAGTAATCGTCGACCGGTCGGACGTTCGAGGCGAGAAACACATGGGGGAAGGTCCGCTTGAGGATCTGCCTGTTCTCGATGACGTAGGAGACGCCGGACGGGCAACGGAGATTGTCCTCGAGCACAAAGAAGCGGCCCTCCCCGTCGCGGACCAGATCCGTGCCGGTGATGTGGCACCAGATCCCTAGCGGCGGGTCGATGCCGATGCACTCGCGCCGGAAAGCCGGACAGGACTCGATGATGTCACGGGGGACGACACCGTCGCCGATGATCTTCTGATCGTGGTAGATATCGTCGAGAAACAGATTCAGGGCGTTGATGCGCTGGGCAAGACCCTGTTCGATCGGCTGCCACTCCTTGAGCTCGACGATCCGGGGGATGATGTCGAACGGGAAAATCTTCTCCTCCGCGTCCTCGCTGCCGTACACGCTGAAGGTAATCCCCATGTTGTAGAGGGCTATTTCCGCGGCCTGCTGCCGACGCGCCAGATCGCCATTCAGCAGCGACTCGATCCGTTCGACAAGCATCCGAGCGCCCGGGCGCGGCTTGGCGGACGGGCCGTCGGCGATGAACATCTCGTCGTAGAAACCTTCCGTCTGGTAGTCGTCGTAGTTCATGACGTCCGTTCGATCTGCGGGTGAACCCGCCGCCCCACGGTGCAGGTGATTGTAGACCACTCCGCGCCCTGACCCCGCACGCATCCAGCGCCCGAACAATCAGCCGTGCGTGCCGAGTTCATGGGATTTCTCAGGCTTCATCGGCACGCACTTTGCGTACAGCGGCCCGTCAACCCCCGGAACAGTCGGGTCGATTCGTTGCCCGTGCCAGCAGCTCAGAGCAAATGGATAGATGTCATCGGTGCGTGGCAGATCAAGTCATGGGAGCAGTATCGCGCTGTGCCGCGCCTCGGCCGCAAGACCCGCTTCGGCGAACAACAGCGGGCCGCACTCTGATCCGACTTCACCCGCGTACGCCCCGAAATTGCACGAGCGGGGTCTGGTCACGCAGTCCATGATCTGCCAGACCCTCGCCAAGCCGTGCCCGACGGCTCGAGGAGCCGGAGGCATCGGCTGAACCGCGCGAAGCGGTGCGGGGGAGGGCGAGAAAGCCACCTACTGGACTCGAACCAGCGACCTGAGCTTTACGAAATCTCAGAGTGATTCCGCAAGTACTTCATGTAAAGGTACTTGCGAGGGCGGTGGCGAAGCCCCCGCCCCAAACCCCGACCTATCCATCACCATGCCCCCCGAACTCGCCCGGCTAGTCCGGGCATGGCCCGACCTACCCCCGGCGGTGCGGGCGGGCATCGCGGCGATGGTCGAGGCGACACGGAGGACACAGTTGTGACACACAACACACAACCCCTGCTGGCGCTCTCCCCCGTGGGGTTGTGTGTTTCGTGCGTGGGTTGGAGGGTGGGCGAGCGGTCGGCCCGAACGGACCGGATGAGGAGTTCATGATGTCAGAATCAGCCAATGGAACCGGACGGACGCCCGGGGGGCGATTCACGAAGGGCAATCCGGGTGGCCCGGGGAATCCCCACGCGGCCAAGGTCGCCAAGCTGCGGGCGGCGATCCTGCGTGCTGTGACCCCCGAGGACATCGAGGGGATCGTCCTCGCCATGGTGCACCGGGCGAAGGGGGGCGATATGGCGGCCGTCCGCGAGCTGCTGGACCGGGCGATCGGCAAGCCGACCGACGCGAACATCGCCGAGCGCCTCGAGATGCTCGAAGAAGCCGCCCGCCGGATCAGCGAGCAGTTCGGGGAGGAGGCGGCATGAGCATCAGAAAGCGTCTCGAAGCGGTTGCGTCCCGTCTGCTGGTCGAACGGGAGCGGTGCGTCGGGTGTGGCGCATGGATCGGGGCCGTGCAACCGACTGGGAGTGTGTTGGTCGATTACGAGCCGGATTGCTGCGCTGAATGCGGCCGGCTGTTGGACCAGGACGGCAAGCCGATCATGGCCTCGATGATTCTCCACCTCGGTCCGGGCCCGTACGAGGAGCCGCGCAAGCAGACGCGGCCGCCGAGCTTGCCGGATGGGTCAAATAGACCAGTTTTGCCCGGCATGTAGGCCACAGCACACTACCAGCGATGCCAACCCCGCTCACGGCCCCATGACCACGGATCGGGCATCAGGGCTCGTCGTTGTGGTTTGGCTTATCGAGCGGCAAGCCTTTCGTCGAGCTCCTCCAGGAGCCGTCGATAGAGGTCCGTGACGTGTTGGGGGTGCTGTTCCGCAATCAGGCTCGCTTTGAGATAGAGCGATCGCTGCCGCTCATCACTCTCGAAGCTCAGGGCGGCGTGGGCGTGATAGACCAGCGAGCGGACCCGACTCCTGACAGCCGTGAGCTTGTCCGGGTTGTCCCGGTAGAGTCGTGCGGACTCTGAATCCATTCGGGCAAGGACGAGGTCGGCTTTTTGATAGTCTTCCAACCGCATGGCGGTTTGGGCCTTGAGAAGCAGGAGTTCTGTGAAGTGATAGCGGTAGTGAAACCGGGCGGGCTCGGCCGCGATGATCGTTTCGGCGTAGATCGTGGCCTGATCGAGGTGGTGGGAGAGCGCGTCGGTGTTCCATTGGCGGTACTGATAGGTCGCCAAGTCCATGTGGGCCTTCATGAGATTGAAGTGCGATAGGATCCGGTCGGCATCGAGATCCAAGAGTCTGTACGCCAGTTCAAGACGCCGGGTGCATCGGGCCAGGTCGGCCTCTTCGCTCAGCGGTCCCGGCGGGATGACGAAGTTCGGTGCGCGATCCAGGCTCCAGCAGAGATCGTCGAGAATCCCTGGATGATCGGGGTGCTGTTCGGCCAGGCGCATGAGGATCGCGTGCGCCCGGTGGTGGATTTCGCTGCCGCCCTCGCGGTCTCGCAGCCGCACCGCGAAGCTGTATCTCACCAGCGCGTCGGCGTGACGGCGTCGTGTCTCTACTCCCGCTGTGGGCGCTGCCGCGAGCGCGGCCAATACGCTCACCGACTCCTCGAACCAGGACTCGCCATGACCCGGCTCGATGCGTTCGAAGTCGATGTTTCCGAGCTCCATCAGCAGTCTCCCCCGTGCTTCGAGCAAGGCCGGGTCGGCCGGACGCGAGCGGAGAAGCTCCTCAGTTCTGTCAAGCAACGAGTGGGCGAGGGCTTCGCGGGTCTGCATGCTGCCGGTGAGGACATACAGCCGGTCCAGCACCTCGTCGAGGAGCCCCACAACCATGGCGCGCTGCACATCGACCTCGCCGGCGAGCTTTTGCCGTGAGATCGCGGTCATACCCATCAGAATGATGCCTGCGAGGGCGAGCACGCCGATCAGGGCCGTGGTACGCGGGCGGCGTCGGGCGAGTTTGACCGAACGCTCGGCCATGGACACGCGGCGGGCCAGCACCGCCTCGCCCTGCAGGATCCGGGTGACATCCTCGGCCATGTGCAGCGGAGAGGCATACCGATCGGACGCCGACATGGCGAGGGCTTTGCCGATGACCGTTCTGAGGTCGCGTCGGATCCCGGCCGGAAGCTCCGGCATATCCCCCGGGCGAGCATCCGGCGGGACGCCGCGGCGCCCCGGGGCCGTGCTTTCCCCGAACGGCATCCGCCCTGTCAGCATCTGATACAGGATGATGCCAAGGGAGTACACATCGGTGCGGGTGTCCGTCTGCTCGCCACGCCACTGCTCGGGGCTCATGTAGTCGGGCGTGCCGAGCAGTTGGCCATGAAGAGTCAGGCTGCCGAGCCCCGCGCCGGTCTCGTCGGCCAGCTTGGCGACCCCGAAATCGATGATTTTCACCCGCGGCTCGCCGTCTTTCTCCATGACGAGCACGTTGCTTGGCTTGAGGTCACGATGGGTGATGCCGTTGTTGTGGGCGTGCTGGACCGCCTCGCAGAGCTGGCAGAACATCCGGAGTGCGCCGCGTTCATCCAGCCCCGCTCGCGAGCAGGCTTGGTCGATCGGCTCGCCGGGCACATACTCCATCACGAGATAGGGCCGGCCCTCCGGACTCTCGCCGGCGCCATAGACACGGGCGATGCCCGGGTGCGACAGGGCGCCCAGGGCACGGGCCTCGATCCCGAAACGACGCATCTGCGTGCCGTCGATCCGGTGCGGGCGGAACACCTTGATGGCCACCATCCTCGAAACGGGCTCGGCCTCCTCGGCGAGGTAGACTTCGCCCACGCTCCCGCAGCCGAGCAGCCGGACGATTCGGTACTTCTCTCCCAGGTTCGGCGCGGCGGACGGCGCCTTCGCGGGCCGGTCGATCACCTCGTCGATCTGGATGACCGGCTCGCCGAACAGGTCTTTGCCCTGGTTGTCGTGGGCGAGGAGGAGTCGCCGAACGATGCCGGCCGCACCGGCGTTGTTCTGGTCGATCCGCTCAAGAATCCGCTGGCGTGTGGCCGGGTCGGCGTCGGCGGCATCGATGAACGCCGCCTTGATCAGCTCCATCCGTTCAGGCGTGGTCGGGGTGGTATCCGTCCATTCGCGCACCGTTCACCCCCTTCGGATCGAGCCGGGTTGCCAGCCATGCCCGGGCGAACTCCCAGTTCTGCTTCGCCGCGGGCACCGTGATCCCCAGCCATTCCGCCACTTCCGGGAAACTCATCCCTCCAAAGAAGCGCATTTCGAAGACCTGCGCGCACTGACTTTGCGTTTCCGCGAGCAGATCGAGTTCCTCGTCCAGTTCGAGCAGCGACCGCCCCTCCCAGATCCGGCCCGGCGGGCAGGCAAGTCCTTCGCAGTCGCCCGACCGCACCCACTTCCCGCCGCCGCGTTTGTCGGCCGAACGGCGCCGGGCGTGGTCAACCAGGATGTTCCGGACGGCCGACGAGGCGTAGGCCATGAACGCCACCCGGGAGTTGAACCGGGTCCGTCCGTTCCCCGGCACCATGCGGAGCCACAACTCGCTGATCAGGGCGGTCGCCTGGAGTGTGTGTCCCGGACGCTCTGAGGCGAGCAGCGACTGGGCCACGCCGCGGAGTTCATCGGTGAGTTCCAGAATCAGATCCTCAGGCAGCCTGGCCTGGTGGGGGGAACCACTTGATGAGGGAATGATTTCCCCGCCGTATAGGTCTTTTTCCTCAGGCATCCGTCCAGTGTACTGCTTTCGGGACAGGAACGCGAACGGCTTTCTCCTAGAAATGGGGGGTCACGGTCGGTTCATGACCCCCCGGGCCATGCCGCTTGACGTTGTCATGGCAGTCCAAGGAGCGGCGAGCGCTTATGCACTCAGATGAATGGGCGTCTTCTCAGGGGCACCCGTCCTTGAACAACTGGAGGAACGCCGCGACATCGAAGAAGTTCAACATCCCGAACGGCTCGGCGAAGTCGGCGGCGAGATCGCCGCTGTTGAACGCCGCCATGTAGTCCGCCAGGTCGAAGAAGTCGACGCTGCCGTCTTGGTTGAAGTCGGCGGCGCAAGGATTGGGCTGCCCGCACTGGTTCAACAGCACGCTGACGGTGTCGGAGAAGAAGTTCGCGGTCGCGAGGTCGGGCGACCCGTCCCCGTTCAGGTCGCCGATCGCCACGGAGTTCGGACCGCTGTGGGTGGGGAAGTCCAGGCGTACCGGGAAGGTGCCGTCGCCGTTGCCCAGCAGCACGCTGACGGTGTTGGACCAGAAGTTCGCGATCGCAAGGTCGGGCACGCCGTCGCCGTCGAGGTCGCCGATCGCCACGGACCAGGGATTGAAGCCCACAGCGTAATCTTGGCGTGGCTGGAAGGTGCCGTCGCCGTTGCCCAGCAGCACGCTGACGGTGTTTGAGCCAGAGTTCGCGGCGACAAGGTCGGGCGTACCGTCGCCATTGAGGTCGCCGATCGCCACGGACTTGGGAGCGTCGCCCACAGCGTAATCTTGGCGTGGCTGGAATGTACCGTCGCCGTTGCCCAGCAGCACGCTTATGGAGTCAGATCCTTGGTTCGGGACGACGAGGTCGGACTTGCCGTCCCCGTTGAGGTCGCCGATCGCCACAGAAAAGGGATTGCTACCCGCGTTGATCTGCTGATTTTCGCCGAACAGATCGGCCAGGTCGCACTGCCCCGCCGCACCCGCCGCACCCACCGCCGCCAAGCCCATCACCGCTGCTGACACAACAGACTGAATTTTCATGATTACTGCTTGCATCGATCTCTCCTTTTAAGGAAGGGTCCTCGAATCTTACTGCCCAGCCACCGTCCACGGTGAAGAGCAACTACAGGTTCAGGGGCACCCGTCCTTGAACAACTGGAGGAACGCCGCGACATCGAAGAAGTTCAGCGTCCCGAACGGCTCGGCGAAGTCGGCGGCGAGATCGCCACTGTTGAACGCCGCGAGGTAGTCCGAAAGGTCGAAGAAATCGACGCTGCCGTCTTGGTTGAAGTCGGCGGCGCACACATAGCGGACCGTCAGAGCGTCCGCACCCTGGAGCAGGGTGAAGCCTTCGCCGATGACCGTTTCAAAGGCGCCCGCGGCCTCCGTGTACGAGATGATCGTGAACTCGTCGCCGTTGATGGGCGTGTATCCCGGGGCGGGAACAAGCTCCAAAGTGCCGTCGAGTTGAGCGGTCTGAGCGATGATCTGACCGGTGCCGTCGGGATTCAGCAGAACGCGGTAGGTTCCGTTGGGAGTGATGCTGAGCGTGGAGCAGGAGACAGTCGCGCCCCCTTCCAGGATGAGCAGCGCTTCTCCGCCCACGCCGTTCTCGCCGCCGCCGACGAAGAGGTCTTCTTCGACCTCCCAGACGGAGCCGGCGCCGGTGATCCGGACATTCCCGATCGAACCGGGAAAGCGGGCCACATAGCCCCGCAGGGATTGGAGGGCCCCGGCGTCCTCGATCAGCAGGTCGCCGCTCGCTTCGAAGCCGACATGGAGGCTGCCGTTCTGGCTCCAGAGCGTGCCGGGGCCCGAAATCGTGACCTCTCCCGAGGCGGCAGGAACTTGTCCGGCCATGGAGCCGATGATGCCGCTGCTGCCGGAGGGCGAGTCACCGATCGCGCTGATGAGCAAGGCCCCGTCGGAGACTCGCAGCACGCCGGCGCCGCGATGGCCAACTTGCATCTGACCAGGCTGCGTCCACGCCGTGCCGGCGCCGGTGATATCAAGGCGGCTGATACCCTCGCCCTGTGCGACCCCGACGAAACTGGTCCCGTTGTTGCCGGAGTTCTCTGCCAACTCGACCACGGCGCCCGAGTCCACGGTCCAGAAGCTCCCGGCGTAAAACAGCGCCGAAGTCTGCACATTGACCCGGGACTGATCGCCGGTGACTCCGAGTCGGCCGGTAAGAAACAGCGTGGCGCCGACTGTCACGGTCCCGCCGTCCTCGACCGTCACCTCGCCGGGGGCGCCGATGATCATGCTCGAACCCATCATCCAGTGCGAGCCCTGGCCGCGAACAACGGCAGAGCCGCGGTTTGCCGGCCAGTACGACGCGACGCGGCCGATATTGCACACCACCTCACCGCCGTCGGTGATGATGAGTTGACCCTCGCCGTCGGTCTCGCTGTGCCACACCCCGGAGACGCTCAGTTCAGCAATGCCTTCCCAGCGTGAGCGGATCATTCCGAGCTGGGTGTTGACGGACCCGGTGACCGTGACTCTACCAAAGGCATCGTCGCCGGTGCCGATGAACGCAGAGTGCGGTTCACCAGAGAGCATAAGCGATGAAACGGAAGCACCGTTGGCGATGGTGACCTCGCCGTAGCTTCCCACCCATGTACTGCCGACAGCAGCCAACCCGCTGAGGTGCGAGCCCGGGTCTCGGATCTCGACCGATCCCGTGCCACCCTCATCGCCAATGCTCATGAAGTTAGAAGTGACTTGAGCACCATTCCGAACCGAGAGAGTACCCAAGCCAGTCTGCTGTGAAAAACCGCCACCAACCCTGAAATCGCCAGAGGAATCCCATCGAGACCCGGCGCCCTCGACTGTGGCTGTTCCCTGTGTTGCTGTCCAGAAGCCCAGATGTGCTGCTCCAGAAGAGACTTGACCTCCGCCGGTGATGCTGATGGTCCCAGACCCCGATCTCGGCACATCAAAGCTATAAATGTTAGAAAGTCGTGAGCCGATGCCGGTGATCTCTGCACTTGCTGTAGAGCCCTGGCCAATCCAAACTTCCCCCATCACGTCAATCGTCCCGGCGGTCCGGACAGTGAGTGTCCCATCGCCAGCATCGCGACCGACTGCAAAGAAGTTTCCGAAGTTGGCCATGGCGTTGTTCTCGACGATCAGTGTTCCTGAGTTTCCTTGGCCTTGGCCAACAAGGCACACCGCCCCGTCAACCTCTGTGTCCAAGCCACTAAGCGTCAGCCTGCCGATTGTCGGGGCGTGGCCCCCTGCCACGCGAAAGTGCCCACTGCCAACTGTAGTGTTCAGGATGGTCAGCTCGGCACTTCGTGTGTCCGATCCAATATCCATGCCGTCCGTCGCGGTCAGTGTCCCCATCATTGGTCCGGGGAGACTGCAGCCTGGGCCGCTGCGGCCGCTGCTGCCGTCGATGGTCCAGACGCCGTCCAGCACGCTCAGGTGACGCACCGTCGCGTCCCCGCCGGGACTGAAGGCGGGGTTGGGGCAGCCGGCCGGGCAGTTCGTGAAGTCCCCGAGGTGAAGATACCGCTGAGGAACCGAATGCCCCTGCGGATCGAACTGAGCTTGCAGAATCGCGTGGTCGTGCAGCCCGGGCACCACAAAGCCGAACCAGTGCATGCCATCGAACCACGATGCGTTGTGCGTCTGGCTGCTGGCACAGCCCCCCTGGAACCCTACCCAACTGATGTCATTGGCGAACGCCGAGGCGCTCAACCCCAAGCCGGCGGCCGCGACGATCGCCATCCGCCGCCGGGCCATCGTCTGAAGTGTGGTCGGTCGTGTCGTGATTCCATCAATCATGGGAACTCCTGTGGTTTCTGGTCAATTTGGAACGGTTTGCTTGGAATGCTTACATGCGTGCGATGATGCAGTGATGAGCAGGGGTGGGCCGCCGTGATGCCGGCCATGAGCCCGTTGAGCAGCATCCCCAGCGATATCCGCGCCGACAGCGATCCGGCCCGGGCCCGCAGCCCAGCCGAACATGGCCCGGTTTGTTGGCCATCGCGGCCGGAGGTGCGTCGCCGTCGGCTGTGTGCAACATCTTCCTCGTCTCCTTCGTGGACCCGGGAATCCATCCGTCCCCCCCAAAGCGCACTCCGGGTGCCACAAGCGGAGATCTTTCTGAAATGTTTTCGACACAGACTGGCCTATTCCCCCTCTGCTGAACCGCGAGCGCTTCGAGACCCCGCCGCAGTCGCATGTGCTGATCGAGCGGCGGCGTGCGCACCACAACACGGTCCGGCCGCACTCAGCCCGGGGCGGAGATGACCGCCAGAGGTCTTGGGGGGCGGCATGGTCACCGCCAGAAACAGGGCCACTCTCGACGGAGCGGCGGAGCCTGAGCGCGGCGTGCCATTTGCACGCTCTCCCGGCCCCCGGGCCGGGGTTTCCGGCAGCAATCGCCTATTCGGGCTTAAGAAACGATCCTTTCCGAGCGATCTTGACTAGGAAACGATCGTTTCTTAGACTGATCCACTGAGAAAGGATCTTTTCCCAGCCATGGCCCGGCAGACCGGCACATTCCGGATCACCAAGGCCCACGGCGAGGAGGTCCGGGCGTTCCTGCCCGCGCCGCTCCCGCCCGCCGGCCCCCCGCTCGACACCGACGCCGTGGCCGACGCCCTGCGCCAGGCCGAGGACGCGGTGGCCCGCCTGGCCATGGCGGGCTCGATGGTCCCCGACACGGAGTGGTTCCTCTACGGCTTCGTCCGCAAGGAAGCGGTGCTCTCCTCCCAGATCGAAGGGACGCAGGCCACGCTGCGCGACGTCGCCCAGTTCGAGGCGACCTCGGAGGCCGACCGGCCCGACGACGTCGAGGAGGTCTGCAACTACGTCGAGGCGCTCAACCGCGCCCGCGACCTGATCGCCAACCCGACCGGGCTGCCGATGAGCGCCCGCCTGCTGTGCGAGACGCACAAGGTCCTGATGAAGGGCGTGCGCGGCGCGGAGAAGATGCCCGGCGCGATCCGACGCAGCCAGAACTGGATCGGCGGCAGCCGCCCCGGCAACGCCTCGTACGTCCCGCCCCCGCCCGAGGAGGTCCCCGGCGCGATGGCGGAGCTGGACCGCTGGATCCATTCGGAGGACCCGCTCCCGCCGCTGATCAAGGCCGGGCTGGCCCACGCGCAGTTCGAGAGCATCCACCCGTTCCTGGACGGCAACGGCCGCATCGGCCGCATGCTGGTCACCCTGCTGGTCGAGCACTGGGGGCTGCTGACCCAGCCGCTGTTGTACTTGAGCGTGGCGTTCAAGCGGCGCAGGCCGCAGTACTACACCCGGCTCGACGCGGTGCGGGCCAACGGCGACTGGGAGGGCTGGACGCGGTTCTTCTTGGAGTGCGTGGCCGAGGCCGCCGAGGACGGCGTCCGCGTCGCCACGGAGCTGCATGCCCTGGTCGCCAGGGACCGCCGGGCCATCACGACCAACCCCGGGACGACCGTGGCGGCCATCCAGCTGATCGACCGGCTCCCGTCCCAGCCGATCGTCACGGTGTCGTCCGTGGTTGATCTGCTGGGCGTGACCGCGCCCACGGCCCGCAAGGCGATCGAGATCTTGGAGCAAGCGGGGGTGCTGCGGGAAACCAGCGGCAAGCAGCGCGACCGGGTCTACGCCTACGAGGCATATCTGAGTATTCTGACCGGGCGCTAGACCATGTTTCGTGGCCCCCCGCCACCCCGCATCGCCACGCATCCCGCGATCCCCTTCCACCGCGCTGCGATGACATTGCAGTTGGCCGGGTCGATCTCGATCACCCAAGTAAGGGGGTAACCGAAGCAGCAGGCAGCGGACAACCTGCACACGCACCAGCATTTCCGATCCTTCTCGCAGTCACATCAGAGATTCTGCTTGGTGCCGGTCCCGATGATCGATTATGCTCTGAGCCGGGCGGGGGCGCGCGGAGGGTCCTGAGCACGCGCTCGGAGCAAGGGGCCGCGCAGAAGCCATGCCTGAAAGGATGCGCCATGCCGAGAGTCACGGGTTGCTTGATGATTTCCTGCCTTGCTGCGATGGCCCTTCAAGCGCCCGCCGCCGCCAGGGACTCGTTGCCTGCGCCGGACGAACCGGGAGTGAGTGAGCAGAAGACGGGCGAGGCGGAGATCAACCTGCCACCCGGATATCGATGGGGCCTCGGGCCGATTCGGGCCAGCGTCGAGACGATGGAGAAGACCTCGTTCACCCTCGACGGCATCGGCGAGGTTCTCGTCGAGCCGGTGGTCGAAGAGGGCATGATCCAGGAGGTACGCCTCACATTCCAGCGAGTTGAGTTCGAGTCTGTATCTAAAGAACCGATCTTTGCGGCTCGTTTCTTCGATGCATCCGGCGAGAAGATTTTTGGCCGAGACAGCTGGAGGCAGACTCCTGACACAGTGATCGGAAAACAGTACTTCGACAAGGATGACGATGTACTCTCCCGTGCGGAGTGGTTCGGCATCATTGTGCTGGACTACGAAGGCCGGCTGGAGCGGGCCAGAGCGTACAAGAACATGGTAGAGGCCGAGAACTACCGAGTACCCTTTATGCCGCTGGTCGGCGGGCAGTTCGAGTTTGATGTGCCCACGATCGACGGCGACCGGATGACGCATGAAGACCTGCTCGGCAAGATCGTCGTCTTTGACGCATGGGCATCGTGGTGTGGTCCATGCATCGTGAAGATGCCTGAGATGCGCCGCATCCGCGAACGCTTCGCCGGGGACGGCGTCAAGTTCGTCGGGATCACTCTCGAAATGCCCGCCGATGACGCGATGGACAAGGCACGCCAAGTGATAGAGACCCACAAGCTCGACTGGCCCCACCTGCACGGGTTCTCATCGGCCGAGACTTTCCGTCTGTGGCGTTATGTTGCAGGCATCGATGGCATCCCCAGGCTCTTCGTCGTCGATCGGACGGGTGTTCTGCGCGCAGATCTGGAGGTTCACCAACTCGCGGACCGGCTTCAGTTGCTGCTCGAAGAACAGCCGCCTCTCGCTTCCGCCGCAGGAGACTGACCGAATGAGCTTGCGTGTTCAAGGCGATCTTGCCCGCATAGCAAGCCTCTCGGCCAGCAAACCGAACGAAGCAACGTGAGCAAGGCGAAGCTGAGGCGGGCTTGGGCAGTTCCATCCGGAGTTGCTATCGCTCATCAATCGGTATCTCATGTGGTCGCACTCATGGAAGTGAACAGCCGGCTGTCCGGTAAGCATTCGCTGAACGACGGCCGGCTCGAATGGCTCGATATCGCCGTGCTGACCAGGCGTTTGGGTCACACGGCTGATCCGATAGGGGTGCCGGGCATGGATTGATGGCTGCCAGCCGGATCGCACTGCTCGACCGAGCCGTCCGGCGGTCTTCCGATCCGAACTCGCTCCACGGCGTCCGGTCGGGGGTCCGCTGTTGTGGCGCTATGTTGGAGCCCGCGCCTCGACACGGTAATGAAGGAAGAAACGACCGAAAATAGCTGATTTCGTTGGCCATCGCTCCCACCTCGGTGCATTGTGATTTGCAACAGGGTCGTTCCGGCCCTTGCCATGGGGGTACTGCACATGCCGCTGAGTAGGTTCGCGTTTGGCTTCGGCTCGCTCGTGTTTGTGGCAAGCACCCAGGCGGGCGTTGTTCGTCCCGATGTCGAGTCGCTGGAAGTCCTGCCCGGGACATCATTTGGGCTGGTCTGGCTGCTCGACGGGCGAGGTGGATCCGAGGGGGGTGTCTCGCCGAGCTGAACGCCGGGAGCGAGCGGGCACGGACTTCCTGAGGGGAGTGGATCGAGATCGGCGCCGGGTTGACTTCCATGCCCTGCGGGCCAGCTACATCACGATGCTGGTCAAGTCCGGGGCGTCTGTGAAACAGGCACAGGAACTCGCCCGGCACTCGGACCCCAAGCTGACGCTGGGCGTTTACACGCGGCTGGGTGTTCACGACCTTGCGGGTGCGTTGGACCGGATGCCTCCGACGGATCGGACGGATGAATCACCGGCCATCGAAACGCAGCGCGCCACAGGGACCGCCGGGGTGGATCCGATGCCGGATTCCGAACGGCTAAAACCCCGACCCATTCTGCGCGAAACGGTTCGGTCCGATGCGAACGGACGCGACGGACAGGGAAACCTGAAGCTGGCTGGGTGTCGCTCCAAGCCCAGAAAGCACACGGACTTACGCGACACGGTGCGAAGCGGTGCGGGGGAGAGCGAGAAAGCCACCTACTGGACTCGAACCAGCGACCTGAGCTTTACGAAAGCTCCGCTCTACCAACTGAGCTAAGGTGGCCAAACCGGCCGCTCGGGCCGGAACGCAAGTATCGCACCGGTGGGGGCGGTTGTCCACCTTCCGGGGCTCCCTCCGGCGGGGGCGGGGCTGGGCCCGGCCGAGGCCCCGATCAGGGGCAGCCGGCGTTGAAGGCGTCGAGGTAGGCGGCCACATCGAAGAAGTTCAACTCGCCGTCGCCGGTGAAGTCCGCGGCCAGGTCGCCCGCGTTGTAGAGGTCCAGAAAGGCGGCGAGGTCGAAGAAGTTGAGCACGCCGAAGGGTTCGGCGAGGTCGGCGGGGCACGGGGGGGCGCCGTTGATGGTCAGGTCGGCGTCGTTGATGTCGAAGCCCTCGTTGCCCTGGGCGTCGCGCACGACCAGGCGGAGGCGGGCCTCGGCCGTGCCGATGTCGGGGACGACCCAGGCGTGGGCGCCGAGCGTGGCGTCGATGCTACTGGCGATCTCGATGGGGAAGGTCTGCCCGCCGTCGAGCGAGAGAAGGAGGTCGGCGGTAGTCACGGGTTCGGGGCCGTCGGTCAGCCAGGCGATGAACTCGACCGATCCGGGCTCGAGGGTCATGGGCTCGTTGAGCGTGGTGATGTACGCGGTGGGGTTGTCGCCGCCCGCCGGCGCGGGAACATGCATGACGATGCAGTGCATGACGCCGGCGGCCGTGACGATGGCCTGGCAGTTGATCTGGCGGATCGTTTTGTCGGGCAGGGCCTGTTGCCAGGCGGCGAGCGCGGCGGCGTTGTGCGGGGCCGCCGTTGAGTTGGTGTAGCTCGGGATCAGCACCAGGTCGTTGCAGATGACCGCGTTCGTGAAGGTGTAGTGGGTGCCGCCGGATCGCACCGCGGGGGTGCGGTAGACCTCGAAGCCGCGGGACGCGAAGTACGCGGCGGCGTTGTTCGAGGTGATCGCCCAGGACGAGGTCGGTTCGTTGACCCACTGGGAGATGATGATCTTGTTGTCGGCGACGGGGATCATCCACATGTCGATGTGCTGGGTGGAATCGACGAACGAGGGGTAGGGGGTGTGGAGGACGGTGTTGAGATTCTGGTAGTCACGCCAGAGCTGGATGATCTGGGGCTCGGTCAGGCCGGGGTTCTCGTTGTTGATCAGGCGCGTGGCGTGGCCGAGGGCGTTGGGGAAGCCGCCGGCCTCGAGGTGGTAGTTGCCGCCGCCGTGCACGAGGGGGATGAGGTAGTACGGCTCGTCCCGGACCGTGTTGGCCCAGTGGGTGGGGACGAGGTTGTCGTTGGGACGGGGGCGGTTGTAGGTGTGGTCGACGATCGCACGGATGCCGCCGGATCCGTCGGGCTGGACACCCTTGTAGATGTAGCGCGGGCCGTAATCGCGGATCCAGATCGAATCCGTGCGGCGGATGGTGAACTCGACCTTCGACATGTCCGCGCCGGCGTTGGAGATCGCGTTCTGGGCGGAGGTGCGGGCCGAGTTGTTGTCGACGATCACGAAGACCTTGGCATCGCCGATGGTGGTGATCTCGCGGGCCATCTGGGCGAGGATGTTCAGCCATCCGGAACTGCCCTTCCACGCGATCATGATGCCCTCCATGGGCTCATACTCGGCGGGGCTGCGGACTAGGCCGGGCGGCGCGGCGCGGGAGGGTGCGGCGACGATCGGCTCGGCCGCGATCAGCTTGGCTTCTTCCGGCGTCAGCGACCGGGGCAGGGGGTCCGAGAACGCGAGGGCGCCGGAGGCGCTGGCTGCGAACGCGGCCGCGGCCAACGCGGCCCGGTGGGGGAGCAGGGAAATCATCAGGGTCAACCTCTCACAGCCGGAATCGGCTTGGGATCCGTTTCGCGGCGCAGGAGACGCCGGTTGCCTGATTCTGACCGATCCATCGGCCGGGGGCAAGGGCAAAACCCCCCTGTTCTGAGCCGAAGATCAGTCGGATCCGGCGTCGGCGTCCGCTTTGCGGACGCCCGCGTCGACGAGCCAGCGGTGCAGGTCGGGGTTGTCGACGATCAGCGTGGCGATGGTGTTCCCCTCGGCGTCGGTGACGACGACGGTGCCGCCGACCACATCGGCCTCCTCCGGCCAGAGGACCCGCTCGCGGGGGCGTGTGTCGTCGCCCACCGCGCTCTCGGCGGCTTCGAGGCGCCGGTCGACGCGGGTCAGCTCGCGAAGGATCCGATCGCGGTGACGCCGGATGGTGTCGAGTTCGCCCGAGGCGACGCGCTCCGGTCCGCCCTCGGGGATGTCCACGGGCTCCATCCGCCCGGTGGCGGCGTGGTGGAGCAGCACCCGGTGTGCGGCTTCGAGCTGGGGGTCGCGCAGGCGTTCGAGGATCGACTCGGTGGTGGTGGGCTGCGGGGTCTCTCGCTGGGCGATGATCTCCTGCTCGCGTCGGGCGGCGAGCATGGCGCGGGTCTGGTCGTCGGTCAGGGGGAGGTAGTACCCGGGGGTCGGATCCACGCCCCAGGTCGCGGTGTCGTCGGTCCGCTGGATGATGCGGCCCGAGGGCAGGGCGTACCGCTGCTCGGTCATCTTCAGCACGCCGGCGCCCGAGGCCAGCGGACGCACGGTCTGGACCAGGCCCTTCCCGAAGGTGCGTGTGCCGAGGACGACGGCCCGGTCGTGCTCGCCGAGCGTGCCGGAGACGATCTCGGAGGCGCTGGCGCTCTGGGCGTTGACCAGCACGACCATCGGGAAGTCCGGCAGCGTGCCGGACCGTCTGGCCCGTTCGACGCGGTTGCGGCCGGTGCGGCCCTTGGACGAGACGATGACGCCCTCGCTGAGGAACAGGTCCGCGACCTCGACCGCCTGTTCCATCACGCCGCCGGGGTTGAATCGCAGGTCGAGGATGAGCGCGCCGAGCGTGCCGCCGGCCTGCTCGGTTGCGGTCTCGATGGCGCGGCGCACCTCCTGGCCGGAGCGTGGGGTGAACTGGCTGAGCCGGACATAGGCGATGGCGTGTTCGGGGTCGAGGATGAACCGCCACTCGCCCTCGCCGGCGTCAGCGCGGAACAGGCCGCGGACCGGCCGGACGCGGATCGGCTGGCGTGTGATGGTGATGTCCAGGGTTTCAGCGCCGGCCCGGACCACGGTGATGGTCACATCGGTGCCGGGCTCGCCCATGAGCTTGTCGATGCAGGTGGTGACGGTCAGGCCTTCGGTGGATTCGCCGTCGATGGCGATGACGCGGTCGTCGGCCATGACGCCGGCCCGCCAGGCCGGGGAATCGTCCAGCGGGGTGATGATGGTGAACCAGCCGTCGCGCATGCCGACCTCGGCGCCGATGCCGACATACTCGCCGGTGAGGCTCTTGGCGAACTCGGCGGTGTCCTCGGCCGGGACGAACTCGGTGTAGTCGTCGCCGAGCACGCCGATCATGCCCTCGATCGCGCCGTGCAGCATCTGACGGTCATCGACTTCCTCGACGAAGTGCTCCCTGATGAGCATCCGAACCTCGACGATGGGATCGAAGAACGAGTAGGGGTCCCGGGCGGCGTTGGTCGCGACCGCGATGGTCGAACCGATGACGGCGATCCCGAGAATGACGATGAGGCTGCGGCTGGCTCGTGGCATGCGGATCCCTCCGGGGGGGCGGGAGCCCCGGTGATCGTATGAGACGACCGGCGTCGGGTCAGGGTTCGCCGCGGGCCGCGCTGAAGCTGAGTATGACCCGGTCCTCGTCGTCGATCAGGTGGAACCACTCGGCGGTGGCGTGGTACCCGATGGCCTCGCCGAGCAGGTGGAGGAAGCGGGCCTCCTGCTGCATGATCCCCTGGGGCGCAGAGCAGAAACGCTCGGTGACCGCCAGCGACCGCACGCGGAGCCCGTTCTGGCCGCGCCGGATGTAGCCCCCGGTGAACCGGTTGCATCCGGTCGAGCCGGTGACCCAGGTCTCGTCGGGCTTGAAGGAGATCCAGACGCGGACCCCCTCGATGGGCGGGCGGCCGTCGATGGCGGCCAGCTCCCAGACCGTGCCGGCGATCCAGGGCCAGTCCTTCTGGGCCTGGCGGACCGCCTCGGCGATCGGGCGGGCGTCGGGCAGCGGGTTGGGGTCCGGGGAGGGGTTGTGGACGCACGCGCCCAGAAGCAAGGCGGCGGCCGGCACGCCGAGCCGTGCGGCGCGGGAGGCGGTCCTGGATGGCGTCTTCATGGGCTGCCTCGCGATGTCCCCGCCTCGGAGCATATCACACCCCTTCGAGCCGTTCGAGGAGCGGCCCGATGTGCTTCTCGTAGTTCTTCCACCGCCGGCGGCTGGACTTGTAGATCGGGCGGCGGACCTGGGCGATGCTGGCGGTGTTGACGGCCCGCCTGGTCTTGTGGGGCTCGAGGCAGGCCGGGTCGAACCCGACGCGGATGTGCTCGAGCAGCGCGCGGACACGGGGCTCGGGCTCTGCGGTGAGCTGCTCGTAGACCGATTCATGGATGTCCAGATCGAGCGTGTCCCGCCAGTGGTCCATCAGCCGCAGGTAGCCGAGGTACTGCTCGGCGATCGTTTCCAGGCTGCGGGCGTACTTGATCCATGGGCCGAACTGCTGGAAGAAAATGGACAGGCAGGTGTCCCGGGCGTCGCGTTTGCAGTGGATGATCCTGGCGTCTGGGAGCATGCGCGAGATCATGGACAGGTGGATGTAGTTCTCCGGCATCTTGTCGACCACACGAACCGCTTGCGGGTCCGCGTTCTGGCGGTCGAGCATCTCCAGATACTCGCGGGCGTACGCGTCGATCAGTTGCTTGTCGGCGAGCTTGTCGATCGGATTGCGGTGGGCCAGCCTGTTGATCAGCGTGCTCTCGCCGATCCCGGAAACCCTGGGGTGGGCGGCGAGGATCATCTCCGTCAGCGTCGTGCCGGAGCGGGGCATCCCGATGACGAGCACGGCGCGGGATGTGTCGACCTGCGCCCTAGGGACGGCCTCGATGCGTTCTCGCGTCCACATCTCGATGTGGTTCACGAAGTCCGAGGCCGGCTCGACCCCGATCATCGTGTTGCCGGTCTGGTAGTACTCGAAGGCCGTGTCGTAGTCGCCGATGGCGTCGTGCAGGTGGCCGAGCAGGAACGCGGCCTCGATCCGGCGGGCGACCGGGGCGGTGATGTCGTCGAAGAGCGGCCTGATCGCCCGGATGCCGTCCTCGTGCCGCTTCTGGTGCAGGCACAGGTCGGCGTAGCCCACGGCGAGCATGGGGTCGGGGTCGTGCTTGCGTCGTTCGGAGATCAGCTCGATGGCCTGCTCGATGCGGTTGGTGCTCTGGAGCAGGCGTGACTTGTACATGATCGCGCGGGCGTGGGCCGGGTCGGCCGCGAGGGCCTTGTCGACCGCTCCGAAGGCTTCGCGTATCCGCCCGGCGGCGCGAAGCGAGGCGGCCAGATCGACCAGCAACTCCGGATCGCCGGGCGAGAGCTGGGACGCGAATCGGAGCAGGCGGACCGATTCGGGCTCCTTGCTCTTGACCGCCATTTCCTCGCTGCCCTGGAGGGCCACGCCAAGCATCCGCAGGACCAGCACATCCTTGGGTTGCTGCTTCATCAGATCACGCAGCAGAACCACCGCCAGCTCACGCTGGCCGGACGAGAGCAGGTCCGAGGCTCGCTGGCGGGCCTGCTGATAAGCTGTTTGGATTGCACCCGTTGGCGGGTTCGGATCGATCATGCTGGGCGTGTCCTCCGGCAGGTTCCGCACGGGGGATGCCGCGGCGCGGTCATCGATGCATGATAGATCCGGTATACAGCGGGCGAGGCGAGGAGAGCCGGTCGGGCTCAGGGGGCTCGCCGGCGCGGCTGGGTCTCGGGGCGGATGCGCACTTCCCACCGTCCGTCGACGCGGCGGAGTTGCTGCAGCCGCGAGGGCCAGAAGTCATAGCCGTTGATCTGCCGGTGAACGTAGTCCGGCGCGGTCACGACCAGCGAGTTTCCGAAGAAGCTGATCGACGCGCCGTCGCCGCCGGCGCCGACCCACTGATCGGGCTCGACCGTGGTTTCGATCAGATTGACCAGCGCGGAGATGCGCTCGTCGGCGGGAGTGTCGTCGATCTGCTGCTGCGATCCCTGGAACGGGCTGCTGCCGCCGCCGCCCTGCGAGCTTTGCAACGCGCTGGACAGATCGAACTCGGGCGCCTGATCGAAGCGCGGCACGATGAACATCAGGTCCGAGATGTCATACAACTCGATGTGCTGGTGGCGGTTGAGAATGGACTTGGGTCCGAACTCGATCGAGCCGGTGTCGGTGAACTGCCAGGTGTACGAGCTGGCGGGGCGCTCGGCCTGCTCCACCCGGGCCAGCACACGCTCAAGCAGCGAGAGGGCGGGCATGTTGTTGGCGCGGATCGTGATCGTCGTTTCGGGGTTGATGCCATCGAACGAATCGTCATCCAGGTAGATGGGCTCAAGCTCCGCGCCGGTGACGCGGCCGATGAAGTCGAAGATGTCCGACACAGGCTGGTCCCGCACATCGAGCGTGACCCGGGTCGACAGGGCACGGAGCGTCGAGGCCTTGGCGCCGCGGATGGCCGGGTCGTCGGCCGTCGCGGCGGACGCGCTCGCGATGTGCATCGCGGGCGGCAGGGCCGCCAGCCCGGCGGCGGCGAGGATCGTCAGTGTCGTGATTCGGCGCATGGTTTACTCCGTTGAGCCGGGTTGCGCGGCCGTGTGGTGATCCGGCCCGAGCCGTGCTCGTCGAGCGGCGTCGGGCCCGGAAGATTCGGTCTGCCGCCGTGGGCAGTGTACCGAATATATCCAGTACGAACAACACCTACGCCGAGTTCCGGTATTCCTGGATTCTCGGCCGGCGGCCTCAGCGACGCCACCCCGCCTTGGTGGTTTCCCGCTCGAGGCGCTCGCCATCGGGGGTGTAGGCCTCAAGATCGGCCGCGAGGGAGCGGAGGCGGTTGAGCTGGCGTGCCCCGAGCCTGGCGCGGAGGATCGCCCGATCCCCCTCATACCGGCGGTCGAGGATTTCGCAGCGACGCTCGATGATGTCGATGGTCTTGGCGTCGGCCATGGGCAGGGAGAGATCCAGCTCACGGATCGGGCCGATGACGAAGGCCCGGATGCGTTCCGTCAGCTCGGTCTGGCCGACCGGCTCGGGCCGGTCTGGGCCCGGGGGCAGGGCGCAGAGCGGGATCGACCCCGGGATGCGGGCCTGCCAGTAGAGCACATCACGGTTGTCCCCCAGCCGGTCGGCCTTGTTGAGGATCGTGATCAGCTCGGGACGCTCGTAGGGCGGCGCGTCCTTGTCCCGTGATTCGCGTTTCTCGACATCCTCGAAGAGTTCCTCGAGCGTGCGCATGACCGTGTCGTGGTGCATCTCGACGGAGGGGTCGGAGACGTCGAGGACCACGATCAGCAGATCCGCGTGGGTCGCTTCTTCCAGCGTGGCGCGGAACGAGGCCACGAGGTGGTGGGGCAGTTCGCGGACGAAGCCGACCGTATCGGAGAGCATGCAGTTGACCCCGCCCCCGAGATCCCAGCGGCGTGTGCGGGTCGAGAGCGTGGCGAAGACCCGGTCGTCGGCGTAGGCCCCGCCCTCGGTCATCGTGTTAAACAGGGTGCTCTTGCCGGCGTTGGTGTAGCCGACGAGACCGACCGTGTCGTTGTCGATGTTGCGCTGGCGAACGGCGCGGCGCTTGCGGTCCTGGATCTCGGCGAGCTCACGCTGGAGCTGGATCTTGCGCCGCTGCACCAGACGCCGGTCGATCTCGAGCTGCTGCTCGCCCGGCCCGCGGGTGCCCACGCCGCCGGAGGCCGCGCCGGCGCTGATGCGTTCCAGGTGGCTCCACATCGCGCGCAGCCGGGGGTAGGTGTACTCGAGCTGGGCCAGCTCGACCTGGAGCTGGGCCTCGTGGCTCGTCGCACGCCCGGCGAAGATGTCCAGGATCAGCTCAGAGCGATCGAGGATCTTCCGACCGACGATCTTCTCGATGGTGGCGATCTGCTTGGGGCTCAGCTCGTGATCGAAGATGACCGTCGTCGCGTCGAGCGCGTCGCACAGGGCCTTGAGTTCCTCGACCTTGCCCTTGCCCATGTAGGTGCCCGGCTCCGGCCGGTCGCGCCGCTGCTCGAGCTCGCCGACGACGGTGGCCCCGGCCTGCTCGGCCAGCTCGCGCAGCTCCCCGAAGGGGTCGCGGGGGTCGAAGACGGACTCGGGCAGGCGGAGAGCCGCCAGCACCGTGCGCTCGGAGCGGACCTGGATGTTCTGTCGTTCGGTGGGGTTGGGCATGCGGAAAGAAATGATAGGGATGCCGCCAGTGTCCGCCCGGGTCAATCCCCGTGCCGGGCCCGGAGCTTGGTGCTCATCCGGGCCATGAGGTGGGCCCGCTCAAAAGCGTCGAGCCAGTCCTGCCGGGTGGCGGCCACCTCGTCGTCCGGAACCGGCGCCCCTGGCAGGGGGCACGACGCCCCGAGCTGGCGGGCCGCCAAGGCGCGGTAGCGGGCCAGCGAACGGTCCCCTTCCACCGAGAGGATGTCAAAATCCTCATTGAGGATCAGCACGACCGGAACCCGGAGCCCGCCGCAGAGCATCACCCGCTCGGCCAGGTCCGGGTGCTCGTCCCGGTCGAGGTAGCGGGCCTCCATCCCCGGGGCGGCGACGGCGATCGCATCCACGAAGGGCACCTGCTGCACGCAGTCGCCGCACCAGGTGCCGGACACCACCAGCACCGGCATCCGACGCGTGAAACCCGCGGCCAGCGTCGCCTGGGCCGGGATCAGGCCGGCCCGGGCGCGGAAATCCGCCCAAGCTTTCTGGTGGTCCAGTTTGCCCACCTTGACATAGTCCTCGTAGGAAGTTGCCTGCTCGAACTTGGCACGGAGAAACGCGGGATCGATCATGGTCCATCGTACACCGACGCCCCGGGCGTATTGTTCCGCATGGACGGGGCGGAATCGGTCCGGGTGAACTTCGGCAGGCCGGCGGCGATCTTCCCGCTGGATGTGGTGCTGCTGCCCCAGCAGCCCATGCCGTTGCACATCTTCGAGCCGCGTTACCGCCAGATGGTGGACAACGAACTCGACGGCGCGGGCCAGATCGCCATCGCCACGCTGGACCACGGCCGTCCCAAGGATCCTCACGCCCGCCCGGCCGTGCGTCCGGTGGTGTGCATCGGCCAGATCGTCACGCACGAGCGCCTGCCGGACGGGCGGTACAACATCGTGCTCCACGGCCTGTGCCGGGCGCGGATCGCCGAGGAGCTGCCGCCCGAGGAGGGCTGCCTGTATCGGCGTGCCGTGCTTGAGCCCTTCGGCGATGACCAGCCCACGCTGGGGGCCAACGAGAGCATGGAGCGTCTGCGGGTCTGGGTCGACGACGCCCTGGAGCAGGGGCCGCTGTCACGCCTGCGGATCGCCGAGCAGGTGCTCCAGTATGTCCGCAACGACGCCATCCCCACGCCGGTGCTGCTCGATGTGATCGGCTTTACCCTGGTCACCGGGCGGGACACGCGGTACCGCATGCTGGCCGAGTCGAACCCCGAAACACGCACCCGCCTGCTCGGGCGGGAACTCGGGCGGCTCGCCGAGACGATCCGGGCCGCGCAGAGCCAGAGCGTCGACGACTGGCCCAAGGGCATGAGCTGGAACTGAACCGGCCGGGTCCGATCGTCAGGTGTCCATCCCCTGGATGAACGCGTTGGCCTCGTCGATCGAGGTGTTCATCTCGTCGATGAGCTGCTGGATCTCGGTTTCCAGCTCGCCCACGCTGGTCTGGAGCGATGCGATCGCCCGGGCGTTGAGGTTGTGCTTGAGGAACAGCACCTGGTCGTCGAAGGCCGCCAGCACCGGGCCCATCCGGGCCTCGGCCGACTTCATCGCCCCGAGCATCTGCTGGTAGCGATCCCGCGTGAGCGCAAGCTGCTCGGCGCTGGCCGCGCGAAGGGTGTCCGAGCTGTACTCCTTCAGTTCCTGATCCCACTCGCGGAACATCGCGTTGGCGATCCGCTCGACCGACTCGATCCGGCGGCTGACGGCGTCCGCCCGGGTGCGGCTGCGGTCGGCCTGGTTCGACAGCCGCCGGTAGGCCCGCTCCAACTCCCCGCCGTCGTAGCCGGTCAGGGCCTTGAACTCGTCAAGGGTCGTTGCGAACTGCTCGCGGGCCTGTTCCTGGGCGTCGCGGGCCTGGCCGACCTCGGAGACGAGCTGCTCGCGCTTGGCGATGCCGAAGGCCTCCTTGAGCTTGATGGTGGTGCTGGCGCAGCCGGTCAGGGCGATCGGGGCGGTCAGGGCGGCCAGGCAGAGCAGCAGCATCGGGCATCGGGCGGGCATCGGGTCTCCTTCCGGGGGACTGAGGAAGGGTATCGCTCCGGGGCGTGGCCCGCCGCTCCCTATGATCGGGCATGAGCCAGATCGCGTCCCAGACCCCCCCCAAAGCCGTGGCCGAACCGGGCCTTTCGCCGCTGACGATCGCCGGGCGGACCTTCGCCAGCCGCCTATTCGTCGGCACGGGCAAATACGCCTCGATGGAGACGATGCGCGATGCCCTGGACGCCTCGGGGTCCGAGGTGATCACCGTGGCCGTCCGCCGCGAACGCCTGTTCAACGCCGAGGGCAAGAGCCTGCTCGAGTACCTGGACCTGTCCCGGTACACCATCCTGCCGAACACCGCCGGGTGCTTCACGGCCGAGGACGCCGTCCGCGTCGCCCGGCTGGGGCGCGACCTCCTCGAACAGCTGGGCAACCCCGGCGCGAGCTGGGTGAAACTCGAGGTCCTCGGCGACAAGCGGACCCTGCTGCCCGACCCCATCGGCACCGTCGAGGCCGTCGAGACCCTGGTCAATGACGGCTTCGAGGTGCTCTGCTACAGCTCGGACGACCCGATCGTGGCCAGGCGGATCAAGGACGCCGGGGCGGCGTCGGTCATGCCCGCCGGCTCGCCCATCGGCTCGGGCCAGGGCGTGCTCAACCCCAACAACATCGTCCTCTGCCTCGAGGCCCTCAAGGAGCACGACCCGGGCTACCCCGTCATCGTCGACGCGGGCGTGGGGGCGGCCAGCGATGTGGCCGACGCCATGGAGCTGGGCGCCGACGGCGTGCTGCTCAACACCGCCGTCGCCCACGCCAAGCACCCGGTCATGATGGCCCACGCCATGCGCAAGGCCTGCGAGGCGGGCCGCCAGAGCTACCTGGCCGGGCGGATCGACAAGAAGCTCTACGCCACCGCCAGCAGCCCGATGGAAGGGGCGATCAGCTATATTCCCGGCGAGTGAGTGTCCGGAATCGGGGTGTGTTTCCTCCGAGCAGTGAATGAGGAGATTCCATGCCCGATCACCGCGTCCTGCGCGAGGCGGCCTTCGACCCGGCCGTCAAGAAGTACTTCATCATCGGCTCGCTGCTGATCTGCGTGGTGACGCTGATCGGGATCGTGCTGATCCCGGTCGTGCTCATCGTCGGGTTCAAGATCATCCAGGTCTACCTCGACCGGCTCAGCTGCGTGCTGACCGAGCACACGCTGGAGCTGAAGAAGGGCATCGTCAACCGGGTCGAGAGCACGGTCCCGCTGGGCAAGATCACGGACCTGCACATGTACCAGGGCCCGCTGATGCGCAAGTTCGGGCTGTGGGGCCTGCGGATCGAGACCGCGGGGCAGACGGTGGGGGCGGGGGGGCTGCTGCGGGTGGTGGGCATCGTCGACACGCCGGGCTTCCGCAAGGCGGTGCTCGACCAGCGCGACCGGCTGGAGAACCGGTCGTCGGGGCGTCGGTCCTCGGCGTCGACGGGTCCGGACGGGGCCGAGACCGAGATCGACGAGGCCGCGGTGCTGGTCGAGATCCGGGACGCGATCCTGCGGATCGAGCGTCGGCTGGGTGAGGACCGGGCGTGACCGGTGCCGTGCTCTTCGTCTTCGTAGAGCACGCGCCGGGCGTCGCGTCCTGAACAAGCCGCGACTGGAAAGGAGCGGCCCCTCGCACGCTGCGACACCGACGCGGGTGACGAGCGAAAGTACAGCCACGGCGTCCGCAGCTGTTTGGAATCGCAGATCCAGGCCCCGAAGCGTGCTCCCCGAAGCGAAGAGCACGGCGCCGCACCGTCACACCCAGCACCAAAGCGGGTTCATGTCACACCCGGCACGAACTATGTCCAGCACGGATCGGTGCGGATCTCGCCAACGCGCGGGGACGCTCTGCAACGGGGGGCCGCTTCTTTCCAGGCGCGGCTTGTGCGGCCGGCGCCGAAGGAAACGACAAAGCCCGCCGGTCGCTGGGACCGGCGGGCTTGTTTGGTTGGCATGATGCCGTCCGGCTGGAAGCCGCCGGGCACCGCTGGGATCAGCGGCGGCGGCGACCGGCGACGAGGCCGCCGAGGCCGATCAGGGCGAGGGCGCCGGGGGCGGGGATGACCGTGCCCTCGAAACGCATCTCGGTGAAGTTGCCGTCGGCGAAGTGGTCACCGACGCGGAAGGTACCGCCGGCGCCGACAGTGCCGCCGTTGGCGGAGATGTCGTTGAGCATGGCGATGCGGAACTCGACGGTGCCGGTCAGGCCGGTCAGGCCGGACAGGTCGACGATGGAGTTGTTGAAGTTGGTGCCGTCCTGCACGAAGGTGTGCAGCAGGCCGGTGAAGCCGTCACCGGAGTAGTACAGGCCGAGGAAGCCCGGGCCGGTGCCGGACGAGCGGGTGCCCACCCAGAAGGTGTCCAGGTTGACCTCAAAGCCGCTGTCGACCGTGAAGCCGAAGGAGTAATAGTCCTGGGCCTGGTCGGTCGTCCAGCCGGAGGAGCTGAAGGAGTTGTTGGCGGCGGTGGCGTTCAGGCCGGGGCCGCGGGTCAGCTCGATGCCGGTGACATTGTCGGCCTGGGTGCCGACGGGGGTGGACACCTGGTTGCCGGGCTGGCCGAAGGTGACCCAGCTCGTGATGACCTCCGCGGAAGCGGCGGTGGTCATGCCGGCGACGAGGGCGATAGCAAGTGCGTTCTTCATGTTCATCTCTCCAGGGCTCAAGGAAGGATCTCACTGGACGGGTCCGGGCGGCGACAGCGGCCTGATGGGTCAGGAACTTCCGCGGGCCGACGGCCGGATTCGCCTCTCACTCTGACATACAGGATAGCCGAGGATGCCTGAGACTCCAACGGATTGATGTAAAGGTTTGGTGATACATACTTTGTGTTATCGGATTGTTTGACAAACCGCGTTTGAGGGTCCTGGTTGGGTTGGGTGTGAAAATAGGAAAAGAAACAAGCGGCCCGAGGGTCGCTTGGTGGTCTGAAACCGGGTTGCGGAAGGGTGCTCAGTGGATCCGGGCGTCGGTGCGGTTGCCCTGCTGCTCGATCATGAACTCGCGGGATTCGGGGGTGACACCGTTGTCGGTCCAGCGGCTGCCGCTGGGCCACCAGCGGTTGGGGTTGGTGTAGGCCTCTTGCTGCGTGATGGTCACCACGCTGCCGTCCCACTGGGCGATGTTCATCCGCTCCTGGTGGCGGAAGGAGAGCTGATAGTTGGCCGGGGTCTGGACATCGTTAGATGAGAATGGCTGTCGACCGTACGCGGTGGAGCCATGCACGATCGGATTGCTTTCCGTGAAGGAGCCAAACCTACCGGGGTTCACATTCGGGTCAAAATCCAGGCCGAGCTGGATGCTGGCGAAGCGGGTGCCGTCAGAAAACATGACCTTGCTGCCCGGCGAGACACCAATGCGTGTGATCTGCTGGCGATAGCTCCGATCCGGAATAGCACCATTGCCGAGGTCGACACTGTACCCTGTGATTGTGATGTTGAGGCCGCTGCCCTGCGTCACGGATATTGGCGTGCCGTTGGGATTGTAATAGAAGGATGTCGGCGCGAGGTAGCTGACCTGGCGATACCCCTCCGTGTTGTTGATATCCACAAACTGCTGGCCATCCGGGGCACTGAATGGTCGGTAAATATTGTCGTTGAATACAGTGGCTGCGGCACAGCCGAAGTTGTTAAAAAGTTGATAGGTCCGGCGAGCACGATTTGGAGAAAGATTAAGCGTGTCGCCAAGCAGCGGGCTCATCCAGTCCATAATGGAGGTTGGAGTGGTGGAAGTGGTGTCAAAGAGCAGTTGGGTCCCGGCTGGCGCGTTGCCGGGGCGTCCGGGACGGAGGATCCGGTACTGGAGGGAAGAGGTGTTCGGCGAAGCGAAATAGTCCCTGTTGTCCAGCGTGTACTGGGTCTGGAGCTGGGCAATGCCGCGCATGGTGGTCTGGCAGACCACGGTGCGGGCGGTGTTCCGCGCGGCGCCGATGGCGGGCAGCAGAATACCGATGAGCAGGGCGATGATGGCGATGACCACCAGCAGCTCGATCAGGGTGAAGGCGTGGCCTCTCGGATGGCGTGTGCGATGGGACTGCATGATCGGTTCCTCTGATCGGCTGGTTTACAGCCGGATGCGGCGGGGCCGGCTCTGATTGACATTTACGGTCCGTGTAGTCATATCGACGGCGGGGGCTTCAACGGAGACATCCTGCAGTGCGGGAAAGGTATATTCCAGCAACTTCCAGGTGCCGTCCTCTTCCTGCTTGACGGGCATCAGCGTGCGCTCGCCGGTGTCCGGATGGATCTCGGGATAGACCGCCGCCCGTCGACCGGCCAAGGACAATTCGAACAGATCCCCAGTGGCGACATCCGCGAGCATGACGCTTCGTGTCAGTTCCGGCTTGCCCGAGTTCATGGACCGCCACACCGAAAACCCGAGCACACCAAGGGCCACTACCACCAGAATGATCTGCCAAGGCTTTGCTTCACCCATGGGGGTCGTTTCCTGTTCTCCGCCGCGGCGAGATCCGGGCCAAAAAGATTCAAGTTATTGTACACGCTGCGGCCCGGGATGAGGAATCGTTCACGGCGAAGAACCGCCGGTTGGGCGGATCGGCCTGAGGGATTTCTCCACCACCACGGGGTAGTGGTCCGACGCCAGCCCGGGCAGGGTGGGCAGGTCCCGCCAGTTGATCCCCTCGGGCCGGGCGGCGGTGCCGAGCACAAAGGCTTTCTCGGAAAGAACTTGCGGCAAGGCGGCCCGGTTGGCCAGGATCATGTCGATCCGGCGGCCGGACTCGTGGGACACGACCCGGTTGTCCCGCGGATGCTCTGCGAAGATATCGTGAAAACCCGCTCGCAGGTAGGTCCGGACCGATTCGTCCGTCGCCAACGCGTTGAAATCGCCCGCGATGAACACCGGCCGCTCCGGGTGGGCCTCGGCGACTTCCTCAACAAGTTTCAGCAGGGCCTTGGCCTCGGCCTCCCGCCAATACGCGCTGAACCGCCCGGCCTTGTGATGCACCACGAAGAAGGTGATGATCCGGGTTGCCTCTTCCCCTGTTTCCGGGTCGGGAATGGCGATGTCCGCCCGCAGCGGGGACCGGCGGAACGCGACCGGTTCCCCGGCGTGCCAGTTCGGCTGCGTGCCATAAAGTTCGGGGTGAACGCCCCCCAGCTCCTTGCCCGGCCAGACCTGGGTGTCGGTGATCGGGTGGCGGGAGAGGACCGCCTGGCGGATGCCGCGGAGGTCCCCGGCGTCGGGCGCGGCGGCGTGGTCGTAGCCCATGCCGTCGAGGAACCGGTCGCGGAACCATTCGAGCGAGCCGAGCGAGCCGACCTCCTGGAGCAGCAGGATGTCCGCGTCGATCGCGCGGATGGCCCGCGCGACGGCGACCAGTTCGTGCAGGGGCTTGGGCTCGGCGTTTTCCCCGGCGTCGTCCTCGGTGAAGAGGTTCATGAGGTTGTAGGTGGCGATGCGGAGGGCGCCCTCGGTCCTGGCCGGGGCCTCGGCGATGCCGAAGCGGCGCAGGGAGTCCATCGAGGCGACTTCCGCCTCGGTCCGCTTGATGTCCTCGTCGGTGAACGGCTCGGTCGCGCCGGCGTGGGCGGCCGGCCCGGTCAGCAGGCCCGCGGCCAGCAGCGCGGCGCCCGCGAGAAGGCGTCGGAAGTCGTCGAACAGCATGGGTTCCACCCGTGTGTCATCATGCCCTCCGGCGCATCACCGCCGAGGCGAGCGGGGCGAAGGGCAGGTCCGGTGTGAGCATAGTCGCGGGGTCGCGCCCCAGCACCGCCGCGGCGGCCGCGATGCCGGAGCGCACCGCGCCCTCCATCGTCGCGGGCCAGCCGGTGTCGGTGTAGTCGCCGGCGAGCAGCAGGGGGCTGTCTGACGCCGCGACCGGCGGCCGGTGGGCGTGGACGCCGGGGCGTGCGAGGAAGGTCGCCCGCTTGGACCGCACCGGGCGGGACCACTCAACGGTGAACGGGCCGGCGTCGGGGTAGCAGGCGCGCAGGTCCTCGACGACGCGGGCGGTGATCGCCTCGTCCGGCAGCGCGGTCCAATCGTCGGCGGCGGAGACCACCGCGTGGACCGCGCGGCCGTCGTCGTCCTTGCGGAACAGCCACTGCGTGGGCCGGTCGACCAGCACGGCGTGCGGCGTGGGCAGCACGGGCCGGTCCAGCCGCAGATGCACGCCGAGGATGGGCGAGTGGGCCAGGCCGGACAGGGCCTCGACGCGGGGGTCGTGGAATGATGGATCGAGCACGGACGCGACCCGCTCGAAGGGCAGGGCGAGGATCACCCGTTCGGCGCGGACCGGCTCGGCGTCGCGCAGCTCGATGGTGGCGGGGGGGCCGGGGTGGATGCGTGTGGCGAACGCGCCGAAGCGGACGGACGAGCCGTGCCGTTCGAGCAGCCCGGGGACGCCCTCGTAGAGCCGGGCGAGCGGGACGCGGGGCACGCCGATGGAACCGGCCTCGGCCCCCGCCATCAGGCCCTCGCGGAAGACCTTCATCGCCAGGTCGGCCCCGGCGTGCTCGGGCTCGGCGTTGCAGGCCGAGACGACCACCGGGCGCCAGAACCGGGCGACGGCCCGCCGGGTCTGGCCGGTGTCCGCCAGGAACTCGGCGAAGGACCGGTCACGCCACGCGCCCGGGTCGACGCGTGCGAGCCGGGCCATGGCCCGGGCGATCCCAAGTTTGTCGCCCGCGGTCAGGAACGAGGCCCGCAGGAACGATCCGGCGTGGTGGGCCGGCGCGGGCAGCAGGCCGGGCGCGATGCGGTCGGTGCGCCCGCCGGCGGAGACCCACCATTGGTCGCGGCTCCAGGCGAACGCGTCGGCCATGCCGAGCCGGTCGATCAGGGCGCGGTAGTTGGTGCAGCATCCCATGACGACATGCTGGCAGTTGTCGAGCTCTTCGCCGGTGGTCGGGTCGACGAAGGACGAAGCCCGTCCGCCGAGGCGTCGGGTCTGTTCGAGCAAAACTACGCGCCGGCCGTGGTCGGCCAGGGTCAGGGCGGCGGCGATGCCGGCCAGCCCGCCGCCGACGACGGCGGCGTCCCATTCGGGGTCGGTGGTCATAGACCGAATGATCGCGCGGTCTTGAGTGCGAGGACGACCTTGCGGGAGGTCGGGACTGAAACCCGGGCCTGGAGGGCGGCGCGGGGGTCGCGGGCGATCTGCTCGAGCAACTCGCGGTAGATGTCGCGCATCGCGCTGCTCGCGGCCAGGCCGGCCGGGGCGATGGTCAGCTCGTAGTTGCGGCTGCGCCGGTACTCGAGCCGGGCCCGGTCGATCCAGTGGCGCATGAAGGCCTGGCACGCGTCGGGGTCGGACCACGCCAGCAGGGTCTGCGGGGTGATGCCGAAGGCGGCGTAGGACTCGGCGGGCAGGTACGAGCGGGGCTGCTCGGCGGTGAGATCCTCGCGCAGGTCGCGGAGGATATTGGTCAGTTGGAAGGCCTGGCCGCGGAGGTAGGCCAGTCGCCGGGCCTCGTCCTTCGCGTCGGGGCTGCGCACGCCCCAGATGGCGGTGCAGATCAGCCCGACGGTGGAGGCCACCCGGGCGCAGTAGCGGGTCAGGTCGCCCTCGTCCCGGCAGGAGCCGACCTCCAGGTCCCAGCGCATCCCCTCGATCAGACGGGTGAACTGGATCCGCTCGATCGGGAACCGGGCGACGCTGTCGGCCAGCGCGGGCCAGAAGCCGTCGGGCCGGACGGGCTCGGCGTCGAAGAGGGCGTGGGTTTCCGCTTCCAGTTCGGCCAGCGCATCGAGCCGGTCAGCAATGGGGGCCGGGCGGTCGGCGATGTCGTCGGCGGCCCGCATCCAGGCGTAGACGGCGTAGAGGGCACGGCGGTGCTCGGCGCGGGCAAGGCGCAGGCCGTGGTAGAAGTTCTTGGCGTTCGAGCGGGTGACCTCGGCGCAGTGGGCGTGTGATTCACGCAGCACCGGGTCGTCGGCCGTCAAGGGTTGTGTCGTCCCGGTGATGCGTGTGCTCATGCCCCGGCCTTCCTGGCGATCCACCAAGCTTTGGCGAGCATCTTGACCCGGTCGGCCTTGGTGATGCGCGGACGCTGCCAGAGGGTGGTGTATCCGATCGATTCGACTTTGTCGAGCAGGCGGATGCCGGCGCGGTGGAACAACCAGACAGGGGCGGCGATGGATGGATGGACCTGTTCGTGGAGATTTCCTGCCTCGTCGAACAGGGTCCGGGTGCGTCGGACGAGGGGCCGGAGGGCTGAGGAAAATCGGACTTCGGCATCCGTGTTTCCCTCACGCTCGGCCAGGCCCCGGAGCTGATCGGGGGTCAGGCGGGTGTCCTCGGTGGGCATGTAGACACGGTGGCGGTCGAGCAGGTCCGAGCGGGCGTCCTGCCAGAAGTTGGCCAGTTGCAGCCCGGTGCAGACCTTGTCCGAGAGGGCTTCGAGCGGGGCCGAGGCGGGGTCTTCGGCCGAGGGCCGGTGCCCGCCGAGGATCAGGACGATGCGCCCGACGGGGTCCGCGGAACGCCGGCAGTAGTCGAGCAGCCGGTCCCAGGTGTCGTAGGACAGGACCCGCTGGTCCTGCTCGAAGGCGTTGAGCAGGTCGTCGAAGAGTTTGAGGGGGATGCGGTGCTTGTGGATGGTTCGGGCCAGGTTGAGGTAGAGACCCGGGGCCTTGAGGTTGTCGCAGGCGGCGTGGAGGTGGACGCGGGCGTCGGCCAGGGTCGCGGCGGCCTCACGCCGGGACTTTTCGGTGTGCTCGTGCTCGTCGGCGAGGTCGTCGGTGTGGCGGCAGAAGGCGTAGACGGCGGCGAAGTCGTCGCGGAGGTTCTCGGGCACGAGCTTGGAGAGGACGACGAAGTTCTCGCGGTCGGACGAGGCGATGCGCCGGGCGTCGGCCCGGGCCGCGGAAACGCCGGCATCGGGCGAAGCGTGATCGGACGAAGGCGGCGGGATGGGCAGATCGCGGGCCATGGCGGGGAGGTTGCTTCCCTAGTATCTGCCGTATCGGCCTGCCGGGCCGGTCGGGCCGAGCGGAAGTCGGCCGATGGTGCGGGAATTGCCCGCCTGGAGCGTCGCTAATGCGGATCGTGCTGGCCAATCCGAGGGGGTTCTGCGCGGGGGTCCGCATGGCCATCGATGTGGTGGACCAGGTGGTGGATGTCCTGCCGGACGAGACGGTGTATGTCTACCACGAGATCGTGCACAACAGGCATGTGGTCGACCGGCTCCGCGGCAAGGGTGTGAAGTTTGTGGAAACGATCGACGCCATCCCCGAGGGCAGCGTGGTGGTGTTCAGCGCCCACGGCGTCAGCCCGGCGGTCCGCGAGCAGGCCCGGGCGCGGCACCTCTCGGCGGTCGACGCGACCTGCCCCCTGGTGACCAAGGTTCACAGCCGGGCGATCCGGTACGCCAGACAGGGCTTCCAGATCCTGCTGGTCGGGCACAAGGACCACCAGGAGATCATCGGGACCATGGGCGAGGCCCCGGACCGCACGCAGGTGGTCGAATCGCCCGCCGACATCCCGGGCCTGACCATCGAGGACCCGGACAAGCTCGTCTACCTGACCCAGACGACGCTCTCGACCGACGACGCGGCGGTCATCATCGACGCGCTCAAGAAAGCGTTCCCCGGGATCAAAGCGCCCCCGGACGAGGACATCTGCTACGCCACGACCAACCGCCAGCACGCGGTGCGTCAGATCGCGCCGCTGTGCGACCTGGTGATCGTGGTCGGATCGCAGAACTCGTCCAACTCCGTGCGTCTGACCGAGATCGCCGAGAATGTCGGCACCCGCGGCGTGCGCATCGACGATGTGAACGAGCTGGACCCGTCGTGGTATCCCAAGGGTGACGAGACGATCCTGCTGACCGCGGGGGCGAGCGCGCCGGAGGACCTGGTGTCCGCGATCTGCCGGCATTTCGTCGAAAAGCACGGGGCGACGCTGCACCTGGCGGATGTGTTCGAGGAATCAGTGGAGTTCGGCCTGCCCTTGACACTCAAGCGGCTGATGCAGACGCACGGGATCGACCCGGGGGACCGCAAGGTGAAGGTCGAGCCGCCGGTGATCACGGCGGGGGAGTATGGGATGAACGCGGTGGCGTTGACCGTGAGTGCGGGAGCGAAACGGTGAGGGTTCCAAAGTGGCTCATCGGCGGAATTTTGGCATTCGCCGCTGTGGTACTCTCCGGCTGCAGAACAGTTGCATACATTGATGTTAAGGCGGCAGACGCGGCCGGCCAGCCCATTGTGGGAGCCCGTGTCAAGGCCGGGGTGCCAACGATGGCCGATTTCTTCAGCACACACTCAGGCCACGCAAGGACTGACGAGTGCGGAATCGCTCGTGTTCCCCTCCAGTCTGCATGGCGAGAGGGTTCGATGTATTGCTCTGTATATGTGCCTGACCAAGGTTGGTGGGAGGCATATGTGAGCTATGACCATGCCCCAACGGATTGGATCACGCCTACAAGGCTCTACATGGTGGGACCGGACCGTGTGGTTTATTCCTCCGAAGACCAAAGCATGCGAGAGACAGCGCCGGCAATTTTTCTCCGAATCCGCCGGGTAGATGACCCTGAGCCATGACTCATCGGCGGCGCAATTTTCTCTACTCAGGGCCAGCGACACGCGCTGACCAACTGAATAGACAGCCTGATGAAGTCAAGCCGGACCAATCCCGCATACCTCGGTGTCAATTGAGAACTATTTGTGCTCAGGGATGGTAAGGAAGTATGCTCCGCGGACTCCGCGTGCCTTTAGGAACATGATGGAACATCCGCGACATCACATCTTCGACTTTACGCCCGAGACGCTGGCCGACTGGAGTCAGGAGCGCGGGCTCCCCAAGTACCGGGCCAAGCAGGTGCTGGAGTGGGTGTACGCCAAGGGCGTGGCTGACCCCGTGGCGATGAGCAACCTGTCAAGGTCCGACCGCGAGACGCTCGCACGGGAGATGACTTTCCTCAGCGGGCCGGCCGTGGCCCACCAGGTCGCGACCGACGGGACGCAGAAGCTGCTCATCGAGTGGATCGACGGGCTCGAAGGGGCCGCGGTGCCCGCGTCGGAGGCGACCGTTGACCACGGCACGCGCCTGCCGATCCTGGGGTCGGACGGTCGGCCGGGCGCGATGCCCTACTCGAACACCGAGCGCCAGACCGAGTGCGTGATGATCCCGTTTGATGGGGAAGAAGACGGCTCGGCGAGCCGGGCCACCGAGGACGACCGCCCGGAGGGCGGCCGCTCCAAAAGCCGCCGCACGGCGTGCATCTCGTCGCAGGTCGGCTGCCCGGTTGGTTGTAAGTTCTGCGCCACCGGCATCGGCGGGCTGGACGGGAACCTGTCCGCCGGGCGGATCGTCGAGCAGGTGTGGCGGCTGGCACGCCTGGAGGGGGTCGGGCGGATCAGCAATGTGGTGTTCATGGGTATGGGCGAACCGCTGGCGAACTTCAGGCCTGTGGTCCACGCCGTGCGCACGCTGGCGGCCCCGTGGGGCATGGGCATCGGCGCCCGCAAGATCACCGTCTCGACCGTGGGCATGCACAAGGCGATCGAGAAGCTGGCCGACGAGCTGGACCTGCCGATCACGCTGGCCCTCTCGCTGCACGCCCCGAATGACGAACTCCGACGCAAGCTGATCCCCTGGGCGGAGTTCACGACGATCGAGCAACTGGTCGCGGCCTGCCGGAAGTGGTTCGAGAAAACCGGACGCGAGATCACGCTGGAGTACATCCTGCTGGCCGGTGTCAACGACCGGCCCGAGCACGCGGCCGAGCTGGCCGGCGTGTGCAGGCGGCTGCGGGCCAATGTCAACCTGATCCGCTACAACGAGGTCTTGGGTCTGCCCTTCGAGCGCCCCCAGACGCCCGATGTGCTGGCGTTCCAGCAAGTGCTGCGCGAGCGGGGGATCAACTGCCACATCCGGGCCAGCCGCGGGCGGGACATCGCGGCGGCGTGCGGCCAGTTACGCCACGAGCAGGCGGTGTAGGCACGGGTTGCCCTTCGGGACAACCCGTGGCACCCCGGAGTTTGGGTGCCACGGCTTGCTTGCAAGCCGTGGTTGGTTGGTGAAGCACTGGTTGCCCTTGGCGACAACCAGTGGCACCCGGGACTTCGAGGCACGGGTTGCCCTTCGGGTCAACCAGTGGCGCCCGGTCGGGTCAGCAGGCGGTGGTGGGGATGGCTGAGAGGGTCAGGTCGTCGCGCCGGCCGGTTTCGAGCAGCCGGACGCCAAGCCCAGCGATCATCGCGGCGTTGTCCACGCAGTACTTCATCGGCGGCACGCGCACCGGCACGCGCAGGCGGTCGCCCAGTTCCTGCATCTCGCGCCGCAGACGGGAGTTGGCCGAGACGCCGCCGCCGATGACGATGGTGCGGAACGGGCCGCGGTGTTCGAACGCGGCCTCGGTCTTGCGCACCAGGGCGGCGCAGACGGTGCGTTGGAAGCTGGCGGCGATGTCGCGCATCCGTTCGGGCGTCATCGGGGGCGGGGCGGGGGGAACGATCGGGTCGCGCCCGGGCAGCGTCGGCGGGGCGGGCCGGCCCTTGACCTCGTAGAGCACGGCGGTCTTGACGCCGGAGAAGCTGAAGTTGAGGTTGTCCTTGCGGATCAGCCCGATCGGGAAATCGAACGCCCGATCGTCCACGCCCGGCTCGGATGCGAGCCCGTCGACCAGCGGGCCGCCGGGGTGGCCCAGGCCGAGGATGGCCGCGACCTTGTCGTACGCCTCGCCCGCGGCGTCGTCGATGGTCGCGCCCAGGCGCGTCAGCTCGGTGTCCGAGGCCATCGCGTACAGCGTGGTGTGCCCGCCGGAGACGACCAGACCGAGGGCGGGAAACGCGATGGGCTCGTCGTCGAGCGCGGCGGCCGTCAGGTGGGCGTGCACATGGTCCACCCCGACCAGCGGCACCCCGAGCGACCACGCCAGGGCTTTGGCCGCGGAGAGGCCGACGAGCAGCGACCCGACCAGCCCGGGCCGGTGCCCGACCGCCACGGCCTCGATATCGCCCAGGCCGATGCCGGCTTCACGCACGGCTCGGCGGATGACGGGGAGGATGTGCTCCTCATGGGCGCGGCTGGCGATCTCCGGGACGACCCCGGCGTACTCGGCGTGCAGGTCGTGCTGCGTGGCGACGACCGAAGACCGCACACGCAACCCCCCCTTCCCCTCAACCACCGCGGCGGCTGTTTCATCACAGGATGACTCGATGCCAAGGACCAGCATGGGCGAGTTTAGGAGGGGATCAGGAGGTACGCGGAGGTGCAGAGACCACGCGGAGGGCGCAGAGAACTGAAGCGAAGAACTTTTTAACGCGAAGATCGCGAAGGACGCGAAGATGTCCCACGGACATCCTCAGGACTGAATCCGACGCCTGTACTTAAGTTCGATTTTGATTCATGCACTGAATTCAGGATCTCACCAAGAAACGCTTCGCGCTCTTCGCGATCTTCGCGTTAAAAATCCGAACCTCTGCGCCCTCCGCGTGGTCTCTGCACCTCCGCGTACCTCTTCAACTCAGTGCCGCTCGGAGTCATCCTTGGGCGACAGCGGCCACGGCTCGCTCTTCTGGGCGTTGATCGTCGCCCCGTTCTGAATTGCGGGATGGATGTTGTCCAGAAAGTTGTGCGGGAAGTGCTTGTCGAACGCGCTCTTCTCGGCCAGCCGGGTGCGGTGGTCGTCGGTCAGGGTGATGTCCAGCGCCGCCAGGTTGTCCTCGAGCTGGCTGAGCCGCTTGGCCCCGATGATGGTGCTGGTCACGCCGGGGCGGGTCTGGACCCAGTTGAGCGCGACCTGGGCCGGGGTGGCCCCGACCTCCTCACCGATGGCGGCGAGCTCGTCGACCAGCGCGTAGGTCCGCTCGTTGAGGTGGGGCGAGTTCTCGGCCACGCGGGTCTCGCCGTGCTTTGGCCGGCTGTCGCGCCGGAACTTGCCGCTGAGCACGCCGCCCCGCAGCGGCGACCACGGCGTGACGCCCAGGCCCAGGTCCATCGCCATCGGGATCAGGTCCTCCTCGGGCGTGCGTTGGAGCAGGGAGTACTCGATCTGGATGGCCGCCAGCGGCTCCCAGCCGTGCAGGGCCGCCAGCCCGTTGGCCTTGGCGCACACCCACGCGGGATGGTCGGAGAAGCCGATGTAGCGGACCTTGCCCTGGCGGACGAGGTCGTCCATCGTCCGCATGGTCTCTTCGAGCGGCGTGTGCCGGTCCCAGAAGTGGCACCAGAGCAGGTCGATGTGGTCGGTCTGGAGGCGGCGCAGCGAGCCGTGGACCTGGTGGAGGATCGCCTTGCGCCCGGAGCCGCCGCCGTTGGGGTCGCCGGGGTGCATGTTGCCGCAGAACTTGGTGGCGATGACGACGCGGTCGCGCCGGGCGGGGTGCTCCATGAAGTAATCGCCGATGATCTGCTCGGAATGGCCCTTGGTGTAGATGTTGGCGGAGTCGAGGAAGTTGCCGCCCCGGTCGAGGTAGGCGGCGAGCACATCGCGGGACTCCTCGATGGTGGTCCCGACCGCGCCCCAGTCTTCGCCGAAGGTCATCGTGCCCAGGCAGAACGGCGAGACCCGCAGCCCGGAGCGGCCAAGGGTGAGATAATCTGTCAGGGGCATGGGTGACTCCTCCTGAGGAAACGGGTTCAGGAAAGCGTAGCCGATGGAACTCAATCACCAGATCAGGGGCACGGCGTGAGCGGAAAGGCAGGCCATCATGGTCGCCGAAACTTCGGCTCGATACTCGGTTTCGTGACGATCTTGGACTGGATCGAGGACGACCGGGGCCGCCGGTGGAAGCCCTGTGACATCGTCAAGGCTTCTAAGGAATCCGGCATCGATCGGTTCCTGATCGCGCCTCCGACACACCGCCCCGATGTGCTACGGGCCGCCGCCGGGATGGGTGTGCTCTTCGCGGCCATGATGCTCCCGGTGCAGTCGGCGATTTCGTACCTGCAGAGCGGCGATCCGGCTTTCGGCATCGGGCTCATACTCACGCCGATCTACCTGATCGGTTTCGGGCTGCCGATGGGTTACTTAGTCTCGCAGCGGAACTGGCGCAGCACCGCACACGCCCGAGACGCGATGCTCGGGTTCGTCCTCTGCCCGAGTTGCGCCCACGGGATCGGCAGGATACCCCCCGCGCCGGACGGCTGCGTGATCTGCCCCGAGTGCGGCGCCGCGTGGCGGGCCGGCCCCACGGACCACTCGGATGCGTGAAAGGACCGACCCGTGATGCAAACGCGTTGGAACTCGATCACGGATGCGCGGGGGAAACGCTGGCGGTATTGCCAGATCCGGGAGGCGTCCAAGGCGTCCCGGATTGACCCATCGCTGCTCGCGCCGCGGGCGTGTCGGGCCAGCGGGATGCAGTCAATCCGTATCGGGTTGCTGACCGGCTTGGCGTACGGATCGCTGATGTCCCTTTACTTGACGGTGTCCTTCTCGTCGGGCACGATCCACTTCAGGTATGGGTGGTTTGATCTTGCGATGCTGCTGTCCATGTTCATCATCTTCGGGTTGACCATGACGATCATGACATGCCACATGGCCTGGCGCAGCCCCGAGCACGCGCGGGACGCCCTGCTCGAGTACGACCTGTGCCCGGTCTGCGTGCACGGTCTGGGCGGCATCCCGCCCGAGCCCGACGGCTGCGTGGTCTGCCCCGAGTGCGGGGCGGCGTGGCGGATGTTCAAGGCACCTGACCGACGGGACGCCTCGCAGGAATCCGTTTCCGATGGGTCATGAACACCGCGTAGCATCCCGGCCCGGACGCATCCGCGACGACCGCGGCCAGGCGCGCACCATCCGGCCCCCACGCGGCGCTGGCGTGATGCGAACCGGGCTTTCGGCCGGGCAGGAACTCTGGAGGGACTACGCCCGCGTCGTTCGGAACGGCCGGAGCTGGATCTATCACATGGTGATCTCGGGGACCTGCGTCGGTCTCGCGGCGGGCGCGGCTTCCGCCGCGTTGTCGGGTCCGAGCCACCAGACGATGTACGGCGTGGTCGCGGTCGGCCTGATCGCCGTCGCCGTCGTCAATCCGATCGCGATCCGGCGTCGCCGGTCCAAACTGGCGGGCCAGCTCGCGTGGTTCAGCGAATGCCTAGCGTGCGCATACCCGCTGGATGAGTTGGAGCCCGACCCCGACGGCTGCACCGTGTGCCCCGAGTGCGGGGCGGCGTGGCGGATCGGCGTTCAGCCGTCCGACACCGCCTGATCCTTGAGTTTCCGCAGCGCGTCGAACGCCTGCAGCGGCGTCATCGCGTCGAGCTTGAGTTCCAGCAGCTCGTCCACCGCCGGGTGGGGCAGGAACTCGGTGAACAGGCCCATCTGGGCCGACGCGCGGGACTTCTTCGGGGCCTGGACCTGGGCCGTGTCCACCCGGGCGTGCTGGACGGACAGGGCGCCGAGGATCTCCCGGGCCCGCCGGGTGACCGGCCGGGGCACGCCCGCCAGTTCGGCCACGTGCACGCCGTAGGACTGGTCGGCCTTGCCCGGGCGGATCGAGTGGAGGAAGACGATCTCCTGCTTGCCGTCGTCGGTGGTCCACTCGCGCACGGCCACATGCAGGTTGCGGACGCGCGGGGCGAGTTTCTCTTCCAGTTCCGTGATCTCGTGGTAGTGCGTGGCGAAGAGCGTCCGCGGGCCGGGATGGTCCTCGTCACCCGTCAGGCACTCGGCGATGGCCCACGCCAGGCTTAGCCCGTCAAGCGTCGAGGTGCCCCGCCCGATCTCGTCGAGGATCACCAGCGAGTCGGTGGTCGCGTTGTTGAGGATGTTGGCCGTCTCGGTCATCTCGACCATGAAGGTGGATTGGCCGCGGTGCAGCGCGTCGTCGGCCCCCACGCGGGTGAAGATCCGGTCGCACACGCCGACCACGGCCCGGTCCGCCGGGACGAAACTACCGGCCTGGGCCAGCACGACCAGCAAGGCCGTCTGGCGGATGTAGGTGCTCTTGCCGGCCATGTTCGGCCCGGTGATCAGGGCCAGACTGGCCGGTGCGTCGGGGATGCCCAGCTCGCAGTCGTTGGGCACGAAGGCTTGGCCGAGGGTTTCGTCGAGCACCGGATGGCGCCCGGCGTGGATCGAGATTTCCCGGTCGGTTGTGATCTCCGGGCGCACCCAGCCGCGCTGGTGCGCCTTGTCGGCGAAGCCGAGCAGCACATCGAGTTCGGCCACGGTGTCGGCGTATTCGACCAGGTCGGGCACCCGCTGGCGGGCCCGCTCGCACAGCCCGTCGAAGATGACCCGCTCGCGCTCGAGCGCCCGGGCGGACGCGGTCGTGACCTTGTCCTCGAAGGTCTTTAGTTCCGGCGTGATGTACCGCTCGGCGTTCTTGAGCGTCTGCTTGCGGGTGAACGCATCGGGCGCCCGCCGGGCCTGGGCGGCGGGCAGTTCGATGTAGTAGCCGAAGACCGAGTTGTACCCGACCTTCAGCGACGGCAGGTCGTGCTCGGTGATCAGCCGGGCCTGGTAATCGGCCAGCCACGCTCCGGCGTCCTTCTCCAGCCCGCGGGCCTCATCGAGCTGGGCGTCTACGCCGTCGCGGACGGCCCCGCCCTCGCGCAGGTGGCCCGGCGCGTCGTCGACGAGCGTCTCGCGGACGCGCCGCCCAAGTGCGTTGAGCGCGACCGCGTGGTCCTCCAGACGCCGGCGCATCGTGGTCAGCGATTCGGCCTGGTCGAGCGTCTCGGCCAGCTCCGACGCGGCCAGCACCGAATCGGCCAGCGCCACCAGGTCCCGCGGCGTGGCCCGGCCCAGCGCCACCCGCCCTGCGATCCGCGCCACATCGGCCACGGGCTTGAGGCGCTCGCCGAGCGCCTCGGCCAGCGTGCGCCCGTTGACCAGCGCTTCCACGGCGTCGTGGCGACGCCGGATGGTCGGCGCGTCGCGCGAGGGCGTGCTCAGCCAGGATCGCAGCAGCCGCTTGCCCATCGGTGTGCGCAGCACGCACCGCGCGCCCACCGGGCTGGCCAGGAACACCCCCGCCAGCGACCCGGCCAACTGCCCGTCGCGGATGGTCTGCTCGATCTCCAACGCCCGCAGGCTCGTCGAATCGATGCGGCAGGCCCGGTCGCGATCGATCGTCCGCGGCGGGCGGAGGTGCGCCAGCGTGACCCGCTGACGCTGGAACTCCCCGCCGCTCGTCGCGTCGCTCGGCGCCCGGTCCACCGCCTGCGTCTCGCGCAGGTAGCGGATCACCGCGCCGGCGGCCCGCGTGCTCGCCGCGGACCCGTCCAGGCCGAACCCGTCGACGGTCGCCACGCCGAACAGCGTGGTGATCGCTTCGAGGGCTTCCTCGGAACGGAAGTGCCAGCCCGCCCGCCCCGTGCCCTGCGCCCCCAACGCCGCCAGCAGGCCCTTGACCCGCTCGGGGGCCTCGCCCGCGTTCGGCTCGGCGTAGAGGATTTCCTTGACGCCCCGCCGGGCCAGTTCGTCGATCACCTCGCCCGGCGAGGCGTCGAGAACCTCGAACAGCCCGGTGGACAACTCGACCATGGCCGCGCCCACCGCTTGGTCATCAATGAACGCTACCGCGGCCAGCGTCACGGACTGCTCATCGCGGAGCATCGATTCGTCGACGAGCGTCCCCGGCGTGATGACCTGCGTCACGCCGCGCTCGACCACGCCCTTGGCGTCCTTAGGATCCTGGAGCTGATCGACCACGGCCACGCGGAAGCCGTGCTCGAGCGCCCGCTGGAGGTAGGTCGTCTTCTGGTGGTGGGGGACCCCGGCGACCGGGATGCCGTTGCCCCGGTCGACTACGGCCAGCCCCAGCGCCCGGCCCATCGTCTCGGCGTCGGGGCCGAAGAGTTCATAGAAGTCGCCCATCCGGAAGAACAGCACACAGTCAGGGAACTGCTGCTTGCAGCGGGTCCACTGCTGCATCGCGGGGGTCGCGTAGGGGTCCTTGGCCATCGGAACCAAGGATAGGGGATTGGTCGGTGGAATCGACACGAAAAAAGCCCGGGGGCGGGCCCCGGGCTTTGGTTGGGTCTTCGAGGCTCCGGTAGGCTCAGTCGGCCAGCGCGTCCGCGTAGGCCTGCTCGGGGCGGATGCCGACCATCATTTCGGCCGGTTCGCCCTTGCGGAACGCGATCACGGTGGGGATCGAGGCGATGCCGAACCGCGTGGCGATCTCGGGGGCATCGTCGATGTTCACCTTGGCGACGCGCCCGGGGTTGGCCTCGCCCAGCTTGTCCATGGTCGGGGCCAGCGCCTTGCACGGGCCGCACCACGGGGCCCAGAAGTCGACCAGAACGGTCTGGTCTTGATTGATGAACTCGTCAAAGCCCTGGCTGTTGAGTTCGGCGACGGCGGTGCTCATGGGGTTCTCCTTTCGCCCTGCAGCGGGCTGGTGGGTCTTCAGCAGTGAAAGGATAGACAGGTTTGTCTATTCCAGTTCGAGTTCGGCCCGGCGGCAGGCGTCTTCCAGCAGGATCGCGGCGGCCTTCCTGGCCTCGTCGGCGGGTTCACGGCAGCGGCAGATCCTCGCCGCGGTCATCGCCCCGGCGAAGAGCAGCCCGATCCGGGCGGCCAGGCCGGAAGCATCCGGGCACTCGGTGGCCCGTGTGATCCGGGTCAGGAACGCCTGGACACGCTCCTGATGGCGCAGGATGGCTTGACCGACCGGCGAACCAGGGTCCGAGAACTCGGCCGCCGCGGCCTGGATGAGGCAGCCGCAGCGATCCGGGCTGTCGAACCAGCCCGCCAAGCCTTCAAAGAGCAGGATGATCTGCTCGAACGGGTCCTCCGAGGCATTGGTCCACGAATCCATGAGGCCGACCAGCTGCAGGCTGGCCTGATCGACCACCTCGACGATGAGCTGTTCCTTGCTCCCGAAGTGGTTGTAGAGGGTCATTTTGGCGACCCCAGCCTGGTCCAGAATCCGGTCCACACCGGTGGCGTGAAAGCCCTCCCGGGCGAAGAGCTGGCGGGCGCAGTCGAGGATCAGGTCGCGTTTGGGTTGGATCGTGGACATCGGGTCGAAATTTTTCTCCGAGGTGGGAACAAATAGACTGATCGGTCTATTCCCATTCGAGCCGGTGGAACGATCGGTTCCGTATCGGCCAGAACACCCGCCCGGGACCAGCAATCCCCCGGGCCACACACAAACAAGGAGCCACCCATGCCCCGCATCCAGCCCGTCAAGAAGGACAAGGCCCCCGAATCGTCCAAGCCCATGCTCGAGGGGGTCGAGAAAAAGATCGGGAAAGTGCCCAATCTGCTCGGCACCCTGGCCGTGTCGCCCGCCGGCCTGGCGACCTACCTGAAGCTTGGCGAGGCCCTCTCGCAGGCTTCGATCAACGAGAAGGTCCGCGAGCAGATCGCTGTGGCCATCGCCAACGAGTCCGGCTGCGAGTACTGCGCCAGCGCCCACACCGCGATCGGCAAGAACCACGGCGTCGACGCTGATGAGCTGGCCAAGAACCTTGAGGGCAAGGCCAGCGACCCGAAGGTCCAGGGCATGATCGACCTCGCTCTGGCGATCGTCGCCGAGCGTGGCTGGGTGACCGATGCCCAGTTCAAGGCCGCCAAGGACGCCGGCCTGAGCGACGCCGAGATCGTCGAGGTCCTCTCGATCACGATGACCAACCTGTTCACCAACTACGCCAACCACCTGTTCCAGACGGCCAACGACTTCCCGAAGGTCGAGGTCAAGCAGGCCGCCGCGGCGTCCTGAGCGATGAACGCCGGCGTGCCGCGCGAGGGCCCGGCACGCCGCTTCACCCCATTTCCTGCGCAACGCCGCCCGGGTGGTCCGGGCGGTGTTGTTTTTGAGTCATCCCGGAGCGGCTAGCCTTGGCGATGGAGCAGTCCGAGCCGTTGTGCGGCGTGATCGTGATGGACAAGCCCGAGCGGGTCAGTTCGGCGGGGCTGTGCCGGCTGGTCAAGGGGCGGCTGCGGGCGCTGGGCGCGCCCAAGTCGCTCAAGGTCGGGCACGGGGGCACGCTGGACCCGATGGCGACGGGGATCGTGGTCGTGCTGGTCGGCAAGATGACCAAGCGGTGCGACGAGGTGATGGCGGGGGAGAAGGAGTACCTGGTCGGGGTGGACCTGTCGGCGTTCACGGCGTCGGACGATCGGGAGACCGAGCGGGTGCCGGTCGAGGTGGCCGAGCCGCCGACGGTGGACGCGGTGCGGGAGGCCGCCGCCGGATTCGTGGGCGCGATCGATCAGGTGCCCCCGGTGCACTCGGCGGTGTGGGTGGACGGCAAGCGGTCCTACGACCTGGCGCGCCAGGGCCGGGAGGTCGAACTGACGCCCCGGCGGGTGGAGATCCACGAGATCGCGGTGCTGTCGTACGCGTGGCCGATGCTCACGCTGCGCGTGCGGTGCGGCAAGGGGGTCTACATCCGCTCGCTGGCGCGGGACCTGGGCGTGGCGATGGGCACGGGGGGGACGCTGGCGTGGCTGCGCCGGACGCGGGTGGGGGCGTGGACGATCCGCGACGCGGTGTCGCCCGGGCGGTGGAAGGCCGAGGCGGGGACGCGGGACGACCGGGGCGTGCTGCGGGCGGACGCCGATTAATCCTGGGTGGTGCTGGGCAGCCAGATGTCGCCGGTGCCCTGGCCGTCGCAGATGCGCCGGGCGTGGAGGTAGAGCACCGTGCCGGCGGCGAAGAAGTAGCTGAAGACGAAGCCCGAGACGATGATCTCGACCAGCTTGCGCCACCCCTGGATGATGGCGTGGGCCGCGGGTTGGGTGGCGGCGAGCTCGCCCTCGCCGGTGAGCACGCGTCCCGTGGCGTCCGTGCTGAGGCGTTCGGCCGCCCAGTCGGTCATGGCGATGGTGCCGCCGGCCAGCGCGTGCGCGATGGCGACGGAGGCCGCGCCCAGCACCAGCAGGATCAGGCCGTGGGTCAGCAGCCGCAGGGGTCGGGCGAGGACATAGGCGTAGGACCTCTGGACGGCGTCGTAGCCGTCGGTGCCCTCGGCCATCAACGCCGGGACGATCATCGGCAGCGCCAGGGCGTGCAGGACCAGCAGGGCCAGCGCTGCGAACGCGAGCAGGAGCCCGATGGCGTACAGCACCGATCCGATGAGATTGACGATGGGGATCCCGAGGGTGAACCCCCCGAGCATGATCAACCCGAGCAGCAGGCTGGCGATGGCGATCGGCCCGATGATCGCGGCGAAGGACCAGCCGAGCTTCCCGCCGGAGACCCGGAGATCGTCGGGCCATTCGGTGATGCGGGCGGCGGCGAACTCGGTCGCGACCGAGCGGCTGATGGCCCCGCCGAACAGCACGAAGACCAGGACAATGGGCAGGCCAAGGACGATGGTGTCGACCGGGCGCTCGTACAGGAGCCGGCCGGGGAGCATCGCCAGCGAGGCCACGGCGTCCAGAAACCGGGGCGCGGAGAGGGAGGTGACGGCCGCGACCGCGTTGGAGAAAGCGGCGGTGATGGGCTCGGCGACGGCCTGGCCGAAGGTCAGTTGTTCCGCGCGGCCCTGGTCATCGTCCGGGGCGCTGGACCAGACCGCGGAGATGTTGCCGATCAAGGTGGCGAGGAACACGGCGGCCATGCCGAGCATGACCCGGCCGGGACGCAGGGCCAGGGCCGGGGTGCGCAGGGCCCGGGTCCAGAGCAGTTCGCTGGTCAGGTCGTGGAGAAGCACCTGGGGGTGTCGGGCGGTCTGGCGTGGTTCGGTCATGCGGTCATGGTATTGGTTTGGGCGGGCGGTTGCCCTGGGGGGTCGGGGACGGGATGATCGGGGATGATTGAAGTCGTCGCACGCTGGACCGCCCGGGGGATGTCGTTGCTGGTGATCGGGCCGCTGGCCGCGTGGGCGGCGGGGATGGTCCGGGCCCCGGACGGCTCGGACACCGCGACCCTGCTGACCGGGGCCACGATCGGGGGGGGCTTGGTCGGGCTTGTGCTGGTTGGGCTGTGCGTGATCACGGCCGGGGCGATCGGGGCGAGGCTGGCCGATCGCCACGAGGCGGTGCTGAACGCGGGCTTCGTGCTCGCCTGGGTCGCTTGGACCATCGGGGCGATGCACGAGGTGATCCGGCTCTCGCCCGCGTCGGGCACGCTGATCCGCTTCGCGATCGAGGCGGGGCTGCTGGCCGGGCTGGTGCTCGCGGCCTGGGTGGTGGCGGACCGGCTGAGCCGGCGCGGATCGGACGAGGAAGGTTTCTCACTCTCCCCCGCGTCGATCGCGGGCGCGGTCGGGGGCAAGGCCGGGCCGGTCGTCGTGCTGGCTTCGGCGGCGGTGGGGCTGGCGTGTGCGTGGCTGTTCGCGCGGCACGGGGCCCCGGGGCAAGGGTTGGGCGCAGCGTTTCTGGGGGGACTCGGCGCGGGGGTGGTGGGGGCGCAGACTTTCCAGAGCATGACCAAGGACGACAAGGGCGCGATGAAGGGGGCCACCCCGGTGCTCGTGCCGGTGATGGTCGGGGTGATGCTGGCGGGTGTGATCGCGCCGGTCATGGGCCTGTTTGTTCCAGGATCCGGTCGGCTGATCGAAGGGCTGTCGCGCGGCAGTCTGCCCGGATGGGTGCTGATCTCTCCCGCGGCCTGGTGTTCGGGCGCCCTGCTCGGGGCGCCGATGGGTGCGGCGATGATGCGGCCGTCGGCCCGTGACGAGGCCGAGGGAACCGTGACCTCGATGATCTCGCACCGCGCCTGAGTTTCCCGGGCTCATGTGTATGTGACGAGGCGCGTGGGACGCCCCGCCGCCCATGCATCCGGGCCGGAGACCGCTCCGAACCCGTGCCGGAACAGCAAAGAACACCCGTCTTCCTTCGGGCGGGTTCGGGTCGAGTCTTGGTTCGGTCTGGGGATGTCCCCGGCGGTGACCGGCTACGATTGCACATTGAACACCGAAAGGTCCACATGAACTCCACGGCGTCCATCAACGGGCCGGCCCGGACGGGCACGGACCAGACCATGCCCGATGTCCAGGCCTCGCGCGACACGCGCCGCGTGGCCATCGATCGTGTTGGTGTGAAGGAAGTGGTTTACCCCATCCGGCTGGCGACCCGGGATGGCGGCGAGCAGCGGTCCGTGGCGACGATCAGCATGTATGTGGCCCTGCCGCAGGAGCAGAAGGGCACCCACATGAGCCGGTTCCTGGAGGTGCTCAACGAGCACGCCGGCGAGCCGTTCCGCCCCGAGGACATCCCGACGCTGACCCGGGCGATCCGCGACCGGCTCAAGGCCGAGCAGGCCCACTTCGAGGCCAAGTTTGTGTATTTCATCGAGAAGCACGCCCCGGTCACCGGCGCGCCGGGCCTGATGAACTACGAGGTGAGCTTCGAGTGCACCGCGAACTCGCATGACGATCTGATCATGAGCGTGGCGGCCCCGGCGACGAGCCTGTGCCCGTGCTCCAAGGAGATCAGCGAGTACGGGGCCCACAACCAGCGATGCCGGATCGAGGCCAAGGTCCGCACGGACGGGGTGCTCTGGATCGAGGACCTGGTCGAGCTGCTTGAGAAGGCGGCCAGCCACCCGGTCTATGCGGTGCTCAAGCGGCCGGACGAGAAGTTCGTGACCGAGAAGGCCTTCGAGAACCCCAAGTTCGTCGAGGACATCGTCCGCGACCTGGCGATGGCCATGGACGACGAGGATCGGATCACCTGGTACTCGATCAGCAGCGAGAACTTCGAGTCGATCCACTCCCACAACGCCTACGCCGAGATCATCCGCGACAAGCGGGCGTGACCCGCCCGGGCCACCGGCGGTCGATCGCCGCGCCCCGGGCCGGAATCCGGCTTATTCTGGGCCGATTCCGTGGACCCAAGCGGCCCGGGATGCCGACCTTCCATATCATCAGCGGAGCACGCCTCGGCCGGCGTGCGGCCCGGTGGGATGGAGCCCGATGGGTCGGATCCGGAAGATCATTCCGAGCATGTTTCATCGCCGGCTCGTCCTCATCGGGCTGCTGATGTCGCTGCCGTTTCTCCCGCTGGGGGCCCGGCTCGGGTGGGTCACCCTGGTCAAGGGGGCCGATGCCAGGACGCAGGCGGAGTCACGGCTGGTCCGCCAGTCGTGGGAGCCGACGGTGCGGGGGCGGATTCTGGACCGCAACGGCCGGGTCCTGGCCCAGGATCGGCCCAGCTACGACCTGGCGATTTCGTACGAGGTGATTTCCGGGGAGTGGGCCCGGCGCTCGGCGGAGCGGTTCGCGCGCCGGGTGCACCGGGATGTCTGGCCGGCCCTGGATGCCGACGAGCGTGCCGCGTGGGTCCGGACCTATCAACCGGCGTACGAGCAGCGTGTGGAGCAGATGTGGGGGCTGATCGCGCAGGGGGCGGGCGTAAGCCGGGACGACATCGAAGCATCCCGGCGGACCGTCGTCGAACGGGTCGAGCGGATGCAGGCGGCGGTCACAGCGCGCCGGATCGAGACGGAGCGGGAGAACCTGCGCCGGGCGGGCATCCGCATCGGCCAGGCCGAGGAGGCCCGCATCCGCCGGATCGCCGATTCTCCGATCGCCGAACGGACCCAGGCCCACCCGATTGTTTCCGGCGTGGCGGACGACATCGGTTTCCGTTTCATGCGTCTGGCCGAGCGGGACGCGCCGGTGTTCGCGGCGGGCGAGGCGGGCGAGGCCGCGCTGGACGAGCGGCAGCCGCTGTTGCCGGGGCTGCGGGTGATCGACGCGACCGAACGGGTGTACCCGTACGACCGCATGCGGGTGGAGATCGACCGCACGACGCTGCCCGCGCCGCTCCGCGGCGACGGGATGATGCAGGTCGAGGTCGAGGAGATCGCGGGGCTGATGCTCGGGTCGGTGCGTCGGCGGGTGTTCCAGGAGGATGTGGAGCGGCGGCGGCGCCGGATCGAGGAGGACGCCGCGCTGCGCGAGCGGGCGCTGACGCAGCGCGGCGTGGACACCGGGGCGTACTTCCTCAACGGCGACCGGGTCGGCCACACCGGGATCGAGGCGGCGATGGAGGACGCGCTGCGCGGGTTCCGCGGGCTGCGCCGGGAGAACCTGCAGACCCGCGCGGTCGAGCATCGCGCGGCCATCCCGGGCGATGATGTCCGCCTGACCATCGACATCCAGCTTCAGGCGCGGGTGCGGGCGATCCTGGACCCCGAGGTTGGGCTGACCCGCGTGCAGCCGTGGCACCAGAACAGCAACCTGCCCGCGGGCACGGAGCTGGATGCGGCCGCGGTGGTGCTGGACATCCCGACGGGCGAGATCCTGGCGATGGTTTCGATGCCCGAAGCGCCGCGGGACGGCGACTGGTCGCGCCGCGGGCTGCAGGGCGAGGCACTGGAGCGGTACCTGGCGGTGCACACGCCGTTCGTGAACCGGGCGATCGGCAAGCCGTACCAGCCCGGGTCGATCGTCAAGGCGTTGATCCTTTGCGGCGCGACCAAGGCCGGGCTGTACAGCCCCGGCGAGCGGATCCGGGCGACCGGGCACTACTTCCCCAACCGGCCCAACATGTTCCGGTCGTGGATCTACAAGCAGTACGGCATCACCCACGCCGACCAGCTCGGACGCGATCCGGACGACAGCGACGCGCTGATGGTGTCGTCGAATGTGTTCTTCTTCACGCTCGGGGACCGCTTGGGGCCCAGGGGCGTGGCGGAGGTGTACCGCTCGTTCGGCATCGGGGAGGGCTTCGGGTTGGGGCTGGGCGGCGAGTGGCCGGGCTCGATCGGGGGGCTGACCAACCGCGTCGTGGACGGCTCGGACCTGGAGCGGCACGACGCGATCTTCCTGGGCATCGGGCAGGGGCCGATCACCTGGACGCCCCTGCACGCCGCGGACTCGTACGCGACGATCGCCCGGGGCGGGTATCGGATCGTGCCGCGGCTGATCGCCGAGCAGGGGGTCGCGCCGCAGGTCATCGACCTGGGCATTCCCTCGTCGGCGATCCGCAACACGCTCGACGGGCTCCGGCGCGCGGCGAACGACTGGGACTTCGGCACGGGCATGCGGATCAACATCAACGGCACGAACGACCGGATCTTCAACGCGCCGGGCGTGACGGTCTGGGGCAAGACCGGCACGGCCGACGCCTCGCCCGTCGTGTGGAAGCCGGGCGGGCCGGAGTCCGACGAGCCGGCGGTGGTGGTCCGGCAGGGCGATCACTCGTGGTATGTCGTGCTGGTGGGCGACGAGGGCGAAGCGCCGCGGTACGCGATCGCGGTGGTGGTGGATTTCGGCGGTTCCGGCGGGCGCGTCAGCGGGCCGATCACCAACCAGATCATCCACGCCCTGATCCAGGAGGGGTACCTGGGCGGTCGCGCCGGGCCGGGGCGTCGTGCGGACGCGGCGGGCTCGGCGGGGGGGCGGCGATGACCACGGCGGGCATGTTCCGCGAAGGGCTGACCGCGATCGTGCGCGGGTCGCTGTCGACCGGTGAGCCGCTCTGGAAGGCCGTGCGGATCGTCAACTTCTCGTGGCTGACGGTGCTGGCGGCGTTGGCCTTGTCGGTGCTGGGGATCTACGCGATCGATGTCGGGCAGAGCCCGGAGCCGACGGGCGAGATCTCCGCGGTGGCGGCGCGCCAGGCGGTGTTCCTGGTGATCGGGCTGATCGCCTGCGTGACCGTGGCGCTGCCGCACTACCGGTACATCGGGCTGTTCAGCTGGCCGCTCTACGCGGCGGGCATCGTCCTGCTGATCGTGCTGATCATGCCGGGGATCCCGTCGTGGCTGGTCCATCCGCGCAACGGGTCGCGCCGCTGGATCAACATGGGCATGATGGACCTCCAGCCGGTGGAGATCGCCAAGATCGCCTTCGTGCTGGCGGTGGCGCGGTACATGCGGTTCCGCTCGCAGCACCGCCGGCTGAAGGGTCTGGTGGTGCCGGGGATCATCGCGGCGGTGCCGATCGGCCTGATCACGCTCCAGCCGGACCTGGGCAGCGCGATGCTGTTCGTGCCGGCGTTGTTCGCGATGCTGATCGCGGCCGGGGCGCGGCTGCGCCACCTCACGCTGATCGTGGCCTGCGCGGCGCTGGCGGCCCCGGCCGCGTGGCCGGTGCTCAAGCCGTACCAGAAGACCCGGCTCATCGGCCTGTACAAGCAGTTCCAGGGCGACACCACGACGGCCTTCGACATCAACTACCAGGCCCTGACGGCCCAGACGCTCATCGGCGCGGGCCAGGCCCAGGGGCGGGGCGAGTCCGGGTCGCGGGCCCTGGTGCACTACAACCGGCTGCCCGAGCGTCACAACGACATGATCTCCGCGGTCATCGTCAACCGCTTCGGTTTCTGGGGCGGGCTGGGGCTGATGGGGCTGTACCTGATCTGGATGGGCGGGGCCTGGATGGTGGCGGCGTCGTGCCGCGACCCGCTCGGGCGGCTGATCGCGGCGGGATTACCGGTGTTCATCGGGGTCCAGGCCCTGATCAACATCGGGATGAACCTGGGCCTGATGCCCATCATCGGCGTGACGCTCCCGTTCGTCAGCTACGGCGGGTCGAGCCTGCTGTCGTGCTGGATCATGACCGGGCTGATCGTCAATGTGGCGATGCACAAGCCCCGGCCGCCGTTCCGGGCCTCGTTCGAGTACGCCGACGACAACGGGCCGGACCCGATGCAGGCCACCAAGCCCTACGGGCGGTCGGTGGGCTTCTCCGGCCGGGCCCTGACCCGGTAAGGGTTATGATCAGGTCCGGGCCGACGGGCGGCCCGCCGGGAGAATGCCGTTGCAGCCACTGGTTCCGCCGGATGGATGGATCGAACGCGTCGGGGCGCTGGGGGTGTCGTTCGCGCCCGGGGAGGTCGAGCGGTTGGGGCTGTATCTGGCCCTGCTGCTCGAGGCGAACACGCGGATGAACCTGACGGCGATCCGCGACGCCGAGGAGGCGTGGGAGAAGCACATCTTCGATGCGCTGACCATCGTGCCCGTGCTGGCGGACCTGCCGGACGGGGCGGAGGTGGTCGATGTCGGCACGGGCGGGGGCATCCCCGGGCTGGTGCTGGCGTGCGTCATGCCGCGGGCGTGGTTCACGCTGGTGGACGCGACGGGCAAGAAGTGCGACTTCGTGCGCGAGGCGGCCGGGCGCATCGGCTTGTCCAATGTCGTCGTGCTCCAGGAGCGGGCCGAGCGGCTGGGCCAGGACCGGGGCGACAAGACCGGGACGGGGCGCGTCGGCGGGCACCGCGGGCGGTACGACGCGGTGGTCTCGCGGGCGGTGGGGCGGCTGGTGACGCTGCTGGAACTGACCGTGCCGCTGGCGAAGGTGGGGGGGCTGATCGTGCTGACGAAGGGCCAGAAGGCCGGGGAGGAACTGGCCGAGGCGAAGCAGGCCCTGCACATGCTCCACGCGGCCCACGCGGGCACGGTGGAGACGCCGACCGGGCGGCTGGTGGTGATCGAGAAACTGCGTGACACGCCGAAGGCGTACCCGCGGGGGGACGGGGAACCGAAGAAGGCGCCGCTGGGGGTGGGGAGGAACTAAATGGGCTACGACCTGCACATCACTCGAAAAGAGGACTGGTCCGACGAGGATGGGCCAAGGATCTCACGGCAAGAGTGGTTGACCTTGATTGAGTGTGATCCGGTGCTGCGGATCGATACCGAGAACTGCAATCGAACTCCTCCCAATGTATTTACGGTGTGGGATGATCCGGATGCGCCCGATGGAAGCTACTGGATCGACTGGACCGAGGACGATGTCTCCGCGCGACACCAAGGCAAGGACTTCATTCGCAAACTGCATGAGATCGCGAGCAAACTTGGCGCGATCGTGCAGGGCGATGACGGTGAAGTTTACCTCCCGAATGGTGAACTCGACTGGGACGATCAGCGCACCCGCGACTCGACTTCGCGTAAGCCGCCGTTGGTTTGGCGATTGAGGCGGTTCTTCAAGCGATGAGTGTCGCCGCCGCCAACCTGCTCGGGGATGCGGGTCCGATTGCGAAAGCATTGGGCCCGGGCTACGAACCGCGCGCCGAGCAGCTCCGCATGGCGGGGCTGGTTGAGCAATGCCTGCATGACCGGTCCCACCTGCTGGTCGAGGCGGGCACCGGCGTGGGCAAGAGCTTCGCGTATCTGGTCCCCGCGATCGTGCGGGCCGCGTCGATGCAGGAGACGGTGGTGGTGGCGACCAACACCATCGCGCTGCAGGAGCAGCTCGTCCAGAAGGACATCCCGCTGCTGCAGTCGGCGCTGGGCGAGCTGGGGGCGTGCAAGGCGGTGCTGGTCAAGGGGCGGGGCAACTATGTGTCGATCCGGCGGCTCAAGCTGGCCAGCCAGCGTCAGGACAAACTGCTGCCCGACGCCGCGGCCCGTCGGTCGCTGCATGTGATCGAGGACTGGGTCTACGAGACCGAGGACGGCTCGCTGAGCACCCTGCCGCCGCTGGACCGGCCGGGCGTGTGGGACAAGGTCCAGAGCGACCACGCCAACTGCATGGGGCGCAAGTGCCCGCACCACAACGAGTGCTTCTACCAGAACGCCCGGCGGGCCATGGAGGGGGCGCGGATCCTGGTGTGCAACCACGCCCTGTTCTTCAGCGACATGGCCCTGCGGATGCGCGGCGGGGGGGCCGGGTTCCTGCCCGAGTACCAGCATGTCATCCTCGACGAGGCCCACGGCGTGGAGGATGTGGCCAGCGACCACTTCGGCGTGGCCCTGTCCGAGGGCAAGGTCGCCCACCTGCTGAGCACGCTGTACCACCAGAAGACTGGCAAGGGATACCTGGCCCAGTTGGAGCTGGCGACGGGTGACATCGCGCCGATCGAGCGGGCGGTGTCGCGGGTGATGGAGGCGGAACGCGCGGCCCGATCCCTGTTCGACGATGTGGTGCGACTGGTCGAATCGGGCGGCGCGCCCGGCGGGCGGATCCGGCATCCCGACGCGGTGATCAACCCGCTGACGCCGGCGATGAACGACCTGGTGCTGGCCCTCAAGCGGGTCAAGGACTTCGTCGACCAGGAGCCGGACCGCTACGAGCTGACGGCGTACATCCAGCGGGCGGCGGACATCGCCGACGCCGCCGAGGTGCTGGTGTCGCAGACGCTGGACAGCTATGTCTACTGGGCTGAGACGAAGGACGCGGACGAGTCGTCTCGGTTCTCGGCGCGGGTCAAGCTGGCCTGTTCGCCGATCGAGGTCGGGCCGATGCTGCGCGAGCACCTGTTCGGCAAGGAGCATTCGGTCGTGCTGACCAGCGCGACGCTGTCCACCCGCAAGGTCCGCGAAGACGACCCGGTCGAGCACCAGGAGACAGCCTTCAACCACGCGCTCACGCGTCTGGGCTGCGAGGGGGCGAAGACGGTCCAGATGGGCTCGCCGTTCGATTACGCGTCGCAGGTCGAGCTGTTCGTGGACACGACCGTGCCCAGCCCCGGGGGGAAGAAGTCCGGCTGGAAGCCGGCCCCACCGGCTCAGGGGGAGAGCTTCGAGGACGCCATCGCCAGCCGCGTGCACGATCATGTGATCGCCACCGACGGCGGCGCGTTCGTGCTGTTCACCAGTTTCGCACTGCTCAACCGGACGGCGGCCAGGCTCGGCCCGGGGTTCATGGCGATGGGGATGGATGTCTACATCCAGGGGCGCAGCGGGGCCCGGGGGCAGATGCTCGAGGACTTCCGCAACTCCGAGCGGGGCGTGCTGTTCGGGGCCGCGAGCTTCTGGCAGGGGGTTGATGTCCGCGGCTCGGCCCTGCGCAATGTGATCATTACCCGGCTGCCGTTCGATCCGCCCGACCGGCCGATCGTCGAGGCGCGCAGCGAGCGGATCCGCGAGCGGGGCGGGGATCCGTTCCGCGACGACGCCCTGCCGCGGGCGGTGATCCGGTTCAAGCAGGGCTTCGGGCGGCTGATCCGCTCGGCGGGGGACCGGGGGCGGGTGGTGGTGCTGGACCCGCGGATCGTGACGACCGGCTACGGGCGGGCGTTCCTCGGTGCGGTGCCGGAGGGGGTGGCCATCCGGCGGATCACAGGGGACGGGGCCTGATCACGCCCGCCCGAACGGGTGGGCCAGCGGCTCGTGCCCGCGCCGTTGGCGGAACCGGTTGAGCGTGCGGAATACCCGCGGCCGGGCGATCAGCCTCCGCTCCATCGCGTACTTGCCCGGGAACTCGATCAGCAGCAGCCCGATCAGGATGGTCAGCAGCCCCTGGCCCGGCAGGACGAGCATGGCGATGCCGGCCAGGATGCAGACCGCCCCGAACGCGTTTTTGAGGATCCGCAGCGTCCAGCGCAGGACGATGTGGGACCGCGAGCCGACCCCCGGGGGGCGGTGCTTGTGCGCGAAGTAGTCCTCGGGGATCCGCAGCAGCATCCACGGCACGACCAGCAGGGTGCCGATGAACATCGCCACGGAGAGCCCGGCGATCCCGATCAGGAGGGTCTCGTGGGCTTCGATCCAGGCGAGCACTTCGGACATCACAACCAGCACGGTACGCGCGGGGTTCTTCGGGTGGCGGCGTCGGCGAGAACTCGCGCAAGTATTTCTCTAGCAATCATTTGGAACATGAGGGTCGAAGTTTCGGTCCGGCTGACCTATCATCCCGACCCCCCGCATCCGGGAGAAATACCCATCGGCAAGCCGCCTCCGGGGGGGTGGGGCGACCAGCCGGCGAACGCCACGGAGAGACCATGCTCGGACGCGTCTTCAAGGCCTACGACATCCGCGGGACCTATCCGGATCTTCTGACCGACCACATGGCCTGGCAGATCGGCTGCGGCGTGGCCCGGTACCTTCTCGAGGACGCGGCGCAGGTGGGCGAGACCACGCCCATGATGAAGAACATCCTGGTCGGGCGTGACATGCGGACCAGCTCGCCCAAGCTGAGCGACGAGCTGATCCGGGGGATCACGACCTGCGGCGCGTCGGTCATCGACCTCGGGATGGTCGATACCTCGATGATGTATTTCGCGATCAACCACCTCGACTGCGCGGGGGGGGTCGTGGTGACGGCCAGCCACAACCCGCCGCAGTACAACGGCTTCAAGGTCTCGAAGCGCAAGGCCAAGCCCGTGGGCGAGGCGTCGGGCCTGGCCGAGGTCCGCAAGCACGCGGCGATGGTGGACAAGGGCACCGACCCGGTCGGCGGGACGACCATCGAGCAGCGGGACCTGTGGGAGCCCTACAAGAAGCATGTGCTCTCCTTCCTCGACCTGGGCGAGTACAACGAGAAGAACCCGATGCGGATCGTGGTCGACGCCTCGAACGGCATGGCCGGCACGGCGCTGCCCAAGATCTTCGGGCGCCGTGGCATGCACACGCCCGGGCTGGAGATCGTCGAGCTGAACTTCGACAACTCCAAGGGCGAGTTCGTCCACGAGCCCAACCCGCTGGTGGCCAGCAACCTCGTGCAGCTCCAGGAGCGGGTGGTGTCGGAGGGGGCCCAGCTCGGGCTGTGCTTCGACGGCGACGCGGACCGCTGCGTGGCGGTGGACGAGAAGGGCGAGATCGTGCCCTGCGACATCATGACCGCCCTGCTGGCGCCGTACTTCCTCAAGAAGCGGCCCGGGGCGGCCGTGATCTACGACCTGCGGTCGACCAAGGCCGTGGCCGAGGAGATCGAGAAGGCGGGGGGCCAGCCGGTCCGGGGTCGTGTCGGCCATGTCTTCATGAAGCAGCTCATGGCCGAGCACCGCGGGATCTTCGGCGGGGAGCTGTCCGGGCATTTCTACTTTGCCCGCAACTTCAACGCCGACTCGGGGGTGATCGCCATGGCGACCTTCCTCTCGGTGCTGGCCTCGGCGGGCAAGCCGATGAGCAAGCTGGTCAAGCCGCTGAAGCGTTATGTGCAGTCCGGCGAGATCAACTTCGAGATCGAGGAGAAGGACGCAGCCCTGGAGGCGGTGCAGGACGAGTACGGCGACCGAGCCGATGTTGATTTCCTCGACGGCGTGACGATCGACTGCTTCGCCGAGGAGGGCTGGTGGGTCAACATCCGCAAGTCCAACACTGAGCCGCTGCTGCGACTGAATGCCGAGGCGAGGGACAAGGCCACCCTTGACCGGATTGTGGAAGAAATCTCGCCCATGCTCGGCCAGGTTTCGGCCCATTGAGGCGGTTTGACATCCCGGGGGCGGAATCCCGATAGACTGCGTGTCGGGGCGCGGCGGTCGTGCCCGGTGGACGAGAGCGGAGGGCAGGATGAACCTCTCGCAGTTCTTTGAGCACTGGGCCATCGTGGAGAACCCCTTCCGGGGCGAGGAGGCACGCACCGACGCGATCTTCTCGCGGATGGGCATCGCCGCGAACGGGGCCGAGGAGTCCTCACCCGGACGCGTGCGTCTGGTCCGCCCGGCGATCCCCGCGACCCACGCCGAGTTCGAGAAGATCATCGGCGAGCTGGAACGCCCCTCGACCTCGATCGTCTTCGGCGAGAAGGGCAGCGGCAAGACCGCCATCCGCCTGCAGATCGCCGACCGCGTGGCCCGGTACAACGCCGAGCACCCCGAGCGCCGGGTCCTGCTGATCCCGTACGACGATCTGAACACCCACCTGGACCATTACGCCCGGGTCACCGGCGGCGAGAAGAAGAAGGACGACCCGTTCGCGGGCATGCGCCTCGTGGATCATCTCGATGCGATCGTGTCGATCGGGACGGGCCGGATCGTCAACGCGTTGCTGGCCGGGTCGGAACGCCCCCCGCCGGCCCAGATCGAGGACGCCGGCAAGCGGGCCAGAAAGCTCTCCCTGGCCTCGCGTCGGGAGTTGCTGCTGCTGCAGGCCTTGTACGACACGAGCGACACGACCGGGGCACGGACCGCCGCGCTGCGGCGCATCCTGCGGCTTTCCGGGACCGGCCCGAGGGCGCTGGTGGTCACCGGCGTGTGGGTCGGCTGGATCCCGGCGGCGGCGCTGTTCGTGTGGGGACAGTTCTTCAGCGGGCTGGGCGATGCCACGCGGACGGGCCTGTTGGTCGGTGCCACCGTGCTCTTGGCGGTGTGGCTCGGGCTGCTGCTCAAGCTGACCCTGGTCGACCGGCTGGTCGACCGGCATGTGGCCCAGCGCGTGGCCCGCCAGTTCCGCATGGTCCCCCGGCTGTCGAGCGGGCTGACCGCGAGCCTCGGCAAGCTGGACCGGACGATCGCGCCGACCGACGCCCTGCCGGTGTCCGGTTCCGAGGAGACCCGCTACGCGATGCTCGCCCGCCTGCAGCGTGTGGCGGCCGAGTTCGGTTTCCCGACGCTGCTCGTCCTCATGGACCGGGTGGACGAGCCTACGCTGGTCCGCGGCGACCCGCAGCGGATGCGCTCGATCGTCTGGCCGATGCTCAGCCACAAGTTCCTCCAGCACGACGGCATGGCGATCAAGATGCTCCTGCCGATCGAGCTGCGCCACGCCCTGTTCAAGGAATCCAGCGCGTTCTTCCAGGAAGCCCGGCTGGACAAGCAGAACCTGGTCGAGCGTCTGAGCTGGACCGGGGCCATGCTCTACGACCTGTGCAACGCCCGCCTGGCGACCTGCCGGCCGGTCTCGGCCGAGCCGATCTCGCTGGCGGACCTGTTCACCGAGGATGTCGGCCGCCAGGACCTGGTCGACGCGCTGGACCACATGCAGCAGCCGCGGGACGCGTTCAAGTTTCTCTACCGCTGCGTCAACGAGCACTGCGCCAGCGTCACCGGCGAAGAGGGCGCGTGGCGCATCCCCCGCCATGTGCTCGAGACGGTCCGCAAGAGCGAGGCGGACCGGGTGATGGGCCTGCAGCGCGGCATCCGGCCGGCCTGACCCTCCGCCCCATGCGCGATGGTTTACGGGCTCGCGGCCGAGCCGGCGATCCCGGCGACCACGCCCAGCATGACCAGCGCGATGTAGCCGATGATGATCACCAGGCCGATGCCGAATCCGATCAGGCACCACATCTTCGCCTTGGCCCCGGCGTCGGCGGCTCCGAGATAATCGCCCGAAGAGTTCTTGCCCGTGGCGATGGCCGCGTAGACGATGGCCACGATCCCGAAAATCTGGCAGCAGAAGATCGTCACGAGGATCGACGGGATCAGGAATGTCTGGGCGGGCGTGCCCTGGCCGACGGTCGGCTGGGCATGGAACGCCGGGCTGTTGGGGTCGTGCATGTCGGTGGTCCTTTGTGTGCGTGCTTTCAGAGCGCATTGATGAGCAGGGCGATGCCCAGAACAGTGAAGATCAGGCCCATGATGATGCCGGTCCAGCAGCGGCCGTGTCCGAACGCTTCCGGGCGACGGCGCAGTTGCAGCAGCCCGATCGTGCCGAAGATGAGCGCGAATGGGGCGGCGATCAGGGTGGGGGAGAACAGGCCGAGATAGCCCGCGAACAGCGGGACCGGCGGCGTGCCCATCGGCAGCATGTAACGGAGCTGATTTTCGATCTGGGAAACAGACGGCTCGGGAGCGATTGCCTCCGTCGGGTCCGGCTTGGTCAATCCCTCCCGGAGCGGCTCGCCACAGCGGGTGCAGTAGTTGGCGGTCTCGGGGGTCTGTATGCCGCAGTTCGGACAGTGCAAAGTGAATCCTCGTAGGCGGCAGCGAGTATAGTGGGCCCGGTGGAATACCGCAAACGCCAACCCGGCCCGGTCCGGACCCGGGACCGCTGGCTTGCCGGGCTTGTGCTGCTCGGTGCGGCGGGCGTGTTCGGCGTGCTGGCGGTGCGTCACCCGGTGGGGTTGATCCCGGCCTGTCCCACGGCGGCCCACCTCGGTTTCTACTGCCCAGGCTGCGGCTCGCTCCGGGCCAGCCACCACTTGCTCAACGCCCGCCCGGCGGAAGGCTGGCGGCATAACCCGCTGCTGATCGTGGTCGGGCTGCCGTTGGGGGTGTGGTTCGCCGCGTCGCTCTGTGCGATGGCGGCGTTCGGCAAGCGCCTGCACGCGCCCATCCGCGGCTCCGTCTGGGCCTGGGCGGCGCTGGCGGTCATTCTGGTCTATACGGCGGCCCGCAACCTACCGGGCGAGGCGTTCGAGCGGCTGCGCCCGCCCGAGCCCGCACAGTCGGATCCGCCCTAGACCCGCTTGAGCCGTGCGTACTCGAGCACCAGCGTCTTGACGCCGACCGAATCAAACCGGACCACCGCCCGCGCGTTCGAGCCGGGTGTGACCTTCTCGACCGTTCCCGCGCCGAACTGGGGGTGGCGGACGCGGCAGCCGGGGGGGAAGCTCGCGGCGGCGGTGTTCGGGCGGGCGTCGACCGAGGCCAGGCGCTCCTCCCGGGCCTTCTCGATGTCCTGGCGCCAGTTCGGCCCGAGCGTCTTGTTCAGGGCCATCGCGCCGCGGTCCCACGGGCGTTCGCGGGCGGGGCTGAAGTCGTCGTCGCGATCGAAGTCATCCATCGCGTCGGCCTGGTCGGAGACGACGAGGTGCTCACGGGGCAGCTCTTCGAGGAAGCGGCTGGGGATGGTCCGCTCGGACATGCCGCGGACGGTGCGCCGTCCGGCGCTGGTGATGTGCAGGCGTTCCATGGCGCGGGTGATGCCGACGAAGGCGAGGCGTCGTTCTTCCTCGAGCTGCTCGTCCGAGTCGTTGGCGCGGGAGTGGGGCAGACATCCTTCTTCGAGCCCGATCATGGCGACGGCCTTGAACTCCAGGCCCTTGGAGGCGTGCAGGGTCATCAGCGTCACCGCGCCCTGGGCCGGGTCCACCGCGTCGGCGTCGGCCACGAGGGCGATCGATTCGAGATAGGCCCGCAGCATGCCGAGCAGCGGGGGGGTGGTGGCGGGCTCGCCCGCCTCGGCGGATTCGGGGTCCGTGAAGGCGGCCGGGTCGTCGGCGGGGTCGTACTCCTGCTCGAACTCGCGGGCGGACGAGATCAGTTCCGCGAGGTTGTCCAGTCGTTCGGCGTCGGATTCGCTGCCGCTGGCCTTGGCCTGTTTCTTGTAGTGGCCCTCCAGGCCCGACTCGGTGATGACCCGCTCGACGAGGTCGTGCAGGGTCGTGGGCACATCCGCGCCCAGGAACGAGCCCGACCCGGTCCACGCGTTGACGGTCTCGACGAACTTGTCGATGGCGTTGGTCGCCCGGGCGGCCAGGCCGAGTTCCTTGCAGCGCTGCAGGCCGTCCCAGAGCGTGATCCCGGCACGATCGGCGGCGCCCTGGATGGTGTCCAGCGAGGTCTTCCCGATGCCCCGGGCCGGGGTGTTGATGATGCGGTTGAGCGACACCCCGTCGGCGGGGTTGGCGACCACGCGGAGATACGCGACCGCGTTCTTGATCTCCTCGCGGTCAAAGAAGGCCGTGCCGCGGGCGATCGAGTAGGGGATCTGCTCGGTCCGCAGCGCGTCCTCCATCACGCGGGACAGCGCGTTGGTCCGGTAGAAGACGGCCATGTCCTTCCAGGAGACTTTGTACTCGTCGTGGAGCAGCCGGAACCAGTCGGCCACCAGCTCGGACTCGTGGCGCTCATCGCGGCAGTGAACCAGCGTGATCGCCTCGCCGCCGTCGCGGGTGGTGAACAGCGGCTTGTCCTTGCGCTTGGTGTTGTGCTTGATCAGTTGGTCCGCGGCGGCCAGGATCGGCGCGGTCGAGCGGAAGTTCTCGCCGAGCATGATGACCCGGCCGCCCGGGTAGTGCGTCTCGAAGTCGAGGATGTTGCTGATGTCCGCGCCGCGCCAGCCGTAGATGGCCTGGTCGGGGTCGCCGACCACGCAGATGTTGGGCGGGCTGTCCGGGCTGGGCGGGGCCAGCAGCGAGGCGATGCGGAACTGGGCCCGGTTGGTGTCCTGGTACTCGTCGATCATCAGGTAGCGCCACCGGCCGACCAGCTCGGCGCGGATGTCGTCGCGGGTTTCCAGCATCCGGGCGGTGTAGAGAAGCAGGTCGTCGAAGTCGATGGCCCCGGCCTTGCGCAGCTCGGCGCTGTAGGCCGAGTAGATCTTGGCGATCTGCTTGGTGTAGAAGTCGCTCGCCTGGGCCTCGAAGGCGGCCGCGTCGAGCAGCTCGTTCTTGGCGTTGCTGACGGCCGAGAGCACCGACCGCGGGGGCCAGTTGGTGGTCGCCAGGCCCAGGTTGGCGATGACCCGTTTCATGGCCGCGGCCTGATCGGCCGAGTCGTAGATCGTGTAGTCGGGTTTGAGCCCGGGCAGCTCGGCCTGCTCGGCGTACCGGCGCAGCAGGCGGGCGCACAGCGAGTGGAAGGTCGTGACGGTCAGCCCCCGCGTCCGACGGTCGGCCCGGGCGGTGTCCGGATCGGCGTTGGGCCCGAGGATCTGGTGGAGGACCCGCTCACGCATCTCCCCGGCGGCCTTGTTGGTGAAGGTCAGGGCCAGGATCGACCACGGCGGCACGCCCATGTCCACCAGGTGGGCGATCCGCCGGGTGATCACCCGGGTCTTTCCAGAACCGGCGGCGGCGAGGATCAGCAGGGGGCCCTCGGTGCAGAGCACCGCCTCGCGCTGGGGCTCGGTCAGGCCGGTCAGGATCGATGCGTCGGCATCGTCCCCGTTCGCGGCAGGGCCGGGTTCGTCATCGAAGACGGGCATGAAATCCGGGATCTCGTCCATGGTTCTTCCGGCGGCTTCGGGACGCGGGGCGGGGGGCATGAATCCGTTCATTGCAGGAGGGTAGGTGGTCGCGGGCCGGTCACGGGTGCGTCGTGTGAAGGTTCGGCAAGCGTGTGCGCTCGGTGCTCATGCGGGCGGCTCCGGACGCGCGAAAGTCCGGCCGGGCGTGTATCATGGCCCTTCCCTCGCGTGGGTAATCGGACCCATTCTCGGGCCATGCGGGGGCTCTCCGGGCCGGAAGTCAGTTCCGAGCCGATCCGTTTGGGCTTTGGCCCCGTATGGACTGCGTCGGAGGGACGGTATTGACCCAGGTTCGGCCCGCCAAGGCCCGCCGGATTCCGAAGATGACCGCCAGAAGCCCGCTTTCCCTGCCGATCTCTGTATGAAGACCATGAAAGACCCTGTGCCCGACAACGACATGCTGCAGCCGGACGACACGGCGCCGTTCGGCGCGGCCGGCGATGAGGAAGTCACCGTCGCCGACGCCGAGAAGTCGATTCTTGAGGCGTCCAAGGGGGGGACCAACCTCGACACGCTCATCGGGCGTCTGGTCATTGACCAGGGCCTGGCCACCGCCGAGGAAGTCAAGCACTGCATGACCGTCACCCGCGCGGGCGAGGAGCCCGAGGCGGGTCGGTCTCTGGCCCAGATCCTCGTGGAGCGGTCGTATGTGACCAGCCGCCAGATCGCCCGCCTGCGCGAGGCGATCGAGGCCGAACGGTCTGGGCAGAAGATCAGCGGGTACAAGATTCTCGGCAAGCTCGGCGCGGGGGCGATGGCCACGGTCTACAAGGCCAAGCAGATCTCGCTGGACCGCATGGTGGCCATCAAGAAGCTGCCGGAGAAGTACAGCCAGAATCCCCAGTTCATCGAGCGGTTCTTCGCCGAGGGCCGGGCCGCCGCGGCGATGAACCATCCCAACATCGTCCAGGCTTTCGATGTCGGCAACGAGGGGGATCTGTACTTCTTCGTGATGGAATATGTCGAGGGCCGCACCGTCCACGACGACATCACCAAGCACAAGCGGTACAGCGAGGCCGAGGCGATCAACATCTGCATCCAGGTTGCTGAGGCGCTCGAGCACGCCCACGGACGCGGGCTGATCCACCGGGATGTCAAGCCCAAGAACATCATGATCACCAAGGAGGGCGTGGTGAAGCTGGCCGACATGGGTCTGGCCCGCGCCATCTCCGACAAGGAAGCCGCCGAGGCGGAGGCCGGGCGGGCCTTCGGCACCCCGTACTACATCAGCCCGGAGCAGATCCGCGGCGAGAAGGATGTGGGCCCGGCCGCCGACATCTACTCGCTGGGCGCGACGCTCTACCACATGGTCACCGGGTCGGTACCCTTCGAGGGCAAGAACCCGTCTGCGGTGATGCACAAGCACCTCAAGAGCGAGCTGGTCCCCCCGGATCATGTGAATCCCAAGCTCTCGGCCGGGATCTCGGAAGTCATCGAGATGATGATGGCCAAGAAGGTCAAGGAGCGCTACCGCAACTGCAGCGACCTGCTGATCGACCTGCGGGCCCTGAAAAAGGGTGAGACCCCGCCTATCGCCCACAAGGATGTGCTGCCGGAGAACGAACTGGCCTCCCTCGTGGCCGCGGCGGAGGCGGCGGCCGCCACCTCGGAGATCCCGCAGGATGTGTCCAGGAAGAAGGGCTCCGCCCCGGGCTGGGTCGACCACCTGGCCTGGCCCCCGTTCCTGGTGCTGGTCGTGCTGCTCCTGATTTCGTTGGCCATGAACATCATCCGGATGGGCTGAACCCAAGCGCAAACCGCCCTGGCGTCCCGAGGGGGCTGGATTTCGTCCGGTGTCCGGGGGAATTCGCTGCCCGCGGCTTGGCTCGGGTGGTATGCTTGAGCGTGAAGGTGGGGGAGCCCCCACCCCGAACGAACGACCGGCCCCGGCAGGGCCGGAACACAAGGAGATTTGGACATCGCTCGCAGACCTTTCTACCGCATGCAGGGCCCGGTGCAACGCACCCGGATCAACCACATGATCCGTCTCTCTCCCATCCGGCTCATCGATCAAGACGGTGAGCAGGTGGGCGTGATCGAGACGCACGAGGCGATGAGGATGGCGCAGGAGGCGGGGCTCGACCTGGTCGAGATCTCCCCCGAGGCGCGTCCGCCCGTGTGCAAGATCATGGACTACGGCAAGTACAAGTACGAACAGTCCAAGCGGGAGCAGAAGAGCCGCACCCACGGCGGTGAACTCAAGGAAATCCGCCTGGGTCGCTCGATCAAGATCGACCCGCACGATGTTCAGATCCGCGTGGGCCAGGCCCGACGCTTCCTGATCGCCGGGCACAAGGTCCAGATCACCCAGAGATTCCGCGGGCGCGAGATGGCCCACAGGGAACTGGGCGAGGAACGCCTGTTCCAGATCTGCCAGGACCTCAGCGATGTCGCCAAGATCGAGATGGCCCCCCGTGGCGTCGGCCGGGCGATCACGCTCGTCCTCGCCCCGGACAAGGCCAAGATCGAGCAGTACAAGGCGAGGCTGGCCAAGGAAGGGCAGGAAGAGGACGACGACCTCGAGAAGCTCGAGGCGGAGGTCGCCGCCCAGAACGCCGCCATCGGTGATGATGACGACGACGGCGACGACGACGCCCAGGACAAGGGCAAGTCCAAGAAGCAGCGGGGTCCCAGGGACGACCGGGCCGGCAACCCGGTCGACGACGAGGTCGCCGACCTGCTCGGCGAACTCTGAGTCCGCCCCCCTCACCCGCTACATCGAACACAACGCCGGCAGGAATGCCGGCGTTTTTTCGTGCGGTCAGCGGGGCGTCGGGCCGGGATCAGTCGTGGCGCAGCGCGACGATCGGGTCCTGCTTGGCGGCCTTGCGGGCCGGATAGATGCCGAAGATCAGACCCGTGGCCGCGGCGACCAGGAACGCAACGAGGATCGACCACAGGCTCAGCACCGTTGGCAGCGAGGCGTCGGCGGGCACGGAAGCTCCGATGATTGGGAAGGTGTGCAGCTTCGGCACGACCCAGCCGATGGTCAGCGACAGCCCGATGCCGAGGGCGACGCCGATCAGCCCGCCGATGGCGGAGAGCACCGAGGTCTCGACGAGGAACTGGGCGACGATGTGCTTGCGGGTGGCGCCCAGCGCACGGCGGATACCGATCTCGCGGGTGCGCTCGGTCACATTGGCGAGCATGATGTTCATGATGCCGATGCCGCCGACCAGCAGGGAGATGCCGGCGATCGCGCCGGAGATCCATTGCCCGGTCATGGCCCGCTTGCGGGCCGATTCAAGCAGTTCGTAGGGCACGATCATCGTGACATCTTCCATGCGCGGGTGCCGCGTTTCCAGCAGACGCCGCGCACGCTGCGCATCGGGGACCACCCGCTCCCGGGTCGGGGCTTCGAGGTAGATCTCGTGGACTTCGACCTCGGTCATGGAAAAGGCCCCGGAGGATCGCCGGATCACGGTGTCGCCCATCGCGGCCCGGGCCGCGGTGATCGGGATGTGGATGTCCTGGTTCAGGTCGCGTCCGACCAGCGCCGCGCCGGCGCCGCCCGAGAGGCCCACCGGCGCGAGCACGCCGACGACCTGGAGGACATGCTCGTCCACCCGGAAGGTCTTGCCCAGCGGATCCTCCAGGGGGAATAGCGAATCGGCCACCAGCGGACCGATCACGGCGACCATCGCCTGCTGTTCCATGTCCGCCCGGGTCAGGTACCGGCCGCGGGCGACGGTAAGGCGGGCGACATGGACGAACTCGGGGGTCGTGCCGAAGGTCTGGGAGGTCTTGGCGATCGGGCCGCGGAGGATCTGGGATCCGACCTCCTTGAGGGGCACGATCGCGGAGGCGTCGGTGAAGGTTTCCTCCAGGATCCGGAGGTCTTCACGGCTCAGGCCGTACTTGAGCATCCGCGACCGCTGCTGCCCGCCGGCCTGATCGGGGGATTCGGGCGGCTGGACCGAGCGGATGATGATGTTGCGGGCGCCGAGGCGCTCGATCTGGGCCAGGGCCTCGGCGGTGGAGCCCTCGCCGATGGCGACCATGGTGATCACCGCGGCCACGCCGAAAATGATGCCCAACGCCGTCAGGATGCTCCGGAGCATCTGCAGCCGGAGGTTGGCCAGGCCGAGGCGGATGGTTTCGATGAGGAAGGTCATGGGGCAGGTGATCGTACCGAGTCCGGTGGGTTCGGGTGGCGGGCGGCATCGGTTTCGGGGGAAGAACCGAACGGAGTTTGTGCGGGTCGGTTCGGCGCGTTGCTACGATCCCCGCCACGCCCGGGTCGAACCAGAAAGGCCCATGGAAGAGAGATGCCAACCGCCACCCCCCAGCCCGCCGCCGGCCGTCCCATGCCCAAGAAGTCCAAAGCCAGCCGCACCCGCAAGGCCGCCAAGCCCGCTTCGCAGGCCGAGCCCAAGCCATTGCGGGCGGGGTCCGCCGAGGCCGAGCGGGTCATCCGCGTGCGCGGGGCCAAGGAGCACAACCTCAAGAACATCGACCTGACCATCCCGCGGGACCGGCTGGTGGTCATGACCGGCCTGTCCGGCTCGGGCAAGAGTTCGCTGGCCTTCGACACCATCTTCGCCGAGGGCCAGCGCAAGTACATGGAGTCGCTGTCGGCCTACGCCCGCCAGTTCCTCGACCAGCTCAAGAAGCCCGATGTCGAAGAAATCGAGGGCATCCCCCCGACCATCGCCATCGAGCAGCGCTCCAGCGCCCACAACCCCCGGTCGACCGTCGCGACGACTACCGAGATCTTCGATTACCTCCGCCTGCTCTTCGCCCGCTGCGGCACGCCCCGGTCGTGGGCCGTGACCAAGGCGAAGAAGGACGGTACGGTGCTGGAGCGCTCCGGCGTCAAGGTCCAGGCGTCGAGCGCCAGCCAGATCGTCGACTACCTGATGGGCCTGCCCGAGGGCACGCGCCTGATGGTCATCGCCCCCGTCGTCCGCGGCAAGAAGGGCTTCCACAAGGACACCCTCGAATCCCTCAGCCAGAACGGCTGGGCCCGCGCACGCGTCAACGGCCAGATCGTCGACCTGCGCGAGGTGCTCAAAAACGAGGGCGAGAACCCGCTGGACCTGCACCGGCACAAGAAGCACGACATCGACGCTGTCATCGATCGCCTGGCGATCAACGAGGACAGCCGCCAGCGCCTGGCCGAGTCGGTCGAGGCCGCCCTGCGCCTGGCGGACGGCTCGGTGATCGCCAGCGTGGAAGAGAGCGGAACTTTTGTCGACCGGTCCTTCTCCACCCGCTTCGCCGACCCCGAGCACCCCGAGGTCGCCCTCGAAGAACTCTCGCCCCGCCTGTTCTCGTTCAACTCCCCCTTCGGCGCGTGCCCGACCTGCCACGGCCTGGGCGCGATCCTTGAGTTCGCCGAGGACCTCGTCGTGCCCGACCCCGACAAGGCCATCCTCTCCGGCGGCATCGCGCCCTGGAAAAAGAACGGCCCCGGCGGCATGATCTACCCGCGCTACCTCCGCCGCTTCTGCCGGGCCTTCGATGTCGCCCCCAGCACCACCATGCGCCGGCTCGACCCCGAGGTCTACGAGATCCTCCTCCGCGGCACCACCCCCGAGCAGGCCAAGAAGCACAAGGCGCAGTGGGACGGCGCCCTGCCCATGCTCCGCGCCTGGTTCGAGAAGACCGAGTCCACCTGGGTCAAGGACCACCTCCACCAGTACCAGCGCGAGACCGTCTGCCACGAGTGCCACGGCGACCGCCTGCGCCTTGAGGCCCTGCATGTGCTCGTCGAGAGCACGCACCACGCCGAGTTGGCCCGGGCCGCGTCGCCCACCGTCATCGGAAGGCCGGTCAACGACGGCACGATGCTCAACATCGCCGAGCTGAGCCGCCTGAACATCACCGACGCCATCGCCTACATGGAGGGCCTCAAGCTCACGCAGGAGCAGGCCACCATCGCCGAGCCCATCCTCCGCGAGGTCGGCAACCGGTTGCGCTTCCTGACCAGCGTCGGGCTGGACTACCTCAGCCTCGACCGGCGCACCGCCACCCTCTCCGGCGGCGAGGCTCAGCGTATCCGCCTGGCCACCCAGGTCGGCTCGGGCCTCGTCGGCGCGTGCTATGTGCTCGACGAGCCGACCATCGGCCTGCACCAGCGCGACAACGACCGCCTCATCGCCACCCTCCGCCACCTGACCGACATCGGCAACACCGTGCTGGTCGTCGAGCATGACGAGGACATGATCCGGGCTGCCGACCATGTCGTGGACATCGGCCCCGGCCCCGGCGTGCATGGCGGGCGGATTGTCGCCCAGGGCACCGTCCAGCAGGTCATCGACACCCCCGGCTCGCTCACGGGCGATTACCTGTCCGGCCGCAGGAACATCGAGGTCCCCAAGTCCCGGCGCCCGCAGGACGAAAAGAAAGCCCTGACCATCAAGGGCGCCAAACAGAACAACCTCAAGAGTATCGACGCCGCCTTCCCCCTCGGCGGGATCGTCTGCGTCACCGGCGTCTCGGGTTCGGGCAAGTCCACTCTGGTCAACGACATCCTCCTCCGCGCCGTGCGCAAGCACCTCACGGGCGGCGGTGATCTGCCCGGCGCCCACACCCGCGTCAACGGCCTCCAGCACGTCCAGCGGATCATCGAGGTCGACCAGAGCCCCATCGGGCGCACGCCCCGCTCCAACCCCGCGACCTACACCGGCGTGTTCGACGAGATCCGCAAGGTCTTCGCCGCCACCAAGGAGTCCAAGATCCGCGGCTACCAGCCCGGGCGGTTCAGCTTCAATGTCTCCGCCGAACGCGGCGGCAAGGCCGGCGGCGGCGGCCGCTGCGAGGCCTGCCAGGGCCAGGGCCTCAAGAAGATCGAGATGCACTTCCTCCCCGACATCTTCGTCGAGTGCGAAGTGTGCAAGGGCACCCGCTACAACCGCGAGACGCTCGAAGTGAAGTACCGCGGCAAGTCCATCGCCGAGGTGCTGGCGTTGACGGTCGAGGACGCCTGCACCTTCTTCGAGAACCACCCCAAGATCGCCCGCTTCGTCGAGTGCCTCCGCGATGTCGGCCTGGGCTACATCACCCTCGGCCAGCCCAGCACCACCATCTCCGGCGGCGAGGCCCAGCGCGTCAAGCTCGCCACCGAACTCGGCAAGGGCACCCGCCACGACGGCACCCCCAGCACCGAGCACACCCTCTACATCCTCGACGAGCCCACCACCGGCCTGCACTTCGAGGACATCCGAAAACTCCTCGAAGTCCTCAACCGCCTGGCCGATTCGAACAACACCCTGGTGGTCATCGAGCACAACCTGGATGTCATCAAGTCCGCCGACTGGATCATCGACCTCGGCCCCGAAGGCGGCGACGGCGGCGGCACGATCGTGGCGACCGGTACGCCCGAGCAGGTGGCGAAGAACAAGGCGAGCCACACGGGCCGCTACCTCAAACCGATGCTCTGAGAATCTTAGAGCGGGGGGCTTCCTGCCCCCGTCCGAGCAAAGCTCGGAGTTTCTTGGTGGGGCCGGCTTCCAGACGGCCTTCTTCTTTGTTTCAACATCCCAATCGGTTACCATCTCCCAATGAGCATCGCCCGCCGAGCCATCCGCCTCATCCTGCTCGCCGCGTTGGCGCTCGCCATCATCATCATCTCCGCCCTCGCCGCCAATGAACTATTCGCCGGTACCACCTCGCGCCAGTACAGTTTCATGCACCGCGTCCCGTACGAGCAGGACGGCCACGGCACCGAATACGAGATCGGCCGCGTCCACATCGTTCATCGCAGCCGACTGATCAGACCGCTCGACACGATCCGCTTCACAGTCGAATGGGAAGAACCCACTTGGCTCGTCAGATCCGGCCGGCCCGTGGGCGACCCGTCTGGCACGATCGCGTCCATGATCGATGATCGGTACCCGAGTGTGCCACCGGGCATCCGCGCGGAATGGGCCGCGTCGATCGATGGGCTTGTCCAACTGGCGTTGCGTGACGGCCCGAACGCGGCGTTGGCCGTTCCGAATCAGGAACGAGACTCGACCACATTCCCGTACCCGATCCCCGACTCGGGCACTCCGATACCCGAAGAGATCTTCCGCCAAGGCCACGTCGTGATCTACCCGCCCAGCCTGCAGATCCTCGGCAACCCGATCGGGTTTCTCATCGTCTGGCTGCTCGCGGCCGTCATCCTCGTCGCCGTCGCCAAGCGGATCGCCGACGCGACCCGCCGACGGCCCCTCGCCTTCGAGGCCCGGCCATGAAGCCCGACCTCAAGCGAGAAGCGATGTCGGGCCGCGTGGAACTCGTGGGAGATCGGCTCTCCTACACGGGGGTCAACGGAACCGCCTGGTCGATCAAGCTGGCCGAGGTGCGCCTGATCGCCGAGGAGACCATCGAGGCCCTGGGAGACGACTGGTTGATTCACATCGCGCTCCAATCCGAGTGGGTGCGTTTCCCGTTCTACGCGGCCGGATTCCGGGATGTCTGGGATCGCCTCGGCGAGCGGTTCCCGGGCATGGAACTCGGCTTGGCCGACTCGACCTCGTTCAAGAGCCGCGTGCTCTGGCCGGCCGATCTCCGGGGGCAACCACTGTTCGAGTACCAACTCGAGCGCAACCCGTCGTGGTGGCGACGACTCACCGGTTCCCGCAGGATCGAAAGCACCCTGACGCCAATGGTTTCAAACTTCCTTGCGGGTGCGTAAGAACATTCACGATGGCCGCCCGATCAAGCCGAAGCCTTGGTACAATCTCGGTACAATCTCGCCATGGATCACGACCAGATCATCGAGCAACTCCGAACCGCCCTGCCCGAACTCCGCCAGCATCACTCGGTGGCCGAACTCGGTCTGTTCGGTTCGTTCGCCCGGGGCTCCGACGATCGCTCGTCCGACCTCGATGTTCTCGTCCGCTTCCTGCCCGGAGCCCCGGTCACTCTCTTCTCCCTGTCACGCCTCGCGTGCGAGTTGGAGGATCTGGTCGGTCGCCCCGTCGACCTCGTGGAGGACCACGGCGGGCTCCGCCCCGAGTTCAGAGCCACCGTCGAGCGGGATCTCATCCGTGTCGCATGACCCGGCCGACGAGCGTCTGATCGTTCGCACGCGCATCGAGCACATGCTCGGGGCGACCGAAGCGGCGATCGACTTCCTCGATGATCTGAAGACGGTTTATGCCGTCCGGGCCGCGTTCATCACGCTCGGCGAAGCCGCGGGCCACATACCCGACGACCTGCGGCAGCGTTTCCCCGATATCCCGTGGCGTGAGATGCGTCACTTCCGCAACTTCATGGTGCATGTCTACCCACAGGTGGACCCGGCGCACCTGCACCGGACGGTGCGGGAGAATCTTCCCCCCTTGCGTGACCAACTCCGCTCGGTGCTGGAAGTAATCTAGAAAAGATCGAGTCCGTTCACTGTGGGCCGCGGCAGTTCCGTCAGCGGCCGGTCCGTCGTGAACCGGGACGCTGCCATCACGAACACGCCCATCGCCACGGCCGGGTCCGTGTTGGCCAGCGCCAGGCCCGCGGCGATCTCCGTCTCGTCCATCACGAAGATCCCCCGGTGGTCCGGCGTCGGGCGTGGGTCGAGGTACGGCCCGGCGATCAGCAGCTTGCCGGCGTCGGCGAGCCGCTGCATGTTGGCGAAGTGGCCGCGCATGGCTTCATGGGACTGCTCGGGGGTGGGCGTCCGCAGCGGGCCGGTGGTGATGAACACGAAGACATAGTCGCGCACGGGCGGGCTCTCGGGGCCGGATCCTCGGTCTGGGGCGGCGGCGCAGGCGGGCAGCAGGGCCAGCAGGCACGCGAGCACGAACGCGGCGGGGCGGGTCGTCATCCCCGCAGCATACCACCGATGACCCCCGGGCATACCCTGCGCCATGACCACCGCCCCGCTCGGCCCCATCGCCAGCCGCGTCGAACGCCTCCGTCGGGATGAAGACCCCCAGTTCATCGCTCGCATGCCCTCCGGCTGGGCGATCCTGGGCAACCAGCAGCCCGGCCCGATCACGGGTTGCTGCATGCTCCTGCCCGACCCGGTGGTCTCGTCGGTCAACGACCTCGACCCCGACGCCCGGGCGGCGTTCATGGCCGATTTCATCACGCTCGGCGACACCGTGCTGGCCGCGACCGGGGCCGAGCGGATCAACTACCTGATCCTCTGCAACCAGGTGCCCGAGCTGCACGGCCACGCCGTGCCCCGGTTCGCTTCGGAAGAGCCGGGCCTGCGCCGGCTCGGCCCCTTCGAGGCCTACGACTTCCCGAACGCCCGTAGGGCCGACCCCGGCGGCGCCGACGCCGAGCTGCTCGCCCGCCTGCGGCGCGAAATCCAGCGATTTCTCGGATAGCCCGTGACCGATCGCCCCGGCTTCCGCTGTAGAAGGGCACACGCCGCCCGGGATCCACGCACGGGAGCGCACAGGACTGGAGAGGGGCCGGGATGATCCGCGTGATCGCCCGGCCCCTCGCCGTTTCCTGGGCACGCCGCGTCACCATGAAAGAAGAAGGCCCGCACGCACCGGAGCGCGGCGGGCCTCGTTCGAGGGGGGCAATGGGTCCGCCTGATGGCGGTGGGGGGTCAGGATTCAGCGGCGACGACGGGCCATCAGACCGCCCAGGCCGAGCAGGGCGAGCGAGCCGGGCGCGGGGATGTAGTTGATCGTCAGGTCGTCCATGATGAAGCGCGGGCCGGAGTAGTCATCGCCGTAGGTCGCGAAGACGCGGAGCGAATCGAAGAGCGCGCCGGACACGGACATGTTGGCGAAGGCGATGTTGTCACGCCCGCCGAGATCCGAGACCTCGAAGGAGTCGGAGGCGACGACCGCGCCGTGGCGGTACGCCTCGAGGTGGAAACGGATGCCGCCCCACGGGCCGTTCTCGTAGTAGCCCATGTCGAACGAGGCGGAATCGGCCACGCCGTGGATGTCCATGCTCATGGTGGACAGCGCGCCGAGCGTCAGGTTGTCGCCGGGGATGAACGCGGACCCGAAGGTCAGCACATTGTTGGGGCTGCCCCAGCCGGGGAAGTCGTTGAAGAGAAGCGCGGCGTTCTCGACGATGATGGTGTCGCCGAGCCCGAAGATGTCGCCGCCCGGTTCGAAGGTGTCGCCGCCGGGGAAGACGCCGGGCACATTGTTGATGCTGTGGTAGGTCACGCCGTTGTAGGTGAACGAGTTGCCGTAAAAGCCCTCGGCCAGGTCGTCGTAGTTGCTCACGACGGTCTGGGCGAACGCGGGGGCGGCCAGGGCGCCGGCCAGAAGCAGGGTTGCGTTGCGTTTCATCTCGGATCTCCTCGTGTCTGTTCGCCCCGGCACACACACCGGGGCGTGGGTCCATCGGTTCAGGAAAACTGGTCCGCGTCCAGCAGCGGGTGCCGGATCATCACGGTGGTCGGGACAGGCGGGTACTCCATCCGCACCCGGTACAACTCGTACTCGTCGGGGTCGATGCCGACCGAGGCGCACACGGACGCGGTCAGGTCGGCATAGCCGGGGATGTCTGGGGTGTGGGACAGGCCGAGCCCGCGGCCGAGCCGTACGACCTTGGCCGAGGTCTCCAGCGCGTCCCGGTCATCGAAGCTGATCGGGGAGGCCAGGTCGCTGAACACCCGCAGCTCGCGCTCGACCGAGCCGAACAGCCCGGACTTGACGAACAAATCGAAGTGCAGCCCCTCGGCCGGTGTGCGGACGGCGGTGCCGAAATGGGCCGTACGGTCGTGCTCGGTCGCGTGGACCGCGCCGATGTTGCGGACAATCTCGCCGGTGACCAGCGTGCGCTCGCCCGCCTGGCCCACTGGGCCGGCCGCGAACTCATCGTGGACCATGCCGTCGGGCGTGCGTCGGCGCTCAAGGGTGGGCATCGGGTCCGAGCAGAACGCCGGCAGCACCGGCACGCCCGCGTGGGCTTCCGAAGCGACGGGGTCGAGCGGGCGCCGGTCGATGGCCGGGGCCGTCCGGGCCTGATCATCGGCCACCACCGACTGGTTCACGATCCACCGCACGCCGGGGCGGGTCTGGCGGAAGCCGATCAGCCCGCGCACCTGCACCGCGTGGAAGTGCCGCGCTGTGTCCTCCGACGGCATCAGCACGCAGAACGCCATCAGCGTGCGGCAGTGGGCCCCCCAGGTGTACGAGTTGCCCAGGAATGCCTGCTGTCGCCACTTCGCGTCCGACGCCTCGTCCGCCCCGTCGCCGCAGGACTCGAGCAGCATCTCGAACTCGGCCCGGCTGGAGGCGTGGGTCTCGGCCAGCGACTCGAAGCGGACCCCGGCCTCCCGGGCGGCGTCGATCATGGCCTCCGGCACCCCGGCCTTGCGGGCGGCCTTGAGCCACAGGTCCAGGCTCTTGGCCGGGGGCATGTGCCGGGCCGCGGCGAAGGGGTCGTTGGCGTAGGCCACCTTGGCGACCTGCCACGCCAGCTTGCGGTGAATCCCGAAGGCCTCGGCGACTGCCGTGACCGCCTTGGACCCCGGGCATTTCAGCTCGATGATCCGGCTGAACGAGTCCCGGACGCGGGAAACCGCCTCGACGGTGTCCTGCTGGAAACCCGCCGCCTTGGGCTGAATGGGCTTGGATGAGGTCGCAAACGGCGTCACAACCGAAACATACCACCGATCCTGCCGTTCCCAACCTTGTTTCAGAAACAAATGTGGAAATTAATCCGTATGGGACCTTGGCCTGTGCGGCACGGGCCCGGCCGCTCAGGGTCAGCCCAGCAGATCGTCGATCTCGGGCACCCAGCGCCGGGCCTTGGCCGCGTCGAAGCGGGCGGGCAGATCCGGAACCCGCTCGGCGAGGACGGTCAGGAGTCGCTCGGCCAGGCGGGACGGCGGGGTGGCGCCGCCGGTCCAGTGGTCGTGATCGACCCAGGACAGCGTGACCTCGTGCTCGGCGGTGGGGGTGTCGGGCCGGTCGAGGGCGAGGCGGAACGACCAGCCGTGGGCGGTTTCGTGCTCTTCCAGGACCCGGGCGGCGGGCCGGTTCACGGCGAGGGGTCCGAGGGCGGCGGCGTGTCGAACGGGTCCTGCTGGGACGGCTGTTGGGTCTGTTCCCGGGTCTGTTGCTGGGTTTGTTGCTGGGCCTGCACGGCCTGGTGCTTGCGATACTGGACCCAGCCGAGGAAGATCAGGCCGATGGCCACGCCGAGCAGATAGACGCCGAGCTTCTGGAAGAAGCGGTTGGCGGGCGTGTCGGGCGCGGGGCCGCGGGGGTTGGCTGATGGCGGGGTGGGATCGGGCATGACGGATGGTAGCGGTACGGTCGATCAATCTTCGGAGCACAGGCATTTCATTGCCCCCTCTTCGCCCCCCGCTTGCCGCGTGTCTTCTTGCGCTGCTTCGTGCGGCCGATGCCCAGTGCTTCCTCGATCTCAGATCGTCGGACGAAGACTTCTTCCTCGTCCGCGTGGGCTTCGAGGATGGCCTGGACATGGCGGAGCTGGTCGCGGAGCTGGGCGGCCTTCTCGAAGGACATCTCCTGGGCGGCGTCGAGCATCTCCTCTTCGAGCGTGGCCGCCAGGATGCGGGCGTCGATGTTGGGCTCGGCCTCGACGGTCGCTTCGCGGGCCTTGCGCCGGGCCTTGAGCTCGGACTCGATGCCGCGGCGGATCGATTTGCGGATGGTCTGAGGGATGATGCCGTGCTCGGCGTTGTAGGCGAGCTGCTTCTCGCGCCGGCGTTCGGTCTCGTCGATGGCCTGGCGCATGGAACCGGTCATGGTGTCCGCGTAGAGGACGACCTTGGCGTCCACATTCCGGGCGGCGCGGCCCATGAGCTGGATGAGCGAGGTCGCGCTGCGGAGGTAGCCCTCCTTGTCCGCGTCGAGGATGCACACAAGCGAGACCTCGGGCAGGTCCAGGCCCTCGCGGAGCAGGTTGACGCCGACCAGGATGTCGAACTCACCGGCGCGCAGCCCGGTGAGGATCTCGATCCGGTCGAGCGTCTCGATGTCCGAGTGCAGGTAGCGGACGCGGAAGCCGTTGTTGCTCAGGTAGTTGGTCAGGTCCTCGCACAGCCGCTTGGTCAGGGCGGTGATCAGCACGCGGTCGCCCCGCTCGACCCGCTCACGGCAGCGTTCCATCAGGTCGGGCACCTGCCCGGTGGCGGGGCGGATCTCGATCTCGGGGTCGACCAGACCGGTGGGGCGGATGATCAGTTCCACGACCTCGCCGCCGGTTTTCTCGAGTTCGTAGGCGGCCGGGGTGGCGCTGACATACAGCACCTGCGGCGTCATCGCCTCGAACTCCTCTAAACGGACCGGCCGGTTGTCCAGAGCGCTGGGCAGGCGGAAGCCGTGCTCGACGAGCACATCCTTGCGGGCCTTGTCGCCGGCGAACATGGCGCGGATCTGGGGGATGGTCACATGGGACTCGTCGACGATCAGGATCCAGTCCCCGGCGTTCTGCCGGGTGACGCCGAAGCGTCGGGCGTCTTCTTCCGCGTCGCGCCCGGCCACGGTGCCGTCGGGATCGACCATCAGACGCGGGTCACGCACGCGGGCGGACGGGTCCGGCGTGGGTGGGGCGTAGTCGAAGTAGTCCATGAGGGTGAAGGGGCGTTCGCCGGGCTGGCGGCCGTCCATGTAGCGTGAGTAGTTCTCGATGCCGTTGCAGAAGCCGACCTCCTCGATCATCTCGAGGTCGTGCCGGGTGCGGGCCAGCAGGCGCTGGGCCTCGAGCAGCTTGCCCTGGCTCCGCAGTTCGGTGACGCGGGCCTCGAGTTCGGCGCGGATGCCGTCGATGGCGGACTGGAGCTTGTCCTCGGGCATCACATAGTGCACGGCCGGGAACAGGAAGACCTGGTTCTCCTCAGCCAGCACCTCGGCGGAGGTGGGGTTGATCAGGCTGATCGACTCGATCTCGTCGCCGAAGAGTTCGATGCGGACGGCGAACTTCTCGTACGCGGGCCAGACCTCGATGGCGTCGCCGCGGGCGCGGTAGGACCCGCGTTTGAAGTCGATGTCCGCCCGCTGGTACTGCATGGCATTGAGGGCCAGGAAGAAGTCTCGGCGACCGATCCGCGCGCCCTTGGTGATCGTGAAGACCTTCTCCGAGTACGCGCTCGGAGAGCCGAGGCCGAAGATGCACGAGACCGACGCCACGACCACCGTGTCGCGCCGCTGGAGCAGGTTGCTCGTCGCGGCCAGACGGAGCTGGTCCAGGTCGTCGTTGCGGCTGGCGTCCTTCTCGATGTAGATGTCCCGCCCGGGGATGTAGGCCTCGGGCTGGTAGTAGTCGTAGTAGGACACGAAGTAGTTGACGCTGTTGCCGGGGAAGAACTCGCGGAGTTCCTCGTACAACTGGGCGGCCAGGGTCTTGTTGTGGCTGAGGATCAGCGCGGGCTTCTGCAGCCGCGCGATCACATTGGCCATGGTGTAGGTCTTGCCGGTGCCGGTCGCGCCAAGCAGGCAGACCTGCTTCTCGCCCGCGCGGAGTTTCCGCACGATCGACTCGATGGCCGCGGGCTGATCGCCAGCGGGGGCGAAGGGGCTGACGACTTCAAAGCGGGCGTTGGGATCCACGGGAGATGGTACGCACACCGAACAGAGTCCGATTCTCAGAATCTTGATCGGGGGCCTTGCCGCGATCAATATGTGACTGTATAGTCACAGAAAAGCCGGGAGCGTCCCGGCGCGGACGCAGGACGCGTCCGGGATCGAGCACGCATGGACGACCCCTTCGACCCAGTCTGGAAGGCCCTGGCCGACCCGACCCGCCGGGCGGTGCTGGACCAGCTCCGCGACGGGCCCCGGACCACCGGGGCGCTCGCCGAGCGGTTCCCGGAGATGACCCGGTTCGGGGTCATGAAGCACCTCGGCGTGCTCGAGGCGGCCGGGCTGATCACGGTGGAGCGCAAGGGGCGGGAGCGTTGGAACCACCTCAACGCCGTGCCGCTCAGGCGGATCTACGAACGGTGGGTCAGCCGGTACGAGGACCGGCTGGCCGGGTCGCTGCTGCGGCTCAAGGAAACCTCCGAAAGGAAACCACGCATGGGTGTCAAGCTTCTGGATCAGCCCGCCCGGGTGGCGCGGGTGCAGTGTTCGGTGACGATCGATACGCCGCGGGAGACGGTTTTCCGCGCCTGGTTCGACGACACGCGACGGTGGTTCTTCGACAACGACGAGGGCATCGAGACCACGCCGTTTCACTGCGAGGAACGCATCGGCGGGCGGTTCTACCAGGAACTGCCCAGCGGCGGGTTCAATGTGCTCGCCGAGGTCACGATGATCAAGCCCAACGAGAAGATCCGCCTGCGCGGGGACTGCACCATGCCCGAGGCGGTGATCATGAACATGACGGTCTCATTCGAGGACGCCGACGCCGGGACGCGGGTCACGGTGGACCACCGCATGGCGGGGGAGTTCGCCGACGACCTGCCCGCCGGCTTCGAGGAGGGCTGGATGGACGGGCTGGTCAAGCTCAAGTCGCTGGTGGAGGCGGGTCGGGCGTGAGCCACGCCGCGCCGCAGTGTTCGCAGACGCGCCGGCCCTGGTCGTCGGCGGGCGCGCCGTCCAGCGGCGTCAGGCACGAGCCGCACCGCCCGTGGCGAACGAGGACGCGGGCGGTGCGGTGTGGGCCGCAGAAGGCGGAGGTCATCGGCACGGAGGCGATGCTCAGCAGGATGACGGAGGCCAGGGCGAGCAGGATCCAGAACCCGATCACATCATTGTGCCGGTGTGCGAGCCAGGCGAGATAGAAGAAGTACGCCGGCATGACCAGCAGGACAAGGGTCAGCAGCGCACGCCACCAGCATCCGCAGCGTCGCATGGCCCGGATGATCGTGCGTTGCTCTTCGGGCGAGACGGCCGACAGCAGTTCGCGGCGCACCGTCCGCATCCTCGAATCGGGCGACTGGACGAAGCGGCCGCGGTCGTCCGGCGTGAACAGCTCGTTGGCCCGTCGGACGCCCGGGAGGACCCAGGGCAGGATGCTCGGGCGGAGGATCACGACGGCGGGCTTGCTCCAGTAGGGCGAGACGATCCGTTCCTGCCGCCACGCCGCACCGCACTCGGGGCAGACGGTGTGCCCGTCGGCATCGGGCGGCGCTCCTTCGAGCGAGAACGCGCACGAGCCGCACACCCCTTCCGCCACGGCGGTCCATGCAATCTGGCCCAGGGCGCCGCGCCGGACATACCCGCTGTAGAGGCGTCTGGACCCCCAGATCAGCAGGACGAGCACCAGGAGACTCACCCCGGCGCCGCGCGGGTGCAGATACATGCTCAGGAACGCTGAGGTCGTGAAGAACAGGAACATCACCCCGAGCACCAGCACAACGACCAGCGCGATCCGGTCCGGCGTGTTTCGGCGCGACTCGCTGCGGATGGCGGCGCGGAGCCGGTTGGCGAGCATCGCCAGCCCAGGGTTGTCCGAGCGTGCGGCCCGGAGAAGGTCGGCGCGCTGGATGCGTCGGATGGGCCGGCCGCGATCGTCCACGAGCGGACGGAAGGTCGCGCCAAGGCCGGTGCGCGCGTCCTCGTGACGCGCGGCGTTCATTGGTAGCGTTTCCCATCGTGCTTGATCCAGCCGCCCTCGCGGGTGCGCCGGGGGTCGAGGTGGGTCCAGTGGATCGTGCCGCCGCTGTTGTTCCACTCGAAGTCGCCACGGACCACGACACGGTCACCGACCTCGACCGGGACCGGCTCCGACAGATCGATGTTGTGGGCGATCAGCACGGTGCGCCCAGACTGCAGCCGGAGGATGAACCGCTGATGGCGGGAGCCATCCTGATCGTCTGGCAGCAGGCGGACCACCTCGCCCGTGACGGTGACGAGCGTGCCGATCGGCGTGTCGGGGTGGATCGTATCCGGCATGCGTGCGGGTTCCGAGGGCAGTTTACCCGCGGCTGGCCAGCAGGGCCCGCGGGCTGGCCAGTGCGATGCGCCACGCCGTGGGGACCGCCGCGAGCACGGCCATGCCCACCGCCACCACCCAGCCCAGCGCAATCGGGCCGATGGGCGGGCGGACGGTCAGGTCGATGCCGATGAGCTTGCGGTTGGACACCTGCCCGCCCCACGCGGCCTGGATGCCCAGGAGCGTGCCCAGCACCCCCGCGGCCAGCCCGATCAGCACCGCCTGCCCGCACACCAGCATCACCATCTGCCTGCGCGAGCCGCCCACCGAGCGGATCACGCCGAGCTCGTAGCGCCTCGACTCGACCTCCGCGATGATCAGGTTCGCCACGCCGAAGCAGGCCACGAGCATCGCCCCGATCGCCACGGTGCTGAACACCGCCAGCGTGCTCTTGAACACCGCCTCGAGCTGCTCGCGGATCTCCCGGCCCGATCCGACATTCAGCACCCCCATGCCCACCGTCGCTTCACGGATCTCGGCCACGGCGGCGGTCTCGTCGGCCTCAGGGTCCAGCTCGATGCCGATGATGTACGGCCGGGTCACGCCGAACCGCTCGGCGACGTCCTTCCGGGATCCGACGACGGAGTGGATGGTCTGGTGGACAAAACTGCCGCCGAAATCGAAGTACTGGCTGATGAACTCCAGTCCGGCGGAGGTGACCACCCCGGCGATCTCGAAGCGGTGCTCGACCCCGTCGTCGGAGCAGACGAACTCGTCGCCCACGCCGATGCCGCGGGCCGTGGTGAACTCGCGGGCGACGAGCACCGCGCCGCCCTGGTCCATCCTCCGTGCGGCGGTCTCGGGGTCGCCCTCGATGAACTCCACCTGGAACATGTCCGAGATGATGTCGTAGTCCAGGCCGAAGAAGTTGGTCTTGTACTGCTGGAGGCCCTCGACGCCGAAGCCGTCGATGTCGACCTGGGCGATGGTGATGGCGGTCGTACGCCGCACGAACGGCAGAGCATCGATCGCGGGCTGGGCTTCATCACCGAGCGGCAGGCCGTATGCGAAGGCGTCCGGGAAGCGGATCTGGCTGAGCCAGTCCCGCAGGGCCGCACCGCCGTTGGTCCAGATGGCGACCATCAGGGCCAGGCCGGTCATCAGCGCCCCGGCGGTGAACCCGTGCCGGTACGGCGTGGCGCGGACCGTGCGGGTGAGCAGTGCGGGCGGAAGCCTCAGGATCCGGCCCAGCGCCGGCCCGACCAGCCACGCCACTGCCACCACGACCGGCACGGACAGCAGGAAGTACCCGATGAACATCGCCGGGATGCCGACCGACACATACGACCAGAAGAAAGTCTGCGAGTCCTCGATGCCCCTCGCGATGACGATCATCACCGCGATCAGGACCAGGGAGACGGCGAGCACCTTGAGCAGCCCCGCCGCGCTCGGCGGCACGGCCCTGGATGAAAGAGCCCCCAGCGGCGAGAGCGACGCAGCCCGCCAGGCCGGCCACAACGCACCAAACAGCCCGGCGAGCAGCGAGCCGACCACCACCAGCGTGAGCATCACCGGCGGCACCACCAGCCCTTCCGGCAGTTGCCGCTCGAACACGCGCGAGAGCGTCCAGGTCATCGCGACGCCCAGCGGCACGCCGAACACCGCGCCCAACGCCCCGACGACGGCGCCGGCCATGAGTTGGGCCACCCCGAGCTGAAGCCGCTCAGCCCCGATGCACCGGAGCACCGCCAGCGTCCGCTGCTGCTCCGCGACCCCGGTCGTCAGGCCCGTCATGATGATGAACGAGGCGCACAGGAGCGCGATCGCCCCGACCACGATCAGTCCGAGCTGCGAGGCGGCCAGGTTCTTCTCCACGCCGGAGGTGATCCGTTCGGTGGTCTGGATCAGGACGCCGGCGCCCAGGCTGCCGGCGTGCTCGCGTGCGAAGGCTTCCGGATCGACCCCAGACTCGAGCTCGATCTCGATCTGGGACAGTCGCCCGGGTCGGTTGGCGATTCGCTCGAGCGTGGACAGGTCGACAATGCCCATCGGCTTGCCGCCCAGCGGGGGGGCCTCCGCGATCCCAACAACCGTCAGCGTCGCACGGGGCCCGAACAGCCGCAGGACGGTCAGTTCGTCGCCGACGCGCACGCCAACACCCTCGTTCAGACGCCGGGCCTCGCGGGCGTCCGTGACGGTTCGGCCCTCCTCGGGGCCGGGACGGCCGAGATACGCCACCGGGTCGGCGAAGACATCGACCGGGAGGCCTTGCCGGGTTCGTTCGGCGTCCACGAAGCTCAACCGCCGCACCATCGAGGCATCGATCAGCAGTTCGTTCGGGCCGGCGGGCAAGCGGCCCGCGACGAGCCGGGGCGGGCGGGCGGTGAACTCGGCGTCGAGGTCCACGCCGCTGACGAACGCGCTGACCCTGTAGGTCGCCGGGCGGGCCACCCAGTCCCCGTCGGGCTGCTCTGCGAAGGTGGGATACTGGATGCCCATGGAGAGCGTGGTGTCCAGCCGGGCCTCCGCGGTGCGCACCCCCGGCCACGAGCGCACCGTGCCCAGCACCCCCGCGTCCATCGTGTTCCCGCCCGCGGGCTGCACGCGGATCTGGGCGGTGCCTATGGAGGCGTCGAGCTGCTGGCGGACCGCGGCGTCCAGCGAGGCCATCGCGCAGGCGATCGCCGCGACCAGCGCGGTGGACATCGCCACCGCCGCCGTCAGCAGCGCGACCCTACTCGGCCTCGCCGAGCAGACGCTGCGCGCGAGTCGCCACGCCGCCCGCATCCAGGCCCCCTTCCGCTTCCGCGTCGATCACGCCCCGGATCACCCCGTCGCCGACGACGAAGATCCGGCGGCAGTAGCTGGCCGCCTCCGGCTCGTGGGTCACCATCACGACCGTGATGTCCTGTTCGGCCGCCAGGTCACCCAGCAGCTTCCACACCAGCGCGGCCGACCGCGAGTCGAGGTTGCCCGTCGGCTCGTCCGCCAGCAGCACCGGCGGCTTGTACAGCAACGCCCGCGCGATCGCCACCCGCTGCTGTTCCCCGCCGGACAACGCCTCGGGACGGTGTGTGGCCCGGTCGGCCAGCCCCAGACGATCGAGCAGTTCCATGGAGCGTTCGCGCAGATGGGCCGGATCGTCCCCACCCAACAAACCCGGGAGCTGCACATTCTCCGCGGCGGTCATCGTCGGCACAAGGTTGTACGACTGGAACACGATACCGATGCCGCGTCGCCGGTACTGCGTGGCCGCCTTCTCGGTCAGCGTGTCGATGCGTACCCCGGCGACCTCGATGGTTCCCGAATCCGGTCGATCGAGCGCGCCGAGCAGGTGCAGCAGGGTGGACTTGCCCGAGCCGGACCGGCCCATGATGGCATCGAATCCGCCGCCCTCGATCTCGACCGACAGCCCGCGCAGGGCCTCGACCGAGCGTCCGCCCGTTCGGTAGATCTTCCGGACATCGACGCAGCGGATCATCGGACCTGTCTTCGCGAAATCACGGTCTGGGTTTCATGGAAAGCGGGCGGCTGCGGCGGATCACGCGATCGACCGGTCATAGGCCGAAGCGTCCAGCAGCTTGTCGAGCCCGGACGCGTCGCTCACCTTCATCTTGACCAGCCAGCCCTTGCCGTAGGGATCCGAGTTGATCAGCTCCGGGCTGTCGTTCAGGGCCTCGTTGACCTCGACGATCTCGCCGGCGACGCCCGAATAGATATCCGAGGTCGTCTTCACGCTCTCCACCTCGCCGATCGTGTCCCCCGCGCCGACCGCGGTGCCGGCGGGCTTCATCTCGACAAAGGTGATGTCGGTGAGCTGGTCCACCGCGTGCTCGGTGATGCCGATGGTGACGGTGTCGCCCTCGACGAGGTGCCACTCGTGGCTCTCGGCGTACTTGCGGTCGGTGGGGTTGGCCATGTCGGGCTCCTGGATCGACGCCGGATCCCTCGCCGGCGGGGTGGTGCTTGGGTCGGGATGGTAGACGGAGGGCCGGGCCGGCGCGGGCGGGCGGGTCAGCCCTGCACCCGGGTGTGCATGCCCCCCTGGAACTCCTCGAGGTGCCCGCCCCGGCGCATGATCTCGTCGATCACATCGCGGTACTGAGCCTCGACCTTCGGCGGCTCGCGCCCGTCCATCAACTCTTTATACAGGTCGTCATCGATGCCCACGAACCGGCGCATCCCGTAGTCGTACACCGCGTCGTGCTCGTCCCGCGAGAGGTCCAGGCGCAGTTCGTTGATGATCTTCGTCCCCAGCTTGATCCACTCGTCGAACGACTCCTTGGAGATGTTCTCGTGGATCCAGGTCCCCACCCCGTTGCGGAACGGCGCGCGGGGCAGCCTCGTGCCCATCCGGCCGGTCTTGCGGTCCTTGAAATCGCCCGAACCCTCCGGCTCGGCCGGCGCTTTGTCCTCGACCTCGGGGATCGGCTCGCCGAGCTGGGTGAGCAGGTCCGCCATCGCCCGCTTGGGCATCAAATCCCCCCGCGTGGCGGCCTCCTCGTAGCCGCGGAGGAGGATCGCCTTGGCCTCGTCGTCCTTGCCCGCGGCCATGAACGCCGCACCGGCGAGCTGGAACCCCTTGGTCATCGCCGGATTGAGCTCGACGCACCGCGCGAAGGACTCGGCCGCCTCGTCAAACCGGCCGGCCTGGCTGAGCGCCTGCCCGAGCGAAAAGTGGGCCATGTCGGAGGAAGGGTCCTGCTCGATGAGCTTGCGGAACTGCTGAATGCGGGCTTCGGGGTCCATGTTGTAGGGTAGCGCGTGGCCGGGCCTCGGCGTATCCTGATCACCGATGCCGCCCCCCATGCCCGAATCACTGCGGACCGAGCTTTGCGGGGTTCCCCTGCGGACACCGGTCCTGCTCGCCGCCGGCACGGCCGGCACGCTCGACGAAACCGCCGAGATCCTCGACCTGTCCCGGATCGGCGGTGTGGTGACCAAGTCCATCACCCGCCAGGCACGCGACGGCAACCCGGAGCCGCGCATCACCTGGACCCGTGCCGGCATGCTCAACGCCATCGGCCTGGCCAACCCCGGCGTGGATGCCTTCGCCGAGCAGGTCGCCCCGCGGGCCGGGGCCATGCCCTGCCCGGTCATCGGCTCCATCGCCGGGTTCTCGATCGAGGACTATGTCGCCGTCGCCGGCGCGATGGAAGCCGCCGAGGGCATTCCCATCGCGGAACTCAATGTCTCCTGCCCGAATGTCCACGGCGGGGTCGAGTTCGGCGCCGATCTCGGCGCATTGAGCGAGCTGGTCCGGGCCGTGCGCCCCGTGCTGGCGTCAACGAAACTCCTCGTCAAGCTCAGCCCGATCACCGTCGGCACGCCCCACACGCCCGCGGACCTCGCCCGGGTCGCGGCCGATTCGGGGGCCGACGGCTTGACCCTGTGCAACACCATCCCCGCGATGGGCATCGATGTGCGGACCCGGCGCCCGCTGCTGGCCAATGTCACCGGCGGCCTCTCCGGCCCGGCCGTTCATCCGGTGGTGGTCAAGATCGTCCACGATGTCCACCGGCGATTCGCGCGGGAGGCCGGCCTGCCCATCGTCGCCGCCGGCGGCGTCACGCGCTGGCAGGACGCCGCCGAGTTCATCCTCGCCGGTGCCTCGGCGGTCCAAGTAGGGGCGGGGACCTTCGCCGACCCGAAGGCCGCCGAGAAGATCGCACGCGGGCTGGCGAAGTGGGTTCGGGACCAAGGGCATACGGCGGTCGTGGACCTGGTTGGCGCCGTGGCCATCGACGGCTGAACGCGGCCCGGCGAAGGCGCCACCCCAGAATGATGACACATTGATCTGTATTCGCTCTCGGTGCCCCCGTGGCCGGATATGCGTTGACCCCTGCTTGGTCGCGTCCAGGGTCCCAAATCGTCCTGTAGACCCAGCGGCGGATGTGCCCTTGAAACACCGTCAAGAAGCCCGGAGCGGGTAAAATGCCCAATCATAGCCCGTCAATTTGTTTTGATTCAATGAAGGTTTCATTCAGGTTGCGCTTTCGCTTGGGGCGGTTTCCCGTTAGACTCGACGCTTGCAACCCCACGGAGGACAGGGGTTGCCCCCAAAACTTGAAGACCCGAAGGCGATCCGGCCGTGATTGGAAGCTCATACCTACCAAATCGATTCGAGCGCAAGTATGTCATCAGCGAGGAGAAGGCCGCGGCGATCCGGGCCTTGATCCACCCGCATGTCGAACCGGATGATTACCTGACTCCCGAGTGGCCGCAGGGTTACCCGGTGTACTCCCTGTATCTGGATAGCCCCCAGCTGGCGTTGTACAACGCGACCGCGCAGGGCATGAAGAACCGCTTCAAGCTCCGCATCCGGTACTACGACGACCGCCCGGCCAGCCCCATCTTCCCCGAGATCAAACGCCGGATCGATCATGTCATCCGCAAGCAGCGGGTGGGCATCCGGCGCGATTGCCTCGGCGAGGTGCTCCGAGGGGTCGTCCCATCAAGCTCAGAACTGCTCTCGGGTGTCCAGGGCCTCGGCTCGCTGCAGGATTTCTGCCGACTCTCACGCTCGCTCAACGCCGTCCCGACGCTGATCGTCGGCTATGACCGCGAGGCGTACATCGATCAGATCACCGGCACCTGCCGTGTGACCTTTGACCGCAACCTGCGTCTGCGCCAGTTTCAGGAGGCCGAGGGCCTGACCACGGATCTGTTCCCGGCGCGGTATCAGGACCACGGCGTCATCCTCGAGATGAAGTATGTCGACCGTCTGCCCCCGTGGATGCAGCGCATCATCCTTCAGTTCAGCCTGCAGCGTCAGTCCGTGCCGAAGTACGGCTGGTCGGTCGAGTCGCTCGGCGAGATCACGGTTCAACGAACCGCGTCGCAGCGGTTCACGGGCCGTATGGGCGGCCTCGGGAGGGTGGTGGTATGACCGACCTGGACGAGATCTCGCGCCTGTTCACGCAGGAGTGGATCAACACCCCCGGTGGGTTCGAGTCGGTCTGGCTGATCCTCTTCATGGCCTTCAGCCTCGGGCAGGTCATCGCCTATGTGTACATGTGGACCCACACGGGCCTGAGCTACTCGCGCAACTTCACCGTCGCCATGGCCGTCATCCCGACCATCGTCGCCCTGGTGATGCTCGTGATGATCGACAGCATCGTGGTGGCCTTCGGCCTCTTCGCGGTGTTCGCGATCGTCCGATTCCGCAACATCGTCAAGGACACGCGGGACACCAGCTTCGTGCTCTGGGCGATCCTGACCGGTCTGTCGATCGGGACGATGAAGTTTTCCCTCGCGGTGGTTGGCAGCGTGACGCTGGCCGCATTCTTCCTGTACATGCACTATGTGTCATTCGGCTCGCGCATCCGCTTCGACACGATGCTCAGCCTGCAGTGGGACGGCTCGGCCGAGCGGATGCGCTCCATCGGTGAACTGCTCGAACGCCATTCGGCCCGCACCGAGCTGGCAAGCCAGCGCGGCTCCCAGGGCCAGCCCACCGATTCAACCTATCACCTGCTCCTCCGCGATCCTGCCCGCGGCGCGGAGCTGGTCAGCGAGTTGCAATCGGTCGCCGGTGTCCAGCAGGCCACCATCTACAAGCGTCAGGACGAGTCCGAGGTCTGAACCCCGCATCTTTGAGTCACCACCGCCATGGCCCGATCCAGGATCCCAACCCCGTTCAACATCCGTTTCCAGCGCTGGCGTGAGCGCTTCGGCCCGGTGCTGGCGTTGCTCCTCTGCGTGCCGATCACCGGCTGGATGTGGGCCCGCCACGCCGGCGTGATCGGGGAAATCGGCGAGGTCCTCGCGGTCCGCGTGGAGCTGGCCGCCCCGGCCGATGGCACGATCGTCGCCGTGGGTGATCGCTATCCCAGGCCCTTCGACACCGTCCGCGCCGGCGAACTCATCGCCCGGCTCGACGACCGCCCGGTTCTGGCGGCCCTGGCCACCCTCCAGGCCCGGATCGGGGTCACCCAGGGCGAACTGGCCGCCGAGACCGCCCGTTGGCGGCTCGGACGCGGCGAGAACGAGCGGGGGCAGGAGATCACCCGCCAGCGTCTGCTCATCGAGATCCAGGAACTCCGCCTGGACATCCTCGACCGCCGCGCCGCCATCGAGTTCGACCAGATCGAGCTGCGCCGCGTCGAGCACGCCATCGATGGGCTCCGCCAACTCGTTGATCGCGGTTCGGAAACCGACTTCACCCTCACCCAGGAGCGTCTGCGCCGCGACGCCCTCGGGCGACGCATCGAGGAGCAACGCGCCGCGATGCGGACCGCCGAAACCCAGCTTACCGAGACCCTCGAACGGCTCGAGGCCATCCCGGAAGGCCCGGCCCACGATCTTGAAGATTGGCTCGCCCCCATCCGCGCCGCGTTCCGCGTGCACGAGGCGGAGATCCGCGAACTGGAACTGGTCGCCGACGGGCTCCAGATCCGCGTCCCGATCGACGGCATGATCTCCGCGGTCCACGCCCGGCCGGGCGAGCATGTCCGGGCCGGCCTGCCGCTGGTCACCATCGCTTCGGAGCAGGCCGACACCATCGTGACCTACATCCGCGAGCGGAACCCCGTCCCGCTGGAAATCGGCGGCGTGGTGGAACTCCGCCCGGTCCACCACCGGGGCGCGCCGGTGCGCGGCGCGATCGACCAGATCGGCGTCCAGGTCGAGCTGGTCCCGGAACATCAGCGGACAAGCCCGGGCCGGATGGAGTGGGGCCTGCCCGTCCGCATCTCGATGCCCGAGGGGCTCGATGTGCGGGCCGGTGAACTGGTCCGTGTTGTGTTCAAGTAACCGCGGCGAGGATCAACGCCCGCTCAGCGGACGCGCCGGGGGTTCGGCGCGGGCTTGCCGTCGGCGTACTCCCAGATCACCACCCGAAGGTCCTGCACGCCCCACTGGAGCGCCCGCTCGTGGGTGGGGTAGAGGACATCCAGCCGCGCGCCCTTGATCGCCCCGCCGCAGTCCAGCACGGGCACGATCTCGTTGTCGGCATAGCCGGGCACGGTCAGCATCGTGCCGTAGGGCAGCAGCTTTGGATCGGCCGCGACCAGGCGCATGCCGTTGGTCCACACCGAGTGGAGGGTGGCGGTCTGTCCGTCGGCGAACTCGCCGCACGAGCGGTGGTCGGGCGAGTAGGCCGTCACACGCATCAGCAGCACGCGCGCCGGGCGGACGGGCCGCCCGTCGAACCAGCGGGTCGACAGGTCCCACTCCGGAGAGTCTTCAGTCACTTCCTCAAAGCCGATGATCTCGACGGATTCTTCCTCGGCGGCGACTTCCGGCTCGATCTCGGTCATGGGCATGTTGGCGTGGGATTCAACCATCGGCGACGCCGGGGCCGCGGTCCGCTCCAGGCCAACCAGGGCCGGCAGCGTGCCCGCCCGCTTGGTCATCACCGCGCTGCCCATCACCACGGCGATGGCCAATGCGCCGGCGACGGTCCGGGCGACGACGGGCAACCAGGTCATCGACGCGGTCGGCCGCCCGATCGGGGCAGGTGTCATCGTCTTCGGTTGGTTCACGGGTCGCCTCCGATGGCTTCGACTCTTCAGGTGTCCGTTTGAGCAACGGTTCCGTCCGGAGCGAGACAGCCAGCGGCGGCTCGCGCCCCCGTCCTTGGGGGCACTGACGTATGGTAGCCGCGGACGCCGCTTGGCACAGCAAACTACGCTGAGATCAGCCTTTCGACCGGATCCGGGGTCGTCATAACCCGAACCAGCGTCAAAGATGGAAACGCCAGGGCCGAGAACGCTCGGTTTGCTTCTGCAATCAACCGCCTCAAACAGGGGATCCGATGGACCCAGCCCGGACGCTGATCGACCTGCTCATCGGGCTGCTCGCCGGTTCGGTGGGCGGTCTCGCCGGCATCGGCGGGTCCATCATCATGCTACCTGCCCTGGCCATTTTCCACGGTTATCAGACCGAACGCAAGTCCGAGCACCATGTCTACATGGCCGCCTCGATGCTGGTCAACATCGTGGTCTCTCTGATGGCCACCCGCACCCACGCGCGCAAGGGCATCGCGCGGCGCGACCTGCTGGCGTGGCTGGCCCCCTCGATGTGCGTGGGCATCGTCGCGGGGGCGATGACCTCGACGCGGTCCCCCGGCCACGCCGCGGTGATCGCGCTGGCGGTGTTCATCTGGCTCTACTGCCTGTACACCCTCGTGACCCTGGCCCGACGATTGCCGGATCATCCCGATGACGCCCGCACGCCGCACTGGCGGGTGCTCGTGCCCATCGGGCTGGGCACGGGGCTGGTCGCCGGCTTCATGGGCATCGGCGGCGGCATCGTGCTGGTCCCGCTGCTCCAGATCGCCGGCCTCTCGGTCCGGCACGCCATCGCTGGCAGCGCCGCCGTGATGTGGATCAGCGCGGCCGTGGGCGCGCTGACCAAAATCGTCGAGCTGCCGAAGGTTGGGTTCAGCCCGTGGGACGCGGTCCAGATCGCGGCGCCGATGGGCGCCGGCGCGATCCTCGGGGCCTGGTTCGGCGCGTGGCTGAGCCACAAGCTCCGCGTGCCCGCCCTGCGTGCGGTGATCATGGTGATCCTCGCGCTCGCCGCCGCGCGGATGGTCGCTGCCTGAGCCGGTTCAGCGCCGCAGTTCCTCGGCCCGCTCGCGCAACGCATCGACCTCGGCCCGCAGGCGTTTCAGCGCGGCGTCCACGCCGTCGGCGAGCAGGTCCTCGTGGCTGATCGGTTGACCCACCTGCACCACCACCCGCCCGCGTCCCAGGCGCGGCCCGGATCCCCGCGGCCAGGCCTCGAACGCCCCGGCGAGGCCCACCGGGAGCACGGGGCATCGCGACTTGCGCAGGATCAACGCCACGCCCCGCTTGAACTCGCCCACCGACCCGTCCCAGGTGCGGGTGCCCTCCGGGAAGATCAGCACCACCCGGCCCTGCTCGAGCCGGCGCAGGATCGCCTTGATCGAGGCGGGATCACCCCCGGCCTCCTTGACCGGCACGGCGTAGAGCAGGGTGATCAGGCGTCGCAGGAAGGGGATGTCGAACAGCCCGGCCCGGGCCAGGAAGTCGAACTGCCGCGTGCCCATCACCGCGCCGATCACAGGAGGGTCCAGATAGCTCTGGTGGTTGGCCACGACGAGCACCCCCCCGGATCGCGGCATGTTGGCCGTGCCGCGCCAGCGAAGCCCCAGGATCGCCATCAGCAGGATCTGCGTGATGTTCCGGCAAACCTCGTAGAACAGCAGCGAGGGCAGCGACGAACCGGGGTGTTTGCGTCTGAGCCAGCCGAACAATCCGCGTTACTCCCCGTCCGACGCGATGAGGGCGCCGATGCGGTCGCGGACATGCTTCTCAAGCAGCGTGACCACGCTGTCCAGGTCCAGCTCGGAGGTGTCGATCCGGATCGCGTCGCGCGGGCAGATCAGGGGCCCGTCCGAGCGGGTCGAGTCGATCCGGTCGCGTTCAAGGATCTGCTCGCGGAGCTTCTCCACATCGACTTCGTTCCCGGCCTCGCGGAGCTGCTCGGCCCGGCGTCGCGCCCGCACGCCCGGATCGGCGTCGAGGTAGAACTTGACCTCCGCGTCGGGGAAGACCAGGGAGCCCTGGTCACGCCCCTCGGTGACCAGGCGGGGGTGCTGAGCCGCGATGACGCGCTGCTTGCGCACCATGTGCTGGCGGAGTTCGCCGATCGTGGCGACTTGGGAGACCGCGCCGGTCACATCCGGCTGGCGGATGCGGTGGTCCATCGGGTCGTCCCACGCGAGGATGGTGGGGGGGTCGGTCGTCCAGTCAAAGTGCAGGTCGGCACCCATGACCGCGCTGACCAGCTCGCCGATCTCCTCGGGGTCGATCTTCCGATCGAGCATGATCGCCGCGGCGGCCCGGTACATCGCGCCGGTGTCCAGGAAGTCCAGCCCGAGCCGCTGCGCGAGCAGGCGCGCCACGGTGGACTTGCCCGTTCCCGCCGGGCCGTCGATGGTGATGATGACGGGCAGGTGGGTTGGCACGGGGAGTCTCGTCCTCGTGAACTGAAGGGTCGTGGGTGTGTCCGTCGCGGTCACCGCCCGTCTCCTTGGCCCGAAAAGAGCCTCAGTCGTTCGCCGCCTCGAGGGCCGCCTCCAGGGCGTCCCGGCTGTGCAGCACCCCCAGTGTACCGTCTCCCGAGCCACGATAATCGATCGCGAGCGATCCGTCGAATCCGACCGACCGGACCGCCCCGACCAAGGGGTTGAGGTCGTACCCGAGGTGCTCGGGCACCGGCAGGTCGTCCAGATCCTCCAGATCCGCCTCGAGGGCCGCCAGGACCGCATCCTCGACCGACATCGGGCCTTCCTCGTCCTCTTCCGGCTCGGTGGCCTTGGCGGTCTTCTTGCGGACCGCGGCCTTCTTTTTTTTCTTGATCGGTTCGGGTTCCGGCTCCGGATCCTTGAAACCGAGTGTCGAGGCGTTGACCACCGAGGCGTAGGGCGTCAGCCGCTTGAGGTAATGCACCGGATCCCCCGACGCCACCGCCGCCTCGAAATCCGGCATCGTGCCGATCCGGAAGCCGCCGATCGTCTTGACCAGTTCCGTCAGACGCTCGGCGTTCTCGGTCAGCCCCTTTTCCGGGCGGATGAGCACCATGATCTCCAGCCGGTCGGCCCGTTCGAGCACCCGGCGCATGCGCACCGCGACGCGTTCCATCGCCTCATCGTCGTCCTTGGCCGTGATCGCCAGGGATGCGGAGTTGCACCCGAGCAGCGAAGCCGCCTCGATGACCTTGACCATCCGCGTGACGGCCTCTTCGCCAGCCTTCGCCTTGGCATCTCCGAAGGCCAACGCCTCGGTCTGGTTCAGCAGCAGGCACGCGCACCCGACCCGGTCGCCGTTCTCCCGGATCTTGGTCAGCGTGTCCCGCGTGGCGCCCGCCAGCAGGTCCGTTGACATCGTCATCGCGTGCAGGCCGGTCTGCTCCTGGGCGTAACGGGGCAGGTCCACCATCTCCACGGCCCGGCTGCCGCGACGCTTGAGCACATCCCGGACCGAGTTGACGTTCAGTGAGAACAGCATCCGCCCGCACTGTACGCATCCCGCGCCCATCGGGAACGCCCCAACCATGGCGGGCACACCCGGCCGTGCCGGGCATGGTTTCCGGACGCGGACCGTTCGGACTGCGGGCTTAGGATCAGCCATGCTTACGCAAGTGCTTTTCCTGATGGGTTTTTCGCTCTGGGGCCTCCCCGGGGGGCCGGCCGACCGCTCCGAAGACGCCGAACGCATGCGGGCCGATTTCGATGTCCCCGCCCTGGCCTGGATCGCCACAGACGACCGTTCGACCATCGCGTGGGGCATCGCCGGTGTCCGGGCCGCGGGGTCCGAAACGCCCGTGGAACAGGCCGATCCGTTCCACCTCGGCTCATTGACCAAATCGATGACCGCGACCATCGCCGCACGGCTGGTCGAGCGGGGTGAGATCACCTGGGAGACGACCATCGCCGAGGCCAGTCCCGGGCTGGCCGGCGACATTCCCGAGCGGGCCGGATTGATCACCCTTGCCCAGCTCCTCGCCCACCGGTCGGGCATGCCCGATGATCGCGCCGGGGGGCCAATGAACTTCATGCTCTGGCAGCTGGAAGGCCCCATGACCGACCAGCGTGCCGAGGCCGCACGCCGGTTGCTCGGGCGGGAGGATCTCGCCGAGCCCGGCTCCGGCTTCGCCTACGCGAACGCCAACTACATCGTGGCGGGCCACATGCTGGAAGCGGTCACCGGCCATGCATGGGAAACGCTGCTCGAAGAGGAACTCGTCGGACCGCTCGGCCTGCGCTCCGTCGGCCACGGCCCGCCCGGTCACGACGCCGGGGGCGCCCCGGATGACCCGCCCGGCCATCCACGCGGCCACGGGCGAGGGCCCGAGGGGCTCATCGCGGTCCCCGCCGCGATCGGCGCCGACAACCCGCCCGCGCTCGGTCCCGCCGGCCGGGTTCACGCGAACATCGACGACCTCGCCGCCTACGCCCGCGCACACCTCGCCGGTCTCCGCGGCCGCGACAACATCCTGCGTGCCGAAACCTTCACCGAACTCCACCGCGACCGCTTCGGCGACGGCTACGCCCTGGGTTGGGGGCTCCGCATCGGCCATGACACCACCCAGTCCGAGCACAGCGGAAGCAACGGCCGCTGGATGGCCTACCTGTACATCATGCCCGAACGCAACCTCGCCGTCGGTGTGGTGATGAACGCCGTCCCCGCCGATGAGTGGGACGCCGACCCGCTGCTGGACATCCTCGAGACGCTCGACCGCCACGCGCTGCTGCCCCAGGAAGAATCCGTCCCCACCGACAACGGGGCACCCTGAGCCGCAGGGGACTGTCAGATCGGCAGCCGTCCGCCCCGCGGGCATGGCCCACGGCCCGTGCGCGGGCGGCACGCCGCGTGAAAATCATCCACCGTCCCGCCGAACAAGCGGCGGGCCGCGAGCGTTGTGTTTTTGCACGCCCGTTCCGGTGTGAAAGGAGGATGCCATGTCCCACAAAGCGATCGTGGCCGGCAACAACTTCAAGACCGTCCTGCTCCTCGGCGGGCTCATGGGCCTGTTCGTCGCCGTCGGCGCGATCTGGGGGGTGGAGGGCATGATCCTCGGCCTGCTGTTCGGCGGCGTGATGAACTTCGTGGCGTTCTGGTTCAGCGACACCATCGCCATCAAGTCCATGCGCGGCAAGGAGATCACCCGCGAACAGGGCGGCTGGCTCTTCGACATGGTCGCCGAGCTGGCCCAGCGGGCCGAGCTGCCCATGCCCCGCGTCTACATCTGCCCGCACCAGGCCCCCAACGCCTTCGCCACCGGCCGCAGCCCGAAGAAGGCCGCCGTCGCCTTCACCCAGGGCCTGCTCTCGAGCATGTCCCGCGAGGAAATCCGCGGCGTGGCCGCCCACGAGCTGGCCCACATCAAGAACCGCGACACCCTGACCAGCACCATCGCCGCGACGGTCTCGGGCGTGCTGGCCTTCCTGGCCCAGTGGGGCCTGCTGCTGGGCATGGGCCGGCGGGCCGGCGGCAACCCGCTGATCATGTTCGGGGTTGTGATCATCGCCGCGGTCAGCGCCGCCCTGATCAAGGCCATGATCTCCCGCAGCCGCGAGTTCGTGGCTGATGCGGACGGCGCCGCCATCGCCGGCTCGCCCGACGGCCTGATCAGCGCGCTCGCCAAGCTCGACGCCATGAGCCGGCGCATCCCCCTCGATCAGCCCAACCCCGCGATGAACAACCTGTTCATCGTCGAACCCCTGGCCAGCAACCTCGGCGGCGGCAGCACCCTGATCAGCATGTTCGCCACCCACCCCCCGACCGAGAAGCGGATCGCCAGCCTGAAACGGTTGCGGTGAGAAATAGCCGCGTGCGCGGCTTATTCCGCTTGCGAACCTACGGGCGACGCCGCGTCCGCCCGCATCCCGGCCAGCGCCGCGCGCAGCGAGCCGGTCGGCGGAGCCTTCTCCGGCTCGGGGACTTCCGGCTCCGGCTCGGCCTCCGCCGTTGCGGAGATGTTTCCGTCGGCCCCGACCTGATCGAAGCGGACCGAGACCCGCTTGGACACGCCGCGTTCCTGCATTGTGACGCCGTAGAGCCGGTCGACCGATTGCATGGTCCGCTTGTTGTGCGTGATGACAATGAAGCGGGAGAAGTCCGTGAAGTCCTTGACCGTGGCGCAGAACCGGCCCACATTGGCCTCGTCCAGCGCGGCGTCCACCTCGTCGAGGATGCAGAAGCAGCTCGGCTTGGAGCGGAAGATCGCCAGCAGCAGCGCCACGGCGGTCATGGTCTTCTCACCGCCTGAGAGCTGGCTGATCGAACGCGGCTCCTTGCCCGGCGGCTTGGCGATGACCTCCACGCCCGATTCGAGCAGGTCGACCTCGTCGGTGACGACCTTCTGGCCGTCGACCTCCTTGACCAGCGGCATCAGGCGGACCTCCGCCTTGCCCCCGCCGAAGAGCTTGCGGAACATGCCGCCCTGCCCGCCGAACTCGGCCCGGATGCGTTCGAACACCTCGCCGAACTGCTCACGGCTGGCGATGTTGAGCTTCTCGATCAGCGTGGCCAGGCGGATGCGGGCCTCGTCGATGTCCTTGACCTGGGCGATCAGGTCCTCATTGCGCTCGGAGAGCTGGGTCTCCTCGTCGATGGCGTTGAGGTTGACCGATCCGAGCTTCTTGATCTCGTCCCGCAGCACATTGGCCCGGGCGGTGCCCTCGTTGGTGTTGATCCGCCGGACCACCCCGTCGGCCATGAGGGCGCGATACTCGAAGTAATCGCCCGCGAGGTTGATCTCCAACTCGTCCTGGGCCCGGTCCTCGGCGTGCTCGCGTTTGACCTCCAGCTCGCGCCGGGATGTCTCGATCGCGTGCCAGTCCCGCTGGACGACCTCAGCCCTGGACCGGGCTTCGCCCACGGCCCGGCCCGCTTCGCGGAGGCGCTCTTCCGCCTCGCGGACCACGACCCGCTGGGTCTCCGCCTCGCCCTGGGCCTGCTCGGCGCGGGCCTGGGCCGCTTCGGCCAGTTGCTGGGCCTCGGTCAGCGACTCGGTGTGGGATTCCAGCGTCGCCCGCGCCCGTTCGATGTGCGTGCGTGCCTGCTCGGCGGAGCGCCGGGCTTCCTCGGCCGCGGTCTCGATCGAGCCGACCTCGCGCCGGGCCGAGCGGGCCCGCTCGTGCGCCGCGCTGACCTCGGCCCGGGCCGCGGCCGCCCGCTCGGAGGCGTCGGCGTGTCGGGTTTCGGCGCCCTTGAGTTCCGAGTCGATCCCGCCGAGCAACTCGCGCTGCTCGATCAGGAGCCGCTCGAGGCTGGCCGCCCGTTCCGCCGCGACCGTGCGCTCTTCCTCGGTCTCGTCCAAACGGGCCCGCAGGCGTTCCTGGTCCGCGCGGGCGGACTCGGCCTCGCGGGCCAGGCGACCGGCGTCGGACTCGGCCTTGTCCAGCTCGTGCCGCAGGCGGACGGTTTCCCGGTCGGCCTGGGAGATCTCCTCGGCCAGCGCCGCCCGGTCCCGGCCGACCTGCGAGGCCTCGGAATCCACCGCATCCAGGGCGGCACGGGCCGCACCCAGTTCCGTGTTGACCCGGGCGAGCTGTTCGTCGATCGACGCCAGTTCGGCCCGGCGGGACAGCAGGCCGGCCGCGTCGGACACGCCGCGCGGCCCGGCGGCCACCCGCCCGTCGGGCTCGAGCACCGCCCCGGTCCGCGTCACAAACCGCGCCGCCACCCCCCGCATCGGCCCGGCGGCCAGCAGCAGGGCCGTGTCCAGGTCCTCGACCAGCACCGTCGAGCCCAGCAGCCGGTCCAGCAGGCGCGACAGGCCCGTGTCGTTCGACCGCACCAGCGAGCGGGCTGCACGCACGCGCCCGTTGAGCATCCGCTCCATCTCCGCCAGACCGGGCACGGGCGACGGCGTGCCGAAGCCCTCGAGCATCAGGAACATCACCCGCCCGGGCAGCGTCGCCAGCTCGTCCGAGCCGGGCATGTCCGCGATCGTTCGCACCACCAGAGCGCCCAGCGCCGGCCCGAGGGCCGATTCGACCGCGTCGGCGTGCTCGGGCGCAACCTCGACCAGGTCCGCCAGCGGCGCGACCACGCCCGCGAAACCCGCGCCGGCGTCGCGTCGCTCCAGCACGGTCCGGGCCGCGTCGCCGAGGCCCTCGTGCGAGCGGACCATCTCGTCCAGCGCGTGATGGCGTGCGTCGAGGCGCACGCGCTGCTCATCGAGCGAGCCGACCGTCTCGGCCCGTGCCGCACGGTCCGCGCCGAGCGAATCGAGCCTGGCGCGGACCAAGTCCGCGCGGCGTTGCAGCTCATCACGGTGCCCGCCCGCCCGCTCGATCCCGGTGCGAAGGCCCACGATCGTCGCGTCGAACTGCTCCCGATCGCTGGCGAGCGTGATCGATCGCTGCTCGATGCCCGTGAGCTGCTCCTGGAGCGACTCGGCCCGGCGCGCATCGGCCTGGGACCGTGCCAGCAGCCCGGCGTGCTCGCGTTCCATGGCCGCGATCTGGGCCCGGGACTGCTCCAGGGCGCGACGGAGTTCCGCCGCGGCCTGGCCGGCCTCGGCCCGCTCGTCGTTGGCGGTTTCCAGCGTGGCCTCAAGCTCGCGGACGCGTTGCTCGAGTTCGTCCGCCCGGACCCGCTGCTCTTCGAGTGAACGCTCGAGTTCGATCCGCCTGGCCTCGGCTTGCTCCAGCCGCCCGGTCTCGTTCTCGACCGTGGCCGCGGCCTCCTCGATGGAGCGCCGGGTGTAGTCCGCCCGCTGGCGGGCCGAGTCGGCCTCGTGCCGGGCGCCGGCGATGGCGTCCTCGATCCGGCGCAGCTCCGCCGCCGCGGCGTGGCGTTCGGATTCCAGGGCCATCCGCTCGTCCTCGGCCGCGCGGAGGTCGTCCTCGACCTCCAGTTTGGTGCTCTCCAGGTTCGCCAGGCGGCTGGTCAGCCCGTCGAGGCGCTGGCGGATGTCGTCGTACTGGTCGAACGCCAGCGTCAGCCGCAGGGCGGTGTACTCGTCATCCAGTTCCCGGAACCGCCGGGCCTTGGCGGCCTGGCCCTTGACCATGCGCAGGCGGCGATCGGTCGAGTCGAGCTGTTCGCGGGTGACCGCCAGGTTCTGCTCGGTCTTGTCCAGCTTCCGCTCGGCCTCGATCCGGCGCTGGCGGTACTTGGCGATGCCCGCGGCCTCCTCGAAGATCGCCCGACGCTCCATCGGCGAGGCCATCAGCATCCGGTCGACCTTGCCCTGCTCGATGATCGAGTAGGCATCGGCCCCGATGCCGGTGTCCAGGAACAGATCACGGATGTCGCGCAGGCGTGCGAGCTTGCCGTTGATCAGGTACTGGCTCTTGCCGTCGCGGTACAACCGGCGTTCGACCTCGACCACATCCGTGTCGATGGGCAGCGGCCGCCTGATCTTGCCGCGCTGGGCGAAGATCGCCGCCGCCTCGCTCTCGCCCTCCTCGACCGCGTGCTCGGCTTCGGCGTCGGTCAGGTGCGGATCGTGCTCGGGCGCGTGGTGCTCGTCCTGCTCGGGGGCTTGCTCATCGGTCGCGGCGGCCTCTGCCTGTTCTTCTGATGCGTCTTCGGCCTGCGCATCGGGTTGAGGCTCGGCCGGTTCCTCCCGCGTGGCCTCGTCGGCCTCGCCGGCGAGGGTGTCCAGCACCATCGATTCCACGATCGGGTTGTCGAAGGTCAGGGTGACCGAGGCCATGCCCCCCGGCTTGCGGGCCGCGGACCCGGCGAAGATCACATCGATCATCTCCTTGCCGCGCAGCGATTTGCTCGACCGCTCGCCCAGCACCCACTTGATGGCGTCGACCACATTGGACTTGCCGCAGCCGTTCGGCCCGACAATGCCGGTGATCGGGTCGTCGAAGGTGAAGGTGGCCCGGTCGGCGAAGCTCTTAAAGCCCGATAATGTGAGCTTCGAAAGACGCAGTCCGGCCGTCGGCATCAGGAGCCCCGCCTCCATCGCCGCACGCACCGCGTCCTGGGCGGCGGAGCGGCTCGAGGCATCGGGCTGGGCTTCGGGTTGGGGCTGGGACTGACGGATGGCATCGTCGGCCTCGATCGTGGCGGTGGGGGGCGTCATCGGTGAAGCAACCTCCATGTCGCTTGTCCGCCGGGATCCTCCGGCGGCGGTCTCGGGCTGCTTCCATACAGCCCCGCGGGCCCTCGGCACGGAAAGACGGGCTCGCCGAGACGCACTCCATGCTCCGCGGGGCCGACGCCCCGCCGTTTACAGGATATCCGCAAGCAATCCCGCCTGCACGCCCGAACTCGCCATCCGGGCGGTTTCGTGGACCATTTCTCGCAGATCACTCACTCCCGACGCATCGGTGCTTCGGAGCGGCCCGCATCCGACCGCGAACCGCTCGGCCGGCCCGGCTGGTTCGTGCCCGGTCCGTTCTGCGAAGGCGGGGTGTCCGTCGCCGGCGGGTTGATGGGCACCAGGAGCGAACGCCGTTCGCGGATAAGCCCGGACCGGTCGCGGTCCACGACTTCCCGGCGCGGATCGCTGGCCGAGACCAGCGTGATATCGCCGCCGGGCGCCTCCGGACGCATCTCGATCTCCTGGGTCTCCACCGAGCGCATCAGCTCGGCCAGCAGCCGGTCGTTCTCCGTGGCGAAGGCCGCCACGGTCCCCCGGCCGACCTGGATCTCATAGAGCAGGCCGACGATCTCGGCGTAGCTCAGCCCCAGGCCCGGCCTCGGGTCGTTCGCCGTCGGCCTGCGTGCCAGGAACCGGATGAAGCCCTCGATGTCCTTGGGCACCGATTCGAGCGTCATCGACCGGCGGTCGCTCACATCGCGGTAGTACAGCCGGATCGGGTCCCCCGGCGCGTCCGAGGCCATCAGCAGCCGGTCCGACCACGCTGAGACGATCATCGGGCTGGTCAGTTCCGGATTCTCGCCGAACAGGACGATCCGCGGCTCACCCTGCTGGGAGATGTAGATCAGCGGGCTGCCGAACGGCACCCGGTCCAGGAAGAACTTGCCCTCGATCAGCTCGCGCGACACGCCGTGCATCCCACCCCCGGGCACGAAGGCCCGCGAGAGGGTGTCCAGCTGCGAGAGCGTGATCATCGGCGAGACCTCGCGCGAACTGCGTCCCTGCAAGTGGGCCAGCGCGAGCCGGCGCTTCTGGACCTCCACCGCCCGGTGCATCAGGCCCTCATACGCCTCGACACGCACGCTCAGCTCCGGGTCGGACAGGGCCTCCCGCAGCGTTTCCTCGATGATCGGTGCGCCGTCGATCCGCGACAGCAAGGCGATCGCGTCCGTCCGGAAGGCGCCCTGGCCGTTCTTGGCCAGTTCACGCAGCGGGCGGACGGCCCGTGGGTCGTTCAGGGCCGCCCCGGCGCGCAGCGCCGCCAGACGTGGGGCCAGCTCCGGCGCGTCGTACAGCTCGGCCAGGAACGGCTTGGACCGCTCGCCCAGGGCCTCGAGGCTGTAGGACATGTTCCCCGACATGTAGGGCTCGTTGACCAGCGTCTGGGCGAAGCGCCGGGCGTAGACCTCCGGGAATGACTGGTCGATCGGCAGGTGCCGGATCAGTTCGATGAACTCCTCACGCCGTTCGCGATAGCGGAACGGGATCCGGACCTGCACGAGCTGCTCGTCCCGGCCCCGGGCGATCTGCTCGGGGTCCCCCGGTCCGCGCGGGAAGGACGAGTTGACCGCGCTGGCGATCTGGCGGGCCCGCATGTGCGAGGGGTTGTCCAGGATGACATTGATGACCGTCGAGGTGGTGATCGTGCCGCCGTCGAGCACCCGCCCGATGGTCCGCTGCACTCCGTCGACCTTGCCCGGCTCGGCGAAGGGGTTGAGGAAGATCGGCCCGTTGGCCTTGCCCATCTCGATCGCCTGGGGGTCGCCGAAGGCGGTGGGGGGGCCGGCGCGCAGCGTGGTGGTCCACAGCCGCCCGCCCTCGAGGCTCGTCGCGTTGATCGCCCGGACATACACATCGAAGGTGTCGCCGGAGTTCGCCCCGGGCGGGATGGCCGCCTGCACGATCACCGCCGCGGTGTTCGGGTCCCGGAGCAACTGGCGCGGGCTGCGCCCGGCGATACCCCGCCCGCCCGCCTGGTTCGAGGTGCTGATGCCCAGCAGGCCCATCTCCCGCTCGAGGTGGGCCGCGAACTGCTCGGGCATGGTCAGCCCGCCCGTCCCGTTCAGCCCCACCACAAAGCCCACGCCCGACACGAGCGTCGGCTGGACCCCCTGCAGGGATGCCTCCGCCCCGATCGTGCCGCGCAGCGCCGAGGGCACATCGCGCACAACGATCTGGGCCTGACGCGGCGCGGGCGGCGGGCGCCGCCGGTTCTGGCACGCCGGCATCACCATCACCCCCACGCACAGGCACACCAGGCCCAACCGTCCCCACCCGCGCCCGGCGCGGCGGAGACGACACCACCAGTCGTTGCGATCCGTCATCGTGATCCGCATCCTCTTCTTCTATATGCCAAGCCGCCCGCATGCCCGCGTATCCGCGTGTCCGTCGGGCCTGCGTCGATTCTTCGCGCCCGCGTCATCCGCCGCAGCACTCGCGCCGATCGCGGCATGATCCTACGGAGGTACGCACGCCCGGACGGCGTGTGTTCCCATTCCGCCGCTGGTTTGTGGATATCCACCGAATGGTCTGCTCGCCCGATGCCACTATTTTCGGAAGATGACCGGTTTTTGAGAAAGCCCTATCCAGGGGTGGGGCGGTTGCCCGATCGACCACGCCGCCCGCGTCAACCCTCCGCAAAACCGGGACTTGAGGCCCGGTCCCGGGTCCGCGGGCAAGGGTTGCGCGTGCCGGGCGGGCCCGGGCCGTTCGGGCGCGACCCGGACCCGAACAAAAAAAGTCGCAAAAAGATCGGAAGAAGACTTACGCAATCCCTTGTGTCCCGCTACAGTGCTGGCCCGGTGGACCGCCGATATATAGGGGTCACCCGCACAGGAATCGGGGAGGTCGCGCACCAGAAGTCACGGTCAGATCAGGGCTTGGAAACAACCGACAGGTTGTCCACACGGCCCCCCGGATCTCGTCGTGCCATTTGGTCCGAACCCAATCCCTTGTGGTCGCGTTCGATGAGAACACCATCGGACCGGATTTGAAACTTGGGCTTGTGTGTCCGGAATCTGTTCGTAAAATGATCCGGTCAGCCCATTGCTTCGAACAACCCCGGTGGGCGGGGCGTTCGGAGCCGCAGGCCGCTCCCTCTTTCCCTGGGGGGGCGAGCCCGCACGCAGGACGGCGTGTTCCCACCAGCCCCCGCGGCCAGCCGCGACGGGCGGGCGGTCACGCGCCGTGAGACAAGGAGCACGCACGCCGGCGGAGCCGGCACGCGTGGAACACCCGCCGGCTCACCCCCGGCCACACGACGGAGCGACCCATGGGCGTTCTTTGCGACACACAGATCCAGCGTCTGATCGACATCAAGCCCTTCGAGCCGGCCACCAAGCGCCCCGGCTCGATCTCCTACGGCGTCTCCTCCTATGGCTACGACGTCCGCGTCGGGCCCGTCTTCAAGATCTTCACCCCCACCCCGCGCACCGGCGGCATCTCGGTCGTCGATCCCAAGAACTTCACCGATGACCTCATGGTCACCGTCGACACCCGCGAGCACGGCGCCAACTTCGTCATCATCCCCCCCAACTCCTTCGCCCTGTGCGAGACGGTGGAATGGTTCGACATCCCCCGCGACATCCTCGTGCTGTGCGTCGGCAAGAGCACCTACGCCCGCTGCGGCCTGATCGTGAATGTCACGCCGCTGGAGCCCGAGTGGCGCGGCAAGGTCACGCTGGAGATCTCCAACACCACGCCCCTGCCCGCCAAGGTCTACGCGAACGAGGGCATCGCCCAGTTCGTGTTCCTCAAGGCGGACGAGGTGTGCGCCGTGTCCTACGCGGACAAGGCGGGGAAGTACCAGGACCAGAGCGGGCTGACGCTGCCGAAGGTGGATTGAGATGGAAACTCTGCAAGACAGTGCCTTGAAGGAACTTTCGGGACTCGGCAGTTACGGGACCCGCTTGTCGGAAAGCAATTCATTTGTCCCAGATGTTTTCTCTCGCAGGGTCCGCGAATGGCTCGCGAATTGTGATGTTCTGTTTAATCGTATAGATCCTCATTGGCGAGAAGGCGGGCGATCTCCAGGTGCAATGTGGCATCAGGCAAAGATCAGTTCTGGTCTTCGCGACATTCATTTGGTTGATTTTAATGACTTGAGATCTGCTCAATCATCGCTGGCGGGTTTGGCTGGAATAGTGTCTTCCATCTCCCACTACAATTTACGAACGGAGCGAGCGCCGTCGCCAGACAATTTGGGTGTTCCTCGTTGCCACTTCCATCGTCGGCCCATTCAAGCCCTCCCGAATCGACTGTTTCTCATTATGCCATTTTCCCCTGAGAAGGAGTCGCGGCAAATTCAGATGTACATCAAGCTCGTGGCGGGCAAGGTGTCTGGCGATATCGAGTGTGTTCGTGCTGACGATTTAGTCGGTCACGATGTAATGGTCGATGTATACGAAGGGATAGCGTCAGCAGGCGTAGTTGTAGCCGAGACGACATCAAGTAATCCCAATGTATTCCTCGAAATTGGTATTGCCATCACTTTAGGAAAGCCTCTGATTTTACTCACTCGCGATTCGCTCGACACAATTCCGTTTGATATGCGGAGATTTAGACATTTTGCGTTGGATCTCGAACTGAACTCGCTGGCTGAGCGCTCAATTTCTCTTTCGCGAGCGCTGTCTGAAACGCTCGATATTCCTGGGGCAAATGTGAGTCCAGCTGACTGGCGTAATAGCATTTTAGAGGCTGGAATAGTCGAAACTCCGCCTCTAGTCGCTGCGGATTCAAAAACAATCATGCGTCAGCTCGTCCAGATAGCTAAGGGCAGCTGAAACAATTAATTAGTAGTAGTGGGAGCAGTAATGAAAATCACCCGTCGGTTCACCATGGAAGGTCAGAACCCGTTCTCCAGCGTCGAGTGGACCACCCGCTCGTCCAAAATCTCGAACCCCGACGGCTCCGTCGTGTTCGAGATGAAGGACGCCGAGGTGCCCTCGACCTGGTCGCAGCTCGCGACCGACATCATGGTCTCGAAATACTTCCGCAAGGCCGGCGTGCCGCAGATGGAGCAGCCCTTCGCCCTGCCCGGTGAGGGCAAGAACGCCACCGACGCCGACGGCACCGTCGCCAAGGGTCCCGAGCGTTCCGCCCGCCAGGTCATCCACCGCCTCGTCGGCTGCTGGCGCCACTGGGGCGAGACCCACGGCTACTTCGACACCCCCGAAGACGCCCAGGCCTTCTACGACGAACTCGTCTACATGATGGTCCACCAGATGTGCGCCCCCAACAGCCCCCAGTGGTTCAACACCGGGCTGAACTTCGCCTACGGCATCTCCGGCCCCGCCCAGGGCCACTGGATTGTCGACGCCGAGACCGGTGAGCCGCGCCTGGCCGACGACGCGTACACCCACCCCCAGCCGCACGCGTGCTTCATCCAGTCCGTGTCCGACGACCTCGTCAACGACGGCGGCATCATGGACCTGTGGCTGCGCGAGGCCCGGCTGTTCAAGTACGGCTCGGGCACCGGCACCAACTTCTCCGGCCTGCGGGCGGAGAACGAGAGCCTCTCGGGCGGGGGCAAGTCCTCCGGCCTGATGTCGTGGCTGAAGATCGGCGACCGGGCCGCGGGCGCGATCAAGTCCGGCGGCACCACCCGCCGGGCCGCCAAGATGGTCTGCCTGGACATGGACCACCCGGACATCGCCAGTTTCATCAACTGGAAGGTCCGCGAGGAGATCAAGGTCGCCGCCCTGGTCGAGGGCCTCAAGGCCATCAAGAACGAGAAGGCCAGCAAGTCCGACCCCGAGTCCATCGGCGAGACGGCCGCCCGCCTGGGCCTGAAGCTGGACTACGACTTCAACGGCGAGTCCTATCAGACGGTGTCGGGCCAGAACTCGAACAACTCGGTGCGGATCCCCGACGCGTTCTTCGACGCCGTTGACGCCGACGCGGACTGGACCACCACCCACCGCACGACCGGCAAGGTGGCCAAGACCTACAAGGCCCGGGCCCTGTGGGACGACATCGCCTACGCCGCGTGGCGGTGCGCCGACCCCGGCGTGCAGTACGACACGACGATCAACGCCTGGCACACCTGCCCGGGCGCGGGGCGGATCAACGCCTCCAACCCCTGCAGCGAGTACATGTTCCTGGACAACACGGCGTGCAACCTCGCGTCGCTGAATGTCCTCAAGTTCTACGACCCGCAGACCCGCGAGTTCGACATCGAGCGCTACGAGCACGGCGTGGACCTGTGGACGATGGTCCTCGAGATCAGCGTGCTGATGGCCGCCTTCCCCAGCCGCGAGATCGCCGAGCTGAGCTACAAGTACCGCACCCTGGGCCTGGGCTACGCCAACCTGGGCGCGATGCTGATGCAGGCCGGCATTCCCTACGACTCGGACGAGGGCCGGGCGATCTGCGCCTGCCTTTCCGCGGTGCTCACCGGCCGGTCCTACCGCATGTCGGCCCTGATGGCCAAGGAGCACGGCGCCTTCCCCGGCTACGGGCCCGAGAAGGACAGCATGCTCCGCGTCATCCGCAACCACCGGCGCGCCGCCCTGGGCGTCGACCGCGACTCCGGCGAGTACGAGGACCTGCGCATCGCCCCGGTCCCGATCGACCATGACCTGATCCGTGACCGCAAGGTCCCCCTGGGCAACGCCATGGAGCTGCTCCAGCACAGCGTCGACGCCTGGGACGACGCCCTGGAGCTGGGCGAGAAGCACGGCTTCCGCAACGCCCAGACCACCGTCATCGCGCCCACCGGCACCATCGGCCTGCTGATGGACTGCGACACCACCGGCGTCGAGCCGGACTTCGCCCTGGTCAAGTTCAAGAAGCTCGCCGGCGGCGGCTACTTCAAGATCGCCAACGCCTCGGTCCGGCCCGCGCTGGCCGCCCTGGGTTACACCCCCGACCAGGTCGACGACATCATCCGCCACCTGCTGGGCACCCTGAACCTGCATGTGCCCATGCCCGCCGGCGTCGACGACACCGAGGGCGTGTCCTTCCACGAGTGGCTCGGCGAGAAGGGCCTGACCGACGAGGACCTCGAGAAGATCACCACGGCCCTGCCCGGCGTGTTCGAGCTCGGCTTCGCCTTCAACGCCTGGGGCCTGGGCGACGAGACCCTCCAGCGCCTCGGCTTCGACCCCGAGCAGGCCAAGGCCGACCCCGGCTTCAGCCTGCTCCGGCGCCTCGGCCTCAACGGCTCGCAGATCGAGGAACTCAACCGCCTGATCTGCGGCACCCAGACCGTCGAGGGCGCGCCCCACCTCAGGGACGAGCACCTGCCCGTCTTCGACTGCGCGAACACCTGCGGCAAGACCGGCAAGCGCTTCATCGAGGTGGGCGGGCACATCCGCATGATGGCCGCCGCCCAGCCCTTCATCTCCGGCGCGATCTCCAAGACCATCAACCTGCCCCACGACGCGACGGTTGAGGACATCAAGGAGTCGTACCGGGCGAGCTGGGAACTGGGCCTCAAGGCCAACGCCCTCTACCGCGACGGCTGCAAGCTCAGCCAGCCCCTGAATGTCAAGTCCGACGCCGACATCGAGGAAGAGAACGGCGAGGACGACGCCGACGCCCTCGCCCTCGCGGAGGTGGAGGACGACCTGGGGGAGCTTGTCGGCGCCGTTTCGGGCGGCAATGTCCGGGTTGTGGTGAAGAAGGAAGTGGAAATCATCCACCGCCCGATGCGCCGGCGCCTGCCTGAGACCCGGCGCTCGATCACCCACAAGTTCAACATCGCCGGCCACGAGGGCTACCTGACCGTGGGCATCTACGAGGACGGCATGCCCGGCGAGCTGTTCATCACCATGGCCAAGGAAGGCTCGACCATCGGCGGCCTGATGGATTCGCTCGGCACGGCCACCTCCGTCGCCCTGCAGTACGGCGTCCCGCTCGAGAGCCTGGTCAAGAAGTTCACCCATCAGCGCTTCGAGCCGGCCGGCATGACCACCAACCGCGACATCCCCTTCGCCAAGTCGCTGGTGGACTACATCTTCCGCTGGCTGGGCATGGAGTTCATCCCCGGATACCGCGAGGCCAACGCGCCCAAGCGTCCCGGGGACGACAAGCCCGAGAAGGCCGAGATGCTCGCCGGCGAGCGGCGCATCGCCACCGGCAACGCACGCCACATCGTCGCCGAGTCCGAGGCCGAGATGAAGCCCCGGGGCGGCGGGAACGCCCGCGAGCGTGTCCACGCCGGCGAGCAGACCCTCATCGTCCAGCGCTCCCACACGGCCACCCAGTCCTCGACCCTCTCGGTCGCCCTGGAATCCGCCGGCGATGCGCCCCCCTGCGATGTCTGCGGCACCATCACCGTCCGTTCCGGCACCTGCTACAAGTGCCTGAACTGCGGCAACTCGATGGGCTGCTCCTGATCTCTCTCAACGAGCCCGGAGCGTAAGCGACGGGGTATGCAACCAGCCCCAAGCGTCAGCGCGGGGCCCAGAACCCAGGATGGCAGGCGGCCCGGCACGGAGCACAGGGTCCACCCGGAGGAGCACGGTCAGCAAGCAAACGGAGTGTGCGCTGCGGGGCATTGGCAAGGACCAGCCGATCCCCGTCACCTTCGGACGAACGACGGGCCGGGCCGCAAGGCCAAGGGGTGCCCGAACCGGTGTCCGACCAACGGAACGCCCTGACCCACCCCGTCCGGGCCGCCGACCCATCCGGCCCCGCTCCCTCCCAGCGGGGCGACAACCCACCCAGCCGGGGCCCGCGACTGCCTCCTTGTCACGCGGGCCCCAGCCCCCGCCCCCGGGCATGCCCACCACGGCCCGGGGGCTTTTTCATGCCGCTCGTCGTTCCCTACCCTCCGCCATGCCCACGGCGCCCGTCACATGGACCACCCTGCTCGCCGGCTGGACCGAGTTCGCTCAGTCCGCCCTCGCCCTGCCGAAGACCGAGGAGGGCCAACGCTGGAAAGACTCGGTCGCCCCGGCCATCGCCCTGCACGCCACCGCCATGGCCCTGGCCGAGCTGAACCGCCTCGACCCCGAGGAACGCCCGCTGGCGATGGACCGATCGGAGATGACCATCCGCGAGCAGGCCGCCCGGCTCAACGAGGCCTGGCGTGCCGAGCCCATGCCCGAGTCCCTGACCGACCTGATCGACGACGCCCGGCTGGCCTGGGAGAACGCGTTGCACGAGGGCTCGGAGTGGACCGTCGAGTCCGAACGCTTCGTCGCCCTCCACCCCGCCGACCTGGCTGAGAAACTGCTCGACGCCGGCTTCGTCGGCGAGGTGCTCGTGCCCGCCCCGGGCGTGCCGCTGTTCAAGGGCTCGGCCTGCGCCACCGCCCGCGAACGCGACGGCGGCCCGGTGGACGACGAGATCGCCGCCATCATCCGCGAGTTCCTCTCCAAGTGCGAGGGCAAGGCCTCGAAGCACCCGGCGGTCAGCCTGCCGCTGCGACAGGTTTACCGTCAGTTCGATTTCGCCAAGGGCGGGCCGGTGCGGGACTTGGTGGCCCCGGTGGTGGGGGAGCTGCCCCCCGGCCAGCCGCTGCTGGTTCCGGTGGTTTCCGGCGGCGGGCCGTGCCATGTCCCGCTGCCGGCGCGAAACCCCGGGCGGATCGCTCCGGTCCCGGTCGAGTTCGAGGGCGAGATCCGCCCGAGCGCGTCCTAGGATCGCAGCCCGCCCGGCCGAGCCGCCGGGCCAACCCGTCAACACAAGTTTTTCAAGATTCTCACGAGGGAGCAAGCATGCCGGGCAGAGCGAAGATCAGCATCATCGGAGCGGGCAATGTCGGCGCCACCTGCGCGCACTGGGCTGCCGCCAAGGAACTCGGCGACATCGTCCTGCTGGACATCCCGGACAAGGAAGGCGTCGCCCAGGGCAAGATGATCGACCTTGGCTGCTGCGCCCCGATCGAGGGCTTCGACGGCACGCTCACCGGCACCGCCGACTACAAGGACATCGCCGGTTCGGATGTCGTCGTCATCACCGCCGGCCTGCCCCGCAAGCCCGGCATGAGCCGCGACGATTTGATCGAAACCAATGTCAAGATCGTCAAGTCCGTCTCCGAGCAGATCAAGGTCCACGCCCCGGACTCGATCGTGATCGTCGTCTCCAACCCCCTCGACGCGATGGTCTACACCGCGTGGAAGGCCACCGGCTTCCCGACGCACCGCATCATGGGCCAGGCCGGCGCCCTCGACTGCGCCCGCTACCGTGCCTTCATCGCCTGGGAGCTCGGCGTCTCGGTCGAGGATGTCCAGGCCCTCCTGCTCGGCGGCCACGGCGACGACATGGTCCCGCTCCCCCGCCTGACCTCCGTCCACGGCATCCCCGTCACCGACCTGCTGGCCCAAGACAAGATCAACGCCTGCGTCGAGCGCGCCAAGGTCGGCGGCGGCGAGATCGTCAAGCTCATGGGCACCAGCGCCTATTACGCCCCCGCCTCCGGCACCGTCCAGATGGTCGAAGCGATCGTCCGGGACAAGAAGCGCATCATCCCCAGCGCCGTCTACTGCAACGGCGAGTTCGGCGCCAAGGACCTCTTCGTCGGCGTCCCCGCGCTGCTCGGCAAGAAGGGTGTCGAGAAGGTCGTCGAGTTCAAGCTCAACGCCGACGAGCAGGAGCTCTTCGACGAGTCGGCATCCCATGTCCGTGAGCTGGTCGACATCGTCAAGAAGATGTTCCCCGAACTGTCCTGAACCGCGTGACAAATACACGACACGAACCCCGCCGCGCGGCGGGGTTTTTCGTCGGCTCAGTCCTTGGGCCGGGTGTGCTCGTACAGATCGCCGATCTGCTTGACGTACTTGCGCCGCTGTTTCTGTTCGTGCTCGACCAGGATGTTTTCCGCGTCCTCGCCCAGCGAGGTCATCAGCCGGTACATGTACGGCGCGGCCCCCAGCCACCGGCGCCAGCGGCTGCGGAACCAGAACACGCCTGCCGGGAACACCACCGCCGCGACGATGATGAATGGCAGGGTCTGGATCGTCGCGGCCAGCGCGACCGCGCCCAGAGCCGCGGCCAGCACCAGCAGCCCGTACACGAACTGGGCCCCCTCGCTCTTGGCCCGGCGTTTGATCACACTGCGCCGGTCGGCGATGCGGGAGATTTTGGCCTCGGGATCCTCGCCGAGCAGCCAGACCGCGTCCGGGTCGTCCTCGTCCAACTCAAACTCGGGCTTTGGAGGTTCCGGTTCTGCCGCGGGACGCAGGGCCGCCCGGACCGCCTCGGGATCGGCGTCGGGCAGCAACTCGATGCGCTTTGGAATGTCCCTTGGCATGCCTGTCCCCGTGTGCGGTATCGACCGCGGATCACACCATTGTAAGGAATCGACCGTTTGCCCGTTCAGGAATTATCCCGCTTCATCGGGTGAAAGTTCCCAAAGCCCTCACCCATGGCTGAAACGCTCACCCATTCGGCTCATGGTGGAAAACCCATCCAAGGCCTGGCGGCCTGACAGCCCGGACGCGATTCAGCGGTAAAGGGACCGGATCAGCCGCCCGCAGCGGTTCCAGAGTCTCCAGTGCAGGAGATTCTCGGCGTCCTCACCCAGCGAGGTGAGCAGGCGATAGAAGTACGGGAACCCGTCGAGCCAGGAACGCCAGAACACCCACAGGAAAATGGCCGACGCCCCGCAGAAAAATCCTGCGACGATCATGACCTCGTGGTTCCGCCAGCTCGCGGCCAGCCCCAGCACCCCCAGGGTGACCGCCATCAGCCCCAAGGCGTACACGAATCGGGCTCCCGGCCCGACCATCGAACGGGCCACCTTGCGCCGACGCCCGCGCCAGGAGGTCCTGGCCCGCGTCGTCCTTCGCCGGTCGGGGGCTCCGCTTTCCAGCTCGTCGCCGAGCCGGGTGTTCCGGATCGATGCCTCCGGGTCGAAGCCCATGAGGAGCTGCTCGCTCTCTTCCAGGTCGCCCGGGTCGAGCATGACCGTCCGCTCGGGATCGTCGAGCAGCCGCTCCGGAGGGATCACGCGGACCCCGGCCGGGGTCTCGAAGAGGCTGCTCTCGTGATTCGGATCGGGCATCGAGGCATTCCTGCGGGTGGGTCGGGCCGATCCGATACGGCCTAAAGTCCACCCGGTTCTGGTCTCTAGCATAACGACTCATCGGAGAATCACGCGATGTTCATCCCCAGATTCGCCGCCGCAGGCCTCATTTTCGCCGCCCTGATCGCACCCGCACACGCCCAGAACGGCGAGAGCGATCCCCCCGCCTGGACCCCGGATCCTCGCACCCTGACGGGTTATGAGGCCGAGTGGAGCACCCCCGAGATCGCCATGGTCGCCCGCCGGCTGACCGGCACCTGGCGGACCGAGGAGCCGATCGAATCCATGCGCAACGAGGACGGCCAGAGCGTGCCGGTGTACCTGGTCATGTCGGTCGCCCCCGCCCCGGTCAGCGGGCTCAGCGACACGCTCTATGTCGAGACCGCGCGGACCGACTCGCCCTGGTCGCCGTACCGCCGGGCCATTTTCCAGATCTTCCCCTACCGCGACGGCCTCCGCCTCCGCACCTACGAGCTGGCGGTCGGCAGCACCGCCCAGGGGGTCTTCAACGGCATGTTCGCCGCCGCCGACCATTTCCCCGAACTCTCGGCCGACGAGCTGATCGCGACCATCGACCTGGATCTCTCGCCCACCGCGACCGGCTTTGAGGGCGCCTCCCCCTATCCCTACCCCACCCGCCTCGGCGGCGCGGTCGAGATGACCTCCCGGGTCACCCTTGATGGCGACGGGTTCTCGGTTGCGGACCGGGGCTACGACGCCAACGGGAATGTGGTCTGGGGCGCGGGCGAGGACAGCGTCTTCTTCTTCGAGCGCACCCGCGGCGTCGTGTCCACGACCCGGCGTGACGACGGCATGGTCATCCTCGACTACGGCGGGGCCTCCGGGCCGGTCGTCTCCAACGGCGACCAGATGCATGTCCACTACGAGGGCTTTCTGGCCAGCAAGCACCGCTTCGATTCTTCCTACGACCGCGACATGCCCTTCATCTTCGCCTACCCCCCGGGAACCCGGGCCATCACCGGCTGGGGCATCGGCATGGAGAACTTCGCCCGCGGTGCCCGGCGCAAGCTGATCATCCCCGGCGATCTCGGCTACGGCCCCAACGGCAACCCTCGCGCCGGCATCCCCGGTGACGCCACCCTCTACTTCAATATCCACCTCGTCCACATCGATCGTGCGCAGCCCGACGACGCCGAGACCGACGAGAACGGCAACTGACCGCGTCCCGACCCGCAACGCACCCGCGGCGTGCCCCGGCACGCCGCTTTTTTTATGCCCCGTCCGTATGGTTCCCCATCGATGCCCGACCCCTATCAAACCCTCGGCGTGCCGCGCGACGCGACCCCGGACCAGATCCGCGGCGCGTACCGGCGCCTGGCCCGTGAACTGCACCCCGATGTGTCGCCCCTGCCCGATGCCGCGGCCCGGTTCGCCGCCGTCGCGGAGGCCTACGAACTCCTGACGGATCCGGCTCGATCCTTCAGCACGCCCGCGCCGGATCCATCGGGCGACGACCCCGAGGAGGCCGCCGAGGTCTACGACGCCTATTTCCGCAGGGAAGCCCGCGCCAGCGCCGCGACCCGGCGCACCCCGCCGCCATACCAGCCGATCTCCGGGACGCTCGACCTCGTCCTGGACCTGCCGATTTCGGTTCACGAAGCCGCCGAGGGGGCGGCCCTGACCGTCCCGTCCCCGGACGGCGCCAGGCAGGTCACGATCCCGGCCGGGTGCTGCTCTGGCCGAGAGATCCGGCTCACTGGGGCCGGCGCCAGGACCCGCGCGGGCCGTCGTGGGGACCTGATCGTCCGGGTCCGCATCGTGCCGGGATCGGGCGCTGGGCTTGATGATGGGCCGGGCAGCCCAGTTTCACCCCGGGGTTGACACCAGCCCTGCGAATCCAAAGATTCGCAACGGCACCCGTGGGAGGGTCAGTGCTCAAGCAGCGACACCAGGTCTTTGTCACCCTTTTCGCAGGCGCGGACGCCCTGGCCATCACCGGGGCCTGCGTGGGCGCGCTCGCGATGCGGACACACTGGTTCGGCGAGCCGTGGCCGACGGATCCGGCCGGCTGGCTGCGGGCGTCATTGGCGACCATCGCCGTCCCGGTCGCCCTGCTGACCCTGGCCGCCTGCCGGCTCTATCGCCCGCGCCGGGACCGATCACTGATCGGCGAGCAATGGATGGTGCTCCGGGCCGGTCTGTTGTCCGTCGCGACGGTCGTGGTCGCGCTATGGGCCATCGGCAGCGATCGCCTGCTCCCGATCAACGGCCATGCCGCTGTCCCGCTCCCCAGCGTCTTCGGCCTGCCCGTCACCGATCCGGCCCGATTCCAGCTCGGGATCCTGGCCGTGCTGATCCCCGGCTTTGTCGGGGCCCACCGGCTGGTTCTCCGGTGCGTCCTTCGCGAACTTCGTCGGCGCGGCAAGAACATGCGCCATGTCGCTATCGTCGGCACCGGCCGACTCGCCCAGATCACCGCCCGCACGCTCACCCGCAACTCCTGGACCGGCATCCGCGTGGCGTACTTCATCAGCCACCACCCGACCACCCAACGCGCCACATGCATGGGCAGCCCCGTCCGCGCCGGCCTCGACCAGCTCGACAGGACCCTGGACCGGCACCCCGTCGACGCGGTCTATGTCGCCCTGCCCGGCTCGGCCGCCAGCGGCGTCGCGCCGCTGCTTCGCCGGCTGGAGCGCCATGCCGTGGATGTCCGCATCGTTCCCGATGTCCATCCTCGGTTCTTGCCCCAGAACATGGCTGTGTCCGAACTCGAGGGCATGCCCATCCTCAGCTACCGGGAATCACCCCTGGCCGGCTTCGGCGGCGTGCTCAAGCGGGCGATGGACATCGCCGGCGCGGCGCTCGCCCTGATCGTGTTTGCCCCGGTCATGCTGGTCATCGCCGCCCTGGTCCGGCTCAGCGGGCCAGGGCCGATCATCTTCCGCCAGACCCGGGTCAGCCTCGGCGGCGAGGCTTTCCAGATCTACAAGTTCCGCACCATGCGCCATGCCGAGGACGAGTCGGGCCTGCTCTCCGATGCGGAGCCGGGCTGGACCACCCGCGACGATCCCCGCGTGACCCGGATCGGCCGCTGGCTCCGCCGGGCCAGCCTGGACGAGTTGCCCCAGCTCTTCAATGTCCTCCGCGGCGACATGGCCCTGGTGGGGCCAAGGCCGGAGCGTCCCGAGCTGATCGACCGTTTCCGCGACGACTGGCGTGGCTACATGCTCCGTCAGCATGTCAAAGCCGGCATCACCGGCTGGGCCCAGGTCAACGGCTACCGCGGCGACACGAGTTTGAGAAAGCGTTTGCAGTATGACCTGTTCTATATCCGGAACTGGTCCATCGCGTTCGACCTGCGGATCCTCGCCTTGACCGTCACCCGTGGGTTCATCCACCGCAACGCGATGTGAAACGATCTTCACGAAGATGCCGCGCGGGCCTTGCGGGACGACCCAAAAGGCTGTATAACAGAGGCATGACAGCCAACCGGCCCGCGGGCCAGGGGGCTGCCACAGGGGTCGACCAGCCTTGGCCGCCGCTCTCCGGAGTGGTGTCCACCTGTGAATGCAGGTCCTCGCACGGGTTCGTGGCCCGTTCCGACCGCATCACGACGGAGGATACCGTGAAGAAGAACAAGGGTTTCACACTGATCGAGTTGCTGGTGGTGATCGCGATCATCGCCCTGTTGATTGGCATCCTGCTACCGGCGATCGGCAAGGCGCGGGATACGGCCCGGAATGTGGTGTCGCAGACGAACCTGCGTCAGCTCAACCAGGGCGCGAACAACTACGCCGCCGACCACAACGACCGGATCTTCAGCTACACCTGGAAGCCCGGCGTGCATGACATGCCCGATGGAAAGAAACGCGTCTCACAAAACTACACCCAGTCCTCGTCGTGGCAGCAGACCGAGATCCTGATGCGGGTCACCGGGCGGTTCGATGGTCCCAACCGCTTCCAGAACTTCACGGGCCGACTTGTTCACCGTCGCTACAGCCACATCGTGCTGCTCGACTACCTGACGAACACGCAGCCGGAGCCGATCTCGGCGAGCCCCTTCGACCGCAACCTGCTCGAGTGGCAGCAGAACCCCACGGACATCACCGCGGCCAACAACATCCCCTACGCGGCCGGGTCTGACTTCAGCGATTTCGACGACCCGGGCGGATGGACGCCTGTCGGGATCCGCCAGCGGTGGCCCTTCGCCTCGACATACCAGACCGTGCCAGCCGCGTGGAACTCCGATGGCATCGGGGATAGCCCGACCTACTTTCCCACCGCCAGCACGCCGCACCTGTTCACCCGTCGCGGCAACTTCCCGCTCGGCGGTCGCCGATACACCCAGGTCGCATTCCCGTCCGGCAAGGTGATGCAGTTCGAGGAGTTCGACCGGTTCAGCAGCCGGCAGGCGTTGTACTTCATGTACCCCGAGGCGCGGTGCAACCTGAGTTTCTTCGACGGCTCGGTGCGCAGCGAGGCGACGGGCGACGCCAACCCGGGCTGGAATCCTGACCAGCCCAACCAGGAATGGCGTCAGCGATACATACCGCTGCACACCTTCCCGCTGCCCAAGACCGGATTGGGCGAGACGACAGAGTACTGCCAGCGCTACCGATGGACGCGGCACGGCCTGCGGGGTATCGATTACGGCGGCCGCGAGATCGGCCGGCCCGAGTCGCTCGGCACTTCCGCGGACGCGGAGTGTCAGAGCAACTGACCGATGTGTTCGACCGTCAGGTCCCGGTTACCGCCGGGACCTGGCTTTTTTCCTGCCAACGGAGGCGGGGTGACCAACCGGCGGATCCCCTGCTCACTGCAGGGGCCACCGCCAGAAAATTCGAATGACGAGTCAAGCGTCGCGGGAGCTAAATGTGAGCAAGAGCAAGGGTTTCACGCTGATCGAGTTGCTGGTGGTGATCGCGATCATCGCCCTGCTGATCGGCATCCTGCTGCCGGCGATCGGCAAGGCGCGGGACACGGCCCGGAATGTGCTGTCGCAAACGAACATGCGCCAGCTCAACCAGGGTGCGAACAACTACGCCGCCGACCACAACGACCGGATCTTCAGCTACACCTGGAAGCCCGGCGTGCATGACATGCCCGATGGAAAGAAACGCTTCTCAACCACCTATACCCAGTCCTCGGCGTGGCAGCAGACCGAGATCCTGATGCGGATCACGGGCCGAACTGAGGGGCAGACCCGCTTCCAGAACTTCAATGGACGACTCGTCCATCGTCGCTACAGCCACATCGTGCTGCTCGACTACCTGACGAACACGCAGCCCGAGCCGATCTCAGCGAGCCCGTTCGATCGCAACCTGCTCGAGTGGCAGCAGAACCCCACGGACATCACCGCGGCCAACAACATCCCCTACGCCGCAGGGTCTGACTTCAGCCAGTACGACGATCCGGGTGGATGGACCGATGTCGGTGTCCGCCAGCGGTGGCCCTTCGCCTCGACCTACCAGACTGTACCAGCGGCATGGAACACAGACGGGATTGGTGGCTCGCCGACCAGAGTTCCAGTCGGCCATACCCCGCATCTCTTTGGGTCAACAGGGGGTACCAGCCCCACGCTCGGTGGCCGCCGATATACCCAGGTTGCGTTCCCGGGTGGCAAGGTGATGCAGTTCGAGGAGTTCGACCGGTTCAGCAGCCGGCAGGCGTTGTACTTCATGTACCCCGAGGCGCGGTGCAACCTGAGTTTCTTCGACGGATCGGTGCGCAGCGAGTCCACCGGGGATGCGAACCCCGGGTGGAACCCGGCCACGCCCAACCAGGAATGGCGTCAGCGCTATGTGCCGCTGCACACCTTCCCGCTTCCCAAGACCGGGCTGGGCGAGACCACGGCGTATTGCCAGCGCTACCGATGGACGCGGCACGGCCTTCGCGGCCTCGACTACGGCGGTCGCGAGATCGGCCGGCCCGAATCGCTCGGCAGTTCCGACACCGCGGAGTGTCAGAGCAACTGACCGATGTGTTCAACCGTCAGGTCCCGGTCGCCGCCGGGGCCTGGCTTTTTCCTGCCAACGGAGGCGGGGTGACCAACCGGCGGATCTCCTGCTCGCTGCGGGGGCCACCGCCAGAAAATTCGAATCGCGAACCAAGCGTCGCGGGAGTTGAATGTGAGCAAGAGCAAGGGTTTCACGCTGATCGAGTTGCTGGTGGTCATCGCCATCATCGCCCTGCTGATCGGCATCCTGCTGCCGGCGATCGGCAAGGCGCGGGACACGGCCCGGAATGTGCTGTCGCAGACGAACATGCGTCAGCTCAACCAGGGCGCCAACAACTACGCCGCCGACAACAAGGATCGCATCTTTTCCTACACCTGGAAGGGCCCGCCCTCCGGCGACGGCGGTATCTTGAAGGGCAACCTTGTTTTCTTCGACTTGCCGGATGGCTCGAAGCGTCCCGCCGCCAATGATCAGGAGGCCGCGTCCTGGCAACAGACCGAGATCTTGATGCGGGTCACCGGCCGGATCGAGGGCCCGACGAAGTTCAAAAACTTCGGCTCACGCCTCGCGCACCGTCGCTACAGCCACATCGTGTTGCTGGATTATCTGACGAACTCGCAGCCTGAGCCGATCGCGACCAGCCCGTTCGACCGCAACCTGCTCGAGTGGCAGCAGAATCCCACGGACATCACCGCCGCCAACAACATCCCCTACGCGCCGGGCTCAGACACCACCGGCTACGACGATCCCGGCAGCTGGGGTGACTGGGGTGTTCGCCAGCGCTGGGCGTACGCCTCCACCTACCAGATGGTCCCCGCGGCGTGGAACACCGACGGCATCGCCGGCAGCCAAACGTACTACCCCAGCCCGAACACGCCGCACCTCTTCGCCCGACCGGCCGGCTCCCGGATTCCCCTTGGCGACCGCCGTTACACACAGGTCGCGTTCCCGGGTGGCAAGGTGATGCAGTTTGAGGAGTTCGACCGGTTCAGCAGCCGGCAGGCGTTGTACTTCATGTATCCCGAGGCGCGGTCCAACCTGAGCTTCTTCGACGGCTCGGTCCGCAGCGAGGCCACCGGGGACGCCAATCCCGGCTGGAACCCGAACTCACCGAATCAGGAATGGCGTCAGCGATACATACCGCTGCATACCTTCCCGTTGCCCAAAACTGGTTTGGGCGAAACCACCGCATACTGCCAGCGCTACCGATGGACGCGGCACGGACTCCGGGGCATCGACTACGGCGGGCGTGAGATCGGACGGCCGGAAAGCATGGGGTCTTCCGCGGATGCTGAATGCCAGGTCAACTGAGTTCACATTCTGTTCTGTGGGCAAAAAACCTCTGTATGGTCTTGGGCTTCGACCCTGATTCTTACCAACTTTTTCATGACTACTTGAGATCACAAAGGAATCTTCATTCAATGCAACCGTCTGAGCCTGTTCCCCGGATAGGACCAGACACCGAAGGACCACGACGGCCCCGCATCGCCGAGCTGCGGCCGGGTCCGCCGATGCTCAAATTTCCCCGATGGAGGTCACAGTGAAAAAGAACAAGGGTTTCACGCTGATCGAGTTGCTGGTGGTGATCGCGATCATCGCCCTGCTGATCGGCATCCTGCTGCCGGCGATCGGCAAGGCGCGGGACACGGCCCGGAATGTGCTGTCGCAGACGAACCTGCGTCAGCTCAACCAGGGCGCCAACAACTACGCCGCCGACCACAACGACCGGATCTTCTCCTACAGCTGGAAGGCCGGCGTGCATGACATGCCCGACGGCAAGAAGCGTATCTCAAACAGCGACCAGGATGCCGCGTCCTGGCAGCAGACCGAGATCCTGATGCGGGTCACCGGGCGGTTCGATGGTCCCAATCGATTCAAGAACTTTGGCAATCGCCTGGCGCACCGCCGCTACAGCCACATCGTGCTGCTGGACTACCTGACGAACACGCAGCCCGAGCCGATCTCGGCGAGCCCCTTCGACCGCAACCTGCTCGAGTGGCAGCAGAACCCCACGGACATCACCGCCGCCAACAACATCCCCTACGCCGCGGGCTCTGATTTCAGTGGCTATGACGATCCGGGCGGCTGGACCGATGTCGGTGTCCGCCAGCGATGGGCCTTCGCATCAACATATCAGACTGTCCCCGCCGCGTGGAACACCGACGGCATCGGTGGGAGCCCGACCTATATCCCGATCGCCAGCACGCCGCACCTTTTCCAGGGTGGTGGAGGTATCCCGCTCGGTGGCCGCCGATACACCCAGGTCGCGTTCCCGGGTGGCAAGGTGATGCAGTTCGAGGAGTTCGACCGGTTCAGCAGCCGGCAGGCGTTGTACTTCATGTATCCCGAGGCGCGGTCCAACCTGAGCTTCTTCGACGGCTCGGTGCGCAGCGAGGCGACGGGCGACGCCAACCCAGGCTGGAATCCTGGCCAGCCCAACCAGGAATGGCGTCAGCGGTATGTGCCGCTGCACACCTTCCCGCTGCCCAAGACCGGATTGGGCGAGTCGACAGAGTACTGCCAGCGCTATCGATGGACGCGGCACGGCCTGCGGGGCCTTGACTACGGCGGTCGTGAGATCGGCCGGCCCGAGGCGCTCGGCAGTTCCGACACCGCACAATGTCAGTCCAACTAGCCCCTGAGAGGTTGGGCCAGCAACAGACTGGATCAGCCGCCAACATCTCCTGAACCATCCGCCCGGCCCCGGTCCTCCCGGGGCCGGGTTTTTCCTTGGGCAGTCCCCAGTTCCCGAAGAATCGACTTCGGGCTTTGCATGGGCCGATGGATCCGTTAACATCATGTCAAACGCCGGACATGTTGGTCCGGTGTCGATCCCTGTGCCGGGAGACCCCCGCATGCGTCACCGTCCGCTCCCCAAGCCCGCCTTCACGCTGATCGAGCTGCTGGTGGTGATCGCCATCATCGCCCTGCTGATCGGCATTCTCTTGCCTGCGATCGGGGCGGCCCGCGAGTCCGCCAAGCGGGCGGCGTGCCTCTCCGGCCAGCGCCAGTTCGCCACCGCCGCCGCGACCTACTTCAACGACTTCTCCGAGTTCATCCCGGCCTACTCCTGGCGCAAAGGGCGCACGCCGAGCGAGTTTTCCGACCTGCAAAGCCCGAACGACGATGGTCAGGCGGCGATCTTCCAGGCGACCGACATCATCCGGCGCCGGACTTACCTGGCTGAGATGCCCCCGCCGCCCAACCGCCTGCCGCACCGCGAGTTCACCCACCTGGTGCTGATCGACTACATGACGCTGAACCTGCCCGAGCCGATCGTCGCGTGCCCATCGGACCGCCAGCGCCAGCAGTGGCAGCAAGACCCGACCGACCGCTCGAATGTGCCCAGCGGCGGCCAGTGGCAGCAGTTCTTCGATTGGTGGTGGTTCAGTTCGACCTACCAGGTCGTCCCGGCAAGCTGGGCGCCCGACATCGGCAACCCGCCCGTCCGGACGGTCGACCAGTTCCTTTCCGACCACAACTGGTTCAACGGAGCCCCGGTCGATCAGCTCGGCCGGCGCCGCCTGAACCAGGTCGCCTTCCCGAGCCAGAAGGCCTACATGTTCGAGTTCTATGACTTCCACTCCCACCGGCCCGGCGCGTTCTACGCATATGACCAGGCCCAGATCGCCCTGCAGTTCTTCGACGGCTCGGTGCGCGTCTACAAGAGCGACACGATCAACCCCGGCTTCCGCCCGAACGCCCCCCGGAACCCCAACCCGACCTTGATGCGCTACAACCCGCAGGCCTTCGAACCACCGCCCCTGATCCTGGGCTTCCACCAGCTGCCCGGACGCGTCCGCTGGACCCGCGGCGGGCTGCGCGGCATCGATGTCAGCGGCGCGGAGGTCTACACCGGCCAGCCCCGCGATTGAATCTGATCGCCGCGTCGACCGGGCGAAATCGGGCCGCCTACCTGGGCCGCCGGTGGGGCCGCTGGGTTTTTGCCAGTCCAATCCCGGTCCATGAAAAAAGCCCCGCCGTCGGCGGGGCTTTGTGTTGGCATCAAAGGGTGTCGGTCAGGGCCGTCCGCGGAGGCGACGCTGGCGTTGCATCTCGGCCATGCGGGTCTCGATCTCCCGCTCCCAGAAGGGGACATCGATAGCCCGCTCGAGGGCGTCGGTGATCGCGCCCATCCGGAGGCTCTCGGCCCGGTTCATCAGCACCTTGTACTGGCCGAGCTGGCGGCGCATGTTCTGGATGGACGACGCGTAGCCGGCGGTCGTGCTGCGTCCGCCGGAGATGTCGGCCTCGCGGTAGAAGGACATGATGGTCCCGATGATCTGGCCGCGGAGCCGCTTGCACTGGTCGTTGTGGCGTTTGGCGATCTCGTAGGTGGTCTCGCTGTGGTGGTCGAACTCGCCGAAGCCCTGGGCGGCGGCGAAGGTGTCGATGTCGCGGTTGCGGACGACGGTGGCGATGCCGAACTTGCCCGCCTGCTCAGAGGTGAGGGTCAGCACGCCCTTGCTGTCCACGATCACCTCGTACTCGCCGCTCTCGGGCTTCGTGCCCACCAGGACCCATTCGTCGCCCCGCTTGACGGCATAGACCTCGGACTCGGACATCATCATCGCGTTGACCAGGTACGGGGAGTGGCCCTTGGCCTCGGCGCTGGCGCCCAGTTTGGCGGCCATGATCGAGGTCATCTTCAGGTCGACCTCGGTCGTGCCCGTGCCGGTCATGCGGAAGACCACCGCGCCGCCGAAGGTCGCGCCCGGCGCCATGGTGATCGTGTCGCAGTTGAAGGCGGGCCAGATGGTGGCCGAGATCGCGTGCTCGATCAGGGCGTGGTAGCGGAAGCGCCCGCTGTACTCGGCCATGATCTCGACGATCTCCTCGGCCGCCCAGACCTCGCCGCCCGGCGAGTTCATGCGGAAGACGATGTCGGTCGCGCCCTGCTCGTAGGCCCACTGGAGGCCGTTGGCGATGCTCAGGGGGTAGATGTCCTGCCCGAAGGTCCCGCTCATCGGGATCTCGACGATCAGGTCCACGCCGTCACGCTTGAGCTGGGTTTTCTTCTCGGCGGCCTTAGCGACCGGCTGGTTGGGGGTCAGGGCCGGCGGGCGGACCGCGGGCGGCTCCTCGGCCGCGGTTTCGGCGGCGACCTCACCCTCCGTGATGGACTGGATCTGGCGCCGGTCGAGGGTCAGCCGGGTGCGGATCCCGTTGATCTCGGTGTCGATGATGATTTCACGCCGCGTGTTGGACACGATGGTGCCTTCGTACACGGTGCCGTCACGCATGACGATCTGGTCGGCGGACGCCTGGGAGGCACCGATGCCGATCGAGATGCCCGCGATCAGCACCGCGGCGGTCGCGCGAGAAAAGATTCCGAAATGCATCCTGATGCCTCCACTGTGTCAGACCCGCCCGGCCAGACAGGCCGAGGCTGTGATGGTACTAAGAACCGTACGGCACTAGCCTAACCGTTAGTTCCCCCCGTGCCAAGAAAGGGGGGGCAAACTCGGTAAGATCTTTCGCATGGAGCGGTTCCGGGTCATCGTGATCGGGGCGGGCCACGCGGGCGTGGAGGCCGCGTGGGCGGCCGCCAACCGGCTTGGCGCCCCGGATTCGGTCTGCCTGCTGACCCTGCGGGCGGACACGATCGGGGCCATGAGCTGCAACCCTGCAATTGGGGGGTTGGCGAAGGGACAACTGGTCCGCGAGATCGATGCGCTGGGCGGCCTGATGGGGCTGGCCGCGGACGCGACCGGGATCCAGTTCAAGATGCTGAACACCTCAAAGGGTCCGGCGGTGCACGGGCCGCGATGTCAGTCCGATAACCAACGGTACCCGAAGGCCGTCCAGAGCCTGTTGAAGGCCCGCTGCGAGATCCGGATCGTTGAGGGGGCCGTGGAGGAGCTGCTGGTCTCGGACGGGCGTGTGGGCGGCGTGCGGGCCCGGACGCCGGACGGACGCGTCCTGACCCTGGTGTCGGACACCGTGGTGCTGACCACCGGCACCTTCATGCGCGGGCTGATGCACACCGGGGAGGCAAAGACCTCCGGCGGCCGCCACGGCGAGGCGGCGGCGTCGAGCATCTCCGATTCGCTCCTGGAACTGGGCTTCGAACTCGGGCGGCTCAAGACCGGCACCCCGCCCCGCCTGGACCGGCGGACCATCGACTGGGACAACCTGCCCGAGCAGTGGGGGGACGCCGAGCCGACGCCGTTCAGCGACCTGAGCCATGGCGGCTGGGCGGTGCCCGGGCTGGCCTGCGAGCGGTTCCCGGTGATCGAGCAGGTCGCCTGCCGCCAGACCCAGACCCACCCCGACGCCCACGCCTTCATCCGGGCCAACCTGCACCGGGCGCCCATGTTCTCCGGCCAGATCCACTCGGTCGGGCCTCGGTACTGCCCGTCGATCGAGGACAAGGTGGTTCGGTTCGCCGAGCGGGAGAGCCACGGCGTGTTCCTCGAGCCGGAGGGCCTGGACTCGGACTGGGTCTACTGCAACGGGATCGCCACCAGCCTGCCGCGGGATGTGCAGGACGCCATCGTGCGGACCATGCCGGGCTGTGAGAAGGCGGTGATCCTGCGGTACGGCTACGCGGTGGAGTACGACACGGTGCTGCCGCACCAGATCGAGGCGACCGGGCACACCCGGCGGGTGCGGGGGCTGTTCTTCGCGGGGCAGATCAACGGCACCAGCGGGTACGAGGAGGCGGCGGCCCAGGGGCTGGTCGCCGGTCTGAACGCGGCCCTGTATGTCCAGGGTGAGGCGCGGTTCGTGCTGGGCCGGGACGAGGCATACATCGGCGTGCTGATGGACGACCTGGTGACCAAGACGCCGACGGAGCCGTACCGGATGTTCACCAGCCGGGCCGAGCACCGGCTGCTGCTGCGGGCCGACAACGCGGCGGACCGGCTGACGCCGCTGGCCGAGCGTCTGGGGCTGCTCGGATCGCACGGGCTCGGAACAGAGCGGCTGGCCCGTTTCAAGGATCGTTCGGAAGCCCTGGCCCGGGGCCGGGCGTTCATGCAGCGGACGCGGCATGCCGGGGGCGGATCGGCCGGGGGCGGGTCCGGCGAGAAGACGCTGTGGGACCGATGCCGGGTGGCGGCCTTCGGGCCCGAGGCGCTCGCCGAGGCGATGCGGGCCTCGGGCGAGGCGCTGGCGATGCCGGTGGTCCGGACACTGCACGCCGAGGCGCGGTACGAGCCGTATGTCGAGCGCGAGCGGGTCGAGATCCGGCGGCGGTCCGAGCACGAGGCGCGACGGCTGCCGGACTGGGCCGACTACGCGGCCATGGCCGACCTGCGGGCCGAGGCCCGGCAGGCGCTGGCTCGGTTCCGGCCCGAGACCTTCGGGCAGGCCTCGCGGCTGGAGGGGATCACGCCGGCGGACCTGACGCTGCTGCGGGTGCTGGTCGAGCGGGCGGGGCGGGAGCGGGCCGCGGACCGATCAGGCTGAGTCTTCGGGCGGGGGCTCGGAGGGTTCGGCCTGGCCCATCAGACACTCGGCGGCGTGCTTGGCCGCGTCGGCGAAGGGGAGCAGGACCAGATCGACACCGGTGTCTTGCAGGATCCGCGCGTGCTCGGCGGTGTGGGCGGTCAAGGCGATCTTGCCCTCGTAGTGGTGCTCCCGGAGGGCCTTGGTCAGCGTGAGGTTCGTCTTGAGATCCGGCACGGCGCAGACGACCCAGGCTGCGGACGAGAGCGGCAGCGATGCGGGGAACTCGGGGTCGCACGCGTCGCCGTACTGGGCGTCCCGGTCCTCGCGTCGCCAGTGGCCGACGATGCGGGGGTCGAAATCGACGCCGATGATCTTCGCGCCCACGCCCCGCAGCTCGCGGGCGATGTTGTCGCCGAAGCGGCCGAGGCCGAAGATGATGATCGCGTCGGTGGCAGTGGTGGGCTCGCCCTCGCGCAGCTCGCGGTAGGGCACCTTTCGCTCGAAGATGCTCAGCGGCCTTTCGATCCGGGCGTAGATCTGGTGGGAGTACATGATCAGGTAGGTCGAGAGTCCGATGGTGATCAGGCCGACCAGGGTGATCAGGCCCATGGTCTCCTCGTTGATGTGGCCGAGCGTCAGGCCCAGGGCACCGAGGATCAGGGAGAACTCGCTGATCTGGGCGACGGTCAGGCCGGCGAGGAAGCCGGTGCGTTTGCGGTAGCCCATCGCGCCCATGATGATCAGCACGATCAGCGGGTTGCCGATCAGGACGAACAGCGAGAGGATGACCGCCACGCCGACCTGTGCTCCCAGCGTGCTCAGGTCGAGGGTCGAGCCGAGGTGGAGGAAGAAGAACAGCAGCATGAAGTCGCGGATGCTGACCAGGCGGCCGCTGATGGTCTCGCGGAACGGGGTCGAGGCGAGCGCGACGCCGGCGAGGAAGGCCCCGACCTCCTTGCTGAAGCCGAGCATGTCGCCGACCATCGCCATGGAGACGGCCCAGGCGATCGCGAAGAGGATCAGCAGTTCCTGGGAGCGGGCCAGGACCCGGACCAGACCGGGCAGCACGAACCGCATGAGCAGCCCGATGCCGATCAGCATGGCCGCCCCCTTGCCGAGCACGCCGAGGACCACGGCGACCGTGTTGACCTGCTCGCCCTCCCCGGCGCCGGTGGTCGCCCCGAACGCGGACAGGGCGATCATGACGAGGACGACCACGATGTCCTGGACGATCAGGAAGCCGACGGCGATGCGGCCGTGCAGGGCGTCGATCTCGCGTTTGTCGGAGAGCAGCTTCACGATGATGATCGTGCTGGAGAAGGTCAGGGCCACGGCGATGTAGAGGGAGGTGACCGTCGACATCCCCAGCAGCATGCAGATGCCGAACCCGACGACCGAGGTGAACAGCACCTGGCCGAGGCCGGTGGCCAGCGCGATCGGTCCGGTGGTGCGGATGACTTCCAGATCGAGCTTGAGGCCGACGACGAAGAGCAGGATGGAGATGCCGATCGTGGCGAGCAGCTCCATCTCTTCGGCCATCGTCACGATGTCGAGCGCCGCCGGGCCGACCAGGATGCCCACCGCGATGAACGCGACGATCAGCGGCTGGCGGAGCAGGGTGCCGATCGCGCCGAGCACGGCGGCGATCATCAGGATGATCGCGAGTTCATTGAACAGGGTGGTCGGCATGGTGGCTCGCGATCGTTCGTGGGGCGTTCCGGACGCCCTCTATTATGCCGGTCCGTCGCCGAGCATGCGCATCTCGTCCCGGAGGATGGCGGCCAGCTCGTAGTTCTCCGCGGCGATCGCGGCCTCCAGACGCTGGCGGAGTTCGGCCTTCTGCGAGAGGGGCAGCTTGGGCACGAGGGCGTCGCGCATCTCCCGGAGCATGGCCGCCTCGCCCGACCGCTCGAAGGCCTCCGGCGCCCCCCGGTCGCTGAAGTACTGACGCAGGGCTTCCAGGCCCTGCTCGATCGCGTGGACGGCGGCCTTGGGTTCGTCGTTTTTCAGGGCCAGGCTGGCAAGGGCCCGGGCCCGCATCATCATGATGTAGGGCCGGTTCTGCTCGACCGAACGCCGGTCGTCATCCTGCTCGGCGTGGTCGTAGATCAGGTCGAGCACCCGCAGGTTCCGCGAGGTGTCCCTGGCCACGCCCTCGTAGTCCTCGAGCACCAGCAGGGCGATGTAGCGGTGGTAGTACTGGACGGCCTCCTCGCGGAGCAGGCGGCAGTCCTCGGGGGTCAGGATCTGGACTTGCTCCTCTTCTTCCTCGTTCTCATCCTCGTCTTCGCCCAGGGCGGCCTCCATGGCCCGGGAGGCCTGGAGTTCGTCGATCCGGGCCTCGTGGTACTCGAGGAGGCTGTCGAAGCCCTGTGGTCGGATTCCGTCAGGGCGTCCGTCGACGAACATCTGCAGGATGCCGAGGTCAAGGCGGACCTGAATGCGGGGTTCCCCGTCATTGCCTTGGATCAGACGCACATTGATCTGGCCCGGCTGGAAGGGCCAATCGTTCAGGAGTTCGGTCAGATCGCGGTCCAATGGGGTCTCCGGCGGGGAGGGGCGGCAATATGCCACGGATTTCGGCGTGTGCCAGGAAAATTCTGGATGGGCCGATCACATTTTTGACTTTCTCGGCCAGACGGTCCAACCGGACCAGACGGGTTGTTTGAAAGTCCGGTTTGTTCTCTGATTTTCCCCTTGCTTCAGGGGAATTAGGCTTCCGTCGATGGAACCGTTCGTGTAGACTCACGAACCAGTAGGGGATTGGGTTCGTCCCGGTCTGTCTCTTTCTAGCGGCGCTTGCCGTGGAAAGGTGGGTAGGAAAGTGAGTGAGAGAAGCGTCCAGTCTATGGGTGCGCCCGATGGGGTGCGTTCGTCCCTCCAGGTTTACCTGCAGGATATCAACCGGTACCCGCTCCTGACCGCCGAGGAGGAGCGGGAGCTGGGCTGGCGGATCATCAACGACCAGTGCCCCGAGGCCCGCGAGCGGATGATCCGCTCGAACCTCCGCCTGGTGGTGTCGATCGCCAAGAACTACAACAACCGGGGCCTGCCGTTGACCGACCTGATCGAGGAAGGCAACATCGGCCTGATGCGTGCGGTTGAGGGCTTCGACCCCGCCCAGGGGGCCCGGTTCAGCACCTACGCGAGCTGGTGGATCAAGCAGGCCATCAAGCGGGCCCTGATCAACGCCAACCAGCCGATCCACATCCCGGCCTACATGGTCGAGCTGATCTCGAAGTGGAAGATGCATTCGCGGCGTCTGGAGGCCGAACTCGGCCACCCGCCGACGATGGAGCAGCTCGCCGACGCGATGGATCTGCCCCTCAAGAAGATCAAGATCATCCGCCGGGCGGTCAAGGCCTTCCACGCCCCCAGCCAGGCGCCGGTCGACAGCGACGGCGGGCTGATGCAGATGAGCGAGCTGATCGCCGACCAGCGCGTCGGCACGCCCGAGGAGCGCACCCTCCGGAGCGAGGAGCTGGCCATCCTCCGGCGTCTGATGGAGACCATCGACGAGCGCGAGGCCCAGATCCTGCGTCTGCGGTTCGGCTTGGACGGCCAGGAGCCACTGACGCTCAAGGAGATCGCGGCGGCGGTGGGGATCTCCCGCGAGCGTGTCCGCCAGATCGTCGAGGAGTCGCTGCAGCGTCTGAACGAGCGTCTTAGCGATGCCAAGCCCAGCCGGTTCTTCCGGCGCGCGGAGGTGTTCGAGGATCTCGACACCGACGCCGTCGCGGCCCGGGAGCTGCCGCAGGCCCCGCGCACCCGCTCGCAGGCGAGCTGACCCGATCCTCCGACGCGTGCGTCGGGTATCCTGATCACACACCCTTGAATCGGCCCGCGTTCTCCGGCGCGGGCCGGTTTTCTTTCCGGGGCGGAGCCGGGGCGTACGATGCCCACCCGGTATCGCCGGGAAGAAGGGGCCCGCCCGGTGGGTTCCGAACAGTCCGCCGCGTGACGGCGGAGCAGGACGCATCAGAGCGGAGGCATCGAGTGAGCGAATCAGGCACCGAGAAGGTCGTCATCATCGGGTCCGGGCCGGCGGGTTGGACCGCCGCCGTCTACGCCGCGCGGGCGAACCTTGATCCGGTCGTGTACGTGGGCGTCCCCAAGCAGGACCCCGGGCCGGTGCTGCCCGGCGGGCAGCTGATGCTCACGACGGATGTGGAGAACTATCCCGGCTTTCCCGAGGGCGTCAGCGGGCCGGAGATGATGATGAAGTTCGAGGAGCAGGCCAAGCGCTTCGGGACGCGCGTGGTCGGTGAGGACATCACTCGGTGCGACTTCTCGTCCGATGGTTCGCCCCACACCCTGCATACCTCCGGCGGCAAGGTGATCAAGGCCCACGCCGTCATCATCGCGACCGGGGCGACGGCCAACTGGCTGGGGCTGGAGAACGAGATGCGGCTGGCCCGCTCGGGCGGCGGGGTCTCGGCGTGCGCGGTGTGCGACGGCGCGCTGCCGGTGTTCCGGGACAAGCCGCTGGCCGTGGTCGGCGGGGGCGATACCGCCATGGAGGAAGCGACCTACCTGACCAAGTTCGCCAGCAGGGTGTACGTCATCCACAGGCGGGACCAGCTGCGAGCCTCGAAGGTGATGCAGGAACGGTTCATGTCCAAACCGAACGCTGAGGTGCTCTGGAACAAGGTCGTGCTTGATGTGCTGGGCGATGAGAAGATCCGCGCCATGCGGCTCCAGGACACCGTGACCGGGGAAGAGTCGGAGCTTGAGGTCGCGGGCATGTTCGTCGCGATCGGGCACACGCCGGCGACGAAGTTCCTGCGTGAGACCGGGCTCGAGTTCGACGACGCGGGCTACATCGATCTCAAGGACCGGTCGAGCAGAACCACCATCGAGGGCGTGTTCGCGGCCGGGGATGTGGCCGACGCCAAGTACCGCCAGGCGGTGACGGCCGCGGGGATGGGCTGCCAGGCCGCGATGGACGCGGAGCACTGGCTGGGCGCCAAGGGCCTGAACTGAGCCAGCTCCGGGGCTGTCAGGAACCTGCCCGGCGCACCGCGCATGAAAAAGCCCCGGGCCGGCCCGGGGCTTGGTGCTTCTCGGCTGGTTTGGTTCAGCTCTGGGCGGTGAACATCTCGAGCTGGGCCTGCATGCCGGGCTTGGCCTCGGGCGGGGCGATCTCGATCGCCTTGGTCTGCCACTCGATGGCCTTCTGCCGGTCGCCGTTGCGGTACGCGGCCAGGGCGTAGGTGTCCAGGATCGACCAGTCCTCCCAGTCGGTCATCTCGGCGGCCTTGGTGGCGGCCTTGTAGGCCAGCTTGTAGCACTTCTCGGGCGCCTCGTCGGCGTCGGCCAGGAACCACGCGACGGCGTTGAGCCCGTCGGGCATTTCCGCGAACGACTCGTGCATCAGGGCCCGGCCGATGTCGTAGGCCTGGTCCCACTCATCGGCGGCGACGGAGCGACGCAGGCCCATCAAGGCCTTCCTCATCAGCTCATCGTCGCGCAGGGCTTCTTCCGCGGCCTTCATGTCGTACTCACCCTTGATGATTTCGGCCAGCGGTTCGTCCATGCTCATCGGGTGGCCGATCCAGGCGATGCGGCCCTCGCCGTCGACGATGAACGCGGCGGGGATGCCCTGGCGGCCGGCGGGGCGCATCCAGGTTTCGGCCATTGCGTTGCCCTCTTCGAGGGCGACGCTGTAGCGCATCTCGGGGTGGTTGGCGACAAACTCGCGGACCATCTCGGCCCGCTCATCACCGGTCGACTGCTCCCAGATGTTCACGCCGATCACGGTGACCTCGTCGCTGTGACGGGACTGGATCTCGGCCAGATGGGGGAACGCCGCGATGCACGGCCCGCACCAGCTCGCCCAGAACTCCACCACATAGGTGTGGCCCGGCTTGAACGACGAGACCGAGTCGCCGCGGACCCATTCGGCGATGCTCAACTCGGGGGCCTTGGAGCCGAGCCACAGCTCGGGCCGGGGTGAGAGTTCGAACAGCTCGGCGAGCTTCTTGGGCTTGTCCTCGACGGCCTGGGCGGGCCGGGTCTGGTCCTGCTGGTCCGGGTTGGCGACCCCGGCGTGCGTGAAGGCCGTGCAGGCGCCGGCCGAGAGGAGTGCGATCAGGGTCCGGTTCATGGTTCGTCCTTTGGTTTGGGGAATATCCCGACTGCCCCCTTGTCCGATTGTACCGGGGGCGTGCCGGCGGGATGCCGGGTCTCAGCCCAGGCGGGGCAGGTCGGCCTCACCGAGCAGATGGAAGCCCTTGCGGCGGAGGATCTGTCCGGCCAGGGTGTGATCGTCGACCGCGATGGCGATGGTGGGGGCCCCGTTGGGCTTGATCATCATGGGATAGGCGAAGGCGATGTTGATCTCCGCCCCGAGCAGGTGGAGGCAGAGCCGGGAGAGGGTCAGGTCCTCCGGGATGGAGACGACGAGGACCTCGTGCTCGCCGTAGGGCAGGCAGTCCTCCCGGAGCAGCTTGCGGGCCTGCTTGGAGTTATTGGTGATCAGGCGGACCACGGCGTGGTCGGAGGCTTCGTGGACGGAGATGGCGCAGATCGAGCAGGAGGCCTCGTCGAAGTTCTCGACCAGGTCGAGGAGCTTGCCGACCTTGTTGACCAGGAACACGCTGAACTGCACCACGGTGGGCGGCGCGAATCCCTGGGTCGTCTCGGTCGGCGTGGCGGACTCGTGCATTCGGATCCTTCCGTCCCTGGTCGCGTCGGGCGTCCGTCCGCGTCCACGCATTGAACCATCTCCGCGTGCCGGTGGCAACCCCAAGGGTGCAAAAGAGATACCGCCCCGAGCGGTCGGGGCGGCGCTGGATGCCAGTTCGGTATTTGGAAGGTGTCCCACGGGGGTGTGGGCTCGCACCCCGGAAGGGCCGGCTCAGACAGAGAAGCTCGAGCCGCAGCCGCAGGAGGTGTTGGCGTTGGGGTTGGTGAAGACAAAGCCGCGACCCATGATCTCGTCCTTGAAGTCGACGGTGGTGCCGCCCAGGTAGAGCAGGCTCTTGGGGTCCACGATGATCTTGATGCCGTGCTGCTCGAAAACCTCGTCGGACTCCTTCTGGGTCTCGGTCAGGTCAAGGATGTAGCTGAACCCGGAGCAGCCGCCGCCCTTGACGCCGACGCGCAGGCGGACCTTTTCGGCATCGAGGTCCTGCTCGGAAATGATGCGACCGATCTCTTTGGCGGCCAGGGTGGTCAGGATCACGGCTGCCTGATCAGTTTCGGTTGGGGTCTGGGTGGTGCTCATGGTCGTTCCTTTCGCAGCTCTCCGATCATACGGCGGCGGCGGGAGGGGAGTTCAGCGAGGTGGAAGGCAGGGAATCTCGGCACGGCGAGCCGGGCCACCAAGGGGGTCAGTGGGAGTGGGCTTCGTTGTGGGACTCGATGCCATTCTTCTTCTTGTAATCGGCGATGGCGGCCCGGATGGCGTCCTCGGCCAGCACTGAGCAGTGGATCTTGACCGGGGGAAGGCTGAGCTCCTCGACGATCTGGGTGTTCTTGATCTCGAGGCCCTCGTCCAGGGTGCGTCCCTTGAGCCATTCGGTGGCCAGGGAGGAGCTGGCGATGGCCGAGCCGCAGCCGAAGCACTTGAACTTGGCGTCCTCGATCTTGCCGGACTCGTCGACCTTGATCTGGAGCTGCATGACATCGCCGCACTCGGGGGCGCCGACGAGGCCGACACCGACATCGGTGCGGGCCTTGATCTCCTGCTGGGTGCCGAAGGAGCCGACATTCTGGGGCTTCTCGTAATGCTCGATGACTTTGCTGCTGTACGCCATGGTTTCACCTTTGGGGGTGGGAGGTTTCTGCTTGTATGAACACGCATCCGAGCGGGTTCATTCTCAATCGTGCGACATGCTCTTTGCTTTCGCGGAGGGCGAAGTATCTCGCGCCCGGACGGGCGTGACAGAGCGGGTCAGTGAGCCTGCCAAACGATCTTGGTGATGTCGATGCCCTCGTTGTGCATATCGTACAGCGGGGACAGATCGCGGAGCTTTTTGACGGCTTCGATGATCTTATCGGCCGTGTATTCGACCTCCTCCTCGGTGGTCCAGCGCCCGAGGCTGATCCGCAGGGATGAGTGGGCCAGGTCGTCGCCGACGCCGAGGCTCTTGAGGACATAGCTCGGCTCGAGCGACGCGCTGGTGCAGGCCGAGCCGGAGGACATGGCGATCTCCTTGGTGGCCATCATCAGGCTCTCGCCCTCGACGAACCCGAAGGAGATGTTGGTCAGGTGCGCCAGCCGCTTGTCGGGGTGGCCGTTGATCTGGGTCACGGAGAGAGCGCCGGTGACCTTGTCCTCGAGCTTGCGGCGGAGCTTGAAGAGACGCTCGCGTTCGGCGTCCATCTCCTGGGCGCAGATCTCGCAGGCCTTGCCGAGTCCGACGATGCCGGTGACGTTGAGCGTCCCGGAGCGGAGGCCGCGCTCCTGGCCGCCGCCCTCCTGGAGTGCGGTCAGACGGACACGCGGGCGGCGGCGCCGGACGAACAGGGCGCCCACGCCCTTGGGCCCGTAGAGCTTGTGCCCGGAGAAGGACATCAGGTCGATGTTGTCGGTCTTGACATCGGTGGGCATCTTGCCGACCCACTGGGTGGCGTCGGTGTGGAAGATCGCGCCGCGGTCGTGGCAGAGGGCGCCGATCTCCGGGATCTCGTTGATCGTGCCGATCTCGTTGTTGGCCCACATGATCGAGACGAGGATGGTGTCCTCCCGCATGGCGGCCTCGACCATATCCCTTGTGATCAGGCCGTCCTTGCCCGGCTCGAGGTAGGTGACATCGAAGCCCTCCTTCTGGAGCCGCTTGCACGGGTCGAGCACGGCCTTGTGCTCGTGCATGGCGGTGATGATGTGGCCGCGGCCGGTTTCGCCCGCGGGCTTCTTGGCGTACATCATCGCCGCGCCCTTGATGGCCAGGTTGTTCGACTCGGTCGCGCCTGAGGTGAAGACGACCTCCTTGGGGTCGGCGCCGATCAGGGCGGCGACCTGCTCACGGGCCTTATCCACGCCATCCTCGGCGGCCCAGCCGAAGCTGTGGTTGCGCGAGCCGGGGTTGCCGAACACTTCGGTGAAGTACGGCATCATCGCCTCGACGACGCGCGGGTCGGTCCGAGTGGTCGCGGCGTGGTCGAGGTAAATCGGGAGCTTCGGTGCCATCATGCCTCCGGGCGTGTGGGGTTTGTCTGGGTCAGCGTCCGAAATCCGGACGAAAGAATCCTGAAGTTAAGAATCATTCTAAAAAGTATACACCCCTGCGTTCGCACGAGCAAGCCCTGCGGACGCAGTGCAAGGGATCTGTCGGGTGTGGAAGGGTTGACCAGGCCGAAGGGTCAGTCGGCCTGCCGGTAGGTCATCCGCACGCGGTTGCCCGCGGTGTTGAAGCGGACCTCGGTCATGTAGGCACGCATGAGCATCACACCGCGTCCGGAAGGCTTGGCGAGGTTCTCGGTGGTGGTAGGGTCGGGCAGGCGGGCGGGATCGAATCCGGGCCCGCGGTCCTCCACGGCGATGTCGACGGTGTCGGGCAGGACGAGGTATTCGACCGTGATGGTCTGGTCGTTCATGCCCTGATGGCCGTGCTCGAAGGCATTGGTGATGGCTTCCTCAAGGGCGAGGCGGATGGCGAAGCGGGCCCCATCCTCGAAGCCGCGGGCCTCTGCGAGGGACAGGATGCGCTCGATCAGCCCATCGATCTCGGCGCGGTCCCGGCGCAGCTCAACGCGCGTGGAGCCCGGAATGGCGGTGTCGTGTCCGGTCATGCGTTCCAGCGGTGGTCCGGGGCGATCAGTCGAAGCTCTCGACGGCCTCGTCAGTCGTGTCGTGGATCTGGAAGAGCTTGTTGAGGCGGGTGATCACGAACACCTCATAGATCTGCGGATCGATGTTGGCAAGGCGGAGTTGGCCGGCGCGGTCGCGGACCCGGTGATTGATGGTGATCAACGCGCCGAGCGCCGCCGAGGAGAGGTGGTCCACATTCGAGAAGCTGATGAGCAGCTTGGGGGCGTCGGTCCGGTCGATCAGGGAGGAGATTTCCTCGCTGATCGCCTGAATGTTCGCCTCGTCGAGGATGTTGCGATCAACGAACTCGACCGTGGTGATGCCGTCGCGATCCGACACCCGCAGCCTCGACTCAGCCTGTGCCATTCGTCGTCTCCCGATCAATCGGCCCGCGGAAGGGCGGGCGGGTGGTCACTATAGAACCCGGCGGATGCCCGGTCAGGGACCGGGCGGCGTGGGCGGGAAGAAAAAGCGGGCGTCCCGGTGGGGGACGCCCGCGAGGTTCCGGAAAAGACCTGTCGTTAGCGGCCGCCGAGGAGCTGATCGGCCAGGCCCGGGAAGTTGCGTTCCTCTTCCTCGTTCTGGATGAGGATGGTGGGCTTGATGAGGACGAGCAGGGTCTGCTCCTCCTTGACATCGATGCGGTTAGAGAAGAAGCGGGAGAGGATCGGGATCTTGGAGAGGACCGGGACGCCGGTCTCGACCTGGAGCTCCTGGACCAGTCGCTGGCCGCCGAGCAGGACGGTGCCCTGGTCGGGGATGGTGACCGTGGTGTTGATCTGGGTGGCGGTGACCACCGGGATCTGGATGGCGCCTTCGGCGACGGCGCCGATGCCACCGAGGCCGCCGCCTCCGGCGGCCGCTTCCACGACACGGTCGGCCGCGAAGTTGACCTGCGAGATCGAAGTCCGGACGGTCAGGGTCACGTACCGGCGATCGGCCGAAACCACGCCGTCGAGGTCGAGGACCACGCCGGTGTTGAGCACATCGACCTGGGGGTCGAAGGCGACGGCCGAGTCCGAGGTGACGGGCGTCAGGTCGGAGACGAAGGTCTGGCTGGTGGCGACGGTGATGAAGGCCCGCTGGCCGTTGGTGAAGGTCAGTCGCGGGGCGGTGAGGATCACCGAACGCTGATCGGCCTGGGTCGCCTCGACCAGGAAGTCGACCTGGATGTCGTCGAGGAACCGGCCGGTGACACCGAGTGCGGGGCTCAGGCCCAGCACATTGCTGGCGAAGGAACTGGCGCCGGCGAGGCTCTGGGTCAGGCCCATCGAGTTCTGCCGGGCGCCGATGATCGACCAGCGGTCGTCGCCGTACAGGCCGCCGCCGTTATTGCCGGGCCCGAGAACCGGCTGGATGACCGGGCTGTCGGGAACGCCGTCGCCGGTGGTGTCGATGAAGAGGCCGCCGCCGGAGACGTTTCGGAGGAGCTGGCCGGTGACCGGGTCGAAGTAGTCCGAGGGCAGCAGCGAGGGGTCGATCTGGTTGGCGATGCGGTACTCGGCGCTCTTGGCGTTGAAATACACATCGATGTCGAAGCCGATCTGCTCGAAGAAGTCCTGCGCGACGGTGAGGAACCGGGCCTCGACATTGATCTGGAGGGCTCGGACGGCGCGGAGCTTGCTGAGCAGGCCGATGATCGAGCGGTGGTTGCGGGGGGTGGTGGTGATGACGAAGTTGCCGCTGAGCTGGCTGATCGAGCTGGTGTCGCCCCCGAGGTCAACCCAGCCGTTGGGATCGACATTGGTCTGGATGAGGTTGACGATCTCCTGGACGCGGTCCTCGAAGCTGAAGTCGTCGGTCTGCTGGGTGGTGCCGGTGAACGGCGAGCTGCCGCCGCCGCCCTGCGAGGACTGGAGCGCGCTGGACAGGTCGAACTCGGGCGCCTGATCGAACCGGGGCACCACGAAGAGCAGGTCGCGGATGTCGTAGATCTCCAGCACGGTGTTGCGGCGGAGAACCTCGTCGGAGGCGATGGTGACGATGCCGTCCTGCACGGCCCAGCCCGCGGGCAGGTTGCGGTCCGAAACGCGGGCGACGACGCGGTCGAGCACGGTCTCGAGCGTGGCCGAGCGGAGGCGGAGCGTCACGGGGGAATCGGGATCGACGCCGATGTCGGCCAGCGATTCCCAGTCGACATCGATGTCGATCCGAGCGGTGTTGGCGATGAAGTCGACGACATCCTCGAAGGCGTTGTTGTTCAGCTCGATGGGCAGGCGGGTGTCGCGGAGCGTAGCCAGCACGGCACGGTCCATCTCCGTCTCGGCGAACTCGAGCGGCTCGCCGCGCCGGAAGCTGATGGCGGGCCAGTCCGCGGGATAGTTCATGATCCGGTCCGGCGCGACCATGGCCTCCTGGTTGTCAACGGATTGGCGGGCGTAGGACAGGTTCTTGTCGCGCTGCAGGTTGAGGTAGCGCCGGTAGATGATCGTGTCCTCGATCATGTCCTTGAGCAGCAGCCCCGAGGGGTTGTTGGGATCAAGGAAGAGGATCGACTCGACAACCTCGAGCGCTTCCTCGTACTTGAGTTCCATCTGCAGGGCGCGGACCCGGTCGATGGCGGCGAGGATGCGCTGGTCGCGTTCGGCCATGCGCTCGGCCTGGATCTCGCGCTGCTGGCGGTCCAGTTCGGCGTCGCGGCGCTGCTGCTCCTCGATTCGGATTCGCTCCTCGGTGGTGGCGATCCGGTCCAGCAGGCCGCTGACCTCGTCCTGACGGGCGTTGAACTCCGACTCGGGCATGAGGTTCCGAGCCTGGTTGATCGTCAGTTGGGCCTGGGCGGCGAGGTTGCGGGCGAGGTTGGTGTCACCCTGGGTCAGGGCGCGGCGGGCCTGCTCCATCTGGTTGTTGAAGGTGGCCATGGCCCGATCGCGTGCCAGGGCCCGCTCGCCGACAACCTCTTCGATCGCGCCGTCGGGGCTGCCCTGGGCACGGGTCTGCACCTGCAACTCGGAGCGACGCTCGCGGGCGGTGGCGAGCTGCTCGGGGGTCAGGTAGGCGGAGAACTCGGTGATCACGCGGTTGTAGCGGTCCAGCGCGGTGCCGAGCCGGCGTTCCTCGTACGCCCGCTGGGCTTCACCCATCAGGGTCTGGGCCTCGAAGCGGCGGGCGGCCTCGATCAGATCGACCTGCTCGGGCTGGTCGACGGTCTCGGGCTCGATGACCTGGACCTGGATCGGCTCGGGCTCGTTCTGGGGTTCGCCGCCGACATAGGAGCCGGTGCCGCGGGCTCCGTCCTGGGTGGTGCCGGTGAGCCAGTTGGAGTTCATGCCGCTCTCGGGGGCGAGCATGCCCATCGACACGGTGGCGAAGGATTCGCCCCGGGCCAGCTCCATCTCGACGATCCGGGTCCGCGAAGCATTCACGACGCGCTGCAGGTCGCTCTCAAGCGGGACGCCGGCGCGGGCGACACGCTCGATCAGTTCCTTGGCCTCGGCGTAGCGGCCCTCGGCGAAGGCCTGCTCGGCCTGGCGGACGGCCTCGGGGATCTGCGGGGTGATCTCGGTACGACGGGATTCGGTCATGTCGAGCAGGGCACGGGCCGTTTCGACCTGGGACAGATCGGCCCCGGAGGCCCGGACGACCGCAGCGGCGTGGCGTTCGGCTTCGACGAGGTTGTCCTGACTGAGCGCCAACTCGGCCCGCTGGAGGCTCATCTCGTACCGGTCGGCCGTGGCGATCCGACGCTCGACACCGGAGCGGAGGTTCCAGAGCCGCTTGGCGGCCTCGTCCCCAAGGGCCGCGGCGGCGGGGGAGCTTTGCAGGGCATCGAGCATTGCCTTGGCCCGCATCAGCTTGCCCTCGGCGATGAGCGAGGCGGCGTGGTCGAGCACGCGATCAGGGCGGATCGAGCGCTCGTAGTGACGGGCCTCGGGCTCCTGGGCCAGCAGCGGCGTGGCCCACACCGAGCAGGCGGTGGCGCACGCGGCGACGAGGAGCGAGCAGACGGAACGGTTGGTCGTGCGGGACATCCGGTGCACTCCAGATCGTGGGAAGGGAGGGGACGGCGGCGGGAGCGGTGGGCTCAAGACGCGTGGTGTGTTCTGTCTCCGATTCGGTCGATCCTTGTGGATCTCAGCGTGTTCCTCGGTACCTCCGCACGATAGACGGAAGCCTTCGGAGGGACGGACGATATCGGCCAACGCACGGAATCGCAAATCCCACCGGCGAGGAGTTTGTGGCGCCGACACCCGCCGGGGTTGCGGAAGCGGGGCCGACCCGGCCGCGCGAGCGTCACCGCCACGATTCGCCCCGGCCCATCGGCCGGTTCCGAACTTCGCGGTTGATCGCGCCGAATCACCCGTCGTGGGGGGTGTCACGCCGGTTCGAGCCAGCGTGTGCTCAGCGTGGACTCCGTGTTCAATCTCTTGCGCTGCAAACGGTTGCGCACGCCCGCCGCCGCGACGGCCTCCGCGAGCGTCTGGGGCGTCAGCCGATCGACGGCGACCACAATAATATCTGACCACTCGCCCGGCTCACCCAGAAGCTCCATGGCGCCGTCCATGGCCAGCTCCTCGGCCCGCCGCAGACAGTCCGCCACGCAGAGAATCTCGGCGTACCGATCTTCCGGATTTTTTTCGCTGGCGCAGCGAACCAGGCATCGCCATGGGGTAAACCCCAGGTCATTCCCGTCGTCATCCACATTTGACTCGGGGTCAATGTTCAACAAAAGGCGCCAGCGCTCGCGGAGTTCCTCCACAACCTCTTCCGCAGCGAGCAGGTCCGGGCGTTCCTTCGGCGCTAGCAGGACCCCCCGGTGCTCGTGGGCGGCCGCATCGGCCCCGGCCGGTTCATCGACCGCTTCGAGATCGAACGCCTTGAGCACCCCCTCGACCTGGGGGCGAAGATCCGGTTCGGCACGCACGGTCAGGATCTTGTGTTCATCAACGAACAGATAGAGGAAGGGCTCGTCGGACACCGCGCCAAAGCCGACCATCCCGTCCTCAAAGAAGAAGTCCCGGAAGCGTCGGAGGGCATCGGTCAGCCGTTCCTTGCCCACGGGCTCGTAGGCCATGTAGGGATCGACTTCCCGATACGCGTCGTGGCCGATGAAATCGAGGATGGGGAAAACCCGGCCGGGCATCAGGGCGAAGAGCTGGTCCCACAGCGCGCCCAGCCGGTTGATCGGCACCACGATGTCATAGACATACCGGTCCGGCCACGATTCCCAGTCGGCCTCGTCGTCCTCGGTGTCGGCGGCCTCGAACTCGGTGGTGTACCCCGCGTGGGGGGTCATCGTCTCGACCGGGTACACCCCGAGCGGGAAGGCGAAGCCGTTGATCGTCTTGCGCTGGATGTTCTGATCGGCGATGCAGCGGGCCATCGGACCTCTCGGAATGACCAACCACGGGTTCGGGCACGCCGGGTCACGCCCCGGTCCGGGCAGAGCGTATCCCCGCGCGGGTGATCGTGCGGCGCATACGCTCCGCCATGAGCCAGCACCGCCACCCCGGCCCGGACCCATCGGAGGAAAACCTCATCGCGCTCGCCGTGGGCAACACCCGCGCGCGGATCGGGTTGTACCGCGGCTGGGAGCTGGTCGAGTCGGCCGTGCATCCGTCCCGCGATGCGGCGGCGATCGCGGGTGCGGTCAGAGGCTGGCTGGACAACGCGCCGGGCGATGAAACGCCCGTGGTCATGGCCGCGGTCCACCGCGAGGCGGCCGACGCGGCGGCCCGCGCGATCGAGGGGCGGGGGATCACGGGCGGGGGCGTCATGCGGATCGGCCGGGATGTTCCGGTCCGGATCCGGCATTCGCTCAGCGAGAGCGGCGAGCGGACGGTCGGCCAGGATCGTCTTCTGTGCGCGATCGGCGCGTTTCGCCTGTGCGGGCAGGCCTGCGTGGTGGTCGATCTGGGCACGGCCCTGACGGTGGATTTTGTCGACGGGCAGGGGGTCTTCCACGGCGGCGCGATCGCGCCGGGGCTGCACATGATGCTCCGGGCCATGCACGAGCAGACCGACGCCCTGCCGCAGGTCGACTACGCCATGCCCGGAGAAGGCGAGCACTTCGGCAAGGACACGCCGAGCGCGATGCGCTTGGGCGTGACGGCGATGGTGCGCGGTGCGGTCCGCTGGCTGGCCGAGCAATATGCCGTGCATTACGAGGCCTACCCGAAGATCATCGCCACGGGCGGCGACATGGGGGTGCTCGAGTCCGACGGCCTGGTCGAGAACTTCGTGCCGGACCTGCAGTTGCTCGGCATCCGCACCGCATGGGAAACCGCCCACGAGGATGCCGACGCGGACGCCACGGCATGAACGCCCGCTACGCCGCGGAGACCGGCGGGAGCAGGCCCGGGGCCGTGGCGGTCATCCGGATCGACACCGAGGATGCCGACGGTTTCTTCCGGGCCTGTGCGATGGCGCCGGTTTCGCCCGGAGCCAGCGCGGTGCGGCGCGTGCTGGGGCTGGACGAGGCCTTGGTCGCGCGGCCCGACAGTCGCACACTGTTCATCATGCCCCACGGCGGCGGCGCGATCCTCCGCGGCGTCGCGGAAGGGCTGGACCGGCTCGGGTTGCGGCGGGCGGAGGGTGATGCGCACCGCTGGCCCGAGGCGCGGGATGCGATCGAGGAAAGGATGCTCGGGGTGCTCGCAGAGGCGACCAGCCCGCGCGCCGTGGGTCTGCTGCTCGACCAGCCGCGCCGATGGCGGGCCCACGACCCGGGGGACGGTATGGCGGATGCCCATGTACTCTCGAGGCTGATCCGCCCGCCGCTGGTGGCGGCGGTGGGCGGTGCGAATATCGGCAAGTCGTCCCTGCTCAACGCGGTCTCGGGGGCATCGGTCGCGCTGGCCTTTGATCGTGCCGGGACCACCCGGGACGCGGTGGGGGTGCTGGTCGAACTGGACGGGCTGGTGGTGCGTTGGCTGGACACGCCGGGGATCGATGCGCTGGGGACCCCGGCGGCGATGATCGCCCTCGACGGCGCTCGGCAGGCTGATCTCGTCCTGCGCTGCGTGGATAGCACCGCGGACGCCTCGGACCCCGATCCGGCGGCGATCGAGGCGGATCTGGTCGTGGCGACGCGGGCCGACCGGGGGCGCCCCGGGTTCCGCGCCGACGCAGTCACGAGCGCTTCGACAGGGCTGGGCATCGCGGAGCTGGCCCGCCTGATCCGTTCGTCCCTGACGCCGGACGCGGTGCTGGATGATCCGCGCCCGTGGCGGTTCTGGGATGCTGCGGCGCAGGCATGAAAAAAACCCCGGCCGGGCCGGGGTCTGGCGAAGAGACTGATTTCAGGCGCTCAGCGACGACGGCGTGAGGCGACCAGACCGCCCATGCCGAGCAACGCCACCGCGCCCGGGGCGGGGATGACCGCCCGGAACTCGGTGAGGATGAAGTCCAGCGATCCCGTGGCGTCATCGCTGAGATTGAACATGATGCGGACGCTGTCCACCGCGGTCGCGTCGAAGCTGCCGAACGAGTCGAAGTCACCGAGCATCAGTGATTCGGTGCGGGCGCCGCCGGCTCCGATGATCCCGGTCAGCGAGGCCGAGCCGTCCGCGCTGGAGAGCTCGACCAGGAACGAGAAATCCAGGTCGACGAGCAGGAAATCGAGCTCGAAGCCGATCACGCCGAGGGCGGCCGCGTCGAGGCCGAGACCGGCGCCGTTGTTATCCCAGAGGATGGTGCCTTCCTGCTTGACGCCGACGCCGGAGTTGAAGATCGCGGCGCCGTTGATGCCGTCGAAGCTGAATCCGGTGTCAACGGTGAAGTCCGCGGCCTGGCCGAACGGGTTATCCACGATGAAGGCGGAAACGGTGCGGGGTCCGCCGGCCTGGTCGTTGGGGTCGGCGGCGAAGTTGTCGAGCACGATGGTGGGGCCGCCGGCGATGGCCGCGCTGGCCGAACCGGCCACGATGGCCGTCAAGAGCATGTTGCGCATGGGTGTGGGTCCTCTCTCCGTCTGTTGCGATGCGCACCCCGGCCGGAAGGGTGTCCGGCGGAGTGGTCTGTCCTTCCGATAAACAGACCACGCTTTTGGCCCTGATGCCAGCCGATTCGAGGATTTTCCCTCGCTGGACCGGTGGTTTTTCTCCGCCCTGAACACGGTGCCCCTACCCGAGAGACCGGTCTGGTTACACTGCCCGCCATGACACAGGAATGCCAGGGAAATACCCCCGTGACGAACGCCTCAGTTCCGGTTGGGCATCATTGCAAGCAATGCGGGTACAACCTAAGTGGACTCGATCCGCACGGGCAGTGCCCCGAGTGCGGCCTGCCGGTCGAGCGGTCGCTGACGGACGACCGGCTGTCCAACAGTTCGTTGCCCTATCTGCGGACCCTCAACCGGGGGGTCACGCTGATTCTGATTTCGATCCTGGTCCAGCTTCTGGTCGGGGTGGCGACCACGGTCCTCTCGGTCGTCGCCGCGTTCACGGGGCAGGGCCTTGTCGCATTGATGATCCTCGCGACGATGTTGGGCACGGTCGCGTCGCTGGCGACGGCGCTGGGCTGGTGGTACTTCAGCGAGCCGGACCCGGGCTTCACCGGGCGGTTCGACGGGACCACGGCTCGGCAGGTTGTCCGTGTGACGGTGCTGATCAACGCGGGCATCGCGATCGCCAACGCGGTGGTGATTCTCATCTCGCCATCGTCGTTCGCGCAGCCGAGCATGAGCCTGGGCGGGCTGGCCGTGCTGAGCATGCTGTTCGGCCTGGTCGGACTGGTTTCCTGGGCGGTGAGCTACTTCGCCTCGATGCTCTACCTGCGGTGGCTGAGCCCGCGCATCCCCAACTGGTGGGCGCACCGGTTCGCCAGGACCATGATGTGGCTCGGTCCGGTGCTGTATGTCCCCGGGTCCTGCCTGGTGGTCGGGCCGATCGCGGCGATGGTGCTCTACCTGATCCTGCTCAACAGCATCCGCAAGGACCTGGTGCGGATTCTGGCCGAACACGAGGCCGAACCAGCCCTGACTACGCCTGCGTGAACAGCCCCTGCCCGGCGTGCAGGGCCTCGTGGTCGAGCAGGGCCCGTTTGCGGTCCAGCCCGCCGCCGTAGCCGTGGAGCGTGCCGTCGGATGCGATGACCCGGTGGCAGGGGATCACGATGGCGACCCGGTTCTGGCCGTTGGCCAGGCCGACGGCCCGCGAGCCGCCGGGGTTGCCCAGGCGTTCGGCGAGCTGGCCATAGGAAATGGTCTCGCCGAAGGGGATTCGCACGAGGGCGTCCCATACGCGGCGTTGCCACTCGGTGCCGGGCGTGTGCAGCGGCACGGTGAACCGGGTCAGCTCGCCGCGGAAGTAGGCGCTCAGTTCGATCTCGAGCTGGTCGAGCAGGGGGTGGTCATCGTCCCGAAAAGCCTCGCCGAGCAGATCTTCGAGATCGGCCTGTTGCCGTGCGAGGCGGTCGGGGGCGTCGAACTCCAGCAGGCACACGCCGCGATCGGTGGCGGCGGCGACCATCGGGCAGAGCGGCGTGTCGATGACGCGGCGGGCGGGCATGGCTCACAGCACCACACGCACGGCGCGACCGGTCGCGCCGTTGGGGCCGATGGGCGTGACATGGACGGGCGTGCCCGGCTCGGGCCGGGTCAGCGGGGTCAGGGTGGCACGGACTGGGCCGTTGCCAGCGGGCAGGATCCAGCCGCGCCACGCCGTGCCGGGGTCCAACTGAATCACATAGCGCCGGGTCGGCGCGCCCGTCGCGGCCGGGGTCAGTTCGACCCGCAGGTCGATGCCTTCGCGGGTGATCGACACCAGCGGCTCGGCGGGGACCGGGGCGTTGAGCCAGGGGCTTTCGGGCGTGAGGGCGGGCGTGCCGAGCGGCCCGGCCGCCAGCAGGTCGGTGACGGACCGGCGGTTCTGGGTCATGCCGACCATGCTGAACAGGGCGAAGCCGGTCGCCTCGCGGTTGCGCTGGACCAGTCGGACCTGCTCGATGATCTCGTCGGGCTTCCATCCGGCGTCCGGGCCCGCCGAGGCGGGCTGGATCCGGGTCAGGTAGAGGCCGGGCCAGAGGTGGCGGTTCTGGCGGTTCTCGCCGATCCACCACTTCATCAGCGGCTCGAAGGGCTGGCCAGGCGAGTCGATCGGCCAGTAGAGCTGGGGGATCATCGCGTCGCACCAGCCCTCGCGGAGCCAGCGCCGGCTGTCCGCGTAGAGCCCGTTGTAGGCGTCGAAGCCGCGGATCCCCTCTGGATGGTTGGGTCGCCAGATGCCGAAGGGGCTGATGGTGAACAGCGCGCCGGGGCGTCGACGCTGGACCAGGGTGTTGACCTCGCGGATCACGCGGTTGATGTTCTCGCGGCGCCAGTCTTCGAGGCTGAGCGTGCCGCCGTTGCGCTGGTAGGTGGCGTAGATAGCGGCGTCGGGGAAGGGCTCGCCCGCCTTGGGGTAGGGGTAGAAGTAGTCGTCCATGTGGACGCCGTCGATGGGGTACCGGGTCAGCAGGTCGTCGATGACCCGCATGGTGATCTCGCGGGCCTGCGAGGCCCCGGGATCCATCCAGAGGTAGTTGTTGTGGTTGCGGACCACCTGGGGGAAGAGTCTGGAGACATGGCTGGCGTGGTCCGGCCCGATGCTCTTGGGGTGGCGGGCGCGGAAGGGGTTGACCCAGGCGTGCAGGTCGATGCCGCGGGCGTGGGCCTGCTCGGTCCAGTAGGCCAGCGGGTCGTAGTCGGGCCGGGGGGCCTCGCCCTGCCGGCCGGTCAGGAACGCGCTCCACGGCTCGATGGACGATCGGTACAGGGCGTCGGCGGTGGGGCGGACCTGGAGGAAGATCGCGTTGAGTTCGAGCCGCTGGGCTGTGTTGAGGATGCTGTCGACCTCGGCCCGTTGGAGCTCGGCGGGCAGGCCGGGCTTGCTGGGCCAGTCGATGTTGTCCACGGTGGCGACCCAGGCGGCGCGGAACTCGCGGGGGGGTTCGCGCAGGGTGAAGGCCGATGAACGGGCCGTGACCGGGCGGGCGGCGCACGACACAAGGGCCGAGGCGGTCAGCGGGGTGGCGGCAAGGACTTTGAACGCTTCGCGACGATCCATCGAACGCATGGTCTGCTCCGGTTTCGGGTCTTCGATGACCTTACCCGATTTTCGACTGGCCGTTCATGTAGGGGCGCAACGGTTCCGGGATTTCCACCGAGCCGTCCGCGTTCTGGTGCATTTCCAGCAGCGGGATGAGGATGCGGGGCGAGGCGGCCACGGTGTTGTTCAGCGAGTAGCAGAAGGCCGTCGCGCCCTGGCCGGTGTCGCCGCCGGGGCGGTACCGCATGTTCAGGCGCCGGCACTGGTAGTCGTACAGGCGGCTGGCCGAGTGGGTCTCGCCGAAATCGCCGGCGGGCGTGCCGTCGGGGCCGGTCTCGCCGCGCCCGGGCATCCAGCACTCGATGTCCACCATGTCGGCGTTCTTGACGCCCAGGTCGCCCGTGCAGCACTGGAGCAGGCGGTAGGGCAGGCCCAGGCGCTGGAGCAGGGTTTCCACGAAGCCCATCATGGCCTTGTGGTGGGCGCGGCTCTTGGCCTCGTCGGCGACATCGATCACCACCTGCTCAACCTTGTCGAACTGATGGATGCGGTAGAGCCCGGCGGTGTCCTTGCCCGCGGCCCCGGCCTCGCGCCGGAAGCAGGTCGAGACCGTGATGTACCTGCGGGGCAGTGTGGCCTCGTCGAGGATCTCGTCCTGGTGGAGACCCATCAGGCCGACCTCGCCGGTGCCGGTCAGGAACATGTCGTAGCCGCCGCCGCGGTCGGCCTCGTTGATCTGATAAGCCTGCTCCCGACCGGCCGGGAAGAAGCCGGTGCCGACCATGGCTTCCTCGCGGACCAGCACGGGGACGGACATGGGCGTGAAGCTGTTCTCGTTGGTCATGAAATCCACGGCGTAGCGGAGGATGGCCTGGTGCAGGCGCATGCCGTCGCCGGTGAGGATGTAGGACCGCGAGCCGGCGAGCTTGACGCCGCGGGGGAAGTCGACCAGCCCGTGCATGGCGCACAGTTCGAGGTGGGTGCGGGGCCTGAAGCCCTTGTTCTGCTCGAAGGTCTTGCTGAAATCCCAGCCGGCGGGGGCCCAGCGTCGGAGTTCGGTGTTGTCGTCCGAGGACGCGCCGACGGGGACATCGTCGTCCGGCGGCAGGGGGACGCTGAGCAGCAGGGCGTGGAGTTCGGGCTCCACACCGGTGATCTTCTCGTCCAAGGCCTGGATCTCGTCCTTGAGCCGGACGGGTGCGGCCTTGATCGACTCGATCTCGGATTCAAGGGCGGCCTTCTCGTCGCCCCCGGCTTTTTTCAGCCGGCCCATGAGCTGGCCGAGCTTCGGGCCGGTCTCCTTGGACAGCCTCTTCTGCTCGGCCCGGAGTGACTCCTGCTTCATCAGCAGTTCCCGACGGGACGCGTCCAGGGCGAGCAGGCGGTCGATGTCCACCGCGACGCCCTTCTTGCGGGCGCCTTCGGTGAAGCGGGTGGGGTTCTCGCGCAGGGCCTTGAGGTCGATCATGGGACGGCAGTGTAGGGAGGGGTCTGATACCATCCCAAAGCGGATCCGGTATGGAACGACCGAGCAGACCATCCCGAGCGACGGCGCGAGCCACGCCCCGGGCCGGGGGTGCGCCATGGTCGTGCTGAGCCAGGCGGCCGGGCCGTTCGCGCCGGCATGGCTGGTGCTGCCGCTGGCCGCGGTGGCCCTGTTGGCGACGGCGGCCCACATCATCGCCCTGCGCGAGGCCCCGAAGGGCGCCCTGCCCGAGTCCCGCCGCCGCATCCGGATCGCCACCGGCTGGGTGATCATCATCGCGATCCCGCTGACGGCATACGCCTTCGGGATCGCGACCCCGGCCCGGGCGGGCAACTACCTGCTGATCTGGATGATGGTCACCGCGTTGATCGGGGCGATCCTGATGCTGGCCATGCTCGACGCGCTGAACACGGCCCGGCTGCACCGGTTGGCGATGCGTCGCCTGCGGGAGGACTTCCGCAATCTCCAAGAGGCGGACGATGACCTCCGGTAAGCCCGACCGCTCGCCCACGCCGCTGCCGGGGTTCGTCACGGGGCCGCTGTCGCGGCTCTACGGCATGGAGTTGGCCCGTCGCAACCGACGCTGGGACCGGGGCGAGGGGGTCACCCGGCTGGACCGGCCGGTCGTGTCCATCGGCAATCTTTCCGCCGGTGGCACGGGCAAGACGCCGATGGTCCGATGGGCGGTGGGCGTGCTTCGGTCCATGGGGCATCAGCCGGCGGTGGCGATGCGGGGGTACAAGGCTCGAAAAGCCGGGATGTCGGATGAGGAACGCGAGCACCGCGAGGCCATGCCGGGCGTGCCCGTGGTGGCGCAACCCGACCGGGCGGCCGGGCTCCGGGCCCTCTTTCAGACCGAGGCGGGCCGGTCCGTGGACTGCGTGGTGCTGGACGACGGTTTCCAGCACCGGCGGCTGGCGCGGGAAGTGGACATCGTGCTTGTGGATGCGTCGCGCCCGCCGGATCGGGACGCGCTCCTGCCGCGGGGATTTCTCCGCGAACCGCCGGCGTCGCTGGCCCGCGCCCACGCGGCGGTGATCACCCACGCCGAAATGGTCGACCCGGACGAAGCGGACCGGTTGGCCGGGATGCTCCGGTCCTGGCTGCCGCCTGGCGCCCCGGTGGCGGTGGCGGAGCATCGGTGGACCGGGCTGAGCCTGCCCGAGTCCCCGGGCGAGGTCCTGGATGTCGGCTGGTTGGACGGACGCGAGGTGGTCATCGCCTGCGCGATCGGGCATCCGGAGGCTTTTCTTGCCGGTCTGGGCCGGGCGGGCATCGCCCCCGGATCGGTGGCGATGGTCCTGCCGGATCACGACCCGTTCGGCCCCGGGCGGATCCGTTCGATCCGGCGCGTGATCAAGGGCCGTCGCCCGGAAGCCCTCGTGGTCACGGCGAAGGACTGGGCCAAGCTGTCCGGTCACGCGGGGGGTGGGGGGGTGGGGGGGTGGGGCTGCCCGGTTGTGGTCCCGAGACTGGAAATGGCCTGGCGGTCGGGGGAAGCCGAAGTGGCCATGCTGCTCCGCGATCCTCTGGGTCCGGCGCCCGCGTCTTCCTGAGTCGGGGCCGGTTGTGTTGCGGAGGGTTCCAGTCGGGGCAATCATCCCCCCAGCAAAGTCCCTGCGCCGCGTTGCCGCCCCCCGCCCTGGGCCGTAGACTGACGGTCTCACACCCGGTCGTGGGGGTGAAGCCACGGGGCTGAGTGAAACTCTGGAGAACAGGAAACGCGATGAAAAAGACAATCCACAGTCTGGCCTCGTTCGCGGCGGCCGGTGTGCTGCTGGGTCTGACCCTCACGGGCTGCACCCACCAGCAGCCCGCCACGAGCACCGCACCCGAGCGGGTCCAGGAACCGACCCGGACCGACATCCGCTCGCACTACCAGCCCCGTCTGGGTGAGAACGAGACCGCGACCATGATGGCGTTCCCAACCGGCGATGCCCGCACCAGTGCGGTGCTGCTGCACCAGGTCATGCCGCGCCAGGTGCGTCGCGGGGAGGATTTCACCTACTCGTACCATGTGACCAACCTAACCAATGTCGAACTTCAGAATGTCGTGGTGTCGCTGGACAGCAGCAACAACCTGACGGTCCGCAGCTCGGAGCCGGCCGCCAGCCGGTCGGGTTCGGGCATGGCCTGGCCGCTGGGTTCCCTGGCGGGCGGCGAGACCAAGGTGATCACCCTGACCGGCTACTCCGAGGAAGTCGGGACGGCTTCCGACTGCATCGCGGTCTCGTACAACAACTTCCTGTGCGCGACGACTTCGGTCGTCGAGCCGTCCCTGGCTTTGACCAAGACCGCCACGGAGTCCGCACTGCGGTGCGATCCGATCATCCTGCGGTATGTCGTCCGCAACACCGGCTCCGGCCCGGCGGACGATGTGGTGATCTCGGACAGCCTGCCGGTTGGGCTGACGCTGACGGACGGCACCCGCCAGGTCCGTATCCCCGTGGGTACCCTGGCCGCGGGCGAGACCAAGGCCTTTGAGGTCCGGGCCGAGGCCAACCGCATCGGCACCTTCGAGTCGCCCGCTTCGGCCACCTCCGGCGAGCTGCGTGCGACCGCCGACCGCACCACGACCGTGGTGACCGAGCCGCGCCTGGAGATCGCCAGCGAGTGCGGCGAGGGCCAGTTCCTTGGACGGAACTTCACCCACACCTATACCGTTCAGAACAACGGGAATGGACCGGCCAACAACGCAGTGGCGACCATCGAGCTGCCCTCCGGCGTGACGGTCGAGCGGGCTTCCGACGGCGGCGCCGTGCAGGGCAACCGCGTGGTCTGGAACCTCGGCTCGCTGGCCGCCGGCCAGTCCCGTGAGTTCAGCGTCCGACTCGGCAGCTCCCAGGTCGGCGAGTACGCGACCCGCGCCCGCGTGACGGCGGACTGCGCCGAGGCCGTCAGCGACACCTGCAGCACCGAGATCCGCGGCATCCCGGCCGTGCTCCTCGAGGTGGTCGACCTGGTCGACCCGGTCGAACTCGGTGAGCAGACCACCTACCTGATCACCGTGACCAACCAGGGTTCGGCGCCGGACACCAATGTCCGCATCGTTGCGACCATTCCGGGAGAATCGGCCTATGTCAGCGCGTCGGGCGCGACCGGTTACTCGGTGGATGGCCGCACCGTCCGCTTCGAGCCGCTGAGCACCCTGCCCGTCGGCGGCCAGGCCGTCTGGCGTGTTGTGGTCCGGGCCGAGCAGGAGGGCGATGTCCGGTTCCGTCTGGAGATGACCTCCGACAACCTGACCCGCCCGGTCATCGAGACCGAGGCCACCTTCTTCTACGACTGATTCACCGAGGGCTGCTTGCCCTTCCGATCAGCGTTCAAACGACAAGCCCCCGGTCATGCCGGGGGCTTGTTTCTTTTTTGCTCTGCGGCCTGGGTTTCAGCCCTCGCGCCAGCGGACCACGATCTTGCCCATCTGATCGCCCGCTTCCAGCCGCTTGTAGGCGTCGGCCGCCTGCTCGGGGGCGAACACGGTGTCCACCACCGGTTTGAGCAGGCCGGCGCGGAACAGGGCCGTGACTTCGGCGAACTCGGCGTTGCTGCCCATGGTCGATCCGAAGATCCGGAGCTGGTTCCAGAAGATCCGGGCCAGGTCGGTCGTGGCGTCCGGGCCGGTGGTGCAGCCGGGGGTGACATAGGCCCCGCCCCGGGCGAGGGACTTGATGCAGTTGAGGTGGGCGACCTTGCCGACCGAGTCGACGGCCATGTCCACGCCGCGCTTGTTGGTCCAGGCCCGGACTTGCTTGGACCAGTCCTGGCCGGCGTCGAGGACGCCGTGGTCCGCCCCGAGCGCCTTGGCCTCGTCGAGCTTGCGCTGGTGGCGGCTGGTGACGACGACGGGGCAGCCCAGGTGCTTGGCGATGGCCAGGGCGCTGGTGGCCACGCCGCCGCCGATGCCCGTGATCAGCACGGACTGGCCGGGGCGCAGCCCGCCCTTGGTGACCATCATCGAGTAGGCGGTCAGGGCGCACAGGCCGAAGGCCGCGGCCTGCTCCGCGTCGGCCTCGCCCACTGCGGCGAGGTTGGCGGCGGGGACATTGAACAACTCGGCGTGAGCCCCGAAGCGGTGCTCGCCGATCAGCTCGTAGTTCGGGGCCAGCGTCGAGCCGGGCGGATCGTCCGGGTGGGACCGTTCGGGCATGCGGACGGCGGCGTTGTAGATCACCCGGCGTCCGACCCAGGCGGGGTCGACGCCCTCGCCGACGGACTCGACGGTGCCGCAGGCGTCGCAGCCGGAGACCCGGGGGTAATCGAGTTTCAGGCCCGGAACGCCCCGCCCGACCCAGAGGTCCATGTGGTTGAAGGCCGAGCAGATGGTCCGCACGGTGGCCTCGCCTGGCCCGGGGGGGGCCGGATCGGGCCAATCGCTCTGGATTTCAACATTTGGGGAGACGGGCCAGCCTTGCTCTTTGACGACAATCGCTCTCATGGCCCACGGTAGGGGGGTGGATGCGGCGTCAGGGTGGCCGGAGCCGGCTGGACGAGGCGGGGTGGGCGGCCAATGATCCAGACCCGCGGTACGCGGCCGCCCGGAAGGTCCGGGCCGGCTTTGGACCACCCGGCGCAAACGTCGGTCTGACCGTGGGTTGGAACTGTCGCCCCGCCGGTCCCGGCGTGTGGCCCATCGAAGGAGCCGGAATGGTTCGTATCCGCATGCAGCGTCTTGGCCGTCGTCACCGCCCGTTCTATCGGATCAACGCCGTCGATGTGCGCACGCGTCGCAACGGCAAGGTGCTTGAGAACCTGGGCCACTACAACCCGATGGACCCGGACGACTCGAAGCAGATCGTGCTCAAGAGCGACAAGATCAAGGAGTGGATCGGTCGCGGCGCCCAGCCGTCGGAGACCGTGATGGACATGCTCGGCAACGCCGGCCTGCTCGAGGGTGATATGAAGACCCAGTGGGAGCAGGACCGCCAGGTCGCCCTGGAGCGCGGCAAGTGCCGGGCCGCCGTCAAGCGGGCCGAGGCCGCCGTCAAGGCGATCGAGGGCGTGGACACCGCGACGCCCGAGCAGGTCAACGCGGCGAAGAAGGCCGTGAACATGGCCAAGCTGGCCGTGGCTCCGGCGAAGGTCGCCGAGGCCGAGAAGGCCGCTTCGGAGGCCGAGGCCGCGCTGAAGGCCGCTGAGGCCACCAAGCCCGCGCCGGAGCCCGAGCCCGCCGCCGAGGAAGCCCCGGCCGAGTAATCCACCGACCGATCGAACACACACGAGCACCCACTGCCCGTCCCGGAAGGTTGACGGGCGTCGAAGGAGTCCGACATGGGCCACCAGCAGATTCTCGAGTCGGTCAACGCCGACGCGATCAAGACCGACCTGCCCCGTCTCGACATCGGGGACACGATCAATGTTCACTGCCGCATCGTCGAGGGCGAGAAAGAGCGCATCCAGATCTTCCAGGGGACGCTGATCTCCCGCAAGGGGCGCGGCATCAACGAGATGATCACCGTGCGTCGCGTGGTCGACGACATCGGCATCGAGCGGACTTGGCCGATCAACTCGCCGTTCATCTCCAAGTTCGAGGTGATGCGTCGCGCTGATGCGCGTCGCGCCAAGCTGTACTTCCTGCGCGACCGCGTGGGCAAGTCCCGGCGTCTTCGCGATCGCCGGCGCGGTCTCAAGCACATCCAGGCCGAGACCGCTGGCGCTCAGTAAGCGTTCCGGATCGTTCCGGGACACTGCGATTGAGAACGCAGAATCAACAGCCACTCTAACCCGCCCCGCAAGGGCGGGTTTTTTCGTGCGCGACAACATGTGATCTTGAAATAGCACGATGTAGTCCGTTGTTTTCCGGCTACAGACTGGTCACAATCGTTCTCGCCCGGCAACCCCGTTCCATTCGTCGGGCGTGAGCAAACCTGAATCGGAGGTTTCGATGAAACGAGCGATGAATCGAAGGTCGGCGCTGCTGGTCGGTGTGGGCCTGATCGCGGCCGGACTCGCCGGCTGCACGGGCGCGCAGAAGTGCGGCACGAACAACTGCAAGGCGTGCGAGAACTGCTGTTGCGCGGAAGGGTGCTGCGAGGACGGCTGCTGCGATGACTGCTGCTGTGCCGAGGGCGCCTGCGCTGCGAAGTGCTGTGCCGCCGGACAGGCCAAGGTCTGCGTGGGCTGCACGGACGCTCAAAAGTGCGCGAAGTGCGCGGCCTAATCGCGATCGGGTCGATTAATCAGCAACGCCCGCCGGGTTGATCGGCGGGCGTTGTCATTCGGACGATGCCGGATGCGGTTCAGGCCGCCCGTTCGGCGGCGGACGGGGTCGGTTTGGTGGAGCGCCAAGCGTCCGATGACGGGCCGAGCAGTTCGGCGGGCACCGCGTCGGCCTGCTCGACCGGGCGGATATCGGCCAGCCACACGACGGCGGCCGACCGGGCGTCGGGCTGGTCGGTCCAGGCCGAGCCGTCGCCGATGGTGCGGGCCCCGTGGCTCTCGCGGAGCATGCGGAGGTCCTGGAAGGTCAGGTCGTCGTAGCGATCGATCCGCTCGATGCGAGCGCCCGCCGTGACGCGTCCCGGGCCGGTGGCCAGGTAGACCAGATCCCCACACTCGGCCGGGCCGATGGGATCGCGAGGTTCGGGGGAGAGGACAACCATCGCGGTCCGGCGCCCAGAGATCAGGGCGGGCAGGTCACGCTCGGCAACGGTGGTCAGGTGGGCGCGTTCGGCGTTCTGCGTGGTCATGGGTCCTGATATCGGACCGATGGGCCGATTACTTTTGCTCAACCCGGCGCGTGCGTGTTCCCGGACGGCGTGGGGCCGGATCAACCGGACCGGCTTGGCGGTTGTCCTGCATCTTGCGGATGGTGTTGGTGGTGCTCAGGCCTTCGATCAGAGGGATCAGCTCGACCCGGCCGCCGGCACGCTGGACCAGGTCGGCCCCGACGACGGTGTCCGGGGTGTAGTCCCCGCCCTTGACGAGGACATCGGGCAGGATGACGTCGATCAGGCGGATCGGGGTTTCCTCGGAGAAGAGCACTACCGCGTCGACGCAGCCCAGCGCCCCGATGACCCGGGCGCGGTGCTCCTGGTCGTTGAGCGGGCGGCCCTCGCCCTTGAGGGCGCGGACCGAGTGGTCGTCGTTGAGCGCGACGATGAGCATGTCGCCGAGTTCCGCGGCCCGCTCGAGCAGGGCGATGTGCCCGGCGTGGATGACATCGAAGCAGCCGTTGGTGAAAACGACCCGCTTGCCGGCCTTGCGGGCGGCGTTGACCTGGACCATTAGCTCGTCGACGGTGCGGAGCTTGCCGGTGCGCTTGGTCTGGAGGATGAGCAGCTCGTGGTGGATTTTCTCGAGGGGGATCGGGGCGACGCCGAAGACCTCGACCTCCAGGCCGGCCGCGGCGTTGGCGAAGCGGACGGCGTCGACCCACGAGACGCGGTTGGCCCGGGCGGCGGCGAGCGCGGCGATCATCATGTCACCGGCGCCGGTCACGTCGTACACCTCGCGGGCGACGGTGGGGACGGGCACCGGGGCCTCGGCGTCCTGCTCGAGCAGCAGCGCGCCCTGCTTGTCGAGCGTGACGACGACCGCCTCGAGGTCGAGATCGGACAGGAGCGTGCGGGCGAGCGTCGCGTTGTGCTCGGGCGCGCCCTCGTCGTCGGTGGTCAGACGGGTGGCTCGCTCGGCCTCGGTGCGGTTGGGGGTCAGGACGGTCGCGCCGCGGTACTTGCTGTAGTCCTCCAGGCCCGCGGGGTCGACGAAGACGGGTTTGCCGGCCTCCTTGGCCCGCTGGATGATCTGCTGGCAGAGCAGCGGGGTGCAGACGCCCTTGTTGTAGTCCTCGATGCAGACCACATCGACGCGGGGGAGCGACTGCTCGAACGCCTCGATGAGGCGGGCCACGATCGACTCGGCGATGGGCTCGCGGGACTCGAAGTCGACCCGGAACATCTTCTGGGCGTGGCGGCCCTGGGCCAGGCCGATGAGGTTGCGTTTGACGGTGGTGGGGCGGGTGTGGTCGGTGACGATGCCGCTGGCGTCCACCCCCTGCTGGAGCAGGGCCGTGCGCATCAGGACGGCTTCCTGGTCCGAGCCGACGACGCCAAGGGCGGTGACGCGTCCGTGCATGGCGATCAGGTTCAGGCAGAGGTTGGCCGCGCCGCCGGGCCGGTCCTCTCGCCGGGTGACGCGGAGCACGGGAACCGGGGCGTCCGGGGAGAGCCGGTCGGCGGTGCCGTAGAGAAGCTGGTCGAGCATGAAGTCGCCGACGACCAGGGCGCGGAAGGGCTTCCAGTCGGCGAGGGTTGCGAGCAGTGGATCCATGGCGTCTCCTCGGAGATGCAAGGATACGCCTCGGCGGGCGGGATTCCCCGCCCGGGAAGGAGTCGGGCTTGGCCGATCGTGGGGCGATCCGGGCGGATGTGATGCTGCTGGGGGCGGCGTTGCTGTGGGGCTCGGGCTTCATCGCCCAGCGGGCCGCCATGGAGCACATGGGGCCTTTCCTTTTCAACGCCCTGCGGTATCTGATCGGGGCGGCGGTGCTGCTGCCGGCGGGGCACCTGATGCTCCGCCTGCTCGGCCAGCGGTGGGACCTAAGGGTGTTGCGGGACGGGGTGCTGCTGGGCGCGGTGCTGACGGCGGCCTCGGGGCTCCAGCAGGTGGGGATGGTCACGACCACCGCGTCGCGGGCGGGGTTCATCACCGGGCTGTATGTGCTGATGGTGCCAGGGGTGGCGTGGTGGTTCGGTCACCGGCCGACCAAGGGGAATGTGATCGGGGTGGCGTTGGCCTTCGCGGGGCTGGTGCTGTTCGCGGGCCAGGTGGACGGACCCGTGGCGGTGGGGGACTGGTTCGTGCTCGGGTCGGCGGCGGCGTGGGCGCTGCATGTGGTGCTGATCGGGGTGATCGCGCCGAGGCGGGACCCGACCGCACTGGTCGGCGTGCAGTTCGCCACGGCCGCGGTGCTGTCGCTGGCGGCCGCGGCGGTGGGGGAGCGGGGCCGTGAGATCGACCTAGGGTCGGCGGCGTTGAGCGTGGCGTATTCGGGGCTGTTCGCGACCGCGGCGGCCTACACGCTCCAGTTCATGGCCCAGCGTCGCGCGAAGCCGACGCACGCCACGGTGCTGATGAGCACGGAGGCCCTGTTCGCGGCCGCGTTCGGGTGGTGGCTGCTCGGCGAGTTGCTGGGGCTGACGGAGTGGTTCGGCGGGGCGTTGATGCTCGCCGGCGCGTTGGTCAGCCAGTTGATCCGCCCCAAGCCGGCGATCAGCGGGACGGGATCGGATCCAACCCCGCCTCCGTGACCGCGGCGAGGACCTTCTTGGCGTGGTCGGGGACCTTGACCTTGTCCCAGCGCTGGAGCACCTTGCGTCCGGGGCCGATGAGGTAGGTCGTCCGGTTCAGGCCCATGAACTTGCGTCCGTACATGGACTTTTCCGCCCACGCCCCGTATTTCGGCGCGACCTTGGGATCGGGCTTGCCGTCGGAGGTCTGGTGGTCGTCGGCGAGGAGGCGCAGGTCTTTGAGCCCGGCCTGCTCGACGAACTTGCGCTTGCTGGCCGGGTCGAGGATGGATAGACCGATCACCTCGGCGCCGGCCTTGCGGAAGTCCTTGGCCATCGCGGCGAAGTCCTGGGCTTCACGCGTGCAGCCGGAGGTGCAGTCCTTGGGGTAGAAGAAGAGCACGATCGCGCGGTCCTCGTGCTCGGAGAGCTTGAACCGCTCGTCGTTCTGGTCGAGGAGGGTGAAATCGGGTGCTTTGCGGCCGGGTTCGATCAGGGTCATGGCGTGGTTTTCGATGGTGTTCGCGGGGTGGATGCCGGGTGTGGTCGCGTCGGATTCGCTTCGTTCTCAGGATAGGCCCGGGATGCTCGGCGCGCAAGACAACGCCGCCATCGCGGCGGCGTCGTGGGGAGGGGCTGGTTGCTGGCCGATCGTGCTCGATTCAGCGACGACGCCGTGTCAGACCGAGCAGGCCGACAACGCCGATCGCGCCCACGCCGGGGCTGGGGACCAGCGTTCCGTTCACGCGGAAGACGCCACGCTGGGAGTCCGTGCCCGGGGTGCCGAAGGCGGTGTTCCATCCGCCGCCGTTGACCTGCCAGGCGCGCAGGCCGAAGTCATCGGTGACATTGTGGGCCCACGAGAGCAGCGCGTCGGTCTCTTCGGTGCGCATGGCGAGCCAATAGGTCTGGCCTTCCTGGAGGACGAGCGAACCGGAGAATGCGGCGACCATGGGCGGCGACCAGACGAAGGGGTCGGTCACGCCGCTCGCGGTTGTGGATTCCAGGACCGAGCCGGGCGAGCCGTCGAGGTCGGAGCGGATGTCGAGATAGACGATGTCCGGTCCCCAGTTGTGGAGGACGGCGAACTCGGCGGTGTTGAGGTAGTAGTCGCCGCCGGTGACGGTGAAGGCGACGGCGGCTTCGTTGACATCGCCGGCCAGCGGGCCGCCGTATGACAGGGTCATGCCCATGTCGAGCGAGTAGGTGTTATCGGGGCCGAAGTTGCTGTAGAGCACTTCCGCGGCCGCGCCTGACACAGTCATGGCGGTGATCAGGGCGGGAATGGCCAGTTTGCTCATCTCTGCTTCTCCTTGGTCTGTGCGGCGGACCGCCGGGTGATGGTTCGTCACGCCAAGGTACCGGACGGGTCGGTCTTCTGTCAAATGTTTTTACAAACATTTGAAGAGATTCTTTTCAGGACCGCGGTCGGCCGATATGCTTGTTGGGTGGTCGCTGACTAGGGGCCATCCCGGAGAAGACGACATGCCCAAGGCCCGGAACCCAGCCGGGGGTGCTCAGACAGAAGCCTTCGAGCCGCAAGCCGTCGCGGTCATGCACGGGCTGCGCGATGCCTTCCTGGGCTTGCTGGAGGGTCTGCCCGGCTCGGGGTCGCGCGCGGTCGATCTGGAGAAGGCGTTGGGCGTCAGCCGCACGCTCGGCTGGCAGATCCACCGGGTCGCGACGAGCCACGACCCGCTGGCCGTGGCGGCCCATGTGCCCGGGTTGGCGGCGGTCGAGCAGGCGTTGCGATCGGCCCGAGCGGCCGGGGTCGCGGAGGATCGGGTGCAGCGCGTCGACGAGGCGATGCGTCGCTTCGAGGACATCGTCCAGCATCACGCGGGCGATCGTGCCGTGTTCGTCACGATGCTCGGCAGCCTCGCCGGTGAGCCGGCGGCATCGCTCGACCTACGCACGAGGCGCCAGGCGTTCCGGCTGGAGAGCCAGGTCTGGGGCGTGCAGGTCAAGACCTTTGTCGCGTGCGCGGTGCTGGCTCCGGGTTCGGATCCGTCGCTGATGGACATGGTGCTGATCCGTGGTTTGCGCGATGTCCGGAGGCTCCGGGCCGGGGTTCCGATGCAGGTCTCGGGTCAGCAGATCGTGGACAGCGACCGCAAACCGACGGTGCCGATGCCGCTGGACGCGGACGAACCGCTGAAGGAGGGGTCGGGCCCGAGCCTGCTGGCCGGGTTCTGCTCTCAGCCTGTCCCGAGGCTGGAAACCCGGATCGAGGACGGGTGTCTGAACACTTTTCTCAGCGATGCCGAGCTGGGCAACTCGGGCATCAAGACCGTGTACCTGGCGGATATCACGCGCGGGATGAGATGGCGGTCCGAGCCGCAGGATCGCAACCACCACATCCGCACCGCCACGGTGCTCAAGCCGTCCGAAGTGGTGGTGCTGGACACCCTGATCCACCGCGACATGTTCGGGACGCTGCCAGCGCCGACGGCGCGTGTGCATGGCTCGCTGGCGCGGCTGGGTGAGCGGAATCCATACGCCTACCGGGACGACGAGACGCTTCCCATCGAGCCCGAGCACCGACGGCTGGGGGCGGGCTCTGGCGTGTTGACGACGCCGCATGTGCCGCGGTACCGGGAGATGGTCGAGTCCGTGCTGGCCGGGGTCGGCTGGGATCCGGCGGCGTTCGATGCGTACCGGTGCGTTGTTGAGTACCCGCCGCTGGGCTCCATGGTCTGGACGCGGTTCGCGTTTCCGGAGCGGGGCCTGTGGTGATGGGCCGGCCGGGTTGAGGACCAAAGTGGGCCTGGAGGGACTCGAACCCTCACTCCCGTTTCCGGGACGCGGCTTTTAAGGCCGCTGCGTCTGCCATTCCGCCACAGGCCCGGGTGGATGCGTCTGCGTCCCGCTTCAGGCGGGGTGGTTGCATTTGGCGCATAAGCCGAAGAGGGTGATCTCGTGGCTGTCGACCTTGAAGCCATCCGGGGCGAGGGCGGCCAGCCCGCCGGGGCAGCCGTGGATCTCGAAGGCCTTGCCGCAGGATCGGCACTGGAAGTGGTGGTGGTGCCCCTTGCCGGCCAGCTCGTAGCGGGCCGCGTCACCTGGGAGTTCAACCTTGACGATTTCGCCGAGTTCCTCGAGGGCTTTGATGGTGCGATAGACGGTAGCGAGGGAAACACCCGGGGCGTCGGTGTCCGCCTTCTCCTGGATTTCCTTGGGGCTCAGGGGACGGCCTTCGGGGGTGAACAGGCCTCGGATGGCCTCGCGTTGGCGGGTGGATCGGTCCATGTGCGGTGAAGGATAGGGGCCCTGGGGGCCTTGTGTGCGGGTTTGGGGTCTGGGCTTGCAATCGGGGATTTGCCCGCGAACCATCCAATGCCGGACTGTCCGGTGCCGATTCAAGCAAGTGCTTTCGTGGAGAGATCCCCATGCTATCGACCAGCGATCCGCATTCTGAAGCCATCGCAGCCTCATCCAAGTGGCAGAAACAGTCCGCGGCGGGCAACAACGCCGGGGCACAGCGGATCGACGAGATCTACGGGACCGATGTGTTCGACCAGCGCAAGATGCGTGAGCGTCTGCCCAAGGGCACCTACAAGTCGGTCCTCGGCGCGATCTTCAAGGGCCAACGCCTGACGCAGCTCGACGCGGATGTGATCGCGACGGCCATGAAGGACTGGGCGATCGAGCGCGGGGCGACGCACTACTGCCACTGGTTCCAGCCGATGACCGGCCTGACCGCCGAGAAGCACGACGGGCTGTCGATTCCGGACGGCGAGGGTGGTGTGGTCTTCCAGCTTTCCGGCAACGACCTGGTGCAGGGCGAGCCGGACGCGTCGAGCTTTCCCTCGGGCGGTCTGCGGGCGACTTTCGAGGCCCGCGGCTACACCGCGTGGGACCCGACCTCGCCGGCGTTCATCGTCCGGGGTGCGAACTACGCCACGCTGTGCATCCCGACGGCGTTCGTGTCGTGGAACGGCGAGGCTCTGGACAAGAAGACGCCGCTGCTGAGGTCGATCGACGCGCTGAACACGCAGGCGATGCGGGTGCTCAAGATCTTCGGAACGGACGCCGGGGTGTCATCCATCGGTTCGACGCTCGGCGTTGAGCAGGAGTACTTCCTGGTCGACCGCAACCTGTACCACGCCCGCCCGGACCTGACGACCTGCGACCGGACGCTCTTCGGCAGCCGCCCGCCCAAGCACCAGCAGCTTGAGGACCACTATTTCGGTTCGATCCAGCCGCGGGTGCTCGGCTTCATGGCCGAGGTGGAGGACGAGCTGTACCGCCTGGGCGTGCCGGTGCGGACCCGGCACAACGAGGTGGCCCCGGGTCAGTACGAGATCGCGCCGCTCTTCGAGAACACGAACATCGCCTGCGACCACCAGATGCTGGTGATGGAGACGCTCAAGCGCGTCGCGGGCCGGTACGGCTTCGCGTGCATCCTGCACGAGAAGCCGTTCGCCGGTGTGAACGGATCGGGCAAGCACAACAACTGGTCGCTGTCGACCAGCACCGGCGTCAACCTGCTGGACCCGCAGGACGAGACGCACACGAACCTCCAGTTCATCGTCTTCATGTGCGCGGTGATCCGGGCGGTCGACCTGCACGCGGACCTGATCCGGGCGTCGATCGCCAACGCCAGCAACGATCACCGTCTCGGGGCCAACGAGGCCCCGCCGGCGATCATTTCGATCTTCCTGGGCGACATGCTGACCGATCTCGTCGAGCAGCTCGAGAAGGGGGCGCCGAATCGCACGCTCAAGGGCGGGCGGCTGGACCTGGGCGCCAGAACGCTGCCGACCCTGCGCCGTGACTCGGGGGACCGCAACCGCACCAGCCCCTTCGCGTTTACCGGGAACAAGTTCGAGCTGCGGGCGGTGGGTTCGAGCGCGTCGGTCGCGTGGCCGAACACGGTGATCAACACCATCGTTGCGGAGTCGCTCGATTACATCGCGACCGAGATCGAGGGCAAGCTCAAGAGCGCCAGCCCGACTGAGTCGCAGCTCGAGAAGGTCGTCAAGTCGGCCCTGCAGCAGATCGTCAAGGATCACAAGCGGGTCATCTTCAACGGCGACGGCTATTCCAACGAGTGGCATGAGGAGGCCGCGAAGCGGGGGCTGCCGAACCTCGCTTCGACCCCGGACGCGCTGCCCGCGCTGCAGTCCGCCAAGGCGAGAAACCTCTTCAAGAAGTACAAGGTGCTCAGCCGGGCGGAGCTGGACTCGCGGGCGGAGATCTTCGCCGAGCAGTACAACACCCGGATGCGGATCGAGGCCGAGACGATGATCTCGATGGCGCGGCAGATGATGCTGCCGGCGGCGTTCGAGCACCAGCGCCGCGTGGCCGAGACGGTCGCGGCGACCGAGCGGGCGGGGATCGACCCGACCGACGCCCGTGAGTCGCTGGAGGAGGTCGCCGATCTGATCCGGCGGTTCAAGTCCGCGGCCACGCAACTGGATGGGTTGCTCGGCAAGGTTCCGGAAGACCCGCACAAGGCCGCCCGCTACATCCGTGACCACATCTTCCCCGTGATGGAGGCCCTGCGGGCCGGTGGCGACGGGCTGGAGTCCATCGTCTCGGCCGACCTGTGGCCGATGCCGACCTACCGGGAACTGCTGACGATCCGCTGATCAGGGCGGCTCGGGAATGGACTCGACGGGCGGGCCTCGGGCTCGCCCGTTTTCGCGCTATCATTGGGCCTATGGACGAAAGACAGACCAAAATCCGTGAGGGCGCCGGGCTTGAGGAATCTCGGATCAACACCGAACTGATCGATTTCCTCAATAAATGGAGTTCTCCGGTCCTGATCGTGATCGGGCTGATCGGCCTCGGCTGGTTCGGCTGGAACTATCTTGAGCGGTCCAAGGTCGCCAAGCAGAACAGCGCCTTCGCGGCCTTCGAGGACGCGGTCGCCGGCGAGAATCCGGCCCCGACCTCGCTCCGCGGGGTAGCCCTGGAGTACGCCGGCGTCGGGTCGGTCGCCGAGTTGGCGCTGCTCCGGACCGTTGATATCTACCTTCGCGCGGCCATCACCGGGGTCGAGCCCGGGGCCCAGATCGATCCGGCGACGGGCCAGCCGGAGGACGAGCGCGATGTCCTGGACGAGGACGGCGTGCGGGGCTATCTCTCGCAGGCGCGTGATCTGAGCCGGCAGGTGGCCGAGTCGACACGCGATCGCCCCGGCCGTGCGTTGATCCATGTCCAGGCCCAGATCCGCCTCGGCGCGGCGCTCGAAGGGCTGGGTTTGGTCGATGAGGCCCGTACCGCGTACAACAGTGCCGCCAGTGTCGCCGGGTCCGCGGGATTCCCGGCGCTCGCCCGGCTGGCCGAGCGGCGTGCCGAACTGGCCGATCGTTTGGGCGGTGGCATGGCGTCCTTGCCTTCGCGTGCGTCGCTGGCGCCGCTGCCGGGTGAGGAGCCCATGGATGAGCCCGGGATCGACATCCCGATGAGTCTTGATGAACTGCTGTCCATGCCGTTCATGCAGGACGCGCTGCGGGATGGCGAGCTTGATCCGTCGGAACTGCCCGACCTTCCGGATCTGCCCGAGCTGCCCCAGCCGGAGGGCGGGGAGCCCCCGGCGGTGCCGGTCCTGGACCCCCCGGCCCAGGGTGACGGATCGCCGTGACCGAGGGGGGCGTGGTGGGGCCGGACCCCGGCAAGCCCGGCGAGGACGCGGCGGCGCCGCTCGTGCAGCCCGGGGGGAAGGTCGATCGCGAGGCCGTCCGCCTGGCGTACGAGCGGGCGCGTGAGGAAGGCGACGAGGATTTTCTGGCGCGGGTCCGCTTTGAACTGCAGCGGGATCTGCGCACACGGCTCGACAAATATCTGGTGACCCGCGTGACCTTCATGAGCCGCAGCGCGCTGCAGCGGCTGATCGACGGCGGCGGCGCGACGGTCAACGGTCGGCCGGCCAAGGCCTCGAACAAGCTCCGCGGCGGTGATGTGGTCGAGCTGATCATCCCGCCGCCTCCGAGCGGCGAGATCGAGCCGGAGGACATCCCGCTGGAGGTCATCGTCGAGGACGAGCACCTCATCGTGATCGACAAGCCGGCGGACATCATCGTCCACCCCGCGCGCTCGGAGAACATGGGCACGATACTCAACGCGCTGGCGTGGCGGTTCAGCCATGTCTCTGGCGGCGGGCTTTCGCCGGTGGGGGAGGAGTTCGCGCGGCCGGGGGTGGTGCACCGGCTCGATCGGCACACCTCGGGGTGCATCGTCTTCGCCAAGACCGAGGAGGCGCACTGGAAACTCGGCCGGCAGTTCGAGAACCGGACCGTTGACAAGCGGTACCTGGCGGTCGTGCAGGGGCTTGTCGGCCCGGACACGCAGGTGATCGACCTGCCGCTGGGGCCGCACCCGTCCAAGGCCAAGGGGGCTCGCGAGAAGCGGGTCGTCCGTCACGATGATCTCGGCAAGCCGAGCGTGACCATCTGCCGGGTGCGGGAGCGTTACCGGATGGACGACTCGCCCGGATTCACGCTGGTCGAGCTGGAACTCAAGACCGGGCGCACCCACCAGATCCGGGTTCACCTGTCGTACCTGGGCCATCCGATCGTCGGCGACGATATGTACGGTGGGCGTGTGTTCGAGTTTTCGGACGGCTCGCCCCGCATCGAGCGGCAGGCGCTGCACGCGGCGTTGCTGGCCTTTGCACATCCGATCACAGGGGAGCCCGTGGTGTGCGTTTCGCGGCCGCGCGAGGAAATCGTGCGGTTGATCCGCTGGCTGCGTCAACGCGCGGGGGCTCAGGTCGTCCACGCCGAGGGGACTGTGCCGCTGGTGCGGTTTGGGTTGGATGCCTTAGAAAACACATAAAAGAGTCCGAGTTGATTTCGGGACCACCCTGTTTAGGTTGAAGGCTTCTCCTGAAAGTAAATCGGGAATTTGTCGTGGGGATAAGTACTGGTGTTTGCTGGCCGAAACCGGGGAAACTCGTCGGAAGGGCGTTTCCTTTCCGCGTGTCTTACCCCGGAGTTGAAGCATGCAAACCGAACAGGATGCCAAGGGATTTCGGATCGGATTGTGCGGCAAGATCGTCGCGGCCGCGCTGGGTGTGTTGTTCGTGGTGATCGCGGTCAACTACGCCGTGTTCATCCGTGGGTACCGCTCGGACGCGCAGGAGGCGATGGTCCAGCGAGCCGCGGCGTTCACGGCGGTGGCCGACGAGGCGAAGGACGACGCGTCGCGCAAGATCATGGACGGGCAGGTCAACACGGAGATGCTGCTTTCCGAGGCGCGTGAGCAGATGGCCAAGGGGACGCACTACTCCAAGACCAGATTCTTTCATGCGATCCCGGTGATCGTGGGCTGGAACGTGGCGGCGAAGGCTGCGGAGCGGGAGGAACTGACCTTCAAGATCACATCGCTCGAAGCCAGAAACCCCGATAACCAGCCCGCGGCGGGCAGTTTTCGCGATCGGCTGATCCGCGATCTGACCGAGCAGGTCAAGCGTGGGGGTGACGAAGCCATCTCGCGAGTGGATCGGGAGTCGAACACCCTGCACTACATGCGGGCGATCCGACTGGACGAGTCGTGCATGAGCTGCCACGGTGATCCCGCGAAGTACGCCCGGCGCGACGATCAGGGCAACTACTCACGGCTGGACGCCCTTGGATTCGAGATGGAAAGCTGGCCGGTGGGGTATATGCACGGGGCGTACGAGGTGCAGATGCCGCTGGAGATCGTGGATGCCCAGGTGGCGGGGTTCTTCCGCAACGGGATGCTGTTCTCGGTGCCGCTGGTGATCGGTGCTTCGCTCGGGCTGATCTTCCTGCTCAGGGCCTTGCTGGCCAAGCCTTTGAACGAACTGATTTCCATGGTCCGCGAGGTCGCCACGGGCGACGGCGACCTGACCAAGCGGCTTGACCTCAAGCGTCAGGACGAGATCGGCAAGCTCGGGCACTGGTTCGATGTGTTCCTGGGCAATCTGCACTCGATCATCTGCCAGGTCCGCGACACCACGCAGGTCGTGGCCAGCGCCTCTACCGAGATCGCGGCCTCGGCCGAGGAGATGGCCTGCGGCCTGCAGCAGCAGGAGCAGCAGACGCAGCAGGTCGCGGCGGCGATCGAGGAGATGTCCCAGTCCGTCACCGAGGTGGCCGCCAAGTCCGCGGACGCGACCTCCGCGGCCCAGGAGAGCCAGGATCTGGCCGAGGAGGGCGGCGGGATCGTGGGCGAAACGGTCGGCACGATGCGCGGGATCGAGACGGATGTCAATGAATCCGCCCGCACTGTGAACGCGCTTGGGCAGAAGTCCGAGATGATTGGCGAGATCATCAGCGTGATCGACGACATCGCGGACCAGACCAACCTGCTGGCGCTCAACGCGGCGATCGAGGCGGCCCGGGCCGGTGAGCACGGACGCGGCTTCGCCGTGGTCGCGGACGAGGTCCGGAAACTGGCCGAGCGGACGCAGCAGGCGACCGAGGAAGTGGCCCGCTCAATCCGCGGCATTCAGGAAGAGACCAACAGCGCGGTCCAGCGGATCGAGTCCAGCACCGCGCGTGTCGGCCAGGGCGTGGAGTTGGCGATCCGGGCAGGTGATGCGCTCAAGACCATCGTGGGCAGTTCTCAGAGTCTGCAATCCATGGTCCAGGGCATCGCGGCGGCGGCGACCCAGCAGTCTTCGGCATCGGGCGAGATCGCCCGGGCCGTTGAGGGCATCAACGCGGTAACCCGGCAGTCGTCCGAGGGGGCGACGCAGGCGGCCCAGGCTGCTGCAGATCTGGCGCACCAGTCCGAAAGACTGCAGGAACTGGTCTCACGATTCAAGCTGGACTGAGCCAGAGCGTATCTTATCTATGCAGCCCTGAAACTCCCTTGCAGGCCCGCCCGTGTGGCGGGTCTTTTTCATCCCCGCCTGGTCGGTCGGAACGCCGGACTCGCGTGATCGGACCCGCACAACCGTTATGTCCGGCCGCAACGGTCACATCTTGCCCCTGTTGACTCGACAAGCAGCATGGTGTTTGTGATTGTGAACACGAACACACGCTTCAACCAGCCGATTTCTGTTGACGAGGAGTGCACCATGCTTACGAACAAGACCTTCTACGGACTGCTCGGGTCGATTGTGCTTGCCGCGGGCCTTCCCGCCAGCGCGAACGAGCAGGGCAAGGACACTTCCGAGCAGCGCTCCGCACAGGAGCGGTCCGGTGAGGGGTCATCCGAGAACACGGTCCGTGTGGTGGTCAGCCTTCCCAACGGCCGCCGGTATGTGATCGAGGAGAAGGTCGATGAACGCGGCGGTTCCGGTGCGCCGCTCGGCACCCGCGTGAGCCGGGTTCTCCCGGACGGATCGCGGATCAGCTACGGCACGGGGATGACCGGCGCCCGATCAGCGAACCGGGGTCGGGCCTCGTCGGCGGGGGCCCGTCGCACCGGCGGCGGCTCGGTCAGTTCGCTCGGCGGTTCCTCGCTCACCGGCGGCGGAGGGGGTGGCTCGAGCACCCCGGCCCGGACAGGCGGCGGTGCGAGTGCCGGCGGGGGTGGTGGGGGTGGGGGCTCGGCCGGTGCGGCCGCAGCCGGCTCGGGCGGCGGTGGGATGCGGGCGCCCTTCCAGCGTCACGCGAACTCGAGCACAGGCACGCCGAAGCAGCCGGTTCCCACCATCGGCGAACCGCGCTACTCGGACGACGGCGCGACCGGCGGGCAGAATGTCACCTTCCACGATGCCGGCATCTCGGCCATGGTGATCGGGCGCATCGTGTACATCTGGGGCGCTGACATCGTCCAGTCATCGGCCGACTTCATCCTGATCGAGGGTGAGCGATTTGCCTTTGACGGGGCCGTGGTCCGGGACCACCGGCTCAGCGGCAACAATCAGGTGCTCAGCGCCACGGACCAGATGTATGCCCCGCTCAAGCTCGAGTTCAGGGCGGGTGAAACCGTCACACTGACGATGCATTCCCGGGCTCAGAACCAGGACCTGCCGTCCCGTGAGATCCGCAACTGGACCTTTCGGGTTCGGTAACCGAATGGGGGAAGGTCGTGCTGATGGACGCTTCAATCCGTGAATCGGCTCGGCTGATCGAGGCCCCCCCTCCGGGGGGTGTCCGTGTCTGGCAGTTCCGCGCGAGTCCTGAACTGGCTGAGGAAATGCGTGCGCTGCTTTCAGCCGAGGAGATCGAGGACATCGACCGCCTGGCCCGAGAGCGAGACCGGCATGCGGCCATGGTCGGGCGGGGCGTCTGGCGCCAGGCGGCCGGGGCGGTTCTCGGCGCGGAACCGGCCGAAATCGTCGTGGAGCGGACGAGTTACGGACGCCCATATCCGGATGGGCTGGAGCGTGCGAAGGCGGACATTTCCCTGAGCCACAGCGGCGATCTGGTCGGGCTGGCGGTCGGGATGGGTGTCCGGGTGGGGATCGATGTCGAATCGACGGCGATGGGGATGGTGGACGATCACATCAGCCGAGCCGTTGAATCGATCACAGGGCCGGCGATCGAGCTGATCCAGGACAGCACCGAACGCACACTGTTCGCCTGGTGCGTGCTTGAGGCGCTCCTCAAGGCCGATGGGCGTGGCATGCATCTGAATCCGAGCATGGTCACGGCCGATATTCGGTCTTTGTGGGGATGGAACTCCGCCCGTGTCGCCGGGACGGCGTGGTGGGTGCGTCGGTTTGAGACCCCAGGCGGCGCGCTGGGCGCGATCGCGGCCGGGGGACCGGTGGTGGACATCGACTTTGTCGATCCGGGCTAACCTTCGCTTTATCAGGGGGTTGGCGCAGGTCCTGCGCTGTGGGATCGTGCTGTTTCGCCGGGTTCCGGCGGGCGGCGTGACCTAGACTCCCCCAGAGTGGTGCAAGCTCTGGAGTGAAACGGTCGAAGTTCTGGTGAATCCTGGGAGGATTTCCCGCTTTCGGCGGGTGGCATCATCGTGCTCCAGAGCGATCGAAGGGACGGGCGTGTCGGGAGTGGACCACGCCAGCGAGCAAGTACGGGGCGCGATGCCCTTGGAGGCTGGTGCGATCGCACGGTCGGTGCGTTCGTTCGTGGTGCTCTGTGGCGCTGTCCGCCGGACACCGCTCGCGCGTTCGATCCGGCGGTCCCTGGTCGATCTCCCGCTGGCGGACGGGTCGACGCTGGCTCAGCGCCATGTGGATGGGGCTCGGGCCTTCGCCGAGCGTCGAGGCCTGGAATCGCTGATGGTCCGTTTTTTGGTGGATAAGGACTCTGAGCCGCCGCGGGAACAGGCGGATCGCGGCGTGGTGCGGTGCGTTGTGGAACGGGACGCCAGTCCGATCCGGGGTGTGGCCGGCATCCTGGCCGACGCGACGAGGGATTGCGATCCGAACGATTATCTGGTGGTGATCAATGGGGCCCAGCTTTTTCGCCAGCCGATCGAAGAACTTGTTGACATGATGATCCGTAAAGAGTCGGATGTGAGCATGGTGGCCTCGGCGGACGGCGTTCCTGTGGGTTTATGGCTGATCCGGTGCGGGGTGCTCCGTTCAATCCGAGAGGTGGGTTACATCGATCTGAAGGAGCAGGCGCTTCCGGAGTGGCTCGGGCGATGGAAAGTCAGCGTGGTCGATGTGCAGCGGGCCTACGCGGCCAGAAGTCGCAACCTTTCCGAGTACTTGGGCGCTGTCCGGCTTCAGAGCCAGGGCGGGAGACTGGGGGCGTCGGTGGATGAGGACCCGTACCGCGAAGAATGGGAGCGGTCCTTCGCGGTGATCGAGCCTGGGGCCGAGGTGGCCGAGGGGGTGACCGTGCATGATTCCGTGATCCTGAGCGGGGCCAAGGTCGGACGGGGCGCGGTGATCGTGCGGTCGGTGGTCTGCCCGGGTGCGGTGGTGCCCGCCGGGGCACGCTGCGTGGGTCGCGTGGTCGCGGGTGGGGGGGATGACTGATGTTTGGTGTGTCCCGATATGGCTGGTCGGCGGGTCAGATGGCGGCTCTTCTGGTGCTGTCCTTGCTTGCGGTCCTGGCTGGATGGACGCAATGGGTTGATATCTTCACGATCGCGTGGCGCGACGAGGAGGCCAGCCACATCCTGCTGGTGCCCTTGATCGTCGCGTGGCTGGTCTGGGTTCGTCGTGTTCGCTTCCGGCGTTCGCCGCCGCGGTTCAGCTGGGTCGGGCCGGCATTGATCGCGGCGGGTTGGGTGCTCGCGTGGGTGAGTTTCCGCACCGCATTCCAGGCGGGGTGGCACGGCGGGGCCGTGCTGATGCTCGTGGGAGCGGTGGCGTCGGTCGTGGGCGTGCAGGTGCTGGCCAACTTTGCGCCGGCGGTGCTGCTGATGGCGATGCTGATCCCGGTGCCGGGAAGGCTGCGGCTGATGATCGCCGGGCCATTGCAGACCGCATCGGCCGAGGTGACCCGGGTGGTGCTCGAGGCGATGGGCCAGTGGGTCGAGCGGTCCGGGAATCTGCTGGTGATCAATGACCAGGCGGTCGCGGTGCACGAGGCTTGCAACGGCATGCGGATGGTCTTCGCGCTGGTGCTGGTTTCCTACGCGTTCGCGTTCACGGTGCCGCTGCGTAACTCGGTCCGGCTGGCGATCCTCCTGCTCAGCCCGGTGGCGGCGCTCATCTGCAATGTCATCCGTCTGACGCCGACGGTGCTGCTGTACGGCTATGCGGAGGAATCGACCGCGGACATGTTCCATGACATCTCCGGCTGGGCCATGCTGCCGATCGCGTTCCTGATGCTCATGGGCATCACGAGGCTTCTGCGTTGGGCGATGGTGCCGACCTATCGGTTCACGCTGGCGCACCAGATGACGGAGCACCGAGCATGAGAGGGCCTGTGATCAGCGCGGTGGTGGCCGGTGCGATGCTCGCGGGGATCGCCTTTTCCCAGCGTGTGGGGACCGATACTGAGGCGGTGGAGGCCTTCCACGGCCAGATCCGCGACGCGGTCGAGTACTTCCCCGTCGATTTCGGCGTCTGGGTCGGGCACGAGGTGGCCCTTCCGCCCTCGGCGACGAAGCTGCTGCGCCCCAACGCCATCGTCGCGCGCGAGTATCGCACGGATGTGCGCGGCGGGCTCTCGGCGACGCTGATGCTGGTGCAGTGCAAGGACATCCGTGACATGCAGGGGCATTACCCCCCGAACTGTTATCCGGCTCACGGGTGGGCGGAGGGCGACACCGGGGAGGGCATCCGCTTCGGCTCGCTGGAGGCGGTGCGGTACGACTTCCGCCGCACGGCGGGCAACGGGCAGCGTGAGATCACGGTGTACAACCTGTTCGTGATGCCGACCGGAGAGGTGACGACCTCGATGTCCCGTGTCCGGCGGGCGGCGGCGGACTATGTGATGCGGCCGTACGGGGCCGCCCAGATCCAGATTGTGATCGGGGACGAGGTCAGCCCGGACGAGCACGGCTGGATTCTTGAGCAGATGTACACCATCGCGGAACCTGTGCTGAGGGTGCTGCTCGAAGGCGCCCCCGCCCATCGTCGAGGAGATGTGCGTTGAGTTCTGTCAACTCCAACACCGACTGGGCCGCCGAGACGCCGCAGCCGCACGCCAATGTGTTCGCCATGGTGCACCGTCTGCTGCGTGGGCGTTATCTGATCACGATTTTTCTGGCGGGTTTGTTCGCGCTGGCCGGTGCGGCGGCGGGATACTTCTCGCAGAAGCCGCTGTACAAGTCGGATGCCATCATCCAGATCCAGCCGGTCATGCCCAAGATCCTTTTCGAGACCGAGCAGACTTCCGCCCCGGCGATGTTCGCCAGCTTCGTGGCCTCCCAGGCGGAGCTGATGAGCGGCCAGAATGTGATCAACTTCGCGATGGACTCGGACCGGTGGCGTGAAGCGACCCGGCGGGCAGATGTCTCGATCAGCTCGTTCGAGGAGTTCCGGCGCGGGCTGCGGGTGCGGACAAGCCGGGCGACCCAGCAGCTGATTTCCGTCGAGTTCGAGCACGAGCACGCGATCATCGCCCACGCGGCGACCGACTCAGTGGTCGATGCGTACATGGAGTTGTACGGCCGGTCGACAGAGATCAGCGTCGAGGGCCGGCTGAACATTCTGGAAGCTCGCCGCACGACGCTCCGCAACGAGAAGAACCTCAAGGACGCGGAGATCGCGCGGGTGGCCCGGGAGTTCGGCACCGATCAGCTCGGGCCGCAGATGCAGGCCGCGTTCGAGACGGTGCAGGCGTACAACGAGCAGCGGCGCTCGCTGGAGTCGCAGATCGAGGATCTGCAGTTGCTCACCGCGCGTCGCAGCCAGGGGGATACCACGGGCCTGACGCCCGAGCAGGCCGCAGAGCTGGATTCCGGCGTCGCAGAGCTGCTGGGCATCCGCCGGGAGCTGGAGGCGGAGCGGACCAGGTACATCGCCGCGGGGATCCTCGCCGGTCACCGGGACTATCGCACGCTCCAGAACGGGATCCGCGAGATCGATCGGGAGATCCAGAATCGGATCGCGGCGCTCGAGGTCGCGTTCATGAATGATGACGGCGATGGCCGCTCGATGAGCGCGGGCGGGGTGACGCTGGAGGGGCTGCGCATGCGGCTTGAGCGGGTGGAGTCTCGCCTGCGTGAAGCACGCGAGCAGCAGGAGCGACTTGGTCAGGCGAACCTGCGATTGCGTGATCTCAACTCGGAACGAATGGATCTTGATCGGGAAATTTCGCGGACCGAGCAACGCATCGACGCGCTGCGTCTCGAGTCCCAGGCCGGGTCGATCTCGGAAGTGTCCGGGCGGGTCAGCGTGGTCGGCCCGGCGACGATGCCGCGGAACCCTTCCAGCGACAAACGGATCAAGCTCGCCGGTGCGGGATTCGTCGGCGCCGGCGCGGTGCCCGTCGCCGCCATGCTGGGGCTCGGGCTGATGGGACGGCGGATCCGCTACTCGGATGACGGCATTCTTGACGCGGCGCAGTCGCGGATCGTCGGCGTGCTGCCCGACCTGGGCCGCTCGATCACCGACCGGGAGCTGGCCGAGGCGTCCGCGTTCGCCGTGCACCAGATCCGCTCCCAGTTGCAGATCATGCGCGGTCGTGAGAAGGCCTCGGTCCTCGCGGTGACCAGCCCGGCACCCGGCGACGGAAAGACCAGCATGATCATCGCGCTGGGTCTCTCGTTCGCGGAGAGCGGCGACCGGACGCTGCTGATCGACATGGACCTGATCGGTCGCGGCCTGTCGCTGCATTTCGGGCACGCCTCGGCGCCCAGTCTCGCGGAGGCGGCCGCCTCTGGATCCGACCTGCGCGGGCTGGTCCACGAGTCACGGTTCGAGCGGCTCAGCGTCCTGCCGGCGGGGCTTGGCGATGAGCTCCGCATCAGCCGCTTGAGCCCACCGGTCGTGCGGCGATTGCTCGACACATTCCGCGATGAGTACGACACGATCCTGATCGACTCCGGCCCGATTCTCGGCTCGATCGAGGCGGGGCTGCTCGCGCCCGCTGTGGATGGCGTGATGATGGTCGTGGGACGGAACCAGCTCAGGCCGCTGGTCAAGCGGGCGGTCGACCAGATCATCGCGGTCGGCGGGCAGGTCACGGCCACGGTCTTTAATCGCGCGTCGATCCAGGAGTTGCGTCAATCCAGCAGCAGCATGTCCGTGCACTTCTCGCGTCAAGCGTCACGGCAGGCCGCCGAGCAGGCCGCGAGCGGTCAAACCTCGATCGGTCCGCTCGGCGGTTCGCTCTTCAGGCCGGAGGCCCAGGCCCGAGCCTCGGCGGGGAACGAGAAGGGATGATCGCCACGGAATCGATCCAGAACACGCCCACGCTCTGGGGTCTGACCCCGCCGCAGCTCCACGCGCGGTATTGGGCGGCCCACGGCGTCCAGGTTATCCACGCGGGCTCCGGGGCGGAAGTCAGCCCGGACGCGGAGTTGTACCTGCTGGCGGAGCGGTCGCGGATGGTCATCATGCCGCTGGGCCGGACGCTGGAGCTGCTCTGCTGGCTGAAACCGGATCTGCTGCTCGTGCGATTGGCCGACAAGTCGATCAGCGATTACCGCGAGCGTGTCGAGTCGCGGGCGGACGGTCGCTTCCTGCGGTTCCGGAGGGTGTACGACGGGCACGCGTCCCGGCTCGCCCGCGTCGCCTTCACCAGCGAGATCGATATCGCCAAGGACTGGGCCGCGATGGATGCCCAGGAGCGGCCTTGGGCCGCACTGCGACGGATTGTTCCGCCGGACATGTTCGCCGGTTTGCGTGAGGACGGGCGCATCTATTCGTCGGAGCTGGATCGTGACAACGCCCGGTTCGTCCGCGATCTGGCGGAGATCTGGCCCCGCCCGGATGCGACGATCTCGCGGGCGCGGCGTACGGGCCGTGAAGGTTGGGCTGACAAGGACGCAGCCGCTTCCGAGTCCTCCGAGCTGACCGGCCCGTTGTGGATCGGGGCGGGGCGTTCGGTTCCGGCCGGGGTTGTCGCGGTGGGACCGGCCGTGATGTGGGATGATCCCGAAGCCAGGCCGCCCGTCGAGGATGTTTCGTGGGCGGACATCGAGGCCAAGCCCGGCTGGTCGGAGCGGGGGATCGAGGAGGCAGCCCCGTACACCGGGAGTGCCCTGAAAAGGGGGTTTGATATCCTTTTCGCCCTGTTTGCCTTGGGCCTGACGCTGCCTCTCTACCCGTTCATCATGCTGGCGATCTATCTTGAGGACCGCAGTCCGTTCTTCTTCGCCCATAAGCGCGAATCGATCCACGGCCGGGAGTTCGGCTGCCTGAAGTTCCGGACGATGTTCCGAAACGCCGAGGAAATGAAGGCCCGGCTCCAGCAGGAAAACAAAGCCGACGGCCCGCAGTTCTTCATCGAGGACGACCCCCGGATCACCCGGGTCGGACGGGTTCTCCGCAAGCTGCAGCTGGATGAGATCCCGCAGTTCATCAATGTGCTGACGGGTCACATGTCCGTGGTCGGCCCACGCCCCAGCCCGTACTCGGAGAACCAATACTGCCCGGGCTGGCGGGAGGCCAGGCTGAGCGTCCGCCCCGGCGTCACAGGCCTGTGGCAGACCCGGCGGACCAGGGCGGACGGGGCGGATTTCCAGGAATGGATCCGCTACGACATCGAGTATGTAGAACGGGCGAGCTTTTGGCTCGACCTGTACATAATCTGGAGGACGGTGGTGCTGGTGTTCAGCGCCCTGACCCGGAAGTGAGCCGAGGGAGGATCCATGGGGCTCAGACCAAGAACCGCTCGTCGCCTGGTGTTGGCCGGCGGGCTGCTGGTGTTGCTGGTGATCGGCGGGATCGCCTTCTTCACGGTGCCCAAAATCCAGAACGCTCGCCAGCTCCAAGCCTTCGAGCGTGACGGCCTGCGGGCTCATGAAGAGGGGCGGCATCACGAGGCCGTGGTCATGCTCGGTCGCCATCTCAGGGGGATGGGTGATCAGGAGGTTTCGCCGGAGGTCCGCCTGGCGTTTGCCCGATCCAGGCTGGCGTGGGAAGCCCGTGACGGCGGCCATGTCCCGGCCGCAGCCGGTGTGCTGCGAGAATACCTGCGCGATTACCCCGACGATACCGAGGTCGGCCAGGAACTGCTCGGGCTGTTCGTCCGCACGGGCGCCTGGGTCGAGGCTCGGGAGCTGGCGGTCCGGTTGCGACCGTCGGAGATCGAGGCGACACCGACGGACCGGCTGAAGGTCCTCCGCCATGAGGCCCGCGCCCGCACGGCCCTGAACAGCACGGACCCGGTGATCGTGCGTCTCGAGGACCGGCTTCTCGCCTCGGAGCCGCCCGCGTTCATCGACGCCTGGCGCGCCTTCGTGCGTGCGGAGACCACCGGCCAACCGGATCGTTTGGTCGAGGTTCTGGACGCGTACATCGTCGCGACGCCCGAAGCCATCGGCCCGAGGCTGCTGGGCGCGATCCACGGAACACGCGACCTGGACCGGACGGACGCCATGGCCGAGTTGGCCCGAGCGATCGAACTGGATACCGAATCCGGCCGGTGGCACGGGGCGGCGTCCGTGCGTGATGAGGAGATGGTCCGCGTCATTGTCCGGGCTTTGGGCATGTCGCTGCGGGAAGACCTCTCCCTGGCGATTCTGGAAGAGACCATCGCCTGGAGCGACGACGCATCCTTTGCGCGTGATCTGGTCCGCCGCCGGTATTGGGAAGGCCGTCACGACGCCATTCTCAGCCAGCCGACGACCATGCCGAGCGGGCGATTTGTGGCCGATGTCGTCGGGTACGCGGCGCTCGTGCATCTGGACCGCGACGAAGACGAGCAGGCCCGCGAGCGCGAGGCTGAACTTCAGACGCACGGCCATGAGTACCGGGCGATCGGCTGGTTGAAAGCGATCGAGGCCAGGCGTTCCTACCGCGACGGCGACTTTGTGAACGCTCGCGCTCGGGCGACCGAGGCCATCGAGCAGCACGCGATCGAGCCGACCATCCGGATGATGCTCGGCGATATCCAGCACCGACTCGGCCGGCTCTCGGACGCGTTGGATGCCTGGACGCTCGCCGCGGAACTGGCCGAGCCGTATGTGTGGCTCGAGCCCGGGTTCCGGCGTGTTTCCGCGTACCTTCGGGCCCAGCGGGCCACCGAGGCCAGCCCGCTCGCGATGCAGCTCGTCGAGCGGAGCAACGGGAACCTGGCGGCGGTCGCGGTGCTGGTCGAGACCGACGCCACGCTGGCCCGCCTGGGTCAGATCGACGCCGCCCGTGTCGAACGGGCCAGGGCGGCTGGGCGTGGGCTGCGGGACAGCGGGCTGTTCGGCGTGCAGCAGCAGCAACGGCTGACCATCGCGCTGGCGGCCTTGGAGGCGGCGCTCGGGAACCAGGAGGCCGCGCGCCAGGAGCTGGCTCGGCTCATGGACTCAGAGGTCATCGATGAGGAGCTCCAGGCTGAGATTCTGTCGATCGACTCGCGCTTTGCGCTGGGCCTGTCCGAACGGATGGGCGAACGATCGCTCCCCGAACGCATTGAAGATCCCGACATCGCGCTGCGTGCCGTGATGGCCTACCTCTCCGCGCCGTCGGATGCTTTCTCCGAGCGGGTCCGCGAGGCCCAGGACCTGATCCAGCGTGGGCTGGATAACGCCGGTCCGGAGAACCGATCTCGCTGGCTTCGGACCGACGCGATGTTCAAGGACGCGTTCGCCAGCCGCGATGAAGCCACGCAAGCCTGGCAGGCGGCCGTGCAGGCCGCTCCGGACAATGTCGACCTGCTGACCGAATCGGTCGAGTCCAGCGCCCTGGGTGGGAATCTCGAGTATGTGGATCGAACCATCGAGCGGATTGTCCAGCTGACCGCCACGCAGGGGCGCACGCTCCCGTCGCGGCTGCGCCTCGCGCGGGCCAATGCGGTGTTCGGCGAGGCTCCCAACCGTCGCCGGCGTGAGGAGGCGCTCTCCATCGTCCGCGCCGTGGTGACCGCCGAACCGCAGAACGTGCGTGCCCGCACGATGCTGGCGAACATGCTCCAGTTCCCCAGCCCGCCCGGGCTCCCGGAGAACGAGCGGTTCAATCCGGACCCGGTCGGTGCGATCGAGCAGTACCTCGCCGCCGCCAACCTGGTGACCGGCAGCCAGGTCTTCGGTTACCTTTTTGCGGCCTTCGAACTGCAGCGCGAGCGTGGCAACGAGGGCCAGGCACGCCAGATCATGCTCGATATCGTTTCCCGTGCGGGTGGCAATCCGTTCCTGCAGGAGGAGGTCGCGCGCCGGATCAACTTGCTGACCGACCGGACCGAAACCACGCGGTTGCTCACCGAGTTGTTCGCGAACGCTTCCGGAAACGCCCGGGTGACCATCGGGTTCCAGCTTGTTCAGAGCGCGATCGCCACGGACAACCGGCGGCTCGCGACGGAGGTGCTGCGCGAGATCACACGGGCCGAGACCCTCTCGGCCGGACAGGTGACCGAGCTTGCTGCCAAGCTCAGGCAGGTCGGGATGAACGCGGAATCCGATCGGGTCATCGCGGAGGCGTCAAGGTATGGCCTCTCGGACATGGAGGCAAGGCGTGTGCGTGCGAACTTCGCCCTGGGCACGGGAAATCTCGCCGAGGCCGAATCGATCTACTTGCAGTCCGTCGAGGCCCATCCTGAAGATCTCGTCTCGTGGAAGGCTTTGCTCGAACTGCTCCTGCGCAACGGGGAAAGCGAACGGGCCGCCGAGATCGTGGACCGGGCCCTGGAGCATCACCCCGGCGATGAAGACCTCCGCTTCTGGCGGCAGATGGCCTCGGGCAGCGCGGCGGACGCCCTTCGGGAGCGGTTCGACGCCGAGGGCGTCGACGAGTCGATCCGCCTCGCGTTCGAGCGGGTCGAGGCGTTCGATCGCAACCGCGAGAACCTCAGCCGAGATCAGCAGATCGCGGAGTTGCGTGAGATCACCCGGGCGTTCCCGAGAAACCTCGCGGTCCAGAAGTTCGTTCTTGCCGAGCGTCTCGGGCTCAACGAGGATCCAGCGTCGATCGCCCCCGATGCGTACGAAGCGACACGGCGATTTCGTGATGACGAACAGCTTTTGCGCATCGCGGCGGAATCCAATCTCGCTGCGGGCCGGTACGAACAGGCCAGATCGATCGCGACCGGCTGGCGGGGCATCACGCTCGGCTCCACGCTTGAGCCTGATCTGGTCTGGGCCCGGGCGTTGCAGGGGCTCGGGAACCACAACGCCGTGGTCGATCGCCTGATGGCCTACCTTGATGCCGCCCTGGCCAGTCCGGATACCGGGCTGAATCCCGGGCTGATCCTTGTCCACAGCCGATCGGCGCTGAGGACCTCAAGCGAGTCCGCGGTCAGGCAGCGTCTCGAGCCCGTCGCCCGCGCTTCGAGCCAGTTCCGCTCGTCGGTCTGGATCGAGTTGGCGGCACTCAGCGTAGAGGACCCACAGCGCGCCGCGGCATGGATCAAGTCCGCCGAGCAGATGGGCATGCAGGGTTCGGAGCTGGTACTCATCAGAGCTTGGAGCATCCTCGCCGAACGATTCCCTCGGCAGGGAGCCGATTTCGCCTTCAACGCTGCGAGGATCGCGGGTGAACTGGTCGGACAGGAGACCGAGCGGGTCGAGGTAATCGCCGCGGCAGCGGGGGCCCTGCAACTCTGGGCGTCCTACCAGTCGGCGGAGGCCTCGCACGAAACCTACCGCCAGGCGGAAACGCTGCACATCCGGGCCGCCCAGCTCGACTCGAACAACCTTGTCCACATGTTCTCCGCTGCGATCTGCGCGGACCGGGCCGGACGCTCATTCGAGGCGGAACGCTATTATCGGACATTACTGGAAGACTCTCGGACCGAGGGCCTCTTCCGAGCCGCGATCCGGAACAACCTGGCCGGCATCCTCACCAGATCCAATCCAACGAGTGAACGCCTCCAGGAGGCCATGTCCCTGATCGAGCAGGCGATCGCGTTCGACGAACTCGGCCCATTCTTCAGCACCAAGGGTTGGGTTCTGCTCGGATTCTCTCGCCATGACGAGGCAGTCTCGGCGTTCCGGCGGGCTGCGGAGCTGGATCGGGGTTCGTACGAGATCGTGGCGGGTCTGGCAGCCGCGCAAGCCAAGGCAGGGCATGAACCTACGGCTGTTCAGGAGACGGTGACCCGGGCGCGCGAGCTGGCCCGCGATGCCCGTCCGAACCCCCAACTCCGGGCGCGTCTGGCCGAGGTTGGCATCGACTGGTGATCTTGATGAGCGCGGAACAGTGACCGGGACAGGGACCGGTTTGTCCGCGCATCGAGCAATAATTATCGGACGATCCTGCCCCCCCTCTTTCTCAGGCTTGATACGCAATTCACCTGTTTTTTTGTCGACATCGGGCGGATCTCTGATACTCTATAAGTGGATTCAGGACAGAAAATCGTTCCAGAATCCGTGAATCACTCGTCCAGTTCACGCTGGACATCGAAGGAAGGTTCGAGGTCCACCCGGATGGTGGAGCCTCGGCCCCCTTGCGGGGAAGGCAGGGGGGGCGCTGGGAAGGGCGACGGCTTTTCCGGAATGGGTATGCAGGCCCGTTCAACAGCGTGCAGTGTTTTACACATGCGATCGAATCGCACGAGAGAGGACAGTATCATGAAGAACATCGTTGGTATGACGGCCGTCTTGGCCGCGACTTCGGGACTTGCTCTGGCCACAGATTTTGATGCCATCTACATTTCCAACACCCCATCCTCGTCGGTCAATGTGAACGGCAACAACTTCAATGCCAGCCACATCGAGTTCGAGTACGCCGCCGGGTCTGGTTCGCCCGCTGGTGGTGCGGCTGGCCAGTTCGTCGGTGGCGCCGGTCACCGCTTCAATACCTTCTGCATCGAGATCGATCAGTTCGTCCAGGGCAGTCCGCGGACTTACAAGATCGTTAATCTGTCAAGTGCTCCCGCTCCGCTCAGCGGCGCGAATAATCCCAACCCGGGTCAGCCCTATGGCTTCCAGATCGCCACCCGCATCCAGCAGGTCGTCGCTCAGGCTGTCGCCGCGGGCTACATCAACAGCGATCTGTCGGTCAACACCGTGACCAATCAGCAGCTCGCTGGTATCCAGGGCGCCATCTGGGCCGCGATTTACGGGTATGGCAACACCTCGGCCTCGAACGCCACCGTTCAGGGCGTGATTGATGCGCTGACCGATAACGGCGCGTTCACCACGGGCGGCTCTGTGTCCGGCCTGCGTGCTGCCGTCAGCAACAACGCTCAGGACCTTCTCTATGTGGTCCCGCTGCCCCCGGCCGCGTTCGCCGGTCTGGCGACCCTCTTCGGTGTCGCGGGCGTGGCCCGTCTCCGTCGTCGCAGCCGCTGATCGCGGGACGACAATCCGATACGCTCAAGCGGGAGGGCCATGGCCCTCCCGCTTGTCTTTTGCGACTTTGTGAATCAGCCCGTCTGATCGATGCGGCAAAGAACCTTGGAAAGAGCCACCCGCCAATCTGCCAGAGGACCGATCAGGCCTTCAGTCTGCTCCAGATCGAGCGTGCTGTATGCGGGCCGCCTGGCGGGTCTGGGAAACTTTTCACTGGTGCACGCCTCGACAGAACAGGACGAGCCGAGTTGCTCGGCGATCGCGGTCGCAAAGTCGAACCAGGTGCATTCCCCTGCGTCGGTCGCGTGCCAGGTTCCATTCGCCCCGGCTAGATACAGAGCGAGAGAACTGGCGGCGAGATGCTCGGCCGAGGTCGGTCGCCCACGCTGATCGTTGACCACCTCGAGCCGATCGCGTTCGGCCGCGAGCTTGGCGATCGTGCGGACGAAGTTCTTTCCCCATGGGGCGTAGACCCAACTGGTTCGGATGATCAGGTGCTCAGTGCCAGAGCCACGGACCGCGGCTTCGCCAGCGGCCTTGGAGCGTCCGTAGGCATTCATGGGCTCGATCGGTGCGTCGACCGGGTACGGTGATCGGGCTTGGCCGCTGAAGACATAGTCGGTGCTGTAGTGGATCAGGGTGGCTCCGACCGTGGCGCAGCGCTCGGCGAGGACGCCAGCGGCCTCGGCGTTGGCTCGGGTGGCCGCGGGCTCATCGGATTCGGCGCCGTCCACATCGGTCCAGGCGGCGGCATTGACGACAAGGCGGTTGCCTTTTTCTACGGCCGCGACCAGCGTTGCCGGCTGATCGAGGTCGAAGTCCGGCCGGGCGAGGGCGCGGAAGGGGATTTGGTGGGCAGTCAGGAGGCCGCACCACGAGCGGCCGACCATGCCGCGGGCTCCGAGGACGACGGCCTGCCCAGGCATCGGGCGGCGCGGGCCGACGGACTGGAGCGGGGTGGTGCTCACCGGTGCTCGACCCCCCAGGGGAACCCGGGGAACGCGTCGGGATCGGTGCGTTCCTCGTCCGGGTTGGCGGGGTCGTAGGCCTTGGTCACGTAGTACAGCAGCCCGGCCTGAGCGTCGCCGACGGTGGCGGCGCCGTGCCAGAGCGGTGGGGGGATGATCAGGGTCCCGGGGCGTTTCTCGCCGAGGACGATGGACCAGGCGGTGCTGGAATCCTGGTCGTAGACGCCAACCTTGATGTGGCCGGTCAGGCAGATCCAGAAGTCGGTCTGGTGCTCGTGGCGGTGCCAGGCCTTGACCACGCCGGGGTACTGGACGGAGAAGTTGACCTGACCCTCGGGTGAGAGGACCCCCTGGAGCTGGTTCATCAGCGACCAGCCGCGATCGTCGGCGTAGTGGGCGGTCGGGACGAACAGGGGCGTGCGGTTCGAGCGGGCGGATTCGTAGGCCTGGCGGATGTCGCCCTCGGCTCGTTGGGGGGAGAGGATCTGCACGGGTCACTCCTTGGGGGGCAGTGTATCGGGGGTTTCGCCGGGTGGTGGTGGGGGAGGGGGCGAGGGTCGGTTCGGTGGCGGCTGGGAGCCGGGCTTGGGGAGCCAGTCGCGCAGCGAGAGGGCCGTGGTGGCCAGGACGCCGGCGGAGATCATCATGAGCGGGGAGTAGAAGGCGTTCTGGAGCGAATCGGCGTTCGCGATGGTGATGGCAAGGATGAGGGCGACGACGCCGGCCATGTTGGGGTGGAACAGGTATCTTGCTGGGGTTTTCCAGATGATGATGATCGAGGGGATGCAGAGCAGGCCGTAGAGGGAGGCAAGGCCGACGAGGCCGTACTTGCCGAAGATGATCAGCCAGAGGGCGTCGACGGCGGTGGTCTGCTGCCCGAAGTCGTCGAAGACGCGGAAGCGGTTGTGGCCGCCCCAGCCGAAGAAGATTCTTTCCCTGGCTTTTTCGCTGAGGACTTCTTCCTGGGTGATCCGTGCGTTCAGCGATCGGGCGCGGCTCGGGTCCACGAGGGTTTCGACGACATTGACAGCGAAGTCGGGGCTCCAGGTCCCGGCGACGCGGACGGTCAGGTAGGTGGGGACGGCGAGGGTCAGGAGGAGGAGGAAAATCTTGAGCCGTGTCGCCCGGGATGCGACCGCGACGGATGTCGCGGCGGCGAGGAGCGCGAGGGCCCCGAGGGATCGGGACAGGATGCTCACGCCGATGAGGATCGCCGCGTGGGCGGCCGGGGGGAAGAAGAAGGCCCTGAGCCTGGGCGTCACGAGCGCGAACCAGACGGCGATGGCGGTGCTGCATGCGAGCCAGGACCCGACCTCGATCCCGTGGCGGAACATGAGCATGGGGCGGTAGCCGCCGAGGCGTTTGGACATGTGGAAGGGCTGCTGGTAGAAGCCGTAGACCCAGCGGTGGAGCTGGGGGCTGAGCCGGATCTCGATCAGGCAGAGCGGGACGGCGATGAGTCCGGCGAGGAGGACGGCGAGGGCGCACTGCCTGACATCATCGAGGCTGTCGACGAGGATCCGACCGGCGAGGTACGGCACGCCCCAGACGATGAGTCTGCCGTAGATTTCAGAGCCTGCGTCCCATGCGCCGAGCCCATTAAGCAACGAGCTAATTCCGGGGCCGATCAAGAGTACAAAGAAAATCGCGTCAAGGTACGACGGAGTAAACGCACGCAGTGAGCGAGGTCGAAAAACTAAAACACCAATCAACAAGACATAGCCAACTGCAAAGCTCTTTGACAGTGTAGGCAGGCCAGGAAAATTAATGCCTAAGCGAGGAGACAGAGCGATCCAGCCAGCGGTAACTGCCACATAAGCACCGAGTGGCCCACGCAGAATATGCAGAAAAAGCGGAGCTACTACAATATAAACAAAAATAAACAGTACGCCAAAGGATTGCAAGCTTCATCCCCCTCTCGTGGCCCGAAGACGAAGAGGAAACTTCCGGCTTAGACCTACAATATTTGGTACAGGGTCTCTTAAGACACTTTCAAATGAAGAGAAACGATATCCAGAAATCATTTGTGCACTAAAAAACATTTTTGGGTTCTTGGCCAGCACTGACGGATAAGCAAATTCTCGCTCGGACAATGTTTTTTTGTTTGGCTTTTTACATTCAGCTCCAACAAGTTTGGCTGGTAGATTTACTCCCACTCCCAGCCCAGCCTCTACTCCCCTGCCGAATCTAGAGTTTATTTCCAATAAATATGCGTTTGTAGAGTTTACGCGAAAATCCAAAACTGCAGGTCCATGCCAAGATAGTTGTTCTAGAACCGATTTTGCAATGGAAGAAACATTATTGTCTTGGTGGGATACCAAAAAAACAGATTGATGCCCAAGAGTGCCTCGCTGAGAAACGCATGTCTGCGTGAAAAATGCTATCACCCGACCCTCGACACAAGCCGCATTGACAGATAAGTCGGTTCCGGATACAAAATCTTGTACCATCCAGCTGCGTGAGTCTTCCCCTATTTTATCGTAAGCAATAAGAGCACTTTCGCGGTCCTTAATTAGAAAGTATCCCTTACCACCACTTCCAGTCCGCTTTTTGACTACGAGAGGGTAGTCGACTGCCCTCTGCAAAATGTCGACATTCCATGTTCGTGGCGTACATATCTCGTTGGATGCGCACCAATTATAAAATTTAAACTTGTCATCCACTAAAGAATATTGTGAGTTGGAAGGTGCAAGTGCGTAAAATCCAGTGGGCAATGCCATACCTCTCATCTGCCTCAAAATACGAGAAGATGCATCGTCGGAAGTGACTAGGCAGGTTATGCCATTGGACTGTATAAACGACGCAAGACAATCAGTTTCGTCCGCTAGGTTTGGCCCAGCGAAAGAAAAGTAGCGGCTACAGTACCTTGATTTAGAAGATATTGAATGAGGAGGCCCGACACCAAAAGCCAGCGAAGTGGTCTTGCCAAGGCATCTAAAAATCTTTGCTGCATCAATTGTTGCAGAGCAAGCGACAAGTACATTAATAGGATTAGTTTTCATATGGACTAAATTCTACTGTGATGCAGTTGGATTATGGATAGCAGCAGTTCTGTCAACAATCTTTTCTTAATTGCCGTTTTTTACGCGCCTCGTACCAATTTTTCGCGTGCTCCACAATCGGCGACCTGGTATACTCCCAGTGAGTAGACTTCAGAACCTTCTGGGGGCCAAAGGTTTCCTTGAACTTTCCCGGAGATCCGTAACACGATATGAAATCGTATGTCTGAACTCCCATTTCCTTAAAAAACATCATGGTTCGCCAGTGAAGCAGGTTACTTGGGGCGAGCTGTTTGTATTGCGAAAATGTACCGCCTGCAAAATATACCGCAGAGTTATTGTCATGCGGAAAGATAACGGTAGCAATTCTACATCCAGAATGAAATGCGCTCATCACCACGAGCTCATTGCATTCTCTCAGATATTCATCTACTGCCGCGATGAACTGGGAGGAGTAGGGTGGTTTTAGATTTGATTTTGCATAGACATCCGTGGCCATGTCCATAAAGTCCTGAATATATTGCCTGTTGTCTTCGGCTATGATCTTAATATTATTCTTCTCTCCCTTTCGAATTGCTGTTCGGCATTTGCCTTTTAGAGAATTCCATATTTTGCCCTCGGACTCAGTTAGATTTATTTGATAGGTATAAAAATCTTTTTCCTTTTTCAGTCCCAACTCAGACAAGTCAATTTCTGTGTCCATAAGTTTGCAAGTGAGAAAGGATGGGCGGTTAATAAATTTGGATTGCATCATGATGCGCACGGCATCAACTTTGTCGCCGCACAGTTGGGTGAAAAGCGGCCCTAGGTATGCAGTGTTCCACCCTGGTAATGGCGAGGCGCCGATACGAAGTGGTCCCTTTCTAAAAACCCCGATAGGCCAGATCGCGAGGGCGCCGCGAGAATCTTCTAGTGCGAGCTTGTAGATTTTTACTTCGGCAGTTTCACTGAGAGCCCTGAGCCAGCCGGATCGATGGTACACGGTGCTGTAAAAAGCGTTATCAACAAGCTTGTTCCATTCGGAGTTGCTGGTGACGTCACGAACACTTAGCCCGGGTTTGCTTGTATTCATCTTCATTTGGTATGTGCAGTTTTTTGTTTGGACTTCATTCGCGTCTCGTACCAGCTTTTTAGCTTCTCAACGACGATGTTGCTAGTGTGTTCCCAGTGAATAGATGTCGATCGTGCGTTTGGCCCGAAGGTCGCTTTGAACCGGCCGGGAGATCCTTTGGAAGAAATGAAATCATATGAGGAAATGCCCAATACCTTTGTTCGCGAGATGGTCTGCCAGTGTAGCAGATTATTGGGGGCTAGGTCGAGTCGGCTGGCAAGGCTGACGCCGGCGAAGTACATCGCCGTGCGGCGGTCGTGTGGGACAATCAGGGTTGCGATGCGATCGCTGCCGTGGAACGCGCTCGTGACCAGCAGTTCGCCTCGGGCGCGAAGCCGAGAATCGACTTGCTTCAGAAAATACTTCGAGAAGGGCGGTTTTTTGTTGGTTTTCGCGAACACATCGCTCGCCATCGTCATGAACTCGTCCAGGTATGAGTCGTCGTGCTCCTCCCTGATCTCGAGGCCGTTCTTCTCGCCCTTGCGGATCCGGGTCCGGCAGGTGCCTTTCAGATTGCCCCACAGGGTCTCGGTCGACTCGGTCAGGTCGATCTCGTAGGTCTCGAAGTCCTTGATGCGTCGGAACCCGAGCGGTCCGAAGTCCGCGGTGGTGTCCATGACCCTCGTGGCAAGGAATGCCGGCTTGCGAATCGGGGGCGCCGCGTACATTCGTCGCACGGCGTCGGCCTTGTCCTCACATGCATTTGCGAACAGCGGGCCGAGGTAGGCGGTGTTCCAGCCGGGGAGCGGCGAGCCTCCGATTCGAAGGGGGCCCTTGCGCAGCAGACCGATCGGCCAGATCGCCAGCAGACCGGTTGGTCCTTCCAGTGCGATCCGGTGGATGCGTGCCTCGGTGCATTCGTTGAGCACGCCCAGCCATCCCGAGCGGTGGTAGACGGTGCCGAGTTCTGCCCGGTCGACCAGGGCATCCCACTCGGCGTCGTCCGTGATCTCGCGGATAGTGTTGCTCATGCGGCCGCTTCTCGTACCTGGCGGACGGTTGCGAACAGGCGACCCCGTTCGCGGCCCTGTCGCACAAGTTCCCGCGTGAGGGCAAGCACGAAGGCGCGGCGGTTGGGTTCGGCGTGGTGCGAATGCATCAGGATCACCGGGCCGCCCGTGTCGAGCAGGCGTCGTGCGGCCTCCGCGGGCTGTGGCTGTTCATCGCGGGAATCATTCGCCGGGGCCGTCCACCAATCGACGCGCCGATCCTTTGCATACATGGCCAGCAGGGTTGGGAGTGAACATTTCCCGAATGGGGGGCGGTAGGGGGCGTTCGGCGGCACGATGCCATCGAGCGTTTGGTAGGCCCGTCGGGCATCACGGAACTCGAAGATCGGGCCCTTCTTCCAGGCGTTCTTGTGGGAGTGGGTGTGGGTGCCGAGTTCGTGGCCGCTGTCCCGGACCAGGGCGGCGGTCTGCGGGTTCAGCTCTGATCGGAAGCCGACGAGGTAGAAGGTGGCGGGCACGCCGAGTTCATCCAGCAGATCGAGCACCGCCGGCGTGGTGGTGTCGTCCGGCCCGTCGTCGTAGGTCAGGGCCAGATGACCGGGCGCCCGCTTCCGCCAGCGGGCGACCTGTCTGGCCCGGATGAGCAGGGGGAGGGCGTAGAGCACGACCGCCGCGGCCACGATGGTTCCGAGGATGGCCGCCGCGACAAGCCATGGCGTGCTGGTTGGGGGTGGGTAGGCGGCGATCATGGCCCGGCTTTGGTCCGCCGGTGGCGGATGGGTGAAATACAGCGGTGGGCGTGTCCCTGAGGAACACGCCCACGACTGTATTCATCGGCCTGGCTGGAGGGGAGGCTTCAGTTTGGTTGGACTTGGTAGCCGGCCCGGATCCAGGCGGAGGCGGCTTCCGCGGTCAGTTCCGGTCGCCAGTTCCGTCGGCTGAGCTGGCGGGCGGCCTCGAGGAAGGCGACCTCGTCGGTGAAGCCGAGGTGCTGGGCATAGTCCTTGAGGTTGCGGCCAGGGTCGACGAATGAGGTCGCCTGGAGCTGGTCCCCGTTCACCATGGCCAGGCCCGACCACTGGTTGAAGTTGATCCTGCTGTTGCCCTGGATGCGGAAGGCGTCCTGGGTGGCGGGCAGGTTCGCGAAGCGGTTGTTCACGAAATGGAAGTTCGACGGGTGATCGATCCGGAAGAGCTGGTAAGAGGGGGCGGTGAGGAACCAGATGTTGTCCTTGATGAGGAGGGTCGATTCGGCGTTGGCGGCGGATCGGAGGAACTGGCCACCGGCTCCCGAGGCGTCGTTCCAGCCGTAGACGACATTGTTGGTGATGATGCCGTTGCGGGCGAAGCCGTGCAGACTGAAACCCCAGATGTTCGACTCGCCGCTTTGGTTGGTCGTGATCACATTATGCATGACTTCCACGCCGTCCAGGCGTTCGAGCCAGATCCCGAAGGACGACCCCGCGTTCGGATTCGAGAGTGGACCACCCACGACCGTGTTGAACTTGACCTCTCCGCTGGCGTTGCCGGAGTTGCCGTTGGAGCTGGAGTTGTACCCGAAGCGGAGCGGCATGGGGTTGGCGTAGAACAGGTTGTGCCTGGCGATGCCGCCGTTGCGGAGCTGGGCGCCCGCGCCGGAGGCTCTGGCGGTGATGTTGCCGACAAAGGTGGTGTTCTCGGTGGAGGTCTGGACATAGACATTCTGGTTGAACCCGGTTGGGTTGGCGCCCGCGATGTTCGGGTTCCAGCCGTTGTGGTCGATCACATTCTCTTCGATGAGGATGTTCTCGGTGCGGTTGATGAACAGGCCCTGGGAGTGGCTGCTGATGGACCAGGCATCGACGACGATGTTGCGGCGGAAGATCACATCGCTGAAGCCGTCGCCCTGGCCCTCGATGGTGACATTGTCCTTGAAGCCGCCGATGTAGCAGTCCTCGACGAGCAGGTCCTTGCCGGTGGACAGCCAGCGGATGCCCCGAGGGGAGGAGTCGGTGCGGTTGGACTCGAAGTGGATGCCGACGATGGCGACATGGGAGGTGTCCTGTTGGTAGGGGGCGATGATTCCTGAGATGTCGGTCAGTATGAGCTTGGGTCGATCATCCGAGTCCCCGTACGACGCGATGACGGAGCGTTCGGTGTTGGATCGGCCGGAGGCTCGCCAAGATCCGAGCCCTTCGTTCCAGACATCGCCGCGTTTGAGGAGCATCCAGTCCGGATAACCGTCCCGGATGAGTTCCTTGGCCCGTGCGATGGTGCGGACGGGCTGGGCGGGGGAGCGGCCGCTGTTCTGGTCGTTGCCCTCGGAGGAGGAGACGAAGACGAAGCGGGTGTCTTCGGAGGGCTGGAGGACGGTCCAGCCGTCGGCGTTGTAGGTCTGGGCGTAGGCGTCGGAGGGGGTTCCTGCCGCGAGAACCAGGCCGAGGGCGAGGCCGGCGAAGAGGCGGCGGATGGGGTGGATGGCGAGTACGGTGCTGGTTCGGCTCATGGAGTCAATCCTCCGGTCGGGCGGCTTGCCTGAGATCTTGAGGGTCGGAAGCGGCGGAACGATTTGCCAGACGCACTGTCCAGAATCTCACTTCCTCCCCAGTTGCCCAGCCCGCGTGGCCGTTGCGATCGGTCCAGACCGAGCGGGATGCCCCTCGGAGACCGGGTGGACCCCTCGTCCGCACGGCTTCCATGGGCGGGGCGGGCTCAAACCGCCGATACCCTATAAAGGGTGGTCGTCGGTGATGCAAGCGGACGATATCGTCCGCTGCGATCATGGTATATCGGTCGATGTTGAAAGCGAAGAGAAAACACTCGGATGCTGGGACGAATGGGGATGATCATCTGCTGAGGTGGAGCGTTGGATCCCCGGGATAAGGTGCATGGCAGAGCGTGCGACCAAACTTGAGGCGACCGTGGTCGTGCTGAACTATCGGACACCGGATCTGGTGGTGGACTGTCTCGCGTCGCTGGAGAGGCAGGTTTCGCCGGGTGTTCGCGAGGTGGTGGTGGTGGACAACTGCTCGCCGGATGACTCGGCCGAGCGGATCCGGAAGGCGATCGCGGATCGTGGGTGGGCAGGCTGGGCCCGCGTGGTGGCGTCCCCCGTGAACGGGGGGTTTGCGGCGGGCAACAATGTGGGTGTGCGTGCCGCGGATGCCGGGATCTACATCCTCCTGAACTCCGACACGATCGTGCGGCCTGGTGCGATAGACACGCTCGTCGGGGCGCTGCGGGGGGCGGATGACCGGGTCGGGATCATAGGGCCAAGGCTGGAATGGCCGGACGGCGAGGCGCAGGTCTCGACCTTCCGGTTCCGGTCACCCTTGACGGAGTTGATCTCCGCGAGCCGATCGGGCTGGCTGGGGCGTCGATTCCTGGGTCATGTGGTAGCCCGGCCGGTTGTGCGGGCGGTCGATGATCTGGATTGGGTGAGTTTCGCGTGCGTGGCGATCCGTGATGCGGTCTTCGAGCGTGTCGGGATGATCGATGAACGGTACTTCATGTACTACGAGGACATGGATTTCTGTCGTCGAGCGAAGGGGGCCGGTTTTCTCGTGGGCCATGAACCGGCGGCACGGGTTGTTCACCTGCGCGGCGGATCGAGCGAGGTCAAGCGGAACACGGTGGAGCGGAAGCGCCGTCCGGCGTACTACTACGCCGCGAGAAGCCACTACTTTCATACCTGGTACGGGCCGGTCGGCCGGTGGGCGGCGAACCTGCTCTGGATCTGCGGCTGGGGGCTTGCGGCCTGCCTGGGGAGATCCGACGCCGTGGAGCGCGAGTGGCGGGATATCTGGACCCCGGCTGACGCCGGCAGGCCTCAGCAGGCGGGTGGGTTGTCCGGCCAGTCGGCGGCCGTGGTCGGGGGCGGACATGGCTGAGACCCTCGCACACCCTCACTTCGTCATCATTGGCGCGATGAAATGCGCCACGAGTACGCTGCATGATCAACTCTCCAGGCAGCCCGGGGTGTTCATGTCAGAGCCGAAAGAACCGAATTTTTTCTCCGACGAGGATGTGTGGGCCAGGGGCTTGGGCTGGTACAAGGGGCTGTTCGATTCGGCGCCCGATGCCGCGGTCTGTGGTGAATCGAGCACCCACTACACCAAGTTGCCGACTTTTCCGATGGCGGCGGTGCGTTTGCACGCCCACTTGCCCCACGCCCGGTTGATCTATGTGATGCGTGATCCGATCGATCGGCTTGTTTCGCACTACATCCACGCCTGGTCTTGCCGTGAGCTTGACCGGCCTCTGAACGAGGCCGTGCACGAGCACGATGAGCTGATCGCGTACTCCTGCTATGGCATGCAGTTGCAGCCGTGGTTGGACTTGTTCGGTCCGCAGCGGGTGCTGCCGGTGTTCTTTGAGCGGTTGACGAGGCGGCCGCAGGAGGAGTTCGAGCGGATCGCCCGCTTCATCGGCTGCGCGGGCCCGGTGTGTTGGGCCGAGGATGCCGAGCCCCGCAATGTCTCGGCGAAGCGATTGCGCTGCCACCCAATGCTCGAGACGGTGCTGGATATCGGCGTGTTGAGGTCCCTGCGTCGAGGTTTGTTGCCGGAGGGGGTTCGTGATCGGATCAAGTCGCGATGGCGGATGGAGGCCCGGCCCGAACTCTCGGGTGAGGCGCGGTCTCATTGCATCGAGCGGCTCGATCCGGAGATGCGTCGGCTTGGCGGAATGCTGGGACTGTCGCTGACCTGCGAACGGTTCAGGGAAGCAGTTCTTGAGCCGCACGGCCCTCCGGAGTGGGTGGGGGTGCCGGCATGACGGGTGATTTGCGCCGAGTCGGGGTGGTCGCGATCGGCCGGAATGAAGGCGATCGTTTGAAGCGTTGCCTGCGCTCTGCCATGGCGGAAACGGACCGCGTTGTGTATGTCGATTCCGGATCCACGGACGGCTCGGTTGCGTTTGCGCGCTCACTCGGCGTGGAAGTCGTCGAGCTGGATACCTCCGTCCCGTTCACCGCGGCCCGGGCCCGCAATGAGGGGATCGCACGCCTGGTCGCCCGCTGGCCGGAGATCGAGTACCTTCAGGTGGTCGATGGAGACTGCGAGTTCGATCCGTCGTGGATCCGTCTTGCCGCTGGGTTTCTTGACGAGGATCAACGCTGTGCGGTCGTCTGCGGACGGCGACGAGAGCGATCACCGGACCAATCGGTCTACAACCGCCTGATCGATCTCGAGTGGGACACCCCGGTCGGTCAGGCTAGATCCTGCGGCGGCGATGCCATGTTCCGGAGGTCCGTCTTCGAGGCGGTGGGGGGGTACCGGGTGTCGCTCATCGCCGGGGAGGAGCCGGAGTTGTGCGTCCGGATCCGCTCGGCGGGCTTCGCGGTCCATCGGCTGGGCCTCGAAATGACCCTGCACGACGCCGCCATGACCCGGTTCGGTCAGTACTGGAAGCGGGCCAAGCGGGCCGGGCACGCCTACGCCGAAGGAGCCGCCCTGCACGGTAAGGGCCCGGACCGGCACGGGGTGTGGGGGGTGCGATCCGCGCTGGTATGGGGAGCAATCCTGCCGCTGCTCGCGGTGGTCGCGGCTTATTGGACCTACGGGCTCTCCCTTGTTGCGCTGGGTGGATTGCTGCTGCTCCAGGCCTGGCGCATTCGCCGGAAGGAGCTGGCCCGGGGCCGCTCTCGATCCGATGCCTGGCTGGTCGGATTCTTCACTTTGGTCGCCAAACCGGCCCAGGTGTCCGGAATGCTGCTGTACTGGCGGAAGCGGCTCCTGGGTCAGCGTTCGACGCTGATTGAGTACAAAGGGGCGGACGCGGTTCCCGCCGCGGAGAGCGTCGATGCCTGAGTCGCCGGTCATCCTGTACATGTCCGGCACGCTTCCGACGCGGTCGGAGACCTTCGTCTACCGTGAAATCTTTGCGCTGCGCCAACTCGGGATCGATATCCGGACCGCGAGCGTGCATGCACCGGTCCGCGGGTTGGACGACGGCCCGCTGGACGAGATGGCCCGCGACACCATCGGGGTGTACACGCGTGGCGTCGCGGGCATCCTGACGGATGCCTTGTCCGAACTGGCCATCCGCCCGGTCGCGACGGTGGCGACCGTCTCTCGGGTGCTCAGGGACGCGGCATGCGCCCGGGAGCTTCCCGCCGCACGCCGGCCCAAGATCCTCTGGCAGGGGCTGGCCGCCTTGTCGCTGGCCCACCGGGCCAGGCGCTTGGGCATCACCCACATCCATGCCCACATGGCCCATGTCCCGACAACGATCGGCATGTACGCTTCACTCCAACTGGGCATCCGCTTCAGTTTTACCGGCCACGCGAACGACCTGTTCCCAAACCGGACCCTGCTACGGGAAAAACTCCAGCGTGCCGCGTGGGTGCATTGCATCTCTGAGTGGCACCGGGGCTTCTACCGGTCCATCGTTGACCGGCCGGATTCGGACTACCCGATTGTTCGCTGCGGCGTCGACACAGCCCGGTACGAACCGACCCGGGCTCCTGGCGGCGAGGTTCTCGAGGTGCTCGCGGTCGGGCGGCTTGTCGAGAAGAAAGGCTTTGACATCCTTGTTGAGGCCCTCGGCGAGATCGCCCGTTCCGGGGGGGCGAAGTTCCGGGCCCGGATCGCCGGCGGGGGCGAGGAGGAGGCCCGGCTGCAAACGATGATCGAGAAGCTGCCGCCGGGCGCCGATGTGGAGTTGTTGGGCGAGGCCCCCAACGATCGGATCATGGACCTGATGGGCGAAGCCGACCTGTTCGTGATTCCCTGCCGCGTAGCGGGTTCGGGGGACCGTGACGGTATCCCGGTCGTGCTCATGGAGGCGATGGCACGGGGGCGGTGTGTCGTGTGCGGGGATCTTGAGACGATCCGCGAACTCGTCCGGGACGGCGAGACGGGGGTCATGGTGCCACCGGGGGACCGGGACGCGCTCGTCCGGACATTGACGCAACTCGCCGAGGACCGGGAACGGATCGAACGGCTGGGCGCTGCGGGCCGGGCGTGGGTGGAGGAAGAGTTTGATCTGGATGCCAATGCGCAACGGATCCTTCGCGTCATTCAAGGCAGTTGCACATCGTGTGCAGACGGGGCGTGCCCATGACCAGGGGCACGATGATCAACGAGCCGGCGGCCCGTCAGGGGGCGCCGCGTTACGCCGTCATCACGCCGTGCCGCAACGAAGAAGCATATCTTCCGGGTATCATCGAGTCGATCGTGAACCAGACGAAGCGTCCGGATGTTTGGATCATCGTCGATGATGGGTCCGATGACAAGACTCCGTCGATCGTTGAAGCTGCATCGAAGGAGCACGATTGGATACGCCTCTACAAGCGTCCCGATCGGGGCACTCGCGCCGTGGGAGGCGGGGTCGTCGAGGCGTTCAATGATGGTCTCGCGCAGATCCGCCTCGAAGATTACGACTACATCTGCAAGCTCGACGCGGACCTTGGGCTTCCGGAGCGCTACTTCGAAACAATCGTGGAGATGATGGAGGCCGACCCGCTCCGCGGCAATCTTTCCGGAAAAACCTACATCCAGACGGGGTCCGGCCGGTGGGTTTCGGAACGCATGGGCGACGAGAACGCCATTGGTCCCGCCAAGTTCTACCGTGTCTCGTGCTATCTGGATATCGGCGGGTTTGTGAAGCAGGCGAGTTGGGACGGGATCGACGGCCACCGGTGCCGGATGTGCGGCTGGATCGCTGAATCGATCGATCGCAAGGAACTGCGGATCCGCCACTATCGGCCGCAAGGATCGAGCCAGGTCGGCATCTGGACCGGCCGGAAGCGCTGGGGGCGGGGCAAGTACTTCATGGGTTCGTCGCCGTTTTATGTGGCCGCGGTTTCTGCATACCGCATGCTCGAGCGTCCCTTCGTCATCGGCGGGTTGGGCATTTTCTGCGGATATCTTGGATCCTGGATCCGCGGGGACGCGAGGTACAGCGACAGGGATTACTTGCGATTTTTCCGCAAATATGAGCGGGATTCGCTCCTCTTCGGCAAGCGAAAAACCATGCAGAAGTACCACGATCACATCCGCAAGAACGCGAATCGTGAGCACAACCCGCGAGCGCAATCCGTCAGCGAGGCGCTGCCGTGAGTCGGACGAACGATCGGAAACCACGGGTTCTCGCGGTGTCGTCCGGCGGCGGCCATTGGGTGGAGTTGCTGCGGCTGGCGCCGGCCTTCACGGATTGTGACATGGCGTATGTGACGGTCGTTTCGGACTACCGGGATCAGATCCCGTCCTCGGCACGCTTTCATACGGTTGTTGATGTGACTAGGTGGAACAAGCTCAAATGGCTGCTCTGTGCTGCGCAGCTCGCACGCATCATCGCAAAGGAGCGACCGGCGTTCGTCATCACCACCGGCGCGATGCCGGGCTATCTCGCCTGCCGTATCGCCAAGGTTCTTGGCGCGAAGGTGGCCTGGCTCGATTCGATCGCCAATGTGGAGGAGTTGTCCAGGTCCGGCCAGCTTGCAGGCCGGTTTGTGGATCTCTGGCTGACCCAGTGGCCTCACCTGGCGGACAGCAATGGGCCGGAGTATCGGGGCGCCGTGCTATGATCTTTGTCACTGTTGGCCATCAGATGCCCTTTGATCGCCTGGTCATGGCGGTCGACGCGTGGGCGGGCCGGGCAGGGCGGGCCGATCTTTTCGCCCAGGTGGGCGATGCGAAGTACGAGCCTTCACACATGGAATGGGTTCGGAGCATGTCTGGGCAAGAGTTTCGTGACCGGGTGGCCGATGCGGAACTGGTGGTCGCCCACGCCGGCACCGGCACCATCTTGACAGCGCTGGAGTTGGGAACCCCGATCCTGGTCATGCCGCGTTTCGCGCAACTGCGCGAAACACGCAATGACCACCAGATCGCCACCGCCAGAAGGTTCCATGAACTCGGCAAGGTTTCTCTGGCGAAAGATGAGCAGGAACTGTCCGGGGTTCTGGATCGATTGGCTGAAATTCGCAGCGGCCCGCGGATTCCTGCCGAGGCGTCGGCCGAACTGATCGATGTTGTGCGCGGCTTCATTTTCGGGCTGAATCAATCGATATGAATGTGGGGCCTCGCTCCGCGTGGCGGCCGAGATATCTGAGGAACAACACCGGTAGGTGAATGTGGCGCAGGCGATGATCGATCATGCTGCTGAACTCGGGGACAGAATCGGCCGCCGCACGGCGACTATCGGCGTCATCGGGCTGGGCTATGTTGGTCTACCCGTTGCCGATGCGCTTCATACAGGCGGCCTGCGCGTCCTCGGCTTCGACATCGACCAGCGGAAAATCGACCAGCTCTCTCGCGGCGAGAACTACCTCAAGCACCTCGGTGCGGAGATGACAACACGCCTGTCCGCTTCCGGCCGGTTTGAGGCCACCGCGAATTTCGAGCGCCTGGACGAGCCCGACGCGATCCTGGTCTGCGTCCCCACGCCCGTCGGTCCGCACCTCGAGCCAGACCTGAGCTATGTCATCAAGACAGCGGAGGCCATCGGCCGTTGTCTCCGCGCCGGGCAGCTCGTCGTCCTCGAATCGACCACCTACCCCGGCACGACCCGGGAGGATTTCATCCCGGCGATGCTGCGTGCGGCTGAGGAGTCCGGCCGCGGAAAGCTCGAGATCGGTCGGGATGTCTTCGTGGCGTTCTCGCCTGAGCGGGAGGACCCGGGTCGCAAATCGCACACCACCACAACGATCCCCAAGCTCGTCGGTGGCGTCGATCCGGTCTCCACGGAGCTGGCCTGTGCGCTCTATGCGCACGGGGTCAAGGAGGTCGTTCCGGTCAGTTCGGCCGATGTCGCCGAGGCGGCCAAAATCCTTGAGAATGTTTTTCGCGCGGTCAACATCGCCCTGGTCAATGAACTGAAGATGGTGTTCGACACCATGGGCATCGATGTCTGGGAGGTGATCCAGGCCGCGTCCACGAAGCCGTTCGGGTTCATGCCGTTCTACCCCGGGCCCGGACTCGGCGGGCACTGCATCCCGATCGACCCGTTCTATCTGACCTGGAAGGCCCGTGAGCACGGACGGGTGACCCGCTTCATCGAACTCGCCGGAGAGATCAACCGCGGCATGCCAGAGTGGGTGGTCGAGAAGGTCGCCGAAGCCCTGAACGACGACTCCAAGTCCGTCAGGGGGTCTGGCATGATCGTCGTCGGCCTGGCGTACAAGCCGAATGTCGATGACACGCGTGAAACGCCGGCGGCGGAGATCATCGAGCTCCTGGCGGCCCGTGGGGCGAGGGTCAGCTACCACGACCCGCTCGTGCCGCATTTCCCCGAGATGCGTGCGTACGACCTGGAGATGTCCTCGGTCGGTCTGACCGCCGAGACGCTTTCTGGGTGTGATTGCGTGCTCATCGTGACCGATCATGAGGTGATCGACTGGAACGCGATCGCGACGCACGCGGGGCTGGTGGTCGATACGCGCAACGCGATGGGGCGGGCGACCGTCCCGATCAACGCACGGGTGGTGAAAGCCTGATTCAACGAGGGGGCGGGGGGAGCCTCATGAGCACGGAGCAGCACAAGCCCCATCCCGTCGGAGCGCATGCGGAAGCCGATGGCGTCTTCGGGATGGCCGTGCACGCGGTCTTTGAATCCGTCGTCGATCAGTACTCAGACAGCACGGCCGTTGTTTGCGGGCAGGAGAAGGCCACCTACGCCGAGCTGAACGCATGGGCGAACGCGATCGCTTCGGACCTGATCGCCGCGGGCGTGCGGACCGAGGATCCGGTCGCGCTGGCCGTGCCGAAGTCGGTGGCCCATGTCGCCGGCGTGCTCGGGGTGCTGAAAGCCGGCGGGGCGTATGTTCCGATCGTGGCCAATCAGCCGCCCGATCGGCTGCGTGCGATCCTTCGGGACGCGTCCTGCCGTTTCGCGGTCGCCGCCCCGGGGTATCTTCCGGAGATCCTGGACGAGGTGCCCCTGCGGATCGATCCGCACGATGGCCGCGGCCGCGATGAGGCCAATCCGAAGCTCCCGATCTTCCCCGCCAATCTCGCCTACATCATGTACACATCCGGCTCCACCGGGCAGCCCAAGGGGGCCATGATCGAGCACGCGGGCGTTGTCCGGCTGGTCCACGGCCAGGACTACATGCCGTTCGGTCCGGAGCTGAACTTCCTCTATGGCGGTCCGCTCTCCTTCGACCTGTCCACCATCGAGATCTATACCCCGCTCCTGCACGGCTCGAAGCTGCTGATCTCTTCCGATGATGTGCTCACGCCCGAGGTGGTCCGCCACTATGCCGAGCATGAGGGGCTCAACGCGGTCTGCGTGTCCTTCAGCCTGTTCCGTGCGCTGTTCGAGGCGGACCCGGGCGCGTTCGAGCGGATCCCGGTCATCGGTGTCTGCGGCGAGCCGGCCGATCCCCGTTTTATCCGCCTGGCCCAGGAGCGGCTCCCGAACGCGACATTCTACAACGCCTATGGACCGACCGAGTGCACCGCCCTGACCACCACGCACCAAATCCCGCGGCCGTGTCCGGCTGATCCCCCGATCGTGCCGATCGGCGTCGCGCTCAACCGCATGACGCTCCGCATCACGGACGATTCCGGCCGCACCGTCCCGGACGGAGAAACAGGCGAGCTGATCATCGGCGGTGTCGGGCTTGCGAGGGGATACCTGAAGGATCCGGCGCTGACCGCGGCCAAGTTCCTCTCCGATCCAAAGACGGGTGAGCGGTTGTACAAGTCGGGGGACCTGGTCCGCAGGCTTCCCGATGGAGCGATCGCGTATCTGGGCCGCATCGATGACCAGGTCAAGGTGCGTGGGCAGCGGATCGAGCTGGGCGAGATCGACGCGGTGCTTGCGGATGATCCCGCGGTCAAGGCCGCGGCGAGCGTGGTGATCGGCTCCGGCACCGCCGCACGGGTTGCGGCCTGCATCGTTCCCGTTGACCCCGGAGCGTTCGATCCCGACGCGTTCGAGTTGCGGATCGCACGGCGTTTGACCAGCGCCATGATGCCTGCTCCGATCGTGCCGATCCGAGAACTGCCCATCAACCGCAACGGCAAGGTCGACCGCTCTGAGTTGCGCGAAGTTGTTACGGCCTCAGTCGATCGCCTCGATTCCAAAGCCGGCGAGCACCGAGCCAGGCCGCCCACGACCGAGACGGAGCGCGCGTTGCTGACAGTCTGCTCTGAGGTGCTGCCCGATCCCGTGGCATCCACCGATCGGTCTTTCACCCAGTGCGGCGGCAACTCCCTGCGGGCGATGATGCTCCGCGTCCGGATCCGCGACCGCTTCGGCGTGGAGGTATCGGTCCCCGAAGTGCTGGCCGCAAAGGATCTTGTGACATTGGCCTCCGTGATCGAAACCCGTGCCGATCAACCGAGCGCAGAACTCAAGTTCCAGCAGGCCCGGCCCGGCTTGGTCCACATGTCGCCGTCGCAGTGTCGCCTGTGGGCGATCCAGCACATCGACCCGGATAGCGCCGCCTACAACATCGCGTACCGCTTCCGGCTTCGGGGAGCACCCGATCGCGCCGATCTTCAGGGCGCCTGGCAGGACCTCCACGACCGGCACCCCGCCCTCCGGACCGCGTTCCCCGATCCTTCCGTAACCGAGCCGATGGCGACCCTGCTGGCCACGGTCGAAGCCGGGATCGAATGGCATGAAGGACCGTTGGATGATCCGGACATGGTTCGATCGCTGGTCATCAGACCATTCGATCTCGGCAATCCTCCCTTGACCCGCCTGATCATCTCGAACCAAACGGGCCAAGGCCTGCTGGTCATGCACCACATCGTCTCGGATGCGTGGTCCATGGAGGTGGTGTTCCGCGATCTCGCACTGCTGTACGAGGCCCGCAGGACGCGTTCGGCTCCGAACCTGCCCGATCCCGGCCCAGGTCAGCCGGCCCATGCGGTCTGGCTGCATGGGAAGCAGGATTCCGAGAACATGGAAGAACAGGCCCGGCGTGCCGCCGCACCGTTCCGCGATCGGCAGCCCACCCGGGGCCGCATCGCGGAAGCCCACGTGGAGAATCGCCCTGCCGTGACCACCGCCGTCGACATCCCGGCCGATCTGGTTCGTGCCGTCAGCCAGTGTGCTGAAAAGTTCGGCGTCACATCGCACGCCGTCTGGCTCTCCCTTTTCGCGGACTGGGCGGGACCGACGCATTGCGGGACGAACAAACCGGCGATCGGTCTTGCGGTGTCAACCCGGGACGATGGGCCCTTCGAGAACGCGGTGGGATTCTTCGTGGAAACCGTCCCGGTTCTGCTCGATCTGCAGCGGGATTCCTTCCGCGATCGCGTGATGCTGACCGCCGAGGCGGTCCGCAGCGCGTTGAATCACGGGCCCGTCCCGTTCGACCGCCTGGTCCGTCATTCCGCGGATGGCGGGCACGATCGATCGACCCCGATCACCAATGTCTACTTCAACATTATCGACCGGGCCCCGCTCGCGCCCGGATTAGGTCCGTACGGTCTCTTCGAGCCGGTCTGGGAGGAAGCCGACCACGGCCTGGCCCGGTTCGACCTGCTCTGCACCTTGTACCGCCACGCTTCGACCGCCAGGCTGGTCATCACCGCACGCGACGCGGACTGGCTTGAGTCCGGGTCGGTTCCGGAGGCACGATCCTTGCTCGCCTTCATCCGCGACCAGATCACCAGCCCGGAACCACCTCGGGTCAGTTCCCACCAGGGAGGCGTTCAGAAGGATCCTTCCAGCCACGCTTCAGACCAAGCGGAGGCCGCCGACCCCGCGACCGAGCATGTGATGTGGACCATCGTGGATGTCTTCCGTGATGTCCTCTCCGACCCTGACCTCGGCCCCGACGACGACTTCTTCGCCAGGGGAGGCGATTCGCTCAGGGCGGTCCGGGCGTTCTCGATCATCCGCCAGTCGCACCCGACCGACCTGGCGACCGCCTCGATGTTCCGCAACGCGACCCCGCGCAGCCTGGCCCGCCGCATGCGCGAGCACGCCACGCATCCGAGCCAGGAACCGTTCCTCCAGATCAACCAGGGGGGCCGCAGGCACACCGGCTGGATCCTCCCCGGCGTGACCGGGGACATCTTGAGCATGCGCCGTCTCGTTACCGGCCTCGGCGAAGATTGGACATGCCGCGCCGCCCTCTATCCGGGCACCACCCCGGACCGCAAGCCGTTCGAGTCGCTCCCGGACATGGTCCGCTACTTCCACGAAGCGATCAGGCCCGGGTTTGATCCCGGCGCCAGCACATTCATCGGGTACAGCCTCGGCGGCATCCTCGGCTACGAACTCGCGGTCCGCCTGCAGGAGGAAGGGATGGCCCCCCGCCTGCTGGTCATCGTGGACGCTCACCTGCTCAAGAAGTACCCGGTCAAGTTCAAGCCCGTGCCGATCGGCGTTCATGTCCGGAACATCCTGACCATGCCGGGTGACCAGCGGGGCAAGTACATCGCCAAGCGGGTCGATGCCGTCAGGCGTCGATTGAGGAAAATGTTCAAACGCGGCGATGGGTATGACGAACTGCCGGAAGTCCGCAGGCTGACCTTCGCGAATCTCCGCGTCGTCCGGGATTATGTCCCCTCCGCGAAGTACCACGGCAAGGTGCTCGTCATCCAGGGCTACCGCCCCGATTGGATGTATTCACTCAAGGACGACGGCGCGAACGGCTGGCGTGAATGGTTGACCCAGGAACCGTCCAGGGTATCCATCCAGGCCAGCCACATGAACCTGATCAAGACCGACGCGGCGTTCGATGTCGCCCGCGCCATCGCCGACGCGGCCGAAACCGCCTGATCACGCTCCGCCCAGCTCCGCCGCGAGCAACTCCATCCCCCGCTGAAGCACACCGACCGACCTTGCGAACTCGGCGATGTCCAGCCGTTCCTCCGGCGTGTGATCCAGCGAGCTGTCCCCCGGCCCGTACGCCGCGATCGGGCATCCCCACACCGGCCCGACCACATTCAGATCCGCCGTCCCGGTCTTCAGCTTGGGCCTCGGAGTCGCGCCGAGCGAACGGATCGCGCCGCTGAGCGCCCGGACCACCGGGTCGTTGCGATCCGTCGCGTGGGCGACCTCGTGGCCCCGCCATGTCACGCCGCAACCATCGCCGGCCAGGGCTTCCAGCCGCTGCGCAAGCTCGTGCGGATCCACCCCCGGAGGCAGGCGGAATCCCGCCTCCAGCACCGCGGCTTCCGTCAGACCGTCCGAACCGCCCGAAAGCCCCCGCACCGACGCCTGGATCCGCTCGAACACCCGCGCCCGATCCCCATTGAATGACTCGACATCCGCCAGAATCCGCCACCACCACGCCAGCACCTCATCCGCCGCCGACAGGCCCGGCCCGGCCGTGTGGGCGCATGACCGCTCGCACACGAGCCGACCGATCAGCCGCCCTTTGTACCCCAGCGTCACTCCGTCCCACCCGCTCGGTTCGCCGATGATGCACGCGTCGGGCCGGAACTGGCCGGCGAGGTGCCGGGCCCCGGGCGAGTCGGCCGTCTCCTCCCCGACCGCGCCCGCCACGGTGACCCGGACCCCTGCCGGCAGTTCGGCGTTGGCCGCCCCGACGAGCATCGCCGCCAGCGGCCCCTTCGCGTCCACACTCCCCCGCCCGTGCAGCACCCCATCCTCGATCCGCACCGGGATGTGCCCCGGCACGGTGTCGATGTGTCCGAGCAGCACGATATGGACGGCCGCTCCCGCCGCAGAGGCCCCCCGGTGCGCGAGCCCGTTCCCCGCGGCGTCGATCTCCGTCTCGAACCCCATCGCGGCCGCATGGCGCACGAACACCCGCACCGCCGCCGCCTCCGAGCCCGACACGCTCGGCGTCGCGACGAGGTCGTGCAGCACCCGCACGGCGGTCTCCGCGTCCACGCTCTGGGAGTTCGTGACACTCACGCCGTCACCCCCGCGCCCAAGAACACGGTGCCCTCCCCGGCACGGGCACGCCCGATCGCGTCGTCACCGAGTGCGGAACCGATCACCACCCGTGGGACCCCGCCCGTCAGGGCCTCCTCGGCCGCCAGCACCTTATTCTTCATCCGCCCCTTGGCCGCCGCACGCGCGATCTCCAGCGACTCCGAGTTCACCTCCCGGATCAGCGATCCCGGGTCGGCCACATCCCGCAGCAGCCCCCGCACATTCGAAAGCAGCAGCAGCTCGTCCGCTCCGAGCGCGGCCGCGGTCGCCGCCGCCGCCCGGTCCGCATCGACATTGATCGCCACCCCCTCCGGCGTGATCGCCGGCGGCGTGAGCACCGGCACCCGTCCGGCGTCGAGCAGCATGTTGAGGAACCCCGCGTCCACCGACTCCACCCGGCCGGACAGGTCGTCGCGGATGATCACCGTCTGCCCGTCCTCGACCGCCCGGATGGCCGTCTTCCGCGACCCCGTCCAGATCCCCGCGTCGATCCCGCTCAGCCCGACCGCATCGACCCCCAGCCCGCGGAGTTGCTCGACGATCCCCTTGTTGATCTTCCCGCAGTAGATCATCTCGAAGATCTCGAGCGTCCGCCGGTCGGTGCGGCGTGATGTGTGCCCGTTGGGACTGGTGATGGTCCGGGCCGGATGCCCGAGCGCCTCCGAGAGCACATTCGTCTCGTGCGACCCCCCGTGGACCAGCACCGCCCGCACACCCGACCGCACCAGCTCCGCGAACTGCCCCGCGATCGGCCCCAGGTCGATCCCTTCGCCGCCGCCGATCTTGATCACCACCGTCGTCATCGCTCGCTCCTCACGCCGGGTGCAGACCCGGGAACCACAGTCCTTCGGTTTCGTTGCGTCCCAGGGCGACATTCATCGACTGCACCGCCGACCCCGCCGCCCCCTTCACCAGGTTGTCGATCGCGCAGAGCGCGATGATCCGCCCCGACCGCTCGTCCACGGCGAACCCGACATCCGCGTGGTTGGACCCCACCAGCACCCGGGGATCCGGGAACCGGTTCGGCCCGCTCCGGTCCGCGACCAGCCGCACGAACGGCTCATCGGCGTACGCCCCGCGGTACAGCTTCCACAGCTCCTTCATCTCCACCGGCCGCGTCGGCTCGACATGGGTCGTGCAGAGCACGCCCCGCACCATGTCGATCGCCGTCACCGTCGCGTCGACATCGAGGTCGCCCAGCGATTGCGCCACCTCGCCGAGGTGCCGGTGCCCCGACGCGCTGTAGGTCCGCGCCGTCCGGGCCCGCACCGGGTGGTGCGAGCCCGCGCTCGGCTCGGCCCCGGCCTCCGACGATCCGACCTTCACATCGCAGATCGCCCGCCGGATCAGCCCCGCCCGCGCCAGCGGCAAGAGCGCCAGCGTCATCGCCGTCGCGTTGCACCCCACCCCGGAGACCAGCCGAGACCCGGGCAGCCGTTGCCTGGACACCTCGGGCAGCCCGTACACGGCCTCGGCCAGCGCTCCGGGGTTGGGATGCGTCTCTCCGTACCATCGCTGGTACCGCTCTCCGTCGTTCAAACGAAAATCCGCCGAAAGATCGATCACCAGCGGCGCGAGTTCCATCCACCGTCCGATGTCCCCCGCCGCCTTCCCGTGCGGCATGCACAGGAACAGCACATCGCAGGGAGCCATCTCCTGCGGGTTCACGAAGGCCAGCTCCGTGTGCCCCCGCAGGTTCGGGTGCGATCGGTGCACCGGCTGTGTCGCCAGCGCCCGGGAGGTCACCTGCGCCACTTCCACCCCCGGGTGACCGAGCAGCAGCCGCAGCAGCTCGCCGCCCGTGTACCCGCTGCCGCCGACGATCGACGCCCGCACCGTCACGCCGACACCGCCTCACCAGACCGGGCGGCCTCGGCGACCCGCACCGCGTGCCGCGCGACCCGGCCCGGGATGTCCACCCCGGTGGTGTCGATGCTGTTGCGAAACTCCATCGAGTGGTTCAGCTCGTTGACGAGGTAGCCCCGGCGCGGGCATTCGAGCACATCGACGGCGACCACATCCGCCCCGACCGCCGCCGCGGCCCGCCGGCACAGCCCCCCGAGTTCCTCGGTGACCTCCAGCCCCGACGCCTTCGCCCCACGGGCCGTGTTGGTCACCCAGTGGGCGCTGGCGCGGGCGATGGCCGCGATGGGCTCGCCGCCCACGACGAACACGCGGATGTCCCGCCCCGGCTTGTCGATGTGCTCCTGCACATAGAACACGCCTTGGCCGACCGACCCGAGGGTGTCCCGGTGCTCGATCACGGCCTCGGCCGCGTCGCGGTCGTTGACCCGGGCCACCAGCCGCCCCCATGACCCCACCGTCGGCTTGAGCACCGCCGGGTACCCGATCCCCTCAACCGCTGCCAGCCCCGACTCGGCGCTGGTCCCCACCAGCACCCGCGGCTGCGCCACCCCTGCCCGGGCCAACGCGATCGAGGTCATCAGCTTGTCCGAGCAGGCCTCGATCGCCCGGGCCGGGTTCATGCACCGGATCCCGTGCCCCTCCAGGATCCGCACGCTGGTCAGCGAACTGGTCAGGCTCACCGACCGGTCCACGACCATGTCGTACCCCGCCCAGTCCCCCGGGCTGTCCAGGTCGAACACGGCCTCCCGCAGATCGACCGGCACCGCCTCGACGCCGATGGCGGCGAACGCGTCCAGCAACAGTCTTTCCTCGACCCGGAGCCGGGTGTATGTCAACGCGATGCGCATGGGAATCCTCGAAGGTGGTTGGGGTGGCGGTGGGGGCCTGGGAGCGCGGGCCGGGCTTACTCGCCCCAGTCCTCCTCGACCTCCGGCGCCAGCTCCAGGGTCAGGGGGCTCAGGCTGGTCACTTCCAACTCGGCCCCGCAGTCCGCGCATCGGGCGACCTGCCCGTTCAGGGGGCTGCGGTCGAAGCGGACGGCGGCGTCGCATTCAGGACAGACGGCTTCGATGGTGGCGGTCGACATGACGAGATCTCCTTGTGGTTGGGTTCCGACGGATGTTCACAAACAGGTCCAAAACGAAAAACGCCCCGGACGGGTGTCCGGGGCGCGGTGTGCTTCGGGTCTCGGTGCTCGGGTACTTAGCCCGCTCCGACCACAGCCACCATCACAGCCCGGACACCCGAGGTGTCTTTGGCTTTGGCGGCTTTTTTGGTCGTGGCGGTCATCATGAATCGTGGCTCGGCGGATGCTACCACACCCGGCGTCCAAGTCAAATCGGCCCGGGAGGGGCCGCGTGTCCAACGAAAAACGGCGGGGACCGAAGTCCCCGCCGCAAGCGGATTCACTCGAACGCGTCGTTCAGGCGCGGCGACGACGGCCGGCCATCAGGCCGCCGAGACCGAGCAGGGCCATGGCGCCGGGAGCGGGAACGATGGTGCCGTTGATCAGGAACGGCAACTCGGGGGACTGGTTCCAGTCACCGGTCGTGACATTCCCGGCAGCCCAGGTTTCGCCACTGTTGGTGCTGATGATCGAGTTGCCGACGCGGGTGATCGGGTTGTTGGCGTCGTCCGGGTTGTTGTCCATCACGAACGACATCCAGCTGTTCACGCCGGCCGTGTTGGTGATGCCGATCGTCACCCAGTAATCGCCGGCGCCGAGGACCAGGCCGCCGAAGTCCGCGGTCAGGGTCTGGATCTGCCGGGCGGTGTTCGACAGGTTGGCTTCACCGTTGAACACCCGGTTGATGCCCGAGTACTCCCAGGTCGCCGCGGCGCTCGCGACGACATCGCCCACGCTGCCGCCGTTGTTCTCGCGGATCGAGATCTGGGCATCGGACCAACGCGGATTGGCGTTGTTCGTGTCATAGGCGAACATCTGGATGTTCGAGATGATCCAGCCCGGGCCGCCGACGCTGAAGTCGTCACCGCGAAGGAGGGACGCGGTCACATTGGATCCGGCCGTGTTGGGAACGGCCGACGCCATGCTCACATCGGCACCACCGGCGCCAGCGCCGGCGTGGGTCACCATCGACCCGTTGTCCCACAGCACATCCGCGCTCGCGAGGCCCGCCGAGGCGGCGATCAGACCCGCGCAGCACATCGAAATCTTGCTCTTCATCTTGGTAATCCTCTCTCCGTGGCCTCTCTCAGACCCGTGTACCCCACAGGACTGCCAGACGCCGATACAGCACAACCGGAAACTCGTCCGGTCAATGCAATGTACACCCAACCTGGGGGATGACAAAGGAAATACTTGACAGCGGGGCGAATTGGCAGCTATTCTCCAGGACCCTATCAAAATCCAATCTCAATTATCGGTAGGTAATCTGGAAGGGCTCGTGCGGCCGACCAGGGAAAGACCCCGGCAAAAAGAAAACCGGCCCCGGAGTTCCGGGACCGGCCAGCACGGGCGGAAGGATTCGAACCCTCAACCTCCTGATCCGTAGTCAGGCTCAATCAGCTCTAGCAGCGTTTAAGAAGCATTTTTGAGGCTTCTAGGCGTCCAAAACGGATGTCAAAACGGATGTTTTGCGAAAGACTTTTCTTCCAAGGACAGCGAATCCATCGTCCCGACCGATGCCCATTTGCCATTCAGGTTTGGATTTGGATCGGGTAAGTCGAAAGGTCGATTGCAGCCGTCCGCTGACCGTCTCGACTCCCCTTGCGGACGCGGCTACGGAGTCGGAGTTGATTGCAGAGGGGGCACTCCTTCGGGAATAGACGGGCGTTGGGATCCGGTTCAAAGAGGTAAGAAACGGAGTAGCATCCTTTCGTGATACGCCTCGTGGCCATTCTGCTCCTCATGACCTCGGGCAACATCCGGTTTTTCCTGGGTGGAACGCCCGTGCATGGAGACTGCGCCCACCCGGCCTGTGCGCCCCAGCTTGAAATGCAGTCTTGCTGCAGCGAGCCACCGTCGGCGGGCGACTACTGCCCGATGAGTGGCGGTCCGTGCGAGTGCGGTGTTTCGCCGCTGCCGGATCCGCAGCCCGTCCCACACGCTCCATTTCCCAAGACGGATCGGGATTCGCTGACCGCCGTGCGGGCGCCGCCGATCACGATTGAGACGCTTCTCGAAACCGAGGCGATCCCGCTTCGTTCCGCTCTGGCCGCGCCGAGCCTGCTCTCCGGCCTTACCCACAACGAGATCCAAGCCCTCCTGTGTATCTGGCAAACCTAGAGCCCGAGTTCGATAGGGATTCTGCGCGCCGACTTCGGCCGCGATCCCTCGCAGTTCGGAGATCTCGAATCGCCAGAAACCCAGGAGCCAATCCATGGCATCGCGAATTGCCGCGAGCGCGATCTGCGCCGGAGCGGTAGGACTTCTCGCGGGGTGTTCGTCGCCGTTCGATCAGCCCCATGACATCACGCGTTCACTCAACAAGACCCTGCCGCAGGGCATCGAACGTATCCCACCATCCGTCTATCGAGACCACCAGAGTGGCGTGGGAACCGCTGCGCTGACCCTGATGGCTGAAGCTTCTCCTGATGAATATGTCCGGTACGCCTTGTACCACAGCCCGGAGGTGGAGGCGGCGTACCAGCGATGGCGCGCGGCCGCGGAGCGGTTGCCACAGGTCAGTGCCTTGCCCGACCCGCGTGCCAATCTTCGCTATAGCTTCATGGATGACGAAGCCATCCTTGGGCTCATGCAGTCATTCCCATGGCCCGGGACGCTGACCAGCAGGGAAGCTTCAGCCGCCCACGCTGCAATGGCCGCGTGGCGTGATCTTGAAGCGGTCCGCCTGGCGGTGGCTGAACGGGTTCTCATAAGTCTGCACGAACTCGCGTTTGTTGATGCCGCAATCAGGATCACAGACGAGAACCTTGAGTTGATTCGGTCATTCGAAGGGGTAGTACGCAGCAGGTACCGTGTCGGTGCGGGTTCACACTCAGAACTCATACGCGTCCAGGTTGAACTGGGTCAGATGGAGGATCGGTTTGCCGAACTTCGTGCGCTGCGTCCAGTCTATGTGGCCGAGTTGAATGCGGTGCTCAACCGTGCACCTTTGGTTGAGATCAGGCCTGTCAGCCAACTCCCCGGCCTTCGGGTTGTCGGTGATGTGTCATCGGTAATTGCCCTGGCACAACGGACAAATCCAACCTTGCTCGCACTAGATCAACGGAGGGAAGAACAGCGGATGCTTGCGGAGGCTGCCCGCAAGGACGGATTGCCGGAGTTCTCCGTTGGCATCGACTACATGTTCTACGAGGGGCATGTGGTCAATCGAACAGGCGCGGGATATCCGGTCATGGTCACCATGGGAATGAGCATACCTCTCTGGCGCGAGAAGTACGATGCAGGGGTACGGGAGGCTCTTGCGAGGAGACTCGCTGTTTCCTCTGAGCGATCGAGCGAAACAAACCTACTGTCCGCATCTATCCATAGAGCGTGGTTCGAGCACACCGACGCACACCGGCGCGTGCACCTTTACGAACACACGCTGATTCCTAAGGCCGAGGAGTCGCTGCACGCCTCGCTCGCCGGTTTCCGCGCCGGCGAGACAAGTTTCCTGGATCTGCTCGACACGGAAAGGACGCTTCTGGAACTCGCCATCGCCGCCGAGCGGGCCCGGGCGGACCGGGGCAAAGCGCTCGCGCGGCTCAACACACTGGTCGGTGAGCCTGTCCCGACAGAGCCTGCGAACCAGCCCTCGCAGTACCAAAACCAAGATGAGGTGCAGCCATGAAAGCGGTCTTACCACGCATCCGCTCCATCGTCGGTTGGGTGTGGAAGCACACCGCCGCGGGAATCGCTGTTGTGCTCATTGTCGCGGCGCTGATCATCGGCTACCGGATCGGTCGGCCAGCGCCAGAGCCAGTGAGTGAGGTGGCCGCGGAGGCCCACGACCACGGCCAAGACACGGGCCAGCCGCGGATGTACACCTGCTCGATGCACCCGTCCGTGCGTCTGCCCGACCCGAAAGCCAAGTGCCCGATCTGCTTCATGGACCTGATCCCGGTCGCCGCGGATGAGGGCGAGGGGAATGAACTGCGCGTCACGATGAGCGAGGCGGCGGCCGCACTCAGCCGAATCGAGACGGCTCCGGTCGGGCGGTTTTTCCCGACGGCCGAGGTGCGGCTGTATGGCAAGGTCACCTACGACGAGACCTCGGTCGCCCGGCTGACGGCGTACTTCCCGGGGCGGATCGAGCGGCTGTTCGTCAACTATGTCGGCGTACCGGTATCGGCCGGGGCTCACATGGCGGAGGTGTACAGCCCGGAGTTGCTCGCCGCGTTCGAGGAACTCCGCCAGGTTTCGGACGCCGCGGGCAGTTCACGATCGGGTAGTGAACTCCTGCGATCCGCGACGCGCGACACGCTCACGGCCGCGCGGGAGAAGCTGCGGCTGTTTGGGCTGACCGCGGAGCAGATCGAATCGGTCGAGGAAGGACGATTCGACTCGGATCGTCTGCCGATCTACGCCCCCATGGGAGGCGTAGTGACCCATCTCGCGGTGCGCAAGGGGGACTATGTGCAGACGGGCGCGCCAATCGCCACGATTGCCAATCTCTCACGCCTGTGGCTCGACATGCAGGCGTACGAGTCGCAGCTGCCGCTGCTCCGCTGGGGGCAGCCCGTAACCTTCACGGTGGAGGCGCACCCAGGTGAGGTGTTCGAGGGGCGCATTTCGTTCATCGAACCGTTGGTTGGTGCGCAGACCAGAACAGCGGCGGTGCGTGTTGCGGTGGAGAACAAGGAACGGCGACTCAAGCCCGGGATGTTCGCCTCGGCAGTGGTCCGAACCCGCGTCGCTCAGAACGGGGCCGTCGTGAACGACGAACTCGCAGGGCGATGGATCAGCCCGATGCACCCGACCGTGGTCAGGGACGGCCCGGGCCAATGTGACATCTGCGGGATGGACCTTGTCTCCGCCGAGTCGCTCGGCGTGGTCGGTGACCCGAGCTTGGTCGAAGAGCCACTGGTCATCCCCCGCTCGGCGGTCCTCTTCACGGGGACGCGCTCGGTGGTGTATGTCGAGATGCCTGAGACGGAGAGGCCGACCTATGAGGGGCGGGCGGTCGTGCTGGGGCCACGAGCGGGCGACTTCTACATCGTCCGCGGGGGACTGAATCGGGGCGAGCGTGTGGTGGTCAACGGCGCGTTCCGCATCGACAGCGCCATGCAGATCGCCGCCAAGCCGAGCATGATGACCCCGGGCGGTGGCAGCGGTGGCGACCCGCACGCGGGGCACGGCGGGATGGCGGCGGGGGCGATACCGGACATGGAAGAGCGTGTGAATGTTCCGGACAGTTTCGTGTACGCGCTCAAGCCTGTCTATGCGGCGTATCTGGATGCCCAGGAGGCGCTAGCTGCTGACGATCTGGGTGGATTCTCGCAGGCAGCCGCAGATCTTCGAACCGCGATCGGCTTCGTCGAGGAAGCCGGGCTTGTGGGTGAACCGCTCGGCGTGTGGAGGCGGGCTGCGGCGAAACTGCGTGTTGAGTCCGGCATGACGGATATCGAACGCGCCCGGGCCCGCTTTGAGGGCATGAGCGAGGCGATCATCGTCCTTCAGCGTCGGTTCGGTCATCGCGGGAGTGAAGAGTGGTACATCGCGCACTGCCCGATGGCCCTCGACAATAAAGGAGCGGACTGGCTCCAGCGGGGCGAGCAGGTCAACAACCCGTACTTCGGCGCGAGCATGCTTCGGTGCGGCGACATCCGTGAGTCGTTCGAGCCGATCGACGGCACTGCGATGAACGGCCCGATGGAGGGTCACGACCATGAGTGACCGTACCCCCATCACTCCCCCTGTAACTCCGCGCGGGCCGCTCAACACGCTGATCCGGTTCTGCCTTGAGCAGAAGCTCGTGGTCGCCATCCTTCTCGTCGGAACGCTGTTCTGGGGTGTGCTGGTTGCGCCGTTCGATTGGGATCTCGGCGGGCTGCCTCGCGACCCGGTGCCGGTCGACGCCATCCCCGACATCGGCGAGAACCAACAGATCGTCTTCACCGAGTGGCCCGGGCGGAGCCCGCAGGACATCGATGATCAGATCAGTTACCCGCTGACGGTCGCCATGCTGGGATTACCCGGGGTTAAAGACATTCGAAGCTATTCGATGTTCGGGTTTTCGAGCATCTACATCATCTTCGACGAGAAAGTCGAGTTCTACTGGTCGAGATCGCGTGTCCTGGAGAAGCTCAACTCATTGCCGGCCGGAACACTCCCACAGGGTGTGATGCCAGCGCTCGGACCGGATGCGACGGCGCTCGGTCAGGTGTTCTGGTACACGCTCGAAGGGCGAGATGCGGACGGAAACCCCGCCGGCGGATGGGATCTGCATGAGCTGCGATCTATTCAGGACTTCGTCGTGAAGTACCGGCTTGCCAGCGTCGAGGGGGTCTCGGAAGTCGCCTCAATCGGCGGCTTTGTCAAGGAATACCAGGTCGATGTAAACCCCGACGCGATGCGTGCAGCGGGTGTCTCGCTCCAAGAGGTCATCGCCGCAGTCCGGCAGAGCAACCTCGATGTTGGCGCTCGGACCATCGAGGTGAACCGGGTCGAGTACATCGTGCGTGGGCTTGGATTTATCGAATCGGTCGAAGATCTGGAGCAAGCGGCCATCACCGCGCGTGACGGACAACCGATTCTGGTAGGGGACATTGCGAAGGTCTCGCTCGGCCCCGCCCTGAGGCGCGGCGTGCTGACCAAGGCCGGTGAGGAGGCCGTCGGCGGCGTCGTGGTTGTGCGCTACGGCGAGAACCCGATGGCGATGATCCAGCGTGTCAAGGACCGAATCGCCGAGATCTCATCGGGGCTGCCCTCAATGATACTGGCCGACGGAACCGAGAGCCGAGTGACCATCGTTCCCTTCTATGACCGCTCGGGTCTTATCCGCGAGACGCTCCAGACACTGAACTCGGCGATCACTCAGCAGGTGCTGGTCACGATCATCGTCGTTGTCCTCATGGTGATGCACCTACGCAGCAGCCTGCTGATCGGGGCGATGCTCCCGATCACGGTCCTGATGACCTTCATCGGCATGAAACTGTTTCGCGTCGATGCGAACATTGTTGCGCTCTCGGGCATCGCGATCGCGATCGGAACGATTGTCGACATGGGCATCGTGCTCAGCGAGAACATCCTCCGGCGGCTCGACGAAGCCGAGGCCAACGAGTCAAACCGAGAGCCGACGATTGAAACAATCTACCGCGCGACGACCGAAGTCGGCAGCGCCGTGCTGACCGCCGTGGCCACCACTGTGGTCAGCTTCCTTCCTGTTTTCACGATGGAGGCCGCCGAGGGCAAACTGTTCAAGCCGCTGGCGTACACCAAGACATTCGCTCTAATCGCCTCGATTATCATCGCATTGACCATCCTGCCCGCGGCGGCACATGTGCTGATGGGGTTCAGGCCACGGGCCGGAGCGATTCGCACCGCCGGGGCCGCAGCACTCACTGTAGTGGGTCTGGCGATTGCTGTTTTCCTGCAACCCATCGGTGGACTGATTCTCGCGGCATTCGGCGCGTTCTATCTCGCTCGCCCATGGCTGCCGGCGATGGTTGCTCGGGGCCTGCAGTGGTCTGCCAACCTCGTCGCCGTTCTCGTGGTCCTCGTTGTTCTCGCTGGTGCCTGGGAGCCGCTCGGCCCCGAGCCGGGAGTGCTCGGAAACTCGGTGTTCATTGGATCGATCGTTGGGTTGGTGCTGCTGGCGTTCTGGGCCGTGCGTTTAGCGTTCCCGTATGTGCTTGCCTGGACGCTGCGGCACAAACTCATCGGACTCTCGCCCGCTCTCCTCGTCGTCCTGCTTGGCGCGACAACATGGCTCGGCTTCGATCGCGTCTTCGGGTGGCTACCCGATTCGATCCGTAGTAAACAAGCAGTGGTCGAGATCGCACATGCTTTTCCCGGACTGGGAAACGAGTTTATGCCCTCGCTCGATGAGGGGGCGTTCCTTTATATGCCGACAACCATGACGCATGCATCGATCGGCGAGGCAACGGACATTCTCAAGGAGCTCGACCGTCGAATCATGAGTGTGCCCGAGGTCGAAATGGCCGTGGGCAAGATCGGACGGGTCGAAAGCCCGCTTGATCCCGCGCCGATCTCGATGGTCGAGACCGTCATCCAGTACCAAAGCGAGTACCGCACCGATGATCAAGGGCGGCGTCTCAACTTCCGCTACGACACATCAACAAGCGATTATGTCCGAGACACACAGGGCGAGTTGATCCCGGACGAGGACGGCCGCCCATACCGGCAGTGGCGGGAGGAGATCGAGTCCCAGCAGGACATCTGGGACGCGATCGTGGCGGCCGCGGACATGCCCGGTGTGACCAGCGCCCCGAAGCTCCAGCCGATCGAGACCCGCATCGTGATGTTGCAAACGGGCTTCCGCGCGCCGATGGGTATCAAGGTCTACGGCCCGGATCTCGAAACAATCGAGTCATTCGGTCTCGAACTGGAGCGGCTGCTCAAGCAGGTGCCGAGCGTCCAGCCAGCCGCGGTGTTTGCCGACAGGGTCGTGGGCAAGCCGTACCTGGAAATCGACATCGACCGTGAAAGGATCGCCCGCTACGGCCTGAGCATTGCAGATGTGCAAGAGGTGATCGAGGTCGCCATCGGGGGCAAGCCGCTGACCATGACCGTGGAGGGACGGGAACGCTATCCCGTCCGGGTGCGCTACCTTCGAGAACTGCGCGATCAACCCGAGACGCTGGGTGACATCCTCGTGCCGACAGCGATGGGCGCACAGGTGCCATTGCGAGAACTCGCCACGTTGGAGTATCGGCGCGGGCCCCAGATGATCCGGAGCGAGAACACATTTCTTACTGCGTATGTGCTCTTCGATAAGCGTCCGGGATTCGCTGAGGTCACAGTAGTCGAGGACGCCCGTGACTTGATCCAGAGCAAGATTGACACAGGTCAGTTAACCGTGCCCGCGGGAGTGAGTTACGAGTTTGCCGGTTCGTATAAAAATCAAATCCGCGCCGCCAAGCGGATGAGCATCGTCCTGCCACTGTCGCTGGCGGTCATCTTTCTTCTGCTCTACTTCCAGTTCCGCAAGGTCAGCGTCACCCTGATGGTGTTCAGCGGCGTGTTCGTCGCGTGGGGCGGCGGGTTCCTGATGCTGTGGTTCTACGCACAGCCGTGGTTCCTGGATACCACGCTGCTCGGCACCAACCTCCGTGGGCTCTTCCAGGTGCGAGAGTTCAACCTGAGCATCGCGGTCTGGGTAGGGTTCCTCGCGCTGTTCGGCATCGCCACCGACGACGGCGTCATCATGGCCACCCGGATCGAGCAGTCGATGGCCGAGAACAAGCCCGACTCGATTGAAGCGATCCGTAAGGCCGTCGTGGAGGGCGGTCAACTCCGCATCCGCGCCGCGGTCATGACCAGCGCCACCACCATCCTCGCGTTGCTCCCCGTACTCACAAGCACCGGTCGGGGCTCGGACATCATGGTCCCAATGGCCATCCCGTCGTTCGGCGGCATGGCCGTCGCATCCATCACCTGGTTCGTCGTTCCCATCCTCTACTGCTGGACGCAGGAGTGGAAGTTCCGCCTGTCTCGCCCGGCATCAAACCCCAGTGCGCCCTCGGCACCCACCCCTGAAGTGCCCCCGGCACAAGGAGACTCCGTATGAAACCCGCAACCCTGATCGCGTGTCTCTGCCTCACCGCTCCGGCCACCCTCGCGCTCGCGGAGCACCACGGTGATGCCCACGGTTCTATCACCCAGCACGCTGCCGAGCCCGTCAACGCGATGTGCCCGATCGGCAAGGAGCCGATCGTCCCGTCCGCCGGTACAGTCGAGTACAAGGGCAAGACCGTCGGCCTCTGCTGTCCCGGCTGCGGCGAGGCATTCTTTGCTTGGGATGAATCCCGCAAGGACGAGTTCGTCGTGCTGGCTGTCGCAGGACGCGAACCGGGATCGGAGCGGCACGGCCAGCCCGCCGACGAATCCGCGACGGGCGCGGCCTCACCCGGGCAGACTTACCCGTACACACTGCCCGACTGTCCCGTCGGCGGCCCCCTCGGCTCGATGGGTGATCCGATCGTCAAGGTCTACGACAACAGGGAGGTCCGTTTCTGCTGCGCCGGCTGCATCCGGACATTTGAAAGCGACAAGGCCAAGTACTGGGGCGAGATCGATGAGAAAGTCATCCTGCAGCAGCTCATGCACTACCCCATCGACACCTGTATTGTGACCGGCGAAAAGTTGGGGGCTAGCACTGTGAACCATGTGCACAACAACCGCTTGGTCCGACTCGCAAACGCCGACGCAGTCACCGCGTTCAAGGCTGATCCGAAGAAGCACCTCGACGCTCTCGACAAGCGAATCATCGAGACCCAGCTCCCCGGATACCCGATGGACAACTGCCCCGTCGGTGGTCCGCTCGGTTCGATGGGCGATCCGGTCAACTTCATCTACATGAATCGCCTCGTCCGCTTGTGCTGTGGTGCCTGCGAGGAGTCAATCGCCACCGAGCCTGCAAAGCACATGGCCAAACTCGATGCAGCGTATGCTGATCAGCAGCGTGCGAACTACGCCCTTGACACTTGCGTCGTCACCGGTGCGAAACTGGGTTCGATGGGTGATCCGGTCGAGCTCGTCGCAGGCGCAACGCTGGTCCGCTTCTGCTGCGCCGGCTGCCTGCCGAAGTTCAAGGCCAACCCAGTCGAGTTTCTCGCCAATCTGCCGCAGGATTGAGCATGGCAGATCACGACGGGCACAATCATCGATCAGAGTACCGCAGCGGGAGCTTGACGCTGACCGGTTCGATCGCGCTGGGAACCGGCGTCATGATCGGTGCGGGGATCTTTGTGCTCACCGGTCAAGTCGCCGAACTCGCAGGTGGGCTTTTTCCGCTCGCGTTCATCGCGGCTGCGATCGTGGTGGCGTTCAGCGCCTACTCGTATATCAAGGTCTGCAACAAGTACCCGTCCGCGGGCGGCATCGCGATGATTCTCAAGAAGGCATACGGACCCGGTGTGGTGACCGCCGGGTGTTCGATGCTGATGTACTTCTCCATGGTCATCAATGAGAGTCTGGTTGCCCGTACCTTCGGCACATACACCTTGCGAATCTTCGGTATCGGCTCAGACTCATGGCTCGTGCCCACTCTGGGTGTCGGGCTCATCGCGTTCGCGTTTGCAGTCAACCTGATGGGCAACAAGGTCATCGGCGGACTGAGCAAGGCGACCGCGATCATCAAGATCGGCGGCATCGCGGTCTTTGCCGGGATCGGGCTGTGGGTCTCTGGTCTATCCTTCGATAGCGTTGTTGGCGATGGGGCGGCAAGCCAGGCCGAAGGCGGCATAGGCGGGTTCCTCGCGGCTGTTGCTTTGTCGATCCTCGCCTATAAGGGCTTCACGACCATCACCAACAGCGGAGACGAACTCAAGGAGCCCAAGAAGAATGTTGGCAGCTCGATCCTCTTCAGTCTGCTGATCTGCACCGGCCTCTACCTGCTTGTCACACTCGCCGTGGCCGGCAACCTCAGCGTGGACGAGATCATCGCTGCGCGTGACTCCTCCCTTGCCGAGGCGGCCCGACCCGCAGTCGGACCTTGGGGAGAGTGGCTGACCATCGGTCTGGCCATCGTCGCGACCGTCTCGGGGATCATCGCCAGCATGTTCGCGGTGTCCCGGATGCTCGCAATGCTTACCGACATGGAACTCGTCCCGCATCGCCACTTTGGCATGCCGGGGCGGATCCAGAAGCACACACTCGTGTATACGGCCGTTCTAGCGATCACCCTGACGGTGTTCTTCGATCTGGGGCGAATCGCATCGCTGGGCGCTATTTTCTACATCGTGATGGACATGGCGATCCACTGGGGCATCTTCAGGTACCTGCGCCGCGATCTCGGTGCGCGGGGCTGGATCCTGCTCACCGCGATCGTTCTGGACGCGGTTGTGCTCGGCGCGTTCCTCTGGATGAAACTCCAATCGGACCCACTGGTCGTTGCGGTAGCCGCGGTGGGCATGGGCATGATTTTCGCAGCCGAGTGGTGGTTCCTGCGACGGAAGGACTCATGCGATGACGAATCCGAATAGGCCCACAACTGATCCCGTGTGCGGCATGGCCGTGACGCCCGGATCAGAAGCGGAGCGCATCGAGCACGACGGTATCACGCATCTGTTCTGCTCGAAGCACTGCGCAGAAAAGTTCCGAGCTGATCCTCTGCGGTATCTGTCGAGCAGAGAACCTGACGCGAAATCCACAGAGCACTCCTCCTGCTCGCACAAGCACGCAGTGAATGGGTCAGAGAGGCACGAGGGTCCGAAGGATGCCATCTACACCTGCCCCATGCACCCGGAGGTGCGAAAGGTAGGACCGGGCGACTGCCCCAAGTGCGGGATGGCGCTCGAACCGATCGACGCGACGGTAGAGCAGGATGACACGGAACTGCGTGACATGACACGGCGGTTCTGGGTCGGCACAGCGTTCACCGCGCCGCTCCTGATCTATGTCATGGGCGATATGCTGCTCGGACACCCGTTCCATCGCTGGATCAGCCCCACGGTGAGTCAGTGGGCCGAGATGGTCCTGGCCACACCCGTGGTGCTGTGGTGCGCGTGGCCGTTCTTCGTGCGCGGCGTGCGGTCCATCCGAACGATGTCGGCGAACATGTGGACGCTGATCACCATTGGTGTATCGCTCGCGTACATCTACAGCGTGGTCGCGACCGTCTCACCGACGCTCTTCCCGGAGTCGTTGCGGGACGAGGCGGGTCGGGTTGGCGTGTACTTCGAGGCCGCGGCCGTGATCGTGACACTGGTGCTGCTCGGACAGGTCCTGGAGTTGCGAGCTAGACGCCAAACCGGTGGCGCGATCCGCGAACTGCTTGAACTCGCACCCCCGACGGCCCGCCGAATCGCCGAAGATGGTTCCGAAGAGGATGTGGCGGTCGAGGAACTCCGACCCGATGATCGGGTGCGGGTCCGCCCCGGAGACAAGATCCCGATCGACGGCGAGGTTGTTGAGGGCCGGAGCACTATCGACGAGGCCATGCTGACCGGCGAGCCCGTTCCCGTGGAGAAGGGAGCCGGGGATTCGGTCACCGGCGGCACGGTCAACAAGACCGGATCCTTCGTGATGCGAGTCAGCCGCACCGGATCGGACACAACGCTGGCGCAGATCGTAAAGATGGTCGCCGACGCCCAGTGGTCACGAGCACCCATCCAGCGGCTTGCCGACACGGTATCCGGATGGTTTGTGCCGGTCGTGGTGCTGATCGCCATCATAGCGTTTGTCGTGTGGCTCCTCGTCGGTCCGTCCCCGGCATTCAGCTACGCGCTGGTCGCGGCGGTTTCAGTCCTCATCATCGCCTGCCCATGCGCCTTGGGGCTGGCTACACCCATGTCGATCATGGTGGCGGCTGGGCAGGGGGCCAAGCAGGGCGTGTTGATCAAGAACGCCGCCGCCCTTGAAGTCTTTGAGAAGATCACCACCGTCGTCGTGGACAAGACCGGCACACTGACCGAGGGCAGGCCGGAGTTGGTCATCGCGGAAGTTGCGGAGGGTCAGGATGAGCCTCGGGTGTTGGCTCTGCTGTCCGCGGCAGAACGGGGCAGCGAGCACCCGCTGGCCGAGGCGATTGTCGCCGGTCTGGACGATCGGACCGAACAGCGTTTCGAGGCCACGGACTTCGAGAGCATCACCGGCAAGGGGATCATCGCCACGGTCGATGGCGCGCGTGTGGCCATCGGCTCACCCGCGCTGATGCGAGATGAGGGCGTCGAGGTTGATTCCCTGGCCGATCGAGCCGAGGAGCAACGACGCAAGGGCGGGACATCGATGTTCGCGTCGGTCGATGGGAAGCTGGCTGCCCTACTCGCGGTCGCGGACCAGATCAAGAAGACCACAAAGCAGGCGATCGACGCCCTGCACGAGCAGGGGCTCTCGGTGGTCATGCTCACAGGAGACAACCGCACAACGGCGCAGGCCATCGCCGACCAGCTCGACATTGACCGCGTCGAAGCGGAGGTGCTGCCCGACCAGAAGGCCGAGATCATCCGCAAACTCCAGAGCGAAGGCCAGAAGGTCGCAATGGCGGGAGACGGCGTCAACGACGCCCCCGCCCTCGCCCAGGCCGACGTCGGTGTCGCGATGGGAACAGGCGCGGGTGTTGCGATCGAAAGCGCCTCGATCACGCTGGTCGGCGGTGATCTCAACGGTCTGGTGCGGGCACGCGAGCTTAGCCGGGCAACGATGCGGAACATCCGCCAGAACCTGTTCTTTGCCTTCGCCTACAACGCCGCGGGCGTTCCGATCGCCGCGGGCGTTCTCTACCCCGTGTTCGGTGCCTTGCTGAGCCCAATGATCGCAGCGGCCGCAATGAGCCTCAGCTCGGTCTCCGTGATCGCCAACGCCCTAAGACTCCGTTTGCTCACGAGTAATTCATCGTGACGATGTCGTCGTACTAGATTTAGTTTACAGATCCAGCAACCACAGACGGCGTTGGATCATGTGGTGAGGTAATCGGTCGCCAGCATCACGTAGCGTGTCGCCACTCGCCGGATTTCTTAAAGTCACTTAATGCACCGCTCAACCACATTCCTCCGGCGTTTATTGCCTCGGTCAAGCCACTATCGTGGCGGGTTCGGCCACTTCGGAGCACGGCGTCGATGCTCTGCTACTGCTACCACATCCGGATCCTTCGATGATTGGTTCCGGGAAGGCGGACGACTTCTCCCTACATTGTCAAGTGCTGCCCTAAGCTCGCTAGCCGAATCCGTCGTTGAGGCCAGTCGGGCATCGTCGTATCAAGCAAACGGTAGAATGCGTGGGAGTGAGATGGGTGCTTCAAATGACACATCTCGTGCATAACAACATAATCGACACAGTCAAGCGGAGCTATCATGAGAAGGGGGTTTATGAGTACTCTGCCCGCGGGTGTGCAACTTCCCCAGCGACGTGTCATCCAATGAATTAGTAATGGTGGCTCTGTGACCCCGTGAGGTGATGCTTTGGCGAGACAAATGGCCAGCCGTTTGCTAATGATGTCCTTTGCACGGTTCTTGTACCAGCCTTCCACTAGTCTCCTAGGGAGGTCTTGTCCGGCGTCGCGCGGGGCAAAGACCCTGAGGTGCCCGCCAAGCAGTTTCACGTCCTCTCTATCCATGCACTCAATTCTCAGTCGATATTGGCGGCCTAGGTAGCGAACGGTTTCTCCGGATACAAAGCGCCTCTCGGGCACGCGCGGTCGAAAACTTTCGAAGTAGACCTGCTGGCGTAGGATCCATCGTGCCTTGCATTGTACAAAACTAGCAATTGATTTGTCAGGCCGATCCAGACTGGTGCGGACTTCTACCGCTCCATCGGGATTTACGATCAGACGTGTTGTCGAGCGATCCGAACGGGTAACTAAATACTCGATCGTCTCCGTCCCGACGACTATTGAATGCACGGGCTGGTCGAGATGCCGAGTCACAGGACGGCCCTTGCGCGTTCCAGGGCAACATCAATCGTCTGATCTATAGTCTCGATCGACCAATGGGAGCCTGTCTGCTCGCTCAGATCAAACAGAAAATCGTCGATAGCCTGTCGCATCTCTTTCTGGCAATCACCGTTCTCCGCCCAACCTACGATCGCCTTTTCATGAATGATCCTGTCTATGGCTAGAGCGGCCTGCTCGGCGGCCGGCCCCAAGATATCCTTGATGTTTCGAAAAACAACTGCACCGAGGCGGGTCTCTTTAAGCGAGCTCGGGACATCTGATGCAGTCGGCCGGACTACTTCCTCTTCCACGGCCTCGATTTGAATCAATGCGTCGGCGGCCGCAAGCCAACCTTCCCGCATCCGTTCGATGATCTCGCGGAGCATCGCCGAAAGCCGGCGATATGTCGCGGGATCCTCGCTCTTCGTGCGATCTTCGAGCACTCGGCTCACATTGCTCGCGATCGTTTCGGCCTTCGACGAGGCCGAGCCCGCCGCTTCGAGCGCCGCGGCTCGCTGGTCGCGGTCGTACAGATCGATCTTACCCGTGATGCTTTCAACACTACTTGCCGTGATGTACTGGTCCAGCAGCTTGCGGATCTTGGGCTCGTACTCAGAGAAGTCGACCACCTCGGCATACCGAATCCGCACGGCACGACGAAGCTCGCCAAAGAACTTCAGATCCGCTCGATACTTCGCAACCGTCTTCTCCGGCGTGTAAGCGAGGAACTTGTGGGACGACAAGGCGACGTCAAGTACCCGGGCAAAGGCGGCGTAGCGCTCATAAAATCGAATTCTCAGGGCCTCATCCGCAACATGCTGCTCGTACGCCTCGCGGTCACGGCTCCCGGCAAGATCCTTGAAAGTATCCCAGAGCAACGAGTGTCGCTGCGGGAGATCATCCCACGCCTTGTCGATGCTCGCGAGGGATTCCACGAAGCCCAGGTCGGCAGACTCCGGGTCGTTCGCATCACGGGAGTACATCGCGAATGCGTCGTCGAGCTCTTCAAGCACACCGCGGTAGTCAAGAACATACCCCCGCTCCTTTCCGGTCGCGAGCCGGTTGACGCGGGCAATGGCCTGCAACAAATTGTGCTCACGTAGCTTCCGCGCGAGATACAGCACGGTGTTCTCGGGGGCATCAAAGCCGGTGAGGAGTTTGTCCACGACGATCATGATCTCGGGGGCATCGCTCTCCGGGTCCCGCGTGTCACCGTGCTTGAACGAGTTCACGAGCTGCTTGGCATACTGCACATCGGTGCCAAATCGCTGAAGCATGCCATCCCAGAATCGATTGACAAGCTCACGGTTCGGTTTGTAGATGTCTTCGTCACCCTCGCGATCGTCCGGGGGAGAGATCAATACTTCCGAGCGCACTTCGCCAAGGTCATCCAACCAATGCTTGTAGCGGATGGCGGCAGCCTTGGAAGGCGCAACAAGCTGTGCCTTGAACCCGGTGCCCTGAAGGAAATTCCGATAGTGCTCCGACACATCCCTGGCTATCCGACGGATCACCGGATCCGCCTGCATCACCTGGTCCTCGGTGCTCAATTTGCGCCGCAGGTCTTGCCTTTGCTCGTCGGACAGCCCCTCCGTGTACTTGTCGAACCAGTCGTCGATCTCGGCCTGGTTCACATCCTTCACCACATGCCGGCCCTCGTAGACGATCGGCAGCACCGCCCGATCCTGCTCTGCCTGCTTGATCGTGTAGGAGTCGATCAGGCCCCCAAACTTCTCGACGGTGCTCCGGTCCTCCCGGCGCACGGGCGTCCCGGTGAACCCGATGTAGCAGGCGTTGGGAAGCACCCGACGCATGGTCGAATGCCGAATACCAAACTGGGTCCGGTGCCCCTCGTCCACCAGCACGAAGACATTCGGATCATCAATGCTGACCTGCTCCCTTCCGAACGCCGCATCAAACTTGTTGATCACCGTCGTGATGATCTTGGCTTCGGTATCCTTGAGCATCCGAACGAGATCACTCCCCTTGTTGGCCTGCTGGGCCTTCAACCCGCAATGCTTGAATGTCTTGTAGATCTGGTCATCAAGGTCAACCCGGTCGGTGACCAGGACAATCCGTTCGCCGCCATCCCCGCCGGGAAGGCTGCCGCGGTGCCGATCCATGGCGATCGCCTTGGCGAGCATGACCATCGTCAAACTCTTTCCCGAACCCTGGGTGTGCCAGACCACGCCTCCCCGGCGCATGCCGTCCGCCCCGAGGGTCCGGATGCGGCTCCGGATCTTCTCCACGCAGAAGTACTGCTGGTACCGCGCGATCTTCTTGACGCCGGCATCGAACACGATGTACCGGTGCGACAAGCGCAGGAGCCGCTGCGGCGAGAACACCCGGCACAACAGGCGGTCCTGCTCGGTGACGAGCCGCCCCTGCGATTCCGCGGCTCGAAAATCCTCCCCAATACCGGCCGATCGGTGGCGCAGGAGCCGCGTCAGGTCGTCCGGCGGCAGGCAATCGTTCACAGCCGCCTCGACCGTCTCCTCGGAGACTTCCATGGCCCCGTCCGCGATCGCGGTCTCCCGCCAGCCCGCCCAGAACTTCCGCGGCGTTCCCGTGGTGGCGTAGCGGGCGGGGAGTTTGGCCTCGGACTTGTACTCGTCCGAGGCCCCTTCCGCCAGCGGCGTACCCGCCGGGGAAAACGCTCCAAGAATCTGTGAATACCAATAGAGCTTTGGGATGCCGTCGGGCTTCTGATTCCGGATGTGCTGCTCGATGGCCTGGATCACCGGGGCCGGCTTTCCCGGTCCGGTGTCCCCGCGCTTGCACTCAATCACGCCCAGCGGGATCCCGTTGACGAAAAGCACGAGGTCGGGGCGATAGGTCTTCTGCAAGCCGGGCCGATCGACCGGAAACTCCTCGGTCACATGGAAGATGTTGTTTTCCGGTACATCCCAGTCGATGTACTTGAGCTGGAAGCTCTTGCTGTCCCCGAGCACCGTCTGCTTGAGTGACTTGCCGAGGAGCAGGTGGTCGTAGATCTTCTCGTTGGTGCGGACGAGCCCATCGTCCTCCTCGTCCCGTAGGTTGGCGATGGCCGACGCGATGTTGGCCTCGGTAAACGGGACCGATTCGCCGCGATACTCGATGCGGTTGTGCGTCCGGAGCCAGTCTTCGAGAACTCCGTAGAGGATGACATCGGATGTCCGCCCACCCCGCAGCGCGAGCGCTTGCTCGGGCGTCAGGTAGCGCCAGCCGAGGTTGATCAGCACCTTCAGAGCCGGGAGCTGACTGGTGGCGTCCTCGTCCGAACGAGGTGTTGAAGGGAGATTGATCATCAGATGCTCCAAACCTGCGCCGACTCGGCATCAAAGAACCGGATGTCCAGCGCCTTGACGTATTTGCCGCCGTGCGCCTGTTGTCGCCGGTCGGACAGGGTCAGCGCACGCTCAATCAATGCTCGATTCGCCTCGGTCTTCGCGTCGCCATATACGGAGACAAAGATCTGTTCCACATTACCCCCAGCGATCGCGTGCAAAATGTGGTCGTCGTTGTCACTGAGGGACAGTCCATAGATAAACAATGATCCGCCTATCTGACAAAAGCTCCGCCGACCTCGGCCGAGAAAGTCACTCCTGCGGATGCGCGAAAGCTTGTCCTCCCAAGTACCTTCCGCGACATACAGCGGGAATCGGTTGTCGTTGAGGGCAGACCTGATCTGATCCATGAGCGGAATACGGGTGTTCGACCAGGTGAACTTGCGGATCTCGGGCCCGGACTGGTAGATATGCAGTCCACCGTGAAGGTAAAAGAGATCCTGTTTGTGGCGGTTGGAATCCCATACGACCCATTCCTCTGGCCCGTCTTCTGGTTGCCGAAATCCGTCATCGAATTGGAGTTGCGGCTCAGCATCGGATCGCATGAACGCCCAATAGGTCAACAGATCGTAGTTGAGCAAGTAAATTTTCTGCTTATCACCTTTGCCGCGGAAGTTCCCAAGAAATCGCTTGGCCGCCGCGCACTCCTCATCTGTGATCGCTTTTGGCCGATCCGGGTGGGATCCGGCGATAGTTTGGACGAGGACCTCCTTTAGGGCCTCCGCATCCTCGCGGAATCGGGCTGCAAGCGTCGCATCGGAGGTGGCGTACACCTCGGCGAGCTCGGCGGCACGGGAGAGGCCGTTCATGACGATTTCGAAGTCGGTCGTGCCGAGCCGATCGAACGCCTCACGAGCCTGCGGGCGATCGGCGAGGTTGGCCTGATCCAGCAGGCGGCTGTAGTTGAACAGGTTCGGTCGACACGCCACGCTGAAACCGTTGCCGAGCAATGCGTGCGGAGGCTTGTTGCACCGCTTGATCGCGTCGTTGAAATCCAGCAGCTCGGGCGTTGTCATGCCGACTCTCCCGGGGACAGATCGACGAGGAAGATGTGAATCAGGATGTCCCTGCCGTCATCGGACTCAGATTGCATGATGACACGCCACTCGCCCGGCTGTCCGCTGTCTGCCGATCGCACGAACTTCGGGTGGCTTTCCAGATGCGACGCGAGGTCGCTTTGGAGCTTCGCGAAGTCCTTAACGGACTTGTTCCACAAGATCAGTGCGGTCCGCGTGTCCCTCCAGGTCAAATAGCCAAGAAGCTGATCAACCGCCTCGTGCAGTGCCTTCGGGCCTTTCCAAAGCTTGCACTCGGAGACGAAAGCCGCCCGATTCTCATGCTCGATGCAGATGTCGGTCTTTCCGTGCTTACGGAATCGCTCACCCGCCGCGGCCCCCTCAAAGTGCCCGTTGAGGTGTGCAAGAACCACATCCCGCAACGCCTCCTCGCCGAGCCCGGCGAATGTGGCGGGTGTCGACTCAAACGAGCGTGACTCCTGGCGAATGATCTTCAGGATGTACTCGTAGTCCTCGTTGCTGATGCCGTACTCCTGTTCAACCGGCCGCGACTTTGGGAGCGGCTTGACCACCTTCTTCGGCATCGGGATCGGCGTCGGGCTCGGGGCGTCAGATCGAGGACGAATTGGAATCGAGAGCTTGCCGAGCAGGGAGCCCTGCTTCTCAAGCTGCTGCCTCCGTGCCGTCACGGCGTGCTGTGCGTGCTGCCGCAGTTCGTTGTTGAATCGCGTCACATCATTCCTGATCCAGGACTCGTACTGCTTGAGTCCGTCGAGCTGCTCCTTGATCCACCGATTGAACCGGTCCGCGTCTCCCGTGTCTGACGGCAGGGCGAGCGAAAGCGTGACCGTCCCGCCAAGCCCACCGGACCCATGAACGCGGCCACGGGGCGGGTTGAAGCTCCGGGTGCTCGGCGTGTACTTGAACAGCTCGGCGTCGCCGGTGAAGGGCACGCGGATCGAGATCGCGTCCCCCTTCACCATGACCGGCCCGCTGCCCTCCCGGATGAACCGTCGGAAGTGATCGTGGGAGACATCGACCTTCGTCTCCTTGTGATCCGCCTCGGCCTGGTCCTCATGGATATGCAGGGGCTCAATCTCGTACTTCGAGATGAAGTGCTCGATCAGCTCCTCATCCGTTCCGCCGTTCATGCGAGCCGCTGGCGTGTCCGCAATGTCGGCCTTCATCTTCTCGGTCTGGGCACGGAGCACATCAGACAGGTCGATCCGGCGGTCGTTGTAGAAGAGGAGGTCGTCCATAGTCGTTCTCATAATGGCAAATGGCTCAGGAACAGGCTTGCGGTACTGATTCATGATCCCCTGGTGGCCTCTGCGGGCACACGGATCTCGCCGGTCAACAGCTTCTGCATCAGGGCACGCTTCTGGAGTTGAATCTGCTCGCGAAGCTGTTCGAGCAGCTCGATCTCTCGGTGGGCGGTGTCGAGGATGTCGGCGATGGCACGCTGCTCGGCCAAGGACGGCAGCATGACCTTCATCTGTGCCAAGTCATTGAAATAGATCCTGACACGGACGCTTCCGTTGCCCGCAATGACCATGTGGCGACGCCATAGATCACTGCGACGCAAATGGTCGAGGTAACCAGCGTCGCAGCCAGAACACTCAAATACGACATAGTCGGGGCTCACAAGCACCGGGTGCTCAAATCCAGACCGAGCAATCGAGCCAATGTTTACACGCATTGGATTGTATGCGAAAGCGTCGGGTGGTACGATTTTGTATCGGCCCAGGTCATCGGCAATGGTCCGTTCACGCATCGGGATCAAGCCGTGGAACTTGTTGACCGCCATCACAGAGTCGCTTGCGAGGGCTCCACGATTTCGTTTAGTTGACTCCTTGAGCACATCACGCAAGCGGACCATTTCCCGCGCCTCTCCCGCGAACGCCGGCACGCGGCGGCGGCCGGCCAGGAGCTGCTGCATCAGGCCGCGGAGAAGAAGTCGCTTCGAAGCGACGACGCGCGCGTAACGGGCTTCTGCCGAGCGGCAGACTCTCAACACACGGGTACATAGAGTCTGCCCGGCAGCATCCAGCATCGGCACCGGGAGCTCGCCGACGATCTCGACATTTAGGTTCGGCATGGTCTGGCCGACGGCGTTGTCCGTCAGCCACCTGCCAGCATCGCCCGCTTCCAGCACGGCCGCCATGTAGTCCGGCTCAATCCCGCCACTCAGTCGGGCACGCAGACAACCCGTGCCGCAGAGGAAGCCCGCCTCTCGGTCCCGAACGATCGCGTATCGGCTGACATCGCCTCTCCGGCTGAAGACGATGTCTCCAAGACGGAGGCGGTGACGACCCAGACGCTCGGCCGTCTCCGGACTCACCCGAGCAACCTTGTCCGTGCGGATTCTCCCCGCCCGAATGTCCTGCGGCATGACGACAGGAATGCCTTCGGCGACATAGTCGCTCGCGTGCAACTGACTACCGAAGGGACCGGTTTGCAGCCCGTTTTTTGGTACGCACAAGGTCGCAAGTGGTTGGAAGTGAGCACCAAGGTTAGCCAACGCCGAGCTCCTTCAGCGTTGCCGCCATCTTGCCGCGAACCTCAGCCAGCTCCGTCTCAAGCCGGTCGATCTCCGCCTGCGTCGCCTCGATATCGATCTCCTCCTCGTCTTCGAAAGTGTCGACATACCGCGGGATGTTCAGGTTGAAGTCGTTCTCCGCGAGCTGCTCTGCCGTCGCGGCGTGGGCGTACTTCTCGACACTCTCGTAGGCCTCGTAGGTCGCGAGGATCTGCTTGATGTTCACCTCGGTCAGGCGGTTCTGGTTGGTGCCCTGCTCGAACTCGCGGCTGGCGTCGATGAAGAGCACCGTGTCCCGCTTGGCGTCGCCCTTCCGTGACTTGTCGAAGATGAGTATCGCGGCGGGGATGCCCGTGCCGTAGAAGAGGTTGGGCGGCAGGCCGACGACGAGGTCGAGCAGGTTGTCTTCGATGAGTTTGCGGCGGATGCGGCCCTCGGACCCGCCGCGGAACAGCACGCCGTGGGGCACGATCACACCCACCCGCCCATGGCCCTCCAGAGCGGTTTCGACCATGTGGCTGATGAAGGCGTAGTCACCCCGGCTCTTGGGCGGCACGCCGCGCCAGAAGCGGTTGAAGCGGTCCTTCTCAGCGTCCTCCTGGCCCCACTTGTCCAGGCTGAAAGGCGGATTGGCGGCCACGATATCGAACCGCATCAACTCGTCGTCGTCGAGCAGCTTGGGCGAGCGGAGCGTGTCGCACCGCTCGATCCGGGCCTGGTCCATACGGTGCAGGAACATGTTCTGCTTGCACAGGGCCCAGGTGGAGCCGTTGGACTCCTGCCCGAAGACCGCGAAGTTGTCCGACCCGATCTCGCGGGCGACCTTGATCAGCAGCGAGCCCGAGCCGCAGGCGGGGTCGAGGATGCGGGCACCATCCTCGGGCCTGAGCAGCTTGGCCAGGAGGGTGGAGACCTCGGGCGGGGTGTAGAACTCCCCCGCCTTCTTCCCGGCGCCGGCGGCGAACCAGCCAATGAGCCGCTCGTACGCATCCCCGATGGTGTCGCGCCCGGCGAGATGCGAGGGGCGGCAGTCGATCTTGTTGAAGTCCTCCAGCACATTCTTCAGGCGGGCGTTCCGCTCGCGGGTCTCGCCGAGTTCGGACTCGCTGTTGAAGTCCACATTGCTGAAGACATTCTCTAGCTTGGCTTTGTTCTCGTCTTCGAGGTTGGCCAGCGCGATGTTGATCAGCTCGCCGATGTTGTCGGCGTCACGGCTGGCGTAGAGGTCCCGAAAGTCAGACCCCTTGGGCAGTTGAAAACGCTCGTTGCGGAGCGCCCGCTCGACACGGGCCTCATCGCCCTTGTACTTCTCCAACAGCTCCTCCCGGCGGTCGAGCATCATGTCGGACAGGTACTTCAGGAAGAGCATCGTGAGGGCGTAGTTCTTGTAGTTGGCCGGATCGACGGCCCCGCGGAACGTGTCGCACGCGGCCCAAACGGCGTCGGCGATCTGCTTAGTGGTGTGCTTGATCTGGCTCATGTGCGGAGGGCTCCTGTGGCGACTTCGTGGGCGAGCGCATCGTTCAAACGCGATCTCGAATCACGCAGGCGCGTCATGATCTGAAACTCTTGGACGGCAAGACGGTGGAACTGGGCAATGCGACGCTGAACGTCGAGCGGGGGCAGATGAACCTCAAGTGCCCGCGTTGCCTTGAGAGAAAGGAATGGGATCTTGGAGCCGCGGGTGCAGTCGCGAAGACCTGCCTGCGCCTGCGGCTGGTTGAGCCACCAGGCGAGGTATCCCGGGTCGGCGTCGCCATCATGCACCCGTATGACATGAAGGAAGGACGCGGCGACCAGCGGGCGGCGGCCTGAGTGTCCGTCCACAAGGGCGACATCGTGCCGCTCGCCGCGGGCAGGGATGACAAGGTCGCCATGACGAAGGACTGCATCGCCAGGTTCTTTCCCCGGCGTGAACCTGGGGCACCGGTCGCGGAGCAGGCGGTGGCCCGGGTCCGGGTCGATCGATCCAATGAAGACCAGCCGGTGGGTCCCGGACGGCTCGTCCTGGGCACTACCCTTTTCGTAGTGGCCGCTGAAGACCTCGGCGATCCGTTCGAGTTGTGCTGTTCGAGTGGCCATCGAGGTGTTCTGCAAGCAGGCGAATGCCGCTCCGGGGCGATTCTGTTAACATGAGCGGGTGCCCATGCGGCCACATCTTCCGGAACGATGTAGACCCGCTACAGTGTACCACTTTTGAGAATGCCCGTCAAGTAGAATTAAGTAGGTCCACTACAAATTTTCAGCAGGGCCTCGCTGCATATCTGTACGGTATCCGAATGGGTGTGGCTCGCCCGAGACGACTGGTGCGGTCCCCGCACGACGGATGTCTTACTGTGGTCGCCAAACCGCTAATGCCCGCTCCGCCGCCTGCTTCCCCGCCAGTGTCAATCGCCACGTCTGCCCCCTCCTCCGCCCAATCAGCCCGGCTGCTTCGAGTGCCCCCGTTACCACCTTCCACCCCGGCCGCCCCTCTGGCCCCGCTTTGCACGGGTGCCCCCAAGGCAGCCGCTGGAAGTGCCGATCGCAGATCACCCAGGTCCATTTCTTCTCCCGGCTGATCGCCAACAGAGCAAGATCCATTGCCAACGCGATCGCCGGTGCCCGCTCGACCGGATCCCACACCCGCTCGATGTCCCCCCGCTGGTACACCGGGGCAATCTGCTCATGGAACACGCCCACCCCATCCAGCGTGATCAGTGGCGGCTTGAACAACACATCGTCCGTGGTCACGCTGACCCCCGGATCGAACACCACGCTGATCCCCTCCTCGTCGATCAGTGCCATGAACTTCTCGACCTCCGCATCCCGGATCCGCCCCCGATGACAATGCCCCCGGTGGCTCGGCCGGACGGGCCGCGAAGGGCCCCGCCGCGGCCGCTTCGGCCGCTCCGGCGTGCGGTCTGGTCGTTCCATCAGTTCGATGAGCCGGTGGCACGGCCCCGTCGTGTCGGCCATCATCTTGGTCAACTGCGAGTGCCGCCGCAGCCACGCCGCCGCCCGCTCGCCCAACTGATGCCGGAACGCCGCTCCGCCGGTTTCCCACAAATCGACCATCCGCCCCGCCGCCATGGCGTGAGCGTTAGCCGTGTTCTGGGTCAGCAAGGCGTCGATTGCGACCAACCACGATTTCTCGATGTCCGTCAGTTCCCCGTCCCTGCTGCTCGACATGCACGCCTCCCCGGGTACGGTCGACGGCGGAGCCGTCGCCGAATTTTTTTTCTGAAGGCCGTCCCGGCCCGTTGAGACCGGGACGACCATGCGGATTCAGCCCGACCGGCCAACGGCCCTCAGGCCGCCCGCCGCTGGCGGCGGCATTCGTCGCAGCCCTGAGGCACGAATGGCTTCCAGCAACCCTTGCCGCAACGCTTTGGCAGGAAGACAGTTAGACGCCCGGCGACCAGCGGCCGCCATTTATGGGTATGGGTCAGTGCTTTGGGTCCGCAGGGACGACCCATACCCATAACTCGCCGCTCGATCATCGAGGCCGGCACCGCGAACTCGATCGCGACCTCGCCCTTCTCAAGATCGGCCATCGCGGAACTGATCAGCGTCTCGGTGAGCCTGCGGAACGCCGGATCGCCCGCCTCCGCGAAGGCGGCGAGTTCGTCTTGCAGATCGGCCACGAGCCCCTCGACGAGCTTGTCCGTCTCCGCCGCCGTCAGCCGCGGCCCCTCATCGATCTCCGCGAGCCGCTCCTGCACCGCCCGCCGCTGGGCTTTGGTCTGCTCGATCTTGTCCCGCATGAGGGTGTCGTCGTCCTCACCCAGGAGATCGATCTGTGAGGCCAACTTCCGGCCGAGCTTCTCGTACCGTGCCCGCAGCGACTCGGCCTCACCGTCCGCGGCGCGCCGCTCCTGCTCCTGCCGCCTGATCTCGGCCCGCAGCATGTCGCGGAGGCTCCCGTCGTCGCAGATCAGCATCTCGATCTGTTCCGCGATCGCCCGATGGATCGGTGCCGACGGCAGCCGCCGGCGGAGGACCGTCTTCTCGGACGAGTGCCGGTGCCGGCCGTTAAGGAAGTAGTAGAGCCTTGCGTGCCGGCCGCTCCGCGTGCAGGACATCGGCGCGCCGGTCGTCGACTCGACCATGATGCCCGAGAGCGGGTGCTGCGGCCGCTGGCCCCGCTCCGGACTCTTGATGTGCCCGTCTTTGTACCGCTCCCAGTATGCCTCCTGCCACTCCATCGCCGCCTCACGGAGGTCCGGGGGCAGGTACTCGGCAAGCCGCGGATAGTCCACCCGGAACCATTCGTCGCGTGGCCGCAGCCCCCGCACCTTGCGGCCGCCGGGCCCGCTGACCCGTTCGGGGGCCTTTTCCTTGTGGCGGAAGTAGATCCCGTCCGTATAGCGATGGGCGTACGCGAACCCGGTGTAGACCTCGTTCACCAGGATGCTGTTCACGACATCCTGCATCCAATGCCGCCCGCGTGGGGAAGGGATGCCCCAGTCGTTGAGCTCCCGGGCAATCCTCGCCCCCCTCCAATCCTGCTCGTGCCGCATCCGATAGATCGCGATCACCACCTCCCGCAACTCGTCCGCCCCCGGGCACAGCGTCGCGGTCTCCAATCCGCCCTTGCGGTACGGCCGGACGCCCTTTGGGTACCGCTCCAACTCGGCCCCGGTCCGGGGATCGAGCCGCAGGCTGGTGCCGTCGGCCAGCTTACGGATGGCGAACAGCTCCTCGCCCTTCGCGTTGAGATAGAGCCGGTCGAGACCGTACGGTGCTTGCGTCGAGTGCCCCCGAAGGCCCCGCTCAAGCGAGATCTGCGAACTGCGCGCCGAGCTCGCCGCGATGCTGATCGCGTGGGCCCGTGCCGCCTCCGCGTTGGCGAACTGGATGAAGTCCGCGTGCGGCCCCTCGATCGGGCAGTCGATGGCGATGTAGCCGATGCCCGCGTCCTCCAGCCGCTGCTTGTGGGCACCGAAGGCGAACCCCCCGATGCGTCCCATCCGGCTCTGGTCGTAGACCACGGCCGCGTCGACCCGCTCGCCGGCACGGTCGGCGGCGATGACCTGGTCCACCGCCCAATCCATGTTGCTCCGCAGGCTGCCCGAACGCCCCTCCATGCGGACCGCATCGAGCACGATGTCCCCGCGGCTTTCCGCCCAGGACCGGATGATGGCGAGCTGGTCGTCCGGTGACCGCTCGCTCTGCTCGTTGGTCGAGCACCTGATGATGGGCTTGATCCGTCTGCCCTGTTGTCTTGGAGATTCCATGATGGCTCCCCCTCCTATATAGAGCCCATCCGTCTGCGGACCATCTCGCGGAGCAAGAGACGGAGGGCGTCATTTGTTGCTGTTTTCTCCTCTTCGGAACGCGGTCTGTACGAGACCGCGACCGAAACCGGCCGCGACGGACGACCGCGAGGGCGGGAAACACTCCCCCCGTCGCAGCCGCCGCCATCCTGCGGCCGGCGTGGCCTGCCCTTCCCCATTCCATGAGCCACGCGAAGACTCCTTCTTTTTGACCAAAAATGACCGCAATACCGCCGAATCCATGCACAAATCGGCCTCAGTGCGTGATCCGGAGATCGACATCACCATCACCCGGCGCTCGCCGCTTCCACGGCCTGGACGTGGACGGCTCAACCGGCACCACCGCCACGCCAATCGCGTGCCCGTGTGACTCCCGCGCCGCATCGACCGTGTCGCGGAACTCCTCACCAAACTCGCGCGTGTAGTCGTCCTCGATCGTGTCGAGCAGCCCGTAGATCGTGCCCATGAGCAGCGCGATATCGGAGCTGGTCATGCCGTCATCGAGCGTCTGGATCCGGATCGCACGCGGTCCCGCCATCTCGCAGTCCGGCGTCCCTACAGGGTCCGGCGCCGACACGGCGATCAGCAGTGTGCGTGAAAAACCATCCGTCGCGCCCGCACAGTTGCTCGCGAGCAACCGGATCTTCCTGGTCATCCCGTCACGTCCCGCAAAGACCTTCCGAGTCATCATGCTTCTCCTCTATATAGACTGAGCCATCAACAAACCCGCCGCGGGGCGTCAGCCCCCCCCCCCGCCCCCCCCCCCCCCCACCCCCGGCTACCCCCCCCCCCCGCCCAACCCCCCCAGGTCCAGCCCCCCCCCCAAGAGCAACAACCCCCGCGC
>JAFIFX010000016.1 GCA_020831805.1 Planctomycetota bacterium | reverse complement strand
CAACTGCTTCCGACACTGCGGCTACACGCTACATCCGGCGTAGAACCGCTCTAGTAGTTCGGGGTCGGGGCCCGGAAGTCGGACAACTCGATGGATTGGAAGTAGGCGATGGTGTCCTTGAGGCCTTCATGGAGCAGGACGGTGGGCTCCCAGCCCAGCAGACGCTTGGCCCGGGCGATGTTGGGCTGGCGCTGGGTCGGGTCGTCCTCGGGCAGGGGCTCGAAGACGAGCCTGCTGGACGAGCCGGTCAGCTCGATGGTGATCTCGGCGAGCTGGCGGATGGTGAACTCGCCGGGGTTGCCGATGTTGATGGGCAGGTGGATGCCCTCGCCCTCGGCCTCCATCAGGCGGATCAGCCCCTCGACGAGATCGTCCCGGTAGCAGAACGAGCGGGACTGGGAGCCGTCGCCGAAGATGGTGATGTCCTCGCCGGCGAGGGCCTGGCGGATGAAGTTGGACACGACGCGCCCGTCGAAGGGGTGCATGCGCGGCCCGTAGGTGTTGAAGATCCGCGCGACCCGGATGTCCAGCCGGTGCTTGCGGTAGTAGTCCATGAACAGCGTCTCGGCGGCACGCTTGCCCTCGTCGTAGCAGGCGCGGGGGCCGATGGGGTTGACATTGCCGCGGTAGGACTCGGGCTGGGGGTGGACCTCGGGGTCGCCGTAGACCTCGCTGGTGGAGGCCTGGAGAATCCGGGCGTTGCACCGCTTGGCCATGCCGAGCATGTTGATCGCGCCCATGACCGAGGTCTTCATGGTCTTGATCGGGTTGTACTGGTAGTGGCCCGGGGCGGCGGGGCAGGCGAGGTTGTAGATCTCGTCGACCTCCAGCCACAGCGGGTGGGTGATGTCGTGGCGGATCAGCTCGAAGTTGTGGTGGTCGAGCAGGTGCTGGACATTGGTCTTCTGGCTGGTGAAGAAGTTGTCGGCGCAGATCACATCGTGCCCCTGGGCGATCAGACGCTCGCACAGGTGCGAGCCGAGGAAGCCCGCGCCGCCGGTCACAAGAACCCGTTTGATCGTCACGCCGTCGCTCCGCTGCTCACGCTGTCAATCCGGATGGGCAGGCCGAGCCGCTGGCGGTCGGCGACGATCTGTCGGGCGTATTTCATCATGGCGTCCATGGGGGACCAGCTCGGACGGTGCCCGAAGGCCTGAGCGGCGGCGCTCATGTCGGCGCAGGTGTAATGCTGGTAGGTGGCGATCATCTCGGCGGGCATGTCGAAGTACTCCGGCTCCACGCCGGTGCCCAGGGCCTCGTTGATCGCCTCGACGATCTGGTTGAACGAGGTCGTCCGGCCCGAGCCGCAGTTGTAGACGCCAGGGGCGGCGCCCTTCTCGGCGGCGGCCAGGGTGCAGGCGACGACATCGTCCACGAAGACCTGGTCGCGCTCGTGCTCGCCGTGCTTGAACAAGCGCGGGCGTTTGCCGTCGAGGATCTGGTTGGTCAGATGCCAGACCATCGAGGCCATCTTGCCCTTGCGGCCCTCGCCGGGCCCGAACACATTGAAGTACCGCAGGCCCACCACATGCGGCAGACGCTCACCCTCGCGCCGACAGCTCTCGAAATGGCGGACGAGTTCGGCGTCCATGAGCCACTTGCTGAAGCCGTAGACATTCTGGGGAACGCCGGCGGCGGACTCGGGGAAGGGCGTGCGCGATTCGGACTCGGGCGGCGTGCCGTAGGTCGCGCCGCTCGACGCGTATACGAGGGGCACGCCCGCCCCGGCGCAGGCGTCGAGGATGTCGGAGAACGGCTCGGTGTTAACGCCGAGCATCTTCTTCTCGTCGAACTCGAGCGTGTCGGTGATGGCGGCGAGGTGGAAGACCGCCCGCGGTTGCAGGCCCTCGATGGCCGGCTGCCAGTTCAGCTCGGCGATGTCGTCGGGCATGACGGTGCCGGTGAACGGCCCCACCCCGGCCCGCTCGCAGGCCTCGACGATGTTGGCGTAGGAGCCGGTGCGGAAGTCGTCGACCACATAGATGTGGGCGTCGGGATGACGACGCATCAGCTCGGCGACGAGGTTGGAGCCGATGAATCCGGCCCCGCCCGTCACGATGTAGACCGGCTGCTGGATGGGTTCGCTCGGGGCTTTGGGCATGGGTGGCATGATAGGGGCCGCCGCTCAGTCTTCGGACGGGAGCGGCGGGAGGCGGAGGACCTGGCCGACGCGGAGCCGGTCGGGGCTGGAGAGGACATCGCGGTTCGCCTGGAAGATGAAATCGGCATGCCGGACCGAGCCGTAGTACGACTGGGCGATGCGGCTGAGTGAGTCGCCGGCCTTGACAATGTACTCCACATCGGGAGGCGTCTCGGGGGGCGGGGGCTCGGCGGGCGCGCCGTCGTCGGCCCGGACCAACACGCCCTGCACATTGCCGGGATCGAGCGGGACCCGCACGACATCCCCGGCGCGCAAACGCCTGGGATCACGCAGGGGGTTGGCGCGGGCCACCACCGGGCCGTACCGCTCCGAGCCAAAGTACCGGGCGGCGATGGTCTCGAAGGTCTCCCCGGCACGGACGGTGTGCTCACGGAACTGGGGGGCGGCGACACGCAGGCCGGGATCGGGGTCCGGCGTGGGGGGCGGGGGCTTGAAGGTGATCGGCGCGGGCTCGGGCCGGGGCGATGGCCGTTGTGCTGGGGACGGCTCGGCGCGAGGCTCCGAAGGGCTCGCCTGCTCGGGCACATCAAAGCTGATCGACGGCGCGGCCCTGCCGGGGCTGGGGTCGTAAACCCAGTAGGTCCCGATCCACAGGAGAACCAGCAGGCAGACGCCCACGAAGATCCGCGACGAGCGTTCGTCCATCACGCCCATACCCCATCTTAACCGGCCTCGACGGGCCACGCCCAGCCCGGCCTTCAGACCGGGGAAGGTCGGTCAGATCGGGGTGTCGTCCGGCCGGGGCAAGGGTTCGAAGGCGCCCGACTTGTCCGCCTTGCGGCTCCAGATGAAGGGGGCCGCCACGGCGATCGAGGAGTAGGTCCCGAACAGCACGCCGATGAGCAGGGTGTAGCTGAAGGCCCGGACGCCGGTCCCGCCGTAGATGTAGAGGATCAGCACCGCGAGCATGGTGGTGCCCGAGGTGATCACGGTCCGGCTGATGGTCTGGTTGATCGAAAGGTTGACGACATCGCGGGTGGCGTAGGACAGCTTGCCGCGGTTCTCGCGGACACGGTCCATGATGATGATCGTGTCGTTGAGCGAGTAGCCGATGATGGTGAGCATCGCGGCGACGAGCGTCAGGTCGATCTTGAACGGCTCGATCAGGGCGGCCTGCGCGGCGTTCTGGAGCCAGGTGGCCTGCGAGTCGTAGATGATTTCGGCCAGCGCGATCAGGCCCAGGGCGACGAACACATCGTGGGCCAGGGTCGCGATGGCGGCCATCGAGTACCGCACCGAGCCGAACCGCACCCAGATGTAGATCAGAATGAGCAGCAGCGAGAGCACGACCGCGACCACGGCCCGCTCGCGGAAGCTCGCGGCGATGGCCGGCGAGAAGTTCTGGACCGACAGGGTGTCGGAACTTGTCGTCAGCGCCGCGCGGACCAGGTCCCACTCACGCTGGGCGACCTCGGACTGCCACGCGTCAGGGTTGTCAAGATAGAGCAGACCCGGATCGAGCGTGAGAACCACCGCGGAGACCACGGCGTCGTTGGTGCCCTCGAGCACGCGGACTTCCATCTGGCGGCCGAGGGCATCCACGAAGTCTTCCTTGCCACGCATGATGTTGAGCCGGTTGCGGAGCTGCTCGACGGTCTGTCTCGGTCCAAGATGATCGAGCAGGATGGCGACGCCGCCGACAAACTCGGTGACATTGTCGCGCAGCTCCGGCCGGCCCACATTGTCGCCCAGCGTGCCGGACAGGAGCGGGTAGACCGGCGCGATCTGGGCCTCGGTCACCTCGGACGAGGCGAACTCGAGCGGCGGCGGCGCGTCGAGGCGGTCCTGGAAGGCGGCGGTCAGCGCGGCGCCGACCGCCTGTCGGTCCGTGTCGAGCGTCTTGATAATAAAGGTACTGGAGATCAGCCCGCCCTGGATGGGGTTGACGGCGATGATCTCGGCGATGCGGAACTGGCGGATGGGCGAGGCCTCGGGCGCTTCCTCGCCCAAACCCCGGACGATCTGCTCGATCTCGGTTCTGGAGGCGGGTTCGACGCCGTCGCGGAAGGTCATGGTGACCTGTGTGCCGCCGCGGAATTCGGTGTCGAGCATGCGTTCGCCGCGGGAGAGGATCATCGCGATGCCCAGGCCCACGAAGATCGCAGAGACGATCACGAAGACGCCCCGGTAGCGGAGCCAGTCGATGTTCGGCTCGAGGAACCGGTGGATCGCGGGCACCGCGGTGGCCAGCATGCCCATCTTGCGGACCTTGAGCTTGTCGATGAGCACCACCATGATGATCCGGCTGAAGAACAGGGCCGAGATCATGGTGCAGGCCACGCCGATGCCCAGGGTGATGGCGAAGCCGCGGATCTCCTGCGTGCCGACATTGGCCAGCACGAAGCAGACGATCAGGTTGGTCACGTTGCCGTCGACGATGGCCGACAGCGCCTTCTCGTAGCCCAGCCGCACGCTGGTGCGCAGGTCGAGGCCCTTGCGCAGCTCCTCGCGGATGCGCTCGAAGATGAGCACATTGGCGTCCACGGCCATGCCGAAGGTGAGGATGATGCCCGCGATGCCGGGCAGCGTCAGGGCGGCCCGGGAGAGCGCCAGCGCCCCGATGATGAGGATCGCGTTGGCCACGAGACAGCTGACGGCCACGAAGCCGTAGCCGAAGTAGTAGATGATCATGAACACGCACACGACGACCAGGGCGACCATGCCCGCCAGGGTGCCGGCGTCGAGGTTGTCCTGGCCGAGTTCGGGCGCGATGGTCGACTCGGAGATCGGCTCAGCGCTGAGCTTGGCCTGCAGCGAGCCGGCGGTCATCACGCGGACGACATAGTTGATTTCCTCGGGGGTGAACTCGCCCTCGATGATGCCGCGGCTGGAGATGCGGGCGCGCAGGTTGGGCGCGGTGTAGACCTCGTCGTCGAGCAGCACGGCCATGCGGTTGTTGACATTGTCGCCGGTCAGCTCGCCGAGCCGCACCGCGCCGACGGGGTCCATCTCGAAGCCGATGGCGGGGCGCCCGAGCTGGTCCTGGGTCTGGTAAGCCCGCGCGACGCGCCAGCGACCGTCGTCGCCGGTCATGCGCATGCCGCGGGCGTCCCAGGCGAGCATGAAATAGTTGCCGGCGTATTCCTCGACCACATAGCCGCGGCTGAGGAAAAAGCCCGCGGGGTCCGTGCTGATCGCCTCGTACTCCTGGACGGTGTCGTACCAGTTGTCGAGGCGGTTGATGCGGAACCAGCGGGCGTCGCTGGCGCGGGCCTGGCGCGGGCCGCGCTCGCGGAGTTCCTCGCGGAGGCGCTGCTCCTCGGGGTGTGTCGCGGTACCGCTGCCGGCCTGGGGGTCGACGGTGATGCGGAAGCTGAGCTGGCCGGAGGCCTGAACGAGCCGCTTGAGGTCCGAGGTGTCGTCCAGCGAGCTGCGCTGCGCCGAGAAGGTGTTGAACGCCTCGACAACACGGTCGAGCTGCTCGGAGATATGGGGGTTCTCGGCCCGGATCCGGGCCAGGGCGCGGCTGCGGGCGCTCTCGACCGTCACGATGTCGCCGGTGCGTTCGTCCCGAATGCGACGCTGCTCGTCCGGCAACTCGAGGGCCCGGCGGATCTGCTCCGGGCCGATCGCGGCGGCGCGGACCTGATCACGGGCGACCTCGTACTCGATCTCGGCCTCGGCGGCCTGGCGGGCCAGCTCGTCGAGCACCTCGTCGGGGGCGTTGTTCCGCTCGGCGGCGCGGAGTTCCTGGCGGAAACGGACACCACGCTCGAAAGCGTCGACGGCGCCGAGCAACTCCTCACGCAGGACCGGGTTCTCCACGGAGATGCGGTCGATGGCCTCGGACCGCTCCTGGGCGGGCAGGCGCATCATGCGCTCGAACTCGGCCGGCTCGATCGAGGCGATCCGCAGCCGGTTCAGCTCGTCCTCGAACGCCTGCCGCAGGGCCTTGACCCGCTCGCCGGGCAGCGGCATCGTGATCTCGATGCGGTCCTGGCCCTGCTGGACGATGGAGATCTCGAACAGACCGTTCGGGTCGATGCGTCGCTTGAGCACCTCGATGATCTGCGGGATGATCTCGTCGGGGTTCTCGGCGCGGTCCATCTGCACCGTGTAGACAAGCGTCGAACCGCCCTGGAGATCCTTGCCGAGCTTGATCTTGTCGCCGGGCGGGTATGCCTGCCACACGGCGAAGAGGATCAGAGCGAGCGCGATGCAGATGTTCCGCACTAGGTGCCGCATGTGTGGAGAACCTCGGTTCGGGCGATCGCGTCAGGCGCTCGCGGGCTCTTGGGTCTTTTCGGTGTCGTGTTCGGCGTTCTCGGCCGCGGGCGCGTTCGCGGAGCGGAGCACGGTCGAGACGGAGGAGCGGGCGATCCACAACCGGGTGTTGCTCGCCCGATCGGACTCCAGCAGGCACTCGTTGTCCTTGATCTCGATGATGGTCCCGATCACACCGCCGGCGGTCTGGACGCGGTCGCGCTTCTTGAGCGCGCCGAGCATCGCCTCGCGGCGTTTGCGCTCCTTGCGCCCGCCCATGATGGTGCTGATGAACAGGAAGGCGATCATCAGCATGAGCAGGGGAAAGAACCAGCCAAGCCCGCCGGGCTGACCCTGCACGCCCTGGGCCCCGGGGGCGCCGCCCTGATCGGGGCCGGCCCCGCCGCCTTCGGCGCCCAGCACGCCCTGCACCTGGCCGTCCTGGAGGGCCAGGGTGGGCCATGAGGCGATGGTTGCCGCATTGATCTGAATCATGTGCACAGCGCTCCGTTTCCGGCGTTCCGGTGCCGGGCAGGGATGGTAGGACACCCGACCGGCGATTGTGCGGGCTTATTGGGAAGAGTTCGGAGGGTCTGTCACCGGGTTGTTCGGGTCAGGCCGGGCCCGGCCCGCCATCCCAAGCCATCGCGACCAGATCCGACAGATGGGGCCGCCGGGCGACAAACCCGGCCCAGTCCTCCTCCCGGATCGCCCGGCGCAGGTCCGCGGTGAGGCGCTGGAAAAAGCGGAGGTTGTGCAGGGTCACCAGGATCGGCCCGAGCATCTCCTCGGCCTGGAAGAGATGGCGGACGTAGGCGCGGCTGAACGGCAGGCCGTCGCGGGTGGGCCAGGCGTGGGCCGAAGGATCGCAGGCCGGGCAGTCGCAGCCCGGCTCGAGGGGCCGGGGATCCTCGGCGAACCGGGCGTTTTTGAGCCGGATCTGGCCCTTCTCGCCCGGCTCGGCGGTGAATGCGTTGGCGTTGCGGGCGTTCCGGGTCGGCAGGACGCAGTCGAACATGTCCACCCCCGCCAGGACCGCCGCGGTGATGTCCCGCTCGTATCCGACGCCCATCAGATACCGGGGTTTTTCCTGGGGCATTTTCGGAGCGGTGTGGCGGACGACCCGGGCGATCTCATCCGAGGTCTCCCCCACCGCGACCCCGCCGATGGCGTAGCCGGGCAGATCGATGCCGCAGATCCGTTCGATGCACCAGTCCCGACGCCCCAGGTCGGTCCCGCCCTGGATGATGCCGAACAGGGCCTGCTCGTCCGGGCGGGCGTGGGCCGCCCGGCAGCGTTCCAGCCAGCGGACGGTGCGCTCGTTGGCCAGGTCGAGGCGTTGCGCGTGGTCGTAACCCGCTTTGCGGCCGGCGTCGCGCCGGGCCGCGTGGCGCAGCCGGGCCTGGTTGACCGGCGCGGCGGCGGGATCGACCGACGGCGGGCAGTCGTCGAAGGCCATCATGATGTCCGGGCCCAGTTCGTTCTGGATGCGGACCGCCGACTCAGGCGTCATGCGGATCACGGACCCGTCGACGATGGACTTGAACGACACGCCGTCATCGTCCACGGCGTTGATGTCGGCCATGGAATAGGCCTGGTAGCCCCCGGAATCGGTCAGGATTGGTCCGTCCCAGTTCATGAACCGGTGGACCCCGCCCAAGCGCTGGATCAACTCCGAACCGGGGCGGAGCATGAGGTGGTACGTGTTGTTGAGCAGGATCTGCGCGCCCGTCGCCCGAACCAGATGGGGCAGCACGCCCTTGACGGTGCCCTTCGTGCCCACCGGCATGAAGGCCGGGGTCTCGAACGACCCGTGCGGCGTCTCGACCGTGCCCACGCGGGCATGACCGGATCGGGCGTGGATGGTGAACCGGAGGGGGGCGGGCATGGCGGTGGGAAGCGTAGGGAGACGGCCGTGTCAGCCCCGGTCGCCCCGGCTGGCCCGTTCCAGGATCTTTTTTTCCTTCTCGGTCAGGGACTGGATGCCCTCCCGGCTGACCTTGTCGAGAATGCGATCGACCTCGGACTCGGACGGGGCCTTCGGGTCGGCGCGTCTGCCGCCGCCGCCGACGGGCCGGCCGCGGTCGGGCTTGGGCTTTTTGGAGTTGCCGAGGATGTCGAAAAAATCCATCAGGTGGTGGGAGTTGCGGATGAAGAAGTAGCCCGCGATGGCCCCGCCGATGTGGGCGGCGTCGCCGCCGGCGTTGCGCCCGCTGGTCAGCAGGTTGAACAGCGACAGGGCGACATAGCCATAGGCCATCCATTTCATCTTCAGCGGGATGGGCGGGAAGATGAGCTGGACGACCGAGTTGGGAGCGATATAGGCGCAGGCCATCAGGACGCCGAACACGCCGGCGGACGCGCCGATCAGCGGGGTCCTGGGATCGCCGCTGAGCACGCCGGGGATGTTCAGGCCGGCCATGCCGAGCAGGTTGAGCATGACATACAGCACGCCGCCCATGATGCCGCACACGAGATAGAAGGCCAGGTACTTGCGTCCGCCGAGCTTCTGCTCGACCATCGGGCCGAAGAAGAACAGCCCGAACATGTTGAACAGAATGTGCCAGATCGCTTCGGGCGAGTGAAGAAACTGGAAGGTGATCAACCGCCAGACCTGGAGGTTGAGCATCAGCTGATTGCCGGTCGGGGTCTGGACGATCTCGAAGAAGCCCTTGGCGGTGGAGAAGTGGCCGTACTCATGGAGGACCGACCACAGGCGTCCGCCGGGGGTCCGGGCGGCCAGCACCGTCATGGCCAGGACATGGATGGCGATGTTGCTGACGATCAGCCAGGTGTTGACGGACCACGGGCTCCGCCGGCCCGGCAAGCCGGAACGCCCGCCCCCGGACCAGCCCCCGGATCGGTCCTGCCCGATGTAGTCCCGGTCGTAGATGCCCATGCCGCTCCTTGTGGATTGGGTGGTTCGGCTGAATCACGGCCCCGGCGACGACCCCCGGGGCGTACCGACATCATTGGTCGGGTTTCGGGCCGGACCCTTCCGAATCTCGGCTGCGCTCGGTCGCCCGCTTGAGGACCCGCTTTTCGCGGGCGGACAGGGACTTCATACCGGTCCGGGCGATCTTGTCGAGAATCCGGTCGACCTCCTCGCGCCCCGCGACGGGGTCGTCCTCCTCCGGCTCGGCCGTGGCGACCGGCGCGGGGGGGACATCCAGGCCCGGCTCGGCCCCGGCCAGGAACTGCAGCCGCCGACGCTCCATCCAGCAGACCACCCCGCCGAACAGCCCGATGGCCAGCAGCATCTTGCCGTCCATCAGGACCAACCCCAGCACCGACAGCCCGGCCGCGACCGCCAGGCCGACATGCGCGGCCACCCACAGCGAGCGATGGTGGCCCGCACGGGCCCAGACCAGGCACTGGACCACGCGCCCCGCGTCCAGCGGGTACATCGGCACCAGCAGGTTGAAGCCGAGCAGCACCAGGTTCGCCGTGTGCAGCGACCAGAGCGCGATGAGCCACCACGGCATCGAGCCGTAGGCGGTCTCGAGATCGAGGATCGACCCGCCGAGGTCGAACGGATTGGGCAGCACGGCGGACCAGGCCCCGGTGGCCGCGAACAGCGCGCCCGCGAAGACCGGGAGCAGGGCCAGGTTGACCAGCGGGCCGCCGAGCGTGGTGCGCAGCTCCGCCCGCCAATCGTGCGGCGCGCGGCAGAAGGCCAGCCCGCCCAGCGGCCACAGGACGATCTCGTCCGCCTCACCCCCGGCCCGGCGGCAGGCGATGCAATGCCCGATTTCGTGCAGCAGCACCAGCACGAACAGCGACGCCATCAGCGGCAGCACAAACACCACCCCCGCCTGGTGCCGCGGGAGCGTGAAGATCACCTGCGACAGGATGTACAGAACGAAGAGCCAGTGGACACGCAGGCGGATCCCCGCGACGCGACCCATCGGCAGGCCCCAGCGAAGCGGGTTCTCCCCGTCCCCGAGAATCCGGCCGAGCGAGCCGAACCGGCCCGGGGTCTGGGGCATGCGCCCGCGTGGGGGTCGGTCGGAAACCCCGGTTGTCCACGGATCACGCGGCATGGTCAACGCTATCCCGGTCAGGCCCGCAGCAGGCCCCGTCGCTCGGCGATGAGCAGGGCGCAGACGCTCTTTCCGTCGGTCAGCTCACCCCGGTCGATCATGGCCAGCAGATCGCGGACCGGCACGGTGTGAACCGTGAGCACCTCGTACGGCTCGAGTCGCTGGCCCACATGGGTCAGGCCCCGGGCCACAAACGCGTGCATCAGCTCATCGGTCAGGCCCGGCGTGGTATAGAACCGGGCCAGGGGCTCGACGGTTGCGGCCCGGTAGCCGGTTTCCTCCTCCAGCTCCCGCCCGGCGGCGACCGCGGGATCCTCCCCGGCGTCGATCCCCCCGGCGGGCAACTCCAGCAGAAAATCCGCGATGGTGACCCGGTCGTTGCGGACCATCACGACGCCCGGGCCGTCGGGCGTGTCGAGCATCGGGATGATGCAGGCCGCCCCGCGGTGACGGACCATCGGCTTGGTGCGGCGCACGCCGTCGGGATGATCGACGGACAGCTCGACAAAGTCGTAGGACCGTCCGGCGTGGATGGCCCGCTCACCAATGACGCGCAGGCGGGGCTGATCGCTCACCGGATCACCGCCACCAGGTAGAGGCCCCGTACACAGCCTGATCACCGAGTTCCTCGGCGATGCGGAGGAGCTGGTTGTACTTGGCGTTGCGGTCCGAGCGGCAGGGCGCGCCGGTCTTGATCTGGCCGCAGTTGGTCGCCACGGCGATGTCGGCGATGGTCGAGTCCTCGGTCTCGCCCGACCGGTGGCTGAGCACGCAGGCGTAGCGGCTGCGGTGGGCGTAGTTGACGGTGTCAAAGGTCTCGGACAGCGTGCCGATCTGGTTGACCTTGACAAGCACGGCGTTGGCGCACCGCTGCTTGACGCCCTTCTCGACAAATTCCTTGTTGGTGACGAACAGGTCGTCGCCGACGATCTGCACCTTGTCGCCGAGTTTGGCGGTCAGCTTGGCCCAGCCTTCCCAGTCGTTCTCGGCCAGGCCGTCCTCGATGGAACGGATGGGGTACTTGTCGCACCACCCGGCCCAGAGGGCGATCATGTCGTCGGACGAGAGGACTTCCTGGGACGAGCTGAAGAACTTGTAGCCGGTCTTGCCCTCCTTCTCGGCCTCGTTCCACAGCTCGCTGGCGGCGGGGTCGAGCGCGACGAAGATCTGCTCGCCCCAGGTGTAGCCGGCCTTGGCGACGGCCTCCTCGATGACCTTCAGGGCGTCCTCGTTGTCCTTCAGGTCCGGCGCGAAGCCGCCCTCGTCGCCGACGGCGGTGGACATGCCGCGCTTTTTCAGGACGCTCTTGAGGTGGTGGTAGATCTCGGTCCCAGCCCGCAGCGCCTCCCCAAAGTCGTCAAAACCCCAGGGCTGGATCATGAACTCCTGGAAGTCCACGGTGTTGTCGGCGTGGTGGCCGCCGTTGAGGATGTTGAGCATGGGCACGGGCAGGGTCTTGGCGCCGGTGCCGCCGAGGTAGCGGTACAGGGGCAGTCCGGCAGTCTCCGCGGCGGCCTTGGCGACGGCCATCGACACGCCCAGCACCGCGTTGGCCCCCAGCTCGCCCTTGTTCGGCGTGCCGTCGATCTCGAGCATGGCGGCGTCGATGCCTTCCTGGTCGCGGGCGTCGAGGCCCTCGATCTCCGGGGCGATCCGACCGTTGACATGATCGACAGCCTGCGTGACGCCCTTGCCCATCCATTCGGGACCGCCGTCGCGGAGTTCGACGGCCTCGTGCTCGCCGGTGGACGCGCCCGAGGGCACCGCGGCCCGGCCCACGGCGCCGGAGTTGAGGACCACCTCGACCTCGACGGTCGGGTTGCCGCGGGAATCGAGGACCTGGCGGGCGTGGATGAGGTCGATATCGAAAGCCATCTGGGGTTCTCCGTCTGATTGGGGGGCCGGGCGAAGGGAAAGCGGATGCACGGGCCCGGGCGCGAGGATAGGCTTGTGGAGTCCCGGCGAGGGCCGGATGGGGACGCGAGATGTCCGGGGAGCCGGACGCGAGAGGTCGATCGACGGCTATGTCCATTAACGCCCAGCAGTTCCGCGATGAGCTCGATTCGATCCGCTCCGATCTGACCCGCCAGGGTCAGCGGGTCACGGAGATGGCCTCGGAAGCGTTCGAATCGGTGTACCAACGCGACACGGAAAAGGCCCAGTCCATCGTCGCCCGTGACGACATCGTCGACCGGGCTGATGTGGAGATCGAACGCAAGTGCGTCGACCTGCTGGTCCGGTCGGCCAACGACGCGTGCGAGGTGGGCCCCAGCCCGATCCGGTCGGTCCTGACCGGGGTGAAGGTCAACAACGAGCTGGAGCGGATCGCCGACGCCGCCACCGAGGTGGCCGAGCGGGTGATCCGGCTCGGCGAGCGGACCACGCCGTTCCCCAAGACGCTGCTGGTGATGACCAACTCGGTCGTGGGCATCGTGCGCGACGCGGTCAAGGCGTTCGGCGGCTCGGATCCGACGCTGGCCAAGGCCGTGCTGGCCAGCGAGGGGGCCGTGCTCCAGTTCAAGGAGCTGATCACCCGGGACGCCGAGGAACGGGTGGCCGACGGGCGGATGACCGTCGAGGTCGCCTTCGAGCTGCACGGCATCGCCTTCCAGGCCGTGACGATGGCCGACCACTGCACCAACATCGCCGAGCAGGTGATCTACGAGAGCAGCGGGCAGATCGTCCGGCACACCAAGGGCGAGTGGGTCGAGCTGCCCAACCCGCAGGCCGGGCATTGAGGCTTACTTCTTCTTCGGCGCCTTGTAGAACGGCATGGGCACGATGCGTCCGGTCAGCGTGGCCCGGCCCGCGTCGATGCTGACTTCGGCGCCGGTCTCGGCGTGGGCCGACTTGACGAAGCCCATCGCGATGGACTTGTCCAGGGTCGGGCTCAGGCAGCCGGAGCTGACCGCGCCGGAAGGCTCGCCGGCGATCAGGATGGGCATGCCCTGGCGGGCGGTGCGCTTGCCCTCGATCTCGATGCCGACCAGACGGGTCTCGGGGCCGCCGGCGTCGCGGGTGCGGACGAGGGCGTCCTGGCCGATGAAGTTCTCGCCGTCCTTTTCCTCGGACTTGTCGAGCGAGATGGCGAAATCCACGCCGCAGGAGAGCGCGTTGATCTCCTCGCCGAGTTCGTGGCCGTAGAGGGGCATGCCGGCCTCCAGCCGCAGGGAATCCCGTGCGGCCAGGCCGGCGGGGCGGAGCACCGCGTCGGCCTTGGACTGGTCGACATCCTTGAGCAGGAGCTTCATGGCCATGTTGACGGCCGAGGCGGGCAGGATGACCTCGACGCCGTCCTCCCCGGTGTAGCCGGTGCGGCTGACGATCAGCTTGAGGATCATCAGGTTCTTGACGGTGAAGCGGTAGCGCTTGAGGGTGGGGATCTCCTTGGAGACCCCCGAGATCAGGTCCATGACCTTGGGACCCTGCAGGGCGACCATGGCGGTCTTCTCGGTGCGGTCTTCGAGCTTGACCTTGAAGGAACGCTCATCGATGACGGCCCTGAGGTGATCGATGATCTTGAGCCGATTGGAGGCGTTGACTACGACCAGATAGTCGTCGGACTCAGTCCGCATGACGATCACATCGTCGCGCACGCCGCCGCGCTCGTTGCAGATCAGGGTGTAGCGGCACTGTCCGTCCTGCATGTCACCGATGCGGCGTGAACAGACGCGCTCGAGCAGACGCCGGGCGTGTAGGCCGGAGACGCTCAGGCGGCCCATGTGGGACACATCGAAGAGGGCCCCGGCCCGGCGGCACTGCTCGTGTTCCTCGCGGACGCCGGTGGCGTATTTGAGGGGCATTTCCCAGCCGGCGAAGTCGACCATCTGGGCCTGGTGGTCGAGGTGAAAGGCGCGGAGCGGGGTCTGCAACAGCGTCGTGGTGGTCATGATGCGAGTCTAGGTTGCCGGGGCCTCGGAGGGTCCCGGCCATGGCGCGTTGTCGATGAGGCGGACGCCGCCGACGCGGGCGGCGACAAGGACGCGGCATGAGCGGCCGCACGGGGCGAGCAGCGTCTCGGCGTCACGCACGACGGCGTATTCCGGGGCGATCCCCCCGGCGGTGAGTTCGTCGGTGAGCGCCCGCTCGGCGGGCTCGGGCCGGTCGCACGCCGCGGCGCGTCGGATGGCGCGGGGGATGGCCGGGGCGGCGGCGCGGGCTTCGGGGGACAGCAGGCGGTTGCGGCTGCTCATGGCCAGGCCGTCGGGCTCGCGGACGGTCGGGGCGGGGACGATGTCGATCGGGCGGCCCTGGGCGAGGGTCATGGCGCGGATGACCTGAAGCTGTTGCCAGTCCTTTTCGCCGAAGACGCCGGCCGCGGGCTCGGTGAGGTCGAACAGGCGCGAGACGACCTGGCAGACTCCGGCGAAATGGCCGGGGCGGAAGGCGTCTTCCAGGCCCGGCTCGGTGGCCACGCCGGGCAGATCGGGCACGGGGATCGGGCGGCCCGGCGGGTAGACGGTGTCCGGGGCGGGGGCGAGCACAGCGTCGGCGCCGGCGTCGGCGCAGGCCCGGAGATCGGCGTCGAGTGTCCTAGGGTAGCGGTCGAAATCGGCGGATTCGTTGAACTGTGTCGGGTTGACGAACACCGTGACGACGACGCGGGCGGCGCGACGGTCGGCCCGGGCGCGGGCCAGCCGGACGAGTTCGGCGTGCCCGGCGTGCAGGGCGCCCATGGTGGGCACGAGGACGCAGCCTCGGGTGAAAACGGGATCGGGGCGTTCGAGCAGGCGCACGGGTGGAAGGGTAGCGGGGCGCGGTGCATCGGCGGGCGCGGGCGGGTCGTACGATGGGGCGTGCGTGACGAATACGAGAGCTTTGAACTGATCGCCGAATGGGTCGTGCGGCTGCGGTCCGTGGCGTTGCGGACGATCGGGGGCGAGGCCTTCACCGACGCGGGGGCGACATACAACGAGCGGGCCGCGTTCCTCAAGGAGTTTGCGGACGAGCGTGGGCACCGGGCGCGGGTGGCGACGCCGTTCCTCGCGGCCGCGCTGGGGGTGAACCCCGGGCCGGCGACGGCCGGGCCGGCGGACCTGGACGACCGGCTGTGGTGGGCGGTGGTGGATCCGGGCCGCCGGGTGGTGGGCCTGGACGAGGGGGACGGGCCGCTGGACCCGGCGCTGGCGGAGATCGCGATCGAGTCGCGGACGGAGACGGAGTTGAGCGCGATGCACGCGTTGTTCCGGCTGGGCCTGGACCGGGGCGAGGGGTGGATGATCGATCGGGCGCTCGACGCGGCGCGGTGGCAGGTGGCCGAGATGCAACCGGACAACGGGACGAACCATCCGTGGGGGATCCATGTGTTCGTGGTGCTGGCGGCGCGGTCGGAGGACACGGGGGAATCGGGGGCGGCGTTGATGCACGCGCAGACACTGCTGCACAACTGCCAGGTGCAGCAGGGGAAGGCGGACCGGTTGAGCGCGTGCATTCTGTGGGACGCGGGGGAGACGCTGGGGCGGGCGGGGGCCTGAGGCGTTGAGTCTCACCGTGGAGGGCAAGGGGGCCGGGGGATGGGCTGGTGTTGTTGCGTCCAGGGATTCACCGCTGAGGGCGCAAAGGATCGCGGAGGGGCGCAGAGAGTTGGTATGTGTTTTTTGGTGATTCGACCCTTTGCTGCGACCATTGGGTGTGACTGGGGGGGGGTTCGTCTTGGATGGGCACGCGTTGGGTGGGGTCGGACTGGTCGCGGTTTCGGGTCCGGCGGGGGCGTTGGAATCTCTCTTTTCAAACCTTACCCGAAGGGGGGGGGGTTCCGGGCAAGGGGCCGCTTCTTGCCAGGCGCGGGTTATGGGCGGGGGGCGGGCTCTTCGAGGACGAAGAGCACGGCACCGGGCTGTGGAGACCTTTGGCGTGTTGTGCGACCGCGCGGGCTGAAAGCCCCCGGCTCAGTAGGGGTTACTTTGTGGAGGGGATTGCGTTGGGGTCGCGGAGCCAGCGGCGGAGTTTCTGGGTGCGGGCGATCTCGGCCCAGCGTTCGGGGTTGGGGGCGTAGCGGTGGCGGATGGCGGCGGCGAGCAGGCCCATGAACATCGGCTGGGGGTTAAGGGGGCGGCCGGTCAGTTCGGGGTGGAACTGGGCGCCGATGAAGTAGGGGTGTGTGATCGGCTTGGCGGGCGCGACGCCCTCCTCGCCCTCGGCGCGGGAGGGCAGCTCAAGGATCTGCATGATGGGCTGCTCGGGGTGGCGGCCGGAGAAGATCAGGCCGCCGGCCTCAAGGCGCTCGATGTAGGACGGGTCGACCTCGTAGCGGTGGCGGAAGCGTTCGCGGATGCTGGTGGCGCCGTCGGCGAGGAAAGCGGCGAGCGTGCCGGGCGTGATCTGGACATCCTGGGCGCCGAGGCGCATGGTGCCGCCGAGGCCCTCGATCTTTTTCTGTTCGGGCAGTTCGGAGATGACCGGCGAGCCGCACATGGGATCGAACTCGGTGCTGAAAGCGTCGGCGATGCCGAGGACATTGCGGGCGAACTCGATGACGGCGACCTGGAAGCCCAGGCAGATGCCCAGGTAGGGCACGCCGGTCTCGCGGCAGTGGCGGACGCAGGCGATCTTGCCCTCGACGCCGCGGGAGCCAAAACCGCCGGGGACGATCACGCCGTCGAGATCGGCGAGGCGCTGGGCGACATTCTTGTCGTTGATCTCGGTGGTCTCGATCCACTCCTGATCGACCTGGCAACCGAGGTGGGCCGAGCAGTGCTCCATGGCCTTGTCGATCGAGGCGTAGGCGTCGCGCAGGTCGGCGTACTTGCCGGTGATGCCGATGCGGACGGACAGGTCCTTCTCGGCGGTCAGGCCGCGGACGAAGGTGGTCCACTTCTGGCGGGCGTGGTCCTCGTGGCGGATGTCGACGCGGTCGTGGATGCCGAGGATGCTGAGGATCTCTCGGTCGAGCCCGTCGGCGCGCATCTCGTCGGGGATCGTGTAGATGCTCTCGCGGTCGTGCATGGAGAAGACACGCTTGAGCGGCACATTGCTGAACATCGCGATTTTTTCGAGCACCTTGGCCTGGACGCGGTTCTCGGCGCGGCAGGCGATCAGGTGGGGCTGGATGCCCGTTTCCATGAGCCGCTGGATGCCGAGCTGGGCGGCCTTGGACTTCTGCTCGCCGAGGGCCTGGGGCTCGATGACATAGGTCAGGGCGACGAAGCAGACGCTGCCTGGGCCTTCCTCGAAGGCGAGTTCGCGGAGGGCCTCGATGTAGAAGCCGTTCTCGTAGTCGCCGACGGTGCCGCCGACCTCGACGAAGACGACGTCGGCCGGGCGTTTGCCGTCGCCGCGGAGGGCGAGCTCGCGGAGCTTGCGTTTCACCTCGCCGGTGACATGGGGGATCATCTGCACATCGCGGCCGAGGTAGACGCCCTGGCGTTCGCGGTCGAGGATCTCGGTGTAGATGCGTCCGGCGGTGGTGAAGTTGCGGCTGATGAGGTTCTGGTCGAGCATGCGCTCGTAGGTGCCCAGGTCCATGTCGCACTCGGTGCCGTCGTCGAGGACGAAAACCTCGCCGTGGCGGTACGGATTGAGCGTGCCCGAGTCGATGTTCAGGTAGCCCTCGAGCTTGATGGGGGAGACCGTCAGCCCCTTGTCCTTGAGCACCTTGGCCATGGACGAGCTGAAGATGCCCTTGCCCAGGCCGGACATGACCGTGCCGAGGATGACCACATACTTGTGCTGGCCGAAGCGGTAGCCGTCGGGGATGGGCGAGTAGTACTCGCTGTTGGTCATCGAGGTCTCGCCGGCGGCGGCGAGCAGGTCGCTCGAATCGCGGGGTCGCAAAGGATCAGGCTGGGCGTTTGGGGAGGGCATCCCTGATCTTATCAGCCCGGGCCCGGTCCGCAAACCGGAACTGAACGCCGGTCAGGGGCTCGGGCTGCCGCGTGCGGCGTGGCGGGCCACGAACGCGTCGTATTGCTCAGGGGTGTCGATGCCGGTGTGCTCGAAGGGCCGGATCACGACGGCGATGGACCAGCCGGCCTCGACGGCGCGGAGCTGTTCGAGCCGTTCGGTCCGTTCCAGGCCGGATTCGGGCATGGCCACGAAGGCATCCAAGGCCGACCGCCTGTACACATACAACCCGGCATGCTTGAGGGGGGCGAGCGCCCCACCGTCCGGGCCGATGCCGTCACGGTCGTGCGGAATGAGGGAGCGGCTGAAGTAAACGGCCCGGGCGATGCCGTCGGGGTGCGGGCGGGTGACGACCTTGACGATGTTCGGATTGGCGGGGTCCTCGCCGGGCCGGAACGGGGAGGCGAGGGTGCCCATCGGCTCGCCCGAACGGGCGGTGGCCCGGACCGATTCATCGATCAGGGCGGGGTCGATCTCCGGCTCGTCGCCCTGGACATTCACGACAAGTGTGTCCGGATCCAGTCCCAGCAGGCCGGCGGCCTCGGCCAGGCGGCTGGTGCCGTTGGGGTGGTCTTCCCGTGTCATGACCACCTCGGCCGTGCCGCTCAGGGCGGCGACCACCTCGGTGGAATCGGTCGCGACGACCACGCGGCTGACGGATGCGGCCGCCAGGGCCCGTTCGACCGTGTGGGCGATGAGGGGGCGGCCGGTCCGGGCGGCGAGGACCTTGCGGGGGAACCGCGTCGATCCCAGGCGGGCCGGGATGATCGCCACGGCCTGCGGCACCGGTCAGGCCTTCAGCTCGGCGATGAGCTTCTTGATCTGCTCGCGGCGTTCGCGGACATCCCGGAAGTTGAACTTCTGCATGGCGATGCTGGCGGCCACCCGGTCAGCCTCCTCGGCGATCTCGAGGTTGCGGTCATGGGTGGATTTGGCCTGCAGGGCGCGGAGCAGGCCGTAGCGGAGTTCCATGCCCAGGGGGGTGGAGTCATCCGGGATGCCCTCGAGCCCACCGCGGAAGGTGCCGATGGCGGCATCGTCCCAGCCGTCGAGGGCGAGGAACGAGCGTCCCATCTCAAGCTGGACATGGCGCCGGATCTTGGCATCGTCCTGTGCCTGCTGGAACTGCTCGATGGCGCCGTCGTGGTCGCCGATGGCGGCGAGGATCTTGCCGAGCTGGAACTTGAGCGGGAGGTCGGTCGGGTAGTGCTCGACCTGGAGCCTGAGTTCCTCGAGCTGGAGCTTGTGCAGAGCCTGCTCGGCGGCCTCGAGTTTCTCGCGGGCCTCGGGGGGGGCATCGTCGGTGCCAGCCTGCTGGCGGAGTTTTTCGACGGTTTTGAGGGCGCGTTTGACCTGGATCTCCCCCGCCATCTTCCGGAAGCGGAACTGGCCGGATTCCTTGTAGGCCTTGCCGAGCAGGGACATCGCTTTGAGTTCGTCGGCGGGCTTGCCGCGGTCGAGCAGGGCCTTGGCGTACTTGGTCAGGGTTGGGAGGTCGCCCGGGCGTTCGTTGTGCTCGGCCTCGACACGGGCGACGATCTGGTCCTTGACCGAGCCGGACTTGGAGACGGAGTCTTCCTGCTCGAGCTGGTGCTGCTTGTCGGCGTCGCGGATGTTGCGCCGGAACCCGCCTTCCTCGCCGGACTCGTCGAACCCGCCCATGGACATGGTGTTCTTGGCGAGCATGTTGCGGACACGGTTCTGGAGGGCGCCGTCCGTGGGATCCAGGCGGGTGGCGATCTCGCCGGCCTGGGCGGCGAGCTGGTAGGCCTCGAGCTTCTCGAAGGCGTCGAGCAGCTTGACGAACGTGTCCTTGCGGGGCTTGTTCTCCTGCTGGGCCATCGCCAGCGCGTGCTGGCCCAGCAGTGTCCCCGCCTGCTTGACGCCGATCTTGGCGCAGGCCTCGGTGACGCGCAGGGCGGCGCCGGCGTCGGTGCTCTTGACGCCGAAATCCAGCAGCGACTCGACGAATCGCCGCACATCGCCCTTGGCGTTGAGGCCGGCGCGGGTCTCCTTGCTGAGCTTGCCCTTGGGGTTCTCCTGCAGGAATGCGTCGGCCGAGCGGAGGAAGCTGCGGACCGCCTCGAAGTTGGTCGGATCCCAGGCCAGCCCGTTGAGCCAGAGTTGCATGGCGTATTCGTAGTTGCCCGATTCGTGCGAGACCGAGGCGTGTTTCCAGAAGGCCTCGGCCTTCTTGGGGCTAAAGGCGTCGCCGCCCGCGGCGGAGTCCGGACCGCCCTCGGTGGGCGGAGGGGGGGGGGTCGATTTTTTGCCAAAGATCGCCACGGGGAACCACCTCCTGGATGGGCAGAGAGTGTACGCGCACGACGCCGCGGGGGCGCAGAACCCTGTCATGGACCAGACACCGGCCATACGATTGCGGCGTCATGGTCGATCCCGCGAAGCTCCGCATCCAGCTGTACCCCGCCGAGATCCTGCGGACCAAGGCGCGCCCGGTCGAACCGGGCGAGGAGGCCCGCGTGGTCGGCGAGCGCATGCTGGACCTGATGCGCGGGGCGGAGGGGATCGGGCTGGCGGGGCCGCAGGTCGGGCTGGACTGGCGGATCTTCGTGTGCGATGTGCCCGAGGATCCGGAGGAAGCGCGGACGGCGGGGTCGGACCCCCCGGGCGCCAGCGACGGGCCTCGGATCTGGCTCAACCCACGGATCGTCGAATCGGACCGGGAGGTAGTACCCTCGGAAGAAGGCTGCCTGTCGTTGCCGGGCATCCGGGGGGATGTGCGACGCCCGGAGACCGTGACCATGGAAGCCGAGACGCCGGAGGGTGAGACTGTCCGGGTCCGGGGGACGGGCCTGCTGGCCCGGTGCTGGCAGCACGAGATCGACCATCTGGACGGGGTGCTGATTCTGGACCGGATGAGCCAGACGGCCCGGCTGCGCAACCGCTCGCGGATCAAGGCGATGGAAAAATCCGCCCGGTGATCGCGGCCGTCGGGCGTGGATCCGGGCCGACGGGGGCCCGCGCCGAACTATCATTTGAGGATGAAGATCGTCTTTCTCGGCTCCGGAGCGTTCGGTCTGCCGACGCTTGAGCGTCTGGCCGCCCGGCATGAGGTGGTTGGCGTCGTGACGCAGCCGGACCGGCCGGCAGGGCGCGGGTCCAGGCTCACGCCGACCCCTGTGGGGCTCTGGGCGGCCGAGCATCTGGTCGGGACGGCGCTGATCAAGCCGGAGAAGATCAACACGCCCGAGATCCGTGATCTGGTGCGGTCTTGGGCGTGCGACGCGTGGGTGGTGATCGCGTTCGGGCAGAAGCTCGGCCGGGCGTTGCTGGAGGACCGGTTTGCGATCAACCTGCACGCCTCGCTGCTGCCGCGGTGGCGCGGGGCGGCGCCGATCAACCACGCGATCCTGGCGGGCGACACGGAGACGGGCAACTCGGTGATCACGCTGGCCGACCGGATGGACGCGGGGCTGGTGCTGGGCCAGACCCGCCGGGCCATCCGGCCCGATCAGACGGCCGGGGAACTGCACGACCTGCTGGCCCTCGACGGGCCGGATCTGGTCGAGCGGGTGCTGGGAGAGCACGCGGCCGGGACCCTGCGGCCGGTCGAACAGGATGAATCGCAGGTCACGCTCGCGGGCAAGCTGGCCAAGGCCGATGGGGCGATCGCGTGGGACGAGCCGGGCGAGCGGGTCCGCTGCCGCATCAACGGGCTGTCGCCCTGGCCGGGGGCGGCCGCCTCGTACGCCGGGCAGGGCCTCAAGCTGCTCCGCGCGGAACCGGGCGGAGCGGTTGACCAATCACACCCGGCGGGCACGGTGATCGATCCGGCGATGGGCCGGATCGCCTGCGCTCCGGGGACCTCCGTCCTCGTTCGCGATGTGCAGCCGGCGGGGAAGAAAGCCATGACCTTCGCTGCGTGGGCCAACGGACGGCAGATCTCGGCCGGAGACCGGCTGGGCGGCGTGGGGGCCGAGGTGTGACGCTGACGCTGTGGGACATCATGCGGCCCGGGCGGCGGGAGCGGATCAGGCCCAAAGCCCCTGTGGCGCGGCCCGCGCCGGTCGTGACTCCCGCGGCTCGCAACGCCGTCCCGGCGCGCCGGCCCGAGCCCAAGCCGGACAGCGCCCAGGCCCGGTATGAGCTGATGACCCGCACCATGCTGGCCCGGTACGGCATCCGGGTGCGCAAGTGGCGGTCGGGCATGTCGGGCGTGGCGTGGCAGGTGAGCTACCGCGACGGGACCGTCAGCCGGCTGATCGAGGCCCCGCGTCCCAAGGGGCCGATGTCCGCGGCGATCTTTCTGCACGAGGTCGGGCACCACGCGATCGGGTTCTCGACCTATTCGCCGCGGTGTCTTGAGGAATATCACGCGTGGCGGTACGCGCTGGACCAGATGGCCGAGTGGGACCTGAACATCACCCAGCGGGTGCATGACCGTGTGCATGATTCGCTGCACTACGCGGTGGAAAAGGCCAGGCGGCGCGGGCTCAAGCGGCTACCCGAGGAGCTCGTGCCGTACATCCGAGCCCGCCCGGGCCGGGGCTAATCATCCGCAAGGATGACCCGCGGGCGGCCGGCCGCCCAGCCGTGGCGGTCGTGGCCGGACCGGTCGCGGAAGGCCGGGCCGAAATCCTCGTCGAACGCGAAGTGCAGTAGCGTGCCGGCGTCGGTCTCGTGCCGGCGGTTCGGGATGAAGTCCGATTCGTAGCGGACCACACCGGACAGCCGGACCTCGTCGATGTCCCCGGACCAGAACGACAGCGGGCGACCCTGGGCATCGGTGTCGGCGCCGATGTAGAGCGGCTGCGTGCTGCGGATCCGGGGCACGGCTGCGTCGGCGGTCTCGGTCAGGCGGCCGTTGACGAAGAAACGGGCGTGCCGGCCGTCGTAGGTCAGGGCGATGTGGGTCCAACGGGCGAAGTCCCACGGTGCGTCGGCGGCGACGCGCGTGTAGCCGCCGGCGGTGCGGACGAAGCCGGACGGCTGCCGGAGCGAGCGGTCCCCGTCGGACCAGAAAATGCCGAACCCGCCCGATTCGGTGTTGGTGATCAGGCCCTGGCGCCCGGCAGGGGCCGCGGCCCGAACCCAGGCTTCCAGCGTGAACCGGTCCGGCGTTTCGTCCAGGTCGACCCGGATCGCGGAGGATCCGTTGAGACGGACGAAACCACGGGCCGGCGCGTGCGGGTCCGGCTCGGGCAGCGTGACCGCCAGCGGGATGGGTGTGGGCTCGGGCGGCGCGGTGGATCGGTCGGTGCGGGCAACCGGCTCGGTTCGGACGGCCAGCTCGGGCCGGGTCAGTCCGAGCGCGGGGGCGAGGAAGGCGAACGACTCTGTGGCGGATGCGCCCGGTCCGAGCCGCAGGCGGGTGTGCCGGGGCGTGACGATCCAGCCGGGCGGCGTTTCGATCCGCACGAGCAGTTCGGTCTCGGCCTGGCCCGGGTTGGTGACCACGACCGAGACGGCGCTCTCGGCGCCGGGCTGCGGGCTGATGAAGACCTTGCCTTCGACCCGGACCAAGGCGTGCGGCGGGCCGGGCTGTTCGTGGCCCTGCCGGTCTGAATGAAACGACGCCGCCGCGAAGAGCGGCAGCGTCAGGACGATCAGGATTCCCACGGCGGCGCGTGTGCCGGGCATCATGTTCCTCGGGATGGTGACTGCTTAGCGGGACGGCTCGAGGGTCTCCGGGTCGCGGGTGGGGATGCGCCGCGCCTGGCCGAACTCGTCCATGGTCGCCACGCGGGACGGATCGGCCTCGGAGTCGACATTGCCCTGCTTGATCTCGTCCCAGGGCCCGACGATGAGGATGACGGCCTTGTCAGGACGGAGGTGCTCGTTGGCCACACGCTGGACATCGTCGGGCGAAACCGAGCGGACCATGTCGCGGTAGTTGCGCCAGTAGGACGGGTCACGGCCCGTGCGCTCGTCGCTGAGGAACAGGTTCATCATCGCGCTCTTGGACTCGAAGTTGCGCGGGAATGTTTCGATCAGGCTGTTCTGGATGGTTTCCAGCTCTTCGGTGCCGACCGCCTGGCGCTGGATGGTGGCGATCTCGTCGAAGACGAGGCGGGTCGCCAGGGCGGTGGTCGGGGTCTTGGTGAAGAAGTACGACATGAACAGCCCCGGGTACTCGATCCGGTTGGAGAAGGCCGATCCGGCGGTGTAGGCCAGGCCCTCCTGGGTGCGGACGCGGTTGGTGATGCGGCTGGTGAAGCCCGAGCCGCCGAGGATGTCGTTCATCACCTGGACGGGGACGGCGTCCGGGTCGTCGCGGGCGATGCCCCGGTGGGCGATGAGCACCTGGACCTGGTTCTGGTCCTTCTCGTAGTAGTACACGCCGGGCTCGGGCGAGGCGGTCGGCGCGGGGATGGACGGCGCGGGCTCGCCCGCCTCCCAGCCGGAGAGCTTCTGCTCGAGCATGGCGAGCATGGCGTCGGGATCGATGTCGCCGGAGACGGCGATCATCAGGTTGCCGGGGTGGAAGATCCGGGCGTGGAAGGCCCGCATGTCGTCGGTGGTGATCGACTCGAGCGAGGCCCGGGTCGGCTGGCGCGCCTCGAAGTGGTCCGGGCCCCACATCAGGAAGGCCAGCTCGCGCAGCGCGATCTGGATGCCGTTGTCGTCGCGGGTGCGGATGTTCTCGAGCTGCTGCGAGCGGAGGACCTCGAGCCGGCGCTCGTCGAAGCCCGGTTCGCGGACCATGTCGAGGAACAGCTCCATGGCCCGGTCCAGGTTGGCGGTCAGGGTGTTGATGGATGCCGACGAGGTGGTCGGGCCCACCGAGGCGGAGATGTTGGCGGCGAGGAAGTCGGCCTCCTCATCGAACTCCGAGGGGCTCAGATCGGCCGTGCCGCCCTGGCGCATCATGGCCCCGGTCATGCCGGCGAGGCCGGCCTTGCCCCCGGGCTCCATATACGCGCCGCCCTTGAAGCTGAAGGTGATGGTCACGAGCGGGAACTCGGTCGACTCGATCATGTAGACCGGCACGCCGTTGCTCAGCTCGTGGCGGAACTGCTCCGGCGCGGGCGGCTCGAAGACCAGCTCGCGGAAAGTCAGTTCGTCGGGGTGGCGCGGGAGGTCCCCCGCGGTGGCCACGGAAGCGAATGTGGCCGGGCCGGCCAGTATCATGGTCAGGAAAAGAAGTTTCATTCCGCACCTCCCTCGATCTCCGCGATGCGGCGGTCGATCTCCTGCTGGACGAAGTCGAACATGGTCTTGAACTGCGGCGGCATCGCGGAGGCCTGCTGGCGGAGCTGCTCGCTCGATTCGCGGAGCTTCTCGATGTCGGTCTCGGCGGCGAGTTCGGCGAGCTGGCCTCGGAACTGGGACATGATCATCTCGCGGATCTCCTCGGGCAGCGAGGCCTCGACATCCTCGAGCGTGATCATGGGCCGCTCACCGGCCTGGCGACGGGTGTAGAGCGCCACGCCCTTGTTGTCGTCGACGAGATAGGTCTGGGCGACCCGCATGATGTCCTCGGGCGTGACCTCCTGGATGCGGCGGGGGTACTCGTTGAGTTCCTCCCAGCCGACCCAGGCCTCGTAGATCGCGAGCTGGAAGAAGAGGTTGGCGTTGTCCGAGAGCTGGCGGAAGGAGTCCGCGGCGGCCTGGTTCTTGACCTTCTGCAGCTCGCGCTCGCCGACCGGCTCGGACTTGAGCCGCTCAACCTGCTCGTACCAGGCTTGTTCCAGGTCGGTCAGCGCGGCCCCGCCCCGGGGGTTGGCGAAGAAGGAGAAACTGCCAACCGAACGCTGCATGCGGTTGCTGGCGCGGGCGCTGGAGGCCAGCCCCTGGTCTTCGATCAGCGAGCGGTACAGTCGTCCGGTGCGGCCGTTGAGCAGGTCGGCGAGCACATCCAGCGCCGGTCCGTCGGGGTGTCCGGCAGGGACAGCGCGGTAGCGGACCTCGACGCGGTCCTGGCAGTCGCACTCGCCCGAGAAGCGCAGCTCGCCCCGGAGGGGGACCTCGTAGGTCACGACCGGATCGGGCGGGGGCCGCTTGTTCTCGAGCCTCCCGAAATAGCTCTCGATGAGCTGCCGCGCCTCGTCGGGGTTGAAATCCCCCACGATCACGCCGGTCAGGTTGGCGGGCTGGTAGTGGGTCTCGAAGTATTCGACGATCTCGTCCTCGGTGTAGGCCATCAGGTCGCTCATCCAGCCGATGACCGGCCAGGAGTAGGCCGAGGCGACCCAGAACATCGCGTCGAATCGCTCGTCGAGGATGCCGGTGGGTGTGGCCTCGAGGCGCTGGCGCCGTTCCTCGACCACCACGAAGCGTTCGGCGTCCAGCTCGCGGAAGCTGGGATCCAGCAGCCGGTCGGACTCCATCCAGGTCCAGAGTTCGAGCTTGTTGCTGGGCAGGTTGATGTAGTAAATCGTGAAATCATGGCCCGTCCCGGCGTTCATGCCGGACGCGCCCTCGCCGGTGTAGATCCGGTCGAACTCGTTCTGGACGGTGATGGCGCGCTGCTCGTCCTGGAGTTGGGTCATCCGGGCGCGGAGTTCCCTGAGTTCGGGGGTGTCGTTAGAGGGCATCCAGGGGTTGTCGATCTCGCCGCGGAAGAACCGGGGGTACTGCACCTCGAAGACCATGGTGCGCATCTGCCGGCGGATCTCGGTCAGCCGCTCGCGGAAGTCCCGGTCCTGCTCGGGATCGGAGGTGCCGATGGTGTCGGACCCCTTGAAGAGCAGGTGCTCGAGCATGTGCGAGATGCCGGTGATGCCGGGGCGCTCGTTGGTGGAGCCGGCCGGGGTGATCCAGCCCGCGGTGATGACATTGGGCTGCTCGTCGCGCTGGAGGAGCAGGAACTTCATGCCGTTGTCGAGCGTGAACTCGATCGGCTCGACCTGCTGGGCCAGCGCGGGGCCGGTGGCCAGCAGCATGCCGAACGCGGCGAGGGAAAAGGGCTTACGCATCGTGATCCTCCGGGTCGGGTCAATTCCGGCGTGGCCGGGCGCGGGATTCTACCGGGCCAGACCGTCTGAGTTGCTCGGCGTCCGTGCCGCCCCCCCACTGCTCCCCCCGGGTGGAGACACGAAAACACCCGCCCGGGGGTTCCGGGCGGGCGAGAAATCAGGACGCCGTGCGCGCGGGGTCCGATGGGCGGGTTACGGGCAGCCGGTGTTGAAGGCGGCGATGAAGGCGGACACATCGAAGAAGTTGAAGATCCCGTCGCCGTTGATGTCCGCGGACGGATCCTGGGCGTTGAAGGCGGCCATGAAGGCCGAAACATCGAAGAAGTTGACCTGGCCGTCGTTGTTGAAGTCGGCGATGCAGCCGGCGTTGATGGCGGCCTGGATGATCGCGATGTCGGCGGCGTCGATCACGCCGTCGCAGTTGACATCGCCCATGGCCCAGCCGCCCTCCATGCCCAGGTTCGCCATCGCGATGTCCAGATCGAGCTGGTCGACGACGCCGTCGAGGTTGATGTCGCCGATCTCGGTGCCGAGGATCTCGACGACCAGCTCGACGACATCGTTGTAGTCGATGACCAAGTCCCCGTTGATGTCGGCGGACAGGTCGATCATGACGGCGTCCTCAAGGTTGGACCAGACGCCGAAGTTCCGGCAGACAGAGTCGATGTCCCGGTCATCGATCACGCCGTCGTGGCCGTTGGGAGCCCAGCCGCGGGTGTCGGGCGATCCGTCGATGTCGCCCCGGGAATCGCCGTCCTTGTAGGGGACGCCGGTGACCAGGGTGGTGCCGAAGAAGTTGCCGCCGAAGGCCTGGTCCACGGCGATGAAGCCGGCCTTGCGGTCGAGCATGCCGTCGACCATGTGCAGGCCGTCGGCCCAGTAGCGGACATCCTCGGCGTCGAAGTTGCCGTCGCCGTTGAAATCGCCGAGGATCTCAGGGCAGGCGCGGCCGCGCTGGGCCGGGCTGGCGGCCGAGCCGCCGTTCCAGTTGCCGCCGTCGTGGCGGAACCGCCAGGCGGCGATCATGTCGGGGACATCGGCGGGCGAGCGCATCCCGTCACCGTTGAAGTCTCCGGCGATCTTGTTGCGGGGGTTGTTCATGAGGGTGTTGCCGTTGGTGTCGCCGAGGTAGGTGGCGTAGTCGATGCGGGTGCCGTCGATCGAGATGTAGTGGGCGCCGTTGGCCACGCCGTCGGAGTACACAACCCCGATGGTGCGCTGGGGGTTGAGCCCACCGGCGTTCTGGTTGAAGGACTGGTACTGCGGCAACGCAAGCACGTTGTTCGGGTCGTTGAGAACGAAGTCGGTCAGGACCGGGTTGCGGTCGGGGTTCGGGACCGCGGGGATGACATCCGCCGTGGGGTCTGGGTTGATGGCGAGGATGTTGAACGAGGTCGCGGGGAGCACGAACTGGATGGCCAGGAACTCGCCCGGCGAGAAGGCGTTGGCCGGGTCATTCGGGACCGCGGTGATGGCGGCGATCGAGCGGGTGATGTTGTTCACATACGCCGCGGCCTCGACATTGCGGACCTGGGGGTTGGGGTTGGGGTTCGGGCCGATCTCGGAGGGGTCCCATCCCCAGCCGCCCTTGTTGGCGGGCGCGCTGCGAGGGTCACCGACGGTCACGACGCCCCCGAGGCCGACGATGCTGTACCCGTCCGGGCCGCCGTCGACGACATTCTGGATGTTGGGGCGGGCGTAGACGGTCCCGCCGCGGAGGTCGCCCTTGACGGCGAGCACATCGGCGCGCCGGTTGGTCAGCCATCCGCCGGACTGGCCGCGCTCGGCGCCGGTGTGCCCGATGGACAGGCGGTGGTTGATCACGGTCGCCTCGACGCGGGAGGAGCCACCCTTGTTTGAGGGCTGGTAGTTCGGGCCGAGCCGGTCGGCGGCGGATGAGACCACGCGCGGCCCGATGTTCTCGCCGACGCACCAGGACGGGTCGAGGCCGATGCCGTTGGCGAAGGCGTTGCGGGTGCCCGAGCCGACATCGCGGGTGATGAACTCGAGATTCTCACCATTGATGCGCCGGCCCGTCGCGTAGCCGTGACGCAGGTCCGACATGTCGATCTGCTGGATGCCGGCGCCGTAGTTGACCATCGCCGCGACGGGGGTGAGCGTGACGGGCGTGTCGAACAGCGTGAACTCGTTCGGGTTGGCGACATTCGTGTTCAGGCTCAGGCCCGTGCGGCTGTCGAGGATGGCGAGGAGGTTGTCCTGCTGATCGCCCGAGACCGGATCGATCGCCGGCGTGCCGTCCTTGTTGACCGCGCCCCGGTCGTTCTCACCGTAGCCGGGAGCGCCGGGAACACGGTTGAAACGCGCCGAGCCCGGCTGGCGAACGGCCCAGGTCGCGGGGACATCGAGCGCCGAGAAGTCCATCTGCACGCCGGTGTTCGCGCCGGCGCCGGTGGTGATCTGGTAGGTGCCGTTGTTCAGCACCCGGAACGGCGTCGCGCCCGGGTTGTTGGGGTTGGCGACGCCCTGCGTCATGCCGGCCGCGACGAACTGCTGGCTGTTGAAGTACGCTGCGTCGGCGAACGAGGAGTTGAGCGTGATGTTCTGCTGGTCGTTGTTGGGGGCGGTCGCGAAGAGGATGGACCAGTCGCGGTGCTCCTCGAACCCGTTGACCGAGCCGACGACCCGGTAGGTGAACTGCCAGTGCTGGCTGGCAATGAACGGGAAGGTGGCGTCGAAGGGGGCGAGCTGCTCCTGGACGATGCCGTCGTTGTCGGCGTCGATGAAGTCCAGGGTGTTGGCCGGCGCCCGGAAGAGGGCTTCCAGCAGGGTGGCGCCGGTGCCGTTGACGCCGTAGGGCTGGGCCGACGCCAGGCCCGCCGCGCCGCCGTAGACGGCGAGGACAAGGCCGATTCTCTGTCCGTGGGTGATCATGTGACTCTCTCCGTTGGGTGTTCGCGCACCGATCGCCGGCCCCGGGGCGACAACGCTCCGGGCCGCGCGGCGTCGGCCATGACTCCGGAAGTGGCGCCCCGCGATCCGGGGGCTCTGAACAAGCGCCTCCCGCCGGTTTCCCGGCGGGCGGCCGCGATGCACAGCTCAGTCCTGGCCGGGGATGCCCGTCCGGGAGATGCGGTTGTTGCCCGAGATGGCGTAGAAGCGGTCGCCCCACTTCCGCTCGCGGATGGTGTTGATCATCTCGTCGAGCGCGACATGGCCGTCGGCGTAGCCGAAGTTGACGCGGCCGTTGTGGTGGCGGCCGACCGCCTCGAGTGACGAGTTGGACCCGCCGCGCCCGATGATCAGGCCGGTCTGGTCCTGGCTGATGGTCTGGATGATGCCCTCAAGTTGCTCGACATCGGGGTAGGCAAAGCTGACCTGGGCCCGGTTCGGCTCGTTGTACACATCCGCGCCGGCGGAGAAGCCGTAGAACGGCGTGATGGGCCGATGGCTCTTGATGACATTCTCCCCGCCGTCGTTGATATCCGCGAGCGAACGCCAGTTCGCGGTCTCGCGGAACTCGGTGATCAGGATCTCGCCGGAGGGGCGGAACAGCTCGGTCGCCTTGACCAGGCGGGCCTGGCGGGGGCTGCCCTCACGCACGAACTTGTTGCGGGGGATGATCGCGCCGTTGCAGGCGAATGCGAGGCGGCCGACCTGGCGGTCCTTGGGCCAGTCCTCGCCCGGCCCGCCGCCGAGATCGCTGAGCTGGCCGGGTTCCCAGAGGTCAAAGTCGGGGCCCGGGTTCGTTCTGGGCGCGCCCCGGTTCAGGACCGCGGGCGACTCGAAGGCGTTCTCGGGCACCTCACCGTTGTCGAACAGGGCGTAGGACCAGTGAATGTAGCCGTTGATCGGGGTCGGGTGGGTGGTCCGCTGCAGGTTGGGATCCCAGTCGTACCCGAACCGGCTGGAGCCATAGACATAGGAGGGCGGGTAGAACTCCTTGTTGCTGGTGTTGTAGATCGCCGCCGCCTGGAGCACATTTCGCGCGTTCGATCCGGCGACGACCGCCCAGGCGGTCCTGCGGGCCTGCCCGATCGCGGGAAGCAGGATCCCGATCAGCAACGCGATGATGGCGATGACGACGAGCAACTCGATCAGCGTGAACCCGCGTCGGATGACGCGGGTGGACGACATTTCGGCGGAAGCCATGGTCCTGTTTCTCCGGTTGGGTGTGTGTCTCTGTGGCGTGAGTGATCAGAGTACACAGCGACCGGACCACCGTGCGTTGCTGATGGGTTCATTCCGCGTGAAGATTGCAAGAACCGCGAAAGGATGTTCCCGCACACCCGGCAGATCGATTCTTTACAAAGCCCGCGCGGTGGAGCCGTGGCCGATCTCCGCGATCATGCAGCGCACGCTCCCGCCGCCCACATGCTCGATGGTCGGGATCGGGGCCACCACGGGCGTCGCAAAGCTCATCAGCATCGACTGTTGCGAGGTCGTGAAGGACCGCCACGCACGCTCGGACATCGCCAGCACCGAGCCGCCGCCCGGCGCCCGCAGTTCCAGGATGTTCGCGCACATCCCACCCATCTGGGTGATCGAAATGTCAACGACCACTTTGTCAAGGTCGCGCAAGCGATCGAGCACCATGGAGCGCTGCGCCGCGTCCGGGATGGACTCAGAACAGACGACCGCGAATCTCGCGCCGATCGCGAGCATCACATTCGTGTGATAGATCGGCACGCCCCGGCCGTCGTCGGCGTCGAACGCGACCACCTCGTACCCGGTCGCCTCGGCCCAGACCTGCAAGGCCCGGGCGGTCGTCCGGACCGAGCGGCAGGCGAAGGCCACGCCGCGTCGCCGGTCGAGCACCAGGCTGCCGGTGCCCTCGAGGAACTCGCCTTCCTGTTCCAGATCGCCCAGGGCGATCCGCTCCAGATGCCCGGGCGTGATCTCGCGGACCCGGTCGATGATCGTCTCCCGACGCTCCAGCCGCCGGGCCGGCGTCGCCATCGGGTAGGTGATGACCACCGGCACGCCCGCCACCGGCTCGTGGAACGAAACCCAGTTGTTCGGGAAGACCGAGTCGGGCAGGTGCAGATCGTCTTCCACGACCAGGACCTGAACCCCCGCCTGGGCCAGCCGAGCGGCGAGGCCGTCGAACTCCTCCAGAGCCCGCCGCGCGATCTCGGACGACGGATCGTCGGGATCGTGCATGAACGTGTTCGATCGTGCCGCGGCTTCGTTTCGCCCGAACTCGTGCGGGCGCACCAGCAGCACCCGGGAGGCACACTGCTCGGACTCAATCATCCAGGATCGAACGCCGGGCTGGTTCATGGGGGATTGTTGCCGTCCCGCCCCCGGCGGGAGCAATCCCTCCCCCGCAACCGGGGGAGCGTCACCCTGACAACAATGCCCCATGGATCCGATCACGCTCCGGCCCAACGCCCCCCTGACCCCTCCGCAGATCGTGGACATCGCCCGCACCGGCGCCCGCGTGGACCTCGACCCCGCCGCCCGGCGGGTCATCACGGCCTGCCGTGCGGCTCTGGACCGCTCGCTGGACGACGGGCGGCCCCACTACGGCATCAACACCGGGTTCGGTTCGCTGGCCAACCAGCGCATCGATCGGGCCGACCTGGCCACGCTCCAACGCAACCTGATCCGCTCGCACGCGGCGGGCGTCGGCGAGCCGCTGCCGGTCCCGGTCGTCCGGGCGATGATGGCCGTCCTGGCCGCCTCGCTCGCACGCGGGCGTTCGGGCGTTCGCCCGGAACTGGTCGAGCACCTCATCGCCGTGCTCAACGCCGGCATCACGCCCGTGGTGCCCGAGTCCGGCTCGGTCGGCGCCTCCGGCGATCTGGCCCCGCTGGCGCATGTCTCCCAGGTGCTGATCGGCGAGGGCGAAGCATTCGTCGGCGGGCGGAGGATGAGCGGGTCGGACGCCCTCCGCGGCGCGGGCCTGGAGCCGATCGAGCTGGCCGCCAAGGAGGGCCTGGCCCTGATCAACGGCACGCACCTGATGGCCGGGCGGATGGCGTTGATCACCGAGGACCTGCACCGGGTGCTCAAGGCCGCCCTGCACGCGACGGCCCTGTCCATCGACGGATCGCGGGCGTCCCACGGGTTCCTGGACCCGCGGATCTACGCCGCCCGGAACCAGCCCGGCCCGACGCGGGTCGCCGCCGCCCTGCGCGGCCTGCTGGATGGCGGCACGATCGCCGACTCGCATAAAGAGAACGACCCCCGCGTGCAGGACCCCTACTCCTACCGCTGCGCCCCGCTGGTGCTGGGGGCGGCCTGGGACACGATCGAATACGCCGAGGCCCGGCTCCGAGACGAGCTCGGCGCGGTGACGGACAACCCGCTGATCTTTGACGAATCCGGGCGCACCGACATCGTCTCCGCGGGATGTTTCCACGGCATGCCGGTCGCGCTGCCGCTGGACACCCTCGCCGTCGCGGTCGCTCACATCGCCGGCATCGCGGAACGCCGCACCTACCACATGCTCAGCGTGTTCGACCCTCAGTCCGAACTGCGGGCGTTCCTCAGCCCCAAGCCCGGGCTGCAGAGCGGCTTCATGATCGTGCAGTACAGCGCGGCCGCGATGTGCAACGAGATCATCGGCCTGGCCAACCCGGCGAGCGTGGCGAATCTGTCCACCTGCGCGGGGATGGAGGATTACAACTCCTTCGGCCCCCGCTCAGCCGCGAAGGCCACCCGCGCCGTGGATCTTTGCCGGAGCGTGGTCGCCATCGAGCTGCTCTGCGCCGCCGAGGCCGTCGAGGCCCACCGGCCCCACCGCACCGGCGACATCCTCGAACGGACCATCGCCACGATCCGCGACCGTGTGCCCGCGCTGACCGAGGACCGCAGCCCCACGCCGGACATCGCCGCGATCGACGATCTCATCCGATCCGGGCACTTCACGGCTCCGGATTGGGATTCCTGAGCCGGCCTTGCATCCCCACGCCTGGCATCAGACAATGCCCGTAGACCGAAAGGCACGACCATGACCACCGCCGCCGCCTCCCGCCTCGTCCCCGCCCCGCAGGACCGCACGATCCGCGCCCCCCGCGGCCTGGAGAGGACCTGCAAGACCTGGCAGGCCGAGGCCGCCCTGCGCATGCTCATGAACAACCTCGACCCCGAGGTCGCCGAGCACCCCGAATCCCTCATCGTCTACGGCGGGCGCGGCCAGGCCGCCCGGTCCTGGGAAGCGTTCGACGCGATCGTCGCGACGCTCAAGCGGCTGGAGCCGGACGAGACGCTGCTGGTCCAATCGGGCAAGCCCGTCGGCGTGGTGCGGACTCACCCGGACGCGCCGCGTGTGCTCATCGCCAACTCCAACCTCGTCCCCCACTGGGCCACGCAGGAGCACTTCGACAAACTCGCGGCCAAGGGCCTGATCATGTACGGCCAGATGACCGCCGGCTCCTGGATCTACATCGGCACCCAAGGCATCCTCCAGGGCACCTACGAGACCTTCGCCGAGTGCGGGAACATGCACTTCGGGGGGACGCTGGCGGGGACGCTGTCGGTCACGGGCGGCTGCGGCGGCATGGGCGGGGCCCAGCCGCTGGCCGTGACGCTGGCGGGCGGGGCCTGCCTGATCGCCGATGTCGACCGCACGAGGCTCCAGCGCCGTCTGGATGACAAGTACCTCGACGAACTCGTCGACGACCTCGACGCGGCCATCGATCGGGCGCTCGAACTCAAGTCGCAGAAGGCCGCGGTCTCCGTCGGCTGGCCCGGCAACGCCGTCACCCTGCTCGAACGGATGCTCGAACGCGACATCACCCCGGATGTGCTGACCGACCAGACCAGCGCCCACGACCCGCTGCAGGGCTACTGCCCGGTCGAGTACGACTTCGATCAGGCCGCCGAGGCGCGCGAGGCCGATCCGGCCGACTACCAGCGCCGCTCGCTGGCATCCATGCGTCGCCATGTCGAGGCCATGGTCAAGCTCCAGTCCCGGGGGGCGAGGACCTTTGACTACGGCAACAACATCCGCCAACGGGCCAAGGACCAGGGGTTCGCCGACGCGTTCGCGTTCCCGGGTTTCGTGCCGGCGTACATCCGGCCGCAGTTCTGCCTGGGCCGCGGGCCGTTCCGCTGGGTGGCGTTGTCCGGCGATCCCGTCGACATCTACAAGACCGACTACGCACTGCTTGAGTTGTTCCCAAGGGAAGAAGGGGGGGAGGGGGGGTACAACGAACGCCTGCACAACTGGATCCTCGGGTGTCACAAAAACCCGGAGGCCCTGCTCAAGGGCGATTTCAGGAACTGCGCCCCCCGCTTCGCGTTCCAAGGCCTGCCCGCCCGCATCTGCTGGTTCGGCCTCGGCGAGCGCGACAAGGCCGGGCTGCTGTTCAACAACATGGTCCAGGCCGGCGCGGTCTCAGCCCCGATCGTCATCGGGCGCGACCACCTCGACTGCGGCTCCGTCGCCAGCCCCAACCGCGAGACCGAGGCGATGAAGGACGGCACCGACGCCGTCTCCGACTGGGCCATCCTCAACGCGATGGTCAACATCGCCAGCGGCGCCTCCTGGGTCAGCTTCCACCACGGCGGCGGCGTCGGCATCGGGTTCAGTCAGCACGCCGGCCAGGTCATCGTCGCCGACGGCACCCCCGAAGCCGCGGACCGGCTGGCCCGCGTCCTGCGCAACGATCCCATGATGGGCATCCTCCGCCACGCGGACGCGGGGTACGAAGAAGCCCAGCGATGCGGGCGGGAGCAGGGTGTGGACATCCCCATGACGTGATCCGGCCGCCCTCTGAACAAGCCGCGACTGGAAGGGAGCGGCCCAGTAGGCACATCGAGATCGCTTTCTGCAGAGGCAATCTGATGCCCCCGCCCGAAGCCTACTTACTCACCTGGACCACCTACGGCACGCACCTCCGCAGCGCCCCATCTGGCTCCACCGACCACGCCCGCGAGGGGCACGGTCCCACCCAACGCAGTGATTTTCCACGCATGCACCAGCGGGATTCGGACCTTCTCCGGCACCCACCGGTGGTGCTGACGGAGAAGGCCAGGCATGTTGTGGAACAAGCCATACGCGAGCACGCGGCGTTCAAGCAGTGGGAAGTCCTCGCGATCGCGGTCCGCTCGAATCATGTCCACCTTCTGGTCCGGGCTGCTCCCCCTCCGGAAGTGGTGATGACCGGATGCAAATCCTGGGCGACGCGAGCCATGCGTGAGGCGGGCTTGACGGAAGGAATGGACAAAGTCTGGGCCCGGCACGGTAGCACTCGGTGGATCAACGACACGGCATCGCTTGAGACCGCGTGGAGGTATATCGCCGAGTACCAGGATGGTGATCTGGCCGCGCGGAGATATGCCGGAAGGTACACTCGTGGGTCGGGTGAAGCCTGACTTCTTCCGCGATTCGCTGAATCGCCCGGCCGCTCCCTTCCAGTCGCGGCTTGTTCAGGGGCACTCGGCGCTGTGGACGGAGATGGCCGACCCGGCCGCCAGCACCACGCTCAGCGGCTCTGCCCCGCGCATCCCCGCCCATTGCTCCCCATACACCCGCCCCCAATCCACATCGATGGCCACCGACCGCACCCGGTGGCACGCCCAGACCGGGTGGCGGACCTCGTAGCGCAGCGTCTTGCCGCCCCGCGTCACGCCGTAGCCCCACTGGTGCTCCTTGAACCAGTGCTCCGGCGAGTCTTCCGGGGGCACGATGGCCTCGGCGTCGGCCTCAACGGCCATGCAGCCCACGCCCCCGTCGATCGCGAACTCGTACGCCACGCGGACCGCGTCGCCCGTCCGTTCGATGCGGTCCGTGATCTTCGCCTTCGAGTACGGCTCGTTGTACAAACCCCGGGCGATGCCGGCGACCAGCCGGCTGGTCACCAGCTCCCGAACGAACACGACCCCCCGGCGCTCGCCGCTCTTTTCGCGGACATAGAACCGCAGGTTGATCTCCGGGAAGTTGACGAAGCCCGGCCACTTGACCCCCAGCACCCGCGTGTTCAGGAAGCGGAACCCGACGAGGCTGCACACGGCCCGGCCCTCGAACAGGTCCGGCTCCAGCCCCGGCGGGAGGCGCGATTCCAGCAACCCCGGATCGACCGCGTAGCTGGCGATGATCAGGTCCCGCCATTCCGCCGTGAGAAAGGTCTTGGCCATGGCGATCAGCCTCCTGCGCCGGCGTCGAACGCGATCCGGCCGTCGCAGATCACCAGGTCCGTGTGCCGCCCGCCGAACTCGTAGCCGAGTTGGCGCTCGTCGGTGTGGCGAAGGAGGACCAGATCGGCCCGCTTGCCCGGCTCGATGCTGCCCGCATCGTGCAGGCCCAGCAGGGCGGCCGCGTTCACGGTGCTCGCGGCGATGGCCTCGGCAGCGGTCAGCCCGAGGTGGCGGACGGCCAGGGCGATGGCCATCGGCATCGAGTGGCACGGGGCGGAGCCTGGGTTGCAGTTGGTGGCGATGGCAAGCGCCCCGCCCGCGTCGACAAACCGGCGCCCGTCCGCGTAGCGACCATCGACATGGAAGCCCGAGCAGGGCAGCATGACGCCCATCGTCTCGGACTCGGCCAGACGGGTCAGGGCGTCGGGGCTGGTGGCCTCGAGATGATCGACGGAGGCCGCGCCCAGCCCGATGGCGGCGTCGAGCATGCCCAGCTCGTTGAACTGGTCGGCGTGGACGCGGAGCGGGTGGCCGAGATCGGCCGCGGCCTCGAACAGGCGGATCGTTTCTTCGAGCGTCCATGCGCCCTGCTCGCAATACGCGTCGATCGTGCAGCCCGGGAAGGCGGCGTGGACGGCGGGGAGGGTTTCCCGGATGGTGCGGTCGACGAAGGCGCCGGGGTCGGCGTCCGGGTCCTTGGCGTGGCCGATGCACGCGGTCATGCGGACGCGTCCGGGCCAGCGGGCCGCGGCGTCGGCGATGGCGCCGAGCATCTTGAGTTCGTCGTCGGTCGCCAGGCCGTAGCCGGACTTGACCTCGGCCGCGGTCGTCCCCTCGGTGAGCATGGCGTTGAGCCGGGCGAGGAGGGACTCGGCGAGTTGCTCGCGGCTGGCGGCGCGGACCGCACGGACGGTGGACATGATCCCGCCGCCGGATTCGAGGATCTGCAGGTAGGTCGCGCCGCGCTGCTTCATCTCCCACTCGTCGAGGCGGTCCCCCGCCCAGCAGGCGTGGGTGTGGCAGTCGACGAAGGCGGGCATGAGCACGCGCCCGGCGGCGTCGATCTCACGCGCCCCGACGGGGGGCTGGATCGAGGACGCGATCGCGGCGACCTGGCCCGCCTCGATCAGGACATCCGCCCGGTCGATGGGGGCGAGTGCGGCGAGTTCACGCCCACGCCGCGGCCGGGATCCGTCGGCGAGCGTCAGCACGCGGGCGTTCTGGATGAGGATGGGGGCTTCGGTCACGCCGGCCGCTCCGCGAACGCCCGCAGAAAAGTCAGCAGCAGGTGGGCGGCCAGCCGCGCCGTCCGGCCGCTGGGGTCGTTGGGCGGGCTGAGCTCCATGATGTCGAAGCAGCGGACCTGTGGGTTGCGCCCGGCGGCGGCCACCCAGCGGGCGGCGCCTTCGGGCGTCCAGCCGCAGGGGTTCGTGGCGGACACGCCCGGCGCGAAGGCCTGGTCGATCACATCCATGTCCAGCGAGACGGCGGTGGGTCGGTCGGGCCAGGGGGTATCGGGCGTCATGTCCGAGACGCGACCGCCGTGGGCCTGGAACCAGCGGACATGCTCGGCCGCGTTGGCGAAGGGCTGGAAGCCGTGGATGGTCAGCGCGTCGACGCTCCCGGACTCGACGAGGCGGCGGAAGGGCATGCCCGAGCCGGTCTCGTCGCGGACATCCAGGTGCGGGTCGAAGTAGACCATGTGGACCGGGGCCACGGGCTCGGCGACGGCCCGGACAAAGGGGAAGGTCAGGTCGTGCCCGCCGCCGACGGCGATGGGAAAAAGGTCGAGGTCGAGCAGGGCCGCGGCGGCCTCGGAGACGCGCCGGTGGGTCTCTTGCAGATCATCGCCGGCGGGTTGGACATCGCCCGCGTCGAAAACGGCGGGCCAGGTGAAGCCCGACGGCTCGGCCACGCCGTACTTGGCCAGGGCGGCGCGGAGGGCGGCCGGGCCTTCCGCCGCGCCGGGTCGCCCGTGGTTGAGGCGGACGCCGGTGTCGTCGGGCAGGCCGAGCAGGGCGACGCGGCAGCCGTCGGGCCGGTCGCGTCGGACGCGGGCGGCGAGGCGTGCATCCGGGATCGTGTCGGGCCAGACGCCGGGTTGGGTGTGGGGGATGGTCACGGGGTCAAGTATCTCCGGAAGGCATCGCGCTCGCCAGTTCGTCGAGTTGCTCCATCACACGCGGCAGGATCACGCCCGAAGGGCCCCGGAGGGCCAGATCGACGCCCCCGGTGTTGAGCGTGGCGTCCTTGTTGATCTCGACGGTGCGGGCGCCGGCCGCCCGGGCGATCTCGATGAAGCTCGCGGCCGGCTGCACCGTCGCGCTGGTGCCGACGCTGAGGAACAGGTCGCAGCGTTCCAGGGCGGCGAAGGTGTCGCGGAGGGCCTGTTCCGGCAGCATCTCGCCGAACCAGACGATGCAGGGGCGCATCAGCCCGCCGTGGTCGGATGGGATCGGGAAACGGTCGAAGGACAGGTCCGACAGGGGCTTCTCGCGTCCGGTCTTCGTGCAGCGCCAGCGGTGGATGGTGCCGTGGATCTCGATGACGCGCTGCGACCCCGCCCGCTGGTGCAGGCCGTCGATGTTCTGGGTGATGATCGAGCACCCGCGCTCACGGGCGGTCAGGAAGGATTCGAGTTGGGCCAGGGCGTGGTGGCCGGGATTGGGCTGCACATCGCGGGCCCGGGTGAAGCGCCAGTGGTACCAGCGGGTGACGAGTTCGGGTTCGCGTTCGAAGGCCCCGATGGTCGCCAGTTCCATCGGGTCGTACTTGGCCCACAGCCCCTCTTCCGGATCGCGGAAGGTCGCCAGCCCGGACTCGGCGGAGACGCCCGCGCCGGTGAGCACCGCGACGGAGCGGGCCTCGAGCAGCCATCGGGCGAGGGTCTCGTGATCGGGCATGGGCGACGATACGCGGGCGGCCGGAGTGGCGGGCGGACGGCGCGTTTCATCGCTCGGCACCCGGGCCCGAGGGGGAGGTCTCCGCGTCGGGGATACGCAGGTCCGGGATGTTGCCGAAGGCGATGCGGCGCGGGGCCGCCCGCTTGGCGGTGTGCATGCTGCCCGCGTAGACCGCGTCGTAGCCGAAGCGCCGGGTGATGCGGTCGAGGGTGTCCGAGAGGCCGTCGGCCCGCCGCACCGTCTCGAACAAAGACGACTCCACGCTCGACGACAGGGCCAGGCCGTGCAGGCATACCCCGACCTGCTTGGGGCCCGCCGTCGCCAGGCCGGGGGGGTCCCACACCCGCGCGAAGATCCGCTGGAGTTCCATCGAGTCGCGCAGGGGCTCGAAGCGGGCCTCCACGTGCCACGACGGCCGGCGCTCGTAGCGGACCGAGACGCTCATTCTCGTCGCGTGGTAGCGCATGTCACGCAAGCGGACACATGCCTTGGTCAGCAGGCGGACCCCCACCGCGCGCGTGCCCTCCGGCGTGCGCAGTTCGGGGGCCATGATGTGCTGGTGGCCCACGCTCTGGCGCGATGTCGGGCGGTCGTAATAGTCCGGTCCGCCGCGGAGCTGCTCCCACCACATCGTGCCGAGGATGCCCTCCCACGCCGCCTTCATCTCCTTCTCCGTCAGCCGGTACAGGTCCGCCCCAGTGGCGACGCCCCGGGCACGCAGGCGTCGGCCCATGTTCTCGCCGATGCCGGTGAGCTTCTCGGCGTCCAGCACCAGCACCCGCTCGCGGATGGCGGGCTTGTCCATGACCACCAGCCCCTCGGGCTTGCCGAGGTTGCATGCCGTCTTGGCCAGGAAGCGGTTGGACGCGATCCCGATGGTGCAGCGGATGGCCTCGCCCACCCGCTCGCGCAGGCTGGCCTTGATGGCCCGGCCGAGTTCGACGGCCGCCGCGGGCTCGCGCGTGCGGGGGCAGAGTTTGATCGAGAGTTCATCGATCGAGTGAACGCCCCACACCGGCGCGCACCGGTCGATGGCCTCGAGCGCCCGCTGCTGGAACTCGATGTAGACCCTGTGCTCGGCCAGGATGAACACGATGCCCGGGCACAGCCGCCTCGCCTCGCTGATCGGGGTGCCCGTCTTCACCCCGCACCGCTTCGCCTCGGCGCTCGCGGCGATGCAGCAGGTGTGGTCCGTCGCCACCGGGATGACACCTACAGGCCTTCCCCTCAGGGCCGGGTCCCGCTGCTGCTCGCAGGAGGCGAAAAACGAATCGAAATCCAGGAAGAGCGCCCGCAGCCGGTCCAGCCGGTCGAACTCGGGCGCGGTCAGGTCAATGTCGGCATGGCCCGCCTGGTCCATGCCGACAAAATACCAAACAAAATCCAGAAATCAAGCCCAAATCCGCAAACTCAGGCGTTGACCTCGGCCCCCGCCATCTCGAGCACCCGAACGACCATCTTCGAGACGCCCTCGAAGACGGCGGCGGGGTTGGTGTCCTCCATGTAGGCCGGCGTGGACACGAACTTCCTGTCCTCGTCGACCACGATGTCGGTCACATCCACGGCCTTGTGGCGGGCGCCGGTCTTCTCGATGGCGACGGCCGTGCCCTGGTCGTGCCCGATGGTCAGCAGCGGGTGCTCGTCGCCGAAGACCTTGGCACCCAGAGCCGGGGCGATGCAGGCGAAGCCGATGGGCCGCCCCGCGGCGTGGGCGCCGCGCAGCACGCGGTCGACCTGGGGGTCCACCTCGCAGTCCGGACCCTTGGTGGCGAAGTTGCACAGGTTCTTGGCCGCCCCGAAGCCCCCGGGCAGGATGAACGCGTCGTAGTCCGCCCCGTTGACGCCAGCCAGATCGTCGATGGCGCCGCGGGCGATGCGGGCCGACTCGGCGAAGACATCGCGTGTCTCGCCGGTGGCCTGGCCGGTGACATGGTCGACGACATCGAGCGGCTTTCTCGGCGCCAGGCAGCGGTACGACACCCCCTGCTGGGACAACGCGATCAGCACGCTGGTCGCCTCGTGGATCTCGGCCCCGTCGAGGTAGCCGCAGCCGGAAAGGATCACGCCAACCTTGGTCATCGCAGACCTCCTTCTTGAAGTGCTCAGCCCGCGTTCTTGAGGGCGCGGGCGGTCTTGACGACGGACTCGCCGACCGCGATCGCCATCTTCGCGGTGTTCCCGTCCTTGATGTCGCCCTTCTCGTCGAAGGCCTCGTGGGCCGACGAGAGGGCGAACTGGTCCGGGACGACATGCGTCCCGATGCCCGAGAGGATCATCCGCAGGTCGCGGATGCCCCGCAGGCCGCCGAGCTTGCCGGGCGAGGCGCCGAGCAGGCCGGCCACCTTGCCGCGGAAGCATTCGAGCTGCTTCTCGTCGTCCCGTGGGCGGCTGGCCCAGTCGATGGCGTTCTTCAGCGGTCCGGTCAGCGAGCCGTTGTACTCCGGAGACGCGTAGAGCACGCCGTCGGCGGCGATCAGTCGCTTCTTGAGGTTCAGCACGCTGTCGGGGTGCCCCTTCTCCTTCTCCAGATCCTCGTTCATCATCGGGAGATCCAGCTCGGCGAGGGAGATCTCGTCGATCTCGATGCCGTCGCCCCGGATGCGCCCGGCCACGAAGCGGGCCAGTCTGGTGTTGTAGGAATCCTTGCGGAGGCTGCCAGAGATCACGGCGATCCGGACGGGCTGGGTCATCGGGTCTTCTCCCGGATTGGGGTTGCAGACGGGCGGAAAGATCGCCCAGGACATGGTACGACCGGAACCATCCCCGAGCGGCCACCCTACTATTCCCTCCCGCCGGGAAGCGGGATTCATGACCGGAGCCGGCATGCTCAGAGAAGTGCTGCACAGCAAGATCCACATGGCCACCGTCACCGGGGCCAAGCCGCATTATGTCGGCTCGATCACCATCGACGCCGACCTGCTCGACGCCTGCGGCATGCGGGTCAACGACCGGGTGCTCGTGTCCAACTGCCGCAACGGCAACCGGTTGGAAACCTACATCTTCCGGGGCGAGCCCGGCTCGGGCGTGATCGAACTCAACGGGGCGGCGGCCCACCTCTTCGAGGTCGGCGACAAAGCCATCATCATGCACTTCGCCCTGATGACCGACGAGGAATACGCGTCCAATCGCCCGAAAGTGCTCATCATGAACGAGGACAACACCGTCCGCGAGATGATGCGCTACGAGCCGCACCCCGCCGGGTGAACCCGACCCCGTGTCAGGACACGACGAAAACACCCGGCCGCGGCCGGGTGTGCACGGATGAGAACACGACCATCGCGTTCAGCAGCGACCGGGGTGCCGGCCCGGCCAGCGGTTCGGCCACCGGTGACGAGGCGGATGGCGGAAATCACGCCCCGGGCGGATGTCGATGTGGATCGACGGGCCCGAGGGGCGGGACGGCCGGCAGCTTGAGCACGAGCCGCAGAGGTTCGGCCGCGTGCGGATGATCAGGCAGTCACGCTCCCATGAGAAGCTCGCGCCGAACGCCTCGCCCGACCACCGCACCGAGGGGCGCCGGTATCCGAACCGCACGACCACCCGCCCGTGCTCACAGGTCGCGTGGTAGCCGGCCCGCCGGAAGGCGCTGGCGATCTGCGCATCGACGCCGTGCCCGGAGCGGATCACCGTCCGGCACCCGTCGATCACGATCACGCCCGCGACATGACCGGCGTGCGAGGAGCACGAGCCGTGCCCCCCCCAGCTATGGCTTGTGTGGGTGATCCGGACACCAGAGGCCTGGGCGGTCGCGGGCAGCAGCCCGATCCCCCCCACCGCCGCGGCGGCCATGGCCATGGTCCATCTGTTCAACATGTCATTCTCCTTTTTCCCGGGCCGACGCGGCCCGTCGCGGGCAGACCGGCCGGGTGGGGGTTGGCGTGACCCACCGGACACCCCCGGATCGCCAAAAACACCCGCGGCGGGCCGCCAGGGGCGTGCCGAGCAAAAAATTCCGCCGAACCGCAAACAAGGAGTCAGCGGATCGTTGTTCACGCGGTAGATCACTGAAGCGGCCCGCCCCCCCACCCCCCGGCGGACCCCACCGGCGAGCAACCACAGAAGGGAAGCAAGGCCAATGACCAGCCCCAACGATCCCGCCCAGTACCGCACGCCAGGCCAGACCGACGCGACCATTGTCACCGCCTCGAACCCCGGGGAACTTTCCCCCATCGAGGCCGCGATCATGGACGCCTGCAATCTGCTCCACGAGGCCCGGGAGCACGGCGACCGGGCCGCGACCGAGGCCATCACCCAGAGCCTTTTCCAGTTGCTCCGCCGGTACGACGAGACCGACGGCGACGACCACCCCAACCCGGCATGGTCACGCCCCAATCAGCGGGCGCTCGCCCTGTCCGCCATGGGCCGGGTGGAAGACGCGGTCAGGACCGAACTGGTCGCGCTCAAGTACGCCGACACGCCGCGCCGTCGCGAGATCTCGCTCGGGAACCTCGCCGACCGCTGCCTGCGGCTCGGTGATGCCGAACTGGCCCTGGGCTACTTCCTGGAGGCCATCGAGGCCAACCCCAAATCCGTGCCCGTGCTGATCACCGGCGCGATCGCGCTGTTCCGCGCCGGGCACCGCGAGGAGGCCGACGCGATCTTCCGGGCCATCCTCGAGTCACCCGGCCTGCTCGGCGAGGGGACCGAACTGTCCGCGTATCTGGCGTTCGATCCCGGCACCCGCTCCATGCGCGGCCGCCTGCCGGCGCTCGACGATCTCTATGCCGCGTGGGAATCCCGCCAGAGCCAATCCCGCCAGAGCCAGGACGAAGGAGGTGCCGCGTGAACGCCTCCGAATCCAGCCTGTTCTGGGACCGCTACGACCGCGAGGTGCGTCCTGTCGTGGAGCGTGCCTGTCGCCGCGTGTCCCGGCTGCACGCCGAAAACACGATGGACCCCGGCGACATGGCCAGCTGGGTCCACACCCGCGTCTGGCGGATGCTCGAGAAGAAGTCCTTCCCGACCTTCCACGACGACCCGTCGGCCGAACTGGCCCTCCAGCGTCTGACCACCCACGCCCCCACGCTCGCTCGCTGGGCCTACATGGCCCTGGCACGCAAGCACTGGCGTCAGATGGAACGCGAAACCCCCAGCGAACTCGGACGCGTTGAGCGGCTCTCTGTCACCCGACGGGCCGAGAGCGAACTCGAACACCGCGAACAGATCGACGCCGCCCTGGCCAAGGTCCGTTCGGCCCTACCCGACTCGGTCCGCCAGAAGCTGGCCGCCTCGATGCAGGACAAGGGCGACCGCCGCCGGGCCGCGCTGGCCCTGGGCGCGACCCGGCGCGAAGACGACCGCCTGATCAACCAGGTCGATGCCGGCCTGGTCAAGGAGAACACCGTGCAGCAGATGCGTTCCCGCGCCCGCCGGCACGCCGCCGACGCCCTCGGGGCTTCCATCCGACTCCCCCTGGTGCTTCTGGCGGCTGGCGCCGTGCTGTTCATGGCGGTCCCCGTCGCCGAGGCTGGCGAGCAGTCCGGCGGACGCAAGGGCGGCAGCCGCGGCATGGTCATGATGTCCGAGGGCGAGCAATCCGGCGGACGCAAGATGACCGCCGACCTTGGGACTTTCCATACCGGTGTCGTCCTGAGGGGAGAGCAATCAGGCGGACGCGGCGGCCGCCCATAAGTGCGTGGTCGCTCGACCGATGTGCTGCCGGATCACAAAATGGGCGATCTTCCCTGCGCAGGCCTGTCGGATGGCCTTGGCGCATGAAGGAACCGGTTTCCAGAACAGAAAAACGGGAAAAAGGCCCGCAGATCGCATCGATTGCCCGCACCGCTCACGAACATGACTCTGGACTCTCGCGTATGGAGCGTGTAAAGTTTTCTGGTCTGAAAGATCGCTTGAGCCGAATAGATAGGCACAGCGGTCCGGAGTGACCCACAACCAAGCCCCCCCCCGACGGCGGGTGTAGCCCTTGCGGCGGCGCCCGCCGTCACCCTTTTTGCACTTTTCAGGGTGACCCCGAGAGCCGGCCGGCCGCGACCCGCTCGTGGGCCTCTTCCAGACGCCGCTCCGAAACCTTCACGGCGGTGCCCAGTTCCTGGGCGAAGCAGGCGACCCGGTATTCCTCGACCATCCAGCGGAGCTCCTCGAACCCGTTCGCGGCGGGCGACTGCTCCACACCGGACCGGGCCAGGGCGACCAGTTTCTCCAGCCAGGCATAGACCAGACGCGTCTGCTGGAGGTCCCGCTGGGGCCCGATGGACCGCAGCCGCTCGAGCCGCACCTCCACGGCTCGCAGGTAGCGCGGGTAGCAACGCAGCCAGCGGGTCGGCACGCTCGTTTCCCACCCCTCCGGCGTGAGCAGGCGGAGCTGCTGGTCGATGTCCGCCCGGGCGTGCCGCCACGGTTCGGGCAGCCCGTCGGCGACCCGGGCCCGCAGCCGTGAAAGGCCATCGAAGCACTGCGCCAGCAGCGAGATGATCTCCTGCGTGACGGGGACCGCCTGGTCCCACGCCCCGGCGCAGCGGCGTCGAAAATCCTCCGGCGTGCGCACCGGGGGGCGATCCTCCACGCACAACACCGACGCCGCCCGGGTCAGGACGATGGTCTCGAGCCGGTTCGAGAGCCCGTGCGGCGCGGCGTGCAAGGCCAGCCGGTCGTAGCCGGGCAACTGACGCACGCGGACGCGGATCTCGCGCTTGAGCACCTGCCCGAACAGGGCCGCCATGCCCACCCGGGTCTCACGCTCGGCCTGCCAGGGGGTGGGCCGCATGCGCTGCGCGACCGAGGCCCCCTCGAGCACCAAGGCCGGGAACGCGACGACCTTCTTGCCCCTGGACCGTTCGATCTCGACCGACTCGGGGAGTCCGGCGAAGTTCTCCGGCGTCACCAGTGGGGTCTCGTGCCCCGCGGACACCGTGCGCACCGCGGCGTGGGCGTCGGCTTCGAACTTCGTCCGCAACTGTTCCAGATCGCGCCCGTGGTCGAGCACCTTGCCGTGCGGGTCGACGACCTCGAACCGGGGGCGGAGGTGTTCCGGCAACGACGCGGCGCGGAGCTGGTCGGCCCGGATCGGCACGCCCGCCTCGGCCGAGACCAGCCGGGCGACCTGGTGGGCCACCGGACCCTCGCCGGGTCGGAGTTTCGGCGCCACCCGTTCGGCGAGCTCCTCCAGATCGAACCGGCGGCGGATGTCCTTGGGCAGCGTCCGCACCAGCCCCCAGACTCGTTCCGGCAGAAAACCCGGCACGAGCCACTCGACCCGCTCCGGCGTGAGCCGGTGCAGTTCTTCGGGCGTGACCCGGATCGTCGCGCCGTCCTCGGCCTCGCCCGGCGAGAGCGCGTAGCGGATCCTCAGTCGCGTGCCGAAGACCTCCGCCTCGTCCGGGAACGCCTCGGGCGCGATATCCGGCCTGGCCAGCAGCAGGTCCTCCTCGCGCATGCGGAGCACGCCGGGATCGCCCGCCTCGGCCTTGGTCGCCCAGCGTTCGAAGGCGCGGACGGTGCAGACATCCGCGGGCAAACGCGCGTCATAAAACGCGAAGCGCGCCTCGGACTCGGCGATGAAGTCCGCCCGCCGGGCCTTGGCCGCCAGCGTGTTCAGGCGGGCTTCCAGGCGCCGGTTGTCGCGGACGCCCTTCGAGCGGGTCTCCATCTCGCCCTCGACCAGCGCGTGGTGGATGAAGATCCGGCGCGCTTCGGCCGGGTCGATAGGCCCGTAGTGGACCACGCGCTTCGGGACGAGTTCGAGCCCCTCGAAGGTCACCTTCTCGTCCGCGACGACGCGCCCCGTCTGCGGGTCCCACCGCGGGTCGGTGTGCGTGCGACGGACGAGGTGCTCGGCCGCCCGCTCGATCCACTCCGGCTTGACCGACGCGACGGTCCGGGCGAGCACCCGCGTCGTCCGCACGATCTCCCCGCCCATGACCCACTTGGGCTTGGGGTCCGAGCAGGCCGAGCCGGGCGCGATCTCGAACTTGGTGTTGCGGGTTCCCTGGTACTCCCGCTGCTCGCCCTTGCGCCCGATGTTGATCAGCAGCCCGGTCAGGATCGCTTTGTGGACCTCGTCCGGCTGGGCGTGGCGGGGGGACACATCGAAACCCATCTCGCGGCAGAGCCGGGCGAGTTGGCGGAAGACCTCACGCCACTCGTCGATCCGCCGGGGCGAGAGGAACCGCTTCTCGCACGCCCGTGCCAGCTTGCGCCGGCTCATGGTCTTGTGCTCGTCGTGGTAGAAGTCCCAGATTGCGCGGAGCGTGAGAAAATCCGACCCCGGGACACGAAACTCCGCGTGGGCCTGGTCGGCCGCGTCGCGCTTCTCGTGGGGGCGCACGCGTGGGTCCTGCACCGACATCGCGGCGGCGATCACCAGCACATCGTGCAGGCAGTGGGCGTCCTGGCCGGCCAGGATCATCCGCGCGATGCGGGGGTCCGCCGGCAGCTTGGCCATCCGCTTGCCGACCTCGGTCAGGCGGTGCTCCTCGTCGATCGCGGCCAGCTCGCGCAGGGTGTCGTAGCCGTCGCGCCAGCGGGAGTACACCGGCGCGTCGATGAAGGGAAACTCGGCCGGCTCGCCCAACCCCAGATCGATCATCTGCAGGATCACGCCCGCAAGGTCGCTGCGCAGCAGCTCCGGCGCGGTGTACGCGTCCCGGGCGTCGTAATCAGACTGGTCGTACAGGCGCACGCACACGCCGGGCGCCACCCGCCCGCAACGCCCGGCCCGCTGGTTCGCCGAGGCTTGGGACACCGGCTCGACGAGCAACTGATCGATCTTTGACCGGGCGTTGTACCGCTTGATCCGGGCCGTGCCCGGGTCGACCACCGCGCGGATGTTCGGCACCGTCAGCGAGGTCTCGGCCACATTGGTCGCGATCACGATCCTCGGATTCCCGGACGGGCGGAACACCCGCTGCTGTTCCTGCGGCGAGAGCCGGGCGTAGAGCGGGACGATCTCCGCCCGCTCCGGCAGCCCGGGGTGCAGGCGCAGGGCGTGGGCCGTCAGGCGGATCTCCCGTTCGCCCGGCATGAACACCAGCACATCGGCCTGGTTCTGGTGGATCAGCCGCACCGCGGCGTCCGCGGCGTGCTCCTCCGGCGAGATCTCCGCGTCGGCATCGAGCGACGCGCGGGACTCGTACCGCAGCTCCACCGGGTAGGTCCGGCCCTCGACCTCGATCACCGGGGCGGGTCCGCGCTCGCCCGCGAAGTGCTCGGCGAAGCGGGTCGCGTCGATCGTGGCCGAGGTGATGATCAGCTTCAGGTCCGGACGCCTGGGCAGGATGCGCCGCAGCGTGCCGAGCAGGAAGTCGATGTTCAGGCTGCGCTCGTGGGCCTCGTCGACGATGACGGCGTCGTACCGGCGCAGCAGCGGGTCGGAGCGGGTCTCGGCCAGCAGGATGCCGTCGGTCATCACCTTGACGAGGGTGCGCTCGTCCGTCCGGTCATCGAAACGCATCTTGGACGCGACCAGGCCGGGCGAGCCGAGTTCCTCTCCGACGCGGGCGGCGACCGCCCGGGCGGCCAGCCGCCGGGGCTGGGTGTGCCCGATCATCGCGCCCACGCCCCTGCCCAGTTCCAGGCAGATCTTGGGCAGCTGCGTGGTCTTTCCCGAGCCGGTCTCGCCGCAGACGATCACAACCTGATGCTCCCGGATCATGTCGAGCAGGTCGTCGCGGCGCTGGGACACGGGCAGCTCGGCCGGGTAGTCGATCCGGGGCACCGACGCCCGGCGGGCCTCGAACAGCTCGACGGAGCGGATCAGGTCGGCACGCAGGCCGGCCTCCGCCCGTGCGTCGGGGGCGGTCGCCCCCCCGCCTCGCCGCCGGCCACCGGGGCCCTTGGCCGGGCGGTCCAGACCCCGGATCCGCGACCGGAACCGGGCACGGTCCGCCGGCATGGCCCGGTCCAGCAACGCCCAGAGGGAATCCCCCCCGACCCGATCCGGGGTGGGGGCCGACGCCGGGCCGGGCTCAGGGCCGGAATCGGGGGTGGCGTTGGGTCGGGGCTCTGGCACGGGCCGATTGTAGAGATCCGATGAAAACATCCCGCGACTTTTCGAACTTCCACTGAAACCCCTTGACACGGCGGACGAATCTCGTACCGTTGGAGCGAACCGGGAACAACCACCCGGCGTACCGAGTTCACAGAAGACCCATGCATCACAACCCCGTCACCATCATCGAGCAGGTTAAAGGCATTCAGCAGTGCTGGATGAACCTTTGCTGCATGCTTGACGGTGGCTGGCTTGGTGCGTGTGGGACCGACGGGTAAAAGAAACCCGAAACCACAGAGAACCAAGGCCAGCCACCGGAAAGACCGGTGGCTGTTTTCGTTTCAAGAAGATTGCGACCCCATCGGAACCCGAGAGAGAAACGCGTCGTTGAATGGGCGAGGATCCGGGGCACAAGCCCGGCGCCCGACACATCAGGAGCACCGGTGATACCGGCCGCTCCGGGAAGGAAAGACCATGGCACTGCACAACACCGTTGTTCTGGACCTGACGGGCCTCGAGACCGGCTCGCTCGCCAAAGCGGGCGCGGCGATCGCCCAGGTCCAGATGTGCCTGGCGCGCGGTCGTTCGGTCATCGCCGTGGTCGCGCCCGATCCCGGCCGGGCGGAACGGGATCTGGCGGCCTCGAACCGCCTTCCCGCCACCACGGACTCCGACGAGCGTGCCCGCGTCGTGATCTCCGGCGCGACCGAAGCGGCCGGGGCGTTCGCGGAGGTGCTCGCCGGAGCGGGCATCCCCGCCCACGAGGCCGAGCCGGCGCTCTGGCCGGTGACCCGGGGCCACGCGCTGGACGCCGAACCGCGCCATGTCTCCGCCGGCGCGTACGGCGCAACCCTGGCCGAGCACGCGGTGCTGGTCGTCCCTGGCGGCGTCGGGATCGACGGCGACCGGCGTCCGACCTCGCTGGGTGCGAACACGGCGCCCCTCACCGCCCTGTTCCTCGGCGACCGCCTGGCGCTGCCGGTCGAACGCCCGGACACGCCCGACACAGGCGATCGCGAAGCAGATTCGGATCTCGGCGCCCGCAAGGCCGCCCGGTTCGCCGAACGCCACTGCATCGCGGCCGAGCCCGTCGCCTTACGCACGGGCGACGCGGCCCGGGTCGCGGTGGTCGGCGACGGACCGGTCGCCGGGCTGGTGTCCGGCTGGGGCGATGCGCTCCGCGGCTCATACGAACTCGAACGGTTCCCCGGCGATCCGATCGGGGCGGACGCGGCCCGGGCCTGGGGTCCGGATGTCGTCGTCGATTTCGCCTCGTCGGCCGAAGCCTCCTACGACCTGGCCTCGTGGGCCTTGCGGACCGGGCGGACGGTCGTCACCGCCAACACCGCGCTGCTCGCCGAGCGGGGCGGCGGGCTCGGCATCGCCGCGCTCATCGGCGGGGGCACGCTCCGCGCCTCCGGGGCGATCCGGGGCTGCCCCGGGCTGGCCCACGTCATCGGGCGGGCCGCGGACTGGCCCGGGGTGCGACGGGTGCAGGGCTCGTTCTCCCCGCTCGCCGACCGGATCCTTGATCTGCGCTCCGGCGGCATGCCCGCCGAAACCGCCGAACGCGTTGCGGCAGCCGAACTGGGGCTGGACGCGACCGATATCGAGGCCGCCAGAACCGGTTCGGATGCGTTGACCACCCTGGCCGCGGTCGCCCAGCTCGCCTTCGGCACGCCGGCCGAGATCCGCGCCGCCCCGCGCGGCCCGGACCATGTCAGTGATCTGGACCTGGCCCGCGCCAGAACCCAGGGGCGTCGCTATCGCGTGGTCGCCACCGCGGAACGGATCGGTGAACAGATCGCCCTGCGCGTCGGGCCGGTCCCGCTGCGCGACGACGACCCGCTGGTCGGGGCCGAGCCGGGCGCGGTCGAGGCGGTCATGGAAACCCGCGACGGCCGGACGACACGGGCGGGCGGGCGGCTGCGGCATCCCGGAAGCGTCGCCGCGGCCGTGCTGCGCGACCTGATCGAATCGCGGCGGGATCCCTCACCCGCCGAGCACGCGGCGTCCGGCCGAACGGGCGTGGTCCCCACGCTCGGGGCGACCGCGTGATACCGCCGGTCGTGCGGCATCCCTCCCGCACGACCGGCATTCCATCCGAACGCCACGGGCCCGCTTTCCCTCGGCGGGTCCGTGGCGTTCTTCTTGATCGGGTCACTGATCCGACGCGCCGCCCGGCTCGGCCGAGAGCAGGTTCAGCTCGACACCCCCCGCGCCGGCCTTGAAACCGACCCGCTGGTCGCGCACCAGCACCAGCAAAGCCAGGAAGAGCCCCACCATCTCCGGGCGGCTGCGGCCCTCCATGATTTCGCGGAGCGTCATCTTCCGCCCGGTGCTGCGGGTGGCGTGAGTCCCCAGCCGGTCCACGATGTCCTCGGCGTGCAGTTCCAGCGGCGTGTCATCCGACACCACGGCGTGGTCGCCCAGCCGGTCGAAGTTCACGCTGGAAACGATCTGCCGGAACGCCTCGACCAGGTCGCCCAGGTCCAGGTCCTCTATCTCCAGCTCGCCCATCCCGGCCAGCGCCTCGCGGACCGACTCGTTGTCGACCCCGGCCGGGCGAACGGGAAACCGCGACTCCCAGGCGGCGCGTCGACGGTCCAGCGCATCGGCGGCGTCCCGGAATTTTTTGTACTCGAGAAGCTGGCGGACCAGCTCGGCCCGCGGGTCGCCCTTATCCTTCTCCGGCTTGTCGGCCTCGTGGCCCTCGGGCTCGTCCTTGCGGAGGTTCTCCGCCGCAAGCATCCGGGACTTGATCTCCATCAGCGTGGCCGCCATGACCAGGAACTCCCCGGCCAGATCGATATCCACCCGATCCAGGTCCTCGATCGAGGCGATGTACTGGTCCGCAATCGAGGCGATCGGGATGTCGTGCAGGTCCACCTCGTCCCGCCGGATCAGGTAGAGCAGCAGGTCCAGGGGACCGTCGAAAGCCTCGAGATGGACGCGATAGGTCTCGGACATGAAGGAAAGTTTACCCCCAGTTCGTCCTGGCATCATGAACCGCCCGCATACTGGATGGAGAACAGGGAAAACGGGAAGGGCCCGATCCTCCGCAACAGCACACAAGGAGCCTCATCATGATCAAGCCAATATTCGTGCTCACCGCCGCACTCGCCTTAGGGCTGTTTCAGACCGGCTGCACGACCTCTTCCAGCGGTGCGCAACGCATCGACAGGACGACCTCCACCATGGTCGGGATCGAGGAACACATCGAGCAGGGCGAGGAGCAGCTTGAGAACCTGATCATCGCCATGGACAACCTCGAGGGAGCCGAGGACATCGATCGCGCGTTCCGCGAGTACGACCGCAGCATCCGCGACCTGGAGACCACCGCCCGGCGGATCCGCTCCCAGCGCGTCACGATGCAGACCCGCGCCACCGAGCATGTCACGCTCTGGCGCTCCGAGTCGGCCCAGCTGACGGACCGCGAAGCGAAGAACATCGCCGAGCAGCGCCGCGGCGAGTTCGAGAAGACCATCAGCAGCACCGGCGACAAGATCGACGAACTGAGCGCGGAGTATGACAAGGTCATCTCACAGGCCAAGGAACTGCGCACCGTCATCTCCAACGATCTGACCCGTCAGGGCATCCGCAGGACCAATGACCTCCGGGGTGACATCGCGGGCATGGCCCGTGAGCTCCAGGACGAGTCCCTGAAGACGCGGGCCGAGATCCGTGATTCACGCACCCAGTTCACCCGCTAAAACCCTGCCACAGACGGGAACATGCTCCGGGGCGTGCCGATCGCGGCACGCCCCTTTTTCATGGCCGGCCCGTTCGCTCTCTCCGGAGTTCCGCCGCTGGGGTGAGCGGACTATCCTCCGGCGTCGTGACAGGAAGCATCGGCGTCGTCATCCCGGTCTACAACCGCCGACGGATGCTCCCGGAAGCCCTGGCATCTCTGGCCGCGCAGACGCTCCCGCCAGACCGCGTGGTGATTGTCGATGACGGCTCGACCGACGGTTCCGCCCAGGCCGCCCGCGACTGGATCGACCGGCACGACCTCGGCTGGGTCGTGATCGAGCAGGCCAACGCCGGCGCGGCCGCCGCACGCAACCGTGGCATCAAAGCCCTGACCGGGTGCGATCTCGTCGCGTTCCTTGACTCGGATGATCTGCTCCCGCCCGACTTTTTCCGGCGTGCCCGCGATGCCTTCGCCTCCGCCCCGCGGCTCGTCGGCGCCATCGCGGACCGGCTCCGCCTGAATGTCGCGGACGGATCAACCGAAACCGACGACCTGCGTGTCCTTGTCGAAGACCCGTTGCTCTGGATCATCCGCGACGGTGCGGGATTCACCTGCTGTGTCGTGGTGAACCTCGATGCCGTGCGGGCCGTGGGCGGCTTTCCGGAGGATGTGCCCACCGGCCACGACATCGTCCTCTTCACCCGCCTCTTCGCACGCGGCCCCTGGCAGCACATGCCCGGTACCCCGGTCACCATCCGGCTCAATCACGACGGCTCCGGCGACGCCGGTGCGCTCCACCGCTCCCTGCCCGATGCACCGGTCCGCTGGGCGAACCTGCTCGAGCCGATGGTCCTTGCCGAGCGCGGTCCGCGTGCCTCCGTTCTCCGTCGTGCGATGGCGAGACGCTGGTGCGATGCGGCCCGGAACGCCATTCGTCTTGGCCGATCAGAGGAAGCCCGGCACTGCATCCGCCGGGCATGGGCGGTCGGCGGCCCGAGCGTCCTGTGTATGAAGCTGGCGATGTCCGCCGGGGTGGGCCGGCTGCGCCGGGTCCGGCACGGCCCTGCTTCCTAGACTTGCAGATGCCCACCAAAGCCCCCCGTACGGGTGGAACCGACGCACCGGCCGATCCCAACTGCTTGGATGAACAAGCGTTTATCGCCCGGGTCCTCCGCCACGAGGCCGAGGCCGTCGCCGCCCTGGCCGAGTCGGCGGACGACCGCTATGCCCGGGCCGTGGATCTGATCGTGGCCTGCGCCGACGCGGGCGGGTCGGTGCTGGTCTCGGGGCTGGGCAAGTCCGGCCTGATCGGGTCCAAGATCTCCGCCACGCTGGCCTCGCTGGGCATCACCTCCCACGCCGTCCACCCCACCGAGGCCGTCCACGGCGACCTGGGCCGCTTCCGCCCCAGCGATGTCGCCGTCTGCCTCTCGCAATCCGGCGAGACGGAGGAGGTCGTCGCCCTCGCCTCGATCCTCCGCCAGGACGCCATCCCCGTGATCGCCATCACCCGCGGCTGCAACAACGCGGACCGGCATCCTTCCTCCCTCGAACGCATCGCCACTGTGACGCTGCCCACCCTTGTCGGCGACGAGGCCGGCGACGGCGACTTCATGGCCCCCACCTCTTCCACCACCGCCGCCCTGGCGATCGGCGACGCGCTCGCGCTCGCCGCTGCGAGACGGCGCGCCTTTACCGAGGCCGACTTCCGCCGGCGCCACCCGGGCGGCCAGCTCGGCGGGCTGCTCCGCCCGGTCACGGACCTCATCCGCTTCCAGGCCGGCGTCAACCTGCCGCTCGTCGACGAGGGCATGACCGTGCAGGACGCGCTGCAGGCTGCGGCCAAAGTCGTGCGCCGCCCCGGCGCGCTGCTGGTCACCGGCCAGGGCGGTGCGCTGGCGGGCATCTTCACCGACTCGGACCTGCGCCGGCTGATCCTGCGCGACACGGCAGAGCTGACGCGCCCCATCAGCGCGGTCATGACCCGGGCCCCGCGCGCCCTGCCCGACTCGGCCCTCGCCCGCGACGCCGTGGCGATGTTCCGCGAGCACCGCCAGGACGAGATCCCCATCATCGACGACGCCGGCCGACCCGTCGGCCTGCTCGATGTGCAGGACCTGATCGCCATGCGTCTGGTGCGCGAGGACGACTGAATGCCCGGCCCTTCCGGACCATCCCCGAGGCTGATCGGCCGCCTGGCGGCGCTGGCCATGGCCCTCGTCTTCGCGGGCATCGTCTGGTGGGCGGTGTCGTCAAACCCCGCGCCCCCGCAGCAGAGCATCGGCCGCGACTTCGCCGACGCGCCAGACATCACCGACACCGAGACCGGCGACACGATCACCCTCACCCTGGTCGACCGGGACGACCCCACCCGCGTCGCCGGCCTGATCGAGGCCGACCGCCTCGACCCGCTCGGCGGCGGCGAGCGACGCATGACCAACCCCCGCGCGTGGCTCTTCATGGCCGACGGCCAGGCCGTCCGCATCACCGCCGACCGCGCCCGCTTGATGATGCCGCTCAACGAGGTGCCCGAGTCCGGCACGCTCGAAGGCTCCGTGCTGGTCCGCGTGTTCGAGGGCTCCGGCGTGCCGGGCGTGCCGCCCGACGACGCCGTCGCGCCGCTGCTGACCGCGACCTTCGACGAGCCCGTCCGCTTCGAGCGCCGCTATATGCGCCTCTCCTCGCCCGGCCCATTCACCGTCGAGTCCGAGCAGATCCGCTTCGCCGGCGAGGAACTCACCGTGATGCTCAACGAGGTGCGCCGGCGCCTCGAGAGCCTCGATGTCGCCCGCGGCGGGCGCATGGAGATCGTCACGCTGCCGCAGGCAGCCGACCGCACCCCGGCGCCCGCGCCCGCCACCGCGCCGACGCCCGATCCCGACGCCCCCGTCGTCGCGGACACCGGACCGCCCGACCTCGCGGCCCCGCCCGCCCCCACTTCATCGCCGCGCATCGATCTGTACCGCACCGTGCTGGAAGACGCCGTCGTCGCCACGCTCGGCGACACACGCGTGGACGGCGTGAGACTGGAACTGTTCACCCGGCTGGCCGACAACCGCCTCGCCCCCGACGCCATCGCCCCGGTCGCCTTCGTGCGCACGAGCGTGGACGCCGGCTCGATCATGCCCGAGACGCCGCCGGACCCGACCGACCCGCCGACCGATCCAAACGACGATCCCGACACGACCACCACCGAATCCCCCGAACTGCCCCCCCCACCACCCGGCCCCCGCGCCGACACGCCCGAACGCCTTGTCCTGACCTGGTCCGGCCCCATGTCCATCCGCCCGATCGACGAGGCCCCGCCCGAAGCGCTCGCTCAGGACGACGCCGCCCTCGTGCTCTTCGGCGATGGGGACCGCGGCGTGCGCATCGCCGACCCCGGTTCCGGCCTGACCGGGCGCGCCGGCGTGCTCCGCTACGGCGCCGGTCGCGCGATGCTCCGGCTCGAACCGACCGAGGATCACCCCGTACGCCTCGCCGTGGCCGGGTCCGGCGACGCCGCGCCCGAGCGGCTCCACGCCGACCTGCTCCGCGGCCGCTTCGAAATGCCCGGCCCCGGCGTCCTGCGCTCCCAGGACGATGCGCGGATCGGATGGACCGAGCACGCACAGCTCGAACTGGCCACCGACCAGGACGGCGCGATCACCGACCGGCTCACCGCCGCGAACTTCCGCGGCTCGGTCGAGGCCTGGCAGGACGGCGGACGCATCGAGGCCGAAACCCTCGACACCGGGTTCGCACCCGATCCCGCCGGACGCGCCGCCCTGCGCACCGCCACGATCGTCGGCGGCTTCATCGGCGCCGAACCCGAGCCGGGCGCCGCCGAACGCACCCTCGCCGGCGATCGCATCCGTGTCGACTTCATCGGGGACGCGAGCAGGCCCGAGCCACGGCAGGTCCACGCCGAAGGGTCCGTCCGCGCCGCGGCCGACGGCGCGACGCTCCACGCCGACTCGGCCGTCGCCCGGCTCGACCGCGGCCCGGACGGCCAGGTCGGCGTCCGCGACGCCGAGGCCCGCGGCTCGGTCCGCTACGCCGCGGACGACGACACCCGCGCCGCCGGGGAGGACCTCCGCGTCGACGCACGCAACGAAGCCATCCGCATCACCGGCCCCGACTCGTTCATCGCCCAGGGCGACTCGACGGTCTACGGCGAGCGGATCGATCTCGACGGCCACACCCGGCGCATGAGCGTCCAGGGCGCGGGCCGCTTCGAGCACACCCTCCGCGACGCCGAGGCGAACCCCGCCGGGCGCGTGCTGGCCCGCTGGTCAGAGTCCATGCGCTTCGACGACGCCCTCGGACGCCTCAACGCCCGGGGCGATGTCTCGGTGGTGTCCACACCCGACCCGTTCACCCGCGACACGCTCAGCGCCCAGCGCGTCGAGGTCGAGATCACGCCGCTGCCCGCCCGAGGCACCATCGGCGGCCGCCCGGCGCGCCAGCGCGAGCTGCTCGCGGCCCGCGCCTACGGCGATACCGGCGCCGATCAACCCCGACCCGCCACCGCCGAGACCCGGCGCTACGACCCCGACGAGCCCGAACGCGTCGCCGGCCTGCTCTACCTCGAAGGCGACCAGATCACAACCGATGCGGTCCGCAACACCCTGCGCGTCCCGGGCGCGGGCACCCTGCTGGTCATGGACCGACGCAGCCCCGAGCGGGGGCCGGACGCGCCCGCCGCCGACCCGCTCGGCGGCACGGTCGGCCCCGGCCTGACCCGGTTCACCTGGGTCGGCTCCTTCGAACTCCAGCGCGACACCGGCATCGGCGTCATGGAACGCCAAGTCCTCGTCCGTCACAAGACCATCGGCGGCGGCCCGGACGCCGGCCAGATCGCCGAGCTGGCCACCGACAAGCTCACCGCCGCCTTCGCCGAGTCCGACGACGCCGACAACCCCTTCGCGCTCCGCACCGCCGACGCCCAGGGCTCGGTCGTCTTCCGCGCCAGCGGCAAGCAGCTCTACGCCGACGGCGCCCGCTACGAGGCCGACACCGACATCCTCCACGCCCTGGCCCTGCCCGGCCGCCTCGTCGAACTGCGCGAACCCGGCCGCGCCGCCCCGCTGAGCGCCCGCGCCATCCAATGGGACCTCGCCCGCGACCGGATCGAGATCAACCGGCCCAGCCCGGTGACGCTGCCGAACTGATCCACCCCCCAACCCCCATTCATACCCAAAAAGGCAAAGGCCCACCGCCAAGCGATGGGCCCGTGGAAACTCCGTCTCTCCGTCTCTCCGTCTCTTCCCTTACGAACTCGTCCGGTCCACGATCCGGTAGTCCTCCCGCTCGCCGCGGCCGCGCAGGGGATAGTCCTTGCGCAGCGGGTGGGCCGGGTAGGCCTCCCAGGTCAGGATGCGGCGCAGGTCCGGGTGGTTGCGGAAGCGGATGCCGAACATGTCGAACACCTCGCGCTCCGGCCACTCCGCGCCGGGCCAGAGGTCGGTCACCGAATCCAGGTACAGCGCGGGGTCCTCCTCGATGCCGTCGGTCGGGATCGAGGGGTCCAGGAACACCTTGATGAAAAACCGGTCGTCGGTGTCGTAGTTGCACAGGATGTACGCCACCGCGAACCGCCCGGGCATCTCCGCCGGGTAGTTCAGGTAGTCAATCCCCACCACATCGGACAAAAAGTTGTACCCACACTCGTCGCGCAGGAAGGTCATCACCCGGTGCAGGGCCCCCGGCTCGACGACCAGCGTGGACTGGCCGCGGAACTCCGTGCCCCGAAACTTCTCGCCGGGAAAGGCCGCCTTGACCCTCTTGAAGGTCGGGTGGTCGAGCGTGGGGACTGCGGGTTTGTTGGTCATGCTGCTCCACCAGAAAAACTGTGACAAACGCCAATGGGCTTCGGATCGAACCGGACCGCGCGTCGGGGAGAATCAGAATAGGCGGGCTTTGTGCCTCTTTGAATCATGCTTGACACGTCGGGGGGGGGGGGGGGGTGGCCCCCGGTTAAAGGGTTTGCCAAATAACCAGTTGGTAAAAAAACCCGGGCCATGTAAAAGTATCGAATA
>JAFIFX010000006.1 GCA_020831805.1 Planctomycetota bacterium | reverse complement strand
GAGAAATGCGTGGCCGGCGCCCGGTGCGCTCGTCCCCGTCGCTGACGCTCAGGGCTTCTTTCAGGCTCGGCGCATCGCGGCTCGCGGCCCTCTCTCTATCGCGGTCCACGCACGAGTTTCACGCGAGATCCATATCAGAGGTCCTGCTGGTCGCCGATCGGCTCGAGGCCGAAACGCTGGCGGAGGACCTCGTAGGAGAAGGGGTCTTCGGCGTCCTCGCCTTCCAGGGCGGTTTGCAGTGTCCGGTTCGTCAGGAAACCCAGCGCGGTCTGCACATTGCTGGTGAAGTCCTCCGTGGTGAACGGGCGCGGCGCGATGATGCGGGCCACAGCCACCGATCGGGACGAGGGCAGGGCCACGGCCAAGCCGCGCGGATCGTCGGCGAGGTTCTCCGGGGGGGTCAGTGGGTCGATGCCCTCCGCCGCCTCGAGGACCGCACGGCGGAAGCGTTCGTCGTTGAGCCGGGGGTCCACATTGCGGGCCTGGACGCTCGGGGCCACCTGCAGGGAGCTGACGCGGATGTTCCGCAGGACGCCGGGCCGGACCACTCGTGAGGGGTCGGCGTTCTCCATGACGCGGTCCACGGCGGCCCGCACGCCGCCCTCGGCCGAGGCCAGCTCGTTCAGCCCGTCGAGCATCGTGAGCAGCCCGCGGTAGCCTTCCAGCGACTTGTAGTCGTCGATCACCCGCCGGCGTCCGGCGTCATCGATCGATCGCGCCGGCCCGGCCTCGCGGTGGGCGAAGACGAGCAGGTAGTAGCGGTTGCCGTTCTGGTCCGTCGCGGCGGGATCCACCAGCGGCACGCCGACCTGCAGATTGAGATCGGGCAGGAGCCCGTTCTCGCGGATCAGCGTGGGGATCTCCTGCGTCAGCAGTGTCCGGGATCCCACGCGGAAGAACGAGTTGCCGACGCCCGGGATCTGTGCCAGTTGCTGGCTGCTCAGCCACGCGTCGTCGCGGATCTCGACGGTCGGCGTCCGCAGGGGCACGCCCTGCTCGCCCAGCCGGGTCACGACCGCCTCGGCGATGGTGTCCAGGCTCGGGCGGATGCTGGCCCAGTTTTCGGGCAGCTGCAGGCGTCCGTCCTCGCGGGGCAGCGCGCGGGTCGCCTGGAGGACCTGGGCGCGGATCACCCGGTCGGCCTCGACCATCAGCTGATCGACCCGCTCGGCCCGGAAGGCCCGCTCGAGGTTCGCACGCTCCGAGGCGAAGTCGCCGGGGTACTCGCGCTGGTTCTCCGGCTTGCGGCTGTCCAGCTCCCACATCTTGCGCAGCTCGACGCGGTCGATCTCCACGGCCGCGTTGAAATCCTCGCGTGAGAGCACGAGCCAGCCCATGCGGACCCGCGCCGGCTGGGCGTAGCCGACGCCGAACTCGTCCTCGTCGGGCTGCAGGCCCGCGCGGGGCTCAAAGAAGGATTCGAGCTCCGACTCGTCCGGGTCCGGCAGGCCGGCCCCCAGCACGCTGCCGGGGATCAGGGCCGCGTCCACGGCGATCGAGTCGCCCAGTTCCCGCAGCCCGGCGATCGCCCCGGCGGGGGAGAACGCGGGGGCGCTGTTGTAGAGCCGCACGAGCCGGTAGGCGCCCATGAACCGGGCCAGGGCGCGCCAGATGTCGTCCTCGGTCGCGGTGCGCGAGTAGCTCGCGGTGGCGGCGACCTCGCGGTAGAGCTGGCTGCGGCGCATGTCCTCGTACATCCCGAGTTGCTCCTGCGCCTCCTGCCAGGACACGGCGCCCTGCATCAGCGCGAACTGGAGCTGCTGGGCGAGCTCGCGGATCTCGACCTGGAGCTCCATCTCGATGAGCTGGCGTCCGTCCTGCGCCCCGCCGACCAGCCCCGCCTCCTCGGCGAGCCGGGCGAGCATGATCCAGTGGTACAGGTGCTCGTTGGTGGCGCCGCTGTCCGGGCTCAGGCCCAGGCCGCCGAACTCCCGCGGCAGGAAGACCACCGGGGCCACCCGCCTGGCCAGGTCGATCTCGGACCGGGCGCGGTCGGTGTCGAGCAGCGTGATCCGACCGCCGTCGGCGAGCCGGGCCACCGGCCGGTTGAGCTGCGAGCGCTGGAACGAGGTCAGCACCGGCTCGAGCAGGAACACGACCATCAGCAGGGTGCCGCCGATGGCGAGGATGACGAGCTGGAACTTGCGAATGAACTTGAGCATGTCCGCTCCGTGTCGGGCTGTCCGGGCGTCCGCGGTGCGTCCGCCAAAGAAGAAGGGCCGCGGACATCGTCGTCCACGGCCCGGTGGTCGTCATCCTCGCCGTCTTTCGCGACGGTTCGGCGGGCCGTCCGTCTTAACGATAGAACTCGATGATGAGGTTCATGTTCACATCGAAGGGCACCTGATCCGGGGTGGGCAGGGCCACGATCCGGGCGGTCAGCTCCGAGGGGTTGAAGTCGATCCAGCCGGGCACCTCGTGCCCGCCCAGGGACTCCATGTTCTCGCGGGCGTTCTTCTGGATGTCGTCCTTGAGGGTCACCTTGTCGCCGACCTTGAGGCGGTAGGAGGGGATGTCCACCTTCTTGCCGTTGACCAGCACATGGCCGTGCGAGACGAGCTGGCGGGCGGACCAGATGGTCCGGGCCACGCCCATGCGGCGGATGACGTTGTCGAGGCGGCGCTCGAGGAGCTGGAGCAGCACGTCGCCCGAGTTGCCGCGCATGCGCTTGGCCTCGTCGACGGTGCGGGCGAACTGCTTCTCGAGGATGTTGTAGTGATAGCGGAGCTTCTGCTTCTCGACGAGGCGGACGCCGTAGTCGCGCAGGCGGCGGCCGCGGTAGCCGTGCATGCCGGGGGCGACGAGCTGGCGCTTGCTGGTGTGCTTGGGGATGTCGGCGATGGGGACGCCGACGCGGCGGGACAGCTTGACCTTGGGGCCGGTGTAGGTGGCCATGGGGCGAATCCTTTACTTCCGTCCGCGCAGCCCGCCGGAGGCGGTCACGCGGTGCTGGGGGGGGTCCAGCGACCTGCCGGGGGGCCGAGGCTTCGGTCCGGCGTGATGGCCCGGGCACGGTGCCCGAGGGGCCTCTATTGAAGGAGGGGGAGGGGGCGGGGTCAAATGGGGGGCTGGATGAGCGCCCCCGCCAGCACCCCGGCCAGCCCCATTGAGAAATCCGCCCGGTGTGCGGCCGGGCGGGGTGGGCATCAGGGAATGCCCCTGCTTACGGGCAGCCCGCGTTGAAGGCATGGAGGAAGGCGCTGAAATCGAAGAAGTTGAAGAGGCCGTCGCCGTTGAAATCCGCGATCGGGTCCGCGTTGTTGAAAGCGACCAGGAAGGCGGCGACATCGAAGAAGTTCAGTTCGCCGTCGTTGTTGAAATCAGCCGGGCATGGCGAACTACACTGATTCAGCAGTACACTCACATCATTGCTGGATAAGTTCGGGACGACCACATCGAGGTTTCCATTGCCGTTAAGGTCGCCCAGCGACACGCTCTGTCCATTGCCCGTGTCGAAGCGGGTCTGGGGCGCAAAAGTCCCGTCCCCGTTGCCCAGCAGCACGCTCACTTCGCCACTGAACCTATTCGATACGACCATGTCGAGATTGCCATCTCCGTCCATGTCCCCCAGCGACACGCCCGACGGCGAACTGCCCGTGGTGTAGAGGGTCTGGGGCGCGAAGGTCCCGTCCCCGTTGCCCAGCAGCACGCTGACTTTGTTACCTACATTGGTTCCTGTCCTGAGGTTTGTGATGGCGAGATCGGGCACTCCGTCGCCGTTGAGGTCACCGATTGCCACGGAAATGGGACGTTCGAGGTTGGCAAAATCCTGGCGTGGCTGGAAGGTTCCATCCCCGTTGCCCAGCAGCACGCTCACATCGTTGCTGCTGAGGTTTACAACCACCATATCGAGGTTGTCGTTCCCGTCCAAGTCGCCCAGCGACACACTAACTGGCCCATCGCCCACAGAAAAGGTGATCTGGGGCGCGAAGGTCCCGCCTCCGTTGTTCAGCAGCACACTCGCATCTTTGCTGCTATAATTTACTACCACGATGTCGAGATTGCCGTCCCCGGTTAGGTCGCCCAGAGACACGCCCCCCGGTCCATCACCCGCGGCATATCGGTTTTCTGTCGCGAAGGTCCCGTTCCCGTTACCAAGTAGTACGCTCACGTCGCCGCTGGTCGCGTTCGCGAGGACCATATCGAGGATGCCGTTCCCGTTTAGATCGCCCAGCGATATGCCCCGTGCACTCGAGCCCGCGGCGTAGCGGTTCTGTGGCGCGAAGGTCCCGTCCCCGTTTCCAAGCATCACGCTGAAGTCGCCGCTGTTCCAGTTTAGAACCACCATGTCGAGGATGCCGTCCCCGTTCAGGTCGCCCAGTGAGACACGGGTAGGTCCATCGCCCGCGGGTATGCGGGTCTGGGGTCCTAACAGCGTCGCAGGGTCGCACTGTCCCGCAGCCTCGCCGCACACCACCGCCGAGAACAACACAACCTTGAACTGTTTTACTCGCATGCCCAAACCCCTCCCAGGTAGAAACCCGCGGTTCGAAAGATGTGTGCAGACTGGGCTGCAGGAAACCCATCAGAATAAATCTGGATCCCCTGGCGAGGCTAATGCAAATCCTGTGCAAACACAACCCAAATGGTGCCAAAAGACCGCTTAAAGCGAGGGGGAATCAGCGGGTCCGGGTTCAACTCTTGGACAAAAACTTTCGGTGGCACGGGGGTCCCGGCTGCGGGGCTGTTTGAGTACAGGCGGGACGCCTGTGCCACCTTGCCGCCATCGTGCCAAGGATCCCGCCATGCCCAACCCCCTCCCCCTCCTCCGCGACCAGGGCGGCATCGCCGTCCAGACCCCCTCCGGCCCGCTCCCCATCCGCACCATCCTCGGCATCGGGCGGAACTACGCCGAGCACGCCCGGGAGCAGGCGGCGGCGGTGCCGGACCGGCCGATGGTTTTCACCAAGAACCCGGGCAGTCTGTGCCTGTCGGGGGATGAGATCGTGGTGCCGCAGGTGGCTCGGGACCCTGACCACGGCGGGAACCAGACGGATTTCGAGGCCGAGCTGGGGGTGATCCTGGGCCGGGCGGTGCGGGATATTCCGGAGTCGGAGGCCCTGTCGGCCGTGCTGGGGTATTGCTGCGCGAATGATGTCTCGGCGCGGTGGTGGCAGAAGCAGGGGTCGGGCGGGCAGTTCTGGCGGGGGAAGTCGTTTGATACTTTCTGCCCGCTGGGGCCGGCGGTGGTGCCGGCGGGGGCGGCGGGGGCGGGGGGGATCGAGGATCCGCAGGGGCTGCGGGTGCGGTGCCGCGTGAACGGGGAGACGATGCAGGACGGGACGACGGCGGACATGATCTTCCCGGTGGCCCGGCTGATCGCGGACCTGTCGCGGGGGATGACGCTGGAGGCGGGGACGGTGATCCTGACCGGGACGCCCTCGGGGGTGGGGATGGCGCGGACGCCGCCGGTGTGGCTGCAGGACGGGGACACGGTGGAGGTGGAGATCGATGGGATCGGGACGCTGACCAACCGGGTACGGTTCGGGTGAGCCTGACGCCGCGTCAGATCGGGTTGCGGCTCGGGCTGCTGCTGGCGCTGGCCGGCGCGGCGTGTTTGCTGCGGCTGCTAGTGGGTGGTGGGGGGCTGGCGTGGCCCGAGTCCGGGGCGATCCTGGAGCTGCGGGCGGCCCGCCTGGCGACCGGGGCCGTGGTGGGGGCGGGGCTGGCGATCGCGGGGGTGCTGCTGCAGTCGCTGCTTCGCAACCCGCTGGCGGCGCCGGATTTGCTGGGGCTGAGCGCGGGGGCGGGGCTGGCGGTGACGGTCTGGTCGCTGGCGACCGGGGCCGCGATCGGCGTGGCGGCGTCGGCGATCCCGGCGCTGGCCGGGGCGATGGCGGTGCTGGGGTTCGTCTGGCTGCTGGCCCAGCGCCGGGGGCTGATCGACCCGGTGACGATGATTCTGGTCGGCGTGATCCTGGCCGTGCTGCTCGGGTCGGTGACCGCGATGGTGCGGACGCTGCTGCCCGATCAGGGCCAGTCGGCGGCCCGCTGGATGATGGGGGTGATCTCCGACGACGCGTCGCGCCCGATGGTGGGGGGGGTCTGGGCGGTGACGCTGGCGGTGGCGGGGGTGTCGGTCTGGCTCGGGCGGCTGTTCGACGCCGCCAGTTTGGGCGAGGACGAGGCCCGGTCGTCCGGGGTGCCGATCGGGCTGGTGCGGGTGGTGCAGTTGATCGGGGCGGGCGTGCTGACGGCGGGGACGATCGTGCTGGCCGGGCCGGTGGGGTTCGTCGGGCTGGTCTGCCCGCACGCGGCGCGGCTGCTGCTCGGGCCGGGGCACCGGGTGCTGATCGTCGGGGCGGCGCTGGCCGGGATCGCCCTGGTGGTGGGGGCGGACGCGATGGTCAAGGCGTTCCCCGGGCCAGCCGGGCGGATCCCGGTGGGGATCATCACCTCCCTGATCGGCGGGCCGGTGTTCCTGGTGATGCTGCTCCGCGCCCGGCGGTCCGACGCGGCGTGATCCGCCGGGCTTGATCGACCAAAACAGGCCTTCGTCGGGCGGTTTTCTTTCCAGCATGGCCCTTGGTACGCCCGATAAGCCCTCATCGGGCCCGTCGCGTCGGCGGGTCGTGTGAACCGATGGGGTCAGCCCGTGCGATGCTCGGTCGTCATCCCGACCCGCCCCGGTCCCGGCCCGGCCGCCCGGTGTGTCGCGGCGTTGCGGTCGCAACTGACCGACGCCGACGAGGTCATCGTCTCCGTCGACGGCCACGACGCCGATCCGCGGCTGACGCCCGATGACCGCCTCCGGGTCATCACCGGCGACCGCGTCGGTCCCGCGGGCGTGCGCAACCGGGCTGTCGCGGCGTCGAACGGGCGCATCGTGCTGTTTCTCAATGATGATGTGGTCCCGCAGCCGGGCCTGATCGGGACGCACCTGCAGGCGCACGAGGGTTCTGCCGCGATGGTCCTCGGCGATGCGCCCTGGGCGGCGGGGGCCGAGGACCGCGTCATCGACCGGCTCGTGCGCGAGACCTCATGGATCTTCTTCTACGACCGGATGGGCGGCGAGCATCCCGATCACGACTGGGGTTTTCGGCATGCGTGGACGCTGAATCTCTCCGTTCCGCGCGATGCCGTCGTTCCCTTCGAAGAGCGGCTGGCGTATCCGATGTTCGACGATCTGGAATGGGCATGGCGGGTGAAGCGGCCGGTGCTGTTTCGCCCGGACGCCCGGGTGGTGCACGAGCACCGCTACGAGCCGCGGGCGCTCCTGCGGCGTGAGGCGCTGCTGGGCCACCAGGCCGCGATGCTGCACCGGATCAATCCCGTGTGCGCGCAGGCCGCGTTCGGTTGCCGGTTCAAGCCGGATGACGCCACGGTTTCCGCCGCACGCGACGCGCTGCCTGACCTGTTGCGCGATGCGGCCAAGGGCTACCGGGTCTTTGCCGATCTGGCGAACGCTCCGGCCCGGACGGTCGGCTCGCGCGATCATTTGTTCGGCGTGTTCAACGCATGCCGCGCGTGGCGTGAGACCGCGCGTCTCGTCGGGAGTGTCCTGTATGCGCAGGGCGACACGGCTGAGGACGCCATGCGCGAGGTGGAGCACGCGATCGCCGGTGCGGAGCAACCGAGACGATACGGGGGTGCGGCGTGACGGCGCCGGACCAAGAAGGGGTGCTCCGGCGAAACCTCGAAGCGATGTCGGTCCATCACCCCGGCGCGGCCATGGTGTTGCGTTCCCGTGCGGACGACTGGCGGCAGTCGGGCTATCGGGTCCGGGCCGGTGCGGACGGCAGGCTCCGCGTCGAGCACGATGAGCGGGATCGCGTCCCTGGGGGGGCGGCGGTCGAACAGTCTCTGCGCAACGCGATCATGCAACCCGGCGCGGCGGTCATCGGCGGCGTTGGCGACGGGTGCGTGCTGCCATTGCTCGCGCCCCGTCCGCCCGGGCAGCACGGCGCCACCCAGGCCGTGTATCTCTGCGAGCCCGACACTGACCGGCTGCTCGCGGCGCTCTCTGTGCAGGACCTGTCCGCGAACGACGGGCCGATCGCGTCCGGCTCGGTTCTCTGGTTTGTCGGCCCATCCTGGCATGCCGACTACACGGAGGCGATCACGAGCAACCCGCGGCTGCCGCTGCCGGACATCCACGCCAGGCTCGGAACCGGCCCGGAAACCGAGGCACAGTGGCGGGTAGCCCTGCGGGCACGCGAGGACGCCCGGCAGGAACGCGCCCGCGCCGCGAAATCATGGTCTGACGCGGTCATGGAGACGGATCTGGCCCCGATCATTTCTGGTCAGGATGCCATGCCTCCGCGTGTGCTGCTGATCACGCCGCGATTCACCACGGTTGTGCGTCACAGCATCGCCGCCGCCGCACGCGGATTCGAGCAACTGGGCTGGAAAGCCCGCGTCTGCACCGAAGCCGCCGACCATGAGCGACTCAGCCCCGAGGCGGTTGTTGCGGAGGTTGCGGAGTTCCGGCCCCACCTGATCCTTGCGGTGAACTACCACCGGCATCACTTCACCGGCGTGCCCGACGGCGTGCCGTTCGTCTGCTGGATTCAGGACGACATGCTGCACCTGATCGAGCCGGGTGCGGGCGATCGGCTCGGTCCCAGCGACTTTGTCATGGGAACCTGGGCGCACCGGTATGCGACGGAATGGGGTTATCCGGCCGACCGCTGCGTTGTCGTGCCGCGGATGACCGACGCGGGGGGTTGCTCGCCGGGTCCCTCGCCAACCGTTACCGCCCCTGAGATGGTTTACGTGTCCAGTCACTCCGGCGCACCCGAGAAGATCCTCGACCGGCTGACCGCGGGCGTGGGCACGGGCACCCCCCAGGCGCGGGCCGCCGCCCGCACGGGCCTCGACTTGATCGCGCTTTACGCCGCGGGCGAGAGCCTCGCCGACCAGCGCGTCCTGCGCCGGATGCTCGCTGACGCCGCCCGCGACGAGGGCGTCGCCGAGCCCGACGAGGGCTGGCTCTCAAAGGTGGCCGAGCTGCTCTCGCTCCACCTCAACAACCCGCTGTACCGCCAGCAGGGCCTCGCCTGGGCGGCGCGGGTGGCGGAATCGCGCGGTCTGACGCTGAGCGTCTACGGCCCCGGCTGGGACCGCCACCCAACCCTCGCGCCCCACGCCCGAGGCCCGATTGCCTACGGCGACGACCTCGACCGCGTCACGCGCCACGCCGACTTCAACCTCCGCCTCGAACCCTACCCCGCCATGTGCCACCAGCGCCTCATCGACTCGATCGCCGCCGGCGGCTTCGTCCTCAACCGCCGCTTCTCCGACGCCGAGGAACCCGAGGCCCGCTTCGCTCGGATCTTCCTCGACCGCCTCGCCGAGCGCGCGCCCACCACCACGCACGCGATCGCCCTGCTGGAGCCGCACGAACGCCCGGGCTTCGTCGCCCTGCTCGACCGGTTGCGTGCTGCGATCCCACGCCTCGCCGACGCCGACCTCGTCACCTACTACCAGCAACGACTCCAGAGCGGCTCCCTGGCCGACTACATCCACTCGGAGCACCCGCCCGGGTTCTTCGACACCGTCTTCGGCAACGAAACCGAGCTCGGCGGGCTCGTCGACCGCTTCCTCGCCGACCGGCCCCGGCGAGACGCGCTGCTCGCCGAACAGCGTGCGGCCATCAACGCCCGCCACGCGTACCCCGCCGGGCTCCGACTCCTGCTCGGACGCGTCCGCGCCGCCCTCGAAGCCGAGCGGTCCCGCCGCCCCGCGCCGGCCGGGAGTCCCCTGTGATCCCCACGCTTCAGCCAGCCCTCGCGCGGCCCGAGCCCCCGCCCGCGTGCGCCCGCCTGCTTGTCCTTGATCCCGGCCTCTTCTATGACGGCGGCCACCACGCCACCCTTGCCCGCCTTGTCCGCGACGAGGCGACCCGCCGCGGTGTCCAGACCCTCCTCTTCGGCGGCCAGCGCGAAGACCGCCGCCCCGGCGACATCCCCATCCGCCCCCTGTTCCGAGTCTCCGCCTACGCCCCACCCGACCCCACCGACCCCGAGGCCTTCCTCCGCCGGTGCAACCGCGACACCTCCGAGGACCTCCGCACCCTGGCGACCGACCACCTCGGCGCCGGCACGCTCGCGATCGTGCCCACGCTCACGGCGCGCTGTGTGCTCGCCCTGGCCGAGTGGATCGGCTCGATGCCCGAGGCCCACGCCTGCCCGGTCGCGATGGTCCTGATGTTCCCGCCCGGCTGGGGCGGCGACGACGCCCTCCGCGCCGCGGAGATCAAGGTCTACGCCGAGGCGATGACCCGCCTGGCGTCCCTCCCGCCGGGTCGCGTCCGCCTCTTCGCCGAGACCAAGGCCCTGGCCACGATCTTCGAACGCCTCGGCGCGCCGCCCGTCCAACTCCTGCCGTGGCCCGTGGCCGACCCCACCTCCACCGCCCCACCCAGCACGCGCCCCCCCGGCCCGACCCGCGTGTCCTTCCTCGGGGGCGCGGCCCCCGCACGTGGCCTCGCCCGTTTCACGGACGCCCTGCCCGCCCTCGTCGCCGCGCACCCCGGCACGGCGTTCACCGTCCACGCCCACGCGTGGGACCCCGCCCAAACCGAGGCCGCGATCGCCCGCCTCACGACCCGCGTCCCGTCGGTCCGCGTCCTGCGGGGCGTGCTCAGCCCGGAGGCCTACGCCTCCGAACTCCGCAACACCGACATCGTCGTCCTCCCGCTCGACCCCGGCGTCTACGCCGCGCTCGGCTCCGGCGTGTTCGCCGAGGCCGCGGCGAACGCCAAGGCCCTCGTCCTGCCCGCGGGCACCTGGATCGCCGAACAGGCCCAAGCCTGGCGTCTGGGCTGCGTCGCCTTCGATCACGCCGACCCCGACGCGCTCGCCCACGCCGTCACCCGGGCCATCGACAAGCGCGACACCCTCCTGGACCGTGCCGCCGCCGCCCGCGACGCCTGGGGCCGCGACCGCAGCCCGAGCCACTTCATCGATCGCTTGCTCGGGGCGCCACAGCCGGTGGAAAACTGAACAAGAAAAACATTCCGCGAGTCATCTGCATCTTCCGAAAGGGATGAACATGCCGAGCAGCGATAAGCCCGTTCACATCGTCATCTCCGGCACCACCCTATGGAACCCCGGCGACGACTTCGTCCGCGAGGGTGTGATCGCGATCCTCCGCGCCCACTACGCGCCCCGCCCGCTCAACCTGTTCTTCTACAACTTCAGCGCCGATGTCCTCCCGCCACACGGCAGGCTCGGCGGTGTCGGGAACACGGTCGGCCCTGGCGATCTCGAGAAACTCGGAGGATACTGCGACGCGGTAGTCATTGCGGGCCTCGCCGCCGGCTATGAGGTCAAGGACCTCTATGAATGGATTATCGGCGCGGGCCTGACCGACCGTGTGGTGATGGTGGGGGCCGGCTATGAGAACTCGTATGTCGAAAAGCACTGCCGCATGGATCCTGAAGCGACGATTTTCGCCAACGCGCGCCTGATCACCGGCCGTACCGAGAAGAAGCCCGCCTTCCTCGAATCACTCGGCACTCCCTATGTCCGCCTGCCCTGCCCGTCCGTGCTGAGCGTCGAACGGGTCAAGGAGGTCGCCACGGGTGCGACGGTGCGCCGGATCGGATTTTCGATCCAGCTCCCGCACGAACACGGCATCGTCAACCAGTCCACCGGCGTCGATGCATCGGATCTTGCGATCGAGACCATGCTGCGCCTCGCCGAGCGCTTTGAGATCACCCTCATCGCCCATCACAAGACCGAATACCTGGACTTCATCCGCCGTTTCGACCATCCGCGTATTCGTACCGTCTTCCAGAGCTTCGCCCGCGACCTGGCCGAGACATACCGATCGCTCGACCTGATCGTCACCACCCGGCTCCACGCCGGCCTGGGCGCCAACGCCCACGGCGTCCCCGCGTTGATCATCAACGACACCGACCGACACACCCACGCCCTCGACGGCTTCTCCCATTCCGCTCGGGCCAATGATCGTGCCGGCGTCGACGCCTGTCTGGACCGATTGCTCCGGGCCGACCTGCACGCCGTCGCCACCGAACTCCAATCGCAGAAAGAAGCGTTGATGGCCAGCTACCTCGACGCCCTGCGTGAGCCGCTCGCAACCCCCCGAAACAACGACCCGAACCGGTTTCGGCGCGACCGCACCGCCCGTCGTCTGCTGACCGCCTGCGGCTCCACCCCCGTCAAGCACCGCGTGCTCTCCGTTCTCCGCGCCCTGACCCCCGACCACTGGCTCGAAGCAAACCTCCGAGACTTCGCCGCCGCCTGCAAGGATGGCGAGACCTGGATCGACGCCGTCACGGTGCTCAACTGGTGGGCCCGCGCCATGCAGCCGCGAACCTACCTCGAGATCGGCGTCCGCCGCGGCCGCTCCATGGCCCAGGTCCTCACCGAGTCCCCGGACACCCACGCCTGGGGCTTCGACCTCTGGATCCCCGAGTACGGCTCAATCCCCGACCAGAAAATCCACACCGAGAACCCGGGCCCGGACTTCGTGCGCGAGGAGTTGCGCCGCGTCGGCGCCGCCGAGCCGTTGGAACTGAAGGCCGGCTGCTCGCACAAGACGCTACCCGCCTTCTTCGCGTCCCACGACACACCTCAGGAGTTCGACCTGATCCTCGTCGATGGTGATCACACCGCCGACGGAGCCCGCCAGGACCTGCAGCACGCCTTCGACCATCTGGCCCCCGGCGGCGCGATCCTGTTCGACGACATTTCCCATCCCAGCCACCCCGAACTGCTCGACGTGTGGGAGTCCTTCCAAGCCGAACGCCCCGACTGGATCTTCGCGAAAGACCCTGCCCGCAACGGCATCGCCATCGCGGTCCGCCCGCCCTTCGACCGCCTCGAAGCCCGGCTCGACGCCTGGACGCAGCAAGCCTGCGACGCCGCGCTCGCGGCCGAACCCGTCGGCAGCGAGCCCGGCGCGGAAACCCTCATGCGCCGCCTCCTCAAGCCGGGCATGACCGCCGTCGACATCGGCGCCCACGCCGGCCGCTACACCCGCGCCATGGCCCGGCTCGTCGGCCCCGAAGGACGCGTCATTGCGCTCGAACCCAACCCCGCGTCCGCATCCGCGCTCCAGTCCCAGGCCCGACGCCTCGCCCTCGACAACATCACGGTCGAACGCGCCGCGGCCTCCGACACCGACGCCGTCGCCGCCATGAATCTCTACGGCGGCCCATGCTCGGCCTGGAGCACGCTCGGCGCACCAGAACACCGGCGCCAGTTCCACGACCCTTCCACCCTCGTACCGGTCGAGTCCACCATCCCGGTCCGCACCAACCGCCTCGACACCCTCCTCGCGTCCCACGGCATCGACCGCGTCCACTACTGCAAGATCGACGCCGAGGGCTTCGAGCCCGCCGTCATCCGCGGCATGTGCGACGCCCTCGCCCGTGCCGCCGTCTCCTTCGTCCAGTTCGAGATCTCCCGCGTCCCCATCCAGGGCGCGGGCGAGACGACCCGGGCCGCGTTCGACGCCCTCGCCGCCCACGCCTACCGCTGCCACGCCATCACGCCAGCCGGCGGGCTCGGCGACGCGGTGCACGACTCCGCCGCCCTGCATCAGCAGTTCATCGCCGTCGCGCCCCACCGCCCCCGCCTGCTCACCCCCGCCGACCGCCGGACACCCATCCACTTCTTCACCATCGTCCTCAACGGCAGCCCATTCATCGAACGGCACATCGAGCAGTTCCGCCGCACCGAGGGCCCCTGGCACTGGCACATCGTCGAGGGCGTCTCCGAACTCGCCCACGACACCGCCTGGAGCCTCAGCCGCGGCGGGCGCATCCCGCACGACCTCCACCGCGCCGGACGCAGCATCGACGGAACCAGCGAGTACCTCGACCGCCTCGCCGCCGAGTTCCCGGACAATGTCACCGTCTACCGCAAGCCCCCCGGCCGGTTCTGGGACGGCAAGACCGAGATGGTCAGCGCCCCCCTAGCCAACATCCACGAGCCCTGCCTGCTCTGGCAGGTCGACGCCGACGAGATGTGGACCGCCGAGCAGGCCGAGGGCGTCCGACGCATGTTTGCCGAGCACCCCGACGCCACCGCCGCCTACTACCACTGCCATTACTTCGTCGGCCCCGACAAGGTCATCACCAGCGCCAACACCTACGGAAACCACACCGACTACGAATGGATCCGCACCTGGCGGTTCACGCCCGGCTGCCGCTGGCAGGCCCACGAGCCGCCGCAGCTCATGAAGCCCACCGAGAACGGCTGGCGGGACCTCGCACGCCTCAAACCCATCAAGCACGACGAGACCGCCGCCCGCGGCCTGGTCTTCCAGCACTTCGCCTACGCCACCGAGGCCCAGCTCCGCTTCAAGGAGTCCTACTACGGCTACGCCGACGCCGTCGCGCAGTGGCGTCGGCTGCAGGACGCCGATGCCTTCCCCGTCATGCTCAAGCACTACTTCGCCTGGGTGCAGGACGAGACCACCGTCGATCTCGCCTCCGCGGCGGGCGTCGCGCCCATGATCGACCTGTCCGGACCCGTTGTCCAGGAATCCACGGCATGCGCCGCCTCCTGATCGTCCGCACCGATGCGATCGGCGACGCCATCCTCTGGAACGGCGCGTTGCCGGGACTGCGCGCCGCATTCCCGCGGGCCCGCATCGCCATCGCCTGCCGCGATGCCGTCGCGCCGATCTACGAAACCGCCCCGGAGATCGACGACATCATCCCGGTCGACATCGCCGCCATCGCCCGCGACCCCTCCACGGCCGACGAGCCCGCCGCCCGTCTCTCCGCCTGGGGCGCCGACCTGCTCCTCCACCCCACCCGCAGCCGCGAGAAGCACACCGAAGCCCTCGTCGCCCGGGTCCGAGCGCCCCGCAAGATCGCCCTCGAATCCGACCTGGCCAACTGCACGCCCGACGAACGCGCCGCCTTCGACGCCGCCTACCACACGGTCATCCCAAGCCCCGGGATCAACAAGCCCGAACTCGAACGCCACGCCGACATCCTGCGATTCTTCGAGGCCCCCCTTCAGGCCGTGCACCCCCGGGTCATCCTGACCGACACCGACCGCGCCAGCGCCGCCGCCGCCCTCGCACCGCTGCGGACCGACCCTTGCCGCGTCATGGTCCTCGCCCCCGCCGCCCGCTGGCCCATCCGCCTCTACCCCCACTGGGCCGAGGCCGTCACCCTGGCCCTCCGCGGCACGACCGTCATCGACGCCATCGCGGTGGTGGGGGGGGCCGAGTGCCGCGACGCCGCCGACAGCTGCGTTGCCGCCATCGCCGACGCGACACCCCACCTCCGCCACATCAATCTCTGCGGTCGGACCGATCTCCGAGTCACGATCGCCGTCATCGAAGCCGCCCGCCTCTGCATCGGCAACGAGACCTTCACCGCCCACGCCGCCGCCGCGGTCGCCACCCCCAGCGCCACCCTCCTCGGCGGCGGCCACCTCGGCCGCTTCATGCCCTACGACCCAGGCTCGGTCTGCGCCGTGCGCCCCCTCGCCTGCGCCGGCTGCGACTGGCGTTGCCCCTACACCCGCCCGCACTGCATCCGCGACATCGCCCCCCGCCTGGTCGCCCAGGCCATCCGCCTCGCCCTGACGCCCAACCCAACCGGCAGTCCCCGCGTCGTCACCACCGCCCCCCACGAGCCCGCGCCCGGCGAGCCGCACGCGGCCCCGCTCCCCGCCTGGCTCGCCCCGCGCACGGCCGTCACCCTTGAACACGAGCCGCTCCCGGAGCCCGCCCGATGATCACCTCCGCCGCGACCTTCCGCGACCGGCACGGCGTCGACCACGCCTTCACCCCCGGATTCGCCCGCACACTCTTCGACGGCTCGCTCGTCGTCGGACCGATCCACTCCGGCTACCCCTCCGCCGCCCAGCCGGCGGCCAACCCCATGGCTGGCGTCCGCAACCGCGTTGCGCTCGGCGTTCACGCGATCGACCTGCTCGCCCCCGGCACGCCCACGAGCGACACGCTCGTGATCGGGGCGGACGACGGCGCGGAATGCCTGTGGCTGGCCGCGCTCAACCACGATCGGGTGATCGGCATCAACCTCACGCCACCCGGGTCGATCCCGGACAGACTCCACGCGGGGTACGAGCAGGCCCGGGGTCCGGACGATCCTCCTGCAGCGCAAGCCGCGGGACGCGTCTTCCTGAGCCAGGACAACATCGAGCGTTCCGCCCTGCCCGACCGCGCCTTCGACCGGGTCTATTCCTGGCAGACCTTCGAGCACATCAACGATCCGGCCACGGCTTTCCGCGAGGTCGCGCGGCTGCTCCGCCCCGGCGGCGTCGCGTTCATCGAGTACAACCCGTTCTTCTCCATCGACGGCGCCCACTGGCTGGCCACCACCGACCTGCCCTGGGCCCACGCCCGTCTGGACGACACCGATTTCGCCCGCGCCCTCGACGAACTCATGCCCGACCACCGGCCCGAGGCCGCCGCGTTCGTCCGTGACCGTATCAACCGCATGTCCCTGGCGGATCTGAAGGATCACATCGCCGCCGCCGGCCTGACCATCCTCGCCCTCCTGCCCCGGACCAGGACCGAAGACCTGCTGGCGTTGGACGCCGGCACCCTGGAGGTGATCTTGCGCCTCCATCCACGGGCCGAGACCATCGACCTGATCTCCCGCATCGTCCGCGTCGTCGTGCGCCGCGAGCCCTGATCACGCGTTGAAGTATCGCGCCTCTGGGTGATGCACCACGATCGCGCTCGTCGACTGCTCCGGCACGATCTGGTGGTTCTCCGTCAGCTCGCACCCGATCCGCGTCGGGTCGATCAGCCGCCAGATCACGTCGTGCCCCGCCATGTCCGGGCACGCCGGGTAGCCGAACGAGTACCGCGACCCGCGGTAGCCCTGCTTGAACAGACCGGCCGGCGTCGGGGCGTCCTCGCCCCCGATCCCGAGTTCCTGGCGCATCCGCTTGTGCCACAGCTCCGCCAGCCCCTCGGCGGCCTCCACGCCCAGCCCGTGCCAGTACAGGTAGTCCTGGTACGCCCCCGCGTCGAACAGCGTCTTGCAGTGGGCGCTGATCCGTTCGCCCATCGTCACGCACGACATCCCGATCACATCCAGCGAACCGGCCCGTTCGCACTCTTCCGCGTCCCGGAAGAAGTCCGCGATGCACAGCCTTCTCCCCTTCGGCTGCCTCGGGAACACCAGCCGCTCGATCTCCCGCTCCTGATCCGCTGGATCGAACAGCACCACCGCGTTGCCCTCCGACCGGCACGGGAAGTACCCGTACGCGACCTTCGGCGTCAGGAAGCCCTCCCGCTCCGCCTCGGCGCACAGCCGCTTGAACACCGGCCGCGCCACCTCGTCGAGCTGCGCCTCGTACTCCGCCTTGGACTTGGCCCCCCGCTTGATCTGCCACTGCACCGCGTACAGCGCGGTGGGATTGATGAGCGAGAAAACCTCTTTCAACGAGACCGACGCCACGATGCGCGACCCCAGGAACGGCGCCGCGGGCGCGTCGATCGCCCGCGACACATCGGACCGCACGCTATCGTCGGCGCTCGCCCCCTCGACCTCCAGCGACACCCCGCCCACGCACCCCGCCGCGACCCGCTCCAGCGCGGTCGCCCTTTTGGCCTGCCGCTCGGCCACCTGCGCGTCGATCTCGGCCGTCTTGCCCGACCGCAGCCGGTCCATGATCGCCAGCCCCTCGAACGCGTCCTTGCCGTAGTACAGCGGCCCCTGGTACACGCTCTTGAGATGCCCCTCCGCGTAGGTCCTGGTGAGCGCCGCCCCACCGAGCAGCACCGGCACCCTGATCCCGCGTGCGTTGAGCTCGTTGAGATTCTCCTCCATCACATGCACGCTCTTGACCAGCAACCCCGACAGCCCCACCGCGTCCGCCTTCGTCCGCTCCAGCGCGCTGAGGATGTCCGCGATCGGCTGCTTGATACCGATGTTGTACACCGTGTACCCGTTGTTGGTCAGGATGATGTCCACCAGGTTCTTGCCGATGTCGTGCACGTCCCCCTTCACCGTCGCCAGCACGATCGACCCCCGCGTCTGGCCCTCCACCTTTTCCATGTGCGGCTCAAGGTGCGCCACCGCCTTCTTCATCACCTCCGCCGACCGCAGCACGAACGGAAGCTGCATCTGCCCGCTGGCGAACTGCTCGCCCACCACCTTCATCCCCTCCAGTAGGTGGTCGTTGACGATCTCCAGCGGCTTCCACAGCCCCAACGCCTCGTCCAGCGCCGCCGCCAGCCCGTCGTTCTCCCCCTCGATGATGTGCCGCTGCAGCCGCTCCGGCAGCGGCAGGTCCGCCATCGACGCCCCGACCTCCTTGACCGACTCGACATCCATGAACAGGTCGATCAACGCCTGCAGCGGGTCGAACCTCTCGTCCGTCACCCCCTCCGGCAGCCCCGTGCCGCCCAGCGACACGGCCCGCTTGTCATAGATCAGCGCCAGGCACGCCTCGAGTTGCTCGGCCGGGATCTTCGCCAGCGGCAGGATCGAACCCGCGTGGAGGATGGCGCTGGTCAGCCCCGCCTCGGTCAGCTCGTGCATCAGCACCGAGTTGAGCACCGTCCGCGCCGCGGGCTTGAGCCCGAACGACGCGTTGGACAGCCCGCAAGTGATCTGCACCGCCGGGAACCGCCCCGCGATCAGCCGCACGCCCTCGATCAGCTCCATCGCGCTGCGCCGGTCCTGGTCCATGCCTGTCGACACCGGCAGCACCAGCGGATCGATGAACAGATCCTCCACCCGCAGCCCGTGCTTACCCGTCGCCCGTTCGATCGCCCGCGTCGCGATCGCCAGCTTGCGCTCCCGCGTCCGCGCCATCGCCTCCTGCGGGTCCTCGTCGATCGTCCCGATCACCAGCGCGGCCCCGTACAGCCTCGCCAGCCGGCACAGCTCGTCAAACTTCTCCTCCCCGTCCTCGAAGTTCGCCGAGTTGATCACGCACCGCCCCGCCGCCGCCCGCAGCCCAGCCTCGATCGTCGCCGCCTGCGTCGAGTCGACCATCACAGGCGCGTCCACCTCCCGCGACAACCGCGACACCACCGCGTGCATGTCCGCCCGGTTGTCCCGCCCGGCCACATCCACATTCACATCCAGCAGGTGCGACCCGCTCTTGACCTGCGACCGTGCCAGCGACACCACCCCGTCCCAGTCCTCGGATTCGAGCAGCCGCTTGAACGCCCGCGAACCCGATGCGTTGCACCGCTCCCCGATCAGCAGCGCGCTGGAATCCTGCCGGTGCTCGACCACCGAGAACAGCGACCCGCTGGCGGCCGGAGCGTCGACCGTGCGTGCTGTGGGCGCGGGCCGATTCTCGACAGCCTCTCGCAGCCGCCGGATGTGCTCCGGCGTCGTGCCGCAGCACCCGCCCACCGCGGAGATCACCCCCAGGTCCAGCAGCCGCCCCATCGCATCCACAAAGCCCGCCGGCTGCAGCGGGTACACCGTCTTGCCGTCCTGCAGCACCGGCAGACCCGCGTTGGGCATCACCGTGATCGCTCGATCCCACAGGCTGCCCAGAGCCCGCACCGGCTCGATCATCTCCACCGGCCCGGTCGCGCAGTTCAGACCCAGCCCGTCGATCGGCAAGGGCCGCAGCGACTCGATCGCCGCCTCGATCGAGCTGCCCACCAGCATGGTCCCCGTCAGCTCGATCGTCACCGACACCAGCAGCGGCACCGCGTGGGCATCGCCCTTCCGCCGGCGGATCGCCTCGCGTGCCGCCTGCACCGCGCACTTGACCTGCAGCAGGTCCTGACACGTCTCCAGCAGCACTGCGTCCACCCCGCCCTCGACCAGCCCCTCCGCCGCCTCGCGGTAGGCGTCAGACAGCCGCTCCCAACCGATCTGCCCCAGTGTGATCAGCTTCGTCCCCGGCCCGAGTGATCCCAGGACGAACCGCGGCCGCTCCGGCGTTGAGAGGGCATCCGCCTCCATTCGGGCGATCTCCGCCGCCCGCCGGTTCAGCTCGAAGGTCCGCCCCTCCAGCCCAAACTCCTCAAGCACATGCCGCGCCCCGCCGAAGCTGTTGGTCGTCACCGCGTCCGCCCCGGCTTCCAGGTACGAGCGGTGAATTGAGCCGACCGCCTCCGGGCAGGAGAGACTCAGCACATCCGTGCAGTTCTCGCACCCGAGGTAATCACGCTCCAGATCCAGGTCCAGATCATGGACCTGCGTGCCCATCGCCCCGTCGAAGACGAGCAGGCGTTCCCGGAGCGATTCAAGCAGTGTCGGCGCGGCCATGCGGATACCTCCGTGCCCGTATCATTCGCTTGTCCGGATATACGGATCAAGCCCGCCCTTGACAAGAAAAAACCGGGCCCCGAGGGGCCCGGCTGGTCAAACTGACGAACGAAACCCGATTATGGGCAGCCCTGGTTGAAGATTTCCAGGTAGGTCGACAGGTCGAAGAAGTTGAGCACGCCGTCATTGTTGAAGTCCGCCGCAGGGTCGCCGGCGTTGAACAACTCCAGATAGGCGGCCAGGTCGAAGAAGTTGAGCACCCCGAACGGCTCGGCCAGGTCGGCCGGCGAGCAGCCCGCCGGAGCCGGGTCCTCGCAGACCCGGGCCTCCACCCGGAACCCGTCCACCGCCGCCTCGACCAGCGCCTGCGGGTCATAGTCCGACGCGACGAAGCGCATCCGCACCTGGTCCGTCAGCGGGATCAGGTCGGCCGGGTTGAACACGGTCTGGAACCAGCCGCCGTTGACCTCGGGACCGGCCGGGCCGACCACTTCCACGCTCGTCCAGGTCGCCCCGCCGTCGGCGGAGATGTCGACCTCGAAGATGTCGTTGTTGGGGTTCGCGCCGGCCGCGTTGGAGTACCAGCGCCAGTAGCTGATCGTCACCGGCTCGGACACCTCGGACAGATCGAGGATTGGGCTGAATAGCGTCGTCTTGCCGTTGTCCACATCGTTCGCGCCGGCTCCGCCGCCGGGGTGCTGGCCGGTCACGTAGCAGGCCGTCCCGAACAGCGGCTCGCTCGGCTGCACCTGCGTGCTTCCGACGGTGGTGCCGACCGGGTTGACACGCTCCCAGATGCCGGTCGTCGCGTCGTCATCGGGCGCTCCGACGACCCAGCCCAGGTCCGTGCTGAAATCGTCCTCGAACACGATCACCTGCTCGCCGATGATCGCCTCGAACGCGGCCGACGCGCCGCCCGCCGGCACGGTCACCGTCCCGGAGGTCTGACCTTCCAGCGAGAAGTAGAACCGCAGCGAGCTGTCGCACTGGACAGCCGGCAGCGAGACCTCGTACAGCGGCCCACCCAGGCTCGTCAGGTCCGATCCGATGAACGGCGCCCCGCCGATGCTGACGAACACCTGCGGCACGCCCGCCAGCTCATCGTCACGCGGGTCGACCGACACCACGAAATCCGTCGTCACGCCGGGGTCCACCTCTTCGGGCAGGTCGCCGGTCAGCGTGGGGGCCTGGAACGGGAGCTGCGTGAAGAACAGGCTCAACGCGTAGCGCTGCACATTGTCCGGCCCCGAAGCCGACACCCGAACCAGGAAATCGCCCGGCTCTTCGATGTCGAACAGCAGTACCTCGGTGCCGCCCAGGCCCGTGTCGTCCGCCGTGGCCAGCGGCGCGAAGGGGTTGTTGGGGCTGTAGATGTCGATCCGCAGGTCGCGGATGTTGTTGTAGTTCGTCGTCGTGCCGGTGTTGCAGGCCTGCGTCTGCGGGCCCTGCTGGTAGACGCCCGCGTCCGGCGCGACCGTCACCTGCAGGCGGGAACGCTCCTGCGCCGTCACGAGATAAAAGTCCTGGTCGTTCACACCGTCGATCGAGACATTGGTCAGCAGCGTGTTGCCCCCGAGCCCGAATGAACCCAGGCTGGGCGCCGTCGTCGGGTCGTCCGTCAGCGGCTCGAGCGGGTCGCCGTAGTGCCGGTGCCCGTTGAGGATGTCGTCCAGCTGCGGGCCGTCGAACGCGGTCGAGATGAACGGCTCCATCAGCTTGGTCTGGTTCGCCGGGCACACATGCAGCATGCCAAGCCCGTGCCCATGCTCGTGCGCGATGATGTTCCGCATGCGGAGCGAGTTGTTGTTGGTGTTGTTGTAGAAGCTGTCCCCCGCGTCGAACACCATGTCGCCGTCGTTGGGGAAGTTGTTGTAGGCCAGCACGCCGCCGTTCCCGTCGATCGGGATCGCCGCGATCCGCACATCGCCACGGACGCCGAGGATGCCCCAGCCGGCCGCGTTCGTCCGGTTCAGTGTGGCGCCGTCGTCGTTCGGCTCGTACACATAGGTCGTCCCGATCAGCTCACCCCAGCGGTCGAACACCTGGTCGAAAAGCGGCTTCCAGTTCTCGGGGCTGCCGTAGATCCCGTTCAGCCACGCGAACAGGCTCGAGTTGCCCGACACGCCGATCAGGTTCGGGACGAAGGTCCCGTCCGGTGCGAAGGAGTAAGTCAGCGTCGTCGGCGTGCCCTGCGTCAGGCCGGACCCGTCGGTCGCCGTCCGCGTCCAGCGCCCCGTCTGCTGGAACTGGATCGTGAACGGGAACTCAATCAGCTGGTTGACCGCGTACGCGTACTCCGGATCGGTGTCGGGGTGGAAGCACAGCGCCGGGGCGAACTCGCCCCGCTCCAGCGTGTCCACGATCCCGTTGACGATCTGCCACTGGATGTCCGTCATCCGCTCGGCCAGCTCGGCCGAGAAAATCTGCTCCATGTACTCCCGCGGCGTGATGTCCGACGGCACATGCTCGCACGCGTCCGTGTGCACATGGCCCCGTGCCGGGTGATCTTCCGAACCGATCCCGCCCGCCGCGATGATCGCGTCGCGGTGCTCCCGCGGCATCAGCGGCAGCATCCGACGCGCGATCTCGCGCTGCGCCAGCTCGTCGGGGGCGACCAACGCGAGCGGCACGCCGTGCGACTCATGCGTGCAGCCGTCCGCCGCACAGTCCGCGCCCGCGGCCGAGCCGGCAAGCAACGCGATCAACCCGAGCCCGCCGAGCCGGCCCACAAGCTGAGAGGTTTCACTCTTCATCATGTACCTTCCTGTCCGATGTTCGCCCGCCGAAAGCGGACGCCTGTTCCACGAACCCGCCAGAACAGCGGGCCCCAACTAAGAGCCAAAGACAGCGAGACCAGGCCACCGGGATCCTCCGGGGAAAGGTCTACACCGTCATGCGTTGTCCAGGCCCGGGAGGGACCGGGCCGGTGAATCCGTGGCCGAAACAGACCGGCCACGCACCACCGAGAGATGCTCCCTCATACGCACACACCCCGACCGGTGATGCGATGGCGACCCGAGTTTGTCCAAAAGGGGGATCTCACCTGCTCGGGAAACCATGCAAAAAGACCCGGCGCACGTATGCGCCAGGTCCGACAATCAAGCAGCCGCTTGGATCCGACAGAAGCCGGACCCGCAGAAGTTGGCGAGGGCTTACTTCTTCTTGTCCTTGAAGTAGCTCCCCTGGAACTTCTTCTGGAACTTCTCCACCCGGCCGGCCGCGTCCACGAACGCGCTCTTGCCCGTGAAGAACGGGTGCGAGCCCGACCAGACCTCCACCCGGATCTCCGGCACGGTCGCCCCGACGGTCATCACAACTTCACCGTTGTGAATCACCTTGCAGGACGGGTAGTAGGTGGGATGGATGTCCTTCTTCATGGCTCGCTCCAAAGCACCGCCCGGGCTCCCCGGGCGCACCCACGCCGGGCAACCAGCCCGGCCGGGCCCCAACGATAGACCTCATCCCCGTCCCCGGCAAACCTGTCCGCCCCCCCCAACACCACTCCACGGATTCCCGGTATCCTGATCCCATGCAGACCAGAATCCTCCTGACCCTGACCGCCCTCCTCGCCGCCCTCCTTCAGCCCCTCGCCGCGGCCCAGGACGCCCCCAAGGCCCCCGATCAGGCCACCTTCGTGCCCTTCCCCGCGACGCCCTCGGTCACCTACCACACCGCCGAGATCAACGGCCAGACCATCCACTACCAGGCCACCGCCGGCACCCTCCCCCTCGCCAACGCCCGCAAGTACGACACCGAGGCCCGCGTCTTCTACATCGCCTACCGCATGACCGACGGCCCGTTCGACCCGGAGACGGCCGCCGAGGGCGAGACCCCCACCTTTCCCGACCCCGCCACCCGCCCGCTGACCTTCTCCTTCAACGGCGGCCCCGGCTCCAGCTCCGTCTGGCTCCACCTGGGCATCTTCGGTCCCCGCCGCGTCAATCACATCGACGACTTCGGCAACCCCGGCCCCCCGCCCCACCAGGTCGTCAACAACGAGTTCTCCCTCCTCGACAAGTCCGACTTCGTCTTCATCGACCCCGTCTCCACCGGCTACTCCCGCGCCGAGCCGGACAAGAGCGAGAAGGCCTACCACGGCGTCCGCGAGGACATCCGCGCCGTCGCCGAGTTCATCCGCCTCTATCTCGGCCGCGAGAACCGCTGGTCCTCACCCCGCTTCCTCGCCGGCGAGAGCTACGGCACCACCCGCGCCGCCGGCCTGGCGCGCGAACTCCAGAACGCGCACGGCATCGCCACCAACGGCGTCATCCTCGTCTCCGCCGTCCTCAACTTCCAGACCATCCGCTTCGATACCGGCAACGACCTGCCCCACATCCTCTTCCTGCCCACCTTCGCCGCCGTCGCCCATTACCACGAGAAACTCAGCCCCGAACTCCAGCGTCGCCCCCTGCGTGAGTTCCTCCGCGAAGTCGAGCAGTTCGCCATCACCGACTACACCCTCGCCCTGATGAAGGGCGGCGCCATCACCGACGACGAGGCGGATGACATCGCCGAGCGTGTCGCCGCCTACACCGGCCTGACCGCCGACTATGTCCGCCGCGTCAACCTCCGCCCCGACATGCCCCGCTTCCCCAAGGAGCTCCTCCGCGACCGCGGCCAGACCGTCGGCCGCCTCGACGCCCGCTACACCGCCGCCGACCGCGACGACGCCGGCGAACGCTACGAGTTCGACCCCTCCATGACCGCTATCAGGAGCATCTACACCGAATCGCTCAACGACTACCTCCGCCGCGAACTTCGCTTCAATAGCGACCTGCCCTACGAGATCCTCACCAGCGTGCAGCCGTGGTCCTTCGCCAACACCGGCGTCAACCGCTACACCAATGTCGCCGAGGACCTCCGCAACACCATGCAGCAGCTCCCGTTCATGCGAGTCTTCGTCGCCAGCGGTTTCCACGACCTCGCCACGCCCTACTACGCCACCGAGTACACCATGAACCACCTCATGATCCGCCCCAACCTGCGCGACAACATCGAGATCCATGAGTACGAGGCCGGCCACATGATGTACACCCACCGCCCCAGCCTCGAGAAACTCAAGCGGGATCTGGACGGGTTCTACGAGCGCACGCTGCCCTAGCCCGCAAACCCTGGCAGTGCATTCATGTGACCGATCCGGTCCCGCACGCTCAAGGCGGCGGTATCGACCCCTCGTCCCCGGTCGGAGGAGGTGGCACATCCGCTCCGGCCCCCGGCGGGGGCGGTACGGGCGCGCGCTGCCGGAACTGATTGCTCAACAGCCACCCGAACAACAAGATCGCCGCGATCACCCCCAACGCGATCCACAGGGTGCTTTTCTGCCTCGGCTGTCGTCCCTTGTTCCGGTTGTCCATGCCGCCACCGTCCCTTTCGCCGGATCATGGAGTTCGGCGCCCCCCCTGTCCTCTGGGGACCCGCCGATCAGGGCGGCGGGTCCAACGGCCCGGTTCCCTCGTCCAGGGGCGCGGTTCTCGGTGCCGTGGTTTGCGGCACCGTTTCCGACACCGGCGCCTCCCGCCCGGTGCGGACCTGAGCGCTCACCACCCAGATCACGATCAAGACGGCCGCAAGCACCACCACCGCGATCAGTACCGCAGGCCCCCGCCTCATGTCAGCGGATGGCTTGCCCGTTCCTCGGTTCTCTTCGCGTGTTTCCATGCCGCCCAGTTTGTTTCCCAGCCTCCATGCCCGCATGAACCCTCCGTGAAAATCGATTGAAACTGCTTCTTGCTCCCATCTTGGGATCCGGTAGTTGGGGACCAGTACCCAGTCCTCAAAAAACTTATCCCCAAACAGACCACGCACATTGACACTCCGTTCGGGGTCTGGTACCGTGGTCCCGCCGGGCCCGCGTGCGACGCCGCCCCCGGCCGGACAACCCCCGGGATGGATCCCGCGGGCCCCGCACCGCGTCGCTCCCCGATGCGCCCGCACGGCTGAAACACGCCCGCGGCCACGCACGGCAAACAGAAAGGTGGCCCACCCATGGCCCGCAAGTCTGATTCCACCGAGTCCAAGGTTCTCTCCGGCCCCCGTCTCGATCCCAACGAGAAGGAAAAGGCCCAGGCCCTCGACCGCGCCCTCGCCCAGATCGACAAGGCCTTCGGCAAGGGCTCGATCATGCGCCTCGACGAGGAGGCCTACCTCAACATCCCCGGCATCTCCACCGGCGCCCTCTCCCTCGATCTGGCGCTGGGCGGCAAGGGCATCCCCCGCGGCCGCATCGTCGAGATCTTCGGCCCGGAATCCTCCGGCAAGACCACCCTCGCCCTGACCGTCATCGCCAACGCCCAGAAAAACGGCGGCGTTGCCGCCTTCATCGACGCCGAGCACGCCCTCGACCCCTCCTGGGCCCGCAAGATCGGTGTCAACATCGACGACATGCTCGTCTCCCAGCCCGACACCGGCGAGCAGGCCCTCGAAATCTGCGAGCTGCTCGTCCGCTCCAACGCCATCGATGTCATCGTCATCGACTCCGTCGCCGCCCTCATCCCCCGCGCCGAGATCGAGGGCGAGATGGGCGACACCCAGGTCGGCCTCCAGGCCCGCCTGATGTCCCAGGCCATGCGCAAGCTCACCGGCGTCATCGCCCGCTCCAACTGCACCGTCATCTTCATCAACCAGATCCGCGAGAAGATCGGCGTCATGTTCGGCAGCCCCGAAACCACCCCCGGCGGCCGCGCCCTCAAGTTCTACGCCTCCGTCCGCATCGACATCCGACGCACCGGCTCGATCAAGGAGGGCGACATCGCCACCGGCAACCGCACCCGCGCCCGCGTCGTCAAGAACAAGGTCGCGCCCCCCTTCCGCCAGGCCGAGTTCGACATTATGTTCAACGAGGGCATCTCCTCCACCGGCGACCTCATCGACATGGCCGTCGAGGACAAGGTCGCCCAGAAGTCCGGCGCCTGGTATTCCTACGGCGAGATCCGCCTCGGCCAGGGACGCGAGCGCGCCAAGGAGTTCCTCGCCGAGAACCCCGACCTGTTCAAGGAGATCCGCGACGCCATCCTCCTCAACCGCCTGCCCGCCAAGGCGGCGGCCAAGGCCGGGCTCATCCCCGCCGAGGACATGGCCGAGGTCGAGGCCGAGGCCGCCGAGGAGCTTGAGGAAGTCGGCGCCGAGTAAAGAGTAGCGAAAACGGGGGCCTGACCGCCCCCGTTTTTCTTGGAGCGGGGGGCTTCCAGCCCCCCGTTTGGGCAAAGCCCGAAGGGAATCACCCCGATGCCCAAGCATGTCCAAACTCTTGAGGCGTGGGCCGCCGCACTTGCACCGCATGTGTCACGCCCGATCCACTTCAAAATCAAACCTCCCTTCACCGCCGGAGCCCTCCGGGCCGCGACAGCCGACATGATAATTCCGGCCGATGTCGAAAACTTCCTGTGTTCTGAAGCTGCACAGATTGACTTCTGGTGGAGCGTGAGCGAGCACGCTGTCCCACTCCAAGTTGCAGACAAGCCGACCGACGGCTACTTTGAGTTCAATACGGAATCGCTGTACAACATCAACGCGGACAGAACGGGCTTCTTGTCCCCAGATGATTCTGACTCGACCTACACCAGGTGGGAACACGCATTCCGCTTCGTGGGAGTGCCGAACGGGGACGCGATCGCATTAGACATCGCAGCGAGCCGAGATCGTCCCCCGGTCATCTATTTGAATCACGAAGAGCCAGAGAAGCACATCGTGCTCGCCACATCGTTCGAATCCTTTATAGATGCTTGGTTTGGTCTTGGCTGTGTCGGTCCGGAGGGCTGGAGCCTGTGCCATTTCGTGACCGATAACGGCCAACCCCTCGATGAGTATGAGTACGGCACCCCCACCAGCCGCCTTGATCCCGCGTGTACCAATGCCGCCATCTTCAGACACGCCTTCGGATTCTGAGTCTCCGGGGGTGGCCTGAGCCGCCATTGAGTCGGTTTTCCCTGTCGAGGACATTTCCGTCCCCAGCGAAGGCCAACCTCCGGCCTCCCTCACCTTGCCCCCCCGACCTACTTGCCATCCGCCCCCACCCCGCCAATCATTCTCTCCCCCACGCGGATGTGGCGGAATTGGCAGACGCGCTAGGTTCAGGTCCTAGTGGGAGTAAAATCCCGTGGAGGTTCGATCCCTCTCATCCGCACTCCCCGAAAGGGCCGGCCATCGCCGGCCCTTTTCTGTTGGTGGGGCCTGGCCTCTTGGTGGGGGCGGCCTCCCGGCCGGCCTTCCTGAAAAAACCGCCCGGGCTTTCACCCGGGCGGCTGATCAACACAAGGTTTCATGGTGTCCCGGCCCACCGGGCCGGGCCCCAGCGGGCATCAGTCGCCCGTCGGAACAACCACGAACTGCGGGGCGCTGAACGACGGCGTCGTCGCCTCGAACAGCTCCTCGCTGCTGGCCGGCGCGGGCAGCGTGCCGGGCATCGCCAGGCGGCTGTCCCAGTTCCGCTGCGCGTTCTGCCGGAACGACTCGGCCGTCGCGCTCAGGCGCTGCAGGGCGGCCACCGAAAGCTCCGCGTAGCTGGCGGCCTCGGCCGAGGCCATCTCCGCGCGGACACGCTGGAACTGGCTGGCCTGATACATGTCCGCGTACGAGCGGTTCCGGCTGGCGATCGTCGAGGCAACGCGCTGATCGAACCGGGCGCGGACGCCGGTCTCCTGCGCATCAGCCACCGAGAACTCCCGGGTCACGCTGGCCAGCGCGACCTGCTGGTCCGCCTCGATCTGGCCGCGGATCGCGATGTCACGCGCCCGGCCCATGCCCAGGGCCTCGTCGGCGCGGGCGTAGATCCGGGTCACATCGGCGTCGCGGATCAGCGAGTTCGCCGAGGTCAGCGCCGCCATGTACTCGATGTCGGCTTCCGCCTGGCGACGGCTGGCCACATGCCGGGCCGCCAGCTCGCTGGTGTTCGCCACCGCGATCCGCTCGAAGGCGTCCGCCAACGCGCGGGACTCGTGGTAGTTGGCCTCGGCCACCGTCAGGAAGCTCTCAGCGCCCTGGCCCAGACGGTTCAGCTCGGCGGCCAGGATCTGACGCGAGGCGTTGATGTCCTCGGCCATCTGGGCCACCACCGCACGCTGCGAGGACTCGAGGCTCGAGGCCTCGGCCAGAAGCTGGCGCCCCTTGGCCTCGCCGCGCCGGGCCGTCGAGTCGCGCTGGACCACCAGCGAAGCGACCTTGCTCTCGCCGGTCCGGGCCGTCGCGTCCGCCTGCGCCATGAGCTGGCGGACCTGGGCGTCCTTCTTCTTGTCCAGCGTCTGCGAGTTGCCCCGCAGCGCCATGATGCGGGCGAACACCTCGTTGCGGTCCGCCTCGGCCTCCACCAGGGCGCGGCCGCGCTCGGTCTCGGCCCGGGCGATCATCGAGTCGGCCCGCGAGATCAGCCGGGTGACATCCGCGTCCGCCTTCTGGCGGAACGCATCGATCGACGCCAGCGTGGAGCGGTGCTCGGCCTGCTTGTTGTTCCACCAGTCGTTGAACCGGGCCATCTCCGAATCGCGCATCGCCATCGCGTCGAGGCGGGACGCATCCGCCTGCTCGCGGAGCTCGGTGGCCTTGGCCAGCCCGGTCCGGAATGTGGCGATGTGCTCGGGGTGGATGTTCTCGGGCTTCTTGCTCGCCTTGGCGAACTCCGGGGCCGCGTCGTCGTTCTTCACGCCGGGGTTGCGCTCGTTCAGCTTGCTCGGCAGCGCGAAGCTGCCCTTGCGGGCCTGATCGGCGAACTCCTTGGCGAACCGGGCCTGCAGGCGACGGGCCTCGGCCACCGACTCGGCCTCGATCTTCTCCGCCTCGCTCTTGGCGATGGCGCGGGTGTGGTCGGCGGCCTCACGCAGCGCGTTGGTCCGCGCGTCGATCTCGGCCTTGATGAACGCGCTGCGGGCCGTGTGCTCCACGCGGTCCGCCTCGGCCACCGAACGGGCCACATCGGCCATCAGCTTGCTGTAGTGGGCGTGGATCCCCTTGATCGATTCCTCGTACGACGAGCGGGACGAGTCGAACCGGGCGTTGGCCTCGGCCGTCATCCGCGCCACGCGCGAGGCGTTCTGCTGCGAGAGCTCCTCGGCGGACAGACGCATGTCCTCGGCCTCGCCCAGCGTGGTCTCGTAGTTGACCTGGGCCTGGCTGACGCGGAGCTGGTACTCCTGGTCGGCGTCGGTCGTCTCGAGCAGCGTGGCCTCGGCGTTCATCTCGGCGATGCGGCTGGCCAGCTGGTCGTCGAGCGAGTGCGCCCGCTCGGTCAGCTCCTTGACGGTCGCCTCGGTCTGGATCCGGGTCGTCTCGATCAGCTTGTTGAGCTTCTCGACCTCCGCGGTGGTCTGGTCGGCCACGCTGCGGGCCTCGGTGCGAAGGGCGCGGACCTTCGTCTCGGCCCGATCGGCGGTCAGGTCCGCGGCGCGGACCATCCGGTCGATCTCGGCCTGCCCACGCTCCTGGACCGCGGCGCGGGTCGCCATCATGCGGTCGTGCTCGGCCAGCGAGTCCTTCCACTCGTTCTCGGCCGACGAGCGGATCCGCTCGACCTCGGCCTGCCACTCCTTGACCGAAGCGCTCAGGAACGATTCCTGACGCTGGAACTCGATGTCCTTCTCAACCTGACGCGACTCGATCTGGCGGCCCATGTGGTACAGGCGGGCGTCATGGGTCTTGCGGGTCAGCTCGGCGTCCGCGTAGCCGCTGTCACGCTCGATGAACGAGGTCTGCAGCTTCGCGTCCGCAGCGGCGGCCGACTCGTCGAAGTTGGCCAGCGCCTTGACCTGGTAGGCCTGCGCCGCGGCGCGACGCGCCTCCAACTCGGCGGCGCCGATGCGCGCCTCGCTGACCCACTGCTGCTCGAGCTTCATGCCGTGGCCTTCAACGATGAACGACTCGGGCGTGAACTGGCCCTTGGCCTGGGTCGGCTCGATGCTGGCCGTCGCCATGGAGGCGCGGCCCTTGTCGTTGAAGTTGTCGGCGACCGGGCGGGTCGGCGAGTTGGCGCAGCCGCCCACAAGGCCGGCGGCCAGCACAACAGCCAGCGGGGACAGGCGACGGAGCGTACGGGGCTCCACGGTTCGAACGGGTGTGTTCTCGTGCACGGTGTGTTCCTCGTGTGTTGATCGGTACACCGGCCCGCAGTCGGGCCTCAGACCGTGCATCGACGCCCGCGGGCCCGGGATACAGGGACTTACTTTGGGCGGATCCCCCGCCCGTCCGTCTATGCGGCCCGTCGCGTCTGCGACCCGTCCGCTAATGTTCTCGGCCCCGTCCCGCCCCCTGTACCGGGAGGGACCCCGCCAGCCCGAAAGGACCCCGTGGACCTTCTCTACGCCGGGATCGACGAAGCCGGATACGGACCCATGCTCGGCCCGCTGTGCGTCGGGCTGTCCGTGTTCCGGGTCCGGGGCTGGTCCCCGGGCGACCCCGCCCCGGACCTGTGGGAACGCCTCGCCCCGTCGCTCGTCCGAACGCCCAGGGAAGCCGCCAGGGGCGGTGTCCCGGTCGGCGATTCCAAACGACTCAAGCTCGCCAACTCCTCGGTCACCCGGCACCCGCTGACCCACCTCGAACGCGGCGTGCTCGCACTGCTCGGCGCTCGCGACGGCGGCATCCCGGCGACGGATGCCGACCTGTTCCATTCGCTCGGCGCGGCACTGGGTGACGGGCCGTGGTACGCCGGAGATGCCCGCGGCCTTCCCTGCGGCTCGCCCGCCGACCTGCTCCGGATCGACGCCGCGGGCGTGCGGGCCGCGATGCACAAGGCGGGCGTCGAGCTGGTGGACCTGCGCGTGATGGTGTTCGATGAGCCTGGGTTCAACCGGATGCTGTCCGAGCGGCGGTCCAAGGCGGCGGTGGTCGAGGCCGGGCTGGAGCACCACCTGCGCGGCGCGCTTGGTGCGGCGGGCGATGGCGGGTGCCTGCGCGTCGTGGCGGACCGGCAGAGCGGGCGGACCCGGTACGGCCATGTGCTCGGGCGGGTGTTCGGATCGGTCGAGGCGGAGGAGGAGTCGGCGCGGGCCAGCCGGTACAAGGTCGACGGGCGGCACGGGGTGATCCTCCATTCAGAGGCCGAGGACGCGCACCTGCCTGTCGCGCTGGCGTCGATGGCCGCCAAGCTGGTGCGGGAGCTGGCGATGGCCCGGTTCAACCGGTACTGGTCGGCGCGGGTGCCGGAGCTGAAGCCCACGGCGGGGTATGTCCAGGACGCGCGTCGGTGGCTCGGCGATGTGCAGGGCGTCATCACGGCTCCGGAGCGGGAACGGCTGGTGCGCAAGGCATGACCGACGAGCGGCGGACAAAGCGGATGCTGGACCTGGCCGCCCGCGTGGCGTGGCGGGCGTGGGGCGACACGGACCCGAACCCGCTGGTGGGCTGCGTGATCGCCAGGGAGGGGGGGCGGGGGGATGAGATCATCGGGATCGGGCATCACCGCCGGTTCGGCGGGCTGCACGCGGAACGCGAAGCGTTGGCGGACTGCCGACGCCGGGGGCATGATCCAAAGGGAGCCACGCTGTACTGCACGCTGGAGCCGTGCCGGCATGTGGGCAAGCAGCCGCCGTGCACCGAGGCGGTGATCGAGGCCGGGATCGCGCGGGTGGTGTACGCCCGGCGGGACCCGGGGCACGAGTCCGGCGGCGGGTGCGCGGTGCTCGAGACGGCCGGGGTCGAGTCGGTGTGCAGCGACGCCAGCATGCTCGCCACGAGGCTGTCAGACCCGTTCATTTGCCGCGTGCGGGAAAACCGCCCCTGGGTGATCGCCAAGTGGGCGCAGACGCTGGACGGCAAGATCGCGACCCGGACGGGGGAGAGCCAGTGGATCACCGGGCCGCTGATGCGCCGGCGGGTGCACCGGCTGCGGTCGCGGGTGGACGCGGTCTTGGTCGGGTCCGGCACGGCGGCGGCCGATGATCCGATGCTGACAGCCCGGGATGTGCGACGGGTGCGTCGGGTGGCGACACGGGTGGTGCTGGACACCGGGGGGCGGCTCTCCCACGATTCCGCGCTGGTGCGGACGGCGGGCCAGACACCGACGGTGGTGGTGACGGCCTCGGAGGCGACCTTCCCCGCGTCGGTTCGGGTGCTCCGGGTCGGGCGGGGGGGCGATGGTGTTGTGGATGTCACGGAAGCGTTGGGGCGGCTGTGGACGGAGTTGGGCGTGGCGAGCGTGCTGGTGGAGGCGGGGCCGCGGGTGCTGGGGTCGCTGCTGCAGGCCGGCCTGATCGACGAGGCGTTCGTGCACATCGCGCCGATGGTGCTGGGCGATGCGGAGGCGATGAGCGTGGCGGTTGGGAGGACGGCTCCGCGGCTGACGGATGGTCGGCGGTTGTCGGTGGTTCGGGCCAGGGCACTGGGGGAGGATGTGGAGTTGTGGTGCCGACGGCGCGGGACGGGTCAGAGCTGAGCGCGGAGCAGGCCGGCGGCGTGCTCGCGGATGCGCTGGGTGAGGGGGCGTTTGCGCCAGGCTTCGGGGGTGAAGCTTTTGGAGCGGCTGAGGTCGGCGTCGAAGTCGGCGGCGAGGCGGCGGGCGAGTTCGGGGTCGTGGGCGTTGAGGTTGGCCTCGTCGTTGAGCCGGAACGAGCGGTTGTCGAAGTTGGCGGAGCCGACGGAGATCCAGACATCGTCGATGATCATGAGTTTGCAGTGATACATCGTGGGTTGGTATTCATGGATTTCGACACCGGCGTCGAGCAGGTCACCCCAGCGTGATCTGGAAGCATGACGAACGATTTGCTTGTCGATCAGTTTTCCGGGAGTGATGATCCGGACGGAGGCGCCTCGGCGTCGGGCTTCGATGAGAGTTTGGATGGTGAGCGTGTCGGGGACGAAGTAGGCGGTGCCGATGCGAATGGACTGGGCGGCGGATGCGATGGAGAGCAGGAACATGAGCCGGGCCGACTCGCTGCCCTCCGCGGCGGAACTCATGAAGACCTGGGCGGGCGTATCTCCGGCGGGCTCGAGGCTGGGGAAGTAGTCCTCGCCGTGGAGGACATCGGCGTGGGTCTTGAGCCAGTTGTCCATGAACGCGCGTTGGAGTTGGGCGACCGCGGGGCCGCGGATGCGGAAGTGGCAGTCTCGCCACTCGTTGGTGTTGCGGGCGTTTCCGAGCCACTCGTCGGCGATGCCGACGCCGCCGGTGAAACCTGTGTGCCCGTCGATGACGAGGATCTTGCGGTGGGTTCGGTTGTTGAGCTTGCGGAGGGTGTACCAGCGGACTGGGTGGTAGCGTTCGACCTCGGCGCCGGCGGCCCCGAGGTCCTCAAGAAGCTGCTGATCCATCTTGGCGGCGCCGTACGAGTCGAGTATGACATGAACTCGGACGCCGGATCTGGCGCGTTCGCAGAGGGCGTCTGCGAAGCGGCGGCCGATGTCGCCGGACCAGTAGATGAAGGTTTCGAATGTGATGGTGCGCTGGGCGGAAGCGATGGCCTCGATCATGGGGGGGAAGATCTCGTGGCCGTTGTTGTAGATGTCGATGCGGTTGTCGGGTATGAGGCTGGGTTGGAGCAGGGAACCCATGGAACGGAGGAACTGCTCCTGGTGCACGTTGTAGAGCGTTTCGATACGGTGGTTAAGTTTCTTTTCATGCGCCGTGATCAGGCGTGTGATGGCGGTGATTGTGAGGGTTGCCGTCGCGGTGATGATGATCACGAGCCAGGTTGGCATGATCGAGGATAGGGTCGCTGCTTCGGCCGTGGCGGAACGGAAACGTCAGACGCTGGGCAGTGCGGGGGGCAGATCGAGCAGACTGACCATGACGGGGTACATGTCGGCGAGGTGGAGGATGGGGGGGATGGTGCCGGCGCCCGGGCCGATGGCGGTCTGCTCGATGTGGTCGGCGGTGTGGTTGCCGCTGATGAACGAGACGCCGTTGTGGTTGGCAAGGACGGAGCCGAGGGGGCCGTGGTCCTTGTTGAGTTCGGTGAAGGGGATGACCCGCTCGCCGGAGCGCCAGCGCATGACCGTGGCGAGTTCGTCGTCGGTCAGTTCGACGGTCGTGGCCTCGGCGATGACGCGGCGGTGGTCCTCGGGGGTGCGCTCGGTGTCGGCGAGTTGGCGGTTCATCCACTCGAAGGAGTGCTTCCACTCCGCGAGTCGGAGGAAGTTGCGGCGTCCGTTGCGGAGGTACTGGGTCAGGCCCGGGTTGGCGTTGCCGTGGTCGGTGGTGGCGATGACGAGGGTGTCGTCGCGGTTCTCGGCGAACTCGAGCGCCACGCCGAGCGCATCGTCAAAAGCCATCTGGTCGTGGATGAGCCCGCCGGCGTCGTTGGCGTGGGCGGCGTGGTCGACGCGGCCGCCCTCGACCTGCATGACGAAGCCGTCGGGGTTTCGGCTGAGGCGTTCGATGGCCACGCGGGTCATCTCGGCAAGGGTGGGCTCCTCGGGCGTGCGGTCGAGCGTGTAGCTGAGGTGGCCGTGGTTGAAGACGCCCACGAGGCGGTCGTTGCGGCTGTTGCCCAGGGTGAGGAGCGATTCGCGGGTGAAAACCTTGGTGTAGTCTGTGCCGAGGGCGAGGACCTCGTCGGTGTAGAAGCGTCGGCCGCCGCCGAGGAGGACATCGTAGTTGCGGGCCATCATGTTGCGGGCAATACCGGACTCATCGCCGCGGCCGGTGGAGACATTGCAGGCCCAGCCGGCGGGGGTGGCGTGGGAGAGGGTGGTGGTGGTGACGAGTCCGGTGGCCTTCCCGGCGCGTTTGGCCTGGTGGAGGATGGGCTCGGGCATGCGCTGGTCGGGGGTGTAACCGATGGCGCCGCTGAAGACGCGTTCGCCGACGCCCCAGGCGGTGGAGGCGGCGGCGGAGTCGGTGACCATGGAGTTGGCCGAGGCCGTCTCAACCATGGAGCGGCGGACGCCTTCCTTGGAGAACAGGTTCCACCAGTGGGAGCGTCGTCCGTGGAGTTCCTGGATCATCAGGTCGGCGATGGTCAGGGTGCCGGTGCTCATGCCGTCGGAGACGAGGAAGATGAGGTTGAGCGGCTTGCGGTCGCGGCGGATCTCGGGCCGCTTCGACCCCGCGGAGGCCGGCACGGAGATCGCGGCGGCGGAGGCGGCGCCGGCGGCGAGGAACGAACGGCGGGAAACGGCGGGTGTCTTTGACGGCATGACGGAGTTTAACGCGAACGGGGCCGATGCGGATGAAGGTTGGGTCAAAGCCTGGATGGTTCCGGCGAACTGGTCAGAATCCCCCGGCGTGTGCGAGGCGCGTCGCGCGGATGACACGAAAACGGCGCACAATCGTGGATATCTGTGGCAGTTAGCGAGACGAGGAACTCTGCGACCTCGACCAGAATCGCAGGGTGGGCTGGACGGTGGCGGGGGCTTTCACGCCTTCGGCCTGGACGAGCAAGTCGGTGCCCGGGGCAGTCTCGGCGTCGCGGAGCATGGCGAAGCAGACCGCCGCGGCGCCGAGCATGGGGGCGATGGTGGAGCTGGTGACGACGCCGACGGGGTTGCCCTCGGGATCGGCAAGTGAGAAGACGCGGTCACCCATGGCGGGCAGGGGGGCGTCGGTGTTGGGATCGTCATGGATGATGCGCAGGGCGGCGAGGCCCTGTTTGCGGGCCTTGCGGGCGTCCATGCGGGCGACGACCTCCTGGCCGAGGTAGCAGCCCTTGCGGAAGTCGATGCGTGAATCGAGCAGGCTGGTCTCGGCGGGGAGGGTGTCGGGGCCGAAGTCAATGTTGAACAGCGGGCGGCCGGCCTCGATGCGGGCGGTGTTCAGGGCGTACCAGCCGGTGGGCTTGGCGGCCGGGACGCCTTCGGTCGGCGTGAGCAGCGCGTCGTAGAGGCGTTCGGCGTGCTCACGGGCGACGAGGAGGCGCAGTCCCGGGTCGCCGGTGAGGTCGTCACGGTCGACGAGGGCGTGCACGCCGTCGATGGTGCAGACGGCGTTCTCCCCGGGCTGCATGTCGGCCAGCGCAGGATTGCCGGCCTTGGCGGCGAGGAGGGCGGGTGCAGCGACGCCGTGGAGGGAAAGAGTGTGGTGGGTGTCGGCGGCGGGCTCGATGGTGCAGTCTTCGGAGAAGATGTAGTTGTTGAGCGCCTCGGCGGTGGGGGCGGCGAGATGGCGGTCGAGGAGGATGACCAGGTGGTCCTCGCGTGCGATGATGCGGAGATCGGCGTCGATGCGGCCCTTGCGGTTGAGCCAGAAGGACGGGCACGAACGGCCGGGGGCGAGGTCGATGACCTTCTGGGTGACCATGCTGTTGAGGAAGCCGAGGCGGTCGCCGCCGCGGACGGTGAGGGCGGCGGTGTGGGGCTCGTCGAAGAGGACGGCGGCCTTGCGGACGGCGGCGTACTCGAGCCCGACCTCCTCGAAGGCGCCGACGACATCGACGGGCGATTCGGGCGGGCCGTATGGGAGGAGGAGGGCGTCGGAGTCGGCGAAGCGGTGGTGGAGGGGGCTCTGATGGGTCGTGGCGGCCATGACGGAGGATAGAGGGGGTGATGGTCGGGGGATGGTGGGGGCGGCTACTGTTTGGGCCTGCCCGCGGGCCTGCCGCGGGTCTTTTATCCAGCAACGAGGGAGTCTTTCGTGAATATCGACCTGCTCAAGCGTCTGTGCGAGACGCCCGGGGTGCCCGGGCGTGAGGAGCGCGTCCGCGTGTTGATCGAGAAGGAAGTCAAGGGGCTGTTCGACTCGGTCGAGACCGACGCGATGGGCAACCTGATCTGCCGTCGGTCGGCGCGGGGGGCCAAGGGCAAGAAGACGACGAGCAAGTCCAAGGCGCGGACGGTCATGCTGCTGTGCCACATGGACGAGATCGGGTTCTATGTGTCGAGCATCGACGAGAAGGGTTTCCTGTGGGTGAACCCCGCGGGTGGGTTCGATACGCGGAACCTGTTCTCACGCCGGGTGCTGGTGTGCGCCCAGGACGGGGACCACAAGGCGGTGATGAACCCCGGTGGTCGGCCGGTCCACATCTCCAGCGCGGAGGACCGCAAGAAAGTGCCCGAGGTCAAGGAGTTCTTCGTCGACACCGGGATGACCATCCAGCAGGTGAACAAGAAGTTCCGGATCGGCGATTATGTGGTGATGGACGAGCCGCTGATCGAGATCGGGACCAAGGTGGTTTCGAAGGCGCTGGACAACCGGGTGGCGTGCTGGCTGGGGATCGAGTCGGTGCGGGCCCTGGACAAGGCGGGGTCGGCGCACGCGTGCGACATCGTGGTGGCCTTCACCGTGCAGGAGGAGGTCGGGCTGCGGGGCGCGAAGACGGCGTCGTACGCGGTGCGGCCGGACATCGGGTTCGGGATCGATGTCACGCTGGCGTGCGACACGCCGGGCGTGCCCGCGGCCGAGTCGGTGACCACGCAGGGCAAGGGTTTCGGGCTGCACATCAAGGACGGGAGCTTCATCTCGGATCATGAGCTGACCGACGCGGTCGAGGCGGTGGCGAAGAAGAAGCGGATCCCGTACCAGCGGACGATCCTGGCCGCGGGCGGGCAGGACGGCGCGGCGGCGCAGCAGGCCGCGGCGGGGGCGAAGGCGGTGGGCATCACCGTCGGGACGCGGTACATCCACACGGTGACGGAGATGGTCGATAAGAAGGACCTGCAGGCGGCGTGCGATGTGCTGGCGGCGGCGATGGGGGAGATGAAGTAAGCAGGCCGCTGATCGTGAACAATCAGAGGACGCCGGCCGTTGGGTCGGCGTTCCTGTTTTTGGGCTCCGCCCTGCGGGCGGACGGGGGGCAGGTATGCCCCCCGCTCCAGGGCTCAAGCGGGCTTCATGGTGCCGAGCAGCCAGTTGTCGAAGGGGAAGGCGTCGCAGACGGCCTTGACATCGTCGGCGGTGACCCTGGCGAGGGATTCGAGTTCCTCGTCGAGGGTGATGTACTTGCCGAGCATGGTCCAGACGCGCCCGAGGCGCATCATGCGGCCGGAGGGGCGTTCGGAGGCGAGGGTCAGGGCGGTGAGGGCCTTGGCGCGGAGCTTGGCGAGGTCGTCTTCTTCGATGGAGTCGCGGAGGCCGCGGATTTCGTTGCGGATGACCTCTTCGATGTCGCCGAGTTTGTCGGGGTCGCCGGAGGCGTAGACGAAGAACTCGCCGTGGCGGTCCATGGGGTCGTAGGCGGACTGGGCCTCCTCGGCGAGTCCAGTCTCGATCAGGGCCCAGTGGAGGCGGGAGTTGTCGGCCCCGCCGAGGACCTGGGCGAGCAGGGCGGCGGCGTGGCGGCGCTCGTCCTCGACGCCGGGGGCATCGGCGACGCCGATGAGGTAGCCGCGGTTGACCTTGGGGTCGGTCATCTCGAAGCGCCCGGTGGCGCGCTCGGGGGGGGCGGGGTCGCGTCGGGCGCCGGTGGCGGGCCAGGCGGCGCAGCGGTCTTTGATCAGGTCGACGCAGCGGTCGAAGTCGACGGCGCCGGCGAGGGCGACGACCATGGAATCGGGCGCGTAGCGGTCGGTGAAGTAGGCGTTCATCTGGTCGCGGGTCATCGCGCCGACGGAGTCCTTGGTGCCCAGGACGCGGTGGCCCAGGCGGGCGCGGTTGTAGCGCCGGTCGATGGTTTCCTCGTAGAGGACCCAGAAGGGGTTGTCGGCGTACATGGCGATCTCTTCGAGGATCACCTGTTTCTCGGTGTCGAAGTCGGTGTTGCGCAGGGCGGGGCGCAGCATGCGGGCGATGAGGTCGGTCGCCTTGTCCATGCCCTCGGGCAGGGTGTGGGCGTAGAAGCAGGTCATCTCGCGGGAGGTGAAGGCGTTGTTGGAGGCGCCCAGGTCGTCGAAGGCCTGGTTGATGGCGTCGGCGGGGAGGTCCTCGGTGCCCTTGAACATCATGTGCTCGAGGTAGTGGGACACGCCCATCACCTCGGTGGGCTCGTCGCGGGCGCCGGTGCGGACGAAGAAGCCGACGGCCGCGGAGTGGGCGCCGGGGGCGACCTCGGCGGCGATGCGCAGGCCGTTGTCGAGGACGATTTCCTGGTAGGTGACACTCATGCGTCGATGGTAGCGTCGGCGGGGCGGAGGGCGTCGATGATGGCCCGGCAGACGGCGCGGGGGTCCTCGGCGGCGCAGACAGCGCTGCTGACGGCGACGCCCCGGCAGCCGACGGCGGCCAGTTCGGGGGCGTTGGCGGGGGTGATGCCGCTGATGGCCAGGTGGGGCAGGCGGGCGGCCGCGGGGTCTTCGAGGACGGCGCGGATCAGACCGGGGCCGGAGAGCGCGGGCTTGGGCTTGGTGGCGCTGGGGAACATCGGGCCGAGGCCGATGGTGTCGGCGCGGTCGGCGGCGGCTCGGCGGGCGTGCTCGATCGTCGAGCAGGAGACACCGATCCAGCGGGCCGGGCCGAGGATGCGTCGGGCGGCGCCGACAGGCAAGTCGTCCTGGCCGAGGTGGACCCCGTCGGCGTCGGTCAGGCGGGCGAGGTCGGGGCGGTCGTTGACCACGGCGTGGATGCCGGCGCGGTGGGCGGTCTCGACCAGGCGGGCGGTGTGGTCGAGGCGCTGGGCGTCGGGCATGTCCTTCTCGCGGATCTGCACGCAGCCGGCCCCGCCCTCGGCGGCGAGGCGGACAAGGTCGTCGGGCGTGTGATAGATGCAGAGCGCGGCGGTGACGAGGACACACAGCGTCCACTGCGGGCAGGGCGGGGCGAGGCGGGCGCGGAGGGTTTTTTCGAGGTCGTAGAGCCGGTAGCGGAGCGATTCGAAGCCCGCGCCGGAGCGGGCCAGAGCTTTGGCGGATTCTTCCAGGGAGCGCAGGGCTTCCTGGGCGCGTTTGGCGGCGGCGGCGGCGAGGTCGGGCAGGGCGTCGGGCCTGGCCAGTTCGCCGGGGGTGGTGATGGCAGTCCCGATATCGCCGGGGGTGTCTCGGGCGGCGAGCAGGTCGGCCGGGCGGAGGGGCAGGGCGTCGAGGTTGGCGCGGAGGTCGTGGCGGAGTCGTTTGAGCGATCCGGTCAGTTCGGGGTCGTCGAGCACGAAGCGGGCGATGTCCTCCATCACACGCAGGCCCTCGCGGGCGCGGTTGGCGGAGGCGTCGATCAGGCGTGCGAGGGGGTCCATCTGCGGTTTTCGGTGCTCGTGTGGCTTGGGCGGGGTGGACGCGCCACAATACACGCCCATGGACGCATCGTACGAACTCGCCGGGGAGATCGAGGCGCCGCGGCTTCCGGGCCGGGTGGTCCTGCGTCCCTCGGTGGACGATGCGCTGGGGGCGGCGGCGGCGGACCTGTTCCTCCAGGCCCACGCGTGCGTGCGGGCGTTCGGGGCGTTCCACCTGGGGATGGGGTATGGGCCGGTTGAGCATCGGCTGCTGGTGCGGCTGATGACGGACCCGAACTACCGGGATCTTCCGTGGTCGCGGACACACCTGTGGTCGCTGGTCGAGCCCCGCGTGGGGGTGGGGGACGAGCGGCACAGCCACACGCACCTGGGGGAGATGGTGCTGGCGGCGACGGACATGCCCGAGGACCAGGCCCATCCGCTGCCGGGGCATCTGCACGACGCGGTGGAGCGGTACGAGGCGGAGTTGCTCGGGCATCTGGGTCAGCGTGACGCGGGTCAGGACCGGCTCGACTGCGTGCTGCTGCCGCCGGAGCCGGCGGTGCTGCGGGGCACGGACGACCCGATGGGTCGTCTGGTGGGCTCGAGCGAGGACGGTTCGGTGGTGACGCTGACGGCGCGGGCGCTGCGGGGGTGCCGTCTGCTGATGGTGATCGGCACCGGGCGCGGGGCGATGGCGATGGTGCGTGCGGCCGAGGCGGACCACGCGTCGGTGGGCGTGCTGCCCGTGGGGGGCGAGCTGCGGTGGTACCTGGACCACCGCGCGTGCGGGGGCGACAACCGCGAAGGCCCGGCGGAGGAGAGCGTGTGAGCGAGATCGGGACGAACATCGAGCCGAACCCGCGGGTGACCTTCCGGACGCTGCACGAGGACGAGCACCTGCTGATCGTCGAGAAGATGGCCGGCACGGTGACGGTGCCGGGCGTGGGGCATCAGCACGACACGCTGCTGAACGGGCTGTACGAGAAGTGGGGCGAGCGCCTGCGTCAGCTGGGCCTGGCGCGGGACCACGGGCTGGTGCACCGGCTGGACCAGGGGACGAGCGGCGTGCTGGCGGTGGCGTTGACGCACGCGGCGTACGACGGCCTGCGTGCGGCGTTCGAGCAACGGGAGGTCCGCAAGTACTACTGGGCGGTGACGCTCAAGGCCCCTCGGGAGCCGGAGGGCGTGGTGCGCCAGCCGATCGAGGAGGTGCTGCGACGCAAGAACCGGTACACCTCCGAGCGGATCGCTCGCCCGAGCGCGTCGGGCAAGTCGGCGCTGACCGCGTACCGGGTGCTGCAGGCGAGCGAGCTGGGGGCGTTGATCGAGGCGCGTCCGGTGACGGGGCGGCTGCACCAGATCCGCGTGCACATGGACCTGATCGGTGCGCCGGTGCTCGGCGATCCGGTGTACGGGCCGCACCGCTCGCGCGGCGCCTCCAAGCGGCTTGCCTTGCACGCGCACCGGCTCTCGTTGGCGCACCCGGTCACGGGGGAAACGCTGGATGTTCGGACGGCGTTCCCGAAGGACCTGCGGGGGCTGCTCAAGCGGCTGGAGTTGTCGCGGCCGGACGAGGGCGAAGGGGAATGATCCGAGCGGGCGTGGCGCGGCTCGTTCAGGGGATCGCATTGATCAGATCGGCGGCGACGCGGTCGGCGAAGAGGAACCCGGGATCGGTCAGCGTCCAGCGGGACTCCGTGACCGTGAGCCAGCCCTCGCGGCGGCAGGCTTCGGCGGCCTCGGCGAGCGCTTGCTCGGCGTGGAGCGGGCGGGCGTCGGCCAGGGCGCGGGGGGCATCGACCCCCTCGCGCAGGCGGACGCCGGTCATCAGACGGTCCATGAGCGCCCGGCGCGGGTCGGGCTGTTCGAGTTCGCAGACGGGGGCGAAGCCGTCGTCGTCTCCGGCGAGGTAGTCGTCGAGGCGCGGGGTGTTCTTCCACCGCCAGCCGAGGACATGGGCGCTGGCGCTGGGGCCGGCGGCGAGCCAGGATTCCTGGCGCCAATAGGCGAGGTTGTGGCGGCATTCAGCGCCGGGGCGGGCGTGGTTGGAGACCTCGTACCGGTCGAGCCCGCGGGCGCGGAGGGTGGCGACGGTGTGCTCGTACATATCGGCTTCGAGGTCGTCGTCGGTCTTGGTGAACTCGCCCTTGTGCAGGCGGGCGGTCATGGCGGTGCCTGGCTCGTAGGTGAGTGTGTAGGCGGAGAGGTGCTCGGTGCCCAGGGCGAGGGCGGCCGTCAGGTCCGCGTGCCATTGGTCGAGGGTCTGGCCCGGGACGCCGGAGATCAGGTCGACGGAGAGGCGCTCAATGCCGGCGCGTCGGACGGTGTCGGCGGCCAGCGGCAGGCGGTCGGGGTCGTGGCGTCGTTCGAGGGTGGTCAGATGGTGGCGGTTGAAGGACTGAGCGCCCATGCTAACGCGGTTAACGCCGCCGGCGGCGAGGACGGGCATCAGGTCGTCGGTGACCGTCTCGGGGTTGCACTCGACGGAGAACTCGGCCCCCGGTTCGAGGGTGAAGAGTTGGTGAAAGATGGTGAGAAGGTGTTCCCAGAGGTCGGGGCGGAGCAGGCTGGGGGTCCCCCCGCCGACGAAGATGGTGTCGAGGGGCCCGGCCAGCGGGGCGAGGGCGGCGAGTTCCCGGACCATGCGGGCGGTGAACGCGTCCTGGCGGTCGCGGGTGTCCACGATGGAGTAAAAGTCGCAGTAATGGCACTTGTGGGCGCAGAAGGGGATATGGAGGTACAACGAGCGGGGCTTTGGGGCGTCCCCGGCGTGAATCGGGGGGGTCAAGGCGGCCGCGGGAACCGCCGCCGTGGCGATCGAGCGTTGCATGGGGAGTCGGATGGCGGTATCGTCGTGCAACGGGTTCGTGGCCTCTTGCGGGGGATCGGGCGGGCCCGGGATGGATCGGACGCCTTGAGAAAGGATAGAACGCGGTGGAAGTGGCGCTTGTGCGAGTGACGGCGGAGGGTGAGAGCCAGCGGGTGGTCCTGGCCAAGGACCGGACGGTGGTCGGTCGCCAGGAAGGGTGCCAGCTGCGGATCCCGATCGCCGGGGTCTCGCGGAAGCACTGCGAGATCATGATCGAGGGGGGGTCGATCGTGGTGCGGGACCTGGGATCGAGCAACGGGACCTATGTCAACCAGGAGCGGGTCACGGAGCAGCCGTTGGCGCCGGGCGATCTGCTTAGCGTGGGCGGGCAGGTCTTCCTGGTGCAGGTGAACGGGGACCCGGACGAGTTCGATCCGGAGTTCCTGTATGACGACGGACTGCCGGAGGAAGAGTCCAAGGTCGGGGGGGACGCGCCCCGCGCGTCGGTGCCGGCGGCGGCTCCGAAGCCGGCGGCGGACGAGTCGAGCCTGATGGACTTCGATCTCGACGATGACGAGGACGAGCAGCCGCCCCTGTAAGCCGGGCGACGCGGCTTAGTCGGGTTCGTTGGTCTGGGGCTGCTCGGTGGGCTTGGGGGCCTTCTTGGTCTCGGGGACGCGGATGTTCGTGCCGCAGGATCGGCAGCGGACGGTCTTGCCGCGTGCGACCGCGGGGACGGCCAGGACCTTGCGACAGGTCAGGTTCGGGCACATGATCCTGACTGTTGATTCGCCCATATGCCGTGTCTCCGCGTGGGGGGAGGATCGGCGTTTCTGGGCCGAGTGTTGTCCTCCGGGCGTGTTTGTCGGACGAGACGGGCCGGGCGGGGTGCGGTCTGTCCGGTTTGGGGGGGCGGTGGCGAACGCGGGGCGTGAGGATCGCGTATGGTTGATTGCCTTTGAGCGACGCGGGAGGCCCGGTGATGCAGTTTTCGGACCAAGACGGATCGGGCGCGGGGATGGGTCCGGCAACGGCCGGCGTCGGCCGGCATTGGGCGGTCGTGGGGTTGCAGTGGGGGGATGAGGGCAAGGGCAAGCTGGTGGACCGGCTGGCGGGCCGGTTCGACGCCGTGGTGCGGTACAACGGCGGGGCGAACGCGGGCCACTCGGTGGTGGTCGGCGGCGTGCGGTACGCGCTCCACCTCGTGCCGTCGGGGATCCTGGCCCCCGGGGTGCTGGCGGTCGTGGGCAACGGGGTGGTGGTCGATCCGGAGCGGTTGATCGAGGAGATGGACGGGCTCTCGGCACGCGGGGTGGATGTTTCAGCCCTTGTGCTGTCGGACCGGGCCCATGTGGTGCTGCCGTACCACAAGGCGGAGGATGCGCTGCGGGAGGAGCTGCTGACCGCCGCGCCCGTGGACGAGAAGAGCCCGCCGAAGCACGCCGTGTCGGCGATCGGGACGACCCGCCGGGGCATCGGGCCGGCGTACGCGGACAAGGTGCAACGGGCGACTGCGGTGCGGGTGGGGGACCTGCTGCGTCCGGAGCTGCTGCGGTCGAAGCTGGATCTGATCTGCTCGATGAAGAACGCGATCTTCCGCGGGCTGCGTCCGGGCGAGCCGGACCCGTTCAACGCGGGGGAGATCGCCGACCGGATGATCGGCTTCGGCGAGCGGCTGCGTCCGGTGATCAAGGACACGACCTACCTGCTGCACGATCTGGACCGGGCGGGCAAGACGCTGCTGTTCGAGGGCGCGAACGCGACGATGCTGGATGTGGACCACGGGACCTTCCCGTATGTGACCAGCTCCAATGCGTCGAGCCTGGGGATCGGGCCGGGGTCGGGTCTACCGCCTCAGAAGGTCGGGACGATCATCGGGGTGGTCAAGGCCTATTCGACGCGGGTGGGCGGGGGCCCGATGCCGACCGAGCTGTTCGACGAGACGGCGCACCGGATCCGCGAGCGGGGGCGGGAGTACGGGACGACGACGGGCCGGCCGCGCCGCGTGGGCTGGATCGACCTGGTGGCCTTGAAGTATGCGGCGATGGTCTCGGGGGTGACCGAGATCGGGCTGACGCTGCTGGATGTGCTGGCTGGCTTCGACGAGCTGAAGCTGTGCGTGGCGTACGAGACGCCGGATGGTCGGACCGATCGGTTCCTGCCGGACGGGTTCGATCTGGCCGAGGTGCGGCCGGTGTACGAGTCCATGGCCGGGTTCGGTGACGAGATCACGGGCGTGCGTTCGTTCGAGGACCTGCCCGGTGCGGCGCGACGGTATGTGGAGGCCATCGAGGCGTTCGTGGGCGTGCCGGTGCGGACGATCGGCGTGGGGCCGGACCGGGTGCAGACGATCGAGCGCGAGGCGGGCGTGCCGGCGGGGGGGCGGGCGTGACGGTCTCGTCGGTGAGCGATCCGGCGGACGCGGCGGCCCTGCAGCGGATCCGGGCGAAGTTCCCCGAAGCGGACCCGGCGGGCCTGCTCCCGGATGTGCCGGTCTCTCGCATCCCGCGGCACATCGCGGTGATCATGGACGGCAACGGGCGTTGGGCCGAGGAGCGGGGGTTCCCGCGGGTGTTCGGGCACCGGGCCGGGGCGTCGGCGGTGCGCGAGACGATCCGGGCGTGCGCCAAGATCGGGGTGGAGTTCGTCACGCTGTACTCGTTCAGCACGGAGAACTGGCGCCGGCCGGGGGACGAGATCGAGGCGCTGATGCGTCTGTGCGTGGCGTACTGTGAGGGAGAAAAGAACGAGTTGCTCCGCCACAACATCCGCGTGCGGGTCATCGGCCGGCGCCGGGGCTTGCCGGACGATGTGCTGGCGGCGCTTGACGACCTGACCGCGGCCACCGCGGGGTGCACGGGGCTGACGGTGTGCCTGGCGATCAACTATGGGTCGCGGGACGAGATCGTCGACGCGGTGCGGGCAATCGCGGACAAGGCGGCTGCGGGCGGGCTCCGGCCGGAGCAGATCGACGAGTCGGTGGTGGAGGATCATCTGACGACCGTCGGACTCCCGGACCCGGACCTGCTGGTCCGGACGGGCGGGGAGATGCGGCTGAGCAACTACCTGCTGTGGCAGCTCAGCTACGCGGAGCTGTATGTGACCGACGAGCACTGGCCGGACTTCGTCGAAACGAGCCTGTTCAACGCGGTGCGGGCGTTCGCGTCGAGGCGGCGCCGGTTCGGCGGGCTGGACGCCGGCGCGTGACCGGTCGGCTATCCTCCCGCCCGTGCTGAAGCAGCGACTGAGCCTGGGAACGGTGCTGATCCTCGCGATCGCGGGGATGGCTTTGGTGGATCAGTGGCTGGAGGGCCGGCCGGCGGGTTGGTGGCCCGGTCGCGAGACCGTGCCCCCGGCGGTGCTGCTGGTGCCGGTGGTGATGCTGCTGGGCGCGATGGGCGGGCGCGAGGTGGCGCGGATCCTCCGGGCCAAAGGGGTCGAGATCCAGACCACGCCGGCGGTGCTGGCGGCGCTCCTGGGCGTGTCGGTGATGTCGTTCGGGGCCGAGGGGATGACGGGCGTGGCCGGTCTGGGTCTCGGCGCGGGGGCGGCGGTGCTCAGCTGGGCGTTGGGTCTGCTCTACTCGGTGCGGAACAGGACGACCAGCGGCGCGGTGGCGGTGGCGGGGGCCGTGCTTCTCGTGCATGTCTACATGGGGCTGATGCCGGGGTTCCTGGTGCTCATCCGGCGTGAGCACCCGATCTGGGTGCTGGTGTGGGTGCTGGCGTGCGTGAAGTTCTGCGATATCGGGGCGTACTTCACGGGCACCACGATCGGCAGGAACAAGATGATCCCGTGGCTGAGCCCGGGCAAGACCTGGGAGGGTCTGGCCGGGGGGCTCATCACCGCGGGGGCGGCGGGCGCGGTGGGGGCGTGGTGGATGGGCAGGACGGGGATCTCGGGGGTGGGCGTGGCGGCCGGCGCGGCGATGGGGGCGTTGTTTGGTGCGTTCGGCCAGCTTGGCGATCTGGCGGCGAGCCTCTTCAAGCGGGACGCTGGGGTAAAAGACTCGGGTTCATCGATGCCGGGCTTCGGCGGCGTGCTGGACCTGATCGATTCGCCGGTGCTGGTGGCGCCGCTGGCGTTCTGGCTGCTGCACGCGCTGGCGGTGTGAGCCGCGGGCGTGAACGGCAGGCTCGGGCGTGCTAACATGACTCCAATGCCGGCCGCATCGGTCGGCGGGAGGGCTGGATGACGGTGACCAAAAAGCTGCTGGCGTTGTTCCGAGTTGACAAGGAAATCCGGGGTCTGAGCACGCGGCTGAACGCGGCGGAGCGGTTCCTCGGCGAGCAGACCCGGCAGCTTGCGGACATCGCCACGCGTGCCTCGTCGCTGGAGGCCCAGCTCCGGCAGTTGCAGGCGGCCGCCGCGAACGCGGAGGGGGAGAGCAAGCGGCTGGAAGAGAAGATCAACGGGCTGCGAGAGAAGATGAACGCCGCCCAGACGAACAAAGAATACAAGGCGCTGCTCAGCGAGGTGAACAACCTGAAAGAGCAGCGTTCTTCGTTTGAGGACGAAGCGCTCGCCCACATGGAGAAGATCGAGGAGATCAAGGTGCGGCTGGGCGAGCTGCAGACCGCCAAGGCGGAGCGTGAAAAGGTTCGCTCGGTGGCCGAGACGGACCGCCAGGAGCGGGCCGACCAGATCGCCGGGAAGCTGGCCGAGTTGCGTGCCCAGCGCGAGCAGCTCGCCTCGGAGGTGCCCGCCGACGCCCTGCGGATCTACGAGGAGCTGCTGGCCCAGCGCGGCGACGAGGCGATGGCCCCGCTGGAGGTCGTCGACCGCAAGCGGCACGAGTACATCTGCGGGTCGTCGATGATGTCGGTGCCGATCGAGGTCGCCGCGTCGCTGGTGCAGGGCAAGCTGACGCTCTCGCCCAATGACGGGTGCATCCTGTACCTGACCGAGCAGACCGAGGAGATCCTGGTCACCTCGTTCGTCAGGCGTTGAATCCGGGCCGCTCGGCGGGGCGGCCGGTTCGCATCAGAACATCTGGGGTTGCTCTGGGTCAGCCGGGGGGCTGATGCCCAGGCGTTCGCACGCGCGGGCGGTCAGGGTGCGGCCGCGCCGGGTGCGGGCGAGGAAGCCGATCTGGAGCAGGTAGGGCTCGACCACATCCTCGAGGGTGCCGGCATCCTCGTTCATGGTCGCGGCGACGGCCTCGAGGCCGACGGGGCCGCCCCGGTAGATCTCAGCGATGGTCTTGAGATACGCGCGGTCGAGGTTGTCAAGGCCGAGTTCGTCGACGCCCTCGAGGCGGAGGGCCTCGTCCACGATGGCGGCGGAGACGCGCCCCCCGGCGCGGACATCAGCGAAGTCGCGGACGCGCCGCAGCAGGCGGTTGGCGATGCGGGGCGTGCCCCGGGAGCGGTCGGCGATGCGCTCGAGTGCGTCCGGCTGCGCGTCGGTTACGCCGAGCATGGCGCAGGAACGGGCCAGGATGCGGACGAGTTCGGGGGTGTCGTAGTAGCGCAGGTGGTGGGTGATGCCGAAGCGGGAGCGCAGGGGTGAAGAGAGCAGGCCGGCGCGGGTGGTGGCCCCGATCAGGGTGAAGGGGGCGCAGTTGATCTGGACGGTGCGGGCGTTGAGGCCGGTGTCCAGGCAGACATCGATGCGGAAGTCCTCCATCGCGGGGTAGATGAACTCCTCGACGGCGACCGGGAGCCGGTGGATCTCGTCGATGAAGAGGACATCGCCGGGCTGGAGGCGGGTGAGGACGGCGACCAAATCGGTGCCGCGGGCGAGGGCCGGGCCGGAGGTGGTGTGGACGCGGGTGCCCAGCTCGGCGCCGATGACATGGGCGATGGTGGTCTTGCCCAGGCCGGGGGGGCCGTGGAGGAGGACATGCTCGAGGTGCTCGCGGGAGCCGTCCTGGCGGGCCTTGGTGCGGGCCTGGACGGCCTCGACCGCGATCAGGATGCGTTCAACGAGTTCGTGCTGGCCGACATACTCGTCCAGGCTGCGCGGGCGCAGGGCCCAGTTGGCCGATTCCTCTTCGGGGGACTGGGCGGGCGAGATCAGGCGTTCGGTGGCCATATGGGTTGAGTGTATCGGGTCGTCGCGGCGGCCGGGCATGAACAGAAAAAAGGCCCGGCGTCGGCCGGGCCTTGGAGGTGCTTGGATTCAAGGCAGGGGTCAGTCCGCGGCGGCGGCGGTCTGCTCGGCCTGAACTTCGGCCTCGGTCTCCGGGGCCGAGCGGGGCAGCAGGCCCGGGGCGTTGGCGAGGTTGTAGGCGGTGATGGCCGAGTTGGTGGCGGACTGGATCAGGTACTCCTCGATGGCCTGGTCGAGCCGGTCGTTCTGGGTGTGCCAGGCGAAGCGGTAGTCGGCGCGGCCGATCTCGTCCCAGAAGAAGCCGGGGACACCGACGGCGTTGAAGGCGGCGTGGTCGGAGCCGCCGTGGGTGCGGATGCGATCGCCGGTGGGGCGGATGTTGACGAGCATGTGCTCGCCGTCGGTCTCGGAATAGAAGTGGCCGTTGGACCAGCTTGTCGCTGCGGCGAGGTAGTCGACCATGAAGTCGGCGGCGGGGAGGCCGCCCTGGTAGTTGGTGCCGCCGTCGTCGACGAACATGGCGGAGACCTTGGAGAGTTCTTCCGCGGACATCTCGCGGACATAGGCGCGGGATCCGAGCAGGCCCTGCTCCTCGCCGGACCAGAGGGCGAAACGGATGGTGCGCTTGGGGCGGACGCCGACGGTAGAGAGGATGCGGGCGGCCTCGATGGCGACGGCGGTGCCGGTGCCGTTGTCGACGGTGCCCTGGGAGCCGGGGCCGTCCCAGGAGTCCTGGTGGCCGGAGATGATGATCACCTCGTCGGGGTAGTGCGTGCCGCGGATCTCGGCGATGACATTGTAAACGGGGATGGGGCCCTGCACGAGGGTGTGGGGCAGGTCGAACTCGATGTCCACGGGGGTGCCCTGGGCGAGGCGGGCGGTGATGAAGTCGTGGTCGGATTCGCGGACATTGACCTCGATATCGATGGGGTAGTCGTCGATGACGCGCTCGCGCCAGCCGTTGGCGCTGGTGGTCCAGACGCGGTGGTCCTTGGAGCTGGAGATGAAGCCGGCTGGGTTCTCGGCGAGGACCCGGGCGAGGATGGGGTCCTCGAACTCGGTCTGGCCGGGCGACGAGGGCTCGTCGGAACGGGTCAGTTCGATGTCGAAGACATTGCCGCTCTCGGCCTTGGAGGTGCCGGTGGCGGCGTCGCCGTCGATGGCCAACTCGATCTCGGAGGTGCCCATGGCGTGGGCGAAGCGGAAGCGGAGGTTGTTGTTCTCAAGGCGTGCGTCATGGATGGCGCCGGTGTGGAAGTTGGGGATGGACATGGTGCCCTGGGGCGACTCGCCGAGGCTGGTGAGCACGATCTCGACGGGGACGGCCGATCCGTTGTAATCGAGGGTGCCGGACCAGGCCTGGGCGGGACGGTCTGCCTCATCTTCGGCGGGGTCTGGGCCGGTGAGCTGCTCGCGGATGCGGTGGCGGAGCTGCATGTGCTCGCGCATAAGGAAGCCGACGGAGCGGATGCCGCGGCGGCCGGAGTAGTCCGGGTCGAGCAGCACCCAGGCGCCCTCGAAGGAACCCGCGTTGGCCTCATACGCCTCGAGGGAATCAGGCATGATGATGGCTGGGCCCCGGAGCGGGCCGTCGGTGCCGCGGCTCCAGGAGAGGGTGGTGAACTCCATATCGCGGATCTTGTCGCGGTCGCCGCCGCCGGCGCGGTAGACGCTTCCGGTGCTGGGTCCGCGGTCGAAGCGGGTGGCGATGGTGCCCCACTCGTGGAGGTGGGCGTCGAGCCCCCACTGGCGGAAGAGGTCCAGGGCCCAGTGCTGGGCGCCTTCGTTGGCGGCCGAGCCGGTCAGGCGTGCGCCGAAGGTTTCGCACATCTCGGTCAGCAGGGCCATGACCTGTGTGTTGTTCTTGCCTTCCTCGAGGATGGCCTGGATCACGGCCGGGTCACCCATCTTGATGTCCGGCGGGGGGACGCGTTCGCCGTCGATGACCGCGAAGCGTTCGAACTGGGGTTGGGGCTGGAGCTTCTCGGCGCGTGGAGCGGCGGTCTGGCAGGCCGCGAGAAGGCCGGAAGCAGCGATGATGGCGTAAAAACCCGTTGAACGGACGCGACCCATGGGGAGAACCTCCGGGTTGGCCTGCGATGAGACAAGCGGCCCGAGCGGGCCGAACAGTTGGATGAACCGCGCCGGTTGCGGAACGGTTGCGGGGTCAGTCTATCACACGCGATGGTGCGTGGGGGGGGTTACTCGAGGGGGAGGCCCTTGCGACGCCAGAGGTTGACGAGGCGGTCGAGGGTGATCGGCTCCCAGAGGCGGCTGTTGTGCATTTCGGACCGCATGAGGTCGCCGCGGGCGTTGAAGACATGGTTGACCGCGGGTGTGTTGTCGTCTGGGCGGGAGCGGATGATCCAGAGGCCGGGCTTGTCAGCGGGCTGCTCGACGGTGTCCCATCGGAGGGAGATGGTGTTCGTGGAGGGGTTGTAGGCGTAGCCGGCGTAGGGGCCGGTTTCGGCATTCTCGACCAGGATCGGCGCGAGGATGTGCATGATGGCCTGGGAGATGTAGCCCTCGCCCTGGATCACCGGGCGGGTCACGATGGGGGCGGAGGAAGAGCCCTGCTGGAGCTGCACGGTCATGCTGGTGCCGGAGCGGGCGCCGGTGATGCTCGATTCGGTGGTGGTGGGGCCCTGGCGCAGCGCCATCTTGACGGTCCAGGACTCTTCCTTGAAGTCTTCGGACACGAAGTAGATAGCGCGGGTGTCGACGCGGAGTTCGGACTCAAGGGCCATGGCGTCGAGCTGAACGATGAGTCCCGGGATTCGGTCCCCGGCCCGCCAGGTACGTTCGGGTCTGCCGGATACCTCGCCGCGGACGCCGGTGCGGATGCGGATGCGTCGGTAGCCGTGCTCGGTGGCGTCCATCTCGTCGCCGGAGGCGGCGGGGGTGTGGAGGCGCTCCCAGCGTTCCGGGTACCGCTCGGCGATGCGCTTGAGGTCATCGGGTGTGAGCGAATCCAGGACGGCACGCAGGTTGGCGATGGCGGTGGAACGGCGCGCGGCCAGGGCATCGCGATCGGTGATCTGGGCGGTGCCGACGACCGTCTCGTAGACGCGTCGGGCGGTGTCGAATCCGTCGGATTCGGTCATGAGGTCAAAGATGATGAAGCGGCCGGGCTCGGTGCGGAAGATGGAGATACCGCGGACCATCGCGGGTGTTCCGGTGGCTCCCGGCGCGAAGCGGAGGTAGAACCGTTCCCCGGAGAGGCCGGAGACCCGGACGTTCGAGCGGTCGATCAGGGTGGCGGCGGACCGGAAGTTGCCGGTGCGGGCGTCCTCGACGCCGCGGGACTGCTGGAGCTGCTCGATCATGGAGTCGGCGACTTCCTTGACGGTCAGCTCGTTGTTGTTGGACCGCTGGCCCTTGATGACCAGCACGCCGAGCTTGTTGGGCAGCTCGACCCCCATGGTGGCGTTGGCCCCGAAGCTGGTCGTCTCTGCGACGGATCCCTGTGGGAGGAAGAAGGACAGGTCGAGGGGGTCGATGCGGGTCGCCTGATTCTGGAGGCGGACGCCGACCGGCTCGGCGGAACGGCTTTGGGATGAAGACCCCTGGCTCGATTGGGCGGCGGCCAAGGCCGGGAGGCTAAGAGCGACCGCCGCGGCGAAAAGGGCCATCCGGCGGACGGGTTGGCGGGCGGAGGCCGTGGGGGGTGTCTTGGGCATGGTTCGGCTCCGGGGTGGGGTGTCCTGGTCCTACTCTGATTCGGTCGGAAAGGCCGGGCGGGTGGAGGAAAGCCGCGGACGGCGGGCGGAAGGTCAAAAAAGGATATGGGGGCCGGACAGGGCGGATTGACTCGGGGGGATGGGTGTCTACGCTTCTTGGCTCAGCCGGGGTCGCAGAGACGCTGGCTTTGTGCCGAACTCGTCGCTTTGTGCGGCGTTCCCAAGGACTGATTCGCCGACGGCTTGGCCCGGATTGGAACGGGTTGGGTGGTCGGCCCGACCGGCGGCTTGGCCGCATGAGGACGGAGATTCGATGAACGGCGGCAGGATTCGCATTCGGATGGAGGCCTACGACCACATCGCGCTCGACGCGTCGGCGCGGGAGATCGTGGACCACGCCAAGCGCACCAACGCCAAGGTGAAGGGCCCCGTGCCCCTGCCGACGCGGATCGAGCGTTACACCGTTCTTCGCGGCCCGTTCGTCGACAAGAAATCGCGCGAGCAGTTCGAGATCCGCACCCACAAGCGGATCATCGACATCCACGAGCCGAACGCTCGCACCGTCGAGGCGCTCAACCGCCTCGTCGTGCCCGCGGGCGTGTTCGTGAAGATCAAGGCCTGATCCAGAAGCCCCGACGCGGAAGCGCCGGGGTTTTTTTACGCAAATCTTCCTCTGCCGCGACCCCGACGGGGCCGGGGGCACGAAGCGGAGCCCGGCCGAACCGGGGCTGAAAGGTACTGAGATGACGCTCTCCTCCTCCGGCGCCCACCTGATCGGGCAGAAAATCGGCATGACCCGTGTGTTCGACGAGAAGGGCGTGTCCGTTCCCGTCACCGTGATCCAGGTCGGGGCCAATGTGGTGACCCAGGTCCGCTCGCCGGATGTTGACGGGTACGCCGCGGTGCAGATCGGCGCGGGGGACATCAAGCCCCGCAACTCGACGATGCCGCTGATCGGGCACGACGCGAAGGCCGGTTCGGCCCCGCTGCGTCACCACAAGGAGTTCCGTGTTCCGGAGAAGGACCTGGGCAACTACGAGCTGGGGCAGGAGCTGACGCTGGGGGCTCTGGAGGGCGTCCGGTTCGTCGATGTGATCGGGACGAGCAAGGGCAAGGGCTTCCAGGGCACGATGAAGCGGCACAACTTCAAGGGCCAGCAGGCCAGCCACGGCGTCGAGCGAAAGCACCGCTCGCCCGGCTCGATCGGCGGTCACGCGACCAACCGCGGCCACTCCGGCAAGCTCAAGAAGGGCAAGCGGATGTCCGGCCAGATGGGCAACGAGCGGGTGACCGTGCGGAGCCTGGACATTGTCCGGATCGACGCCGAGAACAACCTGCTGCTGGTCAAGGGCCCGGTCCCGGGCCACAACAAGGCCTGGGTGGAAATCCGCCCGGCGATCCGGCTCTACAAGAGCAAGGTCCAGAAGGGCTGAGCGGCTGTTCTGGCTGGCTGATTGGCTGGTTGATGAGCGGGGTGGGGCGGCCGGGACCGACAAAGTTGGGGTCTCGGGCGTGTGAAAGATTGATTTCTGTCAGGGACGGGTCAATGATCTCGACCCTGCACGGCCCGGAAGGTCTGGTTGAGAAACCACCGGGCGGCGACAAGTGAAACCCTGGCCCGTTTCGACCTGAACGGGCCATATGCCGAGTCGACCCCGCGTTGTCGGCGCTCCCGAGTTTTCGGGGGTGCGAAAGCGACAGCCGAGAACCGGGTGAGGCAAAGCGAACTCCGCCGGGCACGGTGCCCGGGGAGATCCGGAAGGCGTCGGGCGAGGTAAAGACTCATGGAAGTCCCCGTCTACGACATCCAGGGCAAGGAGGCCGGCACCATGTCGGTCGACGAAGTTGCGCTGGGTGAGACCGTCAACGCGACTCTGCTCAAGCAGGCGTTCGTGATGTATCACGCGAACCTGCGGCAGGGCTCTGCGCGGACCAAGAACCGCGCCGAGATCGCGTTTACCGGCAAGAAGATGTACAAGCAGAAGGGCACCGGGCACGCTCGCCACGGCGACAAGAAGGTGTCCCAGTTCCGCAAGGGCGGTCACGCCAAGCAGAAGACCCGCACCCGCGAGGACTACCGCAAGGACATGCCCAAGAAGATGCGTCGGAAGGCGAACCGCAACGCCTTCCTGGCCAAGCTGCTCGACCAGGAGGTCCGGGTGGTGGACGGCCTGCACTTCGACACCCCGAAGACCCGGGCCTTCACCGACCTGCTGGCCGCGATGGGCGTGGACCAGTCTGCCCTGGTGGCCCTCTCGGGGGACGCGGAGAAGAGCAAGAACGCCCGGCTGAGCGCCCGCAACATCGACTCGGTCGAGCTGTGCCGGGCCGATCAGCTCACCGCGTTCAACATGCTCAACCACCGCTATCTGGTGATCGACAAGGCCGACCTGGAGGCCTGGCTGAGCGGCCCGACCTCCCAGACCGGCAAGGACGCGAAGCAGGCTCCGATGGGCCGGGCCGCCGAGGAGGTTGCGTGATGCATGCCCCGCACTACATCCTCCGTCGCCCGCTGCTGACGGAGAAGAGCACCCGAGCGATGGAAGACGCGAACGTGTACGCGTTCGAGGTCGACCGCCGCGCGAGCAAGACGGATATCAAGAACGCCGTGGAGGAACTCTTCGGCGTGAAGGTTGTGAAGGTGAACACGCAGACCCGCAAGGGCGGGTCGCGTCGGTACCGCTACGGCACGGTCGAAGCGGGTGAGTGGAAGCGTGCGATGGTTCGTGTGGCCGAGGGCCAGACGATCGAGTTGTTCTAAGGACGACCGGAAGGAAGGAACGAAAGACATGGGCATCCGCGTCTACAAACCGACCAGCGCCGGGCGTCGCAATGCTTCCGTGCTCACGCACGAGGAAGTCACCAAGAAGACCCCCGAGAAGTCGCTGCTGGCCCCGCTGAACCGCAAGGGCGGTCGCAACTCCCAGGGCAAGATCACCGTCCGCGGCCGCGGCGGCGGCGTGAAGCGTCTGTACCGCATGATCGATTTCAAGCGGCGTGACCGCGACGGGATCGAGGGCACGGTCATCGGGATCGAGTACGACCCCAACCGCACCTGCCACATCGCCCTGATCGAGTACGCCGACGGGGTCAAGCGGTACATCCTGGCTCCCAAGGGCCTGACGGACGGTGACAAGGTCATCAGCTCGTCGGACGCCGCGGTGGAGCCGAGCGTGGGCAACACCATGCCGCTGCGGTTCATCCCGACCGGCATGGATGTGCACGCGGTGGAGCTGCAGCCGGGCGGCGGCGCCAAGCTGTGCCGCTCCGCGGGCATGTACGCCCGCCTGACGAACAAGGAAGGCAAGCACGCCACGCTGGTGATGCCCTCGGGCGAGACGCGTCGCGTGCTGATCGACTGCCGGGCCACGATGGGCACGGTCGGCAACTCGGACCACCAGAACCGGCGGATCGGCAAGGCCGGTCTGAACCGCAAGCTGGGCCGCCGGCCCAAGACCCGCGGCGTGGCCATGTCGCACCACGCCCACCCGCTGGGCGGCGGCGAGGGCCGCTCCAAGAGCGGGCGTCCGCCGGCGAGCAAGTCGGGCACCCTGGCCAAGGGCGGGGGCACCCGGAACCGCAACAAGCCATCGTCCGATCTGATCATCCGTCGTCGCAAGAGCAAGCGTTACGGGCAGCTGAAGTAAACGGGAAACGGAAGGAAGCGAACCGATGTCACGCAGCCTGAAGAAGGGCCCGTATGTTGATGAGAAGCTCTACCGCAAGGTGGAGCGCCAGAACGAGGACGGCGAGCGTTCGCCGATCAAGACCTGGGCCCGCCAGTGTCTGATCGTGCCGGAGTTCGTCGGCCACACCTTCAAGGTCCACAACGGCCGGGTCTTCCTGGACGTGTTCGTGACCGAGGACATGGTGGGGCACAAGCTCGGAGAGTTCTCAAACTCGCGGACCTTCCGCGGGCACACGAACAAGAAGGAAGGCATCAAGACCGGGAAGTGATCCCGGGCTTTGAAAGGGCAAAGCCGTGCGACTGCGAGCCGAAGAACTGAAGAAGCGTGCCGCCGAGGCCGGTGTGAGCGATGAGCAGCTCGCCGATGCCGTCTCGCGCGACGGGCTCAAGGGCCCCGCCGCGGTGTCCGCGGTGCGGAACTGGATGGCCGGGCGGGATCACCCGCGGTGCCGGCGCGTGGATGTGGAGAACCTCGCGACGGCGGTGGGGGCGCTGCCGAAGGACATCTGCAAGTTCACGAGCATGGTCCGCGGCCACCGCGGCTCGCCGAAGAAGGCGAAGCTGGTGGCCGACCTGATCCGGGGCAAGGACGCGATCGACGCGGACAACATGCTCCGGTTCTCGACGAAGCGGGCTGCGGTCAACTTCCGCAAGGCACTGATCGCCGCGATGGCGGACGCCGACCAGTTCGGTGCCGACCAGGGCACGCTGGTAGTCAGCGAGGCCAAGGTGGACAACGGCATGCACATCAAGCGGTTCAAGGCCAAGGACCGCGGTCGGGCGCACCAGATCATCAAGCGCACGAGCCACATCACTCTCTCGGTCCAGGAGCGGAACTGATCATGGGACAGAAGACGCATCCATTCGGATTCCGCCTCGGGGTGACCGAGGCCCACCGCTCCCGCTGGTACGCCCCCAAGGCGCTGTACGGGGAGCTGCTCGTCGAGGACGAGCTGATCCGCAAGCACCTCGACAAGCGGCTCAACCGCACGCCGCCGAACGCGGCCGTGTCGGAGATCCACATCGAGCGCACCCGCGAGGAGCTGAAGATCATCATCCGCACGGCCCGGCCGGGTCTGGTGATCGGGCCGAAGGGCGCCGAGGTCGACCGGATGACCGAGGAGCTGCAGTACATGACGGGCCGGAAGGTGTCGATCTCGATCATCGAGATCCGCGAGCCGGACCTGGAGGCCCAGCTGGTCGCCGAGAGCGTGGCCGAGCAGCTCAAGAAGCGCATGGGCTTCCGGCGCGTCGTCAAGATGCGTGCCGAGGCGGTCATGCAGGCCGGGGCGCAGGGCGTGAAGATCCAGATCTCGGGCCGCCTGGGCGGGGCCGAGATGAGCCGCACGCTGGATGTCCGCCTGGGCTCGCTGCCACTGAGCACGCTGCAGGCCAATGTGAACTACGGGTTCGCGGAGAGCTTCACGACCTACGGCGCCATCGGCGTGAAGGTGTGGATCTACAAGGGCGAGTACGCCGCGAACGATCAGGAAGAAAACCAGTCCAACGCGGCGGGCGCCCGGGCCCGCGCCCGCGGACGCCGTTGAGACCGGAAGGGGTTTGAGCGATGCCTCCCTATAAGATTCCCAAGCGAGTCAAGCACCGCAAAGAGTTCCGCCGCGTCCGCGACCGGAAGGCGACCAAGGGCAACTATGTCGCCTTCGGCGACTACGGCCTGCAGGCGCTCGACGGGTGCTGGCTGAAGAGCAACTGCATCGAGGCGGGGCGTATCGCCTGCCAGCACTACCTCAAGCGTGAGGGCAAGCTCTTCATCCGGGTGTTCCCGGACAAGCCCGTGTCCAAGAAGCCGCTCGAAACCCGCATGGGCAAGGGCAAGGCGGACGTGGACTACTGGGCGGCCCGTGTCCGGCCCGGGACGGTGCTGTTCGAGCTGGCCGGTGTGAGCGAGACGCGTGCGCGGGAGGCGTTCTTCCGCGTGGCCATGAAGATGCCCGTGCGTTGCCGCATGATCGGCCGCCGGGTCGAGGCGTAAGGAGGTTCGGCATGAACGGCACTGAGGTCAGAGCGATGAAGACCGAAGAGATTGCCGAAGAGCTGGGCCGACTCCGGGCCAAGCTGTTCGCGCTGAAGAACAAGCGTGCCTCGGAGAAGATCGAGGACACCACCCAGTTCATGAAGCTCCGGCGGGATATCGCCAGGCTTCTGACCGAGCAGACCGCGCGGGCGAAGGCCTGACGATGGAGCAGACGATGAGCGAAACAGAAGTCACGGGCGCTCAGATCGGCGTGGTGCAGACCGACGCGCGGGACAAAACCCGCAAAGTCGTGATCGAGTACCGGGCCAAGCACCCCAAGTACGGCAAGTTCATCAGCAAGCGGACCGTGCTGCACTGCCACGACGAGAACAACGAGTCGCACAACGGCGACATCGTCGAGATCGTCCAGTGCCGCCCGATCAGCAAGACCAAGAGCTGGAAGATCAACCGGATCGTCGAGAAGCGGGGCGGGTAAACGACGCCCGAACCCGGCCTTCCCCGAGGCCCGGTCACCACCGAAGAAAGCAAGGCCACCATGCTCCAGCAAGAATCCAGGTGCGAAGTCGCGGACAACTCGGGCGCCAAGATCGCCTATGTCATCCGCGTGTACGGCGGCTCGACCAGCTCGGGCTCGTTCACCCGCAAGACCGCGGGCGTGGGCGACCGCGTGCTCGTCAGCGTCAAGAAGGCGCTGCCCGGCTCGGATATCAAGGCCGGCGACAAGTCCAAGGCCGTCATCGTCCGCACGGCCAAGAGCACCCGCCGCAAGGACGGGTCCTATGTGAAGTTCGACACCTCCGCGGTGGTGCTGATCAACGACGACGGCAACCCCAAGGGGACGCGCATTTTCGGGCCCGTCGCCCGCGAGCTGCGTGAGAAGAACTATATGAAGATCGTCTCGCTCGCTCCGGAGGTGGTGTGATGCCCAAGCATGTCCGCAAAGGTGACCAGGTCATCGTGACCGCCGGGGACTACAAAGGTCAGACCGGTGAGGTCCTCGAGATCATCACCAAGACCGACCGCGTGCTCGTCAAAGGCGTGAATGTGCGCAAGCGCCATGTCCGCCCGACCCAGCTCAACCCCCAGGGCGGGATCATCACCAAGGAGATGCCCATCCACATCTCCAATGTGTCGCCCATCGCAGAGGGCCGGGCCACCCGCGTCCGGTTCGAGAGCCGCGAGGATGGCAGCAAGCACCGTGTCGCGGTCCGCGACGGCCAGTCGTTCGGAGAGATCAGGGGACCGAAGAAGTAATCAGTCCCACGCCGCTGAGTGCGGCGTGCGGCGAACCACCCCGCCCGCCGGGGCGGAGGGAACAGACCCATGGCCAAGAAACAGCAAGTAGATCAGGCGACGATGGACGCGGCCAAGCAGCCGAACATGCCCCGGATGCGCGCCCGCTTCGACGACGAGGTCCGTCCCAAGATCGCCGAGAAGTTCGGGCTGGCCAACCGCATGGCCCAGCCCGAGCTCGAGAAGATCACCATCAATGTGAACATGGGCCGCCATCTCGACGGCACCAAGGTTCCCGCCAATGTGAAAGAGTCCGTGCTCCACACGCTCCGGACCATCTCCGGCCAGAAGCCCGTGATGATCTCGGCGAAGAAGTCGGTCTCGAACTTCAAGGTGCGTGCCGGCTACGACACGGCGGCGATGGTCACGCTGCGGCGCGACCGCATGTGGCACTTCATGGACCGCCTGGTCAACCTGACCACCCCGCGTATCAAGGACTTCCGCGGGCTCAACGACAAGGCGTTCGACCGCCAGGGCAACTACTCGATGGGCCTGACCGAGCAGGGCGTGTTCCCCGAGATCAACATGGCCGAGCAGAACTTTACGCACGGCATGAACATCAACTTCTCGTTCAGCAACTCGAACCCCGAACTGAGCAAGTTCGTCCTCGATGAGCTGGGCATGCCTTTCCGCAAGCCCGCCGTCAAGAAGGCGAAGAAATAACGCCTTCCGAAGGAGCGAAAGACCATGGCGACCAAGGCCCAGGTGGCGAAAAGCAACAGAACCCCCAAGTACTCCTCGCGGATCGTGCGCCGGTGCCAGCTCACCGGCCGCGCGCGGGGCGTGTACCGCAAGTTCAGGATTTCCCGCATCATGCTGCGGAAGCTCGCCCTCGAGGGCAAGATCCCAGGCATGCGGAAGGCGAGCTGGTAATCGGCAACGCCGGCGCGTGACGCCGGCGGCAGGAAGGAAAAGGCTACACCCATGTCCATGAGTGATCCCATCGCCGATATGCTCACCCGCATCCGCAATACCGTGCGGAACCGGGGCAAGCATGTGACCGTGCTCAACAGCAAGGTCTGCCGCGGCATCGCCGATGTCCTCCAGGCCGAGGGCTACATCTCCGGCTACGAGGTCGTCGAGGACGGTCGCCAGGGGAAGATTCTCATCTCCCTCAAGTACGGCCCCCGCGGCGAAACCCTGATCCACGCCCTCGACCGGGCCTCCAAGCCCGGCCGCCGGGTCTACAGGAAGGTCGACGACATCCCCTCGCCCGTGCAGGGCCTGGGCATCTCGATCGTCTCGACCTCCAGGGGCGTGCTGTCCGACCGTATGTGCCGCGACCAGAAGGTCGGCGGCGAGCTGCTCTGCACCGTGAGCTGACCGAGAGAACCACCCCGATCGTCTGGAATCCCCGGCGTCAGAACGCGTCGGATGACGACGACAGACAAGGAAACGAATCATGTCCCGAATCGGCCGCAAACCAGTCTCCGTTCCCAAGAATGTGAAGGTCTCGATCTCGGGCCGGACTATCTCCGTGGAAGGACCCAAGGGCAAGCTGAGCATGGAGCACCGCCCCGAGCTGAGCGTGACCTGGGACGAGTCGGAGAAGAGCATCTCGGTCGGTGTGGACGAGGCGAAGGCCACTGAGGACCGCCAGCTCCGTGCATACTGGGGCACGACCCGCTCGCTGATCAACAACATGATCGAGGGCGTGACCAAGGGCTACGAGAAGAAGCTGGAGATCGTCGGCGTCGGCTGGAGCGGCGCGCTCCAGGGCCAGAATCTCTCACTGAAGGTCGGCTTCGCCAACCGCATCGAGGTGCCGGTGCCGCAGGGGCTGACCGTCGCGGTGGAGAAGCAGTTGATCACCATCACCGGCGCGGACAAGCAGGAGGTCGGCCACTTCGCCGCCAAGGTCCGGGCCAAGCGCAAGCCCGAGCCGTACAACGGCAAGGGGATCAAGTACTCGGATGAGGTCATCCAGCGTAAGCAGGGTAAGGCGTTCGGCAAGTAAGGCTTCCGGCCCCGCCGGTCGGGGCGATGGAGAGTGCAGTTATGAACAAGAACAAGCAGAAAGCCGTCCGCCGCAGCCGACGCCGCACCGGGATCCGCAAGCGGGTCATCGGCACGCCCGAGCGTCCGCGGCTGACCGTGTACCGTTCGCTGAATCACATGTATGTCCAGGTCGTGGACGACCTGGCCGGGGTGACCCTGGCCAGCGCCTCGACCCGGGACAAGGGCGTCTCGGTCTCCGGGGGCACGGGGAATGCCTCCGCGGCCGAGGTCGTCGGCTCGGCCATCGCCGAGCGGGCCAAGCAGGCCGGCGTCACCGCGGTCGTGTTCGATCGCGGCGGGTTCAAGTACCACGGGCGCGTCAAGGCGCTGGCTGATGCCGCCCGCAAGGCCGGCCTCGAGTTCTGAAAAGAGTAAACGATGCCTGAGATCCTCGAAGAGTCAACCAATATCGAGTCCCACACGGTCGGTATCTACCGCACCAGCGCCACCGTCAAGGGCGGCCGCCGCTTCAGCTTCGGCGCCCTTGTGGTCGTCGGTGACCGACGCGGCCGGGTCGGCTACGGCTACGCCAAGAGCCCCGAGGTGCCCACCGCGATCGAGAAGGCCGAGAAGCAGGCCAAGCGATCGCTGACGACCATCCCCATGTCGGGCACCACCCTGCCCCACGAGGTCGAAGGTCGTTTCTGCTCGAGCAAGGTGCGCCTGCTGCCGGCCTCGCCCGGTACCGGCGTCGTCGCCGGCGGCACCGTCCGCGCCGTCCTCGAGATGGCCGGCATCACCGACTGCCTCTCCAAGTGCTACGGCTCGACCGGCAAGCTCAACACCGTCAAGGCGATGTTCGACGGCTTCGAGCAGCTCCGCACCCGCGAGCAGGTCGCCGAGCTCCGCGGCGTCGAGATCGCCAGCACCGATATCGAGGACCGGATCGATCGCGGCAAGCGCTTCATGCCTGTCCGTGCCGAGGGCGAAAAGATGAAGGCCCCCGTCAACACCATCGGCCAGGACCGCCGAGGGGGTCGCGGTGGTCGCGGCGGGCCCCGTGGCGGTGGCGGAGGGGGCGGCCGCGGTCGTGGCCCGGCCCCGGCCCAGCAGCAGGACGCCGCACCGCAGAGTGCGCCGGCCACCGAGTCCGCCGAATCCAGCACCTGATTGAGTTTTTTCCAGTCCGGCCCCGAGCCGGTCACCGAGCCAGACACCCGTTTCCCGGGAGTGCCCCGAGATGATGATCCACGAAGTCACCGCGATCGCCGGTCAATACAAGAAGCGCAAGCGCGTCGGACGCGGCGTCGGCTCGGGCCACGGCAAGACCTCCGGGCGCGGCCAGAAGGGCGCCGGCTCCCGCTCCGGCCACTCCACCCGTTTCCAGTTCGAGGGCGGCCAGATGCCGTTCTTCCGGCGCATGCCCAAGTTCGGCTTCTCGAACACCAACTTCCGCACCGAGTTCTGGGCCGTCAACCTCGGCAAGATCGTCGCGCACGACGATTTCAAGAACGGCGGCACGGTCAACGCCGAGACCCTGGCCAAGGCCGGCATCATTCGCGACGATTCCCGTGACCTCAAGGTCCTCGGCGGTCTGCCCCAGGGCGACGAGGCCCTCAAGGTCAAGCTCGAGGTCACCGCCAGCCGCGTGACCGCCTCGGCCCGCAAGCGGATCGAGGACGCCGGCGGCACCGTCAACGAGACCGGCACCCGCAAGGACCGCGTCCGCGGCGTCGACCGAAACGCCGAGGACCAGACCCCCAAGAACCTCACCAAGAAGCTCAAGAAGCAGGCCTGGCACAAGGCCCGTTCCGAGGCCTTCGCCCGCGGCGAGGTCCTCAAGAAGAAGTGACCGCCCCGGCTCAGCCCCGCGGGCGTGAAAACAACCCGACCGATCGCCGGACGCCGGGCCGAGCGGGCCGTACCATCGGGTGACCACCCGCCACGCCCCGACCAGCCCGGCGTTCGGCTTTGACGGAACGAAGCCGATCGCCGGACCGACCGGCCGGAACGAGAGACACCATGCTGTTTCAGACCATCGCCAATGTGTTCCGAATCCCCGAGCTGCGCAGCAAGATCCTCTTCACGCTCGGCATGCTCGCGGTCTACCGCATCGGCTTCTGGATCCCCCTGCCCGGCGTCAACCAGGGCGCCCTGTCCAGCTACTTCGAGACCCAGGCGGCCACCGGCTCCGCGGCCGGCCGCATCTCGCAGTATGTCGCCATCTTCTCCGGCGGCTCCTTCGGCCAGTCGACCATCTTCGGCCTGGGCATCATGCCCTACATCACCGCGGCCATCATCTTCCAGCTCTTCGGCGCCGTCTCCCCGCGCCTCAAGGCGCTGAAGGAAGAAGGCCCGACCGGCATGCAGAAGATCCAGGAGTGGACCCGCTACGCCACCGTCGGCCTCTGCGTGGTCCAGGCGCTCGGCTGGCTCAAGTTCATCACCGCCCAGAACCTCGTCTACGCCCAGTGGGCCGCCAACCCAGTCTGGTGGATCATGGCGACCATCGCCCTGACCGCCGGCACCGTGTTCCTCATGTGGCTCGGCGAGCAGATCGACAAGCACGGCATCGGCAACGGCGTCTCGCTGATCATCATGGCCGGCATCCTCACCGGCATGCCAGGCGCCTTGATGTCCGTCTACAACGGCTTCGACGCCGAGGACCCCAACAAGATGGGCTGGATGGGCCTGATCCTGCTCGCGGGCGGCTTCGTGGTCGTCGTCGCCGGCGCGGTCCTCCTGACCGTCGCCCAGCGCCGCATCCCGGTCCAGCAGGCCAAGCACTCCCGCGGCAAGCGATCCTTCGGCGGCCAGCGCAGCTACCTGCCCCTCAAGGTCAACCACGGCGGCGTGATGCCCATCATCTTCGCCTCCTCGCTTATGGTCATCCCCACCGTGGTCTTCGGCTACCTCTCCGAGACCGCCCGGGCCACCAACGCCGGCCCGACCACCGTCGCCGTCGTCGACTGGCTCAACAACAACCTCCAGATGGGCGCGTTCCCCTACCTGTTCATCTATGTGATCATGGTCTACTTCTTCAGCTACTTCTGGATCACCGTCCAGTTCAACCCTGAAGACATGTCCAAACAGCTCCGCGACCACGGCTCGTTCATCCCGGGCCTGCGCCCGGGCCCAAGAACCGCCGAGTACCTCGAGGCGGTGATGGAACGCATCACCTATGTCGGCGCGGCCTTCCTCTCCGTGATCGCCGTGCTGCCCATGACCGTCAACCAGTGGCTCCAGGTCGACTTCATCGTCACCCAGTTCCTGGGTGGGACGGGTCTGCTCATCGTGGTGTCTGTTGCGCTGGATTTCCTCCAACGCGTCGAAGCGCACCTCCTGATGCGCAACTACGAGGGGTTCCTGGGCGACCAGACCGACACCGGTTCCCGCTCGCCCGCCGGACGCTGACCCTGATCGCATGATCCGAGCGGACCAGCCCGACGGCATGCCGGCCTTGCTCGGTGTCCGCCGTGCCGGACGCATCGCCGACGCCGCACTGGCGGCGGTCCGCGCCGCCGCGGCCCCGGGGGTCCGTGCCGGCGAGCTCGACCGGCTGGCCCGGGCCGTCCTGGACAAGGCGGGGGCCCGCCCCGCGATGCTCGGCTACCGCGACGACCTGGCCGACGGCCCCTTTCCCGCCGCCGTGAGCATCTGCATCAATGACGAGATCTCGGGTGCGAGCGATCCGAGCCGGGTGCTCAGCCCCGGGGATCTGATCACCGCCGACCTGGTCTGCGAGCACCTTGGCTGGCACGCCGACGCCGCCCGGACCTGGGTGCTGCCCGGGGCGGCTCCGGAGCGGGCCCGCCTCGCGGATGGGTCGCGCCGGGTGACGCTGGCCGGGGTCCGGGCCGCCCGGCACGGCGTGGCATGGCCGGCGGTGGTGGGGGCCATGGCCTCTGAGGCGGCCCGGCAGGGGGTCGTCCTGCTCCGGGGCTTCCACGCCCACGGGATCGGCCGGGCCATGCACCAGCCCCCGGCCCTCGCGTTGCATCCCTCGGATCTGGCGGATGAACAACAGGCGCTGCTGGCCGGTCAGATTCTGACGATCGAGCCGGTGGTGGCCCATGCCGGAGACGACCTTAAAAAGGGCTTTGTTCGGTCTGGATGGCTCGACCGCACCCCCGACGGATCGGACGCCTGCTTCACCGAGGCGACGATCGGGGTCGGCCGGCTCCAGTCGGCGGTGCTGGCGGGCGTTCTTGATCGTGATCTGGACATGACTTGAGCCGGGTTGGTGCCTAGGATCCCTTCCCACCGGTTGGTTCGGAACCACCGGACGGGCTGTCGTGTCGGCGCACCGCGTCGGGTTCGACCCCCCATCGTCCTTGGAGTGTCTGTCAGGAGTCCGCCATGAAGGTCCAGTCGAGTGTCAAGCGCCGGTCCAAGGACTGCCAGATCGTCCGGCGCAAGGGCAAAGTGTTTGTCATCAACAAGAAGAATCCGCGGTTCAAGCAGCGTCAGGGCTGATCCGCACAGAGGCACACAACCCCGCCGATGCGGGTGAGCAAGGAGCCGAACCGTGCCGCGTATCGCAGGTATCGATGTTCCGGACCGGAAGAAGATCTACTACGCCCTGCAGTATGTGCACGGCGTGGGCCCGAAGTTCGCCAAGGACATCCTTGACGAGGCGGGTATCGACCCGGACCGCCGGGCCAACGAGCTGACCGAAAGCGACATCTCCCGCATCAACGGGATCATCGACAACGGTTTCCTCGTCGAGGGCGCCCTGCGTCGCCAGGTGCAGCAGAACATCGGCCGCCTGCGCGAGATCCGCTGCTACCGCGGTGATCGCCACCGCAGCGGCCTGCCCGTCCGCGGCCAGCGCACCAAGTGCAACGCCCGCACCCGCAAGGGCCGCAAGAAGACCGTGGCCGGCAAGAAGGGCATCAAGGGCTAACGCCCGCATCAGGAACCATCACCGTGCGGTCCGGCACGCCGGGCCGCACGACATCCAAAAACTCGCCAGGTTCCAGCCCGCGACCTGCCTCAGGCCGGGAACCCAAAGTGGAACCGACAGGAGCGAAGACCCATGGCCAAGAAGGTCAAAAAGATCCGCAAGAATGTCGTCCGGGGCGTCGCCCACATCAAGGCGACCCACAACAACACCCTGGTGACCATCACCGACACCAACGGCGAGACCCTCGCCTGGGACTCGGCCGGCACCATCGGCTTCAAGGGCGCCCGCAAGTCGACCCCCTTCGCCGCGACCCGCGCCGGCGAGCAGGTCGGCCAGAAGGTCCGCAAGATGGGCATGACCGAGATCGAGGTCCGCATCACCGGCACAGGCGCCGGACGCGAGAACGCGGTCTCGGGCATGGTCTCCACCGGCCTGCGCGTCACCGCCGTCGAGGACCGCACCCCGGTCCCGCACAACGGCTGCCGCCCCCGCAAGAAGCGGCGCGTGTAACCACAGAAGCGACCCGGCGACGCTCGCTGACGCGGGCGACGCCGATTGTTCCGATTGTTTTTCGGCCGAGGGTGAAAGAAGGGGCGACCGTGTCCGGCAGCACGGCGCACCCGAGAACACCACGGCCCGGGATGAAGACCCGCTGCCGAGGAGTCCTGAATCATGCGAGTTCGCTGGCGCGGCCTTGAGCTGCCAACCAAAGTCGTTTCCGATCCCAAGTTCCAGGGCAACACCTTCGGCCGCTTCACCGTGGAGCCGTTCGAGCGTGGCATGGGCACCACCATCGGCAACAGCCTCCGCCGCATCCTGCTCTCCTCGCTCGAGGGCGCGTCGGTCACCGCCATCAAGATCAAGGGCGCCGACCACGAGTTCACCTCGCTGCCCGGCGTGCTCGAGGACACCACCGACATCGTCCTGAACATCAAGAACCTCATCGTCGGCATCGAGGGCGAAGAGCCCCGTGTGATGCGCCTGGCGGCCCAGGGCCCCGGCGAGGTCACCGCCGAACTGATCGAGGCCGACACCTCCGTCACGATCCACAACAAGGAGCTGGTCATCGCGACCCTCACCTCCGATGTGACCATCGAGATGGAGATCCATGTCGGCAAGGGACGCGGCTATGTGCCCGCCTCCGAGCAGTACGGTCGCAGCGAAGAGCAGGAGATCGGCCTGATCCCCGTCGACGCGATCTACTCCCCCGTCCAGCGCGTCCGCTACAAGGTCGAGAACACCCGCGTCGGCCAGCGGACCAACTACGACAAGCTGACCATGGAGATCTGGACCGACGGCACGGTCACGCCCGAGATGGCGCTGGTCGAGGCCGGCAAGATCCTCCGCAAGCACATCAACCCCTTCGTCCAGTACTTCGAGGTCGGCGAGGAGACCGTCTCCGCCGAGGCCGCCGCCGCCGCCGGCGTGGACGAGGAACTGATCCGCAAGCTGGACATGTCGATCGAGCAGCTCGATCTGTCCGTCCGGGCGAGCAACTGCCTGGAGTCGGCCCGGATCACCACCGTGGCCCAGATCGTCACCATGACCGAGCCCGAACTGCTCAAGCTCCGTTCGTTCGGGCGCACCTCGCTCCGCGAGGTCAAGCGCAAGCTCCACGAGATCGGCCTGGACCTGGGCACGGAGCTGCCCGAAGGCTACACCGTTCCGTCCGCCGACTGATTTGACACCCGCGTGAACACACGGGCAAGCCGCCCGTTTCCGGAGAACAGCCATGCGTCACCGCAAAGCAGGCTACAAACTCAATCGCACGACCGCGCACCGTCAGGCCATGCTCCGCAACATGGCGGCCAGCCTGTTCGAGCACGGCCAGATCACCACGACCGTGCCCAAGGCCAAGGCCCTCCAGCCGTTCGTGGAGAAGATCGTCACCAAGGCCAAGCGCGGCGACCTGCACGCCCGGCGCCAGGTGATCTCCATGCTCGGCCGCGACCGCGTGGCCTTCGCATGGTCTCACATCCCCAAGAACGCCAGCGAGGAAGACCGGGAGAAGATCGACTCCCAGCGTGAGTTCACGCAGGGCTTCTTCGATATCCCCGAGGCCGACCAGGTCGAGCGGAACCGCTACGGCGAGCTCCGCAAGGCCCCCCGCCTCGTCAAGCACATCTTCGACAATGTCGCCCCGCGCTTCGCGGATCGCGCCGGCGGCTACACCCGCATCGTCAAGCTCGGACGCCACCGCCTCGGCGACGCCGCCGAGCTGTGCGTGATCCAGTTCGTCGGCAACGAGGAAGGCCCCGAGATCGGCGGCCGCCCCTCCACCCGGCGCCGCCAGGCCGACCGGCGCACCGCCTACGCCGCCAAGCTCCGCAAGGAAGCCCCCAAGGCCGCGGCCGCCGCCGAGCAGCCCGCGGACAACGCGGCCGAGTCCTCCGAAGAATCCAAGGACTGACCCCTCCGCCGCATCCCTTTGTTCACCCACCGCCCCGGCCCCGTGCCGGGGCGTTTGTTTGCGCCCGCGCGGGCGCCGACGCCGCGAGCGGCTCTATCATCCGCCATGCTCGATGATCTCGACACGATCCAGCGTGAGGGCCTGGCCGAACTGCAAGCCGCGGGCGACGCCGACGCGCTCGAGGCCTGGCGCATCGCCTACATCGGCCCCAAGGGCAAGCTCCGCGCGCTGATGCCGCGGATGAAGGAGGTGCCCAGGGAGCAGAAGGCCGCGGTCGGCCAGCGACTCAACGAGGTCAAGGGCGCCCTCGAGTCCGCTTTCGAGGAGCACAAGGGAGCGACCGGCGCCGGGGCCGAGGCCGCCACGCCCGCGGTCGACATGACCGAGCCGGGCCTGATCGACACCCGCCACCTCGGCCGGCGTCACATCGTCTCCCGCGTGCGTGCCGAGCTGGTCGAGGTCTTCGCCCGGATGGGCTTCGATGTCGCTCAGGGCCCCGAGTTGGAGGACGACGAGCACAACTTCGTCAAGCTCAACATCCCCCCGGCCCACCCGGCCCGCGACCCGATCGACAACTTCTATGTCGACGACCCCAAGGAGGTCGACGGCCCGCGCATGCTCCGCAGCCAGACCTCGACGGTCCAGATCCGCACCATGGAGCGGATCGTCGCCGAGGGCTCCGGCCCGCCGATCAAGATCGTCTCGCCCGGGCGTGTGTACCGCCCCGACACGGTCGACGCCACGCACTCGTTCATGTTCCACCAGATCGAGGGTCTGTACATCGACCGCGGCGTGACCATGGCCGACCTGAAGACCACCCTGCTCCAGTTCGCCCGCGCGTACTTCGGCGAGGACGCGCAGATCCGGCTGCGCCCCAGCTTCTTCCCCTTCACCGAGCCCAGCGCGGAGTTCGACATGATGATCGCCCTCAAGCCCGGCGAGCCGCCGCGGTGGATCGAGCTGGGCGGCTGCGGCATGGTCGATCCCAATGTCCTGCAAGCCTGCGGCGTCGATCCTGAAGAATGGACCGGCTTCGCGTTCGGTTTCGGCATCGAGCGCATCGCCATGGGCAAGTACGCCATCCCGGACATCCGCATGCTCTTCGAGAACGATGTCCGCTTCCTCGAACGGGTCTGACGGCCCTTCGATCAGCAACCCCTCCCCTCGCACAGGAGGTCCCGTGAACGACCGCTTTGATCAGGATGAATACCTGACCGACGACGCGCCCCCGGTGCCCGAGATGGACCCCCCGCCCAAGTGGCCCAAGGTGCTCGGCATCGTCAGCATCGTGCTGGCGTCCCTCGGCCTGATCTGCGGCGGGCTGGGTCTGGCCACGGCCCCGATCATGGGCGGTCTGATGGAGTCCCAGCTCGAGGGTGCGCCCCTGCCCGACGCGTGGAAGGTCGGCCCGATCGACATCACGCTGGGCGTTGCGGGGCTGCTGCTCTCGGTGGTGCTGCTCTTCGCGGGGATCACCCTGTTGGCCCGGTCGCCGACCGGGCGTCTGCTCCACCTGGTCTACGCCGTCCCGGCCATCCCGCTGAACATCTATGGCTACATCCACAACCTCAACAAGCAGGCCACGCTGCAGCAGTGGGCCGTGGACTATCCCGACAATCAGATCGCCCGGGGCATCAACGAGCAGGACCCGGCCCAGGCCGCCGGGCAGATGTTCGGCGAGATCTGCGGCATGACGATGTTCCTCGGCCTGGGCGTGCTGTTCCCCTTGTTCCTGTTCATCTGGTTCGTGGCGATCAAGGTCCGTCCCGATCAGATCACGGGATCCCAGGACGGCGTGTACTGATCCGATCCCGGGGGCATCGACGCGGCCCGGAACGGCGAAAGGCGCGGCATGAGTGCCACCGACACAACCGCCAGCCCCCGATGGATGTCCCGATGGCTGATCTCGGCGGGTGTCTATAACCTCGCCTGGGGCGCGGTGACGGTGCTCTATCCGGCGTGGCTGTTCGACCTGACCGGGATGGAGCCGCCGCGCTACCCGTTCATCTGGCAGTGCGTCGGGATGATCGTGGGTGTCTTCGGCGTGGGGTACCTGGCCGCATCGCGCGACCCGGCCCGGCACTGGCCCATCGTGCTGGTGGGGCTGCTCGGGAAGATCTTCGGTCCGCTGGGGTACGCGGTCGGGGTTGCGCGGGGCGAGGTGCCCCCGGCGTTTGGTTGGACGCTGCCGACCAACGACCTGATCTGGTGGGTCCCGTTCTCGTTGATGCTCTTCCATGCCTTCCGCGTGAACACCGCCCCGGCGGGCGACGGTGTGGACACGGGGGCCGAGGCCGCGCTCGCCGAGGCCAGGACCGGGTCGGGCCATTCCGTCGCGGAACTGTCCCGGGAGGGGCCGGTGCTGCTGGTGTTCCTCCGGCACACCGGCTGCACCTTCTGCCGCGAGGCCATCGCGGATCTCGGCGAGTCGATCGACCGGATCCGCGCTGCCCGCGTGCGTGTGGTGCTGGTGCACCAGGGGACGGACGAGGATCTGCAGCCGCTGCTGGAACGGCGCGGGCTGGGTGATCTCGAACGCGTCTCCGATCCGCAGGCCCGGCTGTACGAGTCCTTGGATTTGCAGCGTGGATCGCTCGGGCAGCTCTTCGGGCCGTCGGTATGGCTGGCGGGGCTGAAGGCGACGCTGCGGGGGCATCTGGTCGGGCGTCTGGTCGGCGACGGGTTCCGGATGCCGGGGGTGTTCCTGGTGCGTGACGGGCGGGTGGTCTCGGCGTATCGGCACCGGACCGCGGCGGATCGGCCGGACTACGCGGGCCTGGCGTGCGGGTCGGCCGGCGGGGGCGTGGCATGACCGGCGCGGACCCGATCCTGGCGGCGCAGGCGATCGCGTCCGGCGCGATGTGCGGGCTGATCTGGTTCGTCCAGATCGTCCACTACCCCATGTTCGCCCGGATCCTTGGCGAGCACGCTCGCAAGTACGCCAAGGAGCACCAGCAGCGGACGACCCTGGTGGTCGGGCCGCTGATGCTCGTCGAGCTGGCCGCGGCGCTGATGATCGCGGTGTATCCCCCCGGCGGCATCGGACGCGGCGTGGCGATGTTCGGTCTGGTGCTGGTGCTGCTGCTGTGGCTCTCCACCGCGCTGGTGCAGATGCCGCTCCACGCCCGACTGGAGCGGGAGGGGCACGACCCCGAAGTGATCGAGGCGCTGGTGCGGACGAACTGGGTCCGGACGGTGCTGTGGTCCGTCCGGGCCTTGCTTTCGGTCTGGATGCTGCACACCGCGGCGTGGGCGGGCTGAATCGCGTTACGGGCAGCCGGCGTTGAAGAGGTTGAGGTACTCGGCCAGGTCGAAGAAGTTGAGCACGCCGAAGGGCGGGGCCAGATCCGCGCTGGGGTCCTGGGCGTTGAAAGCGGCCAGGTAGGCGGAGATATCGAAGAAGTTGAGCACGCCGTCGTTGTTGAAGTCCGCGGTGCAGAGGTCGATGAAGACCTGCTCGCGGAGGACGGTGTGGTTGCCCGAGTCCTCGAAGGCGACAACAGTGATCTCGTTGAAGCCGTGGGAAAGGGTGGGATCGAGGATGCGGCGCCATTCCTTGCGGTCGTAGGGGGGGACCTGGTTGTTGGTGTTGACGAGGGTGAGCGGGTCGACGGCCGGGTCGAGGTTGGCGAACATGTGGATCCGTCGGGCCGTGCGGTCCAGGGCGCGAACGGTGAACTCCGGGCGGTCTTCGGTGAGGACCTGGTCGGCCTGGACCAGCTCGATGGCCGGGGGCTTGCGGTCGATGTAGACAACCTTGCGGACCTCGCGGAAGATGGGGGTGGTCCCGGCGGGGCGTTTGCGGAAGACGATGACGCTGAGGTAGTTGAAGCCCTCGTCCATCTGGGTCGCGTCGATGACCTGCTGGTAGCGTCCGGTGGCCCCGGCGCAGTCGTAGAGGGGGCAGTTGAGCGTGAGGAACTGCTCATAGCCGCCGATGACGGGGGAGGTGAACGGGATGTCGAGCTGGCCGTTGCCGTTCCAGTCGCGGTTGCGCTGGTTCCAGGCGAAGAGGGCGTTGTCGTCGGTGTTGGGGTCGAGGGCGTCGCCGGCCTGGGTCCGCACATCGATGGTGAAGGTGTCGCCGGTGATGACGGGGATCGGGTTGAGGCGCTGGAGCACATCGGGGAAGCTCGGCGGGTCGGGCTCGATGACGCCGTCGGCACCGATGAAATCGACGGTGACGACGGGCAGGGCCTCGGCGTAGACGAGGTAGCCCTTGCCGTGCTCGTTGGCGCCGGTGCGGTTGTTGGGCACGGTCAGGGTGATCTGGCCGCCGGGGCCGACGACGATGGTCTGCGGGATGGTCCCGCCCGGGTTGACGACGGGGTCGGCGGCGTTGCCGGTCTTTTCGTGCAGGCGGGTGCCTTGGGGGTACGAGGTGTTGACGGTGACATTGATCGCGCCGGCGTCCCAGCGGTCGTTGACGGCGACGACGCAGTTGGCCTGGCCGTTGAACGCCCGCTCGAAGACGAGGACATCGGCGATGTTGGAGTTGAGCTGGAAGTACTGGCCGAACGCGATCTGGTTGCGCAGCCGGACAAGGGTGGTGATGGTGTCGTCGGGCTGCTGGGTGGCGGGGTCCCAGCCGAGAGCGATGGGCACGCCCTCGCGGGGCTGGAAGCCGCTGGTGCGGGGGATGCCGCGGGCGTGGTGGTAGACGATGGCGCGGCCGGGGCGCATGAGGGTGTAGGCGTGCATGACATAGCCCTGCTGGCGGACGGTGGGCAGGGGCGGATAGTTGTTGCCGTTGCCGACGGAGCCGTTGTCGTGGCTGAAGACATGGTTGACGCCCATCGAGCCGTTGACGAGGCCGTTGTGGGCGACATCGAGGTGGCCGGAATCGGCGTTGGCCTGGATGTTGGCCCACGATCCGAAGCCGCCGGCGCCCAGCAGGTCTCGGAGGCGCGCCGCGCCCTGCAGGTCAAGGGCGTCGCGGTTGGCGAAGGGATCCTTGCGGATGTAGTTGGCGAGGTTGTCGGAGTTGCCGGTGACATTCTCGCCGAAGGTGAAGGGGTTGACCTTGCGGCCGTCGGGCGTGGTGCGGGTCATGTGGATCGAGCTGTCGAAGAAGCGGTCCCAGAACCAGCTGGGCGCGTGCTTGGAGGCGTCGAGGCGGAAGCCGTCGACACCGAGTTCCTGGATCATCCACTGGGACCAGCGCATGAGCAGGCCGGTGGCGTTGTCGGTCACGGGGTCGCCGGCCATGGGGTCGGCGGTGTTGAAGGGGTGGCGGGTGAAGGACTGCGCGCCGGGGTTGCGGCTGGTGCCGGGGTTGGTGAAGGTGTCGGGCGTGAGGGAGAGATCCGGGTAGAACCGGGCGTTGGCGGGGTCGGGCTGGTTCCAGATGGTCCCGGCCGGGATGTTCTGGGGGTCGGCCGGATCGACGGGATGGCGGATGAACGGGTGGTTGGACTGGTGGGCGATGTCGATCAGCGCGACGAGGTCGCCGTTGACCAGGTCGTAGTTGGGCCCGCCGGGGTTTTCGGATTGGAGGTAGCCCTGGGCGTTGCCGTTGTTGAAGTCGCCCCAGTCGTCGGTGGGCTGCTTGTTGCGGGGCGGGCTCTCGCGGGGGATCCAGAAGCCCGGCCAGCCGCCCTGCGCGAGGAAGGCGTCGGACTCGGTGCGTCCGGAGTTGTGGTTGAGGACGGCATCGATGTAGACCTCGGCGCCGGACTGCTGGAGTTCGGCGACCATGGCGCGGAAGGTGTTCTCCGTGCCGTAGGTGGTGCGGGCGCGGCTGGGCGAGAAGGTCAGCAGGGGGGGCCTGCCGAGGTCGAAGCGGTCGAACGGGTCGTAGCCGGGGCTGTGGAAGGTGGCGGTCTTGGAGACGGGGGGCAGCCAGACGGCGTCGTAGCCGGCGATGAAGAAGTCGGGGACGCGTCGCTCGATCCGGTCCCACTCGGCCTCGAACCACTGGAGGTAGTTCTGCTTGTTCTGGGCGGTGGCCGCGCTGGCAAGGCAGGCGACGGCAGCGGCGGTGAGCCACCGGTGCAGCCGCGGGGGGCGGGTCTGGTGCGACATATCGGGTTCTCCCTCAGTGTGACCCTTGGGCATCAACGGGGGTGGGCCACGCCCGTATTATGCACGACCGGGGCTCTTTCGTGAACCTACTTTCGCGGGATTCGTGCGATTCGGGCTCAGATCGGTGAGAATCGGCCGTCTGGTCCGGAAACCGTGCGCCCGAATGGGGCGAAAATCGGGTACAGTCCACGAAAGTACATCCCCGGAGACGGGGCCGAATGAGGGAGCCTACGACATGTTCGACTTTGCGAAGACCGCCCCGGCCGCGATCGTGGCCTCGTGCCTGATGGGTTGGACCATGCCGACCGCCGCACAGATCGTCGCTGATCGACTGGACAGCAACATCATCCGGTTCGACGCGTCGCGCGCCGCGGCGGAGAACCGGCGGGTGTCGATGGCGTTCGTGCGCCCGTTCGAGTCCCAGGGATCGGTCCGGGTCTTGGCCCAGCGGGTCCAGCCGGAGTTCTCGGTGGATGAGACGACCGGGCGGTATGTGGCGAGCATCCGGACCGAACCGGGGACCAGCCTGTACGGCACCGGCCAGTGCGCGGGGGCGCTGCTCCGAAACGGGCATGTGACCGAGACCTGGAACTACGACGCCTTCGGCTACGGGCTCGGCGACCGGAACCTGTACACAGCCCACCCGTGGGTGCTGGCGGTGCGTCCGGACGGGACGGCGTACGGGGTGCTGGCGGACACGACCGAGCGGTGCGAGATCGACCTGCGTGGCGGGATCACCTTCCGGGGTGTGAACTACCAGTTCCCGGTGATCGTGATCGAGGGCGAGACGCCGCAGGAGGTGATGAAGGGTCTGGGCCGGCTGACGGGGACGATCGAGATGCCGCCAAAGTGGGCGGTGGGATACCACCAGTGCCGGTACTCGTACAACCCGGATGCGCGGGTGCGGGAGATCGCCCGGGAGTTCCGCAAGCGGAACCTGCCGGCGGATGTGATCTGGATGGACATCGACTACATGGACGGGTACCGGGTGTTCACCTTCGACGAGGAGCAGTTCCCCGACCCGGCGGGCCTGAACGCGTGGCTTCGCGAGCTGGGCTGGTCGAATGTTTGGATGATCGACCCGGGCGTGAAGAAGGAGGAGGGGTACTTCGTCTACGACTCGGGCACCGAGCACGATGTGTGGGTCCGCGATGCCAATGGCGAGGTCTACACCGGTGAGGTGTGGCCGGGCGTGTGCGTGTTCCCGGATTACCTCCGCGCTGATGTGCGGGAATGGTGGGCGGGCCTGTACGAGGATTTCATGGGGATGGGCATCGACGGCGTGTGGAACGACATGAACGAGCCGGCGGTCTTCAATGTGGCCAGCAAGACCATGCCCGAGGACAACCGGCACGAGGCGGACGAGGAACTCGGCGGGCCGGGCGATCACGCCCGGTACCACAATGTCTACGGGATGATGATGCTCCGCGCGACGCGTGAGGGCGTGATGGCGGTCAATCCGGACAAGCGCCCGTTCGTGCTCAGCCGGGCCAACTTCATCGGCGGGCACCGGTACGGGGCGACCTGGACCGGCGACAACAGCGCGAACTGGGAGCATCTGGAGATGTCCATCCCGATGTCGCTGAACCTGTCGCTGTCCGGCCAGCCGTTCGTGGGCCCGGACATCGGGGGGTTCGCGTACAACGGCGACGGGGAGCTGTTCGCACGGTGGATGGGCTACGGGGCGTTGCTCCCGTTCAGCCGCGGGCACACGGCCAAGGGCAACATCGACAAGGAGCCGTGGTCGTTCGGCCCCGAGGTCGAGGCGACGAGCCGGCGGGCGCTGGAGCGGCGTTACCGGCTGATGCCGTACATCTACACCCAGTTCTGGGTCAGTTCGCAGACCGGGCTGCCGATCATGGCGCCGACTTTCTTCGCTGACCCGACCGACATGGCGCTTCGGAGCGAGGACGATTCGTTCCTGCTCGGCGAGGACCTGCTGGTGGCGGCCCGGGTCACGCCCGAGGCCGACCGCGTGCCGGTGCTGCCGCGGCCGGTGGACGGGGTGGCGTGGGCGAAGTTCGACTTCCCGTCGTTCGACGGCGGGCGGGACTCGAAGGACATGCACCAGCCGGACCTGTACATCCGGCCGGGCTCGATCATCACGGCCGCGCCGGTGACGCAGTTCTTCGGCGACCGGCCGGACTCGCGGGACGAGTTGCACCTGATCGTGCACCTGAATGCCCAGGGCAACGCGGAGGGCACGCTCTACGAGGACGCCGGCGAAGGCTGGGGCTTCAAGGAGGGTGAGTACCTGCTCACGACCTACCGGGCGCGGACGCGCCGGGACGGGTCGGTGTCGATCACCGTCGCGTCGGCCGAGGGTGAGATGCCGCGCTCCGACCGGCCGGTGCATGTGCGGCTGATCATGGGCGACGCGGAGCTGGAAACCTGGGGCATCGACGGGCGGGAGATCATCATCCTGCGGCCATGAGCGGACACACTCGCGCAGCGCGTGATCACGCCCCGTCTCAGGCCGGGGCGTTTTTCTTGCGTGACTCGCGGGTCGCCAGGGTCAGGATGTTCTTCTGGGTCATGTCCTGCCCGCTCAGTTCGCCCCCGATGCGGCCCTCGGCCATCACCAGGATGCGGTCGGACAGGGCGAGCAGCTCGGGCATCTCGCTGGAGACGAGCAGGACGGCCAGGCCCGCGGCGGCGGCTTCCTGGACGAGGCGGTAGATCTCGGCCTTGGTGCCGATGTCGATGCCGCGGGTGGGCTCGTCGAGCAGGAGGACCTTTGTGTCGTCGCGCATCCAGCGGGCGATGAGGAGTTTCTGCTGGTTGCCGCCGGAGAGTTCGCCGGGGCCGGTGGTGCGCAGGGTGGCGGTCTTGATCTGGAAGCGTTGGACGCGGCTGCGGACTTCGTCGATCTCGGCGGTGCGGTCGCGGACGCCGGCGCGGGCCAGGTCGGGCATGATGGGGGCGAGGATGTTCTCGTCGATGCCGAGGTTGAAGAACAGGCCCTGCTGGCGTCGGTCCTCGGGGACGTAGCCAACGCCGGCGCGGATGGCGGCGCGGGGGCCACGGCCGCCGATGTTCCGGCCCGCGACCTCGACGCGGCCCGAGGCGCGGGTGTCGAGACCGAAAATGGCGTCGAGCAGTTCGGAGCGGCCCGCGCCGACGAGTCCGCCGACGCCGACGATCTCTCCGGCGCGGACCTGAAGCGAGGCGTTGTTGACCCGCCCCGGGGAGGTGAGGCCCTCGACGCGCAGCAACACCGGCGCGTCGGCCCGGACCTGGTGGTCCACGCCCGCGGCGTCGGCGAGGGCCTCGGCGGCCTTGGCGCCGGGGGTGGCCAGGCGGCGGCCGATCATCTGCTCGACCAGGGTGGGCTCGTCGATCTCGGCGACGACGGAGGTGGCGACATACTTGCCGTCGCGGAGGACGCTGACGCGGTCGCAGCAGGCGAAGATCTCGCTCATGCGGTGGGAGACATAGACGACGGTCACGCCGGAGGCGGCCAGGTCGCGGGCGATGGCCAGGAGGCGTTCGGTCTCGTGGATCGACAGCGAGCTGGTGGGCTCGTCGAAGACGATGAGCTTGGCCCCGCCGTGGGGGCCTTCCTCGTCCAGGGCGGCGGCGATCTGGCAGATCTGGCGGTGGCCGGGGCTGAGGCGGCCGAGCGGTCGGAGGATGTCGATGGTCGGCTCGAGGCGGTGGACGAGCCGGGCGGCGCGTTCGACCATCGCGCGGAAGTCCACGCGGAGGCCCCTGGTGGGGATGGCGTGCAGGCAGAGGTTCTCGGCCACCGTCAGGTTCGGGCACTGGGCCAGTTCCTGGTGGACGATGCGGACGCCGGCGGCGAAGGCGTCGTCGAGCGAGCCGGGGACGAGTTCGCGCCCGTCGATGACGACGGTGCCCTGGTCCTGCTTGTGCAGGCCCGCGATGACCTTGCCCAGGGTGCTCTTGCCCGCGCCGTTCTCGCCCATCAGGGCGTGGACCTCGCCTTTGAGAAACTCCACGGAGACATCATCGAGCGCCTGGGTGATGCCGAAGCGCTTGGAGATGTTGCTCGCGCGGAGCAGGGCGGGTTGGGAAGAGGGACCGGCCACTAGCCACCAGCCATCAGGGATTCAGAATGAATGGTGCGTGACATTCCTGGCCTTCCCCTGATCCCTGATGGCTGATCCCATCCCCACTCAGTTGTCGCCGAGCCAGGTCTTCCAGTTCTCGGCGAACTCATCGACATTGTCGCCGGTGACGATGTCGAAGTTGGCGAAGACGAACTCGGACTCGGGGTCGCGGTCGTAATGGAGCTTGTTGACGATCATCTCGACGGAGACCTCGCCCCAGCCGAAGTAGGGCTGGCCGACGAGGACCTGCACCTGCCCGCGCCGGACATACTCGAGGGGGAGCGGCAGGGGGTCCATGGAGACGACGCGGGCGTTCTGGTAGATGCCGTCCAGGGCGTTGTCGGTGTAGAGGGGCCAGCCGCCGACGAGGGCCCAGCCGGTGATGTCGGGGTTGGCGGTCTGGACCTGCTGCATGCGGGCGGCGGCCTCGGTGGCGGTCTCGGGGGTGAAGTTGTAGACATCCTTGATGGTGATGCCGGGGAACTCGGCGGCGGCGGCGCGGACGCCGCGGACGCGGTTGGACAGGTTGACCGCGGCGGGGTTGCCGGTCAGGACGGCGACGGTGCCCTCCCCGCCCATGATGGTGGCGAGCTGGCGCATGACCTCCTTGCCGGCCTGGGTATCGTCCACGCCGTAGTAGGCCATGCGGCCGGAGTCGGGCGCGTCGGAGTCGAAGGTGACGACGACGATGCCCCGGTCAACCGCGCGCCGGAGGACGCTGTTGAGGATGTTGGCGTCGGTGACGGAGATGGCGATGCCGTTGACGCCCGCGGCGATGAGCTGCTCGACATACTGGGCCTGGAGCTGGGCGTCTTCCTGGGGCGGCGTCCGCCACTGGACGCGGACATTCACGCCGAGTTCGTCGCTGAGCCGGCGTCCCGCGGCCTCGGCGCCGGTGCGGGCGGCCTGGAAGACCGGGTTGGCGTTGCTCTTGGCGATAACGCCGATGGTGTAGGTGGCCTGGGGGGCCTGGCCGGCGCGGGGGTCTGCGTCGGCCTGCTCGCTTTCGGAGCGTGAGCAGGCGGCGGCGATGAGGCCGACGCTGAGCGCGAGCGCGCCGGCGGATTTGATCCAGAGGCTGTTCATGTCGGTACTCCCTGTTGGTTCAGCCCTTGCGGGCGGAGAGGCGTTGCTTGGTCTGGTCGATGACGACGGCGATGATGATGGCGGCGCCCATGACGATCTGGTTGTAGTTCGGGTCCACATTCAGGATGATCATGGCGTTGCTGATGAGCTGGATGACGATGGCCCCGAGGACGGCGCCGAGCGCGGTGCCGCGCCCGCCCATCAGCGAGGCGCCGCCGATGACGGTGGCGGCGATGACCTGGAGTTCGTACGCCTGGCCCGCATTGGTCTCGGCCGCGCCCAGGTAGCCGAGGTAGACGCAGGCCGAGAGCCCGGCCAGCGCGCCCATCGCGGTGTAGACGATGATCTTGACCTTGCCGACGGGGATGCCCGCGTACCGGGCGGCGGTCTCGTTGCCGCCGATGGCGAAGACCCGGCGGCCGAAGACCGTGCGGCTGAGCACGAACCATCCGCTGACGGCCACGATGAGCATGACGAGGACCGGGACCGGCTGGACCCCGAAAATCTCGGCCTTGAAGAAGCCGCTGGTGAACGAGGCGGGGAAGCCGCCGATGGACTGGGTGTTGAAGAAGGTGTTGGGCAGGACGATGGTCAGCCCGCGCAGGGCGGCCATCATGCCCAGCGTGATGACGAAGGGATGGACGCGCAGGCCCACGGTCATCGAGCCGTTGGCCAGCCCGCACAGCGCGCCCACGCTCACGCACACCACCACCCCGACGGGCACGGACACGATCCAGGACGCGTCCGAGGGCAGGGCCGACATGGCCATCGCGCCGACAATGGCCGAGAGCCCGTAGATCGAGCCGACGGACAGGTCGATGCCCGCGAGGATGATCACGGCGGTCATGCCCACCGCCATGATGGCGAAGAAGCTGGCGTCCTTGGCCACGAGCACGAGGTTCTCGCGGTTGAGAAAGGCGTTGGTTTTCCGCTGGCCGAAGAGCGTTCGGCGGGCGGACTCGTAGCGCCAGCCGTCGGCGGCGTCGTAGGTGGTGACGGCCCCGTCCGGGCCGGTCACGCGGAAGCCGGCGATCTGGGTTCGGGACAGGGTGCCCGGTTCGTGGGTGGCGCCCTCCGCATCGACCAGGGCGATCGCGGCGTCCGGCGCGAGGACGACGGGGATGTTGCGCTGGATGGGGTTGAGCGCGCCGTAGATGGTCAGGCCCAGACCCATGAGCAGGATGACGATGACCAGACCGGATTCCTGATGACCAAACAGCCCGCCGAGCCAGCGTCGTTCGGGCCGGGAGTTCGCGGTGGTCTCGGTCACGGTGCCATCCTGCTGGTGGACAATGCGGGCGCGTCCCGGGGGGCGGGGGGTGGGGGTGGATGATACCGGAGGTGCGGGCGGGTCGGTCAGTCGATGGTCCGCATGAACGTGCTGCGGTTTGGGTTGCGTAGATTGATGCTCTTCTGCTCGGACCGGAGCTGGTCGCGCAGCTCGCCGGTGGCGAGGCGGTAGTCCGCGAAGAAAGTTCTCTGGGGATTGACCGTGATGAACTCGACATGCCCGTCGGAGAACACGAAGTAGCCGCCACGGTCACCGTGGTTGTCAACCTTGCCGTAGCCGGTCTGCGGGTTGAAGCCGACGATGTCGAGGGTCGATTGCGGTTCGCTGCCAGGGGTGTCCTGATACCAGTTGTAGCCGTAGAACGCGTTCAGCGCGATGTCGTTGGTATTGGTTTCGTCGCCCCAGATCACGGGGGGGACCAGCACGTCCGGGTCGATCGGGCGCAGACCGGCGAAGTAGAGGTAGCTGATGTTGTAGGAGATGACATCCTGTTCACGCTGCGGGGCTTCGGGGATCTTGGGCGTTCCCTGCGCGTAGCGTCGGATGGAGATATCCCCCTGCCAGCCGAAGTAGCGAGTCTCCCGATCCCGGGGGCAGACAAGCACCTCGAGGGACTCGAGGTATCCTCGCATGATCGGGCGATCGCTGCCGTCGGCGTACCTTCCGATGCCCGTGACGGGGTTGCCCAGGTAGCCCCGGTCGCCGATGGGAGCACCATCCCCGTCCCATTGAGCGTCGCCGACCTGGAACAGGCTGAAGAGGCCCGCGACACCGCCGGCGGTGTGCTGTCTTGCGAAGATCTGCTCGCGAGTGAGGCGCGGCCCGGTGGGCGACTGGACCGGGATCACCGGGAACCAGTCCCGGAAATCGTTGCTGTAGAGCAGCATGGCCTGGCCGATGGACCGGTTGTTGGCCTGGCAGCGAAGATCCTGAGCGGTCTGTCGCGCCTTGCCGATCGCGGGGAGCAGGATCCCGATCAGCAGGGCGATGATCGCGATCACCACAAGCAGTTCGATGAGCGTGAAAGCCCCTTCGCGGCGTCCGGCGCGGTACCGTTCCGACATCGTTTCCCTCAATACCGGTGATACCGGCATTCAAATGCAGGCCGACAAGCGGCCCTGTCCCTCAGCGCGAGTCTAACAGATCGCCATGGTGGAGGTCAACCGAATGTGCTTTCGTACCACGCTCGCCATGGTTCTTTTCCACGGGGTCATCGCCCAGGCTGCGATTGCATCCCCCTTGAATAAGGGGTCGGATCCGCTCCGACCGCTGGTTCGGGTGGTCAGCCGGGATCCGGGCGTGGTCGAGGTGCGGCTGGAGGTCGCCCGGGTGGATCGGGAGGATGTTGAACTGCGGCTGGGCGGATCCGAGGGGGTGCGGCGGACGCCGTTCCGGGCGGATGCGGCCCATCCGGGGTGGCTGGCCGCCCGGATCGACACGCCCGGTGCGTTGCGTCCAGGGGTGACGCTGCGGGCGGAGATCTGGGCCCATGACGGGGAGGAATGGGCGTTGCGGGAGCCGGTGATGGTGGCCGTGGGCGGGGCCTCGCCGGAGGAGGCGCCCGATTGGGCCAAGGGCGTGGTGTGGTACCAGGTGTTCCCTGAGCGGTTCCGCAACGGGAACCTGGCGAATGACCCGCGGGGCTGGGATCTGACCCTGCTGGGGTGGGACGAGCCGTTTCATGCGGTCAGCCACGAGGAGATCGAGATGCTGTGGAACCGGCGGGTGGTGGACCCGCGGTTCTACTCGAGCGATCCCGGGCGGTGGTCGGGGGGGTGGGGGAGCGTGGGGCAGGTGATTTTCCAGCGGCGGTACGGTGGGGATCTGCAGGGCGTGGTGGACATGCTCGATCACATCGCCGGGCTGGGGGCGACGGGGTTGTACCTGTGCCCGGTGTTCGAGGCGCGGTCGTTGCATAAGTACGAGGCCCTGGACCATCGGCATGTGGACCCCACGCTCGGGCATCCCGGCGAGCCCGGGCCGGTGGACCGTTCGGGCGAGGACCCGCTCGACGAGACCACCTGGGGGTGGGAGCCGGCGGACCGGTATCTGATCGATGTGCTGATCCCGGAGGCTCGCAAGCGGGGGCTGCGCGTGATCCTCGACGGGGTGTGGAACCATGTGGGCCGGGAGCATTTCGCGTTCCGGGATGTGGTCGAACACGGGGCGGCGTCGCGGTACGCGGACTGGTTCAAGGCCGAGTTCGATCCGGAGGACGGGCGGTTGGTGCGGTACGAGGCGTGGGACCGGCCCAACGGGGCGCTGCCCGAGTTCCGCCAGACGCCCGAGGGCGACCTCGCGCCCGGGCCGAAGGCGCATGTGTACGCGGTCACCCGGCGGTGGATGGCGCCGGACGGGGATCCGGGCCGCGGGATCGACGGGTGGCGGCTGGATGTCGCGCCGGACATCGGCCGGGCGTTCTGGCGGGACTGGCGGGCGTTGGTCCGCTCGATCAACCCCGAGGCGGTGCTGGTGGGTGAGATCTGGACCGATGCGGCGTTGTGGTTCGACGGGGCCGCGTTCGACGCCCAGATGAACTACCCGCTGGCCTATCCGATCGCGGACTGGCTGTCGATCGGGCGGGCGGACACCGACGCAGCCCGCTTCGCCGAGCGGGTCAACGCGGTGCTGCACCACCACCCCCGGCACACGCTGGCGCAGATGACGCTGATCGCCTCGCACGACACCGAGCGGGGGGCGTCGCTGATGCAGAACGACTTCGCGCGGGGGTTTGATCAGCAGGCCACGCCGTGGACGGCGGGCTCCCGGTACGACGCGGGGCCGGTGGGGGCGGAGGCGAAGCGTCGGTTGCTGACGGCGTACGCGCTGCTGGCGGTGCTGCCGGGCTCGCCGATGATCTACAACGGGGACGAGTTCGCGCTGCCGGGGGCGGACGATCCGGACAACCGGCGGCCGATCCCGTGGCCGGATCTCGGCGAGCATCCGGACGGGCCAGACGGGGCGTTCCTGGGTGATGTGGCGGCGTTGCTGGGATGGCGTGGGAGCCCCGGGGTGGAGGGCGTGCTGCGTTTCGGGGCGGTTGAGGTCGTGGCCGGGCCGGGTGACGGGGTCGTGGTGCGCCGGTGGCTCGGCGGGCGGATGGTGGAGGCGGCGATCGCCCGAACCGGGGAACCCACTTTCCGGGAGACGCCTTTGGGTTGGGCGGTGGAAGACCTGGCGGGGCCGGAGGGCGGATCTGAGGCCTTGGAGGGGGTGATTCGGGTGCGGGTTCTGTCCTATCGGTAGGTCCGGAGAACCGGGAACGAGGCTCCGTACTCGGCTGAATTGCCCCATTTCTTGCTCGCATCCGGAAACGGGTTTCGCTATGCTGTAACTCCGGGCCCCGCCGTGTGAGGCGTGGGCTTTGGATGCCAAAGACCGGGGCGGGCGTGCCCGTTCCGTGATTCTGAATGAGGGAGAAAACCATGAAGATCTGCAAGGTCGTGACCGTGGCAACGCTCTTCGCCGCGGCCGGCGTGAGCGCGGCGCAGCCCACGATTGACGGGGTGTTCGACCCGGTCAACGAAGGCCAGTTTTACAGCGACATCCTGTGGTTCAACAATGTGCCCACGGGCTTCGGTGACAACCAGGCCGGTGATTTCACCGGTGGGAACTTCGGCAACCCCGAGGTTGTGGACACCGGCATCGAGATCCGCGTGCCGCTGGGCGCGCTGGGCCTGTCGGGCAGCGAGACGATCCGGATTTCGGGCTGGGTCATCTCGGGCGATCGGACTTTCAAGTCGAACCAGATCATCGGCTCGCTGCCGATCGACACGCCGAACATCGGCGGGCCGGTGGACTTTAACAACCCGCCGTTCGACACGACCCAGCAGTTCGTGACCGTCAACCTCGGCTCGCTGCCGACCGGGACGCCCGCGCTCGACGGCCAGCTCGACGGCGGGGTCGCGGGCAGCAACTACCAGCGGGTGTTCCTGCAGACGAACTACACCGCCTTCGGGAACATGACCGCGGGGACCGTCGACGGTTCCGGAGACGGGAGCGGCGGTTCCGAGATCAACGCGGTGTACATGGCCAAGGACGCCACCAACCTGTACATCTTCGTCGCGGGCAACCTCGAGACCAACGGCAACGCGATCGACATCTACCTGGATACCGGGCCGGGCGGCAGCTCGACGCTGAGCGGCGGCTCCGGCGCGGGCGGGTTCATCCCGGGCGGCCAGGCCGGGCAGGTGTTCGACAGCGGGTTCGCCGCCAACTACCTGCTTTCGGTGGACACCTTCAACGACGACGGCGATCCGGGCACGATCAATGTGCCGCGGGTGTTCTTCGGCAATCTCTCCTCGCAGATCCTGCTGGCCGGCAACATCTCCGGCTATGGCGCGGCCGGCGCCGGTACCTTGACGAACGGCGACGGCCAGGCCCCCTCGATCGGCCTGGGCGTGGATAACTCGAACACCGAGGGCGTGCTGGGCGAGCCGGCCTCGCCGACCCCGATCGCGCCCGACGCCGACTGGGCCTACGGATCCGAGCTGAACAACATCCGGTCGTACATCGACACGGTCAACAACCGGCTCTATGTCTTCATCGGAGGCAACATCGAGGCGAACTACAACAAGCTGCAGCTGTTCTTCGACAGCCGTCCGGGTGGGCAGAACATCCTCCGCGACGACAATGTGGACATCTCGTTCAACGGGCTGAACAGCAACGCTGGCATCAGGTTTGATGACGGCTTCTCGGCCAACTACTGGCTGAACATCAACAACGGCGTGGACGGCGGGACGAACCAGCTCCAGCGGTTCGCCGACGCGGCGGTCCTGCGTACCAACGGGGCGAACATCGACCCGTTCTTCGGCGTGATCACCGACTACGGCTCGTTCTACGGCGGCCCGGTCGCCAGCACCCCGGTCCTGCTCTTCGACGGCCCGCGCGTCGACATCCAGGACGGCTCGCTGGGCAGCCTCTTCGCCAACTACGGGCCCCGCCTGACGGCGGACAACCCGATGGCGCCGATCCCCAATCTCATCGAGGTCGCGATCAACAACTCGAACGTGGGCGGCGTGACCTCCGACGCGGCCGACCCGGCCGCGGTGCAGGCCGTCAACACCGGCATCGAGATCTCGATCGATCTGGACGAGCTGGGCTGGGACGGTCAGCAGGACATCCTGATCGCCGGCTGGATCGCCAACGCCGGCTTCGACTTCGTGTCCAACCAGGTCCTCGGCGGTCTGCCGGACGGCTCGCCGAACATCGGCCCGCGCGACAGCAACGGCGACGGGATCAACGATCTGGACTTCTCCCAGATCCCCGGCCAGCAGTTCGTGAACCTCTCGCAGCCTCCGGTGGTGGACTGCATCGCCGACTTCAACAACGACGGCCAGGTCAACTTCTTCGACGTGTCGGCCTTCATCGCCGCCTTCAACAACCAGGACCCCGCCGCGGATATCAATGGCGACGGGCTCTGGAACTTCTTCGATGTGTCGGCCTTCATCACCCTGTTCAACCAGGGCTGCCCCTGATCGTTTGAGTTTCTGACGAATCCGATCCGTGCCGCCCGCGCGAAAGCGCGGGCGGTTTCTTTCCAAACCCGGTACGATGAGACGATCACGGAGAGCCCAGATCATGCGGATGAACAAGACCGGTTCGTTTCTTGCCCCTTTGGCCGCCCGCGCGGCCGCGCTGGCCATGCTGACCAGCGCGGCGTTCGCCTCGGAGCCCGACATGGTTCAGCCCGAGCTGCTTCCCCAGGGATTCGTGCTGGTGGTGGATGACCTGTCTCGGCAGGCGACGCCCGACCAGCCCATCTACTTCGCTTCGAGCATCAACGGATGGAATCCGGCCGATCCGGACTTCATCCTCTCGCCCCGCTCGGACACCCGGTGGCAGATCGTCATCGACCGGATCCCCCCGAACACCACCATCGCCTACAAGATGACGATGGGCGGCTGGGACCGGGAGGAGCTGGACGAGGACGGGGGCGTCATCGACAACCGGTCGCTGCCCAGGGTGGACCGTTCGAAGCTCCGGCCCGGCGAGCGGCCGGTGATCGAGATCACCGTGCCGCAGTTCCGCGTGCCCGCCCCGCTGGCCGATGTGGTCCGGGCGTCCGGCCCATACCGGCGGCTCGAGGTGACGGGGGATGTGCGTCGGCTGCCCGTGCGGGGCGGCGGCGGCGCGGCCGAGGCCCTGTCGCGCGATCTGCTCGTCTGGCTGCCGCCGGGGTACGACGAGCCGGACAACGCCGACCGCGACTATCCCGTGCTGTACATGATGGACGGGCAGAACATCTTCGAGCAGATGCCCGGCCTGCCCGGCGAGTGGCACGCGGACGAGACGGCGCAGGAACTTGTCGAGGCCGGCGAGATCCGGCCGCTGATCATCGTCGGGATCCCCCACGCCGGGGAGCACCGTCTGACGGAGTACCTGCCGTTCGGTTCGATCCAGGGGCACGGGGCGTCGGGGCCGGAGTTTGTGTCGTGGATGCGGCACGAGGTCATGCCGCGGGTCGAGCGGGCGTTCCGGGTCCGGACCGGTCCGGAGCACACGGGCATCGGCGGTTCGTCGCTCGGCGGCGCCATCTCGTTGTACGCGGCGACGCAGCACCCCGATGTGTTCGGGCGTGTGATCGTCGAGTCGCTTCCGTTGCTGGCCGATGACGGCGTGGCGGCCCGGTCGTACCTGGACGCGATCGATGTCTGGCCGGATCGGGTGTTCGTGGGCATGGGCGGTCGCGAGGTGAGCAACAGCGACCGGGACGCCGAACGCAACGCCGCGTACCAAGCCTGGGCTGAGGAGCTTGACCAGCGCATGGCCGACGCCGGGCTCGGAGAGGACCGGCGACGCCTGCTGATCCGACCCGACGCCCATCACCACGAGCCGGCATGGGCGGAGCGATTCCCCGAGGCGCTGCGGTTCCTGTTTCCCGCGGGGAACTGACCGGGCCACGAATCCAGCCAAGAAAAAAGCCCCCGGCCGGGGGCTTTTGCCTTGCTCTGTCGGGTTGCCGAGCTCAGTCCAGCTCGATGATCCGCAGGTCCCTGAACATGATCTCGTTGCCTTCGTGGTGTCCCTGGAGGGCGATGTGCCCGGCGGTGGGCTCGTCCATGAACACATCCACCATCTGGATGCCGTTGATCCATGTTCGGACGCGGCCGCCCTCGGCACGGATTCGATAATCGAACCACGCATTGTCGCGGGTGATGGGGGCATTGATGTAGACCGGCCAAGCCTGGTTGTAGATGACACCGGTGAAGTTTCGGGGGTCGTGGTTGTCGATCTGCGCCTCGGGGCCGATGGGCCAGGGGTTGTTGGCGGCGGGGTTGGGGCGTGTGCGGAAGTAGATGCCCGAGTTGCCGCGCTCGTTGACGCGGACGAGAGCGCGGAGTTCGAAGTCGCGGTAGGCGGCCTGGGTGAAGAGGTGCCCGGGGCCGCCCCGGCCGACGAGGGCGCCGTTCTCGATGGTCCAAGTGCCGGAGTCCTCTGAGAACCAGCCTTCCGGCACGCCGCCCTGGCCCATGCGGGTCACCAGATGGACCATGCCCACCGGCTCGGGATCGGGCGAGAGGTCACGGATGCGGAGGTTGCGGAAGCGGAAGGGCTCGCCGTGGTCCTGGAGGGCGATGTAGCCGGTGGTGGCGCGGGCGTTGAGGGGGAGGGGCTGGTCCTCGCGCCGGTAGAAGCCGCGGTCGTCGAGGCGGGTGGCCTTGTGGATCTGGCGGCCGTTGAGCCACACATCGAGGACATCGCCGACGAGGCGGATGCGGTAGGTGTTCCAGCGCCCGTGGGGGTAGACGGCCATCTCGGCGGGCGGCACGGCCTCGTAGATCGAGCCGCAGTTGCGGACATTGGGGTCCTCGCCGTGGGTGTCGAGGATCTGGACCTCGAAGCCGGAAAAGGCGGGGTCGCCGCCGGACGAGCCGCGCAGGCCGACGCCGGAGTTGCCGCGCTCGGGCATCCAGAAGTCGAGCTTGAGCTCGAAATCGCGGTACATGCGGTCGGTGCGGAGCCATCCGCCGCGGCCGGGCTGGACGATGACGATCTCGCCGTCGCGGACGGACCAGGCGTCCGAGCTGCCGGAGGCGACCCAGCCGGTGAGATCTTCGCCGTTGAAGAGGTTGTTCCATTCGTGATCGGTCGCCGCGGCGCTGAGGGCGGCGGAGAGCGCCAGGCTGGCGGCCATGGCCATGGTTCGCATCATCGGGTTCCTTTCCTGCACATTGGTTGGGAGTGGGGTGGGCCGATCATCGAGGATCACAGGCACGGTAGGCGTCGATGACGGCCTGTTCGCCCTCGCGTCCGGGCCTGGAGTTGCCGTGCTCCATGCCGAGGATGCCGTCGAAGCCCCTGGCCTTGATACGGGCGAAGATGTTCGCGTAGTGGACCTCGCCGGTGTTGGGCTCGCGCCGGCCGGGGTTGTCGCCGATCTGGAAGTAGGCGACCTCGTCCCAGGAGCGTTCGAAGTTCTCGATCAGGTTGCCCTCGGTGGCCTGCTGGTGGTAGAGATCGCAGAGGATCTTGCACGACGGGCTGTTGATGGCCTTGCAGATCTGGTAGGCGTGGCCCATCTCGGCCAGGAGCATGTTGGGATGGTCGCGGGGGTTGAGGGGCTCGAGGACCATGATCAGGCCGTGGGGTTCGAGGATCTCGCAGGCCCGCTTGAGGGACTCGACGGCGTAGGCGGTCTGGTACTCCAGCGGGATGCGGAGTTCCCGGGTGCCGGGGACCACGGTCATCCACTTCGCGTTGACCCGCTTGGCGACATCGACCGCCTTGCGGGCCTCGTCGAGGAAGCGTTCCCGGTCGTCGTCTCGGTTGCGGGAGAAGTGGGGGCCCCAGGCGGTGCCCATGTTGAGCACGAACACGCCCATGGTGATGTTCAGGCGGGACATCGCCGCGGCGATCCGTTCCTGATCCTCGGCGGACCGACCGGCCATGCCGTTGTCCTCCCAGCCGGTGAAGCCGCGGTCGGCCGCGAACTCGAGCTGGGCGACGAGATCGTCGCCGGCGTGGTGTCGGAACATGCCGAAGTGGGGGGCGAAGTGCATCGAGAACTTCTCGTCGGCGCGGGCGTGCGGCCGGGCGGATGCTTTGGTGGTTGCGGCGGCCGCGGTGGCGGCCATGGCCCCCGCGCTGGCGATGAAGGTGCGTCGGTCCATGGGTGCGTTCCTCGGGCTTCGGGGTCAGATGAGCGGGGTGCGGCCGGGCATGGGGACTTCGCCGACGGGCAGGTCCCCGAAGGCGTACGAGGGCGGGGAGAGATCGAGGGCCGAGCTCATGGCCTGCTCCCATGTGACGCGTTTGCCGGTGTAGGCGCTCATGCGCCCCATGATGGCGGTCAGGGTGGATTCGGCGACCTGGCGGGCCTCGTTGTAGTAGGGCCCGTCGCCGCGGATGGAGGCGATGAGGTTCACATGCTCGTCGGCGTAGGGGTTGCCGTTGTTGTCGGTGAAGCGCCAGGCGTTGCGTCCCTCGATCACGGCGAAGCCGGGGCGAGTGGTCAGCGTGCCGCGCGTGCCGAAAATGCCCTCCTCGACGCGGCTGTCCGTGCCGTCCTGCTGGCGGCAGAAGCTCAGGCAGCGTCGGCCGTCGGGATACTCGTACTCGATGGCGAAGTGGTCGTAGATGTCGCCGTACTTCGCGTCGGTGCGGACCTGGCGGCCGCCCATGCCGTCGGCGCGGACGGGATGGGTGCCGAACGCCCAGTTGATGACATCGAGGTTGTGGACATGCTGCTCGACGATGTGGTCGCCGGAGAGCCAGCAGAAGTAGAGCCAGTTGCGGCACTGCCACTCCATGTCGGAGTACTCGGGCTTGCGCTCGTGGACCCACAGGCCGCCCTGATTCCAGGCGCAGTTGGCTGAGTGGATGTCGCCGATGGCGCCGTCGCCGAGCCGCTTCATCGCCTCGAGGTAGGAGGTCTCGTGCCGGCGCTGGGTGCCGGCGACCACGGAGAGGTTGCGTGCCCTGGCGGCCTCCGCCGCGGCGATGACCGCCCGCACGCCGGCGGGGTCGACCGCGACCGGCTTCTCCATGAAGACATGCTTGCCCGCGTTAACCGAGGCCTCGAAGTGCGCCGGGCGGAATCCGGGCGGGCTGGCGAGGATCACCATGTCGATGTCCTTGATCGCCAGCAGTTTTCGGTAGGCGTCGAAGCCGGTGAAGGCGCGGTCGCCGATGTCGACGCGGTCGCCGAAATCCTCCGACCCGGTCAGCCAGTTGCGGCAGCGTTCGAGCCGGTCCGGGAACAGGTCGGCGATCGCGACAACGCGGGTGGAGGGGTGGGCTTCCAGGGCGTTGTAGGCCGCGCCGGTGCCCCGCCCGCCGCAGCCGATGACGCCCACGCGGATGGCGTCCGTTCCGCCGTTGGTCCAGCCCGAGGCGAACGAGGGCAGCACGGCGGCGGCGATGCCGGTGCCGGCTGCGGTCCGGATGAAGTCTCGTCGTGTCCAGTCGTGGTGGGGGGGTCGTGGCGGTGCGGGGTTCATGCTTCTGTCCATGGCCTTAGGCGAGATCGAACACGCTGTTCATCCGTCGGGCGATGTCGGCCAGGCGTTCGGGTCCGCCGCCGCCGACCTCCGCGGTGGCCCAGCCTTCGTAGCCGATCCGGCGGAGTGCGGCGCGGACGCGGTCCCAGCCGACATCCCCCTCGCCGATCTCGACGCCGAAGCCTTTCCACAGGCCCTCGTCGTCCCGCCGCTTGCGGCTGAACTCCTTGACATCGATTTTCAGGATTCGCTCGCCGAGCACATCGATCCACTGCTCCGGCCAGCCGTAGTTGACGATGTTGCCGATGTCGAAGTACCAGCCGAAGGTGCGACGGGCCCGGGGCTCGTTGAGTTCGTCGATGTAGCGGGCGGCCTCGAGCGGGCTGAGCAGGAAGTTGTTCCAGACATTCTCGATCGCGATGGATACACCGAGTTCATCCGCGAGGCCGGCGGCCCCGCGCATGGCGTTCTGCGACATGCGGTACGCGTCGGCATAGGGCATGGACTGGTTGACCACCGCGGGAACGACCAGCACGGTGGTCCCCCCGAAGGCCGCGCAATCGCGTAGCGCGGTGTCCAGCGCGACCCGCGCCTCGGCCTGCACGCCGATGTCGGGGTGGTTGAACGGTTTGTTCCAGTGGGTCGAGAGGACCACGCCGTGGACCTCGATGCCGGTTTCTTCTTTGGCTTCGAGGACCTCGTCGGCGGTATAGGGCCCTGGGCTATCCAGCTCGACCCCGGCGAATCCAGCGTCCGCGGCGGCGGCGAACTTCTCCGACAGGGTCTCGCCGACCCGGATCATGCCGATCTTCACCGCGTGGCGGATCCGCAAGGGGCCCGAACTGGCACGGCGTGCGTTGCCCGACGGCGAGACCTGCCCCGGGCGTGCATCGGGCTGCCGGCCCGCGGCCAGCCCGGCGGCGCCGGCCAGCGTCATCCCGACAAATGATCTGCGGTCGATCGGCATGCTCATGTCAGGGGGGTCCTTCCGGGCTGGGCCACGCCGGGTATGGCACGCTCGCCGAACGCCCAGGGGGTGGCGTGGAGATCCTCGGAGCTGTTCAGGGCCTGGTCCCAGGTGACGGTCTGGCCCGTGTATGCGGCCATGCGTCCCATGATGGCCAGCAGCGTGGAGCGGGCCATGAACGCGCCGTCGTTGTGCGCGGCGTTCTCGCGGATGGATTTGAACAGGACATCGTGCTCGCGCTGGTACATGTCGTTGGAGCGGGCGGAACCCCGCCACGGCTTGGCGCCCTCGATGGTGTGCCGCTGCTGCCAGGGCTGAACGGTGCAAACCCCTTCGGAGCCCATGATCAGGGCCGAGTTGTCGGAGGGTGTGTTCTCCCAGTGGCGGCACATGTGGTAGGCCCGCACGCCGCCGGCGTACTCGTAGGTGACCGAGAAGTGGTCGTAGACATTGCCGGTTTCCGGGACCGCGGCGCGGGTCTGCCGGCCCCCGACGGCCCAGCACCGCTCGGGCGGCGCATCCCGCATGGCCCATGCCTGCCAGTCGATGGCGTGGACGGCCTGCTCGACGATGTGATCGCCCGAGAGGGGGTGGAAGTAGTGCCAGTTGCGGGTCATGAACTCCGCGTCGGACCAGCCCCCCTGGCGTGCGCGCGGGCGGACCCATCCCGTGGTGTTGTAGGTGGTCTGAATGGCGCGGATGTCGCCCACGCCGCCCTCGTGCAGCTGCTGGAAGGTTTCGCGCAGCTGGTCCTGGTACCTCCAGCAGAAGCCGGACATGAGCGAGAGGCCCTTCTCCTTGGCGATCCTGGCGGACTCAAGGACCGAGCGGACCCCGGGGCCATCGACCGCCACGGGCTTCTCGCAGAAGACATGCTTGCCCGACTCGACGGCCATGCGCAGGTGCGCGGGACGGAAACCCGGCGGCTCGGCCAGGAGGATCACATCGACGCCCGAGTTGATCACACGCTCCGCGTTGGCGAAGCCCGAGTGCAGCCGGTCGGGGTCGACGCGGATCTGGTGGCGGACCGCCGTGTCCGGCTCGTCGGCGTGCTCGCGCAGACTGTCGGTCACCCGGTTCAGGCAGGGCACCAGCCGCTCGGAATACAGGTCGCCCATCGACCACAGAACGGCGTTGGGGTCGGCTGCCAGCGCCTGGGCCGCGGCGCCCGTGCCCCGCCCGCCGCAGCCGATCAGGCCGACCTTGAGGATGGCCTTCTCATCGCGTCCGCCCCTCGCCTGCTGGGCCGAGGCCAGCCCGGACGCCCCAGCGATGGCGGCGGCCCCGAGCGCCAGCCCTGCCGCGTTGAACTCACGCCGGGTCCACGAACGGTCCTTGCTCATGTCACTGCTCCTGCTCAGGCACTTCGGCCTCGGTCACAAATCGGAATCCAACCCAAGAGCAGTCCGCCAGCCACCACTGGCTCTTGGGGATCTGGGGATCGCTGGCGTTCCACGAACGATCCTGTTCCATCATCGATTGCGGGGTGCACTGCTCCGGGGGATCACGGTAGCTCCCGCCCATGGCCTGGGGCCGCCTCGTGTCGGTCATGACCCATTCCGCGACATTGCCCAGCATGTCATGCAAGCCGAAGGCGTTGGGGCGCTTGCGCCCGACGGGATGGGTGGTGAACTCGGCGTTGTCCGCGGTCCAGGCGTGCTCGTCGATGGGCTCGAACGCTTCGACGCCCCCGGCGGAGGCAAGATGGGTCCACTCATCGTCGGTCGGCAGGCGGAAGGGGATGCCGGTCACCTCGCTCAGCCAGACGCAGAATCCCTCCGCCGCGGAGCGGGTCATGCCCATGGCGGGGTAGCCCTGGTGGCCGAAACCGCGGTCGGGCGGCACATACGGCTTGCTCGGGCGGGCGATCGCGTCGGAGGCGTGCTGGTCGTCCTGGGGTTGATCGAGCCGGTACACGAAGATGTCGTACAGCTCCCAGGGAACCTCCGTGCGCAGGACCCAGAGCGACCCGGCCTCGTCTCCGGGGGCGGGGCACCGGACTAGGTCGAAGGAGACGGTGGTGCCCGGCACCCGGAGGGTGCGGGTTTCATAACGTTCGCCTGGGAGCGGTTCGGCGAGGGCCGCCGGCCCGGACCCCACGCCGAGCCCGGCGGCGACAAGGAGCAGCATGATCCAAATCATCCGCATGAGCTGGTCGGCCCTCCTGATCCTGTGCCTGAGTGTGCTGATCTCGACGGGGTGCGCCGCCGTCCGGAATGGCGAGGCGGTGGGTCTGACTGCCCAGCCTATCGCGGAACGGTATGAGTTCGCAAGGCTGCTGATGGGATCCCGATGCCGGATTGTGGTCTATGCCGCGTCGGAAGCCGAGGCGGCATCGATTTGTGCGGCGGCCTTTGATCGCATCGCCGAGCTGGACGCCGTGCTGAGCGATTACCGCGACGACTCCGAGGCGTCGCGCCTGCTGCGCCGAGCGCCGGGCGAGTGGCACCCGGTTTCCCCGGATCTGGCCCGTGTGCTTCGGATTTCTCAGGAAGTCCACCGGGCCTCGGGAGGGGCCTTTGACCCATCCGTCGGCCCGTTGACGGCACTCTGGCGCCAGGCGCGTCGGACCGGCCAACTTCCCGACACGGGGGTGCTGGAAGAGGCCCGCGCGCGGTCCGGTCTGGGGATGATCGAGGTGGACCCGGACCACGACCGGGTCCGGTTCGCACGAGCGGGCATGGGGCTGGACTTCGGCGGGATCGGGAAGGGCTACGCGGCGGATGAGGCCATGCGCGTGCTGCGTACGGCGGGGTTCGATCGGGCGATGATCGACTTCGACGGGGACATCGTGGTGGGGGAACCACCTCCGGGGCAGCCCGAGGGTTGGGCCGTGGCCGTCGATGACGGGCGGGGCGGGCAGCGGACCGTTCGGTTGTCCAACCGCGCGGTGACAACCTCGGGCGATGCCGAGCAGTTCGTCGAGATCGACGGGGTGCGGCACGCACACCTGATCGATCCGCGGCGCGGCCTGGGCCTGACCCGTCCTGTTGCGGCCACCGTGATCGCGGACAGCGGCACGATGGCCGACGCGCTGGCGAGCGCGGCGTGCGTGCTGGGACCGGACGAAGTGGGGCGGCTGCGGGCGTTGTACCCGGATGTTGTGATCGAGGTGGTGGTGGGGGGAAACGGTACAGATGAGGATGCCGAGCGGTGATCAGTTCGCGGCCGCTTCGGTTCCGAGCAGCTGGTCGCGAGCCGCAAGGATGTCGGCTTTGATCTCTTCGATCATGCGCGGGTAGTGCTGCTCCCACGGGAAGAGCCAGCCGCGTCGGATACGGTCCTGGGTGCTTTGCTTGGCGGTGTGGGCCGCGGCGAGGGCGTGATGCAGTTGGGCGGCTCTGGAATCGGGATCTCGGGATTCGTCCTGCAGCCACGCACGGTAGGCGTAGGCCACATAGTAATCCGCGATGCTGATCGAGCGGTGTGCCTGCTGGTTGCTCGGATCGATCGCGAACAGGCCGTGCGCGATGCGGCCGGCCTCCTCGGCGGCACGAACCGCCTGCTCGTGATGGCCATGGTCGGCGAAAAAGCGTGCCTGGTAACTCAGCAGGTCGCCCTTGATCTTGGTGTACGCGGTGCTCCATGGCCGTTCGGCCAAGATCGAGTCCGTGATCGACAGAGCCTCCTGAATCAGTTGACCCGCTTCTTCCATGTTGTGAAACATGAGCCAATAGGAGCCGTTCATCCGCACTCTGAGCGATTCGAAAACGAGATCATCTCCGGTGTGGGTGTGCCCGGCCGCGCTCGCCTGGTCGCTTGATCTGATTGCCTGGTCAAAAAGATCGCGGCCTGTTTCTAAGCAGCCGAACTCCATTTCAGATCTTGCGTAGAGCTGAAGAGATGCGGCGGCATAGTACCGGGCTTCAAGCGAGTCCGGAAAATCTCGGAGAAACTCGTTGGCCGCCTCGTGGATGGGATCGGCCAGTAATCGGCTCCATGGCTCGTCGGGCCTGTCCGCGGTGCGCTGTGCGACTCTTGTCTCATAGATCAGCAGCTCGATCCAGAGCTGGCGGAATTGTCGCCCGCGCTGGATTTCAGCGGGTAATGAGCGGATGATCGCTCTTGCCTGCTCGATGCGATTCCGCGCGTTCTCGAGTTCGCCCTTGCTCGCTCCGCCGCCGAGCCCGTACAGCCGGGACAGCCTGATCAGGCCCTCCAGAATCGTCAGTTGCAGGGCTTCGTCCGCGTTCGGGTCATCCAGGAGCCGGTCCAGGTACTCCTCGGCACGGCTCAGAAGCAGGGCTCTGGCTTGGGTGCTCCCGGGCAGATCCTCGATCGCGTCGTGCAGTTGAAAGATGGTTGAGCCCGCCAGTTCGGTGATGTCGCCGAACCGCGCCGTCGCCCTGGCTTCCGAGACGGCCGCCTGCTTGGCCGATGCATTGGCCCGGATGGCGAATCCGGTCGCGACGGCGCTCACGGCGGAGAGCAGGAGCAACGCGACACCGATCCCGCTCGAAATCCGGGGGTGTCGCCGCATCAGACGGGTGGCTTGCCCGATCGCGCCGACGGGGCGTGCGCGGACCGGCTCGGAACGCAAGTGCCGCTCCAGATCTTCGCAGAGGGCCTGGGCGTTCGGATAGCGGTCGCGGGGATCCCGCGCCAGCGCAACAGCCGCGATGTCATCGAGATCCCTCGGGAGGGTGCGGTTGACCGATCGGGCCCGCGGTGCTTCGAAGTCGGAGAGTCGGCGTGCGGCCTCTGTGACCGGGACGCCCCGCAGATCGATCGGATTCTTGCCGGTGAGCAGGCGGTACATCAGGACGCCGAGCGCGTAGACATCCGAGGCGGGCGATCCCAACCGGCCGTCCGCCTGCTCGGGCGCCATCGATCCGATGCTGCCGTAGGGATGGGTCACGAACGACAGGGTGTGATCGCCCGGCGTCTCGTCGAGGATCTTTGCGATGCCGAAGTCCAGCAGTTTCACGGCGCCGTCGCCCCTGATCACGATGTTCGAGGGCTTGAGATCAAGGTGCAGAACGCCCTCGCGGTGGGCCGCGCCGACGGCGTCGGCGATCTTTGCGATAAGCTCTGTCCGCTGCCGGATGCCGAGCCGATGCTTGTCCGCGTGCTCAACCGGATCGTCGCCCTCCACGAGCTCCATCGCCAGGTATGGTGCGCCCAGTTGCGGCCCCTGGCAGAGCCCCGCGCTGTGCAGGCGGGCGATCCCGGGGTGATCGATGCGGGCCAACGCCTCGGCTTCGCGTTTGAGCCGCCGGACCAACGCCGGTGTCTTCCGGTCCGCGTGGAGCAGCTTGACCGCGATGCGCCGGGCGGTCTGCTCTTCGGCCGCCTCATAAACCACGCCCATTCCACCGCGGCCGATCTCACGGATCAGCCGCACGCCGGGGATCACGCCGTCGAGCCATGCGACCGCGTCGTCCGGCGCGGGCAGCCTGACGTGGGGCTCATCGGCTTCCAGAAAACCGCCGACCCGTTGGGCAACCCGCTTCGCAAAATGGTCGCCGGATTCGTCGGCTTCGGTCAGGATCCGCCGCCAGGCCGTCAATGCGGGATCTGAACCGGAAACACTCACGCCCCGTTCCCATTCCGTTCGGTGCTGTCTGTTCCCCGGGGATCAGCGGCTTGCCCGTCCGTTCCGTTCAAACGCTCATAGAGCCAGAGCCTGGCCATGTCCCAATCGCGGCGGATGGTGGACGCCGAGACATCCATCATCTCGGCGATGTCCTCGATCGAAAGGCCCGCGAAGAACTTCAGCTCGACCACTCTGGCCGCCCGCTCGTTGAGCTGCGAGAGCCGTTCGAGTTCGCCGCGCAGCTCGATGGCCATCAGAGGCGGCATGCAGAACGGATCCCCGACCGCCTCGAGCGGGATGGTCCGGCGTCCGCCGCCTCGCTTCAGGGCCAGTCTGCGCCGTGCCTCGTCGACCAAGATGTCCCGGATCGTCTTGGCTGCCGCTCCGTAGAACGCGAGCCGGTCCGGCCATTCGGGCCGCCTTCCGTCCGCCCGAGGCCGCAGGAACAGCCGCTCAAAGGCGTGGTGAACCACATCCGTGGTTTTTAGCCGATGCTCCGGCGACTCGCCCTGCAGGGCCGGCTTGACCAGCCTGCGGATTTCGTCGCAGAGCAGGGCATGGGCGTCCGTGCTGGTTTGGGCATCTTCGGCGCCCAGCTGCCGCACAATCCCCGTGATGTCCTCCCCCGGGCCAACCATAACGGGAGATTACCTGATCAGGCGTGTCCATTCAACTCCCAAACGCTGCCCCGCACCCGGAATTACGGGGGCTGGTCGCCATGGAAGAAGAGAAAGAGCAAGCTGAAAACCAAACAGCAAGGGACTCAAGGCGGGTGACCAGAGTCAAACCGGCGATACGCAGATGCCGCGAGCGAACCGATAACCCGCTTCACGGGTTCCCAGACCGATCGGGCATTCCATCTCTGCCATCGGTGGGGACGGCTGAGCGTTTCGACCGAGCCGGTGTGCCTCGAGTTGGCTCTCCGGCCCGTCGCGTCATCACCGTGTGGTGTGGGCGAAGGGGCTGTGTATGAAGCGTTCGTTGCAGGGTTCGCGCAGCAAAGCAGCTGGTCCACCCGGAGGACAGACCAGCCGCTTTGAACGGCGGTGAACAATCTCCTCGGTGCGTGCGCAGCCACACGACCGCGGCGCCACTTCAGAGATTACCTGGCGCGGCGCCGCTGGATGAGGCCGGCGGCCAAGGCGAAGAGCCCGGCGGTCGCCGGGGCGGGAATCGGCGTGTAGTACACCGTGCCGGCGAAGGCGCGCGGGGTGAAGTTGTTCCCGACAAAGGGCCCCGTACCGCTCTGGCCAAGGTCGGAAAAGAGCGAGAGATCGTCATTGCTGAAGAATGTCTGCGGGCTGCCACTGGTGTAGCGCACGCCGCCGCTGAGCATGACGAGGTAGACGCCCTGGGTCTCGCCGGCCATCAGGGCCAGGGGATTGTTCAGGACGAAACTGATGGGGTTGTTGACGGGATCAGCGACCCCATTCACAGTGAAACTGTCGTGCAGGGTCCAGGGGCCTGGGTTGCCATCGAAGCCGACATAGGTGCCGGGCTTCGTCCACAGTTCGAAGGTGTGGGTTCCATCGCCGGACCAGATGCTCATGTCGAACTGGGTGACGAAGAGCCCCGGCCCCGCGGCATCAGCAGTCAGATCAAGGAAGATTCCCGAAGTCGGGTTTCCTGCCAGGCCTGCGGTGGGCGCGTTGGTGGTCAGCGATTGCGCCTGCGTGATGGCGGCGGGAGCCGCAATGACAGCCAGGCCCAGAAGTGCGATTGACATGTGCATGTTCTGCTCTCCTTCTTCTCGTGTTGTTCTCTCTCTTCGACGACAGACAGGTGGAACGGGCCGGGCGAGCAATCTCACCTGGCCGAAATCAGGGTACCGTTTCTGCCGATGGGTCACAACCCTTATCTTGCTGTCTTCTGCGAAACACCCTAAACAGGGGGTTCCTTGAGATGTGATCTCGTCTTCGACTCCGCACGGCATCACATCAGCCCGAGAGACGAGCGGTGGAATCCCGCTCAGGCCGTGAATCCATCTCAGGCCGCACCCGTTTCCACCGCGCGAACCCCGGCGGCCGGGGCTCATGCGGTGGCACGAAATCCACTGCGAACCCGGCGAGTATCTTCAGAGAACCAATGTCATAAAGCCTGGAGCGGGACCCCGGCCGCCAGTCGCATGCCGGACCAATCCAAGCCGCCGCCAGCGGGCAGGGCATGAGCGGGCAAGATGGCTCCCCGGCGCGGCCAAAATCACTGAAGGATGGAAAGCGGGTGATCGGGATCGAACCGACGACATTCAGCTTGGGAACGCCCTGCAGCCGGCGAACCCCCGACGCCTGATCGGCGTATTTGGCGAAAGAACGGCCATACGGGGCCATTCTGCAACGGACTGATACTAGCAGATTTCGGGGCATTTGCGCGCATGAATGCGCGTGGGATTCTTCGGGCGTATTCGCGGGCGGCAGGCACGGGCCATCGCGGTTCCGCGGCGGGGTTCAGCGTGCCGATTAATGCCATTCTTCCCCCAGCGGCCCGCAAGTAAATAGAGGCTAGAAGGGGGCGTGACGGGCCGAGAATGGGAGAAGAGAGATATATATGTATTATTTACATTATTTACACACCCTCCTTCTCCTTCCCCCTTCCGCCACGCTTCCCGTACCCCCATACCCCCCTGCAAGTAAGTAAATAAACAAGATAGTGGGCTGCCCACACCGACGGGGGGATCCCCCCCGGCTGGCCCCCTTCGCGCGATGTTCGGCCCCTGTTGGATATACGGAATATGTACGGTATAGTGGTGCATGGCGATGCGCCCCGACCAGCTCGGGAAACGGCCCCGCGGGGTCACGGGGGATGGGCACGCGATGACGCCCGGCGGACGCGTCTTCGTCCGCGCCGTACTGGTCGATCCACAGAGACGAGCCAGCGTGATTGGCCCGCTGGATGTCATCACGCCGGCGTGGATCGGAGGCGCGCCGACCAGCCTATGGCGGGTTCGGCTGGCAGACGGACGCATCGCGGTGGTTGACCCCTCGATGGTCACCCTTCGCCCGATTCCCGCCCACCTTGATCTGCTGCGCCGCCAGCACGCTGCGATGGTGCGCCGCCATTGGGTTGGCGAACCGTAAGCGGTACGGCAAGACACCCCCCCGGGTTAGGTACTATCAAACGCGCGCGAGGCGGGGGGTACGGCCGCCGCACCAGCCGCAGGGTGGTTCAGGCTTTGTTTTTTATTACGACTGTATGGGCATTTTTGCCCGGGCAAGAGGGGGGCTTCTGTGCGCCTCTCGCCAGCCGCGCTCGAACTGACGGAAGAGTTTGGTTACATTTGAGCCAGAACCGTAACTCCATCGATCAACTGTTAAACGAAAGGACCAGCAAGTGACCAATGTACTCGCGATCAGATGTACCCCGGGCGAACTCCGCAACCTCGATGAAATCGCGGAGATGTACCCGAACGGGGGGACGAGCCGCGCGGCCTGCGCGAAGGCGTTCTTGCCGATCGATGTTGACATGCGGCAGGCCGTTCAGCAGGCGTACCGCTGGCTGACGGCGATGGACGCCCTCGCGACCAAGGGTCGGCGAATCGAGGTCAAGAGCCCGGACGAGGCATTCCGTTCGGTGTTCGCCACTGGCCTGCGATGCATCATGCATCGTCAGGGCGTCTCTGAACTGCAGGTCGATCTGTCGGACAACGAGATAATCGACCACCTGTGGCCGGCGTTTGTGGAGGCCTTCCACAACGAGCACCGGGCTTGGGCGCGAGACCCTCATCCCCACGCGCCGCGTCTCGTGGACGGGCGCGACAAGGGGCTGCCCGGCCTTTGGGTTGTCACTGGCGACGAGGCACTTGGTCTGCAGGGCCATAAATGGGCTAGCGGGGCGTGAAGCGGCAGCCGGGGCGGGGGTAAAAATAACCAATTTGAGAGCCCTCAACCACCCTGACAGCGCCTCAGGGGGCCTTGCGGCTGGACATCCTCGTCTTCGGTGCGGATCAGCACTGAGATTTTGGTAAGCTTGTAGCAACATGGCGTGCTATAGGCATGCCGGCGGCAGTAGTCCATGCAAGTGCAACAATCGTGGTCCGGCAATCGGCGTGCTGTCGGCTGCCAGTCACACAAAGGAGGCGATTTTTTGAGTCAGAAGACCGAAAGCTTCAGGCTGCGCATTTCGAGGTACGAATCCGAGATGCTAGAAAAACTCGGTTCGATGTTCGGCTGCTCAAGATCCGAAATCCTGCGGGCGGCCATCACCGGCCCCCATGACTTTCTGTACGCCATCAGCAACGCAAAGGCGGGGATGGATACTGAAAGAGACGAGGCGGGCGCGCGATACGGGGGCGTGCTGTGGTCGCTCGTCGCCGATGGGCTACGGCACCGCATGATCGAGTCAGGGGTTGATCCGTTTCAGGTCTCAATCCTAAAGCCCGACGGCGTTTTCGAGCTGTGGCGGCACTTCATCGACGCTGTTGATTTCGAGGCGGGCAGTCTGGATGAGGGCGCGGGCCGGGCGCGGTTCGGAATGAACGGGGGCCGCAAGCAGATCGTTCTCCCCGGCGAGGAAATCAAGCCGGGATGGCCCCTTCCCGAAGGCAAGGGGACGCGCTGGGAACGCCGCCACCACAACGGCGGTGAAGCTTGAGCAGCACCAACACGGCAGAAGCGATTTCGCTGCACGCGGACATCGAGATCCGCGCGGCAGAGAACGAAAGCAACAAGCCCGCGACAGCCAAGATCCTGGCGTACACGGGCGGGCCGATGCGCGTGGGCAGGGCATACCCCCTCGTGATCGATCTGGCGAGCATCGATTTGCCCAAAAGCATCCCGATTCTGGCGGATCACAGGAACAGCATCGACGGCCTGCTTGGACAGGGTGAACCCGTGGCGGTAGACGGGCGCGAGCTGTATGTAAATGCACGGCTCGTGCGAACGGCGGCCACGCAACACCTCCTCGGGCTTGCGAACGCCGGCGTTTCGATTCAGGCAAGCGTGGGGCTGGAGGCGGGGCAGGATTCCGAGCTGCAGTTCGTCCGCGACGGAGAATCCGTGCGCGTGAATGGGCGGGATCATGGTGGGCCAGTTTACATCGCGCGGAAGTGGACGCTCCGCGAAACATCGGTGGTGGCCGTGGGAGCAGACAGGAACGCAAGGACCGCGATCAAGGCTCGCGGCGGAAAGGTGGAAATGGCAGAAAATTTGAGTGATGACTTGGGAACCGAGCGGACGCGGGTTGAGGAAATCGATGCGATCATCGCCAGCAACCGAGAGCAGATCGGTTCTGCGCAGGCCGACGCGATTCGGTCTACGGCGATCGAATCCAACCTCGGCGTTGACGCGACCTGCCGGCTGGTCAACGCGGCGGCGCTGGATCGGCTTCGCTTCGCCCGCGGCCGTCACACCCCGGGGCACAGTGCGGGCGCATCGGAGTACGGATCGCCGAAGGATCTGCTGGTGGCCGCGGCGCTGGTTGCTACGGGCGAGCATGAGATTGCGGCCAAGCACATTGGGGGCGATGCCGTCGAAGCCGCAATGAAATCCCGCGTGGGCGGGCTGTACGAACTTGCGTGCTACGCACTGCAGATCGAGGGCCGAGGTGGCGGGCATGGCGGGCGCGAGGCGACGGTTCGCGCGGCGTTCTCCACGACCAGCCTGCCCGTGGCGCTGGGGGAAAGCATTTCCAAGCGTGCGATGGATGCGTACCAGCAGACCCCGGCCACATGGCGGAAGTTTGCGCAGCGTGTGCCGCTGAACGACTTTCGCGAGCAAACCGCGTTGCGGCTGGAGGCGCGGAATACCCGGTTGAACGAGGTTTCGCCGACGGGTGAAATCGCACACTTGCAACTGGGCGAACAGGTCGTGGGCAAGATGCGCCTGAAGACCAAGGGTGCGATCGTTGGCATTTCCCGCCAAGACATCGTGAACGATGATCTCTCCATCCTGGCGAACCTGCCGCGCGAGATGGCAATCAGCGCAAGCGAAACATTCTCCGACGATCTGTGGGAACTGATCCTGCAGGCCGGATCGGCCTACTTCTCCTCGGGCAACGGCAACCTGCTGACCGGCGGGGATTCGGGGCTGAGCGTCGATTCACTGGCCGATGCGGTTTCCAAGATGCGCCGGCAGACCAACCCCTTTGGCCGACCGATCAGCCTGCAGCCCGCGGCGCTGGTGGTTCCGCCCGAACTGGAGGCAAAGGGCCGTTCGATTCTCGCATCTACCGAGGTTCGCAACGCGGCGGGCGGGCCGACCGGCAACCCGATGAGCGGGATTGCCGAACTGGAGGTGGAGCCGCGGCTGTCCAACAGCACCTTCGGCGGCAACAGCGCCACCGCGTGGTATCTGTTCGCATCGCCAAACGCCGCCCCCGTTCTGGCGGGCTTCCTTGGGGGGCGCGAAGAGCCGGTCGTGGAACAGGCTGAAATGGCGGCGAACCACCTCGGCATCGGCTGGCGGGTCTACATGGATGGCGCTGTTTCGCTTGGCGACTACCGCGGCGCGGTGAGGTCGACAGGGGGCTGACGCGCACGAAGAACTCCTTGGCGGGCCGATCGTTTCGGGCCGCTCCCCTGCGCTGCCCTAAACGGCCGCGCAGGATTTTTTGAAGCCCGTTCTTACCGGAGGCGGGCTGGGCCGGGTCGGTGTGTTGCCGACCAGGTCCTTTCAGCAGACTGAGCGGGTGCGAGTTTGGGCGCTAGCCAGCGCTGGTGTATCGCTGCGCAACCGTCGCAACGGAACGGCCCTCGCTAGGCGGGCCTGCGCGGTAGTTGCCCACGGGAGGTGCGAGCATGATAACGACACACGAAGTAACCGAGGCCGCCCGCGGCTATCTGGCCCGCGGATTCCAGCCCACGCCGATCAGCGCGCGCGAGAAGCGCCCGCTGCTCGATGCGTGGCAGAAAACGATTCTCAGCGCCGACGAACTGGAGGAGCATTTCCGGCCCGGCCTGAACATCGGCCTCATGCTGGGCGATCCGTCCGGCGGGCTGGTCGATGTCGACCTCGATTGCCCCGAGGCCTGCGAACTGGCCGCGAAGTATCTGCCGCCCACGCCCGCGATCACCGGCCGCGAATCCGCGCCGCGTTCGCACTGGTGGTATATCGCGCCGGGCAGCACGACCAAGCGGTATCAAATGCCGGGCACCCGCGAGGTGGTCTGCGAGATCCGATCCACGGGGGCGCAAACCCTCGTCGGCCCGTCTATCCACCCGAGCGGCGAACGCTACGCCGATCTCGATGGCACCCCGGCCACGGTGCCGGCCGAGATGCTAGCGACCTGCGTCGCCGGGCTGGCGGCCGCTGTGGCCCGCGCCCGCGGCATCGATCCGGAACAGCAGCGCCGGCCAGACCCGCGGCCAGCATCGCCCCCGCCGGCGGCCAGCGGCGCGGACCCGGCCCACGAGGAACGCCGGGCGCTGGCGTATCTGGACAGGATGCCGGGCGCGATCGCCGGGGCCGGCGGGCACTCGGCCACCTTCGCAGCCGCCAGCGCGATGGTTCACGGGTTCGGCCTGCCGGCCGGCACGGCGCTGTCGATCCTCGAGGAACGCTACAACCCCCGCTGTGCCCCCCCGTGGTCCCGGCGGGAGCTGGAACACAAGGTCCAGCAGGCGGCGACAGTGCGGCACGAGCGGCCGTACAGGTGGTTGGCGGATAGCGAGGCCCCCGAGGACGCAGACGCGGCCCTCGTGGATCTGAGATTCTTCGAGATCGGCATTGCCGGCGAGGAACCCCCGCCCGCGGTGCCGGCGCTGGAAGATCCCGGCCCGCTGCCGCCGGAACTGTTCGAGGTGCCCGGCCTGATCGGGGATCTCATGCGGCACAATCTGGCAACGGCGTTCCGGCCGCAGCCGGCGCTAGCGCTGGGCGCTGCGATCTGCCTTCAGGCCGTGCTAGCCGGGCGGAAGGTTCGGGACGACGGGAACACCCGCACGAACATCTATGCGATCGGCGTTGCACCATCGGGCAGCGGTAAGGATCACGCGCGGAAGATCAACTCCCAAGCGCTGATCCTCGGCGGCGCTGATCCGCTGTTCGGCCCGGAGGAACTGGCGTCGGATTCCGGCCTCGTCGCCGTTCTGTCCAAATCACCGGCGGTGCTGTTCCAGCTCGACGAATTCGGGCGGATGCTGCGGGCGATCGCGGCGGCCCGCGGCGCTGCCCACCTAGAGGGCATCGTCACCACGCTGCTCAAACTGTACTCGTCCGCGGGCGGGGTCTGGAAATCCAAGGGATACGCTGATCCCGACAAGAATAAGGTGATCGACCAGCCGAATGCGGTTTTGTGGGGCACCACGGTTCAGAGCCATTTGCTCGAATCGCTGACGCTGGAGCAAATGACGGACGGGTTCGTGGCCCGCCTGCTGATCTTCGAGGGCGAGGCACTGCCGCAGCGGAACAAGTGCGCGGCGCAGGATCTACCCGCGAGCATCATCGAGGCGGTGCAATGGTGGGCGCAGTTCAAGCCTGGCGGCAATCTGGCGAACGAACACCCGCGGCCGATCACGGTGGAAACGGACGACGGGGCGCGATCGGTGTTCGATGCGTTCGCGGATGAATGCGACGGGAGGCGGCGCGGCGGCGAGGAATCAGTTTCGGCGCTGTGGGCGCGGGCCGAGGAAAAGGCGATCAAGCTCGCACTGATCTACGCATGCTCGCGCGATCGCGAGAATCCCGTGATCGATGCCGATGCCGCGGGCTGGGCGGTGGCACTGGTGCGCCATATTCACCGGCGGATGCTGTTCCTCGCCGATCAGCATGTCGCAGAAAGCGATTTCGAAGCCAGGCAGAAGCGGGTACTGCGGTTCTTGAACGAACGAAAGAACGCCGGCAATCCGTGGGCGTCGCTGACCGAGATGACAACCAAACTGCGCTCGCTTGACAGCCGCCAGCGGGACGAGGTTCTGCGCATTCTGGTCGACCGGGCGCTCGTGCAGAGGCGAACGCGGAACCCACAGCCACGCGGCCGGCCGATTACCGAGTATGCGCTGGTGGGGTGGGCTGAACGAGGCTGATTTGCTGGGTCGGGATGCCTGCGGCGGCGTAAGAGATTGGCTCCGACATAGAGTGCCAGTCTACTTACGCAGCTTCATTGCGATCTGGCTGGCGTATACCGGTCGGTATGAGACGGAATGATGCCATAGTCTCGCGCGCCACACCACCACATTAATTCATCAGAGGCGCGGACTGCGGAAGGCAACTGCGGCCCCATCATCAACTGCGTTTTGATCTTTGCAATTTGTTTTGTGTCTTTTCTATTTATAACAAATTGCTTGGGGGATTCTTCTGAGAAAAAACCCAGTATTGATTTGATCTCCAGGATGGCAACATCTGAATCGTCCGTCGTGTAGATGTACTTGCAGCCGGGATATCGAGGACCGCGATTTGGCATAAGAAAATTCCTATCCTATAGAGAAGCCAAGCAGTGCGCCGACTCCCACCAGGGCGGCGCGTCCAGCCCACTTTGCGCCCGTTTTTACATTGCCACTAGCCCGCAGTGTCCATGCGGCACTAGATACGCCAATGATTAAAACCCTTTCGGCAAATGGCTCGGAATCTCTGAGTAACGATCGCATTTCATCCAATGTTAGATCACGGCCAATTCTGTTCGCTTTGGCGGCACAGACTGCTGACGCAACCAAATGAATTGCCTCATCTCTGCACTCGGGATATTGAGATGGATTGGATAATAAGTGTTGTGATATTAAATCGCTTGCGTCTTGCAAAACGCCATTGGGCAACTGACTCCGTGCCGCAAGAATCTCTTTCTTGGTCTGCAAAATCATTGTGCAACCTTAGCTGGAATCTGGCTGAGACGCAACCCCCCGAATGGGTGGTTCTGCTACGGAATGCTCGGCCAATCCAGCCAATCCTTCGCCTTGGGCCTCGCTGGCATCTATGTCCCCGTGCAACCAGATGCCCCTGTGATGGGGGATTCGGCCTGCAAATTGAAGCTGTTGTCCAGCATTTTAATCTCCTTCTGTCAGCACTTGTATTCCGTGAGCCAAAGGCTGTGGTGGGGCAGGCAGTGGGGTGGGCAGGTTGAGCTCCTTGCGGAGGCAGTGGACCAGCCGGCCCATCGCCGCGGCGCTGGTGGGTTTGGGCTGGTGATCGCTACCCGCATTCGCCGGCGATGCGCAGGATCTCGGCGACATCGCGCGTGGTGTATACCTCGGCCGTGATCCGCGCGTCGGAATGGCCCAGCATTTTCGAGGCCGTGACCAGATCGTACCGGCGGGCCAGTTCGTCGGCGACGGCGTGGCGGATCTGGTGGGGCGACCAGCGGTGCGATTTGATCCACGCTGCCCGCTCTCGCGGGCCGAGATCACCCGGGGGCGGGAACGCCCGGTCGCACGCCCGCCAGATCGCGCCGCGATACGAGCCCGTCGTGTAGTGCTGGCCGGGCTTCCTCGCGGGCTGGCCGACGCGGTTCGTGCCCGGCCGGTTCCCGCAGGATGCCGGCGTGCGCCGGACGGCGTGCTGGGCCTGTCGGTGCTCCTCCATAGCCTCGGCCGGCGAGAACATCGGGCGGCCGGCGGGGCGATCGAGAAACGGCCGGATGGCGCGTTGCGCCCGCGGGCCGATCGGGATGGCCCGCGCCCGCCCGGCGGCGCTGCCCTTGTGCTGGCCCGGCTCGTAGATCCAGACGGGCTCGTCGGTGCGGGCCAGGTCGCCCGGCCGCATGATGACCACCTCGCCCGGCCGCGCCCCCGTGGCCCGCTGGACCTCGATCATCGCGGCGACCTGCCGGTTGACGAACGGCAGGACCGCGTCCACGGCTGCCCACGCCACGGGGGGCACGCTGGCGCGGGCGGATTCCCCGCGGGCCGCCCGCAGCGGTTCAGCGGCCCGCAGGGCCTCGAGGGTAGCCGGCCGGACCAGTTCCTCGGCCACGGCCCAGCGGTACATGCCCCGCACCCGGCCGGCCTGCGCGTTCGCATAGCGACGGGACCACCCACGGCCCGCCGGCGGGGGCAGGACCGTTCCGTCCCGCCATTCCCGGAACGCCCGCGGGCCGAGATCATCGGCGGGCAGATCGCCGCAGGCGGCGACGAGCGCCGCGAGGGCGGATCGGATAGTGAGGGCGTGGGTCTGGGCGTACCGGCCGCGCACCCGGCCATACCAATACGCCTCGGTTAGATCGAGCACGCTGAACCCCGCGCCGGCGCTGGCGGCCCGCGGCTTGGCCCATCGCGGCACCGCGCCGTCGGCGGCCGTCCATTCGGCAATGAGGCGGGCATAGCGCTGGGCGGCCTGCGGGCTGCCCCAAGGGCCGAGGTAGCAGTTGTGCCGGCGGCCGCTGGCGGCATCGGGCAGGGTGACGACGGCGGCGTTGCGGCCGGTCTGGCGGCGCATTCTGGGAACATTCGGCACGATCGGGCCTCCGTGCGCATTCGCGGGAATGCGCGGTTGGGCCAGATCAGGCGGGGCAGGATACCGCGGCGTGCTGTTTAATCTCCTGTGGTTCCAGCACTTACGGCAAAGCGGGTGATCGGGATCGAACCGACGACATTCAGCTTGGGAAGCTGACGTTCTACCACTGAACTACACCCGCGCTGTCGACCACGATGATACACCAGAACCGCTTGGATGGCGAGTGGCTATGGACCGAATTGGCAGGCTCAGTTTGGCGGGATATCGGTGGCGAGCCCCTGGTGATGGGGACCGTGGTCCGTACCCGGCCGCCCTCTCGCTCAGCCCGCGAAGAACAGGGCCTGCCCGGCAACCCCCGCCGCCAGCAGCCAGACGTAGTACGCGAAGTACCGGAATCGGGCCCGATAAAGGAGCGCCAGCACGAGGTGTAACGCGCCGATCCCGACGACCGCCGCCACCACGAAGCCCACGGCCATCGGCATCAGGCCGAGTTCGATCGGCTCGCCCGACCGCCAGACCTTCAGGGCCTGCACCATGGTCGCGGCCAGGATCGTGGGGATCGCGATGAAGAAGCTGAACTCCGCCGCCCAGCGTCGCTTCAGACCGAGGAAGACCGCGATCGCGATGGTCAGGCCGGACCGGGAAAACCCCGGGATCAACGCGAACGCCTGGGCTAGGCCGATCACCACGGCGATCATGATCGTCAGCTGCCGCAGCCCGCGGGGGCGTCGGCCGACCGAGTCGGTGAAGTACAGCAGGAATCCGGTGATCGTCAGCGTGCCCGCGATGGCCAGCGGGTGCGCGAACGCCCGCTCGAACATGGATTTGCAGGACAGCCCGACCACCCCGGTGACAAAGACCGAGAGCAGCCCGAGCAAGGCCAGCCGCAGGTGGAGCGTGTTTCCGAAGCGTTTGGTCCCCCCGCGCAATCCCTGGAGGTCACGGATCAGGGACCTCGCAAACCCGCGCAGGCTCTTGTGGAAAACCACCACGATCGAGACCAGCGTGCCCACATGGACCACGAGGTCGAACAGGATCATCTCCTGGCTTTCCGGCGGCGGCATCTGCGACCCGCGGGCAATCAGCCAGTGCTGCGCGAGCACCAGGTGGCTCGTCGAACTGACCGGGAAAAACATGAAAACGCCCTGAATGACGCCCAACACGATCGCTTCGAAACTCGTCATCCCGGCTCCAGGCTCGGTTCAAGAATAAGGACGACCGCGCCCGGAATCAGCGCCGACGCATGCATTCTACCTATCGGCACGAGCCATCGGCCAATCCTGCCCAAAGTCTGCTCCGCGGCGCAGAAGATCGTGTTCTGGCCAATGCCCGTGAGATCATCAGCGGCAGCATCGCTCCGGGTCGAACGGCCGCGGATCGAAGCTCGGGCGCTCCCCGCTCATCAACTCCGCCAGCAACCGTGCGGTTCCCGGGGCGCACTTCAGGCCGGTCATCTGATGCCCGATCGCCAGCCAGAGGTTCCGATGCTTTGGTGATGCCCCGATCGCCGGCATGCCGTCCGCCAGACACGGACGCAGACCCGCCCACGGAGCCGCCTCCGCACGCTCGGCGGGCAGATCCAGCATCGCCCGAGCCCCCCGCTCGATCGCACCCACCCGGCGTTCGTTGATCGACAGATCTTCGCCCACCACCTCCAGCGTTCCGGCCAGCCGCAGCCGGTCGGCGTGCGGCGTGACGGTCACCTTCCGTTCCGCCAGGTAGATCGACCGCTCCGGATGGATCGCGCTCCGGTGAAACTGGATCGAGTACCCCTTCGCGGCCCGCATCGGGATCTTCAGGCCAAGCTCCTTCCCGAGCCCGCCAGACCAGAAGCCCGCGGCCAGCACGAACCGCTCCGCTTCGATCTCGCCCCGATCCGTCCGCAACGCCCGGATGCCCCCGCGGTCGGCGTGGAACCCATCCACGGAGCGCCCTTCGATGACCCGCACGCCGGCGCGTTTTGCTTCGGCCCGGAGCCGCTCCACGGCCAAGTTCGGCACGCAGTGCGCATCATGGGGGAAGTAGACCGCGCCGATCTGCGGCCCGATGACGATCGGCTCTTCCGCCCGGACTCGCTCGGCGTCCCAGGATTCCCACGGGATGCCGAGCGACTCCGTGTACGAGGCGGAGCGTTGCGCCGATGCCCTGCCCTTCTCGGTCTCCAAAACCATCAGCAGTCCGTGCCGCGCAAAATCGAAGCCAGGCCCATCGGCCGCGGCCAGCCTCTCCCAGGCATCCACACTCCACCGGCACAGCTCGATCAGCGCCGGCGCGTTGGCCCGGAACCGGGAGCGCCTGCTCGACAGGAGGAACACCGCCAGCCACCGCAGCATGGCCGGTTCCAGCGAAGGCCGGATGTAGAACGGGCTCTCCGGGTCCAGCATCCAGCGCGCCGCCTTGAACGCGTACCCAGGCTGCGCCAGCGGGAAGGCCAGGGACGGCGTCAGCCACCCGGCGTTCCCGAACGAAGCGCCGTGGCCCGCCAGGCCCCGGTCGACCACGGTCACACGCAGTCCGCGGCGTCCCAACTCCAACGCGCACGCCAGACCCACCACGCCCGCACCGATCACGGCAACATCCGGGCGATCACCCGGAATCAGCCCGTCCTGTCGCGTTCCGCCCAAACCCTGCAATGCACACCACCCGCTCTGGTCATCACGACGCAGCCGGGATGGTACCGCCTGGGGATTCCAAAGCGAGCCTGGAACGCACGCGAGAAGCGGTCACGAATCCCCCGGCCCCCCGTCGGTCTGACCCAGGATCTCCCGCATGCCGTTCTCCATGCCGGCAAGCCCCATGTCGATCTCGATGCCCCGGTCGCGGATCGCCCGGATCCGGCCCAGACTCTCCTCCGCCAGGGAGCGTGCCATTTCGGGTTCGGACCACGACTCATGCCACCGAGCGGCCAGCGACAAGGCCCGGATCAGCATCACCTCGGCCCGGATGTTCCCCGGGTCCCGCCTGGCGTGCTCCCGGGCCGCGTCGACCACCATGGACGCACGCTCGGACCGGGGCTCGCTGATCCCAAGCCGCTGCTCGGCCTGGACCAGGTTTCGTTGCGCATTGATGTAGAAATACATGTAAATCCCGCGTTCCGGGGCTTGTTCAACAAGCTGATGCAGGTACGCGATACTCTGCTGGTAGTATTCCGATGCGTCGCCATGCTTCTCGTGGTACACACTGGTGTGCGCCAGATCATACAACGCCTTGCCCAGGTTGAACACGCTCAGCAGCCGTTCCGGATCACGCTCGTGCATGCCCCGCGCGAGACGCAGGCGCTCCCGCCGCCACGCAAAGAGTTCCTCGATCTCATCGATCGGGTCGTAGAACTGGGACAGCCGGTCGTAACTCCAGCAGTAATCGTCCAGCAGCGTCAGATTCCCCGGGTCGATCGCGAGCAACCGTTCTTGGATCCCCATCGCACGCTCGTACATCCGGCGGACCTCGTCCGGTTCGTGATCCAGTTCTTTGAGGACATCACCCACCCGGACGATCGATTCGGCGTACAGCCGTCCAAGGCGGACATCTTCCGGTTTCGCCTCGTAAAGCGAGGCATACAAGGCGTACGAAGCTTCAAGGCGCCCCAATGCTTCCGCCGGGCGGCCGACCAGGGCATGCAGGTCACCGTCTTCACGCAGCAGGCGGGCCTTGGCCAGCAACAACTCCGGATCATTCGGGAACATCCCGAGCAGCCGGTCGGTCCGCTCCGTCAGGATCCCGACCATCCGCTCGCGTGACGCCCCGGTCCCACTGATCGAACTGAGGTCATTGAGCGTGTCGTGGATCAGGCTGATCAGCATCTCCCGCTGATCCCGCGATTCGGCCGATAGCTGGGCCCTCGAGACGCCCAACCCGACCCCGAGCACGAGCAGCATGATCAGCGCCAGCGCCCCCGACACCGTCAGCGCGGGGTGCCGCCGTGCGCAGAGACACAATCGGTGCGGAAGGCTCGGACGCCGCGCCAGAACAGGCCGTCCGGTCAGCACACGCTCCAAGTCCTCAGCCAGATGCTGCGCGGACGCGTACCGCCGGTCCGGGTCCGGATCCGTCGCGCAGGCGATCACCCCCTCGATGTCGCGCCCGCGTCCGCCGCACCCCGGCAGTCTCCCCAGCACTGGCCGCTCTGCCGACTGGCTCAGCGACCCGATCCCGCTGAGTGATCCGGAGTCACGGGCCGGACGACCGCTGAGCAACTCGTACAGCACCAGCCCCAGCGCGTACACATCCGTCCGCGCATCCACCGGGCCACCTCGCAACTGCTCCGGCGACATGTACGCCAGCGTCCCGACCAAGAGCCCCGGTTCCGTCAGGTTCGTGCTGGGCGCCTGCGGCCCGGTCAGCCGCGCCACGCCGAAGTCGATCACCTTCGCCCAGACCACACCGTGCTCGTCAATCCCCGCCAGGATGTTCGACGGCTTCAGGTCGCGGTGCACGACACCACGCCGGTGCGCATGGTGCACGCCCACCGCAGCCTGACGCACCAGTTCCACCCGCTGTTCCCACGAAAGGGCATGATCCTGCGCCGCACGGGTGACGGGGCTTCCCTCCACCAGTTCATACGCCGCCCACCGCCGGCCGTCGGGCAACATGCCGCTCTCGAAGACCCCCGCGATCGCAGGGTGATTCAGCGAAGCCAACGCATTGATCTCCAACGCGAACCGCTCCTCGGCACGCCTCGAGGCGGCCTCCCGAACGACCTTGATCGCCGCCGACCGCCGCAGCGGCGCGTCCGCTTCGCCCCGATACACGACCCCCGTCGCGCCCTCCCCGAGCAGTTCCGCCACCCGGTACCGCCCGATCCGTTCCGGCATCGGGTCCGCCTCCGTGGCATTCATCGAGCCATCGTCGCGACCGAGGCCGGTCGAACCAGGCTCCAGAAACCCCTCCCGCTCGGCCTGCTCGGCTTCCCGCAACAGTCCGATAAGCGCACGGTGCAGGGAGGCATCTTCCGCCCGGATGGCTTCCAGACGGGCGACCCGCTCCGGCGCTGGCAGCCCCGCCAACTGCCCATAGACCTCCCGAACACGCTCGAAACGGGCAGCAAGATACCCCCCGGCACGGTCTCCGTCGCCGCTTCCAGACGGCCCGGGTTGTTCAGCACCTTGCTCCACCACGACAGAAGCGTAATCGAGGATCGCTACAACCCCAAACGCCCGATTACGGACACAAACCAAACAAGATTTTTTTTGGGATCAAGGCCGGGATCGTAACTGCTTTACGCTTTTTGATGTTGAGAGGACACCGATCCTGGCTCGCACCACGACCATGAAGCCGTCGGGTGGGGGGAGTGGGAAAAGGTCCTTTCGGCTCCCGTCGCGGCCGCCCATCTCCACGATCGGCCTGCGGCGGGCAGCGGGGGATACGGGGGCGCCCCGCTCACCACGGTGCAGGCGAGCGGGGCGAGTTCCCTCCTACCCCAGGACAGCCCGATTGGCGACCGGCCAAGGGGGGGACAGGACCGGCACACACGAAGACTCAGCTCGTTTTATCTCCTCTGTGAACCGATCCGAGTCGCGCGCCCGGGCGAGTTCAGCAGGACCGCGTCCGAAACCCCGGACGCGGTCCTGTTTTACCGGTCACCGGACTGCATCATGCCCCGGATCATCGCCCTGGCCAGCGACCAGTCCGCCCGGACTTTCAGCTCGTCCAGATTCATCTCGGCCGCGATCTCGATCAGCGACATGCCGCCGAAAAACCGCATCTCAACGATTCTCGCGAGCATCGGATCCCGCTTGCCAAGCTCAAGCAACGCCTCGTGCAGCCGCAGGATGTCTTCGGAGGTCGCCGGCGACTCAAGCTGATCCGGGTCCACCCCAGCGGCACGCTGCCAGTCACCGCCGCGCTTAGCCGCCCCCTTGGCCCGCGCGTGGTCCACGAGAATGTGGCGTACGACCGACGACGCCCAGGATCGAAACGCCGCCGGGGTTTCGAACCGCGTATGAGGTGAACGCATCAGCCGGATCCACGCCTCGGAAACGATCGCGGTCGGCTGGAGCGTGTGGTCAGACCGTTCGCTCCGAAAGTGGGCGCTGGCGATCGCGTGCAGATCCGCGATCAGTTCCGACGCCCGCTCGCCCGCCTCGCGGATGCCCTTCCCTGATTCGGTTCGCGCGTCCGTCCCCATGGGAGGCAGATTACCCTATTTGGGGTCCCGGTGCAGCGCGAAAAATCACAATCCACAGAGACCATCCGGATGGAGGGTCTGAATAGATCCGGCGCCCGTCCCCCTGCCGCGACGGACCGCAATATGCTGCCCGGATGCCCAAGGACGCCAACGAGCCCAACAAGCCGAACGAGTCCGAAACGCCCGTCTCGGGTAAACCCCAACAAAGCCCCGAGACCGACGGGGACTCCGCGCCCCCGCCGCCCGAGGATCCCGCCCGGACCGGCTGGTTCGGGCGATTCCTCTCCGTGGTCGAGTGGCTCGGCAATCTGCTCCCGCACCCCGTGTCGCTCTTCGCCCTCTTTGCCGCCGGGGTGGTGCTGGTCAGCGGCATCGCCCGTGCGTTGGGCGTGTCCGTCGCCGACCCGCGCCCGGAGGGCACCCCGGGCCGCGCCGAGAGCGGCACCATCGAGGTGTTCAGCCTCATGAGCGGCGACGGGTTCCGCTACATTGTCGAGAACCTCGTCACGAACTTCACCGGTTTCGTGCCCCTCGGGACGGTCCTGGTCGCCCTGCTCGGCGTGGGCGTGGCCGAACGCTCGGGCCTGCTCTCCGCCGTGATCCGGGGCATGGTCCTGGCGGCGCCCAAGCAGCTTGTGACCATGGTCATTGTGCTGGCGGGCGTGCTGAGCAACACCGCGTCCGAGATGGGCTATGTCGTGCTGGTCCCGCTCGCCGCGACCATCTTTCACGCCATGGGCCGCCACCCCCTCGCGGGCCTGGCCGCCGCCTTCGCCGGTGTTTCCGGCGGCTACAGCGCCAACCTGCTCATCGGGACCGTGGACCCGCTGCTGGCCGGCATCACCGAGGAAGCGGCCCGCTTCCTCGATCCTGCGTACGAGGTCCACCCGGCCGTCAACTGGTACTTCATGATCGGCAGCACCTTCCTGATCACCTTCCTGGGCACCTGGGTCACCAGCCGCATCGTCGAGCCGCGCCTGGGCAAGTACGACGCCACCCGCGCCGAGGAGGATGTCGAGCGCAACCCCTCCATGTCACGACTCAACGCCGACGAGAAGCGCGGGCTCTGGCACGCCGCCATCGGCTCCGTCGTCGTCGCGTTCGGCATCCTCTGGATCGCGGGGCCCATGCCCGGCCTGTTCGCCGGGAGCTGGTTCGCCGACTGGACCGGCTGGGGCGTGCTGCGGAACCCCGAAACCGGCGGGCTGCTGCCCTCGCCCATGCTCCGGGGCGTCGTCGCCATGATCCTGGTCTTCTTCTTCGTCCCGGGCGTGCTCTACGGGCGCACGGTGGGCACCATCCGCAACGACCGGGATGTGATCAACGCCATGGCCGACACGATGGGCACCATGGGTCTTTACATCGTGCTGGTCTTCTTCGCCGCCCAGTTCGTCGCCTTCTTCCGCGAGTCCAACCTCGGCATGATCGTGGCGGTGGTGGGGGCCGACACGCTCCGCGCCATCGGGCTCGACAACCCGCTCGTGTTCATCCCGTTCATCCTCATGTGCTGCTTTGTCAACCTCATGCTGGGCAGCGCCAGCGCCCAGTGGGCCGTCACCGCGCCCATCTTCGTGCCGATGCTGATGAGCATCGGCTACAGCCCAGAGGTCATCCAGGCCGCCTACCGCATCGGCGACTCCTCGACCAACATCATCACCCCGATGATGAGCTACTTCGGCCTCATCCTCGCCTTCGCAACCAAGTACGACAAGAAGCTGGGCATCGGCACCCTGATGAGCACCATGCTGCCGTACTGCATCTACTTCCTCATCGGCTGGATGATCTTCTTCTACCTGTGGGTCTTCATCCTGGGCATCCCGGTCGGACCGGGCGCGCCGACCTACTACACACCGCCGGGCGTCTGACCCGCCCGCGCCGGGCGAACCCGCTGCACCGACGCCGATGGCAGCCACGCGCGCTCGCCGCCCAACGCGCACAGCACCCAGCCGTCCCGCGCTTCCAGCAGCAGCACCTCGGCGCCGGCGGGCACGGGCTGGTCCAGCGCGGGCGGATAGATCTCCGCGTGCGGCCCGGTCCGGCCCACCTCCCCGCGGACCACCACCGCCCAGTCCGACCGATCCAGCAACGGCTCGGCCGCGAGCAGGCACAGACCCGCCCCGCCCAGCACCACCGCCGCGATGCCCGGCACGGTCAACTTCGCCGGGATCGCGGAAAGCACCCGCAACGCCAGCACCCAGCAGCCCAACACGAACAGCCCCAGCCCCAAAGCAAACACCCAGGCCCGCGGCACCGACCCTCGCCAGCCTTCCAGCGGCCCCAGCGGACCCGCCTGCCAGCCCACATCCGCGGCCACCATCGTCCGCGCGTGCTGCAGCGAAGAACGCACGAGCGGGTCGCTCGGCGCCGCCGCTTCCGCCCGCCGATACGCCAGCACCGCCCGTCCAAGCTCGCCCGAGAGCAGCCACGCGTTTCCGAGCGCCCGCTGGGCCGCTGGGTTGTCCAGCCCCCCGTCCGCGAGGGACGAATCGATGAGCACCGCGGCGTCGCCCGCCAACCGGGCGGAGCGTTCCGGGTCCGACACACGCAGCCGCACCGCCTCATCCAGCAGCGCAAAGCCGGAGGCCAGCGGATCCTCCGCCCCGAGCGCGGGCCGCCCCAGCAGCACGATCATCAGCAGCAGCACAAGCCTCATCGCCGCTCCCCCGCGCCCCCGCGGGCCGATTCACGGACCGAGCGACGCAGCGCCCGGATCGCCAGCCGCGTGTGCTCCGGTCCGGGCCCACCGCTCGGGCGGCCCTGCTCGTCCGGTTCGATGGCTTCGCGGAGTGTTCGGATGATCCCCGGGTGCGCTGGCAGGCGTTCGACATCGGCGGCCGTGACCGCACCCGCGTCGCAGCCCAGCACCGCCGCGCAGGCCTCCCGCGCGCCGGCCCCGGCTCCGGACCGCACCACCGTGTGCCCGGCCCGGCGGAGGGCGCGGTCCCGCACCGCCCAGGGCTCGGCCCGCCGCCTTGTCGCCGCGACAAACAGCCACGCCCCGACGATCGCCAGCGGCCCCGACGCCATCGCGCCGACGGCGGCGGGATGACCCAGCGCCGCCGCGGCACGGAACCCGCGCGCCGATATGACCTCCGACACGCTCGGCGCCGCCCAGAACGCCGGATCACCCGGCCCGATCACGCCCCGCGCCACCCCGGGGCTTGTTCCCGGCGACATCACCGCGTCCGCCAGCGTGGTCTCCCGCACCGCCCGGACCTCGATCTGGATGGGATCCGAGGACACCGCCTCGTACCGGCCCTCGTGCGGATCAAACGCATACACGATCACCGGAGGAATCGAGCTGACCTCATGGGTCAACGCCCGGATCGTCGTCGTAAACACCCGCCGCCCGGCTTCACGCGACTCCTCGGCTCGCCACCCTTCGGAGGACACCCGGAAGCGTTCGAACCCCGGCATGGAATCCAGAGCCGGGAGACCGTCCGCCCCGACCATCGGCTCGTTCCCGCGAAGCTCGGCCCGAAGCGTGATCGGGTCGCCCACATTGACGGTGGTGGGGGAGGCGAGGGTTCGCAGTTCGTACCGCCCGATCAGACCGCCGAACCCGGCCGGCCGGCCCTCGCTCGGCAACCCCCTCACATCCAGCGTCAGCACATCCGACTCCGTGTACACCCGCTCGCGCGCCCCGCGCGTGGTCGATTCCCGGTCGAACACCACGCGCACCGGGCCGATCGCACGCATCCCTGCCTGTGTCGGCGTGATCCGCACATGGAAGGTGAACCGCACCGATTGCCGCCCACCCGCCTCGAACACCTGCTCGGCCGTCCCGAACGCCCGCTGGCCGCGGAAGCGGAACTCGGTCACATCGCGGCCGGCACCCGGCGCGGGCTCGATGCGCAGGGTCGGGTCGAACACGCTGGTGTCAAAGTCAAAGTTGCCCACCCGGTCCGTGATGGTCCAGATCACCCTGGCGTTGATCGTCTCCCCGAGGTACACGCGGGTCCGGTCCGTCTCCACACGGACCTCAAAGCCCGAGGCCAACCTCGGCAGGAGGGCCTCGAACCGCACGGGATCGGTCCGCAACCGCCTCCCGTCCGGCAGCGTCACCTCCGCCGCCGGGATCTCCACCATCCCCGGTTCCAGCGGCGTGACCCGGAACTGATACACGATGCTCGATTCGCTCACCCGGACCGTCCGGCCGTCGATCACCTCGAAGTACTGTCGTGAACTCTCCGACTGCCCCGCGTCGAACGCCCGGACCGAACCGGGGAACGCCACGCTCGGGCGCGTGGCGGGCCGACCGCCCCGGACCACCACCTGATAGACCACCTCGTCGCCCACATACGCCCGCGCCCGCGACAACTCCGCGCTGACGGACACGCTGTCCGAAGCCGCCGCGCACGGCGTCACGAGCCCCAGCAACCACACCATGACCGTTATCCAGCGAATCATCATCACCAGTCTCGCTCCACCTGTTGCTGACGCCCACGCTGCAGATACTCCGACCGCCGTTCCCGTTCCCGCCGCTCCTTGTCGAGCAGCGCCTCGGCCAGCGGATCAATCTGCGACTCGAACTCCGGTCCGTCGGTCGGCTCGCCCTCGGCGTCGGAAGGCTCGGCCTGATCGGGCCGGGCCGGGATCTCGTCCGCGGCCCCGGGCTGACCCGGTCCTTCACCCGCTTCGCCGGCCCCGCGCTGCGCCTGTTCAGCCGCGCTGCGAAGCGAATCGGCCGCCTCCCGCTGCCTGGCCGCGGCTTCGGCCGCGTCATCTCGGTCCAGCGCCTCCTCCGCACCACGCTGGGCCGCCCGCGCCCGCTCGATCGCCTCGCGGACAGACTCGTCCGCCCCGGCCTGATCGGCCCGGTCCGCGGCGTCCCGCGTCTGCTCCGACAGCGACCGCTGATCACCGAGCGCCTCTTCACCCGGCTCGTCACCCCGTGCCGCGCTGGATTCGGACTCCGAAGCCTGCTCCTGCTGCTGCTCTGCCAGCCGGGACAACGCCTCGGCCAGCTCCTGCATGGCTTGCTCCTGCGCCTGCATCGCCGCCTGCTGCTCTTCCAGGGTTTGGGCCTGCCGGCGCAGCCGCTCGGTGTTCGCCGCGGCGTCCCGGTGCGAGGGATCGATGTCGAGCACCGACCGGAACAGGCCCGCCGCGCGGCGCATCGCCTCAGCCCGTTCACCGGCCTCGGCGGACCGTGCCGGCGGCGCATCCTCCTTGGGCAGCATCGCGTGCCCCAGGTTGTACCGGGCCGCCGCACGCAGGGCCGGATTATCCGCCATCCGTTCGGCGCGGCGCAGCAGATCCGGGGCGCGAGGGTCCCCCGCCTCCAGCGCCATCGTGCCCGCGTTGAACGCCGCGATCGCACCCAGCGCCCGGTCCTCGGACCGCTCCGCGATCTCGGCCAGCACGCCGATCCGATCCTCCGCCGATCCGACCCCCCCCGCGGCATCGGCCAGCACCCCGGCGATGCGGTGCCGGGCCGTCTCGGCCGAGATCACACCCGGCGCGCCGGGCTCATCGCCCAGCGCCGGGCCCAGGCCGAGCGCCACGATCAGCAGGCAACGCCTTACCACAGCCGCCTCCTCGTGCTCATGGGCAACGCGATCCGCTCGGCCAGCAGGAGCGCGAACGCGGGCCAGAGGAACCAGGCGAACCGCTCCCGATACCGCACCGAGCTCGCCGACTCGATCCGCTCCTGGTCCGCCGTGGCGATCAGATCCCGGTACAACCGCGCCAGATCCACCGTGCCCGTCCCGACATTCAGGAAGACCCCGCCCGGCGTCGCACGAGCGATCTGCTCGAGCGTGCCGGGCTCCATCCGCGTTCGGATCATCCGGTCCGCGCCCTCTCGTTCCGGGATCATCGCCCCGGACTCCGACCCGATGCCCAGCGCGATGATCCGCACCCCGCGCTGCGCCGCCGCCCGAGCGGCCTCCACCGGCAGCGAGTCGTGGTCCTCGCCGTCCGAGACCAGCACCAGATCGTACAGCACCCGGTCCGGCTGGTTGTCCGGCGGCGGGATCAGCAGCTCGGTCGTCCGCCGGATCGCGTCGCCGATGTTCGTCCCCCCCCGCGTCACGCTCGCCGGGCTCGCCTCGTCGAGCACCATCCGGAAGAAGGACCGGTCCGTCGTCAGCGGCGAGAGCACCGTCGAAGTCCCCGCGAACGCCACCAGCGCGTACTGATCGCCCCGCAGCTCCGTCACCAGGTCGTCGATCCAGAGCTTGGCACGATCCAGCCGGTTCGGGGCCACATCCGTCGCCAGCATCGACCGCGACACATCCAGCAGGAAGATCACATGCCGCCCGCGCCGCTCCGTCTCGATCACCTGCGGGTCCGACTGCGGCCGCGCCAGCGCCGCCGCCAGCAGCAGCACCGCGCCCCCCGCGAGCAACGCCCGGACCGCCGTCGGCCAACGCCGCGACGCGCCCGCCAACTCCGCCAACCGCTCCTCGCTCGCAAAGCGACGCAGCCGCGCCTCCCGGGCCCGTGAAACGAGCACCAGCAAGGCCGGCACGGCCAACGCCGCCCAGCCGAGATGCAGCCAGGCCGGCTCAGCCAGACGCCATGTTCCGAACAGCTCCAGCGCCGTCACGGCAGCCTCCCACCGGCCACGCCGCGCAGCAGGAACTCGATCCCCAGCAGCAGCACCGCCAGCACCGCGTAGCGGTGGTACAGATCCACGATCTCCGTGGTCTCGGTCACGAGGATCTCGGTCCGCTCCAACTCGTCGATCTGCGAGTACACCTCCGCCATGCCCGCGGGATCGTCCACGCCCCAGAATCGCCCGCCCGTGTGTTCCGCCACGGCCCGCATCTCACGCTCGTACGCCGGGACCGTCCCCCGCCGCGCCCCCCCGAACACCCGCCCCGAGATCCCCCCGGTGTACGAGTCGTCACGGATGCTGATGATGTACACCCGGATCCCCCATTCCCGCGCCAGCGAGGCGCCGTCCGCCGGCGAGTACACCCCCGCGTTGTTCTCTCCGTCCGTCAGCAGGATGACCGCCTTGGACCGGAACGCGAAGTCAGGATCGCCAATGTCCGCCCGCATCGCGTCCTCCGCCGCCTGCAGCCGCGCGCAGGCGAGCACCAGCCCGTCGCCGATCGCCGTGGCCCGCTCCCGCCGGTCCACCGGGATCTCGAGGCGCGCCAGCGCATCCAGCAACGCCCCATGCGATGCCGTCAGCGGCGAAAGCGTGTCGGCGTAGGTCCCGAACGCGATCAGGCCGACCAGATCCCCCTCCCGCCCCCGGTAATGACGCCCGTCACCGGCCACGAACTGGTGCACCACCCGCTTGACCGCGTCCAGCCGGGTCATCCGCTCCCCGTCGAGCAGCACCGCCTCGCTCATCGAGCCGGAACGATCCACCACGAGCTGCAACGCCACCGCGTCCCGCGTCGCCTCCGCACGCGGGATCATCTCCTGCGGCCGGGCCAGCGCCACCACCAGCGCCGCCAGTGCCCCCGCCCGGGCCAGCGGCGCCAGCAGCCCCGCCAGACCCCGCCACGACCAGGCCCCTTCGGCGGCCGCCGCCCGCCCAAAGACCGAGAGCATCACCCCCGCCGCCCGGGATCGGCCGACCAGCCACCACACCCCCCACACGGGGACGAGCAGCAACACCCAGAACACCCACGGGTCGGCGTAGCGGAACATCACCGGCCCCCTTCCAGCACCGCCAACGCTTCCCGGGCGATCGCCCGCGCGTCATCGCTGCTCCCGGGCGCGAACCGAGCCCGCTCGCACCGGGCCGCCAGCGAGCGCAACCCATCCCCGGCGTTCGGGCTCAGATGCTCCAAAGCCCGGTGCACCACGCCCAACGCATCAGGATCCTCGCCGCCTCCGGCCGCGACCCGTCGCAGGGCGTCCAGCGGCGTCAAAGCAGGCGAATCCGTCGGCGCACCGCGCGCCCAGCCCAGCCGCCAGGCGACCGCGAACGCCCCGAGCGTGACCAGCACCGCACCCACAACCAGCCCCGTTCCGCCGGTTCGTTCATCGCCAGGGTTGATCACGGGCGCCGCCTCGGCCAGCCGCCCCGCGTCCTCCTCATCGAGCACCGACACCACCCGCAGCTCCAGCGCCGCGGTCGCCACGGACTGCGCGCCGGTGCGGACCTCTACCGGCGGGATCCGGTACGCGCCCTCGAGGAACGGTTCGAGCACCACCACATGCCGCTGACCGAGCCGCCCGTCGCCCATCGACCACGGCTCGGAAGACCGCCGGCCCGCGACCGTCCATCCGCCCCATTCAGGGTCCGACCAATCCGATTCCACCACCGTCACGGGCATCCCGGCCGGGCGCGTGACCTCGATCGTCACCTCGACCCGGTCCACCGTCCGCACCTCGGCCCGGTCGACCGACACGGTCACGCCGAAGCCGGCGCCGTGATCCTCCGCGAACGAAGACAGCTCCGGCCCCTCCATGCCGGCGGGCTGCTGCTCCGCGCAGCCGACCGCCAACGCCGCCGCAAGCAGCACGCCGACCATCCAGGAATGGATCCGCCGCGCCACGGTCACGCCCTCCGCTCCCGCATGCTCAGATACCGCGCCAGATCATCGCCGAAAGGCCGGTCCGTTGCCAGCCGCACGCGGTCCACCCGAGCCCGTCCGAGCGCCCGATCGATCGCCCCGTGGTCCCGCGCTGCCGCCGTCGTGTACCGCGCCCGCACCGCTCGCGACGAGGTGTCCAGCACCACCCGCCGGCCCGTCACCGGGTCCACCATCCGCAGCATCCCGACATCGGGCAGCGCGTTCTCCCGCGGGTCCTCCACGGTCAGCGCGATCACCTCGTGCTTGCGGGCCAGCATCCGAAGCGGGCGCGCCCAGCTCGGCTCACGGTCCTCGTCGGTGTCCAGCCCGGAAAGCAGGTCCGAGATCAGGAACACGACCGCCCGCCGCTTCAGGCTCCGCCCGAGTTCGTCCAGTTCCTCGGCCAGCTCGGAAGGCCGTTCCGCGGGCTCGGCGCCCAGCAGCTCCCGCAGCACCCGCAGCGTGTGCGTGCGTCCCTTGCCCGGCGGCAGGTGCAGCCGATCCCGCGCCCCGATCAGGTGCAGCCCCACCAGATCGTTGTTTCTGGCCGCCGCCATCGCCAGCACCGCCCCGACCTCCGCCGACAGCCGCAGCTTGCTCTTGCTGGTCCCGAACGCGCTCGTCAGTCCCGCATCGACCGCCAGGATCACCGTGAGCTGTCGCTCCTCGCTGAACCGCTTGACGAACGGCACGCCCGTCCGCGCCGTCACATTCCAGTCGATCCATCGCACCTCGTCGCCCGGCTGATACTCCCGCACATCCGCGAACTCGATCCCCTGCCCCTTGAACACCGAGTGATACTGGCCACCCAGCAGCTGATCCACCCGCCGCCGCGAGCGGATCTCCAGCCGCTTGACCTCCCGCATCAGTTCCTCGGTCAGCATCGCGCCAGCCCTCGTGTCCTTACGGGATCGGGATGCGGTTGAAGATCTCCTGCACGATGTCCTCGGGCGTCACGCCCTCGGCCTCCCCCTCGTACCCCACGATCACCCGGTGCCGCAGCACATCCATCCCAACGCTCTTCACATCCGACGGCGTCACGAACCCCCGACCCTCCAGCAACGCGTGCGCCCGCGCCGCCTTCGCCAGCGAGATCGACGCCCGCGGCGACGCCCCGAACTCGATCAGCTTCTCCAGATCCAGCGTGAACCGCGCCCCTGACCCCGCCGGGTCCCGCGTCGCGTGCACAACCTCCACGATGTAGTCCCGGACCCGCTCGTCCAAATACACACGCCCGACCGCGTCCTTTGCCGCCTTGACCTGTTCCAGCGTCACCACCGGACGGATCGCCTCCGGCTCGCCGATGACCATCCGGTCGATGATCGTCCGCTCCTCCGCCTTGCTCGGGTACCCGATTTTCAGCTTGAGCATGAACCGATCCACCTGCGCCTCGGGCAGCCGGTAGGTCCCCTCCTGCTCGATCGGGTTCTGCGTCGCCAGCACCAGGAACGGATCCCCGACCGGATAGGTCGTGTCCCCGATCGTCGCGGCTCGCTCCTGCATCGCCTCAAGCAACGCCGACTGCACCTTGGCCGGCGCGCGGTTGATCTCGTCCGCCAGCACCAGGTTCGCGAAGATCGGTCCTTTGCGCGGGGTAAAGGTCCCTTGCTTCGGGTCGTAGATCAGCGTCCCGATCAGGTCCGCCGGCAGCAGGTCCGGCGTGAACTGGATCCGCGAGAACCGGGCGTGCATCGCCTTCGCCAGCGTCGTCACCGTCAGGGTCTTTGCCAGCCCCGGCACCCCCTCGAGCAGCACATGCCCCCCGGTCAGCACCCCGATCAGCAAGGCCCGGACCATCTTCTCCTGACCCACAACCACCCGCCCGACCTCCTGGGCCAGATCCCGGACCGGGCCGGCCAGGTCGAGCAGTTCCGACTCATTCACCGCCGAAGCGTTCACCACGCGAGACCTCCGAAACAAGCCGCGACGGGTATGGAGCGGCCGCACCCATCCCAGTTGGATGCCAACCACCACCCGCCCCGTCACCCTACGCCCCTCGATCGCCCGGGTTCACCGGTCCGCCCCAACGCACAGCACCCGCCCGGGACCCGAGGGATCCGAGGCGGGCATGCACCGTGCTCACAACGATTTACGCCGGCGTGCCGGGCCCGCCCTGGGCCTGCCCGCCAGCCTGCCCGCCCGGCCGGCCCTGCTGCTGCTGGTTCAGTTCGATCGTCCCGAACTGCTCCTCGTACTGCCGCACGGCGTTGCCCAGCGACATCACCAGCCGCTTCGCCCCCGCCCAGTTCATGATCACCCGCGACCCCACATTGAACACGATCATCGGCGGCTGGTTCGGCACCTGCATCGGCAGGTTCATCCCGAAGTCCATCACCACCTCATCCTGCGTGTTCGAGGTCCGGATCGTGTTCGCATAGGTCGAGGTCATCTTGCTCTCGTCGATGCGGAACTGGATCTGCTGCTGCTGCGGCTTGTCGTCGGCCATGTCTAGGTCCTTCTCCGTATCCGGGCCCCAAACAGGCGCCCGCGTCGGTCCAAGTGGTGGGGGGGATCCCGGCCCGAGCGACGCCCGGCCCGAAGCCCCGGTCTCAAACAGTCCCAAAGTGCCGGAGGGGGGACTTGAACCCCCACTCTGTTTCCAGAAGCGGATTTTGAATCCGCCGCGTCTGCCATTCCGCCACTCCGGCGAGCGGCTCCCATCCTAGCGCACACCCCGCCGCTCGCCCATCCAACCCTCATTTGGTCTACGCTGGAGACCCCAAGTCTCCGTATCCACGCAAGCACGCCGGCTTGTCCGCCGATCTCTCCGAACCATCCCGCCGCAGCACGCGAGCCGAGCCCGACCAGAGAAGCAAGCCGCACACATGGCCCTTGAAGCACCACACCCACGCAACCGACCCCTCCTGATCACACTCACCGGCCCGGAGGGCAGCGGCAAGTCCACCAATCAGGATTTCATCATCCAGTTCGCTTTGTCACACGGCCTCCACGCCACCATGATCAAGGGCGATCGGTACACCTGCGGCCACGCCCTCCAGCGGCTTCTGAATCCCGGCCGATCCACGCCCATGAAGCGGCGTCAGTACATCGCCGAGCCCGCACCGGCGAGCCAAACCACCAGTGGCGTGCAAGCCAGGCCCGGCCTGAAGCGTCGGCTGCGCACGCTGCGCCGCGGGATCTGCTACCCCATCGACGCGTTGACCTTCCGTCTCGTCCTGTGCCTCCCGAAGTACAGGCGCAAGGATCTGATCGTCTTCGATCGCTACATCTACGATGAAATGGCCAGGATCATCGAGCAACTCCCCCGGCTCGTGTCGCTGATCCACCGCCTGAGCCTCCGCCCCGACCTGGCGTTCCTGATCACCGCCGACCCGGACGACCTTGTCGCACGCCGCCCGGGTTCGTCCCGAGCGTACTACGACATGTCCCTCCGTCGTTTTCGCGCATTGGCCGATGGCTGCCCCGAACTGATCGTCATCCCACCCGGCGACCTCGCGGCAATCCAGGCCGCCATCCAGGACTACCTGGAGCCCTTGCTCCCGGCGCCGTTGGCCGCCACTACCACCCAAGCTCATTCGAAAGTGTGAAGCCCGACCGGTCGCACAGCCAACTGATCTCCGCGGCCGCCGCCGACCGAGCCCGCTCCAGCGTCCGCTCCCCCGGCCGGATCTCGCCAAGCAACCGCTCCACAAACCGCGGCGTCAACTCCGGCGCGAACCGCGTCGCCCACGCGTGGCTGCTCACGAGGGCCCCGAGCATCACCCCGAGCCGTTCATCCCCGCGACGCCCGCGCCCGATCCGCGATGCGTTCTCAAAATCGAGCCGATAAAGGGCGCCATCCGCCCGGACCACAAAGTTCCCGAGCCGATGATCATTGTCCACTACGCCCTGCCCGATCATCGCCGCGGTCAGGGTGATCACCTCGCCGTCCAGCCGCTCGACCTCGGCCTCCCTGCCGTGCTTGCTGGACGAATGCATGAGCTTCTGCAGCGATTCGCACGGCGACAGATCCTCGACGATCAACACCTCGTGATGCCGAACCCCGCCGCCCCGGAGCCGGAAGAACGCCAGCGGCTCCGGCACCGCCACCCCGGCCGCCCGCAACCGCCGCAGCGCGTCCCACTCGCTGCGTCCCTTCGTCCGCCGGGCGACCCGGCGCAGCACGCTCTTCGGAGCGCTCAGGTTCCAGAGCTTGTACACCAGCCCAGGGCTCCCATCATCCACCCGCACCGTCACCCGCCCCGGCCGGGCGGCCAGAACCTCCCCCTCCAGATCCCCGCGACTCAGGGCGCGCGCCGTCTCATCAAATCGCCGATCAGCGTTAGGCATCACCCGATGCCCCCGTCAAGGGCGACGGCCCTGCCGCGGCCTGTGCTAGTGCTTCGTCATCGCGCACTTCCAGCCACCGATACAACGCCGCCTCGAGCTTCTCAGCGGACCGATCCCAGTCGAACTCGCGCGCAATCTCGTAACTCGCCGCGCTCATGCGCCGCCAGTCTTCCTCGCTCCGGCGCAGAATCGCCACGATCCGATCCGCCATGGCGTTCGCATCGCCGACATCCACCAGGTACCCGTTCACCCCGTCCCGCACATAGTCCTCCGGACCGCCGCACCGCGTGCTCACGATCGGGCAGTGCCCCGCCGCCGCCTCAAGCCCGGGCATCCCGAAGCCCTCCGAGCGCGACGGCACGACCCAGCAGTCGCAGGATTGGTACAGCTTCGGGATCAGATCCTGCGCCGGGCGTTCGTGATACTCAAGCCCTTCCGGGGCGGCCCACTTGCCCGGGAACGCCTGCTGGCCGAAGCCGATGAGCCGCACCTCCGGGATCCGCTCCCGCACCAGCCGCATCGCCTCCAGCCCGACCGGCGTGTCCTTGAACACCGCGTCGCGCATCAGCATCCCGACTGTCGGCCGGTCCTGCCTGCCCCGCGGCGAGGAGTCGAACTGTGCCCAGTTCACCCCGTTCGGCACCCGCAGGATCTCCGCATGCCCGTACTCCTGCATCACCCGCCCCAGCCACGACGAGATGACGACCTTCGGCCCCGGCAACCGGTATGCCGCATGCACCTCGTCCTCCGGCCCTCCGTGCAGCTCGTGGTGGCGGGCGTAATGAACCTTGAGACCCTTGGAAGCCGGCCAGCCCGCGACCTCCCGCCAGACCGCCCACCAGCTCGCGAACACCACATCCGCGTCCGGCACGAAATCAGCATCGACCACACGCCCCGGAAACACCCGGACCGGCACCGCGGCCTGCTCAAGGTGATGCCGCGCCCCAGCGCTCTGTCTCGTGACTTCGCGATACGCCCGTCTCCAAAGCTTCAGCGGCTGCGCCAACGAGGGCCACTGTTTCCGCGCCGGGAGATGAAAAATTGTCACCCGATGCCCCCGCCGCGCCATCGCCTCGGCGATCAGCCGGTTTGACTTGATCCCCCCCGCCAGAGACGGGCGGCCCTCGACCCAGTGAAGTGACAGTGCTTTGCCATGATCCATGCAATAGTCCCGTGTGCTTCTAAACCGTCATGGCTCGTATAGCTACAGCCAGCAACAGGATAGCCAATAGTATTTGATCTGGAGCCGAGTTGAGTTTCGGAATCCGTGTCCTTGCAAGTTTCCTTTGGACAAGCAGTGCGATCGAGTCGGACACGACCATGCCCGCGCAAAACCCCGGAAGCCCAAAGGGGACAGCCAGTACTGCGCCGAGTGGAAGCCCGGTTGCAATCCGCGAAGCGCTCGCTAGCATGGCTCGCTTTGAGTCTCCTGCGGCTAGCAGGAGGCCGTTCTGGCTCGCCCTCATCATCGTCATGTATCCACCAATGGCGAGTATCGACAGTGCGGGGCCAGCATGGCGATAGCGGTCGTCGTACATCAAGGAAATGACTGGCTCGCCAAGGAAGATAAATGCGATCGGAATCAAGTATATGGGAATAGAATAGGTAAAAAATTTGTAGGTGACCCTATTAATTTTTTGTTCGCCAGATTTATGAAAAATCTGAACATAAACGGGGAAAAGTACCTGTGTCGCCATTTTCTTGATGATGCTTGTTGGGATAGCCAAGAGCGCCATGGCAAGAGCGTAGAAAGACAGATCGACAATGCTAAGAATCTTCGGAAGAAAAACTTTGTCACCACTGTTTGAAAGAAAAGTGATCGCCGTGGAGATAAAGATCCATTTTCCGAAACGGAAAAGCTCACGAGCCGCATCTTGATCCCATCGGATGCGATGCTGATGCGTGTTCAAAACGCGGAAACCCAGCGATACGCTGACCAGCGACGAGATCACACCACCGCCCACGAGCGCCCACACCGTCGGATGGACCCATGCCCACGCAATCGTCACCGCGATAGCAATCGCGTGTGTGATCAGTTCCACCATCGTGAGCTTGCCAAGCAGCAGTTTCCGATTCGCAGTTGCGTACCCCGTCGTCTGGAAGCCGCGGATCGCTGCCGTGCTCCCGATCGCGCACAGGATCGGAAAGAGCAGTGGTTCCCCATACACGACTGAAACCGGATACGCGATCAGGCACGCGATCAGCCACAGCACGAAACCGCGGATGATCTGAATCGTCCATGCGGTGTTCAGGAAGTCCGGATCGTCCCCGCGTTTGTTCTGGATGATCGAAGGCCGGATCCCGATGTCGCTGAACATCTGCAGCCCGGTCATGAACACGCCGGCCAGGGCCATCAGGCCGAACACCTCCGGAAACAGCAGTCGGGTCAGCACCAGCGTCGAGACGAGACCCAACGGTTTCTTGGCTGCAAAGCCTACCAGCGTCCACCCGGCCCCCCGCAGCGCCTTGGCCTTCAGCCCCTCCCCCTTCATCGACCGCGCCAGCCGATGGTCCATCGCCCGCGCCACCAGCCGCCGGTGGGCCCGGTCTTCCTGCGATGAGTCCAATCCCGTGACGCTCATGTGCACCCGCCGGAGCCGCGCCAGCACCGCCCTGTCCGCGCCGTTTCCACCGAGCACCTCACGCAATCACAGCCCGGATCCGCCCGGGAACCATGCGGGATAGATCGGTCAGAAAGGTCGTTCCGGACAGCGTCAGATCCCAAATCGCCCCTGTCCGTCACCTGTTCCAGCCGACCTACACTCTTTGCCCCGCCTTCACGGGGACCGGCCCGGGACGGAGGCGTGCCCTGGCGGGCCGGCACGAGTCCAGCACGCGACATCGAGGATATCCCATGTCCGACACCGCCACCAACAAGGTCCAGATCCACGACGCAGGCCCCTGCCGCAAGAAAATCTCCATCGAGATCCCCGCGGCCGTCGTCGACGAGACCATCGGCGAGTCCTTCGCCACCGTCGCCCACGAGGCCGCCCTCCCCGGTTTCCGTAAGGGAAGAGCCCCAAAGCGCCTCATCGAACGCCGCTTCGGCGGCTATGTCCGCAACGAGGCCCGCGGCCGCCTCATCTCCCAGGCCTACCAGGACGCCGTCGAGTCCCATAACCTCAAGGTGCTCGGCCAACCCCCCGCCTCCGCCTTCGAGAATGTCGAGGTCGAAGCCGGTAAACCCCTCACCCTCGAGCTCGAGGTCGAGGTCATGCCCGAGTTCGACCTCCCCGAACTCAAGGGCATCAAGATCCTCAAGCCCGACGCCACCCTCCCCGAGGGCATGGTCGACGACGAGATCAAGAAGATCTGCGTCAACGAAGGCACCCTCGAGGACCGCGACACCCCCGAGCCCGGCGACTACCTCATGGGCAAGGCCGTCATGACCGATGCCGAGGGCGCCGAGCACTACAACATCGACGGCGCCGTCGTCCAGGTCCCCCCCGCGGACGGCGACGGCTCCGGCATGATCCTCGGCGTCCTCGTCGCCAACTTCGCCGAGCAGGTCGGAACCCCCAAGGCCGGCGACGAGATCACCATCAAGGTCAACGGTCCCGAAAACCACGAGGTCGAGGCCCTCCGCGGCAAGGACCTCAGCGTCGCCTACACCGTCGCCAATGTCTACAAGATCATCCCCGCCCCCCTCGCCGACCTGGTCGCCAAGTTCGGCCTGACCGGCGAGGATCAGCTCCGCGAGATGGTGGCCGCCCGCCTCCAGCAGCGTGCCGAGATCCAGCAGCAGTCGGTCATGCGTCAGCAGATCGCCCGCCACCTCTCCGACAACACCACCTTCGACCTGCCCGAGGGCCTCACCAGCCAGCAGGCCGCCCGCAACCTTGAGCGCCGGCGCATGGAACTCATGTACCGCGGCGTCGACCAGCGCGAGATCGAGACCCACATGGCCGAACTCCGCGCCGCCTCGGCCCAGTCCGCCGTCCGGGAACTCAAGCAGTTCTTCATCCTCAACAAGGCCGCCGAGCAGCTCGATGTCCAGGTCGACGAGCAGGAACTCAACGCCCAGATCTACCGCATCGCCCAGGAGCAGGGACAGCGTCCCGACGCCGTCCGCGACGCCCTGATCAAGAACGGCCAGATCCAGACCCTCTTCCAGCAGGTCCGCGAGCACAAGACCCTCGACGCCGTCCTCGCCGACGCCGCCATCGAGGAAGTCTCCGCCGACGAGTTCAACAAGCGCATGAAGGAAGCAACCGCCTCCTGATCCTGGAGCGGAGGTTGGAGCGGGGGGCATCCTGCCCCCCGATCGGGCGCAGCCCGATGCCCACCAACGACAACGCCCGGCTCAAAGCCGGGCGTTTTTCATACGCACAAACCAGACCACGGTGCTCGCACGACCATCACCCCCGCCGCGTCGCATCCTCACCCATCGCCACCCGGATGTGCTGATTGATCGTCCCGCAATCCGGGCACACCACCCCATACGCCCCCGCGCCCTGCCCGGTCAGGTCCGTCCCGCACCCGGCGCAGGTCGGCAGCGACAGTTTCGACGACATCGTGTGTACGACCGCCGCCGCCGTCACCAGCGCCACCCCCAGCGCCGGCAGCGCGGGCACCGACATCCACCCGACCACCGCGAACGCGCCCAGCACGAGCCCGACCACCACCGCCAACGCACGCAACCGCAACCGATGCATCCAGCTCACGACCGCTCCTCCGGGGCCCTCGCCCATCATACGCCCCGGGTGGGAAGCGGGTCCGGCCATGCAGCGGCCCCCGGTCGGCCATGAGCCACCCCTCCTCCGCAGGGCGAACGCCGACCGATCCGCTCAAAAAATTTTCATTCCGCCTGGCCGACCCCGATCCCGCCGCTCGCCCATTGATGCAGAGAAGCGGCCCGCGTCCACACGGCAGTGTGCCGGGGGGGGACGACAACAACCGGGCCGAAGAGAAAAGGAGAACCCCATGAACCGTTCGATCCCCGCCATCGCCGCGATCACCGCGGCCGCCATCGCCGCATCCCTCGCCAACGCGAGCATCGGCCCAAGCGTCAACACCGGCATCTCGTACTACAACAGCCCGACGCTCAGCGGCTACACCTTCCAGGGCTTCAGCCACGGCCGCGACGACCTCCCGACCTCCGGCCCGTCGCTCATGACGCAGAACTTCCCCGACCTGAGCAACTCCGTGACCTTCAGCATGAGCATCACCGACATCGACCCTGCAACGCGTCAGGTTGTCTTCCGCTGGGAGGCCGACAACGACCGCATCTTCAGCCAGCTCGTGACGGCCGACGGCCTCACGATGACCGCCATCGGCTGGTTCATCGGCGACCTCGCCAACGACCAGGGCTACTTCCAGGACAGCCAGTTCGTCGAACTCGTCTCGGCCACCTCGGTGCTCTCCGGAAACGGCGCCGTCCAGGGAAACTTCGCGTTCCCGATCACCGACGGCTCCTTCTTCAACCTCCGCAGCGACGGGTTCTTCTTCGGCACGCTCTACCGAACCGCGAGCACATCCACGGGCGCCCCGACCTATCAGGATGTCAGCGAGCTCTACGGCTCCCACGAACTCACCGTCACCTACACCATCCCCGCCCCCGCCACCCTGCTCGCCCTCGCCGGCGGCCTGCTCTTCACCGCCCGCCGCCGCGCCGCTCAGATCTGATACCCATCCACCCTTTCATTTCTCTCGCAAACCCCGCCCGACGGCGGGGTTTGTTCATCAGCCCGCCCACCCCGATACCATCCCCCATGACCACCTCACACAAATCCCCCGCCTACGCCGCCCAGTCCGCCACCACCCCCCTCGCCCACGCCACCATCGACCGCCGCGACCCCGGCCCCACCGATGTCCAGTTCGAGATCCTCTTCTGCGGCGTCTGCCACTCCGACCTCCACACCGCCCGCGGCGAATGGCCCGGCATCACCTTCCCCGTCGTCCCCGGCCACGAGATCCTCGGCCGCGTCACGAAAGTGGGGGCCAAGGTCAAGAACTTCAAACCCGGCGACCTCGCCGCCACCGGCTGCATGGTCGATTCCTGCCGCACCTGCGACCACTGCAAGTCCGGCCTCGAGCAGTTCTGCACTGCCCCCGCCACCTTCACCTACAACAGCCCCGACCCGCACTTCCCCGGCAAGATGACCTACGGCGGTTACGCCAAAACCATCACCGTCGACGAGCACTTCGTCCTCCGCGTCCCCGAAAACCTCGACCCCGCCGGCGCCGCCCCCCTCCTCTGCGCCGGCATCACCACCTACTCCCCCCTCAAGCACTGGAAGTGCGACGAAAAACGCCCCGACGGCCAGCCCAAGAAGGTCGGCATCGTCGGCCTCGGCGGCCTCGGCCACATGGGCCTCAAGTTCGCCCACGCCTTCGGCTGCCGCACCGTCCTCTTCACCACCTCCCCAGGCAAGGCCGACGACGCCCGACGCCTCGGCGCCGACGAGGTCGTGATCTCCAGGGACGAGGACGCCATGGCCAAGCATGCCGGCAGCTTCGACTTCATCCTCAACACCGTCGCCGCCAGCCACAACCTCGACGCCTACACCAACCTGCTCCGCGTCGACGGCACCCTCTGCCTCGTCGGCGTCCCCGAGAACCCGCACCCCTCCCCCCAGGTCTTCCCGCTCATCTTCGGCCGCCGCCGCATCGCCGGCTCCCTCATCGGCGGCATCCCCGAAACCCAGGAAATGCTCGACTTCTGCGGCAAGCACAACATCACCTGCGACATCGAGATGATCGACATCAAGGACATCAACACCGCCTACGACTGCATGCTCAAAAGCGATGTCAAATACCGCTTCGTCATCGACATGGCCACCCTCGCCTAAATGATCCTCCCCCGTTTCCCAACGGGGGAGGTGGCACGGCGCAGCCGTGACGGAGGGGGAAGTCCCACTCCCTCCCCCCTCCCATCCCTGGAGCGGGGGCCTTCCAGGCCCCCGATCGCCCAAAGGGCGATGCCTCCCCCTCCCAGCCCCGAAGGGGCGGACCCCAGTAGCCGCGGGTGAAGCGAAGCGCAACCCGTGGAAAGCCACATCAAGATGTCGATTCAGACAAATCGTAATCAGCAAGAAAGCACAGTTTAATTCGCTTGTAGTTGCGAGAATTATAGAAAATGACCCCAAGCCGGCGCCCCGATTGGTCGCACAGCTCAAGGCCGTCCCTGCCGCGCCGGACGGACGCGATGTCTTCCAGCGGGATATCGGTTGTCTTGAACAAGATTTTGATTTGCACAGAGCGATCGCTGAAAGAAGTGCGGCTCAAGAAGTAATCTAGGAACAAAATGGCCCCAGGTATCCCGAAAACAAGGGATCCCGCCGCCATGTACACAAGGTCGCCCGCGTCGGTTTCGACAAAGAACACGGTCGTCCAGAATCCTGCGACGAAGAGCGCGGACAGGATGCCAAGCAGAAGTGTCCACACAGCGCGCCCATAGGTTTTTCCGTGAAGCTCATCCATCATCGCCATGCTCGATCTCCCCTGGAAGGAATTCTGTCCTGGTTTTCACGGTTGTCGAAGAACGACACAGGTCATGCATATCGATAGGCACATCCCGCGTTTCTCGGCCACTTGCCTACCTGTGGATTGACCGATCCCGGCGTGCCTCCCTGCACTCCTCCACGCCCCGAAGCAGCAGCAAGACCGCACCCGCCACGATCAGCCCGAGCCCCAGGGCGACACTCCCAATGAAGAGGACAAACCCAAGCGCCATCAGGCTCTGGTTGGCTGGCGGCCCGCTCACAACCGGCGATGCAGTCGCGACCCGCAACGCCACATAGGACAACAAAGGGATCGCCACCCCGCAGGAAAAGAGGATGGCCGGAAGGTGACGAGATGGCGACTGACCCGGCTTCAAACAGATCCCTTCAACGGCAACTGTAGAAAGACGACCTGCATCACCCTGCTAACCCGCACTCGCGAGGATCGGCTCTCCCTCTCTTGGTAGGCCGGCTTCCAGCCGGCCACACCCACGCCCGCTACCGTTTTGATATGAGACGGCATCAGCACGGCACCTCCGCTACTGTATGCCCCTTCCCATGAGCCTCGACGAATCCCACCGCGTCACCAAAGCCAACCGCCTCCACAGCGCACCGATGATCCCTCAGCCGCCGCGCACTGTTCACCCCCATCGAATCCTATGTCAACGCTGAAGCGCATTTTGACTTTCTATCCCGGTGCTTCGCGGTACTTTCGCGCTCATCCCATGGTTCTGAGGCCGCCTGTTTCGCCTCCATTCTCGTGCTTCACGACAACGCCGGACACGGCGGGATGGACTGCAAGCATTCCGAGGCGAGCGGGCATTGATACCAGAATGGTCATGGCCATCGTGCTGTGCGTGGGCGGCATGATTCTGTTCGTGATACTGGCAAACTCTCCGTATCTTTCCGTCTCAGTTGTCGTACTTTGTTGGGTCATGGCCGCCGTTGCCCTGATTGCCGCGATCGATGCACTCCTTCGATATCTGTATGTGGCTTGCGTGGAAGTGGAACTGGTTTGCGAGGGGGAGGTTCTGTTCATGGTGAACGATGGCACAAGAGACCGGGCAATTCGAGACTGGGAGATCGTCGTGCGGCCATTGAGTGCGGGAGCGGGTTCAGGATTCGGCGAGAGGAGTGAAAGCATGGTCATGAGCTTGAGTTACGGAAAGACCGAGATCCCGCTCGCGTGTGATTCAGCGGAGAAGATCGAACAACTCGCCAACGCCCTCGGTCTTCCCGGCGGGAAGCAGGCCTCCGCGAAGGTGCTGTGGCGATAGCGATCGCCCCGGCTCGCCAGAGCCCCCGGGTGGTGATGCGTTCCCACATCAGCACCCGATCACCCCGCTGCCTCGCCTCACCCAACCGCCTCCAGAGCAGCATCTGCGGCCCCTTGGCAACCCCACCTCCCCGCCAGCCTCCCGCAAACCCACCCACCACCCAGCACACCAGATCCGCCGCCGGAGAGGGAGGGCGAATAGGTGTTTGCCCGGATCAACCACCGCGCGAGACGGGCGGAGGGCGGCCGCCCGCGGCAGATGACGAGCCCGTGGCCGCGGCCGCGGCGGCGGAGCCGGTCGGGTGCGGTGGTGCTTATGGGGGAGCGTGCCGGGTTGGGGCGGGTATGAAAGGAGTTTGTTCGGACACTCACTAAATGGAGCACAGAGGCGGACATCGCTGAGCTGACGAATTCGAACTTGTCAGCGACTGGGCCTAGAAACTAACGCAATTCTCGCTTCGCCGCGGAAGGCGGGTAAAGTGATTTCATGCATACTCCAAATAAAGAAAGATAAACTTGAAAGTATGTGTCTGAATGACCAATCCGTGTTTTCCTACGAAGCCATCTTGCTGGAGCCTTATCCCTCGCGGGTACAGACGAGTTTCCCACTACTTTTTTAAGAAACTCAGATCTAGAATGGCTACTGGAGTGAGCGATTGCATTTCTTATGGCTGTCGCTTGAGTAAGAAACTGGCGCTGTGGATCACTTAGCAATGTAAATGGTCTTCCGCCCACAAACCATATCTCCGCTCGGGCTCGCGTATTATCGTATGGCATCCATGTTAGATACTTTTCTTGCTTAAATACCATGATATTTGCAGCATTTCTGGTGAGCATGCCTGCTCTACATTGCAGATGAGTCTTTGGATACTTAATGCTTCCGGTGATCGACCGATAGAAAAGAGTTTCGAGATAAAACTCGAATATAGTAAAGCTTCGTAAGAATAGTGCTTCATATGCTCGTTCAGCATCGGTTGCACGAAGGCCATTGGGTGAGACTGCATTCTCAATACGGACTCGAGTTTGCTCAATATTGCCTAGTTCGTTGAGCGACTGTCGCAGTAGCATGGCAACCCTACTGCCCCCGCATGTGGTGGATAAGAATGCTGCGACTTGATGCGTGTGTCGTTCGGGTTGTTGCGGCTCTTAGTACCGTAGGTGGAGCCGTACCATTGGCAACTTCCTCTCCGCGGGCAATTAAATTGCGGACGGCGCTATCAGCCACGCTTGCTCGCTTCATTTTGGTTGTGGGAGATTTTAAGCCCCATGCCATGTCGTAGACCGAGGCGAAAAGGGCGTAGAAGTATGTTGTCTTCTGGAATGCGGCGGGAAGGTCCGGTGAAGCCGAGCTGATTAGCTCGATGACCGAATCAAACCGGCGTTCTATCTCCATTCGGCCGGGCATTTCGTCGTCATAGTCTCGATAAAATTTATCTATCGTAGACTTCGATTTGCCTGAGATTCCATTGATAATCAGAATTATCAGATCGCTCGTGAGTTCAACCTCTTTCATTCTCGCTATTTGTCCATGGCCGAAAATTCGGTTGTCGATCCAGAAGTCCAGATACTTTGTAGCGAGGGAGAAGGAGCAGGTCTTGAACTCGCCGTAGTATTCAGCATTTCTCAGTTCTTGGTCATTGAGGCGCACACCTGTGGCATTCATTCGAGCAAAAATAGTCAGTATTTCACGGTCTTCCGTGTCCGCTGAGAACACAGTAGCGGTGAATTTGTAATCGAGAACTGACTGCTTTAGCGACTTGGGAAAATCATTAAAGCGGAGCCCTGCTATGGTCGCGTCGTGGGCTTTGAGAATGGTGAAGTCGTCTGACTCAGGCATGTAGTCGTCGAGACAGTCGGGATCGATGAACGAAAACACCGTCCGCAGTCGCTGCTGGCCGTCGACTACTTCCCTTTCAGATTTAAGCGTTTTCAAGTTTGAGGGTAAGTCGCGGAGAAACACTGGAGGCGTTGGGTACCCTCGTAGAATCGTGTCTATGAGGAATGATTTCGCTCCCTTCTTCCAGACAGATCGACGCTGGAAGGCTGGACTGAGTTGGAGTTGACCTCCTCGCTGCCACTCCAAGAAGTCGCCTACTTTGTACTCGGTTCGGTGGTCGTTCACACGGCCAGAATAGCGGTCGTCAAGGTTCTCCGCAACTCGGCGATGAATTTGAGCCAGGCCCAGGCTACGGTCGTCAGATCCGCATTGGCAAAGTCGACGTCGATCCCCAATCCCCTTTCCTCGCCCGCTGTCCTGCCCGCAACTATACTGCCCCCCGATTACCCCGGAGGACCCCACCATGCCCGACACCTTCCACTGCCGCTTGGTCACCCCCGACGCCGAACTCGTCTCCGACAAGGTCGCCTACGCCTCCGTCCCCGCCTGGGACGGCCTGATCGGCTTCCTCCCCGGACGCGCCCCCATCGTCGCCCGCCTCGGCATGGGCGAACTCCGCCTCGACTTCGCCGCCGCCAAGGGCAGCGGCTCACGCCACTACTTCATCGACCAGGGCTTCCTCAAAATGGGCGAAGGCGAGCTGACCATCCTCGCCGAGAAGGCCATCCCCGCCGAGCACATCGTCGAGCAGGACGCCAAGGCCGAACTCGCCGCCGCCGAGGCCCGCGCCGTCCCCACGGACGCCGCCGACCCCCTCGCCGCCCAGGACGCCATCGCCCACGAAAAAGACGCCGCCCGCATCAAGCTCCGCCTCGCCCAATCCATCAAAACCCGCGGCATCTAAACGGGCGCCTCCGGGTGCCACCGGTTGACCCGAAGGGCAACCGGTGCTCCGCACCCCGTGCCCCCGGACTTCCCCCCGGATATCCTCCGAGGCCGTGCTCGACTGGACCGCCTACATCCCGACGATCATCTTCGTCGCCTACTGGGCCGCGATCATCGGCGTGGCCTTCCGCGTCATCTCCCGCCGGCGCTCCCAGGGCGTCAGCCTCGCCTGGCTGGCGGTCCTGGCCTGGCTGCCCATCTTCGGCGTGGTCCTCTACATCCTCGTCGGCGAGTCCTGGCTGACCCGCAAACGAGCCCGCCGCATCCGCGCCCTCGAACAAGCCGCCGAGGCCCGATTCCAGGCCCTCGAACCCTTCGCCGCCCCCGAAGACCCGGAAAACCGCCCCCTCTTCGCCCCCCTCAACCGCCTCGCCCGCGCCACCAGCCCCATCCCCGCCCTGGCCGACAACGCCATCGAACTCCACGACGACGCCGACGCCTTCTTCCCCGTGATCCTCGAGGAGATCGCCAAGGCACAAAAAACCATCAGCCTGATGTTCTACATCTATGCCCCCGGCGGCCGGGTCGATCAGGTCACCGAAGCGCTCATCAACGCGGCCAAACGCGGCGTCCATGTCCGGCTCCTCGCCGACGCCGTCGGCTCCCGCCCCTTCTTCGACGGCGGCCATGTCCACCTGCTCCGCCGCGCCGGCGCCGAGGTCCGCAAGGCCCTGCCCGTCAACCCCCTGCGCGTCTGGGCCGCCCGGATCGACCTGCGCAACCACCGCAAGCTCGTCGTCATCGACGGCCGGACCGCCTTTACCGGCAGTATGAACATGGCCGACCCCAAGGTGTTCAAGCAGCCGCGCGGGCCCGGGAGCGGCAGCCGGCAGGTCGGCGGCAAAAAAATCGGCCCCTGGGTCGACATCATGGCCCGCGTCGAGGGCCCCGCGGCCCACGCGATGGACCTGGTCTTCGCCATGGACTGGTGCGTCGAATCGCCCGACGAAACCCTCGCCGAGGAGCGCCCCGACGAGCCGGTCCGGGCCGGGGAAAGCGCGGTCCAGATCATCTCCTCCGGCCCGGGCGACGACCCGGACGAACTCCGGCGCGTCCTGCTGCAATCCATGTACACCGCCGAGCGGGAGTTGGTGATCTCCACGCCGTACTTCGTGCCCGACGACAGCATGATGACGGCCCTGACCACCGCGGCCAAGCGGGGGGTCCGGACGGTGCTGATCGTGCCCGAGCGGGTCGATTCGATCCTGGTCCGGCACGCCTCGCGGTCGTACTTCGACGAGCTGCTCCGGGCCGGGGTGCAGGTCGTGCAGTTCCGCGGCGGGCTATTGCATTCCAAGACGGCGGTGATCGACCGGCGGCTGGTGCTGCTCGGTTCGGCCAACATGGACCGGCGGTCGCTGTGGATCAACTTCGAGCTGTCGATTTTCGTGCATGACGAGCAGATCGCCGAGCAGATGCGGTATATCCAGCATCGGTACATCGCCGATTCGATCTGCCTGACCGAGGGCGGGTGGGACAAACGGGCCTTCGGGTCGAAGCTGCTGGACAACGCGGCGCAGTTGCTGGCCCCGATTCTGTGAAGCCTGGGGGCTGGGGGCACGGGTTGCCCTTCGGGTCAACCCGTGGCGCCCGCTGCGGTGCCTGTTTTCAGCGCATGACTTTGCGGGACATGGCGCGCTGGAGGTCGCGTTGGGCGTCGCGTTCGGCGATGCTGTGGCGTTTGTCGTGGGACTGCTTGCCGCGGGCGAGGCCGACGAGGACCTTGGCTTTGCCCTCTTTGAAGTAGAGCTTGAGGGGGATGAGGGTCACGCCCTTCTGCTCGACCTGGCGGGCGAGTTTGAGCAGTTCGCGTTTGTGGGCAAGCAGGACGCGGTCGCGTTTGGGCATGTGGTTGAGGGCGCCGGAGGGCTGGTACTGGCCGATGTCGGTCTGGTGCATGACCATGCGGAGCTTGGGGGTCGTCTCGATGGAGATGTAGCCCTCGGCGATGGAGCAGCGGCCGTCGCGGATGGCCTTGACCTCCGAGCCCATCAGGACGATGCCGGCCTCGAGGGTGTCCTCGATGAAGTAGTCGTGGCGCGCCCGGCGGTTCTCGATGGTGGGGGCGTCGGTTTTTTTCTTGTTCTTGGCCATGAAGAGCGGGGAGGGGAGGTACGCGGAGGTGCAGAGGGCGCGGAGAGGGGATGGTGGGGGGGGATTCTAGGGGCGGGATGGGTGAAGGGATCCTGTGGGGATTGTTGCGTGGAGGTGGTGAAAGTCGGGTAGGCTTGCGGCATGGAAAACATGCTTCTGGTTTTTGGGATCACGGTCGCGGGGGTGTTGGGCGGGGCGATGGTCTTGCACGGGGTGGGGAAGGTCGGCGGGGGGTTGGGGGGGTTCTGGTGTCGGGCGCCGGGGTTGGATGTGATCGTGACCTGGTTCACGGTGCTGCCGTGGCTTCTGGGGGCGGTGTTCTTCGGGTGGTGGGGGGTGCTGGGGGGGATTGCGGGGCAGGTGGTGGGGCTGACGGTGTGGGGGTGGGGGCATGAGTTGGCGAATCGGAAGGCGATGAAGGGACCGCGGATCGTCAAGGTGCTCAACGCGCTGGTGGGGCGGCCTCGGAATCATGCGGCGTTGTGGGTGACGACCTTGGCGGTGCCGGTGTTCTGGATGGTGCGGGTGGCGGAGGTGGTGGCGTACCCGCCGCTGGTGTGGCTGGTGCGGTTCCCGCGGTACAAGTCGGGCGAGTGGATCAATGTGTCGCGGCAGAAGTTTTCCGGGCTGGTTGGGCACGACCTGGTGTGGTGCCTGTACTGCGACTGGATGACGGGGGTGTGGTCGCTGGGGACGGAGATGCTGCGGAACGTGGAGTCGTTCTGGTGCCCGATCCGGTTCCAGGACGCGAAGAAGTGCGCGAACTGCAAGGTGGACTTCCCCGATGTGTTCGGCGGGTGGGTGCCGGCGGACGGGTCGATGGAGGATGTGGTGAAGGTGCTGAAGGACAAGTACGAGGGCGCGGAGCGGTACTCGTGGTTCGGGCATCCGGGGCGGGTGCGTTTGACGATTGAGGGGGAGGAAGAGGTGCGCTGAGGTGCAGAGGTCACGCGGAGGGCGCGGAGGGGGGAGGCGGGGGTGGGTGTTGGGGGCGTGGTGGTTGTGGCTTGGCCTGCGCGCTCGCTGACGCTCGGGGCTTTCTTATGGAGCCTGGAATGCCAGTGACGGGGGCGGTGGCGTTGGGGGTGTCGCAAGCCCTTCCACCCTTGCTCTCGCGGGACGGCGCCGGGATTGGTCAGGCGGCGGTTTTGGCTTTGCCCGCCCGCTCACTTCGTTCGGGGCTTCTTTTTTAGGCTGGGGCGTGTTCGGTGGTTGTGGCGGGTGCCGGGCCGCTACCTGCCGGGCGCGGCTTGTCCAGAGGCGGTGTCACGAGGGTGAGCAGGGCCTTGATGGCCAGGCGGACTTCCTTGGCGTGGGTGGCGCTGGTGGGTTCGAAGGTGGCGATGCAGGTCAGGCGGTCGATGGCGGTGGCGTGGGCGCGGGCCTCGATGGCGGGGCGGCGGGCTTCGCGGACGGCGCGGAGGGATGCGAGGGCGCGTTGGAAGCGGGGGAGTGCCGCGATGGCGTGGAGCTGGGCAAGGGTGATGCGGTGCTGGCGGCAGAGGCCGAGTTCGCTCATGACCGGGCAGTCCCAGTCGGAGAGGACCGCGGGGATCAGGGCGGCGAGGCGGTCGGGGGGGAGGTCGTCGAGGGGGTCGCCGTCGTGGATGGTGGTCGGGTCGGGCCAGGGGTGGGGCCAGTGGGGGTTGGGGGTGTGGTTCGGGTGGGTGGCGGTTTCGTGACGGACGCGCGGTGTTTGGGTTGTGTTCATGCCCTCAAGATACCGCGGCGGCGGGCGGGTTCAAGGGGGTTTTGGGGATGACACGAAAACAGCGCACGGGGGTGGATGTTTGGAGGCACTAGGCATGAGGCACTGGGTGCTCGGAGTTGGGCGAAGGGGCGGGGTTTCTGGTAGCATTTGGGTCGTTCTCAGTGCTAGAGAGGTTTGTGATGGGTTGGATCGGCTTGGTTGTGGTGCTGCTGGTGTTGGTGGGCGCGGCGGCGGTCATCGGGTTGCTCGGGCGGAAGTTTGGTTCGGCGGAAGGCGGGAAGAAGCCGGTTGCGTTGGAGTACGCCGCGTGCGGGGCGTTGCTGACGGAGGCGGAGGCGGCGTTCTATCCGGTGCTGGTTGAGGCGGCGAAGGCGGGGCCGCGGGGAGACCCCCTCCGTCACGCTTCGCGTGCCACCTCCCCCGCCGGGGCGGGGGAGGAGTTCCTTGTGATGTGCAAGGTGCGGCTGGGGGATCTGGTCAAGCCGAAGCGGGGGTTGGATCGGTCGAAGTCGACCACGCTGCGGAACCGCGCGAATCAGAAGCATGTGGACTTTGTGGTGGTGCGGGCGAGCGACTTCGGGGTGGTGGCGGCGGTGGAGTTGGATGACTCGTCGCACCGGCGGGCGAAGGTCAAGGAGCGGGACGGGTTTGTGGATGGGGCGTTGGGGGCCGCGGGGGTGCGGGTGGTGCGGGTGAAGTGGGGGCGGGGGTATGACTTGGAGAAGGTGGCGGGGGTGTTGTGGGGAGATGGGGTGACTGCTTTGTGAAAATCACACAAAGACCTGTTTTGCGTGATAACCCGGCGACATGAGCAGAGTCTGTAGCAACACACATTTGATTATTGGATATTCGAATGGGACACAATTTTCGAAACCTATCGAATCATATCGTTACTTTGAGCAAGGCGGAACATTGGGATCTCGCACGTCACGAATGGCAGCTCGATTATGTCGAGATCATCTACGACGAGGACGACAAGGACGGCTACTCACCCGAACAGTGTCCATGTGGACACTACCCAATCTCGGAGCTGTGCTGGCTCAGGAACACCGAGAACGGACATTCAACATTTGTTGGGAATGTCTGCGTTCGCAAATTCATGGACATCCCCGCTGATACGGTCGCGGCCGGCATTAAGCGGATTGTTAAAAATCAAGAAAAGGCTTTGAATGTTGAAGCCGGTAAGTTTGCTTACGACAAGAAGTGGATCAATGACTGGGAACTTAATTTTTGCCTGAACACTGCTCGTAAGCGAAGGCTATCCGCATCACAGCTCGCCAAGCGTATTCAGATCAACGCCCGTGTCATTGCAGAGGTGCGAAAGGATAAGCAGTTGCGGAGGGGCGGAAATACCAGCTAATATATGGGCCGAGACGCGTAGCTCAAGGCTTTATTTATAAATGTAGTTATTCCAATCCATCTTTTTGAGGAAAGCCTGCATGGGACGAGAGTTGTATTGATTTAGCCGCGCAAATCCGCACAGGAATTCATTGGCTTCAAATGCTGCATGGCTGGCGGCTTCAAGTATCGCGTCTGGGACAGCGTACAGAGTCCGCAGGTGTCTGATTGGTAGGAGCAGGTCTGACTGAGGCAACTCCTGAAACACTCGGGCTGCGGTCCACCGCTGGATCAGCGGGCCGCCCGCTCCTGGGCCGCGAATTGTCCCCTGCAACCAACTCCGAGATACATCGAGTAGGCGAGAGACGGTGCTGGGTTGATATCTAGAGCGGCTCTAGATCTCGCGTAGCGCAGGTTCGGCGCATGTCCGGTTGCGCT
>JAFIFX010000015.1 GCA_020831805.1 Planctomycetota bacterium | reverse complement strand
CAGGTCGAGCAGGTCGACGTGGGCGGCGGCCAGGTCCAGCGCGAGCTCGGCGGTGCGCCCGGAGAACGTGGCCCCCGCCGCGCCCCCCCGGTCGCGCCGCCCCGCAGCCCCCCCCGGGTGGCGCCCGCCCCCGGGGGCCCCGGGGTGCCCCCGCCGGCCACCCCGTGCCTCCCCGCCCCCCGCTCACCCCACCGGCTGTCTCAACGCGTTGTAGCTCGTGATCAGGTTCCGGTACGACGGCAGGTGGTTCGAGAACAGCGTCCCCAGCCCCTCCACATCGTTCCGCCAGTCGCGGTGCAGCTCGCACGCCGCCCCGAACCAGGTCATCAGCTGCACGCCGGCCGCCTGCATCCGCAGCCACGCCGATTCCCGCGTCGTCTGGTTGAAAGTTCCCGACGCGTCCGTGATCACGAACACCTCGTAGCCTTCCTCGATCGCGGACAGCGCCGGGAACGCCACGCACACCTCTGTCACCACGCCCGCGATGATCAGCTGCTTCTTCCCGGTCGCGCGGACCGCCTCCACGAACTCCTCGTTGTCCCACGCGTTGATCTGGCCCGGCCTCGCGATGTACGGCGCGTCCGGGAACATCTCCTTCAGCTCCGGGACCAGCGGGCCGTTCGGCCCTTCCTCAAAGCTCGTCGTCAGCACCGTCGGCAGGCCGAAGTACTTCGCCGATTCGGCCAGCGCCAGCACATTGTTCTTGAAGTCATCGGGCGAAAAATCGCCCACGATGTTGCACAGCCCCGACTGGTGGTCCACCAGCAGCACCGCCGAGTCATCCCGATCCAGCCGGCGATACTTGAAACCTTTGCTCATGGCGTCGTCCTTTCGTTCTTCAAATCCTGCGATCAAGAAACATCCCCAAAATCGGGGGAGCCAGAACGCCGCGCGTGCGGCTATTCTGCTACGGAGCAGTGTACCTGCGAATCGATCGCTGCCAAGAGCGAACATCAAGGTCACCAGGTAACCAGGAAGTAACCGGGGATCCAGCCCATGAGCAGAAAAGATGTCGGATGCCCGGTCGAAGTCACCCTCGGGATCATCGGCGGGCGTTGGAAAGCCATGGTCATCCATGAACTCATACCCGGAACACGCCGGTTCAACGAGCTGAACCGCGCGTTGCGCGGCATCTCTCACCGCACGCTGGCCCAACAGCTCCGCGAGCTCGAACAGCGCGGGATTGTGACACGCACCGTCCATGCGGAGATCCCTCCAAAGGTCGAGTACGAGCTGACCGAGCTCGGGAGGAGCCTCGAGCCGGTGCTCATGGCCATGCACGACTGGGCGGTTCAGCACCACAACGAACTCAATGAACCTTGACAGGGTCATCATCGCCGTGATGGTGCGTGCGGCTTCCGATGCGGGCGCCGTGCGTCGGCACTCTTGCCTCGGCGCACCGGGAAAGGCGGGCGCAGGCGCTACTTGGCGGTCAGCCAGGCGGGGAGTTCACGCGGGCGGCCTTCGGCGCTCACGCAGGCGAGCTCCGTGGTGCCGATCGCGCAGACGCCGTCGGCGGGCACGGCCGGGTCGGATGGGTCGGGCGCGCGTCCGTGGCGTTCGAGCAGGGCGATCTCGTAGTGGTGGCGGATTTTGATGCGGCCCGCACTCTGGACGCTCGTGCGGATCTCGACGAGGTCGTCGTAGCGGACGGGACGCCGGTAGCGGATCTCGCAACGGGTGATGACGAGGAAGAAACCCTCGGCCTCCATGACGCCGTAGGACACGCCGCTGGTGCGCAGCAGCTCGGTGCGGCCGATCTCCATCCACGGGAGGTAGTTGGCGTGGTAGGCGACGCCCATCGGGTCGCACTCGGCGTAACGGACGCGGAGTTGGACCACGCCGGCAAGGTCGGGGGCGCGGGCGGCCTGGAGGGGGTTGACGGGGCTGTGTCCGGCCTTCATGGGCGGAGTTTAGGGAGGGAGGTGTAATGGAACGCAGAGCACGCCAAGTTCACGCATTTTGACATGACAGGAGAAAGATTTTAACGCGAAGGACACGAAGACCGCGAAGCAGAGAGTTCAGAACTGAAACCGATCTGGTCGGTTTCCAGAAGCAGGCGAATCAACTTGACCGAACAACATACCTCTTCCTTCGAGTTCTTCGCGATCATCGCGTTCAACAGATTCTTGATGTTCTCGGCGTGAACTTGGCCTGCTCTGCGTTGAATACCTACCATCCCCGCCCATGAGCTTCGGACTCGGACACGGCCGCCCGCTCGATCCCGCACCCGGTGTGGTGGCGATCTCGCAGGAGGAGCTCGGCACCCTGCCCGACGAGATCCTGACCGACCCGGACGCCGGGCGGATCGACCCCCGCGCGTGGTTCCCGCACCCCGAGCGGCGCTTCGAACTCGAGATCGGCTCGGGCAAGGGCACCTTCCTCGTCCAGCAGGCGGAGTTGGAGCCGGACACCAACTTCCTGGGCATCGAGTGGGCCGGCGAGTTCTGCGCCTACGCGGCCGACCGCGTCCGACGCCGGCGCGCCGCCGACGGCTCGTTCATGCATGTCCGCCTGCTCCGCGCCGACGCGACCGAGTTCCTGCGTTGGCGCTGTCCGGCGGGGATCTGCTCGGTCATCCACCTGTACTTCTCCGACCCCTGGCCCAAGCGCAAGCACCACAAGAACCGCGTGGTCCAGCACCGCTTCCTGCTCGACGCGTGGAAGGCCCTCGTTCCCGGCGGCGAGCTGCGCGTCGTGACGGACCACGATGACCTGTGGGCCTGGGACGAGGCGCACTTCGCGGTGTGGTGCACGCCGGGCGGCCTGAAAGGCCCCGCCCCGAAGGACATCCCGCCGGTCCCGGCGGATGCGGCCCGGGAGCTGCCCGCTCTGCCGGACCAGCCCTACGAGATGCTCGCCTTCGACCGGCCCGGCTCGGCCCGGGAGGGCGAGCTGGTCGGCACCAACTTCGAGCGCAAGTTCCGCGAAGAGGGCCGCGGCTTCCACGCGGGCGTGCTGCGCAAGCTCGTGTGAACCGGCCCGAGACGAGCGGTTCGCCTCAGCCGGGCACCATCCCCGACTTGCGGATGCGCTCGATGCGGCCGCGGACCTTGTGGGGGCGGATCTTGAAGCCGGCGCTCATGCGGATGGCCTGGAGTTCGCGCCGGGCCTGGCGGATCTCGGCCTCGGTCGCGTCCAGCGGGGCCAGGGCCATCGCCAGCCAGATGCGCACCCGCTTGCGGGGCGAGTGCGTCATGATCCAGTACCACAGGCCGATCCAGAGCAGCAGCAACGCCAGCGCGCAGCCCGCCGCGAGCAGCGGCTGGTTCCAGCTGAACCAGGCGAACAACGCCACGCCCGCCAGCCCGATCGTCGCCAGCCAGAGCATGGCGCTGGCCGCGGGCGTGATGCGCTCGGTCGGTTCCTCGTCGTAGATCCGTGCGAAGCAGTGGACCGCGTGGCGGATCATCTCCTCGCGCCCCTCGGGCTTGAGCCTGCCCGCCTTGCGGGCCGCCTCCATCCGCGTGCAGTCCTCGATGCGTTGACGCACGATCGGCAGGCACTCGGGCTCGTAGGTCTCCGCGGCCGGGCCGGCGGGGATGTGCGGCATCGGCCGCTCCTCGGCCGGGCGTTCGGTCTTGCAGCCGCAGGACTTGCAGGTCAGCTCGTGGTGCGGGTGCCCCACCTGCCCCCGGTCCAGCAACAGCACGATCCGACGATGGTCGAGCACGGCCAGCCGGAAGCGTCGCTCCTGGCGGCAGACCGGACAGAAGTCCACCGTCACCCCCGCGGGACGAACCCGCAACACCGTCGCACTGAGGAGCGACATCGGCATGACCCCAGTCTAACGACTTTCTCCCCCGAGTGTTGCACAATCCGGACGGTTCCCGCACAACCACGCTGAACGGCGTACCGTTTCACGCGATGTCCCCCTCCGATGGGCTGAATCCCGATCACCACCGCCCCGGAGTGGTCCTGCTCTCCGGCGGGCTGGACAGCGCCACCGTGCTGGCCATCGCCCAAAAACAGGGGTTCGCCTGCCACGCGCTGGCCTTCGACTACGGCCAGCGCCACCGGCACGAGCTCGACGCCGCCCGCCGGGTGGCCGAGGCCCTCGGGGCCGCCTCGTTCCGGGTGTTCCCGATCGACACCGGCTCCTTCGGCGGCAGCGCGCTGACCGACCCCGGCGTGGCCGTGCCCAAGGACCGGTCGGGCGGGCGGGCGGTGAACGACATCCCGATCACCTATGTCCCCGCACGGAACCTGGTGTTCCTCTCGGTCGCGCTGGCGCTCGCCGAGACGCTCGGGGCCCATGATCTGTTCATCGGGGTCAACGAGGTGGACTACTCGGGCTATCCCGATTGCCGCCCCGAGTTCATCGCCAGCTTCCAGCAGACGGCCAACCTGGCGACGAAGGCGGGCGTGGAGCGCAACGGCTTCACGGTGCACACGCCGCTGATCGGCATGGGCAAGGACGACATCATCCGCGCGGGAACGGCCCTGGGCGTGGACTACGCCATGACGCACTCGTGCTACGACCCGGTCGTGGCGGGCGGCGAGGCCCTCGCCTGCGGCCGGTGCGACTCCTGCCGCCTGCGCCGGCGCGGCTTCGAACGCGCGGGCGTGGCGGACCCGACCAAGTACGCGGGGACGGCGTGATGGGCGATGTGCCGCTGACCGTCCGGGCGGAACAAGGCCCGCGTGCCGACGCCAACGGCGCGGACGGGACCCTGCCCGTGTCGGAGTCGTTCGTTTCGATCCAGGGGGAGGGCAAACTGACCGGCGTGCCGTCGTGGTTCCTTCGCCTGGCCGGGTGCAACCTGCGCTGCACCTGGTGCGACACGCCCTACGCGAGCTGGAAGCCCGAGTCGGTCAAACGCACCATCGAAGAGGTGGTCGCCGAGGCCTGCGCCAGCGGCGTGCGCCACGCCGTGCTCACCGGCGGCGAGCCGATGATCTTCCCCCAGCTCGTGCCCATCACCCACGCCCTGCACCGGGCGGGCATGCACATCACCATCGAGACCGCGGGCACCGTGACGCGGCCCGGCGTGCGCTGCCATCTGATGAGCCTATCGCCCAAGCTGGCCAACTCGACACCGCACAACGACCCCCGCGACCCCTCCGGCGCCTGGGCCGAGCGCCACGAGCAACGCCGCTTCAACCCCGACGCGATCACCGAACTGATCGCGGGCGCGCCCGACCGCCAGCTCAAGTTCGTCGTCACCGGCCCGGCGGACCTGGACGAGATCGACGCGATGCTCGCCCGCGTCCGCGGCTGGAGGCCCGAGGACATCGTGCTGATGCCCGAGGGCGTGACGGTGCCGGACCCGGCGTCGGTCGCGTGGGTGGTCGAGGCCTGCCGCAGCCGGGGCTGGCGCTACGGCGACCGGCTGCATATCCGGCTCTTCGGCGACACGAAGGGGACCTGAGCCGGGCTCAACCGGCCCCGAGGCGTTCGGCCAGTTCCCGCGCCTCGCCCGCGCTGGCCACGCGGCCCTCGAGCTGCGCGTCGTAGACCTGTTCGAGGATCGACGCGAACCGCGGGCCGGGCGTCAGGCCCATGGCGATGAGCTGATCGCCGTCGAGGTACGGCTCGGGGCGGAGCCCGCCGTGGCGGGCGCGCAGGCGGTCGACCTCGGCCCGGGCCGCCGCCGCCCGCGGCCGGTCGAGGACGGTCAGCACCGCCATCGCGTCGGCGAAACCGGGGTCCGACGCCAGGCGCTTGCGCCCGGCCTCGCCCAGCCCGTCCCACGATCGGCGCAACGCCGCGAGCGCGTGGAGGCTGTTGCGCAGGCCGTCGCGCTCGTCGTTGGACAGCAGCAGCGCCCGGCGCACCTTCGGGACCACCTCCGGGTCGGGCCGGTCGATCACCCACGCCCCGCGCCCGATCAGCAGCGCGGCCAGCGCCGCGGCGTACGACGCGTCCGGGCCCAGCCCGTCCACCGGCGCGGGGTCGTAGTCCCGCTCCTCGCCGAAGACCGCGCCGGCCAGCCCGAGTTCATGGAGCAGCCGCGCCGCCCGCCCGCGGCTGTCGTGGGTGAGCATCCGGCGCATCTCCTCGCCGATCCGCTCGCGCGAGACGCCCTGCAGGCTGGCCGCGTGGCGCCGGATGGCCTCGGCCGTGCCCGGCTCGATGGCCAGCCCGTACCGCGCGGCGAAGCGCACGCCGCGCAGGGCCCGCAGGTGGTCCTCGCCCAGCCGCCGGTCGGGGTCCCCCACCGCGCGGAGGGTCTTGCCGGTCAGGTCGCGCCGCCCGCCGACGAAGTCGATGATCCGTTCGTCGCCCTCGGCCAGCGGATCGATGAACAGGGCGTTGACGGTGAAGTCCCGTCGCTGGGCGTCGTGCTCGGCGTCGGAGAACGCCACCGAATCAGGCCGCCTCTTGTCCGTGTACGGCCCGTCGGCGCGGAAAGTCGCCACCTCGATGGTCGGGCCGAACTCGCGGACGAGCATCACGCCGAAGGCCGCCCCGACCTCGGCCGTCCGCCGGAACAGCCCGCGGATGTCGTCCGGGTGGGCGTCGGTGGCCACATCGAAGTCCTTGGGCGTCTGGCCGAGCAGCTCGTCGCGCACACACCCGCCGGCGAGGTAGGCCGTGAAGCCGTGCTCGCGCAGCCGGCGCACGATCGCCACGGCGGCGTCGCGGGCGCTGGCGTGCTCGGCGGGCGTGTCCATGGGCACAGCGTATCGCCCCCGCGCCGCGGGCGTATGCTGGCCGCATGACCGCCGCATCCGACCGCAAGCTGGCCGCCGACCTGTTCAACCGGACCTGGGCGCTGCTCGACACCCCCCGCCGCACGCCCGAGCAGGACGACGAGATGGTCCACGCCGCCCACGCCTCGGCCTACTTCTGGCTCCGGTCCGGCACGGCCCAGCACCATTTCCGCTCGCACTGGCAGTGCGCCAGGGTCTACGCGGCCCTGGGCCGGGCCGAGCCGGCCCTGCACCACGCCGAGCGCTGCCGCTCGCTCTGCTCGGACCGGGCCCTGACCCCCTTCGACCACGCGTGCTTCTTCGAGGTCCAGGCCCGGGCCTACGCCGCGGCGGGGCGGATCACCGAGGCGAAGATCACCCTGTCCCGCGCCCGGCTGGTCGCCGCGGGCCTGATCGACGCGGACGAGATCGAGGTGATGGAGACCGACCTGGCCGACACCGAGCGGATGCTCGGCGACGCCTAAGCGGGCTCACCGCTCCGCCCGGCGGTTGTGGTCCGGCCCCTCGACCTCCAGCGGGTTCTCGTGGACCCACGGGTCGTTCCGCACGGCGGTGACGACCCAGTCGACCCGCAGCCCGGGCGTGCCGCCGGCGATCACGAAGCGGTTGTCCGAGACCTCCGACTCGATGTACACCGGCGCGAACCCGCCCACGCAGGTGAGCTGGTACTGCGCATCGGTGTTGAGCGCCTGGAAGTAGCGCGGCAGCTCGACCTCGGCCCGGCCGTCGTCGCCGATGACGGCCCGCCCGCGGTACTGCGTGCCGTACTCCGGCGACTCGACCACGGCGTGGCGCAGGCGCATGCCGGGGTCCATCGGGTGGTCGATGTCGAACAGCTTGGCCCCGCCGGCGGTGAGCGTGCCGGAGGAAGATACGCGGAACAGCGTCCCGCCGCTCGGGTTGGTCACCCAGAATGCGTTTTCGCGGTTCGAGGCGTTGATGACGAGAAGCGATGTGGTCGGGTGCGGGAACCCGTTGAAGCTCGACCTGCCGTTCGGGTCAACGATGAATCTCGGAGAGCCGTCCGACGGTTCGACCCTGAGAAGAAACTCTTCGGGAAACTGACCTCGAACGGTGAACGAAACGCTCGAACTCGCAGTCCGCAGACCAGCTTGTCCCCCCGGTCTGACAATGATCCCATCCGCCGGGAAAAAACCTGACTGGAGACCCGATGATGTCAGCGTGCTCCAACCGGTGCCCGTAAGCCGGTACTCGTTCGCACCCACAACACCCAGGACATCCAGCTGGTGCTGCGGGCTCTCTGTCCCGATGCCCACCCTTCCATTCGACAACAAAGTCATGACAGGATCCTGCGAGCTGGCTTCCGAACCATGACCGATCAGCAGATTCCCCGCGCCCTCGCCGTTGTCCTGACCGCTCGAGATCAAACGCCAGAAACGACCGCCTTCACTCGTGTTCCGAATATTGAGCCAGGTCCCGATTGTGCTGGACGACTCGGCCAGCAACGCCAGGTGCCCGTCGCCCGATGCATGGACGGCGTGCGTGGGCGCGTCCGTCCCCAGCCCCACGCGTCCCTGCCCGTCCACCGACACACCCCGCGTCGAGCGGGCGTAGCCGGCGACCGGGGCGGACCGCACCGCCTGGCGTGGCGACAGCGTGGCCGTGCCGCCGGCGTCGGTCGTCACGGTGATCTCAACCCAGAGATCGTCAAACGCCTGGGCCGGGCCCACCGCATCCAGGGGGATGTCGATCGTGAACACGCCGTTGGTCACCTCCGCCGCCGCCGCGTGCGAGCCGACCGGGCTGCCGCCGGTCTGCTGGGTGAAGAACGCCAGTGCGATCGTCGCGGGCCCGGTGTAGGCCGCGCCGCTCTGGGTCAGCGATCCCTGGTAGGTGAACGCGTCGGAGGCCGACTGCCCGAACGCGGCCCCTGAGCCGAGAATCAACGAGAGACCAAGCACGACGGTGTGACGAAACGGCATGAGTATCTCCAGAGATGAATGTGGAAACAAGCAACCGCGTATGGCCGCGAAAAGTGAGGAATGCATCGAACATACCCGAACGGCCCCCGCCATCCAACCGTCGGCTGCAAATTTTGCCAGATGCCACGCCCATACGGAGAACAATGCGCGAAGGATTCCCAGGAACCCGTCAGCCGCCGCACGCACGCCGCGGTTCCCCGACAGACCACCACGGAGCCGATCCATGCCACCACGCGCACGCACCATTCCGACCGTCATCCTCGCCGGCGTCGCCCTGCTGGCGCTGCCAGGCTGCCTGGTCACCTCGTCCAGCGCGACGGCGTATAGCGGCAACCGCGTCGAGCCCGCCGCCGAGGCTGGCGTGACCCTCCACCGCACAAGCCCGGAGCAGACCGTCGCCATGCTCGGCGAGCCGACCGCCCGCACCGTCAACGACGATGGCGAGGAGGTCCTGACCTGGCAGTGGACCCGCAAGTCCGCCAGCAGCGGGCGCGTGTTCCTGCTCTTCGGTGGATCGAGCAAGACCACCCAGGACCACGCGCTGCACATCGCGTACAAGGACGGCGTGGCCGTCCGCAAGTGGCGGCGCTGACCGCGCACCCTCGGCCCGATTCAGGCCTTGTCCATCGAGCCGGCCACTTCCTCGATGGCCTTGATGAACGCCTGCCGCGCGTTCTTCGCGTAGGGGTTGAGCTTTTCGATCGCCTCGAACAACTCCGGCGCGTCGCACTCGGTATTGCACTTGAGCTGCAGCAGCCGCTTGTAGGCCAGCGTGGCCGTGGGCAGCTCGGGCAACTGCACCTCGCACGCCGCCCGGCCGATCAGGTGCGTCAGGCCCTGCACGAAGGCCATCTGCTGGTCGTGCTCGTCGGGCGTGATCTCCAGCACCCGCAGCGAGAGGGTCTGCTCCAGGAAGGCCCGGACCCGGGCGTAGGTCGCGTCCTCCACCCGCGCCCGGCACAACGCGATCGGCTCGCCCGCCACGCCGCCGAGCTCGGCCGCTGTCTGCGGCCCGAACAGCGGGTGCGTCCCGAGCACCTGCGCGTGCTTCGGCAGGGTGTCGAGCATCCACTCGACCGGACGCAGCTTGACCGAGCCGACATCGCACACGAGCGCCCCCTCGGCCAGCGAGGGCGCCAGGCTCACGCACACCACCGGGATCACCTGCACCGGCACGCACAGGATCACCGCCTCGGCCCGCGCCGCGTCCTCCAGCCCCACCGGACGCACGCCCAGGCCTCGCACCGTGTCGTCGTCGGTCTTCGGATCGTGGACCAGCACCTCCGCGTGCGGCTTGATGCACTCGGCCGCCAGCCGCCCGAACGCGCCCAGACCCACCAACGCCACCGTCGTCAGCGGTGGCGCAATGGTTCCGACGGGCGACGGCGAGGGCTGGGCGGCGTTCATGACCCAAGCCTATCCGGGACCAGCGGCCCGGGCGGACCACCCCCCCAGTTTCTCCTTGCATCATCGCCCCGGCGTGTTAGGCTGAACCAAGAACCAGAAGGAGGCAACCATGGCTTCGAGCATCGCACGCGTCACTGAGATCACCGCCCAGAGCGACAAGAGCTTCGACCACGCCATCCAGAAGGGCATCGAGCGAACCTGCAAAACCCTCGACAATGTCACCGGCGCCTGGATCCAGGAGATGACCCTCGATGTCCAGGACGGCCACATCTCCGCCTACCGCGTCAACATGAAGGTCACCTTCGTCCTCAACGACTGAGCGGCGCGAGACCGGGCCGGCCTCCGCCGGTGACAAGCCGAACTACGATCGGGCATGAAGCGAAGCCGCGTGCGTCTGCCGCCCGTCTTCCGGCGTGTCTGCCGTGATGTTGCCGTGGTGATGCTGGCCAGCGTTCCCGGGTTTGCGGCGCATTTCGCCGTGGAGCGGTTCACGACGGACACGCGGTTTCACACCGCGGCCCTCATCGGGCTGATGTTGTATGTCTTCGTGCTGATCGCGTTGCTGATGCGGCGTCGGGATCTGCCTGCCTGGTGGCGGGTCAAGAAGCGGATCAACGCCGGCGCGGCGCTGGTGCCGTGCCCGAACTGCACCTACGACCTGTTCGAGCCGACGGACCCCGACGCCGTGCACACATGCCCGGAGTGCGGGTATGTCGTCCGGGCGGGGGAGGTGGTGGCGTCGTGGTCGGCCGCGCCGGGGGTGAAGGTTCCGGAGGCGTGGGGGAAGGGGATGGGGGCGGAGGGCACATAGCCGCGCACGGAGGAAGCCGACATCTTCGTTCTTGGCAGGCGACAAGTCCGCTTCCTCCGTGCGCGGCTTGTGATGTGCTGATCAGTGTTTACAAAGACTTGATCGCCTCAACCAACCGGTCGATGTGCTCGTCCGTGTGGGCCGAGGACATCTGGATCCGCAGGCGGGCGGTGCCCTCGGGCACCACGGGGTAGCCGAAGCCGATCACGAACACGCCCTTGTCCAGCAGTTTCTTGGACATCGCGATGGCCTTGGCGGTATCGCCGACGATGATCGGGCAGATGGCGGTGGGTGAGTCCATGACCTCGAAGCCCGCGGCGGCGAGGTCCTTGCGCACCTTGGCGACATTGCGGCGCAGGCGTTCGACGCGCTGGGGCTCGTCCAACAGGGTCTCGATGGCCTTGTTCGCGCTGCAGGCGACGGTGACGGGCAGGGCGTTGGAGAACAGGGTGGGGCGGCCGCGCTGGATGAGCAGTTCGGTCAGGCGCTTGGAGCCGGCGACGAAGCCGCCCGCGCCGCCGCCGAGGGCCTTGCCCAGGGTGCCGGTGAAGACATCGACGACGCCGTTGGCCGGCTGGAAGCCGGCCCCGCCCGGGCACATGCCGAAGTGCTCGTGGGTGCCGCGGCCGGTGGGGCCCATGACGCCGTGGCCGTGGGAGTCGTCGACGACGAGCATCGCGCCGAACTCGTCGCAGAGCTTGCGGATGCCGGGCAGGTCGGCGACGGCGCCCTCCATCGAGAACACGCCGTCGGTGATGACCCAGATCTGGCCGGTGACCTCGGTGTTGTCGCGGGCGGCGGTGAGTTTCTCGCGCAGGGAGTTCAGGTCGGCGTGCTTGTAGACGCCCTTGAGCACGCCCTTCTTGATCACGGGGGTCAGGCGGATGGCGTCGATGATGCAGGCGTGGTTGAGTTCGTCGGAGAGGATGAGGTCGCCGGGCTCGCACACCGTGGGGAACAGGGCCTCGGTGGCGGTCCAGCAGGAGACGAAGGTGTAGGCGGACTCGGTGCCCATGTAGCGGGCGATGGTGGCCTCGAGCGTGTTGTGCGGGGTGAAGGTGCCGCAGATGAAGCGGACGGAGGCGGTGCCCGCGCCGTACTTCTTCAGGCCCTCGATGCCGGCGTCGACGACGCGGGGGTCGTTGGCCAGGCCGAGGTAGTTGTTGGAGCAGAAGCAGAGGACCTCGCGGGCCTTGCCGTCGTCGCCGACCATGCGGACGACGGCGTCCATGGGCGAGTCGAGCTCGTGGAGGTGCTTGTACTGGCCGGAATCGGCCAGCATTTTGAGGGTTTCGTCGGTGCGCAGGTCGAAGGGGGTGGCGGCGGCGGTGGTCATCGCGGGGTCTCCGTGGGGGACGCCGGGATGATACGCGGCCGTGGGGCGGCCCCGGTCCGGTGCGCGGGCAGGGGGTCGGGGATGGGGGTCAGGCGGCGACGGGTTCGAGGTCGCGCAGGCGCGCTGCGGCCCGGCCGGCGACGAAGATCAGCTCGGTGTTGCGGAGCCGTCCGACCGATCCGACGCGTCGGCCGCTGGGGTTGTGGATGCCGATCTTGCAGCCGACATAGCGGTCCTGCTCGCGTTCGAGGACGGCGATGGGGCCGCGGGCGGCGAGCATGTCTTCGAGCTGGTCCCGCGTGAGGTGGCCCTCGTCGTTGAAGCTGAGGACGATGGTGCCGGCGTCGAGGCGGTCGAGGACGGCGCGGAGGGCGTCGCCGATGGCGCGCTTGGAGTTGAAGGGGCTCTTGCGTGTGCGGCAGTCGACGCGCTTGCAGGCGATGCCGAACACCTCGGGCTCGTCGCCGGACGCGAGCGTCTCCCAGATGTGGTAGTTGGACAGGTAGCTGTGCTGGTTGTAGGGGGGATCGAGGTAGGCGACATCGCCCGAGAGGACCGACGCGGCGTCGAGCGCGTCCATGCGGACGGCGCGGCAGGCGCCGGCGGCCGGGCGGGCGATCATCTCGGGCAGGCGCAGGCTGAGCGGCCGGGCGGCGCGGGGGGCCCACTGCTTGAGGTAGGCCATCTGCACGCCGGTGGTCGAGTCGACGCGGTCGGCGGCCTCGATCAGGCTGGCGAGCAGGACGGCGCGGAGTTCGTCGTCGGTGTCCAAAGACGCGATGTAGGCCCGGGCCGCGTCGATGCGGGGGCCATTGTCGGGGTGGAAGAAGCGGGACTGCTCGCAGTAGGTCCGGGTGATGTAGCCGGGTGCGGGGTCGAGGCGGTTGATGGCGTCGATGTGGGCGGTCGCCCGTTCGGCCAGTCGTTCGGGGTCGGCCTGGACATGGGCGGTGGCGAGGACATGGGCGAAGGCGGTGTGGTCGTTGCTGATGACCCGCCATCCGGCGGCCTTAAGGGCCATGCCGACGCGGGCGGTGCCGGAGAAGAGGTCGATGGCGGTCCCGCGGCGGGCGCCGTCGGCGGCGCAAGCCTCCACGATCGCGCCGAGCAGCCGCCTTTTGGAACCGAGGTACTTGACCATGGCCCTGCCATCGGCCGTATGGGCGATTGTTCAATAGCGGGAAAACCCCCGCGTGGGCGTTGTCAACAAGTTGCACCGCGCTAGCATCTCACCCTTCGCGGCGCCCGAAACGACCCGTTCGGGGGCCCAGGACCCACCCCGCCAAGGACCCCATCCGTGAGAGATCAGACCGAGCCGGCGTCCGATGTCCAGCGCGAGGACGCCGGGCCATCCAAGAAACCCGCCCGAGCCGGGGCCAGGTCCCGGCGGCGCCAGCGGTTCGGGCTCGCCCTGGGCACGCGGCTGCTGGTGATCGCGGCGTTGCTGGTGGGGGCCGGGGTGATTTTCGGGCTGATGAACATGGGGCGCGAGCAGAGCCGGGTCCGGACCGAGCCCCCGGCGCCGCTGACGGTGCGGGTGGTGCCGGCGGATCCGCGGGCGGTCGATCGGACCTGGGACGGGTTCGGGACGGTGCGCTCGATGAACCGCGCCGGGGTGGCGCCGGAGGTGGGGGGGCTGGTGATCGAGCGCCCGGAGGAGGCGGAGGCGGGCCGGACGGTGCGCCGGGGGGATCTGTTGTTTGCGATCGATCCGGCGGACTATGAGGCCGCGCTGGCCCGGGCCGAGCAGGGAGTGGTGGCGGCGTCGTCGCGGCTGGAGGCGCTGGATGTGGAGTCATCTCGGCTGCGGATGCAGGCCGAGCTGGCCGAGGATGAGATCGCCGCGGCGTATCGGGACCTGGAGCGGATCAGCGAGGCCGCGGACCGGGGGGCGGCCAACCAGGGCGAGGTGGACGCACGGTTGACCGCGGTGCGTCGTGCGGAGCGAGAACTGACGGTGCTGCTCCAGCAGATCGACCTGATCCCGAGCCGGCGGAACACGCTGCAGGCGGAGCTGGCCGGGCTCCGCGCGGATGAACGGATCGCGCGACGGAACCTGAATCGCACGCGGGTGACCAGCCCGATCGACGGCGTGATCCACACGATCACGCCGCGACCCGGCGACACCGTCGCGGCGGGGGCGTCGGCGGCGGAGGTGGTCGACCTGTCGCGGCTGGAGGTGCCGCTGCGGTTGCCGGCGGCGGCGGCGGGGTGGATCGACCGGGTGGTGGGCAAGCCCGGCGCGGTGAGCCTGTGGAACGGGCCGGCCGGCGCCGGTCCGACGCACATCGGGACGATCACCCGGCTGGCGCCGGAGGCGGACCCGGCGAGCCGGACGATCACGGTGTTCGTGGAGGTGCGCCAGGACCCCGTGCGGTCGGACCGGATGCTGCCGGGATCGTTCGTGCACGCGCGGGTGCGGACGCCGGACACGGTCGAGCGGGTGATCCTGCCGCGCCGGGCGATCCGGTCGGGGCGGGTCCTGCTGCTGGTGCCGGACGAGGGGGGCGAGCTGCGGGTGCGGCCGCACCCGGTGCGGACGGGCTACGCGATCGACGGGCGGTTCCCGGAGATCGATCCGACCGAGTCGGAGTGGATCGTGCTGGATCCGGAGACGGCGCCGCCCCCGGGCTCGAAGGTGGCGGTGACCGCGCTCGAGCAGCTCGAGCCGGGCGCGCGGGTGCTGGTTTCGGACGAGGCGGGCGTCCGGGCGGACCGGGCCGGGGGGGGCTAAGGCATGAGCATCGCCCGCTTCGGAGTTCGCAAGCCGGTGGTCGCCAACCTGGTGATGCTCACGATCATCGGGGCAGGGGTGCTGTTCGGGCTGACGCTGCGGCGTGAGTTCTTCCCGTATGTGCAGCCGCGGATCGTGAGCATCCTCGCGCCGTATCCCGGCGCCGCGCCGGCGGAGGTCGAGTCGGCGCTGGCCAGGAAGATCGAGGACAGCGTCGCGGACATCACGGGGGTCAAGGAGATCGTGACGACGGTCTCGGAGGGCCTGGCCGCGGTGCTGGTCGAGTTCGAGGACGGGGTCTCGATCGAGCGGGCGGCGGCGGAAGTGAAGCGCGAGATGGACGCGCTGCAGGACCTGCCCGAGCAGTCCGACCGCATCATCGTGGACATCATCGAGCCGAACCTGCCGGCGATCGTGCTCTCGATCGCGGGGGACGCGGACGAGCGGACGATGAAGAACTTCATCCGCCAGTGCCGCGACGATCTGCTCAGCCTGCCGGGGATCACGGACATCTCGCCGGAGGGCTTCCGGGCGGACGAGCTGCGGGTGGAGGTGGAGCCGGAGCTGGCGGTCATGCACCGGATGAGCCTGTCGGAGATCTCCGACCGGGTGGCCGCGGCGATGGTGGAAATGCCCGGCGGGTCGGTCCGCGGGCAGACCTCGACGGTCGCGGTGCGGTCGATGGGGGTGGAGGAGCGGGCCGACGCGGTGCGGAACATCGTGCTGCGGGCGCAGGGCCAGGGCGGGGTCCTGCGGCTCGGGGACATCGCGACGGTCAGCGACGGGTTCGTCGACGACGACCTGGAGGTCCGCTTCAACGGCAAGCCGGCGATGACGCTGACGGTGTTCCGCGTGGGACAGCAGGATGTGATCCGGATCGCCGACATGGTCAAGGCGTACGCGGCGGGCCGGCGCGGTGAGGACATCGAGCTGAACCGGCGCGAGCGGGTCAAGCTGGCCCTGCTCTCGATGGGCACGGAGCGGGCGGCCGACCAGCGCCACCGGGCGGCGCTGGAGGCGTGGGAGCGGAACGGCGCGGACCCCGGCGCCCGGCCGGAGCGGATGGCCCGCCCGCCGGACCCGGCGATGGTGTCGGACCGGTACGCGGCCTACCGGATGGGGCTGGAGCGCTACCAGGTCGCGCCGCCGCCGGGGGACCTGGACATCTCGACGGACCTGGCCCGCTTCGTGAAGGGGCGTCTGGATCTGCTGACGCGCAACGCCTTCCAGGGCGGATTGCTGGTCTTCGCCACGCTGGTGGTGCTGCTGAACTGGCGGATCTCGTTCTGGGTGGCGCTGGGGCTGATCGTGTCGATGCTGGGCGCGCTGGCGGTGATGTCCATCGTGGGAGTGACGCTGAATCTGCTGACGATGTTCGGGCTGATCATCGTGATCGGCATCCTGGTGGACGACGCGATCGTGGTGTCGGAGAACATCGCCGCGCGCCACGAGCGGGGCGAGCTGGCGACGGTCGCGGCGGTGCGGGGCACGGACCAGGTGCTCTGGCCGGTGGTCACGACGGTGCTGACGACGATCTGCGCCTTCCTGCCGCTGGCGTTGATCGACGGGCAGATCGGCGATTTCCTGGGCGTGCTGCCGGTGGTGGTGGCGTGCGCGCTGGGAATCTCGCTGATCGAGTGCCTGTACATCCTGCCGGTGCACATGGCCGACAGCCTGCGCGGCGTGGACCGGGCGCGGGTCCGCAAGCGCGAGTCGCGGCTGCGCCGGGTCGAGGCGCGGATGGACCGCGGGCGGGAGTGGTTCTTCCAGACGCTGCTGATGCCTCGCTACACCCGGCTGCTGGAGTGGTCGATCACGCACCGGTACATCACGATCGCGGCGGCCCTGGCCGTGCTGGTGGTCTCGGCGGGGATGTACACCAGCGGGCGGCTCGAGTTCATCTTCTTCGAGGAGGACGACGCCGAGACGATCAACATCACAGTCACGATGCCCATCGGGACGGCGCTGTCACGGACCGACGAGGTCGTCGGGCGGGTCGAGTCGATCGCGCTGGCGCAGCCCGAGGTCGCGTCGATCTTCGCCCAGGCCGGGGCGGTGGGCGAGCTGGACGGGGCGACCTTCGGGTCCAACGCGTCGCACCTGGGCCAGATCATCCTGGAGCTGACGCCGGTCGAGTTCCGCGACCGGCCCAGCAGCCAGGTGATCCAGGCGATCCAGGACGAGCTGGGCGTCATCCCCGATGTGCGCAGCATCCGCATGGAGGGCGTCTCCGGCGGGCCGGGCGGGCCGGCGCTGACCTTCACCGCGGTGGGCGACGAGGGCGCGGACCTGCACGAGGCGGTCAGGCGGATCAAGCGCGTGCTCGCCGATTACGACGGCGTGTACGGCATCGCCGACGACTCCGACGCGGGCAGCCGCGAGATCCGCTTCACGCTGCGGGACGGCGCGTCTGAGCTGGGCTTCACGCGGGCCTCGCTTGGCCGCCAGATCCAGGCGATGGTCTTCGGGCTCGAGCCGTACACCTTCGCGGGCGATCGCGAGGATGTGAAGGTCCGCGTGATCACGCCGGACCGGGTGCGTCGCTCGCTGGCCGCGCTGGAGCGGCAGTTCGTGTTCACGCCGGACGGGACGCCGGTGCCGCTGTCCGAGGTGGCCGACATCGAGGAGGGGGAGACCGAGGCGACCATCCGGCGCATCGACCGGCGCCGGGCGATCAGCGTCACGGCGGATGTGAACCGGGCGCTGGGCAACCCGGACCGCATCGCGGCGGAGATCGCGCCGATCCTGGCCGAGCGGGTGGCGGATCTGCCCGGCGTGCGTCTGATCGAACGCGGGCGGCAGAAGGACATGAAAGAGTCGTTCGGGTCCCTGCCGCTGGGCATGGCGCTGGCCGCGGGGCTGATCTATGTGATCCTCGCGTGGCTGTTCGGCAGCTTCACCCAGCCGCTGGCGGTGATGGCGGCGATCCCGTTCGCGACGATCGGGATGATCTGGGGGCACCTGATCCTGGGCTACGCGTTGACCTTCCTGTCGCTGATCGGGTTCATCGCGCTGGCGGGCGTGGTGGTCAACGACTCGCTGATCCTGATGGAGTTCTTCAACCACGAGCGTCGGAACGGTGTGTCGGTGCGCGAGGCGGGGATCGCCGCCGGACGGGCGCGGCTGCGCGCCATCGTGCTGACGACGGTGACGACGGTGCTCGGCCTGACGCCGCTGATGCTCGAGCAGAGTTTCCAGGCGCGGTTCCTGATCCCGATGGCGATCACGATCGCCTGCGGGCTGCTCAGCGCGACGGTCATCATCCTGGTGGTGCTGCCGAGCCTGCTGATGGTGCTCGACGACATCGCCCACGCCGGGCGCGTGCTGTGGACCGGGCGGACGGATGTCCCGCGGCGCAACCCCATGCTGCCCAACCCGGAGCTGAGGATGCTCGACGAGCCGGTCGACGCGGATGTCGACCGGCCGCACGCCTGACCGGCGCCCGGGCGGGGGCCCGGGCGGGGGCCCCGGCAGCGGCCCGGATCAGTCGCGCCGCAGGTAGATCGCGCCCCGCTCGTTGCCGCGGATGACGCTGAAGCGCAGCGGCTCGTCCAGCGGGTGCTCCTCGACGAAGCCGGCGAAATCACGCACGGTGTCGAAGCTGCGGCCGTCGACATCGACGATGAAGTCCGACGCCTGGAAGCCGGAGTTGTCCGCCGGTGAACCGGGGAGCACCTCGGTGATGAGGTAGCCGGTGATGACGCCGGAGGGCATGCCCTGGCGGCTGATGGTGATCTCGCGCGGCACGACGATCAGCCCGGAGCGGTCCAGCCGCCCGCCGCCGAGGGCCATGGCGTTGGCGGTGTTGCGGTCCTCGAGGACCGGGCGGGCGGTCATGCGGCGCGTCCCGCGGTAGTACTCAACGAGGGCGGGCTCGCCGGGCGGCGCGAGCATGATGGCGTTGCCCAGGCGGGTGATGCTCTCCGTGCGCCGGTTGTTGAGGCTGACGACGATGTCTCCGGCCTCGAGGCCGGCCCGGTCCGCGGGCGAGCCGGGCGAGACCGAGTCGAGCAGCACCCCGCCGTCGATGCCCAGCTCGAAGGCGACATTGGGGTCGAGCTGGTCCATCGTGACGCCGAGCCAGCCCCGGTCGACGCGTCCGCGTTCGATGATCCGCTGCATCACGACCTCGGCGACATCGGCGGGGATGGCGAAGCCGAGCCCGGCGCTGCTGCCGTCGCGGCTGGCGATGGCGGTGTTGATCCCGACAACGCGCCCGTCCAGATCGACCAGCGGGCCGCCGGAGTTGCCGGGGTTGATTGCCGCGTCGGTCTGGAGGAACTCCTGGAAGCGCACCATGCGCTGCTCGGAGGCCCGCGGGTCGATGTGCCCGCGTCCCTTGGCGCTGATGATGCCGGCGGTGACGGTCTGCTCGAAGCCGAAGGGCGAGCCGACCGCCAGCACCCACTCGCCGACGCCGATCGCCTCGGAATCGCCGAAGCGGGCCGGCTTGAGGCCGGGAACATCGATCTTGAGCACGGCGAGGTCGGTTTCCTCGAACCCGCCGATCAGCTCGGCCTGGACGGTGCGCCCGTCGGAGAGACGCACGGTGATCATGCGCCCGGCCTGGACGACATGGTGGTTGGTCAGGATGTACCCGCGCTCGTCGAGGATCACGCCGGAGCCCACGCCGCTCTGGGCCCGGAAGCCGCGCCGGGTCGGCTGCTCGGTGGTGATGTGCACCACGGAGGGCTCGATCACGCCCGCGGCGTGGCGGAAGGCCGCCGAAAGCTCCCGGGCCGAGACCATGGCCCGCTCGTGCTCGATCGCGTCGATCTCCGGGCCGGGGGCGTCGGGCGGGTCCTGCTTGACCCAACCGGCCAGGACGCCGAGCGAGAGCCCGATCGCCAACGCGGGCAGGATCCGGACCATCTTCGAACGCTTCTTGCGGCTCATGAGACCTCCTCAGGCTTTTCTCTTGTTGCCCGTGCGGACGCCGCTGGTTCGACGCCCGGCGGACCGCGGGCCGCCCCGCCGAGGGCTGAACGGGGCTCAGCCGATGCCGTATTCCGCCCAGCTCGAGCTGGTTTCCGTCACCCGCACCCGCTCGAGCATGAGATTCGGGGAAAGCCCGAACCGGTTGCCGTGCTCGTCCTCGTAGGACGCGCCGCGGGCGATCTCCCCGGCCACAAAGTCGTAGATGCGCCTGGCCAGGGCTTCCGTCGTGGGGTCCTGCTTCTCGAACACGACCACCCGGGTCCGGTTGGTTTCGCAGAGCTGGCCCAGGACGGGGTCCTCGGAGTTGACGGCCAGCGCGTGGTCGTAGCGGTCCAGCTCGTCCTCGACGGCCAGCTTGAGGGCCTTGAAATCGCAGACCATGTCGCGATCGTCCAGCTCGCCGGAGGCGATCACCAGGTCGATGCGCCGGGAGTGCCCGTGGGGCAGGCGGCATCGCCCGGGGTGCTTGGAGAGCATGTGCCCCGACTCAACCTCGAACGACTTACAAACACGGTACACCATGCGCTGGCTCATCGGCGGCATCATAGGAAGGGACGCGCCCCGGCCGGCCCCGGTCCGACGCCGCAACCCCGCCCCGGCCTACGATCAAAAAACCAGAAAACACCCCAGTTATCCGACGCCTATCTGAATCCGGAGTGCTTCCCATGACCAGCCTCGCCGCGAGCGACTTCGTGCCCGCCGACCTCGACGCCTCCGCCTGGGCGAACATCGAGTCCCTGTTCACCGATCTGAAGGAGCGGCCGGTCGAGTCCCCCCAGGCCTTCGAGACCTGGCTGCTGGACCGCTCCGAACTGCAGGCCGCCATGTCCGAGGCTGGGGCGGTGCGCTACATCGGGATGACCTGCGACACCGCCAGCGAGTCGAAGAAGAAGGCCTACCTCGACTTCGTCGAGCAGGTGCTGCCCAAGATCCGCCCGGCGGAGTTTGAGCTGGACAAGAAGCAGGCCGCGCTGGCCAAACGGTTCGACCTGGGCGACCGCTACACCGTGATCAACCGGGACACCATCGCGGCGGTGGAAATCTTCCGCGAGGAGAATGTCGCGATCTCGACCGAGATCACGAGGCTGGACACCGAGTACGACGCGATCAACGGCGCGATGATGGTCGAGTTCGACGGCCAGGAAAAGACGCTCCCCCAGATGGGCAAGTACCAGGAGTCCAACGACCGCGCGGTCCGGGAGGCCGCGTGGAAGGCCGTCTCCGACCGCCGGGCGCAGGACGCTGGCAAGATCGACGACATCTTCGACCAGATGATCGCCAAGCGCGACCGCATGGCCCGCAACGCCGGCTTTGACAACTATGTGGGCTACGCCTTCAAGTCCAAGAACCGGTTCGACTACACGCCCGAGCACTGCTTCGCCTTCCACGAGGGCATCGAGCGGCATGTCATGCCCTTCGTCGCCCGCCTCGACGCGGAGCGTCAGCGCCTCCTGGGCGTCGACACCCTGCGCCCGTGGGACCTGGCGGTGGATCCACGCGGGCGCGCGCCCCTGCAGCCGTTCGACGGCGGGGCCGACCTGGTCGCCAAGACCCGGCGGGTGTTCGACCGCCTGGACCCGGAACTCGGGCGCATGTTCGCCAGCCTCGGCGACGGGACCAACACCAACGGCGCCGAGAACGGCGCCTCGCTGGACCTGGACTCGCGCAAGGGCAAGGCCCCCGGCGGCTACCAGTACATGCGCGACCGCAGCCGCAAGGCCTTCATCTTCATGAACGCCGCCGGCCTGCACCGCGATGTGGAGACGATGGTCCACGAGGCCGGGCACGCCTTCCACTCGATGTTCTGCGTCGAGGAGCCGCTGGCGCACTACCGGCACGCGCCGATCGAGTTCTGCGAGGTCGCCAGCATGGCCATGGAACTGATCACCATGCCCAACTGGGACGAGTACTACCCGGACACGGAGGCGGCCAACCGCGCCCGGCGTCGCCAGCTCGAGGGCTCGGTCGGCCTGCTGCCCTGGATCGCGACGATCGACGCCTTCCAGCACTGGCTCTACACCCACCCCGAGCACACCCGCGCCGAACGCGCCAAGGCCTGGCTCGACCTTGAGGCCCGCTTCGGCCACCAGGGCCACCGCGTCGACTGGACCGGCATCGAGAAATACCGACCCATCATCTGGCAGCGCCAGGGGCACCTCTTCGGCAGCCCGTTTTACTATGTCGAGTACGGCATCGCCCAGCTCGGCGCGCTCGGCCTGTGGCTCAAGAGTCTGGAGGAGGGCGTCGACGCCGCGATGGCCGCCTACAAGCGCGGGCTGGCCCTGGGCGGTTCGCGCCCCCTGCCCGAACTCTTCGCCGCGGCCGAACTGCCCTTCGACTTCGGCCCCGACACGGTCGCCCGCCTGGTCGGGCGGGTCGAGGCCGAACTGAACAAACTCCCGGCCTGATTCTGGCCGTCAATCCCATCACCCAACGCCCCTCCCGATCGGGAGGGGCGTTTTTCTGCACGCCCGGCCCCTTCTTCGCCTGCTTTGCCGGAGTTCCCGTCAGCCCCGCCCCACGCCCGCGGTGCCCGAGTAGACCACACCCGATGACCCCAGCGGAGGAGACGATCATGCCCGCCACGAAACAAGCCCTCATCCTCGCCCTCTGCGGCCTCGCAACCACGATGGCGGCCTGCTCCAAACCCGTCTACCGATCCGCCACCCACCACCACAGCCACCACCAGACCAGCCACGCCCACCATCACGAACACTTCCACGACCACCACAGCGGCAGCCATGTCTCCATCCGTGTCCACGCCCCCATCTGCGGCTACGGCCACTACGACTGCACCCGCGACACACACTACTTCTCTTCCAGCACCGCCTACAACCGCTTCAATACATACAACCAGTTCAACACCTACATCGACAACTCATACAACGACTACAGCTACAACCAATACAACTACAACCAGTTCAACTACAACAAGCACCACACCGTCATCCACAAGCACCAGCCCCCGCCCCCCAAGCCAAAGCCCGAGCCAACCCCCGAGCCGCGCCCGCTCCCTGTGACGCGCGACCCCGTCCCCCAGCAGCCGGCCCACCCCGTGACCGCGGCCCCGCGCCCCGTGGTCGTCCGCCCCGCCCCCCAACCCACGCCCCAACCCCTCCCCGTCACGCCCGCCACCCGGCCGCAAAAACCCGCCCCAGCCGCCCAGCCCGCGCCGCAGCCGGCGACCCGTCCGGCCAGCCCCACCAACCCCCCGGCCTCAACCCGCCCGGCCACCCGCCCCGCACCCGCATCGCAACCAGCCCGCCCGGCCGCCCAACCCAACCGCCCCGCCACACAACCCGCGACCAGACCGGCCCAACGACCCGCCGCACAACCCGCAACCAGACCGGCCCAACGCCCCGCCGCACAACCCGCCACCAGACCGGCCCAACGACCCGCCGCACAGCCCGTAACGAGACCAGTCCAACGACCCGCCGCACAGCCCGCGTCGAGGCCCGCTTCAAGACCGGCATCCAGGCCCGCCCCTCAACCAACCCGCCCCGCCGCGGCCCCCGCACGCCAACGCACCCAACCCGCCGCCCGCCCCACCAACCAACGACGCAACAACCCCTGACCTCTGGGTGCCACGGGTTGACCCGAAGGGCAACCCGTGCCGAGCACGACATCAAACCAGAGAACGCCCCGACACCCGCGACCGAGTCAGAGAAAGCCCGGAACGCCAGTGACGGGGACGCTCGCGTCATGGTTTAGACATCCCCTTTCACCCTTCACTCGCGCGGGATCACCCCGTTCAAAGGCGACAAAGCGATCACACCCGGCCCGCCCGCTCACTGGCGTTCGGGGCTTCCTTTTGGAGCCGGGTGCCACGGGTTGACCCGAAGGGCAACCCGTGCCGCGATCCCCAACATCCCAGGCCAGAACGAGCTTCCAGCCCATCACCCATTCCTTTACACTCCCGGCATGCCCGACGCCCCCGCCGCACCCGACGAACTCGCCACCCTCTACCTCCGCGCCCGCGATGTCCCCTGCCCCGGCTGCGGATACAACCGGAGGGACGGGACCGCGGCGGCGTGCCCGGAGTGCCAGATCTCGGTCCATCTCACCGACAACAGCGCGGACAGGTGGCTGTCTTTGAGCAAACGCCGATCCCGGATCATCGCGTGGAGCCTGCTGCTCATCTGCATCATCTACTGGGTTGTTTTTATCGCGAGCGCCTGGGAGATCGTCCAACGGATCTCGACCGGACTCGTATCACCGTGGAGCTGGTGGCACACCATTTACTTCGCCCCCTATCCACCGCTCGTGGTGTGCCTCCCCCTCGCGGCCTGGCAACTCATCCGCCTGATCCGCTGCCGCTCCGACGCCCACATGCCCAATGAACACGGCATCCTGTTGTATAGAGCGTGTCGCTGGTGCATCATCGCGATCGGCCCATGGACGCTCGTCACGATCGTCGATGCGATCTGGCGGCTCATCGCCTGACCAAGAACATCAACACAAAGAGCCGCGCACGAAGTAAGAGGACCATGGTGGCGTCAAATCAAACGAAACCTCCTGTCACCACCCCGCGCTCGCCGAGCACCCCGTCCGCGCGCACCCACAAAGAAAACGCCGAGCCACGCCCCCACGCAACCGCGTCCGCTCACTCCGTGCGCGGCTTCTTGATCCCAACCCCGCGCACCCACCCCGCCTCTCCGTCCCTCCGTCTCTCCCCTCACAACCGATCAAACAACGTCATCTCCCCCACCAGCGGCCGGCAGTAATCCAGAAACACCCGCGACACATTGTTGTGCCCGTCGATGGATTCCAAGAAAACCCAGTAACACTTGCGATCTCACTCGGAATCAACCGGGCTGTCTTGTTCAGCCTTCGCCTCGATACTTCCATCGATCTCCGGCCTATCCGAAAGATCGACCTTCGTCTGTAAAAGAGACCCCACTCGGATCGAAACCCGTATCAAGCGTTTCGACAGATTTACCACCGCGGACTTGAGGCCGACAGGGTCGGCCAACTGTTTGAGCGCCTTGCCCAAGTCATCCAAAAAACCAAGATTGATGAATGTCCTCGTGATTTTCACGCCATCCGGCGTCTCCACCTTGGCATGCTCGATGGTGTTTCGTGCAGCAGCGTCCCGCTCCGGCATGACAGCATGAGCGATCGCTGCAATCTCAGCAGCGCGCTCTGTTGGATCAGTCGGCTCGCCGGGGGTGATAGTGGTTGTCTCAATCTCAAAGCCGTGCTTCTTAGCCAGCATCTTCGCATGCTGCTGAATGGCTCGCTTGCGCCGCGCCTCATCCGCATCATCCGGCGTCGTACCGTCCGGCAGATCCTTCGCCTGAAATAGAAACTCGCTGAACTCTTCACCCTGGTGCTCGTCCGGCGGTGTCATCGGCACACCTCAGCTGGACCGGTCTCCGAGCCAATGGGCTGCCGGTCCTCGACGGGGGCCGTTTCCTGTGAGTCGTGCTGAACCAAGCGAAGCCCCGTCCCGCCCATTGCAATATGCAACGCCGACAACTCCGCGAAAAATGCGGCCACACGCCGGTTCAAATCGTCGGATTCCTCCCCCGTCAGGCCCGCTGGCGTGACCAACTCGATCTTAAGATACTCGGGCCGCTCCGGCTTCGGCTCATCGGGCCACCCCTCCGGCTTCCCCACCGGCCATAGCGGCCCGAGCAATACCGTGTCCACCGGCGATTCATCGGTCCAACTCTCGGACTGAGAGAGCGACCGAAGCAACTCGAAGTCAGTTCGAATTGCGATGAGCAATTGATCGGCCTCATATCCCGCGCGCGCACTGGCCTCGAGAGAATGGCGTGCCGCAGAGTGAGCCGGTTCTGCTGAATCTCCAATATAGGTTTCATGCATAGCATGAGATGTCACATCCAGAACTGCGTCAGCCGATGCGGCGGCACTGGCAACAGAAGCCACCACCGGTGATGCATCAGCAGCATCATCGTCCCAGTAATCGATCGCATTACTGAACTTCACCGATGCCAAAAGCGTGCGATCAATGGCGTGATTCAGTCTATCGAGATTCGAAGCTGGAGCATCCGGCCAATGCTTGCTGAACAGCGGACGCACTCGGTCTGCACAACGGGCGGCGAACGCCGCCTGTGCCCACCGTGGCAACCCCTGCAGTTCTTCTTTGGTCGGGATACTCGCCTCGCTCGCCATGCGTCCTCCCCCCGGCCGCGGCCGGTTCACCCGGTCATGCTACCACACGGCCCCCACCAACACAACCACTTTCACCCACCCCAACCGACCAACTCCGTCTCTCCCCTCACAACCGATCAAACAACGGCATCTCCCCCACCAGCGGCCGGCAATAGTCCAGAAACACCCGCGACACATTGTTGTGCCCGTCGATGAACTCCGTCGGCATGTGCCGCGTCTTCGCCGCGATCGCCTCCAGGTCCACACTCTCGAACCGCGCCGCATACGGCTGCCCGCTGCCGATCGGGTGCACCCTTTTGATCGTCACCGATCCATCGAGATCCCCCTCCGCCGCCAGCTTCGCGGCGTACCGCCCCGTCCCCCGCGCCTCCCGCGCGTCCACTTCGCTCTGATCCGGGAAGCACCGCTGCACATACCCGAAGGTGTCCGCCCGCACCCGCGGCGGCTTGCCGCCCTTGGGCGTCAGCTCCTTCTTCAGATGGTTCGACAGCGCATCCCCCAGCGCCCCCGACCCGGACAGCTGCACATTCCCGTGCGCGTCCGTCTGCGCGTTCTCGATCAGCCTGCCCGCGATCGGGTTGCCCTGCGCGTCGCACACGCCCTCGCTGATCGCGATGTGAACCCGCCCCTTGCTCTCGTACAACGCGGCAACATCCTCCGTGAACCGCTCCACATCGAACGCCACCTCGGGCACATAGATCAGCTGCGGCCCGTCCGTCGTCGGGCCCTCGTGCTTCATCCGGTCGTCCCGCCGCGCCAGCGCGCTCGCCGCCGTCAGGAACCCCGCGTGCCGCCCCATGATCACATTGATCTTGATCCCCGGCAGCGAGATGTTGTCCAGAAAGTCCGCCATGCACGCCTTGGCCACGAACCGCGCCGCCGACGCGAACCCCGGCGTGTGGTCGTTCTCGACAAGGTCGTTGTCCACCGTCTTGGGCACATGGAAGCACCGCAGCTCGTACCCCTGCCGGTTGCTCAGCTCGTTGACGATCCGGCAGGTGTCGCTCGAGTCGTTGCCCCCGATGTAGAAAAAGTACCGGATGTCGTGCTTCTTGCACGCCTCGAAGATCCGCTCGCAGTACGCCGCGTCCGGCTTGTCCCTGGTCGACCCCAACGCCGCCGACGGCGTTCTGGCGATCATCTGCAGCCGGTCGTGCCCCATGTCCGTCAGGTCGTGGAACTCGCCCCGCGTCAGCCCCGCCACCCCGTGGTGCATCCCCAGGACCTTCTTGATCGGCGACCCCGACGCCCCCGCCCGCCCGAAGAGCCGCAGCCCCTCGACCACCCCCACCAGCGACTCGTTGATGACCGCCGTCGGCCCCCCCGACTGCCCGATGACCGCGTTGCCCGGGATCAGTTCCGCCATGTCCACACTCCTTCCGGTTGCACGCGGAGGGTATCCGGCTCTGACCCCCACATCCGACCCCCCCCCACCGCCCCTAGGCCCGATATCCGCGCAGCTTCCCCACCCTCGCCAGCCCGATCAGCCCGGACCAAGCCCAAACACACCGGCCCAGGACCCTGGCCGACCCCCCGCGCGTTTCGGATCTTCATGGCGCCGGGCCGGTCGCCCGGCCTCGGACATCCACCAGAACAGGGAGCCCACACCATGAACCGGACCACCACCATCGCCGCCGTTGTCGCCGCCGCGAGCACCCTCGCCCACGCCGCGCCGGTCCGCCTCGTGGTCGAGCAGTCCGGCCAGTCCTGGTACACCGAAGACGGCCGCTATGTCGCCCTCATCGGCTTCGCCAGCACCCCCGTCGGCACCACCGTCACCGCCGAGAGCATCCTGGACCAGGTCGTCTCCGGCGCCATCACCGAGCTGTACAACGGCACCGCGCCCAATGTCCTCTACGCCACCGGCGACAACCTCACCGCCAACGGCATCGACCCCTTCACCGCCCTCACCTTCGTCGGCAACCACCCCGACGACACCCGGGCCTACGGCGCGTTCTACGCCTTCTACGAGGGCACGACCGTCCTGGCCAACCCCAACGGCGGCACGGTCACCCTCGGCACCGGCGCCCAGCTCGGCGTGTTCAGCATCCCCGTCGTCCCCGCACCGGGCGCCGCCGGGCTCGCCCTGCTCGGCTCGATCCTGGTGTTCCGCCGCCGGCGGTGAGCCACCGGATCGACCGTCTGCAAAGCACGCGTCTCACGAAAACCCCGGCCTGGCCGGGGTTTTCTATCTTTACAAACATCAATTATCGGACTGCACCATCGATCACGAATATGCTGGGAATAACCCATAATTGGCCATGTTGACCACACCAGTCTTGTACCCCAGGTGCCCCTCCATTAGGGTGGCCTGATCGAGGGGGATATTTGGCCGGGGCTTCTTCCCGCCTCCCCGCCCATGTCGCACGCGCGGCATGGGATTGCACCGTCAATGCCGGCGAGAGCCCCAACGGCCCTCGCAGGCGAGTCTGAAGGGAGAGAACAAGATGAAGTCCGCAGCAACGGCCTGTGCCGTCATGGTCGCACTCGCCACCGTGTCAACGGCGACCGCCTCCGATGTCGTGTTCAACCAGAACTTCGAAAGCAACACCGACGGCTGGTTCGACAGCAGCAACGGCTGGCACGGCACCGTCACCCGTGTCGCCTCGGGCACCGCCGGTATCAACTCCGCATCCGGCAGCCATCACGCCATCTTCACCGATCAGGGCGGCGCCAGCACCACCGGCGGGTTCACCCGGTTCGACGGCTTCCGCAGCAGCTGGCCGGGCAGCTACACCGCCAGCGTCGATGTCTACCTGGACACGAGCTGGTCCGCCGGCAGCGGCTTTGACTACTCCGTCGCCTCCAGCCGGACCAACGGAGATCATCTCAGAGACTTCATCTTCCATGTCGCAATGGACATGAACGGCGCGCTCCGGGTCGGGGGCAGCAACAACTCGAACTTCGCGACGCAGATGAACCTCGCGAACAACAACAACTTCGAGGTGACCGAATCGGGCTGGTACACCATGCAGCATGTCTTCCGCGACGCGGGCGACGGCAGCCTGGCCGTCGACCTGGTCCTGCGCGACGCCATGGGCGACATCCTCTTCGTCGAGACGCGCAACAACCCCGCCGACCTCATCGGCACGCTCGCCGGCGGCAACCGCTACGGCTGGTTCACCCATGTCAGCATCGGCGGCGGCCTGCATGTCGACAATGTCACCCTGACCATCGTCCCCCTCCCCCCGGCCGTCTTCGCCGGTCTCGGGATGGTCGGCGCGATCGCCGGGGTCCGGGCCATCCGGCGTCGCTGAACGCAAAAAACACCCTGAACGCACAAAAACCCCCGCCACGGCGGGGGTTTTTCCTTGCACCCCCGAGAAACTCGCCACGCCACGCACCCATTTCCGGTAGCATCTGTTCCAAGGAGTCCGAATCCATGAACAGCATCCCCATGCTCGCCCTCGCGACCGCCGCGGGGCTCGCTCTGGCCGCCGACCCGCTCGCCCCGCGCCCCAACGGGCCCATGCCCGCCCCCCCCGGCCTGCACCTGATCGACAACGCCACCGTCCACACCGCCCCCGGCGCCGAGCCCAGGGTCATGGACATCCTCATCGACAACGGCCGCATCGTCCGCGTCGCCGAGTCGATCGACCCCGGCGCCGCCCGTGTCTGGGACGCCGAGGGCCTGCATGTCTACGCCGGCTTCATCGACGCCTATGTCCCCGTCTCCGTCCCCCAGGTCAACACCACCTCGCCCGGCACGCACTGGTCCCCACTCGTCGGCCCGCACCGCGACGCCGCGGGCGGCAACGGCCTGCCGGCCTCCGACGCCGAGTCGCTCCGCAAGCTCGGCTTCGCCGCCGCCCACATCGCGCCCGACGCCGGCATCTTCCGAGGCTGGGGCGCGGTCGTCTCCACCGCCGAGGCCATGCCCGACCCCGCCCTCGGACGCCCGCCCGTCTACCGCGCCAAGGCCGCCCAGCACCTCGGCTTCGAACGCGCCCGCGGCGACTACCCCAACAGCCACATGGGCATCGTCGCCCTGATGCGCCAGACCTTCATCGACGCCGAGCACCGCGCCCGCGCCGGTGACCACACCGACGCCAGCATCCTCGATCACATCGACCCCGACGCCGCCTTCTTCTACGACTCGTCCTTCGAACTCGAGGCCCTGCTGGCCGACAAGGTCGCCCGCGAGTTCGGCCACGACCGCGTCGCCATCATCGGATCGGGCAACGAGTTCAAACGACTCGACGCGCTGGCCGAGGCCGGCCGCTCCATGGTCGTGCCGCTCATCATGCCCAACACCCCCGATGTCTGGAGCGTCGGCGCCGCCGACTCGGTGACCCTCGAGACCCTCATGGAATGGGAGCAGGCCCCCGCCAACCCGCGCTGGCTGGCCGAGAAGGGCCTGCCCGTCTCCCTGACCGCGTCCAAACTGCCTCGCAACCAGAACTTCCACACCAACCTGCGCAAATCCGTCGACGCCGGCCTCACCCCCGAGCAGGCCCTGGCCATGCTCACCACCAACCCCGCCGAACTCCTCGGCCTCGCTGACGAACTCGGCACCATCGAGCAAGGCAAACGCGCCAACCTCGTCATCACCTCCGCCCCGCTCTTCCACGGCTCCGACACCAGGGCCGACAACCGCGCCCAGATCCTCTCCGTCTGGATCGACGGCCGCCACCACAAGATCAACGACCGCAAGGACACCCGCTTCGACGGCGCGTGGACCCTGCGCCTCGAGGGTAACCCGACAGACCTGGTCCTGACCATCAAGGGCAACGATGTCAGCGTCGACACCGGCGACCACACGATCAAGGCGCGCCGCGTGTCCATCCGCAACGATCGCATCTCGTTCATCCTCGACGCCGAGGACGGCGACGGTTCCGCCGTCGTCTCCGCCATCCTCGGCCCCGACGGCGTCATCCGCGGCACGACCATCACCCCGGACCAGATGGTCCTGCAATGGTCCGGCCGGCGCGCCGAACCCGCCCCCGAACAGCCCGAGCGCCCCGTGCCCTCCGACGACTTCCCCGTCGCCGAACAGGACAAGGACGCCGACCGGCCCGCCGAGGACCGCCCCGCCCGCGAACGGCGCGCCCGCGCCGAGGAGCCACGCCAGCCCCCGTCGAAACCCGTCGGCGCGCCCTTCGGCGCCTACACCGTCGACCGCTACCCCGAGCCGGGCACCTACCTGCTCACCAACGCCACCGTCTGGACCCAGTCCGACCAAGGCGTCCTCGAGGACGCCTATGTCCTCGTCCGCGAGGGCAGGATCATCCAGATCGGCACCGGCGGCGTCCCCGAGATCGACGCCACCATGATCGACTGCACCGGCATGCACATCACCCCCGGCCTGATCGACGCCCACTCCCACACCGGCCTGTTCCGCCTCGGCGTCAACGAGTCCGGCCAGGCCGTCACCAGCGAGGTCCGCATCGCCGACTCGATCGACCCCGGCCACATCAACTGGTACCGCCAGCTCGCCGGCGGCGTGACCACCGCCATGCTCCTCCACGGCTCGGCCAACCCCATCGGCGGCCAGTCCCAGACCGTCAAGGTCCGCTGGGGCGCCCTCCGCGCCGAGGACATGCACTTCGAGGATTCCAAGCCCGGCATCAAGTTCGCCCTCGGCGAGAATGTCAAGCAGTCCAACTGGGGCGACCGCAACACCACACGCTACCCCCAGACCCGACTCGGCGTCGAGACCCTCCTCCGCGACCGCTTCACCAAGGCCCGCGAGTACGGCATCGCCCGCGGCATGCTCCGCGCCGACGCCACGCCCTCCCGCACCGGCGCCTTCCTGACCGCCACCGCGCCCCCCGCCTCGCGCCCCCGCACCGACGCCGCCGCCGACCCGGCGGACCTGCCCCGCGACCTCGAGCTGGAGATCCTCGCCGAGATCCTCGCCGGCGACCGGCTCGTCCACTGCCACTCCTACCGCCAGGACGAGATCCTGATGCTCTGCCGCGTGGCCGAGGACTTCGGCTTCACCATCGGCACCTTCCAGCACGGCCTGGAAACCTACAAGGTCGCCGAGATCGTCCGCGACCACGCCGTCGGCGCCTCGCTGTTCAGCGACTGGTGGGCCTTCAAGGTCGAGGTCCAGGACGCGATCCCCTGGGCCGGGCCGATCAACTTCGAGGTCGGCCTGAACACCAGCTTCAACTCCGATTCCGACGAACTCGCCCGACGCATGCATGTCGAGGCCGCCAAGGCCTACAAGTACGCCCGCGAGGCCGGCATCGAGATGTCCCGCCAGGACGCGCTGGACTTCGTCACCCGCAACCCCGCCATCCAGCTCGGCATCATCGACCGCGTCGGCACCATCGAGCCGGGCAAGGACGCCGACCTCGTCGTCTGGTCCGGCGACCCCCTCTCCTCCATGACCCGCGCCGTGCGCACCTTCGTCGACGGCCGCCAGCTCTTCAGCCCCGAGATCGACCAGGCCCACCGTGAACGCATCAGAGCCGAACGCACCCGCCTGATCGAAAAAATCATGGCCGAGGGCCGACGCGCCCCGTCCCGCAACGACCGCGACAACGACTCCCGCGAAGAACCCGAGTCCGAGTCCGACGAGCCGCCCACCCGGCGCGCCCTGCTCGCCCGGGCCTACGAGCGGGCCCTCCAGCAGCACATCGAGCACGGCCCCCAGCCGGGCGACTGCGGCTGCGACATCCTCAGCCTCGAGATGCTCGGCGTTCTGGACTAAACCGACACCCCCGGGCCGCCCGCGGGCGCCCCGGGACGCACCGAAAAGGACCGAACCATGCGGAACACACTGACCACACTCGCCCTGGCCGCACTGGCCGCCGGCGCACAGGCCCAGGACCTGACCCGGACCGCCCCGCCCCAGCAGAACCCCGTCTTCCTCGTCGGCGGCACCGTCCACACCGGCGCGGGCGAGATCATCGAGAACGGCGTCGTGTCGTTCAACGAGGGCCGCATCACGCTGGTCGGCAAGGCCGACGAGGTCATGCCCCGGATCAACCTCTCGCCGGACACCGAGGTGATCGATGTCACCGGCAGGCATGTCTTCCCGGGCATGATCGAGTCGGTCTCGCTGCTGGGGCTGGACGAGATCGCCGCGGTCCGGGCCATGCGCGACTTCGACGAGGTCGGCGACGCCACGCCCGAGGTCCGGGCGTTCGTCGCGGTCAACCCGGACTCGACGCTGATCCCCGTCGGACGCACGGCCGGGATCCTGACCGCCGGCGTGTTTCCCACCGGCGGGCTGATCTCCGGGCGGGCCTCGGTGATCGCGATGGACGGCTGGACCAACGAGGACATGGCCATCGTCCGCGACACGGGCCTGATCATCAACTGGCCGACCATGCGTCCGCGCCCGGACCGCTTCGGGCGGGCCACCGGCGCCGGCGACAGCCGCATCGAGGAACGCCTGGCCAGCCTGAACGAGTGGATGGACCAGGCGATCGCGTACCGGGATCTCGCGGGCGAGCGGGCCGGCATGCCGGCGGACCTGCGCCTGGAAGCCCTGGCGACGGTGCTGCCCGGCGCCGAGCCGCAGAACCCCGTGTTCATCCGGGCCAACGACTACGACCAGATCGTGGCAGCGGTGAACTGGGCGGCCTCGCGTGAGCTGCGCCCGATCATCATCGGCGGGATGGACGCGGCGATGTGCGCCGACCTGCTCAAGGCCCACGACGCGGCGGTGATCGTCGAGGGCGTGCACCGTTTCCCGAAGCGGGCCGACTCGCCCTTCGACGACGCGTTCACCCTGCCCGCGCGCCTGGAGGCCGCCGGCGTGCGCTGGAGCATGACCTCCGGCACCCGCAACGGCAGCGAGCGCCAACTGCCCGACAATGTGGCCATGGCCATCGCGTACGGGCTGGACCTCGACGCGGGGCTGCGCTCCGTCACCGCGTCGGCGGCGGAGATCCTCGGTCTGGGCGCCGAGCTGGGCACGCTCGAACCGGGCAAGCGGGCCACGCTGGTGGTGACCGACGGGCACATGCTGGAGATCACCTCGTTCGTGGAGCGGGCCTTCATCGACGGGCGGGCGATCGACCTGACCAACAAGCAGACGGAGCTGCGGGACAAGTACCGCGAGAAGTACCGCCAGCTGGGCGTCACGCGGGACAACTGAGCGTCGTTGCCAGATAGTGTTTGAAGTGCGGCTCCCGATGGGGAGCCGCTTTTATATCTGTACGCGTTCTTTCGGAGGTGGGAACGCGAGGTTGTGAAGATCAATTTCAAGCGTGCCTGCGTTCAACCAAGTCAGGCGGGGGACATGCCAGAGTACATCCAGCAAATGCGGCCGCCCATCGTGCATCGTGCGAGTTGCCAGAACGGCGCCGGCCCGGTCAAGAACTTGCACGGTGACTTTCGCCCAGGTCGGCTCCCACTCCACAAGGACCTCAGCGCGATGCCTGCGGTCCGGGCTGGATTTTGTTGCATGAATATAGGTGGTGATCGGGTTGTCACCGATCGCCGTATGGATGCGATCGGCAAAGCAAGGGTCGATCGCGTTGTGCTCAAGGAATAGACGGAATCCGAGATCAGCCCAGCGGAGGGCGATCCGCTTCATGCCTTGGGGGTCCGCGGACCAGAACTCCGCGATCTCGGATGGGGGTGTGCTGAGAAAAATGTCGCAAGCGCTCTCGGATGACCCGAAGACCTCGGTTGTGTCCCTGAGGTGAATACGGACCGTGCTGGCTACAACCTGTGCTTCTGCAATGGAAGTCAGATCAGCGTCTTTTCGCAGGAGGTCTCGGAGCGTGCGGACATAGAGCTCGTTCACACCCTTCGTTGCCTCGTACACGCTGAGGGGGCGCGTGGGTGACGGTTGGTGGTTGTCGACGGCGTTTGTCCGAATATCGCGGAAGTTTTTGAGCTTCATGGCTCACGCAAGCTTTTGAACCAGATGGTAATGCTCGAAGAGAGTCCGCGTGCTTACACACGCGGCTGGGACAGTTGAATGGGATCACGGCCGGATCGTGATCTCGTCGCGCATGACGACGGGGATGCCGTGGACATCGGTGGTCAGGTAGAGCACGCGCAGGCGGGCCTGGTCGCCGACACCGGCGCGGACCGCGCCCGAGAGCCAGCCCGGAAGCCCGGAGAGGACGATGCGGTAGGTGCGGGTGGCGGGGTCGTAGTAATCGGCGTTGGCGTTGAGGCCGCGGAGGTCGATGTCCCAGCGGGTGGCCTGCTCGGCGGTCTGGCCGTCGCGCCAGATCTGGGCCTGGACGCGTCCGATGCCCTTGACGGTGTCGCCCCAGGCGTCCTTGAGCTCGACATGGAGGATGATGCGGGCCTGGCCCTGGGCGTCGGTCTCCGCGTGGGTGAGCGGGTGGATGCGCATCGCCTTGGGGGCGAATGGGCCGGGGTAGACCAGCCCGTCCTCGGCCCGGACGACCTGCTCGCGCACGACGACCGTTCCCGGGCGGCAGGCGGGCAGGGCGAGCAGCACGCCGGTCGCGATGGTCAGCCAGGAAACTCGCACACGGGATGCTATCACGCCGCACCCGGGCCGTGGGGCCGGTCCGGGCGGGATCCGCACCGCTCGACCAGTTGGCCCAGGGCCCGCTGGGCGCATTCGAGGGCGACCATCGCGCGGGTGCAGTCCCGCAGGGCCTCGAGCAGGGCGGCCCGGTCCTCGGCGACGCGCCCGATGCGGGCGTGGGCCTCGGTAAGCTGGCGGTCCCGCTCGGCCGAGGCCCGGCGCTCGCTCAGCCACATCCAGGCGATCAGGCCGGCGACGCCGAACTGGGTCAGGGTGGTGAGGAGTTCGGCGGGCATGGGGGATCCTGAAGGTACGAAGGCACAAGGGGAGAAGACACAGGCGGGACGCCTGTGCCACCATCAGTCGGTGGGGCCGAACTCGGCGGTGTAGGCCAGGCTCAGCACGCGGCCGCGGTCGATCGGGCCGGCGGGGGTAAAGGTCAGCAGTTTCATGTCGGTCCAGGTGCGGCCCTTGCCGTCGGCGAGCGTGCCGGGACCGCTGGCGCTGGCGGCCTGGGCGGTGATGGCGTCCCGCTGGGACCACAGGGCCGCCTCGCTCGCGGCGGTCAGTCGCCCGGTGACAGTCACGCGGAGTTCATGGTCGCCCGAGGCGAACGAGCCGGGCACGCTCGGGTCGCCGGTCAGCGCGGCGTAAGTCACCACGCGCCGGCCCTCGCGCCCCACGGTGAAGCGGTGCGGGCCGGAGCCGAACAGGTTGACACCCTTGAAACTGCTCATGACGGTCTCCCGGAGGCCTCGCTCACGAGGCGTTGGTGATCAGGACGGGGTCGGCCGAGCCGGCGGAGGACTGGGCCGTCAGCGTGATGGTGCGCAGGGCCTGCTTGGGCCCGATGTCGTGCGTGACGGACTCGACCACGGCGTCGATGCGGACCAGGCGGCGGCCCTCGTCCCCGCCCCGGGTCAGTTCGACGCGGAGCTGGCCGAGATCGCCGGGCCTGGGCGAGGTCATCTCGGTCTGGTCGAAGGCCTGGACGATGCGCACGCGGACGAGGTGCTCGGGCACATCGACCAGCGTGGGATACGGGCCATGCTCGGACCACTCGCGCACGGTCTTGGCCGCGACCCGGTCGATGGCGAGGCGTTCGACGCGGGGCCAGTCGGTCCCGGCGAACGAGACGGTATTGGGGCGGAGGATGATCATGGGGGGTCTCTGGCTTGGTGGTGGGTGACGGCGGGTGACGGTGGGTGCCACGGCTTGACTTGCAAGCCGTGGTGTTGGGCACGGGTTGCCCTTCGGGACAACCCGTGGCGCCCGGCACCGACCCCGCAGACGGGGTCGGTGGCACGGGGTTCAGGCGCGGGTGAGGTTGATCAGGGCGAGGTTGCGTCGGGCCTCGGCGATGCCGTCGGCGTCGAGATCGATGAACACCGAGACGCGCCCGCGTTCCTCGTGGAACCGGCGCCGGTACATGTCGGCGCGCTGCGCGTGCGTCACGGGCCCGCCCGCGGCCGGGTCGGCGGCGGCGTAGACCAGTTCGAGCGTGCCGAGCGCTTCCAGACGGACCAGGTCCCCCGGGTTCGTGATCGAGGCCTCGGTCAGCGGGCCGTCGCCGTCGGGATCGACGCCGGCCATGGTCAGCACCGCGCGGTGGACGAGTTCGCGTTGGGGTCCGTACGAGTAGACGCGCAGGGGCCGGTTGGTTCCGGGCGGCGGTGGCAGCGCCGGTCCGTCGCGCCGGGCGCGGAGCAGCGAGACCGTCGCCTCGGTGGGCGAGAGCACCTCGACGAACTCGATCGCGAGGCCGTCGAACAGAGCGACGGAGCCCGGTTCGACACCCGCGTCGGCGAACGATCCCGCGGCGAGCGTGAGCGTGGTCCCGATCAGCGTCGCGTTGACGATCAGCGTGCGTTGCCCCGCCCACGCGGCGTCGCGGAGCAGGGCGGGTTCGAGGACGAGCAGGTCACGGTCGAGTGCGAACATGGTGTTCCTCCTTTTCAAACCCGGACGCGGGCGTTCCCGACCGCGCCGGGCGAGGCCCGCTCCCCGGGCCCCGCGTGAGATGGATCGGTGGTCGGGCTCAGACGGCCAGGCCGCGGAGCACGCCGTGGGCGTTCTCGTTCTTGAACTCCAGCGTGTACTCGCCGATGACCTGGCCCGCGATCGAATCGCCCGTCGCGGCCAGCGGCTTGTAGTGGAAGCTGCGCCCCTGCAGCGGCATCACCGAGATGCGCGAGGAATCCAGCAGCAGCAGCGCGTCCGGCGGCACCCACCGCGAGAGCACCACCCGGCAGACGCCGAAGTCGCTCTCGTACACCGAGATCATGTCCGAGTAGGTCTGGTCGTCGGGCAGGTAGGACCGCGAGCCGGTGGCGAAGCCGTTGATCCGGCGCTTCTGCGCGCCCCCGACGACGATCGTGTCCACCACGCCGGAGGACTGCTCCCACACGGCGCGCAGTGCGGCGTTGAGGACCTCCTCGGTCAGCCCGTCATCGTTGGAGCCGTCGCCGTCGGGGATGGGTCCCTGGCCGGGCTGGAAGGCGTTGGTGGCGATGGACCGCAGGACGCCGTTCATCGACCGCCGCACGGTTGAGGATCCCTGCTGGTTGGCGCCGGGCGCGACGCCGTTGATGACGCAGTTCTCCAGGTCACGCAGCAGCTCGCGCATGCGCTCCTGCTTCTGGTAGTCGACCTCGTCGGCCACGCCGTAGGCCGCCGCGGCCTGCATCGAGCCGGAGACCTCGACCGACGCCGTGAAGATCTGGGTGTAGTTCTGACGCCGCACACGGTTGGTGAAGCGGGCCTCGGGGGCGTCGTCGCCCTCGAGCGCGGCATTGCCCAGGATGTGCAGCGTCATGCCGTTGGCCAGCGTCGCGGCGGTCGTCGCGCCGTAGCCGCGGGTGACGGTCAGGACATTGGTGCCCGTGTTGACCGCGACGACGAGCATGACCTCGCCCGTCGCCGCCGGGCGGACCAGGTCGCCCGGGCGGAAGCGCGACGCGTCCTGCACGATGATCGCCGTCGCGGTGGTCGGGCTGGGGCTGAAGGTGGCCTGGTTGATCTGCCCTGTGTTGGGCAGCAGGGTGTCCGCGCTGGTTACCCGTCTGACGGCGGTACCGTTTGGCTGGGGGCCGAGCGGGATCTCCTCGCGCTAGACCTCGCCCGAGGCAATCCGCCCCCGACGCGGCCCCGGACGGCCCGGAGACGCCCGCCTGCCCGCGACCCGCGGGCCCGGGCGAGTGGTGGTCCGGCTGGGGCCCCGCGGGGGTGCAGGACGCGGCTTAACGGCGCTCACTCAAGCTCAAAACGAAACTTGCTCGCCTCGAGGTACTCCTCGGATTGGTCAACCGCGATCCATCGACGGCCAAGCTTCTCGGCAACCATACCCGTAGTGTTCGAACCCGCGAACGGATCGACCACCAAGTCATGCGGCTCTGTCAGCATCTTGATAAAGAACTCAGGAAGGATCGCGGGGAACCTCGCCGGGTGGATCTTGAGGCCCGCTTCTTTGCATCTCTTCGTGTAGGGGTCATTGGCTGCGTTGTTGCCAAACTTAAGGAGATCTGTCGGCGTGTCGTCGTCGATGACATTCGGCGGAATCGAGCCACCGTGATCGACCTTTGCGAAGCCCTCGTTGATGACGTGTCCACCTGGGCGTTTCGTTGCCTGAAGCCCCTTCTTGTTGAGGCGAATCATATCTTTGCTGTACGGACGGAGAACGGTCTTGTTGGTCGCCTTCGGATTGGGAGTTTTGCTCAGCCACCAGACAAACTCGACCGAATCTTTCACGCGGATTCGTCGCACCGTCACCCATTCAGCGGGGACAGGCATCTTCGCCGGGTTGTACCAGAAGAATTCCTGGGCAAGCTCGAGCCCGACATCCTCAACAAGTGCTACCAGAAGCTTGTAGGTGTAGATGGATCGGGTCGGCTTTCCGGGAGTCCAGGCTCCACCCACGTTGAGGACAAAGCTCCCGGTATCCGACAACACCCGCCGGATCTCACGCGCAAACGGCAATAGCCATTCGATGTACTCGCCTTGGTCGGCGTTGCCGTACTCCTTCTTGAAATGGAGTGCGTACGGAGGAGAAGTGACAACGAGGTCCACTGACGCGTCCGGCATCGATCGCAAAACGTCGAGAGAGTCAGCAGCAACGGCAATACCAAGATCAGTCTTGTAGAGCGGCGAGTCCTGGACGTACTTCGTCCAGTCCGTGGGCGGGGTATTCGGCGCGAGGTCAAGAAGGTGTTGCTTCGTCATGCTGTATTCTCCGTCGCAGTGCCTGGGGCGTTGGGGCTAGGGCCTTTGGATTGAGGCTAAATGGGATCGAGTAGTCAAGCGATATCTTGCCCCATTGCGGCTTTCCGAAGCACATCGAGTGCCTTCGACGCGACACCCAACTCGGCGGCACGCGCGAGCAAGCTGCGGAAAACCCGGCCTTCAAAGACATCGTTCGAGACCGGCGACACCCACTTGCACGCGCAGTACAGCGTGGTCCAGTCGGTGAAGATGGTGAGCTTCACGCCATGATGTGAAGCCCACTGAATGACATCGTCGAACCCATCATCCGTCTGATTCTTGCCAACTGCTACGAACGCTAAGTTTCGGCACGAGTGCTGTTGAGCGGTTTTCTCGATGGACGACCGCATGTGTGACGAATAGATGGGCTTGTCCTTTACCTCAAATGCGACCAGGTGCGAACCAGTGCCATCGCTCACCGATACATCGAGTGGTGCTCGTCTGTCTGGATCGTTGATGACGCCGACAACAACACTGTCGGGCCCATAGGCTGCGTCGAGCAGGCCTGCTACCACTGCCTGTGCGCGGCGGCCGCCTTCCGAGTCTTCAGAGACGAAGCGATCGACTAGCGCAATGAGTCCACCCTGTGTAAGGCCGTCGCCCTCAGCAGGTTCGATTTCGATCGATGTCAGCAAGCTCCTGCTTCTCGCGGCGATGAAGCCGCGAAGGGCTTCTTTGGCTTCCGATGATGTTCCGATGCGCTCAAGCGCCTTCATGCAGTCAAGAAATGCCTTCCAGCCCAGCTTGTTTCGAACACCCGAGATGTCGTCGATCCGCGTCTTGCCAATAAATGGAGTGTTGTTCAAAGGGTTTGCGCCATTGGCACCGATGTCGATGCCAAGCTCCGCCCGGTTTCGCGCCCACACGTTGTCGGCAAGTGATCTAGCTGAGTAGGACGCTTCGGCTTCGCCGCGATCAAGAAGGGAGTAAACATCCACTCGGTCATCGGTGGCCTTCGCGAGGATGGCCGTGCCAAGTGCCGCGATCACGGTCGAGCTCTTCCCGTGGGGACAGAGTTCCCCCAGACGGGCCACACGCGTCTTCCACTCGGTGGCAGTCGAGGACAGCGATTCAGTGCGTGCAGCCGCGGTCGCCTCAAAGAGGATGTTCTTGGCCTTGGTGTGGTCGAGGGAGATTGACATCTGGGATTGAATGCGGGGCCAGGGAAGAGCAGCGGTGCTCCTCTGCGCCCAGAGCCCCTTTGACCGGCAGTGTGCCTGCCATATCCTAACGGAATGCGATCGCTTGCAACGGGTGCCGGCAGCGATCTGGGGGATTATTGCCGGGGACACTCCACGGGGGCGGGCCACAAAGGGTAGCACACGCACCTCATTGATGCTCAAGCAGTTGCGGTGTTTGGACCTGTTGTCGCGTCGCTGCGTGGGTTGATGAAGCGCGTGATTTTCGTACGATCGTCCTACGAATCCGCCTCATTCGCGGGAAACAACCTGTCGAGGGGCCATGGCACGACGCCGGGAGGCCCCGGGCAAGGAGACCCCCGTGACGCGAATCGGAATGAGCTTGGACGAGTATGTCGCCCTTCGGCTGATGCCGCTGGCAGGGGCGGACCGCGCCTTCATCGAGGCGGCCGAGGACGAGCGGGAGCGGATGTTCCCGATGGCGAAGGTGACGGCATTCCATCACCTGCGGTCCCGCGGCTACGACTGCCGCCCGATCATGCTCGACGCCCTCGTCGAGCAGGGCGTGGTCAGCCCCTCGGAAACCGACGCGTGGACCGAGTCAGACGTGGACGCGGCCGCGGAGCACTTCGAGGACTGCTGCATATTCGTGCCGTACGCGATGATGTGCTACGCGCTCGGCTGCAGCTACGCCGACTTCCACCGCGCCCTGCGGGAGGCCGCCGAGCGAGAGTCGGCCAAGTACGGGCGGCCCATTCCAACTGACGACCAGTACTTCGTGATGCACCGCACGCCGCCCCGCGAGGCGTCGCCGGCGCTGCTCAGCTTCACGCTGTGCGATGACATCCGCGAGCGGATCGAGCGTGGCGAGGAGGTCTGAATGTCAGACCCTTCGCCCAAGGGACTCGAACTGACGCCGGATCGGATCGCCTACGCCAGGCGCGTGGCGATTGCGACGGCGAAGAAGTGCTGCGGGCCACGAATCGTCTACGACGACGCGGTCGGCCAAGCGATGCTGCACTTGATGCGCGCCCTGCCGACCTACGACCCGTCACGCAAAGCAGCGCCGGAAACATGGATCTTCACCGTCGTGAGCCTCGCCGTGATCAAGTACGCCAAGCGGGACCAGGCGAAGCTGGACCGGCTCCACTCCATGGACGGGCCATCTGGGGAACCGAAGGAGCCATCTCAGGAGCAGGAAACTGCGCTGGGGCGTTGGCACGGGCGATGGCCCGCAGACCACGAGGCCGCTGCCGCCCGCGTCGAGGAGGCGCTCGACCTCATCGACAACGAGCAGAGCAAGCGGATGTGCCGCCTGCTGATCGAACATAACGGCAACCGCAGCGAGGTCGCACGCCAGATGGGTATCTCCGAGGGTGCTGTGCGGGGGCGCATCAATGTACTGCGTCCCAAGTTCCTGGCGATGGGCTTCGACCTGTTCGGGGAAGGAGACACGCCATGACGGTGATGACGTCGAGCGGCAACCTGCTCATCGCCGCGGCGCACGTTGATGTGCGAGCGGGCGAAGCGAGCGCCCCGCCGCGGCTTCGGATCGTGGCGTACTCGGGCGGACCGATGACGGTCGGGGGCTGGGGACCGATCGTCATCGACGTCGCGGGCGTCGAGGCCAGCGAGCGGATCGCGATTCTGGCCGACCACGATCAGCGGCTCAGCGGCGTGGTAGGCCACGGCAGCGTCTCCATCGAAGGCGGGTCGCTGGTCGTTGACGGCGCGGTGACGGGCGTCGGGCAGGCCGCGAAGGACGTGGTCGCGCTGGCCCGCGCGGGGTTTGAGCTGCAGGCCTCGGTGGGCCTTGAGGCGCTCGAGGTCGAGCGCGTCGCAGCGGGCAAGAAGGTGAACGTGAACGGGCGGGTGGTCGTGAGCGGGCGTGGAATCACGCTGGTGAAGCGGGGCCGCCTGCGCGAGGTTTCGGTGGTGGCGATCGGGGCCGATCGCACAACGAGCGTGGACGTGGCCGCGAGGCGCGGCATCAACGGGAGTACGGGCATGGATGCGAACAACAACGACGCGGGCGCGGCCGTCATGGACGAGGCCGCGATCCGGGCGAGCGAGCGGGAGCGGCTGCGAGAGATCGAGGCGGCGTGCGCCGCGCCGGGATCGGACTGGGGCCGATCGGCCAAGCGGGTCGCGGAACTCAAGGCGTCGGCCATCGCGGGCGACATCGACTTGAGCGAGCTGCGGGCCGAGATGCTGGACATCCTCCGGTCGTCGCGACCGAAAGCGCCCGTGGCCCACCTGGGCGCGGGCGTGCGGGGCGTCTCGGCGAGCACGGAGAACGTGCTGGCCGCGGCGCTGCTCAAGAAGGGCGGGTTCGCGGCGCTGGCCGAGAAGTCGTTCGGGTCGTACGTGATGGAGGCCGCCGACCGCGTCGGCGTGCTCCACACCCTCGACGCATGCCGCTGGGCGCTCGAGATGGAGGGCCGCGAGGTGCCCCGCGAGCGGGACGCTCTCGTGCGGGCGGCGCTGAGCACGATGAGCCTGCCGGTCGCGCTGACCGAGTCGATCAGCCGCGTGCTGCTCGACGGGTACGGCGAGGCCCCGCAGACCTGGCGGTCGATCGCGAGCGTGCGCAGCGTGAACGACTTCCGCGAGCACAAGGCGGTGCGGCCGTCGATGACCAGCGACCTCGACCCCGTCGCCCCGGGCGGCGAGATCAAGCACGGGACGCTGAGCGAGGACGCGACCACGTACCGGGCCAACACCTACGGCACGATGCTCAGCGTGGACCGCCGCGACATCGTCAACGACGACCTCGGCTTCCTCGACGGCGTGGCCCGTTCGCTCGGGCGGTCGGCGATGCGGACGCTGGCGGACGACTACTACAAGATGCTGCTGGCCAACCCTGGCTCGTTCTTCTCGGCGGGCAACGGGAACTACATCACGGGCGCGGACACGGCGCTGAGCGTCGATTCGCTCGCGGCCGCAGCGACGGCGATGATGGTGCAAACCGACGACGAGGACCGGAACCTCGACCTCAAGCCGGTCACGCTGCTGGTCCCGCCGCAGCTGGCGGTGCGGGCGAAGCAAGTGCTCGAGTCGGAGTACATCGCCGCGGCGACCAACGGCCCGACCGGGAACGCGGTGCGGAACCTCGTGCGTCTGGAGATCGAGCCCCGCTTGAGCAACGGCGCACGCTTCGGAGCGAACGCCAGCGCGAAGGCGTGGTACCTATTCGCCGAGCACGCCGCGTGCAGCACGATCGTCGCGTTCCTGAACGGCCGCGACACGCCGACCGTCGAGTACTTCGGGCTCAGCACCGAGCCCAACCGCCTCGCGGCGTCGTGGCGGGTCTACTTCGACTGGGGCGTGGCGACGTGCGATTTCCGGGCGGCCGTGAAGGCCAAGGGCGAAGCCTGACCGTCGTCGGTGTCTGGGGCGGTCCCGCGCCGGGAACGGCGCGGGGCCGTTTTCGATCTGATCACAACCCTGTACCAGCAACCAGAGCGATCACTCCGACCCATCGACCCACCCATCCCTGAGCCCTGCCGGGTCCGCGCGTTCGCGGGCCCCTAGCCCAACACGCGCGTCAGCGCCGCGGGCTACGGCCGCGTCGTGCGGCCTTCGGCACCCGGTTCCGGAGCATCAAGGTGGCGACGACGTTGGACACGGAAGTCCGTTCGGTGGTGGGCCAATGGTCCATGCGGGTCGAGGTAGCACCGCGCAAGGCGGGCGATGACCGATCACTGTCATCCGCTGACAGTGAGGCGCGGTCGCACGCCCTCGCCGCGTGGCTGCTCGACGAATGGAAGCGCGAGCAGCGCGGCAAGGAGGCGGGCCGATGAGCGATCTGCTCGACGCGATCTTCGCCGGCGGCGTCGGCCCCGACGCCCGCCTCTCGATCTTCACGCTGCCTTCGCGGGCCACGCGGCGGTTCGAGGCCATGGCGGGCGCGGGCGCTTACATCGCATCGCTCGGCGACGACGCGGACATCTACTTCGGCCTCGGACTCGTCGCGGGCGACCCCAGCGGGCGCGGCACCGCGATGGACGTGGCGGGGATCGGCTGCCTGTGGGCCGACCTCGATGTCGCGGGGCCGGCGCACAAGGCCAGGGCACTCCCGCCCTCGCTCGACGACGCCATCGCGCTAGTGCGGGCCATGCCGCACGCGCCGTCGGCGCTGGTGGACAGCGGCCACGGGCTGCACGCCTACTGGCTGCTCAGCGAGTTCTGGCGGTTCGACGACATCCGCGAGCGCGAGCGGGCCGCGGCCCTGGCCCGAGGGTGGCACGGGCTCGTGTGCGCTTCCGCGGCGTCCCGAGGCTGGACGGGCGTCGAGAATCTCGGCGACCTCGCCCGCGTGCTCCGCGTCCCGGGCACGATGAACCGGAAGCTCGCGGGCGCGCCCACGCGGGTCAGGCTGCTCGCGCTCGACCCCACCCGCCGCTACCACATCGACGACCTCGAAGCGTTCACCGGGCCCGCGCCGACGCTCGACGTGTCGCAGCGGACGACGGCCTGCGACCACATCGTGTTGCGCCCGGACGCCTCGCCCCCCGCCGAGAAGCTCGCCGCGGCCCTCGCCGAGAGCCCTCGCTTCGCCGCGGCGTTCCGGGGTCAGGTCCGCGACATCCACGACCCCAGCCGCAGCGGGCAGGATCTCTCGCTCGCGACGATCGCGGCGCTGCGAGGATGGGCCGACCAGGAGATTGCCGACCTGCTCGTGTCCGCTCGGCGGGCCAGCGGCGACAACCCCGCCAAGGCGCTGCGGGGCGACTACATCGGCCGCACGATCGCCCTCGCCCGCACCGCCGCGATCGAGCGCACGGCCGACGACGTGGACCTCACCGGGCTCGTGCCCGCCGCGCCGAAGGAGCCCGACCTCGCGGCCCAGCTGCGTGTGAACCCGCCGTGGAAGTCCGTCGCGCAGCTGATGGCCGAGTTCCCCGAACTGCGCCCGCCCGTGGTGCAGGGCCTGCTGCGCTCGGGCGAGACCATGAACATCATCGCCCCGCCGAAGACGGGCAAGTCCTGGCTGGTGAACAACCTCGCGATCTGCGTCGCGACCGGGCGGCCGTGGCTCGACCGCTACGAGACCGAGCAGGGCCGCGTGCTGATCGTGGACAACGAACTGCACGGCGAGACCGCGGCCAACCGGCTGCCGAAGGTGTCCAAGGCGATGGGCGTCCCCATGAGCGAGTTCGCGGGCACGCTCGAGGTCTGGAACCTCCGCGGCGGGCTTACCGACCTGTTCAGGCTCGCTCCGACGCTCGAGGCGATCGACCACGGGCGGTTCAAGGTCATCGTGCTCGACGCCTGGTACCGCTTCATGCCGGAGGGCAAGGACGAGAACGACAACGGCACCATGGCAAACCTCTACAACCGCCTCGACCGCGTCGCGATGAAGATCGGGTGCAGCTTCGTCCTGATCCACCACAGCACCAAGGGCAACCAGAGCGGCAAGAGCGTCACGGACGTGGGCGCTGGGGCCGGCGCGCAGTCGCGGGCCGTAGACACGCATCTGGTGCTCCGCGAGCACGAGGAGGAGGGGTGCGTCGTGCTCGACGCGGCCGCCCGGTCGTGGCCCCCGATCGAGCCCGCGGTGCTGCGCTGGGCGTTCCCGGTCTGGTCCATCGACGACGGCCTCGACCCCGCCGACCTGAAACGGGCCACGTCGAGGCGGGACCGACGCGCCCGGAAGGACGAGCCCGCGAAGCCCAAGCCCGAGCCGTGGACGCCCGAGCGGTTCGTGACGCAGTTCGTGGGCAAGCGCCCGCGCCTCCGCGAGGAGATCCTGCTCGCGGCGGGCGCGGACGAAACGCTGTCGAAGACGCGGGCCAAGGACCTGCTTCGCATCGCCGAACGGGCCACGCCCAAGCTGGTGCATCGGTGGGTCGAGGGGCCGCATGTCCCTGTCCGGTTCGCGACCGTGGAGCAGCCGCTCATCGACACCGAGGTGGTGCCGTGACCGCCGCGGGGGAGGGGGGGGTACATACGCGCGTCCCCCCCACACCCCCCCGGTGCCGCAGAAGCGGCCCGGGGGACGGGTCGTGCGCGCGAGCCTACCCGGCCAAGAGCGGGTCCTCCCGCGGGCATCGGTCCGCCCTACGCCCGCGGGAACAGCCGCAAACCCCGACAGACTTTCTTTTGGCTGTCCGAGTGCCGACCTGTGGCCGACCGCCGCGCAGGCGGGTTCGCGGGCCATCCTCCGCGCCCGAACGCGACACGGGCCAACGACGCCCCCGACGTGGCCAACCGGCGCGCCCGCGCCGGCGCACGGCCCCGATCTGGCCCGCATCGGAACCCCCGAAAGTTCTCGCGCACCCGCCTTGCCTTCCCGAAGCTCGCAGCCACTCCTGTCGCGACCCCGGGCCGGAAACCCGCGGGCGAAAGGAGCATGACCATGACGAAGAAGACCAACGCCAAGAAGACGACCCGCAAGCCCGCCGCGAAGGCGACGCCGAAGGCCGCGACCAAGAAGGCCCCGCGCATGTCGGCTAGCGCTGCCCGCGCGGAGGGCGCTGCGAAGACCAAGCGGGCGCTGGCCGCGAAGGGGGACGCCAGCACCGCGCCCGCGAACAAGCGCACTGCCAAGGCGAAGGAGCGCGCGAGCGCCCCGAAGCGGATCAGCGCCCTCGACGCGGCCGCCCAGGTGCTCGCGGCCTCGACGGAACCCATGCGGGCCAAGGACCTCATCGCCGCGATGGCCGAGCAGGGCCTGTGGTCGAGCCCAAACGGGAAGACCCCTGAGGCGACGCTCTACGCGGCCATGATCCGCGAGATCGCGGCCAAGGGCAGCGAGGCCCGCTTCCGCAAGATCGAGCGCGGGCTGTTCGCCGCGGGCGATGCACAGAAGGGAGCATGAACATGATCGCGAAGAACGCCACCCCCGCGGTGGCCTACCTGCGGCGCTCGACGGACATGCAGGAGCGATCGATCCCCGACCAGCGGGCCTACATCGAGCGCTGGGCCCGCGAGCACGGGTACCGCCTGACGGGCGAGTACGTGGACGATGCGATCAGCGGGACGATCGCCCGCGGCCGCGCGGCGTTCGAGCGGATGCTGGCCGACGCCGAGTCCAAGCCCGCGTTCAAGGCGGTGCTCTGCTACGACATGTCCCGGTTCAGCCGCGGCGGGACCAATGAGACGGGCTACTACCTGCACCGCCTGAGCATGGCGGGCGTCGAGGCCATCTTCTGCGCTGAAGGCATCCCCGAGGGCGAGGAGGGCGAGCTGCTTCAGGGCGTGAAGTCGTGGCAGGCCCGCCAGTACAGCGTCAAGCTTTCGCGAGACAGCATTCGCGGGCAGTACTCGACGGTTACCGTGCGCAAGAGTGGGATGGGCGGCCGTGCCCCATACGGGTATGACCGCCAGTACGTCTCGGAGAATGGCCAGGTGCTGCGCACGGTCCGAACGCTTCCTGATGGCAGACGACAGGAGTTCGGCCCAGACGGTCGGCACCTTCGGTTCATCGAGCCGAAGCAGAAACTCCCCAAGAAGATGAAGTCCGACATTGTCCGACTTGTGCCCGGAGACCCGAAGCACATCGCGGTGGTCAAGGACATCTTCAAGATGTGCGCTGAGGGATACGGATTCCGCTCGATTGTCATTGCCCTGAACGACCGCGGGATCTCTGGTCCGATGAACACCCGTTGGAACCAGATGGCGGTCAAGTCCATCCTCCAGAACCCCTGCTACCGAGGCGCTCTCGCTTGGAACCGTCGCACGTTTGGGAAAATCCATGAGGTCGCGCCAGACGGGTCGCCGGTGTCCAAGAAGATGCCGACGAGTACACGGAACCCGACAGATCGCTGGATCGTCATCGAAGACGTCCATGAGCCGATCGTCGATGCTTCACTGTTCCAGAAGGCCCAGGAGCAGATGACCGCCCGACGCGACAAGGGGGGTCTGGCTCGACCGACGCGGCGCTACCTGCTTTCCGGCCTTCTTCGATGCACGCACTGCGGGTTCAACTATTGGGGCTGCATCCATAAGAATGCCTCTGGAGAGATTCGCTACTACGCGGATGCGGGGTACCGAGCCCAAGGGAAGTCGGTCTGCAAGGCGACACACATCCAGGCTGACGCTCTGGACGCTTGGGTGCTGCAGCAGGTGCGTGATGTGATGCTCGGGAGCCCCGATGCGGTTCAGACTGCCATTGCGAGGTTCGTGGAGGCAGCGAGAGAGCGTGACACACAGCCATCGCCCGAAGCAGCGATCAAGAGCGAAATGGCGGCTATCACGAAGCGGATCAAAGCGACGGTGAACCTGCTTGCAGACGGAGACTTGGCCGACGTCGATGAGCTTCGCGATTCGCTCGTGGACTTGAAGCGGAAGCGTGATGCCCTGGCTGCCCAACTCAGCAATGCTCCGACTCCGCCCATGGCCCCGGATGAGGACGAACTCCGAGCATGGGCGATGGAGAAGCTTAGGGACCTCGATAAGGTGATTCGCCCGGGTGCGATCACCATGGAGATGCGACGAGTCGTGCACGAATGCGTCGATCGCATCGAGGTGGACCCGCATACGAAAACGGGTACGCTGTTCCTTCCCGAAGATGCGTTCGAAGCGCTGCGTGCGTCTCGCGTCAGACGGGAAACGAGCGCATCCTCGATCCATTCGTGGACCGTGCTGATCGCCGCCCGCTTGGCGTCGCCGAGATGGTCGAGCAGCGGGGTCTCGTGCGGGCTGACGATGCCGATAATGTCCGAAACATCCTCGACCAGCTCGGGCAGGCCCGCGCCGGCGGTGAAGGTGGCTTTTCCGGTGAACGCCATGGGTGTCTCCTCTCCGTGTGGGGTGTCGTGTGTGTCTTCCTCGCTGACTCAGGTGCTGCGACGCCGACGCAGATAGCGCAGCAGCGCGGCCCGGTCGCCGCTGTTCCGCGCGCGGCTCGCCATCTCGCCCAGCTCGTCCGGCGCGACGCCGGGGCCCATCGCGGCGTTGGTCCCCTTGGGCGGGCCGGCGAACAGGAACGGCTTGCGGTCGCGCAGGTCGCGCACGCCCGCCGCGATGTCGGCCCCGGGCTCGCCGCCGAGCGAGGCCGCCAGCAGCATCGCCGCCGCCTCGAGATCCACGGCCCCGGCCCGGGTCAGCTCACGCTCGATGGCCTGGTCCCGCGCCGCCCGCTCGCCCGCTTCGCGGGCCGCGCCGAGTTCGCCCTCCAGCTCGGCCACGCGGGCCTCAAGGTCGGCGATCTCCGACTCGGCGTCTTCCAGCAACGCACGCAGCCGCTGGACCTCGCCCGGCGCGGTCGGGCGATCGGGCCCCGTCTCCGGCGGCTGGCTCCCCCCGCCCCCGCCGCCGCCGCCTCCACCGATGGGCGATGCGCCGCCCCCGACTTCATCTTTCATGACCGTCTCCTTTCGTATGTGGATGTGTGTTCAGACCACGCCGGGATCGCGCCGGTCCTCGCCCAGGTCGGCGAGGACATGCGCACCGTCGACGCCCAACTCCTGCTTCTGGCGGGCAGCCGCCAGGCGGTCGCGCTCGTCCTCGAACACGAAGCCCGGCCAGACCGTCCGCAGCGACCGCTCGCCCGCGCCGATGCGAAGCGTGCCGGATTCGTGCAACGCCCGCAGGATCAGCGACCCGACCCGCTCCATCCCGCGCCCGTACGAGATCCGCTTGCGCTGCGTCTTGGCGATCAGGCCCATCAGCGTGACCCGCAGCGCGTTCGCGCTCGAAAGGTTCCCCAGCTTCGCCCGCACCACGCCCCCCGCCAGCGGCGGCACGCCGCTGATCTTGTCGAGCGCCTCGCGGATCTCCTGGATGTGCGATTCCTCGCCCGGGTTGTACAGGTCGCCGCCGAACGCCTGGATCGACGCGTCGGGGTTGTTCGTGCTCCACACCGTGCCCGGCCCGATGCTCGCGCCGTCGAACGACTCGATGCCCTTGGCCAGGTACATCCGGAAGGACTGGAGCGTGACGCGGTACGCACGGTCGCTCAGGCGGGTGTTCAGCTCGTCCTGCAGCGCGACCAGCGGCTCGACCTCGCCCACCCCGCCGTACACGAACGGCTGGCTGACATTCTGGATGTGGATGACCGGCACCGTGTCCGCCAGCAGGCCAGAACGCTCGCTCGACACCCGCTCGCCGTCGCGGTAGACCCGTCGCACACCGGGCGCGAAGACCTCCGTGATCGCCTCGTGCTCGGGCTTCCGCTCGGCCTCGCCGTCCCGGCCCATCGCGTCCAGCGCCCGGCCCACCGGCCCGCGTGGTCGGGACCGCACCGGGCGGCAGGCGTGCACGGCGTACGCGTCCAGCTCGCGGTAGTCCTCGGGCGATACCAGCGGCACGCCGCGGCGCGGGTCCACCGGCTCGATCGTGAACGCCCCGACCGCGTCCTCGAGCGACCCGCCGAGCCGCGACGCGTCCACCCGGAGCAGCAGGTCGACATGGCCGAAGATATGCCCGAGCAGCGCGGCGTCCTGCATCATCGCGATGCCGCCCGAGCGCTCCCACACCGACTCGATCAGCCGCTCGGCCCTGGCCCGCGTCCCGGCGTCCGACGCCAGCGATTCGAACCGGACGGGCCGGCCGAACATGAAATCAACCATGGTCTGCACGCGCCAGGCGATGTCGTTCTCGATCACAACCTCGCGCCGGCCCGGCTCCGCACCGGGCAGCGTCACCCCGCCCGCACGCCCGCGGATCCGCCGGGGCAGGCCCGCCTCCTGCGCCTGGCGGTACCAGCCGCCCGAAGTGGACGCGTCCGTCCCCGACGCGCCGACCAGCCCGAGCGGGTTGCGGTAGTACGCCCACAGTTTCTCCTGCCGGGGCAGTTCCCGGCGTCGGTGCTCGCCGATGGCGAGCGAGAGTGCGCCCCAAAGGGCGTCGGCGTCCGCAGATTTCCGTTCGGGCTGGCCGGGCATCGGTCCCTCCTCCTCATCCGGGGCCGCCAACCTCGGCCGGCCCTCACACGGAGGGACGCGCGGACAGATCCGTGCGCACAAACGCGGTCATACGCGACCGCCAACACGCGCAAGTCGTGCCCTGATCAGAAACTAAAAATCTGCAAAAATCCCGAAAGCCGCCGCCCCGGCGCGCACGATCGTGCGCACAGACGCGGACATCGGCCACTCACCCACCAATTCGTGTGCCGCAACCCCGCCCCCGCGGCCCCCCCCGACCGCTCAGGCCGGGGTCATCACCTTCTCGACCCGCGAGAACTGGTCCAGGTTCACGGTCACCAGCTCGCCGTCGTCCAGCCGCAGCTCCAGCCGGTCCAGCCACAGCTTCTTGTCCTTGGCGTGGGCGAACCATGAGCCGGTCTTCTGCTGGCCCGCGCGCAGGATGACGCCCTCGACGCTGGTCGTCGTCGTCCCCAACTGCCGCGGCAACTGCTGCACGACACGGACCCGGTCCCCGATCTGGTAGTTCGCAACTTGCATGGTCATGGCGGTCAAGTATAGAAGCCCGCCACCGACAGCGGCCGCACCGGACCCGATCCCCGCCCCGCCGCCGGGATTCCCGCAAACGCCCGGCCGCCCACCCATCCGGCCGCCCATCCGATGGCCCAAGCTGCCGCTCCGGATCACGCCCGGACGCGAACGAACAGCCCGACACCCACCCGCGCCGCGGGGTCCGCCGGGTCCGCGCCAGACTCGCCGACAGGTCTACCCGGACCCCGACGCGGCGTTGCATTTTTTTGATCAGGAAACGCAACAAGACTGAACACGCGGATGTAAGCCGTCTTCGTGACGCACGGGAATCGAACATCGCTCCTGCATCGCACCCTGCGCGTCGCGCCAGGCGAACTCCGGCCCGTGCTGGCCTGCGCCGGCTACTTCTTCCTGGTGCTGTTCGGCTATTTCCTCCTGCGCCCCGTGCGCGAGGCGATGGGCGTCGAACGCTCCAAGAACGACCTCCGCTGGCTCTTCGTCATGACCTGCGTCGTCTCGCTCGTTGTGGCGGTCGGATTCGGGGGCATCGTCGCCCGGCTCGACCGCGCCCGGTTCATCCGCGTCGGCCATCTGGGCGTGGCGGTCTGCCTGGGCGTGTTCCTGCTGGCGCGCTGGGCCGCCGACGACGACACGCGCCTCTGGCTCGGCTACGCCTACTACATCTGGCTCAGTGTGGTGAACCTGTTCCTGACCAGCGTGTTCTGGGCGTTCATGGCCGACATCTGGCGCCTCGAACCGAGCAAGCGGGTCTTCCCCGTCATCGCCGTCGGCGGCACGCTCGGCGCCCTGGCCGGCTCCTCCTTCGCGTGGCAGATGGCCGAACGCATCGGGCCCGTGTGGCAGCTCTCCCTCGCCGCCGGTTGTTTCCTCGCCACGCTCCCGCTCGTCCGGGCGATCGACCGGCGCGACCGCGCCGGCCGCGCGATGCCGCCCATGCCGATCGGCGGCGCGTGGGCCGACGGCCTCCGCCTGCTCGCGCGGTCCCCCTACCTGCTCGGCGCGGGCCTGTATGTCGTGCTCATGGCCATCAGCTCGACCCTGCTCTACTTCACCCGCTCGGATCTGGTCTCCGGCTCCCGCGCGGAACTCGAGGCCCGCGTGGCCATGTTCGCCCAGATGGACGCCTGGACCCAGGGCGCGACCCTCATCGTCCAACTCTTCATCACCGGACGCATGATGCGCCGTTTCGGCGTGGGCGTCACGCTCCTCGTGCTCCCCCTGGTCACCGTGGCGGGCTTCGCCCTGCTCGCCTGGCTCGAGAACCGCCCCGGCGTCGAGGCGTGGCAGCTCTTCGCCGGCGTCACCGCCTTCAGCGCGGTCCACAGCGCCACGCGCTACGCCGTCGCCCGCCCGACCCGGGAAACCCTCTTCAGCGTCGTCACGCCCGAGGAAAAGTACAAGGTCAAGCCCGTCATCGATGTGTTCCTCTACCGCGGCGGGGATGTCGCCGGCGCCGGGCTGACCGCCCTCGTCGTCGGCCTCTGGGGCATGCTCATGCTCGCCCTCCCCCTCGCCGCGGTCTGGGGCGCATCGTGCATGTGGCTCGCGGCGGCCCAGAAACGCCGCGCCGGACTGCAGGAACACACACAAACCGGGGCCGCCGCGCCCCTGGAAGGAGCCACCGGATGAAACGACGCGATTTCATGGTCCGTGCGAGCGGGATGGCGGTCGGCGCCGCGTTGACGCCGTCCGTCCTCGCCGGGATGACCAACGCCGCAAACCCCCGCGAGCACCGCAAGATGAAGATCCTCATCCTCGGCGGCACCGGCCAGCTCGGGCCCTTCATCGTCGAACGCGCCGTCGCCAACGGCCACGAGATGACCCTCTTCAACCGCGGCCGCTCCGGCCCGGACCTCTTCCCCGACCTCGAGCACATCGAGGGCGACCGCTACACCGACCTCTCCGGCCTCGAGAAAGCCGTCGCAGACGGACGCACCTGGGACGCGGTCATCGACACCTTCACCTATGTCCCCAAGACCGTCACCGACGCGATGGATGTCCTCCTCCCCGCGATGGGCCAGTTCATCGTGATCTCCACCGTCTCCGTCTACGCCTCCAGCAACGAGCCGAACGCCGACGAGGACGCCCCCTTGATGACCGTCACCGACGAGATCGCCGCGGGCATCGAGACCCACCGGGAGGTCGGCATGCACTTCGGCGCGATGAAGGCCCGGGTCGAACGCGCCGCCGAACAACGCATGCCCGGCAGGGTCACCAACATCCGCCCCGGCCTGATCGTCGGGCCCAGGGACACCACCGGGCGGTACTCCTACTGGCCCGTCAGGGCCTCGGAGGGCGGACGCATGATCGCGCCGGGCTCCGGCGACGACTTCATCCAGATCGTCGATGTCCGCGATCTCGGCGACTTCGTCGTCCACTGCGCCGAACGCCGCCACTTCGGGGTCTTCAACGCCGTCAACCCCGCCGGATCCCGCACCATGCGCGATGTCATCGAATCCACCCGACGCGTCGCCGACGCGGACCCCGAACCGGTCTGGATCCCCGCCGAGTTCCTCTCCGCCCATGGCGTCCGGGGATGGCAGGACATGCCCGCGTGGATCTCCAACACCGCCCCCGGCTACGCCGGCTTCGGACGCAGGAGCACCGACCGCGCCGTCCGGGCCGGCCTGAAAACCCGCGACCTCGACGACACCAACCGCGCCACCCTCGCCTACTACCGCGACCGCTCCGAGCAGCTCCGCGCCGAACGGGGCGACGAGTTCGTGCAGGGGTGGCGCCGGCAGATCCGCGGCGGGCTCGCCACCGAGAAGGAAACCGAGGTCCTCGCCGCCTGGGACGCCCGCGAGGGCTGACCGCACCGGCCCGACAAAAAGAGCACCGGGCGCCCGGCGGCAGAGGGGGAGTGGAGTGCCGCACGGGTCGCCCGGCGCGCGAGAGAGACCCAGGTCTCTCCTTTCTCATGTCTTCGGATGTGGAGCGGGACCGGCCTCGGCATCCGTGCGGGCGGGATGGATCGCTCTTCCCCATGATGTACGGTCCCCCGGCCGCGAAGTCGCGCCGGGTTCTCGCAAACCGGCCCACCACGCCGATCCCGCGCCGTCCCAACCCGCACCCCTTCACGCCTGCCCGGTTTTCGGTCGTCAAGCTCGGTCGTCCTTGCCGCCCCGGGGATGGGTCGGGATGCCCGGAAGAATCAAAAATCACACCACGGATTCAAGTTGAGGCAAACACCCACCGCCTGTATGCTGCCTCCGGGCAGGACACCGAGCGCCAGTCCTTCGAACAACCCAGACCGCCGGGCACGCGCCCAACGCCACCAGGGGCCCGCCGCCCCAAGGAGCCCCCATGGCGACCACCTGGACGATCCTGGCCTGGACGCTGACCGCCGGCGGCGGCGTGCTCCTCCTGTGGGCCCTGCTCTGGGACCGCGCCAAAGGCCGCACCCGCTGCCGCAAGTGCTGGTACGACCTCTCCGAATCCGGCAACCCCCCGCTGCGCTGCCCCGAGTGCGGCAAGCCCCACCGCACCGCCCGCGAAACCCGCCGCACCCGCCGGAGGTGGAAGTGGGCGGTGGTCGGGCTGCTCAGCTGTCTGATCAGCTTGCACATATTCGGCGCACGGCTTGGCGCGTACCAACGGGGCTGGGTGGCGGCCGTGCCCGACCCCATCTTGGTCGCTTCCGTCGCATGGATGCCCGCGGCACCCGGCAGCAGGGTGCAAGGTCATTCCAGCGCGGCGCCGGATTTCCACTTCATCATCTCCGAAGAGTTGATACGAAGATCACCGAACTTGGGCCCGACGACGCGGTGGCTTCTGATCCGCATCGGACGGCTCTCTAGCCATGAGACCATCACCGACAGGACAACGATGAAGGGCTTTGTCCTCTGGCGCACCATATCCACACTGTACGAAAGAGAGCGACTCACTGACCGTCAGGCACGCTGGGCGCGATCCGTGGCCTGGGCGACCATCATCACACGGGACGACTGGCCGATGGACGCCACGCCGCATGGGTACTTGCTCACACGAACTCTTATTGGCCCGCGATACCGTGTTCGATTGCACAGAACACCAGGAGTCTACGAGCCAGTCTCCGGCTGGTACGGCTACCCGGAGACTCCGGATCGCATATCAAACTTGTCCCATCCCGATCAGATCCATGATTGGTTTGCTTCGGACCTGCTCCGGCCGGTCAAGGACGATCATTGGCCCGGCTGGAACGACAACGTCGTACCCTTGGCGATCGACTTGTTCGGTGGGCATGCGCCCGAGCGCTCGGTTATCGTGATCTTCGAGACATCGAACCCGCACGACCCATGGTTTGATCCAAACTACGAGTTCGCAACCATCACCGTACCGGTGACGATACACCAGAATCCGCACGCGATGCCGGAAATACGCACCGAGCCGGAGGTCGGTACCCTTCTGGAGTCATCCCTCAAGGCCCGGCTTGAACCAAGGCCCGTCCGCTTCGAGGGCGGCGATTGGCGTCCGGTGATCTACTTGATCTGGGATGGCCCGCCGCAATCAGAACGAATCACCTTCGGAGGGCAAACCAGCGTATTGCTCAAGCGATCGGGAGGAGAAGAGCGAATCCTGATGAGCGGGCAGGGATGCTGGTTCCGCACCGAGCCGAGCACCCAACGAGTGATCCCACGCGGGCAGCATCTCGGGCCAGACAGCGCATGGTCCGGCGCGCTGATCAAGGATACATCAGCATTCCTGCCCGAGCCCAGGCCGGGTGACCGCATCTTCGTCCGGTTTGAACAGGAAGAAAATCTCCGCCATCGCTCCGTCTTCGCCGACCTCGATTCCGACCGCGTCTTCTTGGGTCAGATCGAGATCCCCCTCGAAGGCTGGACCCTCGAAGAGATCAACCGCCTGCGCATTTCCGGCGTATGGCCCGACCACGCGATGCGTGAGTGACAGGAGACGCGATGGGCTTGATATGGACCGGACTCGCTTGGGTGTTGCTGGTGCTCGGCGTGGCCTTGCTCGCGTGGGCGCTCCTTTGGGATCGTGCCGGCTGGCGTGGCCGAGCCGCACTGCGGTGCCGCAAATGCTGGTACGACCTGACGGGGGCGAGTGACGCGGAGCAGGGAGAGAAGCCGGCCGGAAGCCGGCCCCACCGGGGGGTGGTGTGCCCGGAGTGCGGGAAGGGGCATCGGTCGGGTCGGTCGATGCGCCGGACGCGGCGGCGGTGGGGGTGGGTGCTGGCCGCCGTGGTGTTGTTCGCGGGGTCGCATGCGGCGCGCGTGGCGCCGGAGGTTCAAAAACGCGGGTGGGGGGCGGCGGTGCCGGGAGTGGTTCTGGTGGCGTGGATGCCGCTGTTGTCGGAGGAGCCTGGCACTGGGTTGGACGGGTTCGGTATGTTCGGCGGATCGGCTGCGCTGCCGCGGGCGTCGGGGATGGATCGGCTGGTGATGAAGGAGATCGGGGACGGCTGGTACTGGGGCGGTCGCGCCCCAGAACAGCGGTTGGGTTGGGTGTCGCGGAGGTTGCTCTTCCTGTTGGCACGGACCGAGTGTGTAGCGGTGATGACAGACGGGACGACCGCAAAAGGGCGGGCGTACAAAAACGCGGTGACGAAGGTGCTGCACGGCGGGATGGCACGGGAGACGGAGCGGCGCTGGGCGCACGGTGTGGCACATATCGAAGCGGAGCCAGACAGGGCGTACGGACCGAACGAACTGGTGCGGGGGAACTTCCGGATCCGACGGCTGGTGGTCGGGAGTTACACCCTATCGGGCAGCGTTGGTAGGCACTTGGTCGAGTACCAGGGGTTCTCTCCAAGCAGTATGCGGTTCAACGGAATGATCCCGACGGGCACGCCTCAGCAGTTGGCAGCGCACTGGATTGATCGGTTTCTATGGGACAACACACACGAACCGGCGCAGGCGCGCGGGCGAGTGTACTTCGAGCCCGAACACCCGTTCGGATTTGCAGAGCCGGACGGTTCTGGAGGCGCGGCGGTGAAGCTGCACTATGCCGTGATGGTAAACGAAGCAGATCCTGGAGAACCGGAGCGGATGGCGATGGTCGCGACGATTGAGCGGTCGGTGCCGGTTCAGATCGACGAGAATCGGGCCATGGTCGTCGATCAGTCGTCCGGCTTGCGGACGATCCTGGAAACCAACCTGCGGGCTGAGTTAACGGTCGAGTACGACACGACCCGAAAGGCATGGGTGCCGCTGGTGAAGCTCCGTTGGGTCGGGGAGCGGCCCCAGGATCAGACAGTCCTGTTCGGCGGGATGGTTTCGGTCGACTTTGTCAGGCAGGGCACCCCGGCGGGCCAGGGTCGCGCACTGCTAGAAAGCCGGCACGACCAGAGTTGGTGGCTCGTCGGGCCGGTTTCGACCGGAGAGCGGCGATCCGAGTTGACGACACGGCCAGGGCACCGCAAGCACTTTTCGGGTGAGGTCGAGACAAACTGGATACTACCAAGCGTGCGCGATCACACGCCGCACCGGCTGATGGTGCGGATCACGCCATTGCAAGGCAACACGCCGCGGACCTACGGCGGGCTCTGGGCGGACCGGGTGTACGACGGGATGCTGGTCGTACCGCTGGACCGTTGGACGCTGGACGAGGTTCGCCGGTACATCGTCAACGGAACCGTGCCGGACCACGCGATGCCATGAAAAGCCCCGCGGGGCGGGGCGGAAGGAAGCAGGGCTGTTTGGACCACAGGGCGGGACGCCCGGGCCACCGGGGCACAGGGTCACGCGATCGTCACCTTCGGGTCCAGATACACATCCTGGATCGCCTGCAGCAGCGCCGCCCCCTCCTTCATCGGCCGCTGGAACGCCTTGCGGCCGGAGATCAGCCCCATGCCCCCCGCCCGCTTGTTGATCACCGCCGTCGTCACCGCGTCCTTCAGGTCCGACGAGCCCTTCGACTCGCCGCCCGAGTTGATCAGCGGCACCCGCCCCATGTACTGGTTGACCAACTGATACCGGCACAGGTCGATCGGGTGCCCCCCCTTGCCGTCCTTGTCCGACCCGGCCAGCTCCGTGTATACCTCCGTGCGGAACTTGCCGTACGACGAATCGCCCGTGTTCAGCGCGTTGTACCCGCCGTTGTTCGTCGGCAGCTTCTGCTTGACGATGTCCGCCTGGATCGTCGCGCCCAGGTGGTTGGCCTGCCCCGTCAGATCGGCCGACGAGTGGTAGTCCACCCCGTTGACCTTAAACGCGTTGTTGCGGATGTAGCACCACAGCACCGTCACCATCCCGTACTGGTGCGCCTCGGCGAACATGTCCGAGACATACTGGATCTGGTTCGTCGAATCGTCCGAGCCGAAGTAGATCGTCGCCCCCACCGCCGCCGCCCCCATGTCCCAGCACTGCTTGATGTTCCCGAATGGGATCTGCTTGAACTGGTTGGGATAGGTCATCAGCTCGTTGTGGTTGAACTTGACCAAAAACGGGATCTTGTGGGCGTACTTCCGCGCGCACATCCCCAGCACCCCGTAGGTCGACGCCACCGCGTTGCACCCGCCCTCGATCGCCAGCTCGACGATCTTCTCGGCGTCGAAGTAATCCGCGTTCGGCGCGAACGACGCCCCCGCCGAGTGCTCGATCCCCTGGTCCACCGGCAGGATCGAGGTATACCCCGTCCCCGCCAGCCGCCCGGTGTTCAGGATCCGGCTGAAGTTGTTCAGCACACCGATGTTCCGGTCCGAGTTGATCAGGATCCGGTCCACAAAGTCCGGCCCCGGCAGGTGCAGCCGCGACTTGTCGATGGTCCTGGACTGATACGACAACAGGCTGTCATCTTCGAGCACCTTGGCGACATCGATCGTGAGGTTGGGCATGGCGGCATTCCTGCATGAACGGGCTGAGAAAGTGGTTGCACACGCCGCAGGGGCACGCGGCCCAGCGGGAAGCGGAGTCTAGGAGGCGGCAGGCCCGACCGCACAGAAAAGAAAGAACCCAATGAACCATCCGGCAGGGATGCCGGTCTAACCAGTGCGGCCGCACCCCACGGCCGCGGGAGGCGCCGTGGTCGAACGGTCGGATGAACAACTGCTCAGAGCGTTCGCCGCCGGAGAGGACGCCGCCCTGGCCGAACTGGCCGCCCGCCACGAAGCCGGCATGCTCGGGGTGGCCCGGGGCCTGCTCGGCGGCAACGACGCCCTCGCCCGCGAGGTCGTCCAGGAGGCATGGGTCCGGGTCATCCGCGGGGCCGGCCGGTTCCGGGCCGACGCCGCCGCCAGGACCTGGCTCTACCGGATCGTGGTCACCCGATGCGCCGACGCCCGCGGCCGGGAAGCACGGGCGCACCGGCCCCGCGCCGGAGAGAACGGGCGAGACGGGATCCCCCCCGCGGACCGGGTCCGGCTCGCCGAAGCGCTCGCGGGACTCTCCCCGGAGCACCGCGAGACCGTGGTCCTCTGCTACGCACGGGGCATGACGCAGGCGGACGCGGCGGCCGTCCTGGGCATACCCCTCGGAACGGTCAAGTCGAGATTGCACACCGCCATGGGGCGGCTGCGGACAGCGCTGGACGAGGAAGACGGAGGCCGATCGTGAACGAACAACAGATCGAACACGGCTTGCGCGAGATGAGCACATGGACCGGGGACGACACGCGGCTGTGGGAACAGGCACTGGAAGCAGAGCGTGGACGGATGCCCCGGCCCGGCCGGACTGGATGGGTGCGGTCGCCGCGCATGGCCGCCGCACTGCTCGCTGCGGCCGGGGCCGGCGTGGTCCTCATGGGCGTGCTTGGCGACCAGCCCGAACGCGGAACCCCGGGAGGAGCGGGCATCGTTCCCCGGGAGTTGGACCGTGCTCAAGCATCGCACGCCGGCCGTAGCAGCGACCAGCCGCCGCGGATGCGGGACAACCTGAGCTCGTATTCGGCCGACAGCCGCACCCAGCCACCGCTGGCATCCGCGCTGGTTGTGCTGGCGGACGGATCCGAAGAACTGCAGCAGCCGGCCGATGCCCGCCAGATCGCGTACTCGGCATCCGCGACGCTCCGATCCTCCGATGTGCACCACGCGGCCGACACGCTGCGCACCCTCATCCGCACCGACCAAGGCGAATACATCGAATCGGCGGTCGTCCGCGGCGAAGGGGGCTCGGCCACCGCACGGGTTGTGCTCCGCGTCAGTTCGGAACGCCTGGACGAGGTGCTGGCCGCCGTCAGGGGGATCGGGGATGTGGTCAGCGAATCCGTCCAAGCGGAAGACCTGACTTCGCAGTTGGTCGATGTCGAGGCCCGGCTCCGAAACGAGCGCCGGGTCGAGGCCGAGTTGCTCGAACTTATGGAGGCGCGCGAAGAACTGGACCTGGAAGGCCTTGTCCGCCTCCGCCGCGAACTGGGCCAGGTCCGGGGGCGGATCGAACAGATGGAGGCCCAACGCCTCGCAATGGCCCGGCGCGTCTCACTCTCAACCGTCCGCGTCGATGTGGAAGGACGCCAGAGCCCGCCGAGAACCGAATCCGGCTGGAGCCGATTCCTGCGCGGCCTCGGCGACGCATGGTCCGACGGCATCTGGACCCTGGCCGGATCGGTTCAGGCCATCCTGGCCTTTCTTGTCGGCCGCGTGATCTGGTGGGTGGGCGGCCTGCTCATCCTCATCACCGCCTGGCGACTGTGGAAACGCCAACCGCGCTAACGCAGGTGCCGCGTGTCGACCGCGTTGATCCGCCCCTTCACCCGCTTCCGCCACGGGTTGTCCAGCGGCAGCCGCTTCACCGCCGCCCACGCCAGCATCAGCCCCACCCCGTACCGCTCACGCCGAAACCGCAGCCGCCCCAGCCGGTTGGCCACCCGCAGCCGCACCGCCTCGAGCCCCGACGCCGGCCGCGGATCCGGCACGCTGGCCGCGTACCCGAACCGGGGCATCAGCCCCACGCACGCGGCGTCGATGATCTCCGCCGTCCGCGCCGGCATCTTCCGACGCCACTGCTCGGCCAGCCGCGGGTCCAGCGGCTCGTAGGTCGACGACTCATGGAACGCCAGCATCGCCGGGTCAAACCCGTGCCCGAGCAGGCGGCAGCACCGGTCCAACTCCCCCTCCGGGTTCGCCACCAGATCCTCGTACCGCAGCTCGACGAAATCCGCCGGATCCAGCGTCTCGCGCAAGGCCAGCCAGCGCCGAGTCGGCTCGAGCCACTTGCCCACCGCACCGGTCGGCTCACCCGCCCACCCCATCCCCACGCACGACCGCGCGACATCCCGAGGATCCCGCGACAGATAGATGAACCTCGTCCCCGGCCAGATCTCCCGCACCCGATCGAACCGCGAATGGATGCAGCACCCCACCACCGGCTTGCTCTCCCGCGCCGCCAGCTGATCCCACAGCGACCGTACCAACCCCGGATAGCTCGGGATCGACGCATCCACCACCAGCGCCTTCGCCAGCGCCGCCCGATCCTGCGCCAGAAACGCCCGGTAGGTCCCCAGATCCGGCCACACATCCGAACCAGCCACCCCCCGCGCCCGCGAGACCGCCTCCTCAAACTCCCCCACGCACCCGATCGACGGGTGGCTGTTGAGGATCAGCCGCAGCATGGTCGTCCCGGCGCGCAGCGGCCCGGCGATGACAAAGTGCGGGGCGTGCTCGCCCGCCGGTTCGGCCCGCGCGTCCGAGAACGGATGCGTCCGAACCCGCGTTGACGCGGCCGGAGCATGCTGAACGCCGGGATGCACGGTGCTGGCCATGCGCACAGTGGACGGCCCGGACGGCGCGCATTCAACCGGCTTGAACGCGGTTCACACAAACTTGATGCTGGCCCCCGCCCCAAGCGTTCTTTCGGGTCTGGCGGTGAGCCTTGGCCGCGATACTTGCGCAACTTTTACAAAGCGTCGCGCCCGTTATCGCCCGACCGTCTCGTCGATCGTGCGAAGGCACCCCGCCGCCATCTTCGCGAACCGTTCGGGCGGGAAATGGCCGAGATGCTGTCCGAGATGCGCCAGCCCCGCCAGCAGATGGTTCCGGGCGTCCGCCGGCTCACACCCCAGCGCCCGGCACTGACGCCCGACCTGCGCCCGCATGACAGGACCAGAAATGTGCATCGACCGGCTCAGCCGCACGAGGTCGTACATCCCATACCCATCGATCAGCCCGCCCGGCCAATCGATCACCACGATCCGCGCGAAACGATCCGTCCGACGCCGATGCCGCTTGTTCGAGAACAGGATGTTGCCGCACCACAGATCGCCGTGCATCACGGTGAACCGCGGCTCCCATGCCCCCGACCGCAGACGCCCGATCGCTTCCTCCGCCCCGCTCCGCACCGCCGGATCCATGAACGCCGCCCCGGCCAACTCCTCCAGCGGTCCCAGGAAACCGCGCTCGACCTCCCAGTAGTCCGCGGCCCGCGCCGTCCGCTCGGTCACGCTCGCCAGCCACTCCAGCACCAGCGGCCGCAGCATGATCCGGTGCGCACGCTTCGTGATCCGGCCGGACCCCATCGGCTTGCAGTACGGCAGCACCGTGTATGTCTTCCCCCCGACCATCCCCGTCGCGTACGGTGTGAGAATCACGCCGCCAAGCTCCGCGCCAAGGTGCTCCCTGATCGCCTGCGCGCGCTCGATCCCACGCCGCACCAACCCCGGCTCGACCGCCGAGGAGATCAGCACCACCGCGACCGGATAGCCCAGGTCATCACGCACAAGCAGCTTCGTGGCGTCGTCCGCCACCGCCTTGGGCTTGCAAAGGTACGACAGCCGCGGCTCGTCCAGGTCCGGCAACGCCTCGGCCAGCGCCCCGGAAAGCTGATCACGCAACGCGTCCAGCCCGGGCCTCTGTGTTGCCGCTTCGAACATCAAACATTCCCCGTGCGCCGACCAGGCGGCCCGACAGCCCCTCATCGGTCCTGACCCAATCTTTGTTCAATCCTAACGGAGCGGCCGAACCCCGGACGCCCCAGCCGGGGCCGTCCACCGCGTCCGCGTGGCGCAGGTCGCGAACAGCCGCCAGGAACAGAATATCCGGAGATTTATATCCTGTTTTTTAAACTCATCAACAGAAAGTACTTAGCTATCCCAACAACGCAGATGACAAGTTCGGATTTTCGTCGGGTCAAGATTCTCCATCACATGCACTGGCCCGCCCCAAAATCCGTGGCATCTTGTACATGGTGGGTCAGGTCCGGCGGCGAGGTAATTGCCCCCGCCGGGGACCGATCGGGACCTCCGATCGTGTTGAATGACTAGGAAAACGCCTTCCAATCGGAGGGCGTTTTCCGTTTTTGGACCGTAACCCCCCCTTCGCCCGCCCGCGGCCCTGACCCCGGCACCCCGCTCGGGCTCAGGCGTTCCCCGCAAGCCGCATCAGCGTCGCGAAGGTCCCCATCGCCTCCGGGCTGTCCGGGTCCGCGTCCTCCGGAGGCATTAACTGCTCCGACCGCCCGTCCGGCCCGATGAGCCATGCGTTCCGCCGGTCCCGCAGGCTCACCTCGAACAGCTGCGCCAGCCGACCCCGCGCCTCCGTGTCCAGCACCGGCGTGATCGCCTCCACCCGCGCCGACAGGTTCCGGTACATCCAGTCCGCCGATCCCATGTAGTACTCATACCCCCGCGGGTCGTCGCTCCCGTTCGCGAACGCATACACCCGCGAGTGCTCCAGGAACCGCCCGATCACCGACCGCAGTGTGATGTTGTCCGACATCCCCGCCACCCCCGGCCGCAGACAGCAGAAGCCCCGCACGATCAGATCGATGGTCACCCCCGCCGACGAGGCCCGGTACAACGCCTCGGTAATCTCCCGGTCCTCCAGCGAGTTCATCTTCGCCATGATCCGCGCCGGCCGCCCGGCCCGCGCGTGCCCGATCTCCCGGTCGATCATCGCGATGAACCGCGGCCGCATGTCCGCCGGCGCCACGATCAGCCGCTCGTAGTCCTGCGCCGCCGCGTGCCCTGTCAGCGCGTTGAACAGCCGGCTCGCGTCCGAGGTGATCGCCGGATCGCAGGTCAGCAGCCCCAGGTCCGTGTACAACTGCGCCGTCTTCGGGTGGTAGTTGCCCGTCCCCAGGTGGCAGTAGGTCCGGATCCCCCACTGCCCGTCCAGCCGTTCCCGCCGCACCACCACCGAGCACTTGCAGTGCGTCTTCAGCCCCACCACCCCGTACGCCACATGCACGCCGGCCGCCTCGAGCTGCCGCGCGAACTGCACATTCTTCTCCTCGTCGAACCGCGCCCGCAGCTCCACCAGGCAGGCCACCTGCTTGCCCTCCTCCGCCGCCTGCACCAGGTGCCCGACGAACGGCGAGTCCTTGCTCGTCCGGTACAGCGTCTGCTTGATCGCCAGCACATCCGGGTCCTTCGCCGCCGCCGCGACGAACCGCTCCACCGAGTCGGAGAACGACTCGTACGGGTGATGCACCAGGATGTCCCGCTCCCGGATCCTCGAAAAAATGTCCGCGTCCGGGTCCGCCAGTGCCGGCGGCCGCACCGGACGCCACGGCGACTCCTTCAGATCCGCCCGATCGATCTCCGCGATCTCGAACAGGTCCGCATACGCCAGCGGGCCCGGACGCGTGTACACATCCTCGTCCTGCAGATCCAGCTCGTCCATCAGGAACGAAAGGATCCGCTGCGAGGGCTCCGGCGCCACCTGGATCCGCAGCGCGCTGGCGAACCGACGCATCCGCAGCTCCGCCTCCACATGCTCGAGCAGATCCTCCACATCGTCGTCCTCGATCTCCACCGCCGCCGAACGCGTCAGCCGGAACGGCAGGATCTCCGCGATCCGCATCCCCGGGAACAGATCGTCCGCGTTGTTCAGCACGATCTCGTCGAGCTGCAGGTACCGCCCCGGGCTCTCGCGCGTCGGCGCCGCCGCCCGCGCCCCCGAGATCACCGACTCGACCCGGATGTACTGCGGCAGCACATCCGGGATCTTCACCCGCGCGAACCGAAGCTCCGGATCGCCCGGCTTCTCCAGCAGCACCCCCAGGTTCTCCGACAGGTTCGAGATGAACGGGAACCGGTGCCCCGGGTCCACCGCCAGCGGCGTCAACACCGGGAACACCTGCTGCTCATACCACCGGTCCACCGCCCTCCGGTCCGCGTCCGGCAGATCCGTGTACGCGATGATCGCGATCCCCTCCGCCCGCAGCGCCGGCACCAGCTCGTCCGTCCAGCACCGCGAAAGCAGCCTCTGCATCTCCAGAATGAACTCCCGGCACGCCGTCAGCGTGTCCGTCGGCGCCATCTCCCCCGGACGCGCCGGCGACCCCAGGTTCCCGTGCTGCTCACGCTGCTTGAGCAGCCCCACCCGCTTCATGAAAAACTCGTCCGTGTTGTTCGCGAAGATCGCCAGGAACTTCACCCGCTCCAGCAGCGGCGTCCGATCGTCCAGCGCCTGCGCCAGCACCCGCCGGTTGAACTCCAGCCACGACAAGTCCCGGTTGAAAAACCGCTCCGCCTCGGTCTGAGGGGCCTGGGGGGGATGGGAGGGCTCGGATGTGTTCGCGGGCGTCTGGCTCATGGCTCCGGCAATCTCTTTCGGCTCGGCGGCCTCACGGCCGATAGATCGCCGCGCACCCGGGCGATTCGGTCACACGCACCGACTCGACCCGCGCCGCCTCCGCCAGCGCACCGCCCAGCCGGTCCGCCAGCTCGTCGGCGATATGCCGGGCGATCAGCTCCGCCGTCGGATTCCGCTCGTCGAACGGCGCGGTCGCGTTCAGATCGTTGTTGTGAAACGGCGCCACGATGTCCTCCAGCACCGCGTGCACCGTGTGGAAATCGCACAGCAGCCCGTCCCCGTCCAGGCTCGGCCCGGAGATCAACGCCGTCACATGCCAGTTGTGCCCGTGCACCGGCTCCCGCCGTCCGGCAATGACGAGGGCATGGGCGGCCGCAAACTCGGTGGTGATCTCAACGGTGTACATGGCCGATGTTAGGGGCAGAAGGGATCGGGGACTGGCCATCAGCCATCAGGGCCCGAGGCATGAATCTCCGCTTCCTTCTCCCCCCCCGATCCCTCATGGCTGATCCCCGATCCCTGCTTGAAGGTCGTAAACGACCGCACCGCCATCGCCAGTATCACCGCGTTGGCGATGATCCCCCCCGCCGAATCGACCTTGACATTGAACGCGATCCAGAACCCGCTCGCGATGGCGGCCAGCACGAACCCGTCCCGCCGGTGCTTGCCCAGCCGCCACATCGACAGGAACATGAACACCGCCGCGGCCCAGTCCAGGGCGTAATGCTTGAAAAAGAAGTCGTACATGCCCGACGGTAGGACCGGCTTCCAGCCGGTCTTCTTGGTCTCCAAACAAATCACAGGAGCAACCCCACAACAGTCGGACGGCCTTCCAGCCCGTCATCCTCCCCCCCTCCACCCGAACGAAAGCCGGTATCATCCCACCCCCAGCCCCCCGCCCCCACCTGCCCCCGCCGGGCCGAACCGGAGGACCACCATGTCAGACGCACCCCTAATCCTCGGCGTAAGCGGCCTCCGCGGCATCGTCGGCGAAAGTTTGACGCCCATCGTCGCGATGAAGTACGCGGGGGGATTCGGCGCTTGGCTTCAAGAGCGTGTCGGATCGCGCCGGGATGCGCGGGTGCTCGTCGCTCGCGACGGCCGGTTCGGGGGCGAAGCCCTGAGCATGGTCGTGGTTGCGTCACTCCTTTCAACCGGGTGCCGGGTTCGGTCATTGGGTGTCGCAACAACACCGAGCGTTGGTGTGGCGTTGGACACGATGGAGTTTGACGCCGCGCTGATTGTGACGGCGAGCCATAACCCGCAAGAGTGGAACGGGATCAAGGCGTTGGTTCGTGGGCTGAGTTGGCAGTCCGATCCGGTTTGTGATGCCCGGGGTACACCGATCGGTGCGGTGGCGGACGCGTGTGCCCCCACCGCAGCGATGGCGGACGAGCTCATCGAACGATACCGGCACGGTCGTATCGACTGGAAAACGAGTACGGAGACCGGTGACCATGAGTGGGATGACGATACGAGTTCCAAACATTGCCTGGCCGTGAAGCACGCAGTCGGCAAGCTCATCGGTGAATCCTGGAACGGCATGCTGGGCGCGAGTCGTTTGAAGCGGGTGCTTGCCGATTCGGTGAACTGCTCAGGCTCTTGCATCGACTTTGAGTTTTTCAACAAAGGCCCGGTCGAGCTGGTGCAGTTGCACGGCGGGACGAGCGGAATCTTTCCGCATACCCCGGAACCCACCAAGAAGAATCTATCTGGGGCGGGCGGCCTCTGCGACGCCGTCCCCGGCCTCAAGGCCGACATCGGCTTCGCCCAGGACCCCGACGCCGACCGCCTCGCCATCGTCGACGAAAAAGGCAACTACATTGGCGAGGAATACACCCCCGTCCTCTGCGCCATGGCCCTCATGGAAGCCAGAAAATCAGGCGACCTTGACCCGCTCCCCCCGGCGACCGGCAGGCCCGTCTTCGTCGTCAACCTCTCCACCTCCCGCATGATCGACGACCTCGCCGCCCGCTACAACGCCGAGGTCGTCCGCACCCCCGTCGGCGAGGCCAATGTCGTCGAACGCATGAAACAACTCAAGGCCCAGGGCCGCGATGTCGTCATGGGCGGCGAGGGCAACGGCGGCGTCATCTGGCCCGAGGTCACCTATGTCCGAGACTCCCTCTCCGCCATGGCCCTCACCCTCGCCCTCATGGCCCGCACCGGCAAAAAAACCTCCGAACTCGTCGCCATGATCAACGCCATGGGCCCCGGCGACCAGGGCTACACCATCCTCAAACAAAAGACCCCCCTCGCCGCCAAGGCCGACGCCGCCCCCCTCCTCGAACGCCTCGCCAACCACTACAAACAACAACCCGACGCCGCCATCGACACCCAGGACGGCGTCCGCATCGACTGGCCCGCCAACCGCACCTGGGCCCACATCCGCCCCAGCAACACCGAACCCATCCTCCGCATCATCGTCGAAGCCCCCACCGAACCCCAAGCCACCCAAACCGCCCAACAACTCCAACAACACATACCTTCGGGCGCCACGGGTTGACCCAAAGCGCAACCCGTGTCTTCCCCCCCTCTCCGGGTGCCACTGGTTGTCCCGAAGGGCAACCAGTGTCCCCCACCCAACAACCCCCCCCCCCCGCGGGGGGGGGGGGGTGGGGGGGCGCACACCACTAAAAACAACACCCCACCCCC
>JAFIFX010000014.1 GCA_020831805.1 Planctomycetota bacterium | reverse complement strand
TGGACCTGTACAACGCGGGCGACCTGGCCGCGGACTTCACCGGCGACGGCGAACTCAACTTCTTCGACATCGCCGAGTACCTGACCGTCTTCAACGCGGGATGCCCCTGAATCCGGTGAGAACAACACACAACCAGAACCCAACTAGCCCGCCGAAAGGCGGGTTTTTGCTGCATTTCCACCGTTTTCTTTGACACGGTATGTTGCGTGCTCTGTTAGTCTGCCAGTTCGGGCCGCGATGGCCCGACGGCACATCGCCGGGGGAGTAGACGAAAACCACGAACGCCATCGGGCCGTGCATGCCGGTGTGGGACACGCCGCGCCGTAGCCAAGGCGTTCAGACACGCAACGGGAGATCCATCATGCGCATGAAGCTCGCCTGCTTCGCCACCACCACCGCCGCGACGCTCGCCGCCCAGGCGGGCGGGCCGGTCGGATGGGCCGACCCGATCGACGGAGACTGGAACCTCGCGGCCAACTGGAACCCCGCCGTCATCCCCGGCGCGACCAACGGCGTCACCCTCGGGCACGCCAGCCCGTACACCGTCAACCTCGGATCAAGCAACCAGTCGGCGGGCAGTCTGACCCTGATGAACCCCAACGCCGTGCTGAGGGTCACCCCCGGCCGCACGCTGAGCCTCTTCGGCTCCGTCGGCAACGCCGGCCAGATCGCCGTCAACCCTGACAACAACGGGTCCATAACATCGCTGACCTTCGAGAACGACGCCATCATCATGGGCATCGGCGAGATCCTCCTCGGTGGCCCGGGCAGCCGAGCCCAGATCACCGGCGCGTCCGGCGTGACGATCACCCACACGCAGGGCCACACCATCCGCGGCGCCGGACGCGTCACCGCGCCCATGATCAACCACGGCGAGATCATCGCCGACAGCCCCCTCGGTGATCTGCTCTTGAGCTCAGGGAACAAGTCGAACAGTGGGACACTGCGGGCGATCGGAGACGGGACGCTCGCCCTGAGCGGCTTCACGCTCGATCAAACCGCCGATGCGCTCGTCCTTTCCGACGGCCCAGACAGCAGCGTCACCATCTCCGGCATGACGATCAACCTCGGCACGCTCCGCTCGGTCAACAGCGGGCTCGTCGAGTTCATCAGTTCCAGCTCCACCATCGACTCCGTCACGCTCGAGGGCGATGTGACGATTGCAGCGGGGCGCACTATCACCGCGACCGACACACTGACCAACCACGCCATGCTCGACATCAACCCGACCAACAGCAACTCCATCACCACGCTGAGGACCACCAGCGACGACCTGCTCATCCACGGCGACGGCGAGATCATCCTTGGCGGGCCTGGCAGCCTCGCCCAGATCACCGCCTCCGGCGGCTGGCGCGTGACCCACGCCCAGGGCCACACCATCCGCGGCACCGGTCGCATCACCGCGCCACTGATCAACCACGGCGAGATCATCGCCGACAGTACCGTCGGGCCGCTGACCCTCTCCGGTGGCGACAAGTCCACCACGACCGACATCCGCGCCGTCAACGGCGCCACGCTCGAGCTGTCCGGCTTCACCCTCGACCTCGCGCCGGGTCTGGCGGTCTCCGCCGACGGGCCCGGCGGGGGCATGACCCTGTCCGGGATGACCATCAACAACGGATCACTGCGCGTGACCAACGGCGCGCTCATCGAGTTCATCAGCTCCAGCTCCACCATCGACTCGGTCACCCTCGAGGGCGATGTGACGGTCGCAGCGGGGCGCACCATCACCGCGAACAACACACTGACCAACCACGCCACGCTCGACATCAACCCGACCAACAGCAACTCCATCACCACCCTGAGGACCACCAGCGGCGACCTGCTCATCCAGGGCGAAGGGGAGATCATCCTCGGCGGGCCCGGCAGCCTCGCTCAGATCACCGCCTCCGGCGGCTGGCGCGTGACCCACGCCCAGGGCCACACCATCCGCGGCACCGGACGCATCTCCGCGCCCCTGATCAACCACGGCGAGATCATCGCCGACAGCAGCGCCGGGCCGCTGACCTTCTCCGGGAGCGACAAGTCCACCACGACCGACATCCGCGCCGTCAACGGCGCCTCGATCGAACTGTCCGGCTTCACCCTCGACCTCGCGCCGGACCTGGCTGTCTCCGCCGAAGGGCCCGGCGGCATCACCCTGACCGGCATGACCGTCAACAACGGGACACTGCGCGTGACCGACGGTGGGCTGATCGATTTTTTCAGCTCCAGCTCCACCATCGACTCCGTCACCCTCGAAGGCGAAGTCCTCATTCCGGCGGGGCGCACCATCAACGCGAACAACACGCTGACCAATCACGCCACGATCGACATCAACCCGACCAACAACAACTCCATCACCACGCTGAGGACCATCAACGGCGACCTGCTCATCCAGGGTGACGGCGAGATCATGCTCGGCGCCACGGGCAGCCTCGCCCAGATCAGCGCTTCCGGCGGCTGGCGCGTGACCCACGCCCAGGACCACACCATTCGCGGGGCAGGACGCATCGCCGCGCCCATGACCAACCACGGCGCGATCGAGCCGGGTACGCCCGACGACCCCGTCGCCACGATGGAGGCGACCCGCCCCATCACCAACACGCCCTCGGCCAGCCTGTCCATCAAGGTCGCCGGCGACCAGCAGTCGGGCCGGATCGAGTCCACCTCCGACTACCACGCCGACGGCACGCTCGACATCGAGTTCATCGACGGCTTCGACCCGCCCCTCGGCTGGGTCGCCACCATCGTCACCACCGGGACCGACGGCGTGTCGGGCGCGTTCCACACCGTCAACGCGCCGCAGCCGACCGACCCGCGCCTGGAGTTTCGCGTGGTCTACGACGCGGACGAAATCCGCGTCGGCGCATTCTGCCTCGCGGACATCAACTCCGACGGCCTGCTCAACTTCTTCGACATCTCCGCGTTCATCGCCCTCTTCAACGCCCAGGATCCGGCGGCCGACATCGCCCCGCCCTTTGGCGTCTGGAACTTCTTCGACATCGCCGAGTACCTCGCCCGTTACAACGAGGGATGCCCCTGACCAAGCCTCGTCCGATATACGACGAATAGACACCAAGGCCCGCCACGGAATGGGCCTTTTTATCATGGTTCTGATCACTTTCCGGCAGGATTTTCGCCCACACTGTGATAGTCTGGCGGTTCGGGCTGTGGTGGCCCGACGGCCTCCGCCGGGAGTGAGAGCACAAGAACACGACATTCGGATCCCTTCCGGCGCAAACCGGTCGCGGCCGCACCGCGGGGATTCGTCATTGCAACAGAGGGGAACATCCATGCACGCCAGAGCAGCCTGCCTCGCCATCACCGCCGCCAGCCTCGCCGCCCACGCGGGCGGGCCGATCAGTTGGGCGGATCCGTTCGACGGCATCTGGAACCTCGCGACGAACTGGGACCCGGCCGTCATCCCGGGCGCGTCGGACGCCGTGCTGCTCGCGCTCAAGGGGCCCTATACGGTCAGCGTCTCCACGAACGAGTCCGCTGGCGGCATAACCATCGCCAACCCCGACGCGGTACTCTCCATCAACCCCGGCCGCACGCTGAGCCTCTTCGGCTCGGTCGCCAACGCCGGGCGGATCGACATCAACCCCACCAACACGGCCAGCACGACCACCCTCAGCTTCGCCGGGCCGGCCATGCTGTCCGGACCGGGCGCGGTCCGGCTTTCCAGCCCGACCAGCCGCGCCCAACTCGGCGGCGCCGACGCCGCCGCCGTCGTCACCCACGGGGCCGACCACACCATCCACGGCTTCGGCCAGATCACCGCCCCGATGGTCAACAACGGCCTGATCTCCGCGGACGAACCCGGTCAGACTCTGGGAATGATCACCCACCCCAAGCAGAACAACGCCGTCATGGAGGCGGTCAATGCCGGCACGCTGCTGGTCCAGAACATCACCATCGATCAGTCCGCTTCCGGCCTGCTGCTCGCTGACGGCGCCGGCTCGACCCTCACCCTGAGCGGGGCCGTCATCAACGGCGGCACGATCGCAGGGTCGGACGGGGGCCTGATCGAGTTCATCTCCAGCGCCTCGACCATCAACGCCGTGACGCTCGGCGGCCTTGCCGAGATCGTCCCGGGCCGCACCGTCAGGATGGAGAACAGCCTGAACAACAACGCCACGCTGATCATCAACCCCACGAACACCGCCCAGACCACAACACTGACCGCCCCAGCCGCCCTCGATCTGACCGGATCTGGCCAGATCGTGCTCGCCGGCACCGCGACGCGCTCCCAGATCTCGAGCGCGACGGGCGCGACCATCACGCACGGACAGGACCACACCATCCGAGGCACGGGCCGCATCAACGCCGCCCTGATCAACAACGGCCAGATCATCGCGGACAGCGACCTCGGCGAGATGCTCCTGACCAGCCAGGACAAGACCAACAACAATCTCATCCGCGCGGCCGGCGACGGAACGCTCGCCCTCTCGGGCTTTACCCTCGGCCAGGCCCCGGCCGCCGAGGTGATCTCCGACGGGCCGGGCTCGCTCGTGACCCTCTCCGGGATGACCGTTCAGGGCGGGGCCATCCGCTCGGTTAATGCCGGCCTGATCGAGTTCGTCAGCGCCTCGTCCGTGCTCGACAGCGTCACCCTCGGCGGCGACGCCGAGATCGCGGCCGGCCGCACCGTTACGATCCAGAACAGCCTGAACAACAACACGACGCTGACGATCAACCCTACGAATACTTCCTTCACCACAACACTCACAGCGGAGGTCGACACAGAACTGAACGGGACCGGCACGATCCATCTCGCGGGCACCGCAACCCGTTCCCGCATCACCAGCATCGGCAGCGCCGTCATCACCCACGGTGCGGACCACACGATCGAGGGGACCGGCACGATTCAGGCCGCCATGATCAACAACGGGACCATCACCGCCGACAGCGCCCTCGGGGTCATGACCCTCTCATCCCTGGACAAGACCAACAACAACACCATCCGGGCTATCGGCCAGGGTGTCATCGCACTCAGCGGCATATCCCTCGACCAGAGCCCCGGCGCCGCCGTGATCTCCGACGGCCCCGACAGCCGCGTGACCGTCTCGACGACCACGATCACCGGCGGCGCCGTCCGCTCGATCAACGGCGGTCTGATCGAGTTCACGGGCAACTCGACCATCGACGCCGTGGCGCTCGAGGGCCATGCCGAGATCCGGGCGGGCCGCACGGTGTCCGTCGACGGAGCCACGATCCTCAATGGCCTGCTCGACATCAACCCGACCAACACCGCGTCCACCACCTCCCTCCAATGGCTCGACGACATCACCCTCAACGGCGACGGCGTCATCCGCCTCTCCGGTCTGAGCACCCGCTCGATCCTCTCCAACGCCTTCGGCGTCACCGAAACCGCGCTTGGCGCAGGCATACGCCTCGAGGGCATCGGCCGCATCGACACGCCCCTGACGATCCACGGCACCCTCGCGCCCGGCCTTTCCATCGGCACGCTCGGGGCCACCAACCCCATCACGCTGGCCGAAACTGCAACGCTCGAGATCGAGGTCGCCGGTGACGACGACTCCGACCGGATCGACTCCTCCTCGCAGTTCCACGCCGCCGGCACCCTCGACATCACCTTCGTCGACGACTTCGACCCCCCGCTCTACTGGAGCACCACCATCGCCAACACCGGCGCCAACGGCGTCAGCGGCCGCTTCGACACCATCAACGCGCCCACCCCGGGCGACCCCCGCCTGGAGGTCCGCGTCCAGTACCGCACCAACGAGATCCGCGTGGGCGCCTTCTGCCGGGCCGACGTCAACTTCGACGGCGTGGCCAACTTCTTCGACATCTCCGACTTCATCGCCCTCTACAACGCCCAGGACCCCGCGGCCGACATCGCCCCGCCCTTCGGCGTCTGGAACTTCTTCGACATCGCCGAGTTCATCACCCGCTACAACGAGGGATGCCCGTAAGCCCATCACACACAATCAGATAATCCCTCGCAGAGCCCGCCTCCCGGCGGGCTTTGTGCTTGTTTTCCGTGAATCAGGCAACCGGCACGCCCCGACCGGTGGTATAGCACCACGGGACGAGCCAACCGCTCCGCGGAGATCCAGCATGCCAACCGCACAGGTCGTCCTCACTATCGCCATCGCCGCCGTCACGGCGCACGGCTCCCAGCCGATCCAATGGGCGCAGCCCCTCGACGGGGCATGGAACAACCCCGCCAACTGGAACCCGGCCGTGGTCCCTGGCGTCGCCCAAGGCGCCCTGCTTGCCTTTGACCATCCCTACGCCGTGTCCGTCACGACGAATGTGCTCGTTGGCTCGCTCAGCATCCCGAACAGTCTGGCCACGCTCGTCATCCAACCCGGACGCACCCTCGGCATGCTCGGACCTGTCGTCAACGACGCGGTGATCGAGATCAATCCCACCAACGCGGACCTCGATTCAGCACTGCGTTTCCACACCAGCGCCTCGATCTCGGGCAGCGGCCTCATCCGCCTCGGCGGTGAAACCATCCGCGCCAGAATCCTGTCCACCTCCGCCGCCTCGATCGTCACGCACGAACCGCCCCACACGATCGCCGGCTTCGGGCGCATCGAAGCCGTGCTGGTCAACAACGCCCTCATCTCCGCCGACCGAACATTCCGCGACCTGATCTTCACCACCCACCCCGTCGTCAACAACGGGACCATCGAGGCGCGCAACCGGGCCCTGCTGCGCTTCCTGAACATCGATGTCGATCAGGGTCCTGATGGGCTCATCGTCCTTGAGGATTTCAACACCGTCGCCAATCTGTTCAACGCCACGATCCGCTCCGGCGCCCTGCGCGCTTCGGGCGGCGCCGAGTTCAAGGCCCCCGGCGACACCACCCTCGACGCCGTCACACTCTCCGGACCGCTCACACTGTTCGCCGGCTCGACCCTCAGCATCGCCAATGGACTCACGCTCGACCAGGGCATCCTCCATCTCGGCGCTGTCAGCGGCGGCAACACGCTGGCGTTCCAGGACAGAATCGGTGTCCACGGCGAGGGAGAGATCCGCCTGCTCGGCCCCATCATCGTGACCGGTCCCGCGGGACCCGGCGAGCCGATCCCGATCGGATCGGGCGTGCGGCTCACCGGCGCCGGAACCATCGATACCGACTTGATCATCGAGGGAACCATCTCCCCGGGCTTCGAAAACGCCGGCGGCACGCTCTTCGCCAGGAGGCTACTGACCTTCACCGAATCCACCGTCTTCGACGCCCACCTCGACGGCAGGGGCCGCGTCATCCAGCAGGACACCTTCACCCAGCCCGACGCAATGCAGCAACTCGACGGCACCCTCGTACTCACGGTGGGCGACGGCTACGAGCCCCAGACCGGGGACCGCGTCACCATCATCAGGCGCCCCCTGAATGTGCCCGGCGTCTTCGAGGGCCGCTTCCACACCGTCGTCACCCCGACCCCGCCCGATCCCAGGCTCGCCTACCGCGTTGAGTACGACCCGCGATCCGTTTCCGTCACCCTGCACTGCGTCGCCGATATGAACGACGACGGCCAACTGAATATCTTCGATTTTTTCTTCTTCACCAGCCTCTGGGAGTCCGGCGACCCGGCCGCGGACCTCAACGGCGACGGCCTGTTCAACTTCTTCGATTTCGTCGCCTACCTCAACCTGTTCAACCAGGGCTGCCCGTAATCCGGTCGCAGGCGGGGAACTCGCGCGGCCGGTCGCTCATGGCATGATGCCGCCACCCACCCCCGCCAACCGCTGGACCAGCACCCGCACGCCCGCCTCGAGCACCTCGTCCCGCCCCGCCGCGATCCCCGCCGCCGTCGGGTGGACCTCCACATGCGGCGCGATGCCGACGCCGTGGTGCCGGGAGCCGTCGTGCTTGAGCACCTTCATCCCGGTCCAAGCCACCCAGAACCCGTCGGGCAGATCGATCTGGTGCACGTTGCCGTTGGTCCCCGCGGTCCGCGTGCCCACCAGCGTGCCCATGCCCTCGTGCTCGACGATGCCCAGGATCGACTCGGCGTACGAGATCGCCCCCTCGGAGATCAGGAACACCGTCTCCGCCCCGATCCGCGGCGCCCGCGGCTGGATCAGCCACCGGCCGGGCTCCGCCCACGACCATCCCTCGCGACCCGGGCGCGTGACCTCGGGGATCATCCAGTGCGCGCTGCGGACCGGCTCGTCGGTCAGGTGGGCCATCAGCGCGTACGCCGCCGAGTCCGGGTAGCCGCGCAGGTCGAACACGATCCCCTCCGCCGCAGCCAGCATGTCCAGGTGCGCCGCCAGTTCCGCCTCCTCGGTCCCGTTGAGATTGAAGTAGACGATCCCCGGTGCCAGCTCCACACCGTTCTCCGGCGGCGCGCCCCGCTCGTCCGGCGCGAAGGACGATGATCGTGAAACCAACACCGCGCGTTCTTCGCCGTCCGCGCCCCGCACCACCATCGTGAACTGATCCGCGGTCTCCAGGTCGAACACCAGCCACGCCCCCGACTGGTGCCGCACCCAGCCGTCCGTCGCGCCCGAGATCTCCTCCCGCGCCCGATCCAGCAGCTCGTCGGCGGTGCGTCCGTCGATCGAGACGATCGCATCGCCGACCGCGATCTCGCCCCGCGCCGCCTCAGCCACCCCCACCACGACCAGCTCGTCCCCCGCCCACGCGGGACGCACCGGCAGGTAGGTCCCCGCGCTGCCCCCCTGCCACTCCACCCTGCCGTGCCCATCCTCCAGCCGCGCGATCATGCGGCGGAGCGCCCGGGCGTACGCCGCCGGGCCGTCCGCGCCCGCCGCGTCCGCCAGCGCGTCCCGCAGCGCCGCGTCCCAGTCCGCGTCCACCACATCGAAGTACGGGTAGAAGTGCTCCGGCACCCCCCACGCCATCGCCACCCCCGCCAGCCTCGTCAGGTGATTCGTCGCCGTCAGCTCCGGCAGCACGCCCGGATCCGCATACCGGCCCGCATCCGCCGACGCCGGGACCGACCGCCCCCGCGCCAGATCCGCCCACAGCGGCACGCGGCACCACACGCCCTCCGCCAGCTCCCCAACCCAGAACGCCTCCGACCGCTGCCGCCCCACCTCTTCCGCGTCCAGCACCACCGCGTCGAGGTAGCTGCTGTACACATTCGGCGTTCCCGGCGTGAGCGCCCGCCCCGCCCCGCGGTGCTTCCAGAACCGGCCCAGCGTCGCGCCCTCCGCCACCGCCGGCACGGGCCCGGCGTCGTCCTGAGCGCCCGCCCACACCCGCAAGCCGGGCGACACCGGCGCGAACACATCGCCCAACGCCCCCGCCAGCGACGCCGCATCCCCCGCGTCCAACGCCGCCCCCATCGCGTCTACCGCCAGGTGCGCCCACGCCTTCGTGTCCCGCGCCGCGTCCGACGGCTCGAACAACCAAACCACCGCGAACAGCCGCGCCGCCGCCTCGGCGTGCGCGAGCGCCCGCTCATCCAGCACCACCGGCCTGCTCGCCTCCTGCAGCGGCCGCCCGTCCCCGATCACCTCCACCCGCACGGAATCAACCAGGACCGACGCGCCGCCGACCGACATGAACCCGATGTTCAGCGACTCGGCGTCCGCGTGGATGTCCGCCTCGATCCGCACGGCCCGCCAATCGCCGGGCAGCACCGGGTCGTGGCCCATGTTGTCGAACGCGCCCCGGCGCCCGTCCGGCCGGTCCACCCGCAGCCACATCTGCGCCCGCCCCACGCCACCCACGACGCGCACCCGCGCTGTCAACGCCACCCGCACCCCGCGCAGCCCATCCATCTCCGCGATCTGGCGCATGACATTCCCGAACCCCGCCCGCGCCTCGCCCGCGTCCGGGTCCGGCTCCAGTCGCAGCACCCCGTCCTCCACCGCCGTCCGGAACCCCGGCGTGGGCACGAACCACCCCGTCCCGGGGGAGCCGCCGCCGACGCCGAACGGGTACGCCGTCCCGGGCCCGTCCGCACCGCGGACCAGCCCGCACACAGTGAAAACCGCCAGCAGCACCGCCATCCATCCCGTGCGCACGCGTCACCTCCCGCCGGCGCCGCCGGCCCAGGGGACCAGACCCACACCACGGTACCACCCGACGGGCCGGGGCTGCGTCGGCGTCACTCCGCCGCTTCGATCCCCACCCGCAGCACCGCGTACCCCGCGTTCTCGAAGTACTCGACGCCGATCCGCGTCGGCCCGTCGCCCGTCACCTCGAACTCGGCCGCGTCCTCCGTCGGCCCGTGGATGTCCCACCGCTCGATGACCATCACGCCGTCGACGAACACCCGCACGCCGTCGTCGCTGAGCGTCCGCACCCGCCACCTGCCCGCCGGCAGCGCGATCTGCGCCTCGGCCAGCAGCCCGAACCGGTCCCGCGCCCGCACGCCCAGCAACGGCTCCACGCCCGCCGGCCCGCCGTGCCCGAACGGCAGATCAAGGTGGCCCAGCTCCACCGCCTCCACCCCCGCCGCCTCCGCCCGCCACGCGTCGACATCCGCCAGCGGGTCCGTCTCCCACGCCCACGCCCGCACCGACCACGACGCGTCCACCAGCCGCCCGTCGATCCGGCGCGACCAGTCCCCCACACGCACCACGCCCTGGTACGCCGACACCACCGATCCCGGCTCGGGCGTCACCGTCACCACCCACGGCCGCCAGCCCTCGTCGCCCGACGGCGCCTCGACCACGACCGCCGCCCCCTCGATCTCGACCTCGGGAACCACATCCGAACCGACCGGCACATACACCTCGAACCGGTCCGCCCCGCCCGAACGCGCATGCTCGCGCAGCAGCGGCGTCTGAAAATCCCACGGCCCCCACGCGTCCACCACGATCCACTCGCGCCCGGATGGGTGGATACGTTCTGGCCGCGCAGGTGTGAAACCTCTGCCGAACATGACCTCGGGGAGTTCCTTCGGCCGGAGTTCCCCGCTCGCGGCTGCCACATCAATCCCCGCGCCCTCTTCAATCTCCCAAAAATTCTGCGACCGCTCGAAGAGGTTGGACCCCACGCGCGGACCGTCATAGCCCGGGGCGTCACCAATATCCTCGATTTCGACACCGGCCATGCCGCCATGAGCGAAGGGATGACCCGCCTGCATGACAAAGTGGTTCCACCAGACCTCATTATCACGCACACCCCGGTACCGCGCCACCACACCCGGCTTAGCGAGCAGCCCAACATCGTGATCCCACCAGAGGCGCACACCGACCTTGTTGTTGATGAACCTGTTCCGCGAGATCGTGTTCCCGGCCCCATGTTCGATGTTGATCCCCCCTCGTTCCCGCCCGTAGGCCATCCCGCCGTTGGCGATGAAGAGGTTGTCGAGGATGCGCGTGTCCTGGGAGTATCCCGCCCAGATCCCACAGATCGCGTTGCCCTCGAAGAGATTGAAATCGATCAGGTTTCCTTCGCTGAAAGTCATCTCCAGCCCGTGCGCCGGCGCGAACGACAGATCGTTCGCGATGAACCGGTTGTTTGCGTTCCCCCACGGCCCCTCCTGCACGGTTTCGATCGCGTCATTCCCCCCGAACCCGAACACCCCGTCCCCGCTGTGCGTCGCCGAGTTGCTGACCACGCGGTTGTCCCGACACGCCTCGAACATCAGGATCCCCGCCGAGTCCTGCCCGCGGTTGTACACACCCTCCACATGCCCGCGCACGCAGAAATCAAAGCGGTTCTCGGTGATCTCATGCCCCGACGCCCGCCACATCGCCAACCCCCAGCCCGACAGGAACGAGCAATCGTTCCCACGCACCACCCCGTCGTCGGACCCGCTCAGCACGATCCCGTTCTGCCCGCGCCGGACCTCCGTTCCCGTCACCCGCACGCCGTCGCTGTTCTTGATCCACACCGCCGCCGCGTACCGCTCCAGCCACTCGTCGTTGTCGTTGCGGTGCGGCCACAGCCAATCCCCCGGGTCCTCCCGCGTCGCCGTCGAGCCCAGCCGCTGACGCCACAGGTCCCGGAACGACGCCCGCTCGACCACCAGCCCGCCCGCGTCCTCCGCGTGCAGCCCCACCCGGTAGCCGCGCACCCGCGCGCCCACGATCTCCACGCCCGTGTGCCCACGCACCACGATCCCCGTCCCCGTTCGCGTCGTGGATGACCGTCCCCTCCGGGATCACCACCAGGCTCGACTCGGTGATCACCACATCGTCGCGGTCGACCACCACCACCGGCAGATCCGCCGCGATCCCCGCGAGCATCACGATCAGGTGCAGCATGGACATCCTCCGGAGTGGGGGGCTTCCAGCCCCCCGTCGCCCCGAAGGGGCGAGCCGCTGACCCCCTCAACCCTACCAGATCTCAATACGGGCGACAGGACTCGAACCTGCACGGGTTGCCCCACGGGAACCTAAATCCCGCGCGTCTACCAGTTCCGCCACGCCCGTGGCCGCCCGGCCCGAACACCCGGCCCCACACCGGACATCCGCACCAGACCGCACCATTGTTGCCCATTCAGGCCCCCCGCGGGCCCGATTCTTCGGCCCGGAGACCCCGAACCATCCGATATCATCTTTTCAGCCTCCACACGCCCTCCGGGCCCAACCGGGAGATCCACCGTGCGATTCCGCGACCAAGTGGCGCTCACGCTGCCCGCCCTGCTCCTCCGCCTGGCCCTCTGCCTGATCTTCCTCTGGGCCGGTCTGGGCAAAATCCTCGGCGAGACGACCGTCACCGGCGAGGACGCCGCACGCCTCCACGCCATGGGCCTCCGGCTGACCCCGCACACGCCACCGGCCGAAACCCCCGCCGCCCCGCCCCGCGCCCTCCCCGACCCCAACGAGGATCTGCCCCCCCTCGACCCGCCCACCGAGCTGATCATTCCGGACAACGGCGACGCCGACGACCCGCAGGCCGATGAGAATCGCACCGCCGCGCAAGGCGCCCACGCCGTCCACTGGCGTCTGGCCCAGACCGTCGTCACGCCCCCCACCGCCGCCGATTTCCCGGATGAGCACCGCGTCCAGCGCGTCTACGGCATCGCCCTGCTGCTCTCCTACGCCGGCAACCCCGGCCTGACCAACAACTCCGAGCCCGTCCCCCCCACCATGCCCGCGTGGGTCAGCGCCGACCGCTGGCCCGTGTACTTCGCCTGGACCGCCGCCGGCGCCGAACTGCTCGCCGCCGCCATGCTCTTCTTCGGCGTACTCACCCGCTTCGGCGCGATGATCATCATCGGCATCATGCTCCAGGCCATGTGGCTGACCCAGATCGGCCCCGCCATGGTCGGCCGCGTCGACAGCTACCTCGGCTTCATCCCCGCCACAGGGGATCCCTGGGCCCCGCCCACCTTCCAGACCCTCTTCTTCCAGCTCGCCTGCCTGACCATGGCCACCGCCGTCGCCCTGCTCGGATCCGGGCCCATCGGCTTCGACCGGGCCCTCTTCCGCCCGCCGGAACGCCTCGAACGCACCGCCCCGCCGCCCAAGCAGCGCAGTACTTTCGACCGCCAGCCCACCGACACCCCGTGACCGGCTAGCGTCATGACATGGCCGAGCCCGACGCCACACCCAGACGCTCCAGGGCACGCTGGATCCTCCCCCCCGCCGCCTCGATCGCCGTCCACGCTGGCCTGCTCATCGCCCTGACCGCCGTGACCATCGAGGTCGCCCGCGACCGGCCCGAGCCGCGCCCCCAGCGTGTCACCCTCGCCGCCCCCGCCACGCCGGGCCCCGCCGGCCAGAGCGCCCAGGCCCAGCCCGCACCCGGGCCCGGCCAGGGCGAACCCGCCCCGCTGGCCATCACCGAGCCGGCCGCCATCACCGAAGCCCTCGCCGGCCACGCCACCACCGGCCGCGGCGCCGCCCGCGCCGCCGCGCCCACCCAGCTCGCCCCCGCCCCTGTCACCGACGCCATCCTCGCCCCCGCCAACGCCGCCTCCCCCTCCGTCCGCTTCGCCGAGATCGATGCCGCCCCCGCCCGCACCGTCGTCTTCGTCGTCGACGCCTCCGGCGCCGTCGCCAGCGCGTTCACCTTCGTCCGCGAGGAACTGCTCCGCGCCATCGACCAGCTCAGCCCCACCCAGCGCTTCCAGGTCATCGTCTTCCCCGGCCCCGAGAACTCGCCCCCCGTCACCGCCCCCATCAACCGGGGCCGCCTCGCCCTGGCCACCCCCGCCGCCAAACGCGCCGTCGCCGAGTGGATGGCCACCTTCCGCCCCCGCGGCCAGTCCAAGCCCCTCGCCGGCCTCAAGGACGCCCTCGCGCTCCAGCCCGACATCGTCATGCTCATCACCCGCTCGATCGAGCGCACCGGCCCCGACGCCGCCTGGGGCGACGGCCTGCACGAGACCCTCGCCGAACTCGACGCCCTCAACCCGACAGACCGCACCGGCCGCCGCCGCAGCGCCATCGCCGCCGTCCAGCTCCTCGACGAGGACCCCACCGGCATCATGCCCGCCATCGCCGCCCGCCACGGCCAGGGCGTCTCGGACTACCGCGTCGTCACCGCCGACAACCTCGCCTCCATCCAGCCGCGCCTGCCCCGCGCCGCCGGCGCCGCCCGCACCCACACCATCGACGCCGCCGCCGCCATCCTCGCCGAACTCGACGACACCGGCGTGACCCTCCGTCTCTTCCACGGCCTGCCCGACGCGGCCGACCGCGCCCGCGCCGACGAGCAGGCCGCCCGCGCCGCCAACCTCGCCGCACGCACCCCCGACGACGCCCGCGCCCGCGTCCTGCTCGCCCGCGCCCAGACCCTCACCGCCGACCGCGCCGCGCTCGACGCCGCCATCCACACCCTCACCGAGGAACTCCTCCACGACGCCGACGCCGACGCCTGGCGCCGCCTCGCCCTGGTCGACGCCCTCACCCTCATCGAACGCTTCGACGACGCCCGCGACGAACTGGCCGCCCTCCAGGCCGACGCCCTCGAGCTGCCCGTCTCACGCCCCACCCGCGCCCGCATCGCCACCACCGCCGCCGCCCTCGGCCGCGAACCGACCGACCCCGACGACACCCTCCAGCGGTCCCCCTTCACCGACGACACCGGCACCACCGACCCCTACTGGACCCTCGCCCTGACCGAGGCCCTCGCCCGCGGCCGCCTGCGCCACCACGCCTCCGACCCCTACGCACCCCTCCTCCGCCTGCTCGACCGCGCCGAACGCGAACGCGCCGACGCCTGGCCCCCCATCCTCACCGACCGCATCGCCCGCGCCGCCGACCTCCGCCCGCCCTCCGCCGACCACGCCCCGGCCCGCGCCCGCCTGATCATCGCGACCCACTGGTCCCGCAGCCCCGCCACCCGCGCCGACGCACGCCGCCTGCTGGAAACCCTCACCGAGTCCGCCCCCCCACACCCCCACACCCCCCACCGCCCCGAGGCCCTCTGGCGCCTCGCCCTGCTCGAACGATCCGAAGACACCCCCGCCTCCCGCGCCCGCGCCGCCGACCTCTTCGCCACCCTCGCCGCCGACCACCCGGACGACCCCAACGCCCCCGATGCCCTCGCCGGCGCGATCGCCCTGACCACCGACGAGAACGCCCTGCTCGCCCTCCTCCATCGCGCCACCCAGTCGCTCCCAGACCGGCCCGAGATCGACCTCTGGCGCCTGCGCCTGGCCGAGCTGCTCGCAGGCCCCGCCCGCCTCGATGCGCTCGAGCCCATCGCCCCCGGCACCCGCGAGTCCACCCTCGCCCGCGCGCTCTACGCCGAGACCGCCGAGCCGCTGCACGCATCCGTCGAGCCCGACGCGCAGCGCGCCCTCGCCGTGCGCACCGCCGCCTACCTCGCGCGCCACGACAGCCCCGACGCCCCGCGCTGGCTGACCCGCGCCGCCGAAGCACTGACCGACGCCGAGCCCGTCCGCGCCATCGAACTCGCCGAGCAGTCCATCGCCCGCGCCCGCGCGCTCGCGCAGCCCACCGCCCGCGCCGAACTCGCCCTGGCCCGCGCCCAGCTCCGCGCCCGACGCACCGACAACGCCCTGCGCACCCTCACCCCCCTGGCCGCCCGCCTTGTGGTGCAGACGGATGTGCAGACCGAGGTCCAGGCCGACGAACAGTCCGACGCCGCCCACTTCTGGGAAGCCTGGACCCTCCTGCTCGAAACCGCCGGCCCCCAGGACCCCCCCGCCGCCCGCGCCCACCTCGCCCGCCTCGAACTGCTCGACCCCAACCTCGGCGGCCACCCCTGGTCCGACCGCCTCCGAACCCTCCGCACGCAACTCTCCACGCCATAAAGCCTTCGCATCGGCTCTCTGTTTCAAACCCATGCCACCCTCTGCGCCCTCTGCGTGACCTCCGCACCTCTGCGTACCTCTTCTCTCCCCATCCGCTACACTCGCTTCGTGCCCGCCCAAACCACCGCCGTGACCACCACCCCGCGCCAAGCCGACACCATCCCCCCCGCCCTCGCCAAGGCCCTGCGCGGCAAGTTTCTCGTCTTCGACGGCCCCGACGGCTCCGGCAAATCCACCCAGCACAAACGCTTCGTCGCCGCCGCCCGCGCCGCCGGCATCGAGACCATCGAGGTCCGCGAGCCCGGCGGCACCGAGGTCGGCGAACGCATCCGCCGCGCCCTGCTCGACCACCTCGAACGCGACGAGATGTCCCTCCGCTGCGAGATGCTCCTCTACATGGCCAGCCGCGCCCAGCTCTGCGAGCGCGTCATCGGCCCCGCGCTCAAACAGAACAAGCTCGTCGTCGCCGACCGCTTCATCAGTTCCACGCTCGTCTACCAGGGCCACGCGGGCGGCATCCCCGCCGCCGAGATCGAGGCCGCCGGCCGCATCGCCACCCAGGGCGTCACCCCCGACGCCACCCTGATCTTCGACATCGACCAGCAGACCGCCGCCAGCCGCCTCAACCCCCTGCTCGACCGCATGGAATCCAAGGGCGAAGACTTCCACGCCAAGGTCCGCGCCGGCTACAAAACCCTCATCGCCCGCGGCGGGGCGTACCAACCCGTCGATGCCCGAGGTGCCCCCGACGAGGTGTTCGCCAACATCCTCCAGATTCTCACCGCAGAACTCAAATCGACTTAGGCGCATCGTCAACATCGACATCTGCCAGGACATCAACCGCCGTCTTTAATCATTCCACAGCGGATCAATTAGCCATATCTGCGTAGTCGTCAAGAATTTCATCGCGCATACGGTCGAGATGCCGAAGATTACCGATTTCCTCAATGTCGTCATACGACAAAAATGAACATCGCTCCGAGAGCGGTGCATTCTCAAGCAAGGAAAAAACAGGGCGGTTAATTTGATTAAGTACGGAGGTTCTTCGTTCAAGCGGCGCTACAATATGCAAGGCAATTTGCATGTTGCCCTGCAAAGCCAAAAGATCGGCCATCCGAAGCAAACCAGAGTAAATCGCAGTCGTGTGCTCTACCTCGAACGCACGGCGAATTGAGCGACCTCTGATCCAAAGCACATCGATCTGCTCAACCGTCTTGATTGTCGCCTCGTCGTAGCTCAATGGAAGCGAACTGAGCAGTGTACCGGTCTCTGGATCCCAATGTGCCTGCACTCGGCTTCGATCGTTAGCGGGTATCCAGATTTGATGACCGGTTGCCTCACCGATTCTGGCCAGCGTCGCCTGCATGCGATGCGCCGAACGCGCCTCATCAGTAGGGCATACATCCGAGGACGTCTGGGACTCGGAATTGTTCTCTTCAGGAATTGATACGAGAACTGACCCTGTCGCTTTACGAACTTTTTGTTTCATGGATCGATTGAACTCATCAGGATCAATCGGATACTCCCCTTGTTTGCCGACCTGCTGATTCAAAACATCAAGCAATATAGTTCCATCTGGAACATCGATAGCATAAAGACTTCGTCTAACTTTTCCGGTCCATGCCGTTGAGCCGATCGGAAGTTCTCTCGTGAACGAAAGGTGATTCCAAAGGATTGGATCTTGGATCGGAACAGTCTGATCTCGATCAAGCCAGCAAATCGGTTCTACTGGAATCCGTAGCGTAAATGGATCACCTTCAAATAGTATTGGGTGCTCGTCGAAGTATGGACGCCCGGTCACTCGAAGCGCCCCGACCCACCGTGAGAATACCGTCATGTAGCAGAGAAGGAGATCCCCGAGCTGAAGCCTGTCGGCCATCGAGCCCTGTGTCGGACGCACTCCCGTGAGCCGCTGGTCGGTTTCGGAAAATGCCACAAAGGTTTCTGGGGTATATAACTGAGTATAAAACTGCATGTGCTATCTTATCGCATGCGCATCAAGCAGGAGCCAGTCTCCAGAAAACGAGCGTGCGCCTCGCGCCGCACTTCGACTCCATATTCCGCCCCGTTGCCCGCCTTCGCCCCACACGCCCAATCCCGCATGCTTCACCATCCGGGCCGGAGCACGCCATGCTCAGAGGGGGTGCGGGGGGAAACCTCCCCCGCACACGCGATACTGTCCCCCGTGCCGTCGCTCCGCCCCATCAACGCCACCACCCCCGCCCAATCCGCGGCCATCCGCGCCATCGAGCCTTCCTACGACAAGCATCACGGCTCCGAGCACACCCTGTACTACCCCTGCGCCGTCACGCTCGCCGACGGCACGGTCCGCGAGCGAGCCTACTGCAACCACTTCGCCCGATACTCCGACGCGGGCGACTGGATCAACCCCGAGCGCGTCACCGCCATCCGCGAGAGCCCGCACCGCCTCCCGATCGCGATAGCCCGAACGCTCTACAGCGCCGGCGAGTCCGGCATGGGCTACCTGCTCTACAAACTCCACTTCCGCCGCAAACCGGATCTGGTCATCGTCGGCGACAACTTTTACCTCGATTTCCCAGATCTCCCTCCGGACTACGACATCCGCGACGCGGTCGGCGTGACGCCCCACGCAGGCCGCGAAGAAACAAACAAGCCCGGCGGCTACCGAACGAGCATCAAGGCCCCGGTCATCGACTTCATCTTCCACGACGACCCGCGCATGACCAACGCATAACAGCACCGCCGCCGCATCCCATGCACCCACAAACCCAAATAGCCCCGAACGCCAGTGAGGGGGTATGCACGCCCACGAACGAATCTCTCCCCAACCTCCGAAACGCCCGAGCACAACCCATCCCCGCACTGGCGTTCGGGGCTACTTGCCAGGATCAATCGCCATCCGCCCCGCGATCCACACCCCCGCCAGCCGCGCCGGGTGCGCCAGCACCACCCCGATCACGAAGCACGCCCACACCGGCAGAAATCGCCGGACCCCCGCGCTGCCGGAGATGAACCGGACGCCCTCGACACCCGGCGTTCCCAACCAGTCACTGTTGATGTAGCCCAGACCGGGCGAGCGCCCCAGCCGCCCGAACTCGTTGCGCGTCGCCTCCGCCGGATCCAGCCACCGCAGATTCAGCGGCAGGGTCACGCCGAGATCCGGCGCCGCGTGCCGCATCGCCGCCCGCCGGTCCAGCCCCGCCCGCTCATCGATCCACGCCGGCGAAACCCCGCTCCGCAGCAGGAACGCCCGGATCGACTCGCCCCCGGAGCCCGTGTCCACCACCGTCTCGAACGCATCATCCGGCACAGCGGACACAAACCCGACCAGCTCAGACCCCCCGACACGCAGATGCACATCGATCCGCACCGCGTCTCCGAGCCGCAGCCCAGATCCCGGCGGCCATCGCGGCCGCTCCCCCCCACCCCCACCCCCCGACGAAACGACCACCGCATTCCCCGGCGCCCGCAGGAACACCACCCCGCCCCGCGGCCACGCGTGCGCCTCAAGCACATACGACGCATCCATCCCGTCCAACCGCCCCGTCGCCTCGATCCGCGCCCAGCCGAGATCGTGCGCCACATCCAGCATCCGCAGCACCGGAACCAGCGCCGCCCCCGTCAACGCCAGCACCACCAGCCCCGGCACGCTGTAAAACCGCACCAACGCCCGCGCCCGCGGCAACGCCCCGGCCGCCAACCCGCACTCAGGACAGGCACCCGCGCCGTCCGACCGTACCGGGTACCCACACCCAACACACAAAGCACGCCCCCCGCGCCGCCGCACCAACCCCCGCACCCGCTCCTGCTCCGCCCACGCATGGACATACACCGCCGGCGCCAGCAGCACCAGCACGATCCCTGCCACCACCAGGATGTCCTGGCCGGGCATCACGCCCGCCGCCGATCACGCGCACGGTCGAACGCCAAGCCCCCAATCACCCCCGCTGATGCGGGCCGCCACAACCTTGGCTTGGCAAGCATCGACGCCATGCCGGTAAGATAGCAACAATCTGATTGAATAGACGGTACTGCACCGCACCCCGCTCACTCGCGGCCGTAAAGTTTGCTGCACCCAAAGGGTGTCCGCCCACCACAAGTAGCCCCGAACGCCAGTGAGGGGATGGGTTCCACGCCCATGACCGAACCCCCTCCCCAGTGGCCCAACACCCCCGCCACTCACTGACAATCCAACACATACCGAATCGCCCGCACCCTCGATTCGTCCGTGTGCAGATGCCGCGTGCTCCCGTGCCGCGTCCAGAGCGTGAGCCCGTCCGCCACCAACCCCGCCTCCCGCACCGCCCGCGTCGCCCGCGTCGCCCGCGCCTTGAACTCGCTCATCACCCGCCCCGGTTCCCGCTCGGCCGTCACAACCAGATGAACATGGTTCGTCCGCACATTCAATGCCGCCAACGCCCACCCGCGGAACGACGCGTGCTGCCGGATCGCCTGATCGACCGCCGCGCGGGCTCCGTCGCCCAGCACCACCGGATCATGCCGCAACAACCCGCGTGCGGCCCGCTCCAGCCGAGGCTTGGGCCCGCTCAACCCACGCCCCAGCTCGCGGTCATCGACGAACGACCCACGCGCATCCCCGGGCAGCCATGTGCCGTAGGTGGTCCATGTCATGAAGTAAGTCGGCGTGTCGCCCATGGGAACCCGCGGCATCATTGGCGCTCACCACGCACAACCCATCCCCTCACTGGCGTTCGGGGCTAATTCGTAACGAGGCGATGCAACCGGGCCAAAAGCCCCGAACGCCAGTGAGCGGGCAGGCCAAGCCACAACCACCACGCCACCAACACCCGTTCATACCCGCGCAAGTGAAGACTGAAAGCGACCCCCTCCCCTACAACGCCACCGCCCCATCGCTGACGCTCCGGGCTTCTCTCTGGGTGCCGTGCAGACGGCGCAGCCTTCTGCACGATCCTCCGCGAGCTGCTCCCGATGCCCGCCTTCGCCCTCCGAGCCAAGGCCACGCGTGAACTTGGCCGCAGCAATGCTTAGCTGAAAAACAGGATCAAGTATCTGATGAGAAATGACCCGATGGCCAACGCCATAACTGTAATGAAGGATGCCAGAGCGAGCTTGTACCTTGTGGAGCCTTTTTCAGAGTGCAAGAAAGCCTTCAGACAAAAACCTCCGAGCACGAGCCCGAACACAAAGGTCCCCCAAAACCAAACTTGCATCCACAGGTAATACACCATTCAAGGCCGCCGGAATAGCCGTCGAACTGACCAGTCTAGTCATCGACTTCGCCACGAAAACAACGAGCCATCGACTCAGATTTGCCGTTCATCCGCGATAAGTGCCAAAACTGACTTTGTGTGGCCTGGGCATGTGTGGCGCCGTCCCTCAACCCCCGATCCTGCAAACCCCCCTCCCCCCCTCCGCGTCCTCCGCGTGATCTCCGCGTACCCACCTTCCCCCCCCGCCCCCCGTCCCCACATCTCCCTACCCTCCCGCATGTTCTGGCCCCTCGCCGTCATCGCCGCGTTCCTGATCGGGTCGATCCCGTTCGGCTATCTGCTCGGCAAGGCCAACGGCATCGACCTGCGCACCGTCGGCAGCAAGAACATCGGGGCCACCAACCTCGGCCGGATGCTGGGGTCTCGGTGGTTCTTCGTCTGCTTCCTGCTCGACATGGCCAAGGGCTTCGTGCCCGCCTTCATCGCCGGGCACCGGGCCGGGCTGATCGGCGAGCTGGCCGTGCCCCCCGGGCAGGCCGCGTGGTGGCTGGCGGTGCTGGTCGCTGCCGTGCTCGGGCACATGTTTACGCCCTGGCTGGGCTTCAAGGGCGGCAAGGGCGTGGCCACCGGGCTGGGGGCGTTGCTGGGGATCTTCCCGGCGTTGGCGCTGCCCGGGATCGGCTCGCTCGTGGTGTTCCTGATGGTGCTGGCGCTGTGGCGGTATGTCTCGGCCGCGTCGATCGCCGCGGCCCTGGCCCTGCCCCTGTGGACCTGGTACGCCCACGCCCAGTTCCGCAACCTGCGCGAGCAGGACCTCATCGCCCGCTCCGGCCCCGGCCAGCGCGAGGCCGACGCCGTCACCCTCGTCGTGCCTTACATGGGCTGGCCCTTCGTCGCCGTCGCGGCGGTCATGGGCCTCCTCGTCGTCTACAAGCACCGGCCCAACATCGAACGCCTCTTCAACCGCACCGAGCCCCGCCTGGGCGACCGCGCCCACCGAACGCCCGACGAGGCCTTCCCCGGCGTCGCGCCCGAAACGCCCGAAAAACCACCCCAAAGCGGTGGTGCGCAATCCACGCCGACACCCCCCAAAGACTGATCCGTCAAGCGACAACCGCCCGATATCTGTCCCCATGAGGTGGTCAGACCCGCACAACCCGCACAAACGCACCCGCACGCGCAACATCCGATCAAGGAAGGGCAACCACCGGTCGATGGCATTTGGCACGCTTCCATCCGGAAAAAGGAGGCAAGCCATGCCCCGAACACCCCATCTGCGACTCACCATCGACGAACCCGAGACCGAGCCGCCGGCGCCCTTCCCCATCCGCGAATGGCGCCGCTCCGAGGAAGCCCTCGACGCCATCGAGGCCGTCGAGCACGCCTTCGACCGGGCCCAGCGCGCCTTGGACCGCCTGAGCGAACAGCTCGACGAGGCGGAACCGCTACCCTTCCCCGGGCGCATGGACGATGATGACGGCCCTTGGGCCGCCTGAGTCCCAACAGCCGACCCCAACCCAGACGCCCGGTGTGCGCAAGCCGCCGGGCGTCCGCCCTTTTGGACTGTTTTGGGAGCTGTTCAGACGATCCGGGCCACCACCAGGGTCTCGTCGTCGGCCTGCTGATGCAGGCCGGTGAACTGGCGGACGGCCCAGAAGACCCGCTCGACCAGCTCGGCCGCGGACAGGCCCGGCTCGGCGCTGAGGGTCGACCCGATGGCGCTGACCAGACGCGGCCGCCCGAAGCGCTCGTTGCCGAAGGACTGGGCGTCGGTGATGCCGTCGGTGTAGGCGATCAGGACATCGCCGGGGATGAGCTTTTCCATCTGGACGGGGTAGGACTCGCCCGACGAGACGCCGGCGACGAGCCCGCCGCCTTCGAGCGTGCGGCCGATCCACAAACCGTGCTCGTCGCGCCGGAACAGCAGCGGGCGGTCGTGCCCGGCGGAGACATAGCGCAGCTCGCGGGTGTGCGGGTCGATGGTGCCCATCCAGATAGTGGCGAACTCGTTGACGGTGGTGTCGCGGCAGAGGGCGTCGTTGGTGCGGGCGAGGACACGGGAGAGGTCGTCGGACAGCTCGGCGTAGGCGCGCATGGTGGCGCGGACGGCGCTCATGAGCAGGCCCGCGGCGACGCCCTTGCCGACGACATCGCCGACGACGACGGCCAAGCGCCCGTGGGACTCGAAGAGGTCGTAGAAGTCGCCGCCGATCTCGTGACTGGGCCGGTAGCGTGCGGCGAGATCCACGCCGGGGACGACGGGGACCTTGTCGGGCATCATGCGCTGCTGGACCGCGCCGGCGATGCGCAGGGCACGCTGGGTGCGGCGCTCGCGGGCGCGCAGGCGGATGAGCCGGGCCTGCTCGATGCTGGCGGCGGCGGACTGGGCGATGGAGCGGAGCAGGCGGCGCTCGGCGCGGGAGAACTCGCGGGGCTCGCGGTCGTAGACGCGGATGACGCCGATGGGGCGCTTGTCGAAGACCATGCCCGCGCCCATGTACGCGCCCAGGCCCTCCTCGACGCACTGCTCGGGCAGGAGGACGCGGGGGTCGTCGGCGAGGTTCTCCGAGACGACGACCTCGCCGGCCAGGGCGCGCCGGTCGAACTCGCGGTCGCGGCTGAGGGGCAGGGGGTTGGACAGCCAGTGCTCGGAGAGGTTGACGGAGACGGACCGTTCGAGGTCGGCCTCGGACTCGCCCTTGGCCAGGCCGTCGGCGTCCTCGGGCAGGAGCATGATCGAGCCGGCGTCGAGTTCGAGGACTTCGAGGGCGGAGCGGAGCGCGGCGTCGAGGGTGTCCTCGACATCGCCGCCCTTGACGAGCATGGCGCTGAGCCGGTAGAGGGTGTCGATCTCGGCGACGCGGTGGCGCAGCTCGGAGACATCGGTGCAGATCTCGCGGGTGGCGTTGGCGATCAGGCGTCCGGCGGCGGCGGCGGGCTGGTGCCGGTCGGGCGGGGCGGGGTGGACGACGACGGAGCCGATGTGCTCGTCCTCGATCACGATGGGGATGACGGTGGAGCCTTCGGGGATGGGCGCGGCGATGCCGGGCGCGTCGGGGGAGGAGCCGGGCGGGAGGACAAGGTCGCGTTCGTCGCGGAGTTCGACGGGGACGGCGCTGAGTTCGGAGATGCGGGCGCAGAGGGCGCTGATGGAGCCGTCGGTCCAGTAGTCGCGGATGGACGAGCCGATGGGGCGCTGGCGCGGCTCGCGGGCGTCGGTGCTGCTGGCCGGGTGCGGCGTCGTGGCTGGGACTGTCGCGGGCGGTGCGGTCGTGGGGGGCGTGGGGGTCGTGTGCGGGGGGTTCATGTCACCGGTCTTCCGCTCCGGCGTTGGGTGCGTCATCGGGTCGGTCGTCCTCGGGCAGCCAGACCTGCTCGAAGATGGAGGCGGCGCGGACATCCTCGTCGGAGCCGATCTCGCGCATGACATCGAGGCCCTGGCGGGTGATGTCGGCCCGGCCGTTCTGGTAGCCAAGGTAGGCGAGGGTGAAGCCGGCGGCGACGCGGGTGGCGTCGTCCTCGGCCGGGCGTCCGGGGACGCGGACGACGCCGGCGCGCTCCTTAAGGATCTCGATCAGCTGGTCGATGCGGTCGGGGCTGGGGAGCAGGCGGCCGGCGTAGCGGGCGCCGAGGACCTCGGGGTTGAGGAAGAAGAGCGAGCGGAGGTTGACTGAGGCGGAGAGCAGCAGGCCCGCGCCAAGCTGGGCGTGGGCGCGTCCGACCTGGGCGGTGGGATCGCCGGGGCGGATGGAGAGGGCGCGGGCGAATCGCTCCTCGGCGTCGAAGTAGCGCTCGGCGGCGATGAGGCGCTCGCCGGTGCGCATGTGCTCGCTGTAGAGATCCCGGGAGTCGCTGTCGGGCGCGACGAAGCTGGTCAGCGGGGCCTCGAGGGCGCGGATCAGTTCGAGGGTGTCGGGGTCCATCGCGAAGCGGCGGGGGTCCTGCTCGATGCGGGTCCGGTCGGTGGCGGGCTCGCCGGCGCGGTCGGGGTCGGGCTGACCGAGGTCGGGCAGCGCGCCGGGGGGCACGATGTCGGGCATTTCGAGGCCCGGGATGGCGCCGGGCCGGGTTGGCTCGGTCATGCCGGGGCGCTGGCCCGGCTGTTGGCTCGGCTGTTGGCCGGGTTGCTGGTCGCGCTGTTGGGCCGGATCGGTGGGTTGCTGGGGCTGCTGATCGCTCCCGAGCATGCCGCGCCGGACGGCCTCGATGCGGTCGCGGATGGTCTGGGCCTGCTCGGCGCCTTCGTCGGCGCCGGGGCGGACGCTGCGCTCGGCCTGGACGGCGGCGCGCTGCTGGACGCGTTCGACGATCTCGTCGTAGGCGGTGCGGACGCGGGTGGGGTCGCGCGCCTGGCCGCGGACCTGGCCGCGTTGCTCGCCGGCACCGGGCTGGAAGCCCGGCTGGACCCCGGGCTGCATGCCGGGCTGCCCGGCGGGCATGCCGGGGCGGCGGGTGGGATCGTCGGGGCGGCGCATGGGCACGGAGGTCACGCCGGTGAGGACCGAGGCGGTCAGGCCGAAGGGGTCGCGGTCGAAGCCCTCCTCGTAGGTGGCGAGGATGACGGGCGAGAGGTTTCTGGTGGTCGAGTAGGTGGAGGCGCTGCGCATCGCGCCCATGAGGGCGTCGGCGAGGTCGGTTTCCTGGGGCGAGGGCTGGTAGAGGTTCAGGCCGCGGGGGTCGGGGTCGCTCGGGTCGCGCTGGAGGCCGGTGGCGCCGGTGGTGGAGGGCAGGCCGCTGAAGGCGGCGGAGGTCTGGTACTGGGCGTCGCGCGTGAAGCTGAGGTCGCCCATGAGGTTGCGCGGGGGCTGGGCGCCGGTGGAGAGGCTGAACTGGTACTGGAGGGCGTCGGTGCCGCGGATGCCCATGCCGGCCAGGCCGGAGCCGAGCGAGTCGCGCCGGAAGGAGAAGAGTTCGTCGGAGCCGAGCTGGCCGGTGAACTCGCCGGGGGCGCGGTAGCCGAGGTCGCCGCGGAAGCTCAGGCCGCCGGGGGCGTTGCCGGTGACGATGGCGTTGCGGAACTGGAGTTCTCGGGAGAAGCTGGGGCGGGCGGGGTTGACGCGGCCCTGCGAGCTGGGGCTGGCGTCGAGGGCCGTCCCGTCGCCGAGGGCGGTCTGGGCGGCCACCGGGGAAACAACCCACGAAGTGCCGGCGAGCGCGATCAGGGCGGCAACGGACCGGGCGGTGCGGGCGGGTGTCATGGGACTCTCCTTGGGGTTGTCTCCCATTCTATTCGGTCGGGCTGGGGGTGGGTTCGCAGAATCCCGGGGTGGGGAGGCAGGTTTATCCCACACCCGACCTTGATGCAACACGCTGAAGTATGGTAATTTACCCACTGGACTGGGTACTGCTTGCAACCGGGCACTTGCTACTGACCGCCGCCCTGCTTGACGACGGTGCCAGATGAAAGTCATGAATGGCACGGATCGGTTCTCCAACTGCTTTGCCCCGGCTTCGTATCCAATGCATTTGGTGCTTGGTGCTTGGGCTCTGCGTTGCGTGGTGCGTGAGCGTGGTTCTTGTCCGCTGGTCGGGGTTTTCCCAACCTCACACAGTTCTGGTGTCCGGCGACAGTGGGAAATCGTGGAGTCAGACGCCGCCGACGCCAATGTATCTTGCCTGGGACAACAGGCTGAGCGGATTCCCCCTCAGCTTTCATTTCCCCCGCGTCGGGACTTACTCCGGGGCCTTCTGGCCTGCACGGCCGGACTCCCGGCCGAACGATGGAAATGTTTTAGCGCGAGCGTCATCGTGGATGAGCATCACTGAGCAAGGACAGACGGTTGTTTCTGTCTCTGAGGAAATCTATCGGATTGGATTTCCGTTTGAGTCGCACACATACCGGGTCCGCGCCGTCGTATCCGGCTCGGGCCAACTGCCCTTTGACAGGTCCGGGCTGTTGCGGATTCCGCGTGTTTTGTTCATCCCTTCGTTCGAGGTGCCGATCAGGCCCCTGCCGATTGGTCTTGCCGGCAACACGCTCATTTGGGGCCTTGTCGCGTGGATCTTCTGGCATATCGCGCTCGCCCGCCGGGACAGGTTTCGGGACAAGCGGTTGCAGCGTCGGATCCGACAGGGGCTCTGCGTTCGTTGCGGGTACGGCGTGGGGCGGCTCGGTGTGTGTCCGGAGTGCGGACAACCGCGAGAAGAGGCGTCCCCGTAGTATGTGACAAACCAGTGAACTATCAGCAGGAACCGGAACACCGGTGACCGCATTGGTCCGGCCAGATCAATCTGATGCCGTGGGGACATCGGGCCCGTGTGATCAGTCCATACCCTCGTTGGCGTTCGGGGGCCGTGTCGATGGATCAGAGGCCGGCGAGCGTGCGGGGGGCCTGGAAGAGGTTGCGGACGGCGGAGCAGAAGTCGCCGCTGGCCTCGGAGACGAGCAGGTGGATGAGGCCGTCGGCGCGCCATGCGTAGGCGCGGACGCCGGCCTTGCTGCACGCCTCGGCGTTGAGGCGGTAGGTGACGCCGTCCTTGAGGGGCAGGCGCTGGTTGTCGGGCATGATGAAGAGGCTCAGGCGGATGTCGTTGCCGGCGGGGTCGGTGGCGTCGAAGCGGAGGTGGGCGGAGCGTTCGTAGCCGGGGACGCGGCAGTCGCCGCCACCCCAGAACTCGATGCGCGAGCCGGCCGGGGCGTCGGCCACGGGGCGGAGGGTGAAGTCGGACCGGCCGAACACCTCGGTCAGGTGGTCGCGGGCGGCTTCGATGTCGCGGTAGACGAGCTTGTCGGTGGCGGACTTGTCGCTGCGGCAGCAGCGGTTGTGTTCCTCGGCGACGAAACCGGCGACGCGGTCGCGGAAGTCGACCTGCTGGGTGGTCATGCCGGCGGGGGGCTGGAGGCCGGGCATGTTGGCCGCCTGCCAGATGAGGACGCCGGCGACGGAGAGCAGGACCACGGCCGCGGCGGCCATGGCGGGGGAACGGAGCCAGAACGAACGCTGACGCGTGTACGGGGCGATGGCCTCGGGGCCGTCGGCGGCGGGCTGGGTTTCAGCAGCGTGGGTCTGGGCGGCCTGGGTCTGGCCGGATTGATCCGCCGCGGCGAGGGTGAGGATGCGGGCGCGGAGGGCCTCGGGGCAGGCGGGGGCCTGCATGACGCGGCCGCAGGTGGCGCGGAGGGTCTGCTCGAACTTCACGCGGTCCTCGGTGCAGTCGCGCTGGGCGCAGAGGCGCTCGAAGGCGGCAATCTGCTCGTCGGTGAGCTCACCATCGGCGGCGGCGCGGATGAGGGCGCCGACGGAGTGGGGCGTGCGGTCGTCGTGACCTTCGGGATTGAGGTGTTCTCCACGCATCGTCGTTTGTTCCGGGGCCGCGGTGGATCAGATTCCCTAGCGGCCGATTGCTGGTGTCTCCGGATGGGTGAACCGGGTTTGGGTGGTTGTCATTCCCGGTCTTCGAACATTCTCAGGCCCATTTCGTCGGCGGCGTCGGGATCCTCCGTGAGCCGGTCGGCGAGGAGTTTTCGGGCCCTGTGGAGCCGGGACATGACGGTGCCGATGGGGACCCCGAGGATCTCGGCGATTTCCCGGTATTTGAGCCCGTCGACGCCCCACATGAGCAGGACCTCACGGTATTCGTCCTTGAGTTCTTCGATGGCGGCTTTGAGGCGCCCGTCGACATGCTCCCAGTCCAGCTCGGCGCGGGACCATGCGGGGGGAGCTTCGTCGGGCGGGGTTTCGGAGCCTTCCTCTGCGAAGAACTCCCCAACGGCGGTGGGCTGGCGGGCCTCGCGCTTGACCTTGGAGTAGAAGACATTGTGGGTGATGGCGAAGAGCCAGGATCGCATGCCGCCGGAGCCGGAGGTGGGGTCGTCGTCGGGTGACATGTCGACGAAGCGGTCGATGGTGTTGGGGCGGAAGGCGCGGGCGTAGACCTCCTGAACGAGGTCCTCGGCGGCCTCGGGGCGGCGGGTGAGGTGCAGGGCCATGCGGTACACCGCGTCGAGGTGCTCGAGGGCCAGGGTTTCGAACTTGGATCGTTCCAAGAGAACCTCGGTGGAAGGGCGGGGGCGAACCCCGGGCCATGCGTGAGGGCAAGTGTAGTAGGAGGGAACGGGATCAGGGGCAGGGGATTGGGAAGCAAACACGCCGGGGCCGCGACCCTTGTGTGCCTGTCATTCCAGTGGATTCGCTCCGCATTCGGGACAAGTTGGGTGCGGGCGGCCGCAGGATGAGCCTGTTGGCACGGCCGCACTGGTCCCCGTGAGCGGGTACGCACACCAGCGGCACCATCGCTTGCGGATGAACGGCGATCGGTCGACCCGGCTCCTGGCCTCACGAACCACCAAGTAGAACCCGGCGACGAGCGTCAACGCGGTGATCCAGACGACATCCGCCCAGGTGAACCAGCCGACGACCGGGATCGGGGTGGGATTGAACCACGGGTTCTGGGCTGGGCTTCGCATCCACAGTTGGCGGCGGACTTCCATGACGAGGCTGTCCGCGGCGAAGCAGATCCACGCGCCGATCATCGAAATCAGGAAGAGTGTTACGAGCCAGTTCAGAGACGGCGAATGGCGCGTCGATTGGATTGCTCCGCGCCAGACACGCTTCTTGCGAACCCGACCGAACCGGTCCGCCTTCCGGACAACAACCGGAACAAACCACATCGAGTCTGTTCGGGCGATAAACCGCAGGCCGAAGACCAGAAACAGCACAAAGAGCACGGAAGCGGTGATCGAGTAGTGAACGGTATCGGAGTACCTCTGGTCGAACCCTTCGAACTTATATCTCCAGAAGAGCATGTCGGCTGCAAAGAGTTCAATCGGCTCCGAGAGGCTTTCCGAGCTGTCAAATCGGGAATCCAACCACGCGAGGATGGTGGCCGTGCCGATCGCGTATCCGGCCAGAAGGGAAGACGCGACAAGCGTGGGCGCGGCCAGCGTCCCGGACCATCGCCTGATCACTCTGGGCCGCCTTTCATCACGGGTCTCATCAAAGTTTCCAGGATCATGCTTCAGAGCGTGGCAGGACCACCCCACGATCGTCCCGGTGTTGGCCGGGAGAGCTCCGCTTGGTGTATGGCCCAGCAGAGCGGGATGTTGCACGCGGGCTCGATCGGGGTTCGTTGGAGGATGAACCAGGAGATGCCGGCGGGGGTCCGGGTTGGCCGAGAGCATCGGACGACCGGCACTACAATCGGCCACGATGAGTAACGCCTCGACCAATCAGAATCCGTACTACATCACGACGCCGATTTACTATGTCAACGACCGGCCGCACATCGGGCACTGCTACACGACGCTGGTGGCGGATGTGGCGGCGCGGGCCCAGCGGCTGATGGGGCGGGAGGTGTTCTTCCTGACCGGGACGGACGAGCACGCCGAGAAGGTGGTGACGACGGCCAAGGAGAAGGGCCATACGCCCATGGAGTGGGCGACGATCAACGCCGAGCGGTTCAAGGAGGCCTTCGCCTTCATGAACTTCAGCCACGACGACTTCGTCCGCACGACCGAGGACCGGCACAAGGACCGGGCCAGCGCGTACATCCAGCGGCTGGTGGACTCGGGCGACATCGAGCTGGGGGACTACGAGGGCTGGTGGGACGGCTCGCAGGAGGAGTATGTCACCGAGACGGCGGCGAAGGAGCACGACTACAAGAGCCCCGTGACGGGCCGGCCGCTGGAGAAGCGGGTCGAGCAGAACTATTTCTTCCGGCTCGACAAGTACGAGGGGTGGCTCAAGGCGCAGATCGAATCCGGCGCGGTGCGGGTGCTGCCCGAGGCGCGGAAGAACGAGGTGCTCGGGCGGATCCGAACGGGGCTGAACCGGGTGCCGGTGTCGCGGAAGATCAAGCCGGGCGACCCGGACTGGGGGGTTGTGATGCCCAACGACCCCGAGCACCGCGTCTATGTGTGGATCGAGGCGCTGTGCAACTACCTGACGATGGTGGACCAGCCGGACCGGCGGCGGTTCTGGCCCAGGGACGAGCCGCTGGCGGTGCACCTGATGGCCAAGGACATCCTGTGGTTCCACGCGGTGATCTGGCCGGCGATGCTGCACGCCCTCGGCGAGCGGCCGCCGGCGACGGTGTACGCCCACGCGTACTGGATCGCCGAGGGCAAGAAGATGTCCAAGAGCCTGGGCAACTTCATCGAGATCGACACGCTGAAGGCGTACGCCGAGAAGTACAGCCTGGACGCGGTGCGGTGGTTCCTGGCGACGCAGGGGCCGCTGGGGGCCAACGACGCGGACTTCGCGCACGCGCGGTTCGTGGAGGTGTACAACAGCGACCTGGCCAACAGCGTCGGCAACTCGGCCAGCCGGGTGGGGAACATGGTGGGCAAGTACTTCGACGGGGTGATGCCGAAAACCTGCGACGGGCGGTTCGGGTTCGAGGGGGGCCGCGCGCTGCAGGCGGCGCTGGCGGCCCGGGCTTCGACGGGCAAGCCGGCCGAGGGTGAGTCGCGGACCTTCGACCTGGCGGCGCTGACGGCGGGCGCGGTCGAGCGGTACCGGCACGCGCTCGAGGCCGTGGACCTCGAGGCGGCGATGGGCGAGGGGCTGGGGATCGTGCGGGCGGTGGACGAGTTCATCACCTATTCAGCGCCGTTCACGCTGGCGAAGAAGTTCGGCCAGATCGAGCACGCCGAAGGGGCGTTGGGCGCGATCCTGTACTCGTGCGCCGAGGCGCTGCGGATCGCGTCGCTGCTGCTATCGCCGGCGATGCCGGAGAAGACCGCGGCCCTGTGGCGGGACTGGAACTGCGCCCACCTGAACGACCCGGCGGATCCGAACTCGGGCTTCGTCGCGCCGCTGGCCGAGTTGGCCGCGTGGGGCGGGGCGCACTCGATCCAGGCCGGGCAGGGGATCGCCAAGGGCGAGGGGTTGTTCATGCGGGCCGACGCGGCGGAGGCGGCGCCGGCGTGAGGCCCCCGGCTGCCCGTGGGATCAGCAGGTCGGCGTGGCGGCGGGGTCGTTGTTCTGTTCGATGGCGTTGATCTTGTTGACGCGCCGGGCGTGGCGGCCGCCCTCGAACTCGGTGTTCATGAACACCTCGATCAGCTTGTCCATGAGGCGCGCGCCGAGCAGATCCGCGGAGAGGCAGATGACATTGGCGTCGTTGTGGGCCCGGGAGAGCTGGCTGGTCATCTCGTCGTGGACGACGGCGGCGCGGACGCCGTGGATCTTGTTGGCGGCCATGGACATGCCGATGCCGGTGCCGCAGATGAGCACGCCGCGGTCCGCCTGGCCCTGGCGGATGGCCTGCCCGACCTTCCAGGCGGGCTCAGGATAATCGCAGGGCGTGTCGGGGTTGGAATCGAAGATGGTGACCTCGTGGCCGGCGCGGCGGAGGGCCTCGGCGATGGCCTGGGCGGCATCGCTCCCACGGTGATCGGCGCCGACGGCGACTCGGGCGGGTGTGCTCATGGCGCGATCGTAGCGAGTCTGGCGCGGACCAGTCGCTCGATCTGCTCGGCGGTTTCGTCGTAGACGGCCTGCGGGTGGCCGATCGGGTCGACGACGACCTCGGCCTCGCCCAAGGGAAAGACCTTGTGGGCGGCGTCCGGGGCGGCGTGCATGATCGCCTCGGCGTGGGAGGGGGTCATGGTGTAGATCACCTCGGCCTCGTCGATGAGGTCGGGCGTGGCGGGGCGGGAGCGATGGTCTTCGAGGTTGATGCCGCGGCGTTTGAGGCTCTTGACGGCCTCGGGCGTGGCGGGCATGCCCTCGCCGGCGGCGATGCCGGCGGAGGCGAAGCGGGTCGTGACCCCGGATGGGGGGGATTCGGCCTCGACCGCGCGGGCGATGGCCTCGGCCATGGGGCTGCGGCAGGTGTTGCCGGTGCAAACGAACAGGATCAGCCGGTCGAGGTGCTCCATGACTTCCCGTTCGCTGATCGCGCCGCCCGGATCCACGCGCAGGCGGCCTTCGAGCGAGATGCGGACGGTGGTCGAGGAGGCCCGGTGCAGGGTGGTGCCGTCGTCGATGATCACCGCCGGGGCGGGCTTGGCCTCGTCGGGGATGATGGCGGCGGTGGTGCCGGGGTCGTCGCCGAGGGACCAGTACGCCGCCCCGAGGCGGCGGCCGATGCAGGGGACGCCGGCCTCGCGCAGGGCGCGCCGGGCGATGGGGTGGTCGGGGACGCGGAAGGCGATGCGCTCGCCGTCGTCGATCAGGCCGGGCTCGAGGCCGAGTTCCTGGCGGACGCGGGCGAGGGCGGCCTCGGGCTGGTCGAGCACGAAGCGGACCGGGCCGGGGCAGAGCCGGGCGGTCAGACGCCGGGCGGTCGCGCTGGGCAGGTCGAGCAGGGTTCGGAGCGGCTCGATGTCGGCCAGGTGCAGCGTGACGCGGGGGCCGAGGCCGGGCTCGGGCTTGACGGTGAACGAGTCGAGGTGATCGACGGCCTGGGGCGTGGCCCGGGTGAACAGGCCATAGACGGTTTCGGTGGGCAGCACGACCACGCCGGACTCGCGAAGGGCCTCGGCGGCGTCGGCGATGGCGCGGTCGCGGTCCGCGGGGTTCTTGCCGGTGATGGGCCCGGAGGGGGGCATGGGGGAGGATATCGGCGGAACGGGGCGGGGACGATCAGCGAGAAATCCGGTCCGGGGAGGGGGTTGGGACGCGGGTTGGGGATGTGTGCGGGGTTTGGGCGCTCGCTCGGCATCCGGGCGCGGGGTGGGCCCGTATAGTGAACCACGCCCGAGCCGGAGGCCCTCCGAGAGGCCGGGGACACGGTCCGGACAGCGAAGGAGCGACACGCATGATCCCCCACTTCCGGTCGCCAGGCGGCCATGCCCCGCGGCGCGCCCGCGGGTTCACCCTGATCGAGCTGCTGGTGGTCGTGGCCATCATCGTGGTGCTGATCGCGATCCTGGTGCCGGCGCTGGGCGGGGTGCGTCGGGCGGCGCGGGTGACGGCGACGCAGGCGCTGCTCAATGACTTCTCGACGGCCGCGGTGCGGTTCGGCAACGACAACAACGACCGGATGCCGGGGTACTTCTCCGAGCAGGACATGGGGTCGCAGCAGAACCAGAACACCTGGGGCTTCACCGCGGCGGAGAACGCCATGCTGGATCTGGGCGGCAGCAACGCGGTGTACGGCACCGGCTCAAGCCCGCCGGCGGGCGTGGACGCCGCCATCCGGGTCGGCCCGATCTCGGACCCGAACCGGCGTGTCTGGGTCAACCCCAGGCTGATCGGCACCGAACGCGGCGCCTATTTCACGCCCAGCTCCGAGAACTTCGTCGAGATGGCGATGGACAGCCAGCAGTTCGGCCAGGCGTCGGACCAGGACATCGGCTTCACGGCGCAGAACAGGCCGACGATGCCCGATCTGGTCGATGCGTTCGGGAACCCGATCGCGGTGTGGGTGCAGGATTTCAGCGCGCGGGGATCGATCAATCCGGATTCGAGCACGGATCCGTTCGCACAGTTCGCGCAACCCCATAGCCAGAATCAGGCGTGGTTCTACCTGGCATCGAACGCCGGATTGTTGAAGTCGACCTCACTGGGCCAGAGCGCGCAGAGTCAGGCTGCGTCACGGGCCGGTGGCCAGACCAGCGCGATCGGCGACGGGGACGGCATCACGAACGAGGACCGGATCAGGACGCTGACGGCGGTGCTGGGCAGCCCGTCGGCCCCGCTGGTGCGCGCGGGCCAGTCGCTGCAGACCGCGCCCTTCAACCAGATCTACCCCTCGCGTCCGCGCGGGCGGTTCATCGTGCATTCCGCCGGCGCGGACGGGCTGTTCCTGGGCACAACGGACAGCGGCTGGGGCGCGAACGCGCGGGTCAGCGGCAGCGAGTTCCGGATGTACTACGGCAGCTCGTTCAAGGGTCAGGACGGCCAGCGGTTCGAGGCCCCAAGGGGCGGCGGGTTCACCAACATCGATCTGGTCGAAGAGTTCAACGACATCATCGTCGGCGTGGGCGGCTGAGCCGCGGGCGCCGGTGATCGGGTAGGCTTTCGCGCATGCGCGACGGCCTGGACAGCACGGGAGTCCCCACGCGGGCGCCGGAGACGGCGCCCGCGTTTGTGCGCGCCCGGGCGCTGGCGTGGGGGGCGCTGGCGGCGTGCCTGATCGGGGTCTGGGTTTCGGAGCGGTTCGGGGGCGGATCGGCGTGGTGGTTCGGCGTGGGCGGGGTGCTCGGGGTGCTGGCCTGCGCCGGGGCGGCGCCGGCCCGGCCGCGGTGGTGGTGGGCGGCGGCGCTCGGCGCGTCGGTGTGCCTGGCGGGGGGCTGGGCGGCGGTGCGGTTCCGCGAGCCGGCGCCGGACCGGCTGGACCGGCTGGTGGCGGAGGGGTCGATCGTGACGGTGCGGGCGGTGGTGAAGACCACGCCCTCGCGACGCGGGCCGCCGAGCGGGCCAGCGGCGCCGGGGCACTGGCGGGGCGACTCGGTCCACTTCGAAGCGCGGGCGACGGCGGTGCTCGGGACGGAGGGCGAGCGGGCGGCGACGGGGACGGTGCGCGTGCTCGGGCGGGTGGGGCTGGAAGAGCGGGTGCGGGTGGGCGAGCGGGTGGTGCTCACGGGCGTGTTCGGCCGCCCGGGCGGGCCGACGAACCCGGGCGAGCCGGACTGGCTGCGCCTGGGCAACGAGCGCGGGCGGGCGGGGAGCGTGTCGGTGGGCGAGGGGTCGCTGGTGCGCAGTGTCGGCGGGCCGGAGGGGATCGACGCCGCGTGGGCCGGGCTGTGGCGGGCGCGTGAGTCGCTGCGGGGGCGGGCGCTGCACGCGCTGGGTGTGGGGGCGGGGGACGAGACGGGCGGGGGCGTGGTGGGCGCGCTGGTGCTGGGCGAGCGGGACGCGTCGTTCGACGGGCTGTACCGGGTGTTCCAGCGGGCGGGGGTGGCGCATGTGCTGGCGATCTCGGGGTTCCATGTCGCGCTGCTGTGCGGGCTGGCGGCGGTGGCGGTGCGGGCCACCGGGGAGCGCGGGCGGCTGGAGACGCTAGCGGTGGTGCTGGTGGTCGTGACGCTGCTGCTGTTCGTGCCGGCGCGGTCGCCCATCGTGCGCGCGGGGGTGCTGGCGCTCGCGCTGGTGCTCGGCGACCTGCTCGGGCGCCGGTGGGACCGGCTGGCGGTGCTGGCGTGGGCGGGCGTGGCGCTGCTGGTCTGGAAGCCGAGCGAGGCGTTCTCGCTGGGCTACCTGCTCAGCGTGGGCGTGACCGCGCTGCTGATCGGGATGGCCGAGAACCAGCGGCAGCGCCGCTGGTGGCTGCTGTCAAACCAGGCGACCGACCCGAAGCCGGGGCCGGTGCGGGCGGTGGCGGGGACCACGCTGGGCTGGGTGTGGGCGCTGTTCAAGCTCAACGCGGCGTGCTGGGCGGCGTCGACGCCGACGATCGTGGTGGCGACCGGCGTGTTCAGCCTGCTGGCGCCGATCGCGACGATCGTGATCGTGCCCTTCGCGGGGGTGCTGCTGGTGATGGGCTGGGGGCAGGCGATCCTGGGCGTCGCGTGGGCCGACGGGGCGGCGTGGACACGCCCGGCGGTGGACGGGTTCGGCGTGCTGACGGGCACGGTGGCGGGCTGGTTCGACGGGCTGCCGGGGTCCTCGGTGCTGGTGCCGGGGGTGGGGTGGGCGTGGGCCGCATTCACGACGGCGGCGGTGGTCGGGTGGATCTTCCGGCCGGAGCACCGGCGGGTGTTCGGCCTGCTGGTGCTGCTGGGCGTGTGCTACGCGGCGGCGATGGGGGCCGTGGCCGGGCGCGTGGACGGGGTGCGCGTCGACGCGTTCGATGTGGGCGACGGCACGGCGATGCTGGTGCGCTCGCGGGGGGATGTGATCCTGTGGGACTGCGGCAGCCTGCACCGCGAGGTGGGCCACCGGGTGGTGGACGGCGCGCTGGCGCTGGGCGTGCGCCGGATTCCCGCGGTGGTCATCACGCACCCGGACATGGACCATTTCAACGGGCTGCTGGCGGTGGGCGAGCGGATGGGGCTGCGCCGGGTGTACATCCCGCAGGCGTTCATGGAGCACCGCGGCGGCGGGTGGGGCGACACGAGGGCGCGGCTGGAGGCGATGGGCGTGACCTTCCACGGGCTTCGGATCGGGGACCGGTTCGATCTGGGCGCCGCGCGGGGCGAGGTGCTCTGGCCGCCGGAGGAGCGGGACGAGCGGCTGATCTTCAACGAGCACTCGCTGGTGCTGCGCCTGTCGCTGGACACGCCGGCCGGGGAACGGGCGGTGCTGCTGACCGGGGACATCCAGCGGGCGGGGATCGCGGGGCTGGAGGCGTCGGGCGCGGAGGTCCGCGCCACGGTGATGGAGGTCCCCCACCACGGCAGCGCGATCCCGGCGGCGTTCGCGTTCGTGGAGCGGGTCGGGCCGGCGGTGGTGCTGCAGTCGACCGGGCCGTCGCGTGCGGGGGACGAGCGGTGGACGGAGGCTCGGGCGCGGTCGGCGTGGCTGACGACGGCGGAGCGCGGGGCGGTGCACGCGTGGCTGCGCGCGGACGGGTGGGTGCAGGTCGGCGGGTTCCTGGACTGACGGGTCAGCGTCCGCCGGTACGGATGCGGTCGACCGCGGCGTTGAGGGTGCGAAGTTCCCACGCCTGCGTCATCGAGGAGCGCAGGGACTCGAGGTAGGCGACGGCGCTCTCGGTGGAGCTGCGGCGCTGGATGCGTCGGGCGATCTCCTCGGCGTCGTCGATGCGCTGGCCGCCGGGGCGGGGGTTGGTGCGCATGATCAGCTCGACGCGGTCGGCGTCGGTGGAGGATCCGAGCAGGAAGCGGCCCGCGTACCAGAAGCAATCCGAGAGGACGGGGTCCTCGCGTCGCGATTCGTCGAGGCGGGTGTAGGCGTCGACGACCTGCTCGTGTCGGCTCTGGCGGAACAGCGCGGGGATGGCCGCGGCGGCGAGGTCGGGGGTCATGGCCTCGTCGGGGTCGTCGAGCACGGCGGCGGCGATCCGGGCGACATCGGCGTCGCGTCCGAGCAGGGTGAGGATCTCGGCCGCGCGGGCCAGCTCGCGGTCGGACAGGGCGGACTTGAGCGTTTCGTCGAGGCTGGTCAGCGTGCCGGCGGGCTCCGGGCGTTGGGCGTCTAGGCGCGTGCCGGGCGGGCCGAGGGTGATCAGCGGGTCGCCGAGGACGGTGAGTTTCCAGACCGGGGCGTCGTCGAGGCGGGCGGCGGCGGCGAAGTTCAGCCCCGCGCCGAGGCGCCGGGCGACCATGGGCGTGGGGACGAAGGCCTGGAGGTAGGGCTCGTCGACGGAACCGAGGGCGGCGTAGACGCCGCGGTCGAGGAACGCGCCGCCGACGGTGGCGCGGTTGGGCGCGTTGGCCATGGAGAAGGAGTGGACGATGTGGGCGATGGCGGGGTGTTCGAGGATGGGGGCGTTGCCGCCGCGGACCGTGCCGCCGGGGAAGGTCAGGACGGCCTGGCCGCCCATGCTGTTGATCATGATCAGGCCGGCGCGGACGGGCCGGGCGGTCAGGGCGAGCCAGTGGGTGGTGGTGTTGCCGGGCTTGGCGTGGACATGGGCGCGGATGTTCATCTCGGCGAGCACGCCGGCGGCCTCGCGTCCGGAGTAGGTGATCCAGGGCTGTGTGTCCTCGTAGCCGTCGAAGATGAACGCCTCGGAGGGCGTGAGGAAGACGGCGCACATGGCGCGGTAGGTGGACTGGGCGAAGGAGCCGAAGATCTGCCCGGTGTAGGCCCAGCGTCGGCCCGAGCCGTTGTCGCCGAGGCGCCCGACGCGGTCGGTGGTGGCGAGGATGTCGCGGGCGCCCTCGCCGGTCTTGATGCGGGTGCCGGTGTTCAGGCAGAGCGTGATGGCGTCGATGTCGTCGCCGATGCCGGTCCAGGACAGGCCGGTGGACTCGGCCAGGCGCTGTGCGGCGGTCTCGAGCAGGTCGGCCTGGTCGGGCGTGAGGGGCGGGTTGAGGGTCGAGGGGCGTTCGATGAAACCGATGGGCTGGTAGCGGGCCGCGGAGAGGGCGAGCGCGGCGGGCCAGGCGGGGTCGTCCACATCGGTCAGGACGATGCCGGGGGAGACGACGCCCTGGTCCCGCAGCGCGGTGAGGACGGCGTTGAAGTCGTCCGCGGCATCCCCGGCGGCATGGGCGAGCGTCTGGCGGAAGACGGATTCGCGGTCGGCGCGGGCGCGGGGCCAGGCGGGGCTCTCGCGGCCGGCCTCGAGGCGGTAGACGGCCTCGGGCTCGAAGGCGCGGACGAAGCGGGCGATGTCCTCGCGGGCCTGGACGGACCCGTCGTCCCAGAGGACGGGGTAGCGGCGTTGGCCGTCCCACCCGGCGATGGCGGCGAGGTAGCCGCGGGCGTCGGTCACGATGACGACGGCGGGGACGACCTGCTGCGTGCGCCGGAGCAGGTCGGCGCGGAGGCCGGCACGCCGGATCGGTTCGACGCGGCGGACCTGGGCGAAGGCCTCGGTCAGGGTCATGGTCCGCGGCTCAGGCTCGGCCGCGGGCCGGGCTTCGGACCCGGCGTCCTGCGTCGGGGCGCCGGCGTGGGCCGCCGGGACGCCAAGGAGCAGGACCGAGAGGATCACGCCGAGTTTTCGCGGGAATGGCATGTGAGACTGTACGGGTTCGGGCGGCGGGGCGTTCATCGCGATCCGGGGCTGGTCCGCCGCGTGGGTTGCTACAGTCGGCCCGTGCCGAGCGTGACGCGTGACGAGTTTGTGGGGTTGGTGGACGCGGCCCGGGCGGGCGGGGCGTCGGTGTGCGTCGTCCCCGTGGGCCTGCGGGTGCTGGCCGATGTGATCACCCCGATCCTGGCGTACCGGCGGCTGGTGGACACGGACGAGCGGACCGCGCCGTCGTTCCTGCTCGAATCGGTCGAGGGGGGCGATCGCCAGGGGCGGTACTCGATCCTGGGCTCGCGGCCGGCGGTGGAGGTGGCGATCCGGGACGGGCGGGCGCGGGTGGTCGATCACCGCGCCGGCACGGACCGCGACGAGGCCTGCCCGGACCTGATCGCGCTGGTGCGCGGGCTGACGGCCGGGTGGCGGGTGGTCGTGCCGGCGGAGGCCCACGAGCGGGGGCTGCTGCCGCGGTGCGTAGTGGGCGGGTGGTTCGGGTACGCGGCGTACGACACGGTGCGTGCGGCCGAGCCGGGCAAGCTCGATCCCGCGCACGCGCCGCCGGACGACCGCGGCCTGCCCGAGCTGAGCCTGGGGCTATACGACCGGGTGGCGGTGTTCGACCATGTGGACCGGGTGGTGCACTTGGTGCGGTCGGTGCGTGTGGGCGATGGCGACGATCCGGGCGCGGCGTACGACGCGGCGGCGGAAGACCTGCGCGGATTCGTCGCCGAGATCCTGGCGCGCGAGAAGACCCTGGGCAGCGGCGTGATCGAGCGCGTCGACGAGGTCCGCAACACGCCGATGCCCAGCAACACCACGCGCGAAGAGCACGCGACCATGGTCGAGCGGGCGAAGGAATACATCCGCGCGGGGGACATCTTCCAGGTCGTGGTCGGCCAGCGGTTCGAGCGGCGCAGCGACGCGGACCCGTTCGCGGTGTACCGGGCGCTGCGGGCGGTGAACCCGTCGCCCTACATGGTCTACATGCAGACGGGCGGGGCGATCCTGGTGGCGTCGAGCCCGGAGATCCTCTGCCGCGTGCGACGAGAGACAGCGGGCGGCGAGGGCGGGGAGGGGGGGCTGGTGCTGACCAACCGCCCGCTGGCGGGCACACGCCGGCGTGGGCGCACGGCGGAGGAAGACAAGGCGCTGGAGGCCGAGCTGCTGGCGGATCCCAAGGAGATCGCCGAGCACGCGATGCTGGTGGACCTGGGCCGCAACGATGTCGGGCGCGTGGCGCGTCCCGGCACGGTGACCATGGCCGATGTGATGAGTGTGGAGCGGTACAGCCATGTGATGCACATCTCGTCGACGGTGACGGGCGTGCTGCGCGACGGGCTGGACTGCTGGGACGCGCTGCGCGCGACGCTGCCGGTGGGCACGATCTCGGGCGCGCCCAAGATCCGGGCGATGCAGATCATCGACGAACTCGAAAAAGTCCGGCGCGGTCCCTACGGCGGCGGGCTGGGCTGGGTCAGCCTCGACGGCGAGATGGACATGGCCCTGGCGCTGCGCACCATCGTGGTGCCGGTCGACCGGCACGACCCGTCCGACCCGGACGGCGCGTGGCTATACCACATCCAGGCGGCCGGCGGCATCGTGGCCGACTCCGTGCCCGAGCTTGAGTTCAAGGAAACGGTCAACAAGGCGGCGGCCCTGGGCCGGGCGATCGACTTGGCGGAGCGGGCCTTCTGACCGTGTGACGGGGGGATCTTTTTTTAACGCGAAGATCGCGAAGGACTCGAAGCGATCTGTTTGCCGATGCGGCGTCGGACGCTTTGGCCGGATCCAATGTGGATTTGTGTTGTGGTGTCGGAGCCGGCGCGGATCAGCCTAACGGGAGCCGCTTCGTGATCTTCGCGGTCTTCGCGTTGAAGAATCCTGTCTGAACGGGCGCAAGACGACCGGGTGGGCCGGCCGGCCGCGTCGCCCGGGTCAGACGGGCTGCTGGGAGCGGGTGTGCAGCACTTCCTTGAGCTGCTGGCTGGGCCGGAACGAGCAGGTGGTCGACTCGTCGATCTGGATGGGCGCCTTGGTGGCGGGGTTCATGCCGGTGCGGGCGGCCCGCTTCTTCTTGGTGAAGGTGCCGAATCCGGAGATGGCGACCTTCTCGTCCTTGGTCAGGCCGTCGGAGATCGCGGCGATCACCGCCTCAATGGCCTTGGACGCCTCGGACTTGCTGGATTCGAGCTGGGAGGCGACGACTTCGATCAGGTCGGTCTTGTTCATGGCCGCTGGTCTCCGGTCTGTGGGTCGTCCGGGGGGGAGGAGGGGTTCCCGGTCCGGACTGTCGATCGGCGGGTTGGGGCCGGATGGTTCAATTTTCCGGGCCGCCGCCGGTTTTCGGGGGGGCCGGCCCGCAATGATCCGGCATGCCTGACCGCCCCGCCGTGCTGGTGACCGAACCCCTGACCCCCGGGCCTCTGGCCTGGCTGGGCGAGCGGGCGGAGGTGGTGCTCGCGGCCCCGGGCGAGGACGGCTTCGCCGAGGCGGCGGTCCGGGCCGAGGGCCTGGTGGTGCGGACCTACACGCGGGTGGACGGCGCGCTGCTGGAGCGGATGCCGCGCCTGCGCGTCGTGGGCCGGGCGGGGGTGGGGCTGGACAACATCGACCAGGACGCGTGCGCGGCCCGGGGCGTGGCGGTGTGCAGCACGCCGGACGCGAACACGGCGGCGGTGGTCGAGTTCGTGCTGGCGAGCATGCTCGACGCGACACGACCCCGGGGATACCTGGACCGGGCGCTGGACCCGGAGGCCTGGACCTCGCTGCGGGCGGACTTGGTTGCGCCGCGCCAGTTGGCCGGTTCGACGCTGGGCGTCTGGGGGTTCGGGCGGATCGGGTCGAGGGTGGCCCGGGCCGGGCGGGCGCTGGGGATGGGCGTGCTCTACCACGACCTGCGCGACATCCCGGCGGGCGAGCGGGAGGGGGCCGAGCCCGTGACCCGCGACGAACTGCTGGAACGCAGCGACTTCCTGACCGTGCATGTCGACGGGCGGGCCACCAACCGGGGTCTGGTCGGGCCCGAGGCGTTCGGGCGGATGAAAGAGGATGTGGTGTTCATCAACACCAGCCGCGGGTTCGTGGTGGACCCGGGGGCGTGCGCGGACTTCATGCGGGCGCGCCCGGAGGCCCAGGCGCTGCTGGATGTGCACGAGCCCGAGCCGATCCCGGTGGAGTATCCGCTGCTGATGATGCCGAATGTGTACCTGACGCCGCACATCGCCTCGGCCACGCTGCGGGCCAAGGACGCGATGAGTTGGGTGGTGCGGGATGTGTGGGCGGTGCTGGCGGGGGCGCCCGCGAGGGCCTGACCGGGGGGGCGGCGTCGGCCCGGAACCGGGTGGGTCCCACCTACGATGGGCCATGATCCAGCTCGGCGTGAACATCGATCATGTGGCCACCGTCCGCCAGGCCCGGTACCGGGATTTCGGCCACGACGACGGGGAGCCGGACCCGGTGCGGGCGGCCCATGAGGCCGAGCTGGGCGGGGCCGACGGGATCACGGTGCACCTGCGTGAGGACCGGCGGCATATCCAGGACCGGGATGTCGAGCTGCTGCACCGGCTGGTCAAGGTCAAGCTGAACCTGGAAATGGCCGCGACGGACGAGATGGTCCGGATCGCGTGCGAGGTCCGGCCGCACACGGCGATGCTGGTGCCCGAGGGCCGCGCCGAGGTCACGACCGAGGGGGGGCTGGATGTGGCCGGGCAGCGGGCGCGTCTGGCGGGGGTGGTGGCGTCGCTGAAGGACGCGGGGATGATCGTCAGCGCGTTCATCGACCCGGAGGCGGCGCAGGTGGAGGCGGCGGCGGCGCTGGGGTTCGATGTGTGCGAGGTACACACGGGGCCGTACGCCCGGGCGTTCGCCGCCTGTGGGGGTGACATGCGCCGGCGCGAACTGATCGACGCGCTCGGGGCGGTGGAGCAGGCCGGACGCCGTATCCGGGAAATGGGCATGCGGTTCAACGCGGGGCACGCGCTGAACTACCACAATGTCCGCCCGGTGGCGGCCCTCGAGGGCATCGAGGAACTGCACATCGGGCACGCGATCGTGTCCAGAGCGGTGTACACGGGGATGCGGGGCGCGGTTGCGGAGATGAAGCGGATCATGGTCGAATCGGCCGGCTGACCGCGGCGCGTTCGCGCGATCTTTTCCGGGAGATTCCCGATTGGATCGGGGCGGTTCGCGCGTACACTGAGCCGGATGGACGATCGTACCGCAACGCCGATTGGGGGCACGATGACGGCGACGGCGACAAGGACGGAAGGCGACGGTGTTTTTGTGGATTACGATGCCGCGCTGGTATACCTGAATCAGCGGACGAATCTGGAGAAGGCGCGCCAGGACCGCGTGCTGGCCGATCAGTTCAAGCTCGATCGGATGCACGCCCTCGCTTCGGCGCTCGGGAATCCGCAGGACACGCTGACGGTGGTGCACATCGCCGGGTCGAAGGGCAAGGGGTCGGCGTGCGAGATGGTGGCAAGCTGCCTGGAGGCGTGCGGCTACACGACCGGGCTGTTCACCTCGCCCCACCTCGTGGACGTGCGCGAGCGGGTGCGCATCGGCGGGGAGCTGGTCTCGCAAACGCTGTTTGCCGAGGCCATGGCCCGCGTGTGCGACGCGGAGCGGGCGATCGTGGACGAGCACGGCCCGGCCACCTTCTTCGAGATTATGACGGCCCTGGGCCTGCTGGTCTTCGCCGAGCAGGCCGTGGATGTGGCCGTCATGGAGGTCGGCCTGGGCGGGCGGCTGGACTGCACGAATATCGTCAAGCCCGCCATCGTCGGGCTCACCCAGATCCAGCTCGAGCATGTCCAGATCCTCGGCGACACCGTCGAAAAGATTGCCGGCGAGAAGGCCGGGATCATGAAGCCCGGTGTCGTCGCGATCAGCGTGCCGCAGGGCGAGACGGTCGTCGGCGTCTTCCGCGAGAAGGCCGCGGAGGTCGGCGCGTTGTTCCGTGTGCTGGGCGATGAGGTCGTGTACTCGTGCCGGTTCGAGGCGGCGCACGGGCGCGGGCCGCACCCGAGGGTCTGCGTGGGCGAGGAGGGCAAGGGGTTCGAGCACCTGTCCGTGCCGCTGCTGGGCGAGCACCAGGCGGTCAACTGCGGCCTGGCGCTGGCGATCCTCTGCGAGCTGCGCGAGCGCGGCTTCGACCTGCCCGAGCGGTCGGTGGCGGCCGGTCTGGAGCGCACGCCGCGCCGGGCGCGGCTGGAGGAGATCCATGCCCCGCCGCGCATCATCGTCGACGGGGCGCACACGCCCGAGAGCGTGCGGGCCACGCTGCGCGCCGCCGGGGCGCACATGAAGTATGACTCGATGGTGGTCGTCTTCGGCTGCGCGTCCGACAAGGATGTGGAGGGCATGCTCCGCGAGCTGTCGCGGGGCGCGGACAAGGTGATCTTCACGAAATCGTCGGTCAACCCGCGGGCGATGGACCCCGATGAGCTGGCCGCCCGGTTCGCCGAGCACGCCGACGGGCCGATGGCCCAGACCGCGCCGACGCTCAAGGACGCGATCAACGCCGCCGCCCGCGCGGTGCAGGCGGGCGATGTGGTCCTGGTCCTGGGCAGCTTCTACCTCGCCGGCGAGGCGAAGGCGCTGTTCGAGGCGAGGAAGCTGCGGGCCGGCGGCACGGGAGCCGGTGCGTGACACGCCGGCGCGCGCTGATCGCGTCGATCGCCGCCGTGGCCCTTGCCCTGATCATCACGACGGCCCGGTGTTCCCTGGACACCCCGTCATACCCGAGCACCACCCAGGGGTGGACCGAACGCTGGGACGCCGCGGCGCAGGAGTTTGACCGCATGCCGGGGGAGGGGTGGGATACCTGGCTCGATATCTCGCCCGACCTGGAAACCGCGACGGTGCGGGACGACGCGGCCGTGCTGCTCGACCGGCTGGTCCCGGTCGGGCGGTTCACGGTCCCGGCCCCGGCCTTGGCCGGCACCGAGGCCGCATACGACCAGGTCACGCCGCAGCTCATGGGCATGCGCCGTCTGATGCAGGAGTTCGTGATTCCGGGCCTCTCCGACGCGCTCGACGCGGGCGACACGGATGCCGCGGCGGCGTGGATCGAACGCGCCTGGGCGCTGGCCCGCGTCTCAGAGGCTTCCGGCACGCTGTTCGCCGGGATGATTCAGGGTCACATCGTCACGCAGGTGCTCGATACCGCGGGCGATCACACCGGCGTCATCGCCGCTTCGGACGGCGCGCGGATCATCGCGCTCCTTGAGGCGGCCCCGCTCCCGGACATCGCCTGGTCGCTGCGGATGGAGCGGGAGCTGGGGCTGGGCATCATCAGCGAGCACATGGAGCAACGCGCCGTGTTCGGCGCCCGCGATGAACCGCGAATCTACGAGCGGATTCTTCAGGACTGGGTCGCGTACGAACGGGACGGGGATCGTGCGGCCAGGGACCGGGCCAGGCGGATCGGGGATCGGCTGGAGCACGACCGCATCTACGCGATGCGCCGGCCGATGCTGGAGATGCTCGTTCCGTCGATGGAACGGGCGGGCCTGCACTTCAGGGCCCCAGGCACCCGGCGCGACGGCCTGCTGGTCATGATCGCGCTGGAGCGGTGGCGGATCGAGCACGGCATCTATCCCGACACGCTGGGAGCGCTGGCGCCCGGGTATCTCGGCGCTGTGCCGGACGACAGATACGCCGCGAGACCGCTGACATACCGCGTGATCGACCCCGGGTCGGACGATCCGGCCGAAGCGTACCTGCTGTATTCCGTCGGCGCCAACGGCACGGACAACGGCGGTGTCGTCGACCCATTCGGCCCCGACGCCGGCCTGACCACGCCGAACTATCCGGGAGACTATGTGTTCAACCAGCGCGCCACCCCGCCGGCCGCCGGGGGCGGTGGGCCATGAACCGGCGTGCGGGTGTGGCCGTGCTGCTGGTCGGCGCGATCCTGCTGGCGTTGGCGGCGTGGTGGTCGCTTCGACCGACCGGCCTGCCCACCTCCGACGCGGGCTGGGCCGCCCGCTGGCACGCCGAGGCCGACGAGGTCGGACGCACCCCGGGAGAGGGCTGGTCGGAATGGGTGGCGGCCGGCGCCACGCTGCGCGAAGCCCGTTCGCACGGCCCGCTGACCATCGAACGATTGATGGACATCGTGCCCGAGGACGGCTGGCCCGAGCAGATCACGCCGCCGGCGCACGCGGCGGCGCCCGACGCGCGCTGGCCCGACGCGATGCACACGATCGCCGACGCGGTGCGTGCGGCCTCGGACCGCGCCGACGGGCACGCGGTCATCGCGCTGGCCGCGCTGGCGGGGCGGATCGAGGCGGGCATGGGCGTGGACGCCGGCCTGCAAGGGGCGGTCGAGCGGTTCGCGGCCGGGGCGGCGGTGGACCGGGCGTTGCAGGATGCCGTCTCGCGCGGGGTCTTCGGGCCGGGCGACCCCGGGCTGGCGATGCTGACCGCGCTCAACGACGACGCCGCGGGCTTCGGCATCGACTGGGCCATCCGCGTGGAGCGGGAACGGGCCCTGCGCGCGTGCGCCGAGGCGGGCGCGCACGGCGCGGCCCGGCTGATCGGGCGGCTGTACACGGACCTGGACCTCTCCGCCCGCGGCCGGCCCGGGGCGGCGGCCCGGGTCGAGGCCACGGCCGACGCGCTCCGCCGCGGCGAGCACCCCGAGGCGATGGCCTTCCTACCCGACATCGACGCCGTCATCGACGCCCGCCGGGCGGCCCGGGCCGAGCGGGTGGGCCTGGCGGTCATGCTCGGCCTGGAACGCTTCCGGGCCCGGACCGGGGGCTATCCGCAACGGCTCGGGGAACTGGTCCCGATCGAGTTCGGGCGCGTGCCGGTGGACCCGTTCGGGTTCGGGGAACTATTCGGCTACCGGCTGATCGACGCCCGGGCCGAGCGGCCGGAATCGGGCTACCGGCTGTGGTCGATGGGGCCGAACCGCATCGACGACGGGGGGACCGCGATGGATCCGGACGGGGCCGGGGACCGGGTCTTCAATCCCGCACGGGAGGTGCCGTGATGAGCCGTTGGCGTGCGGGTGTGGTGCTGATGCTGGCGGGGTGCGGTCTGCCCGCGTGCGAGACCGGGCACGGCTCGGTGCGGCCCGCGCCGGGCGTTGAGATGGTCGAGGGGGTGCCCGCCGACGCGGTCGGGGTCCTCAGCGGGGAGCCCGAGCGGGCATACACCGTGGTCGGACGGGTGCGGGCGACGGCGGACGCGCGGTTCGAGGGCCGCATCGACGAGGCCCGCCGGGCGGCCGAGCGGGCGCTGCATCGCCAGGGCGCCTCGGTCGGGGCCGACGCGGTCCTGATCGACGAGGCGTTCGTGATGGACCTGGACGGCGGGGGTATCGAGCCACCCCTGGGCGGGCTGGAAGACGACCGCAACCGCCAGCGGCCCGGCGGCGCGGCCTACGCGACGCGCCCGGTGCACCGGGTGGTGCTGGTCGGGCGGGCGGTGAAGTGGGCGGCCGGCCCGGGCGCCGAACCCTGATCCGGGATCGCTCCCTATAGTCGGCGGATGATTCTCCTGGGAGGGTCCATCTCGCGGCTTCGGAGGGGCTTGGGCCCCCGCTGACGCTGCGCTCCTCCCCCGCTCAGGCTTTCCGGAGGCCCCGCGTCGGCGGGGCCTTTTGCTGAAACCGGCACAACAGCCCGGGTGATTCCGGGTATCTTCGTTCGGGCTTCCCGCAGGGCAATGACACCATGACGACGCCAGGCTCCACACAGGACGGCACCCAGACCCGCTACGACGCCGCGCTGGCCGACGCGATCGAGACCCGCTGGCAGCGCTGGTGGGAGGACCGCGGCGTGTTCCGCCAGCCCAACCCGGGCGAGATCGGCTTCGACGCGTCGCGTCCCAAGTTCTATTGCCTGGACATGTTCCCCTACCCCTCCGGCGCGGGCCTGCATGTGGGCCACCCGGAGGGCTACACCGCGACGGACATCATCTGCCGGTACAAGCGGATGAAGGGCTTCAATGTACTCCACCCGATGGGCTGGGACGCCTTCGGCCTGCCCGCCGAGCAGTACGCCATCCAGACCGGCGTGCACCCCGAGATCACCACCCGCCGGGCGATCGACAACTTCCGGCGCCAGCTCAAGCGCTTCGGCTTCTGCTACGACTGGTCGCGCGAGTTCGGGACGATCGACGAGGATTACTACAAGTGGACACAGTGGATCTTCCTGAAGATCTACCACGCGTGGTTCGACCCCGACGCGGACAACGGGCGGGGCAAGGCCCGCCCGATCGAGGAGCTGGTCGCCGGGTTCATCTCGGGCGAGCGCAAGGTGCGTCTGAACCCCCACGCCGCGGAGTACACCGGCGCGGGCGACCTGCCCGACGGGACCGACGCGGGCGACTGGGACACGCTGGACCCCGAGACGCAGCGGGCCATCATCGACTCGTACCGCCTGGCGTACCTGAGCCAGCAGACGGTCAACTGGTGCCCCAAGCTGGGCACCGCGCTGGCCAACGAGGAGGTCCACGACGGCCGCTCCGAGCGCGGGAGCTACCCCGTGTTCCGAAAGCCGCTGCGTCAGTGGATGTTCCGCATCACCGCCTACGCCGAGCGCCTGCTCGAGGACCTGGGCCCGCTGGACTGGCCCAACTCGACCAAGACGCAGCAGGCCGAGTGGATCGGCAAGTCCGAGGGCGCGGAGATCGACTTCCCGCTGCTCGACGCGGACGGCAACCCCACGGGCGAGGCCCTGCGCGTGTTCACCACCCGCCCGGACACGATCTTCGGCGCGACCTACATGGTCGTCGCGCCCGAGCACCCGCTGGTCGAGATGGCGATGGAGTTCCCCCTGCCCGACACGGACACCGAATCCCTGGGTGAGTACGCCCGCTGGGCGCGCAACCGCTCGGATGTCGAACGCCAGGAGGCCAAGGAGAAGACCGGCGTGTTCACCGGGATGCGGGTCAAGAACCCCGCGACGGGCGAACCGATCCCGGTGTGGACCAGCGATTATGTGCTGATGGGCTACGGCACGGGCGCGATCATGGCCGTGCCGGCCCAGGACCAGCGCGACTGGGACTTCGCCACGAAGTTCGGCCTGCCCATCGTGCGCACCGTGCGCCCGCCGGAGGGCTGGGAGGGCGAGGCCTACACCGGCGACGGCGTGGCGATGAACTCGGGCTTCCTCGACGGGCTGGGCGTGACCGTGGCGAAGAAGAAGATCATCGCGTGGCTCGGTGAGCACAAGTGCGGGGCGCGCCGGGTCAACTACCGCCTGCGCGACTGGCTGTTCAGCCGCCAGCGCTACTGGGGCGAGCCGTTCCCGATCGTGTTCGACGCGAGGGGCCAGCACCACGCGGTGTCGGAGGACGCGCTGCCCGTCAAGCTGCCGCCGCTGGCGGACTACCAGCCCGCCGAGTCCGAGGACCCCCAGCCGCTGCTGGCCAAGGCCGCGGACTGGGTGGAAACGACCGCGGGCGAGGCGGGCGTCGAGGGCATGGACCCCGACGCCCCCGTGCGCCGGGAGACCAACACCATGCCCGGCTGGGCCGGCTCGTGCTGGTACTACCTGCGCTACTGCGACCCCAAGAACGCCGGGCGATTCGTCTCGCGCCAGGCCGAGGCGTACTGGATGAACCCCGGCGACGGCACGGGCGGCGTGGACCTGTACATCGGCGGCAACGAGCACGCCGTGCTCCACCTGCTCTACGCCCGCTTCTGGCACAAGGTGCTCTTCGACCTCGGCGAGGTCACCACCCCCGAGCCGTTCGAGAAGATGTTCCACCAGGGCATGATCACCAGCCACGCCTTCCAGCGGGCGGACAAGTCGCTCGTTCCGGTCGACCAGGTCGAGAACCGCGGCAGCGAGGACAAGCCCGAGCACTTCGAGATCGCCACCGGCGAGCGCGTGCACCAGATCGTCGCCAAGATGTCCAAGAGCCTCAAGAATGTCATCAACCCCGATGACATCATCGCCGACTTCGGGGCCGACACCTTCCGGCTCTATGAGATGTACATGGGGCCCCTCGAGGCCAGCAAGCCCTGGAACACCCGCGACACGGTGGGCCTCCACCGCCTGCTCCAGAAAATCTGGCGCCTGTGCGTCGACGAGTCGGGCCACGCCCTGCGCCTGGCCGATGCGCCCGACGCGGACACCGAAAAGCTCCTGCACCGCACCATCGCCAAGGTCGGTAGCGACATCGAACGCCTCGGCTTCAACACCGCCATCGCGGCGATCTTCGAGTTCGTCAACGGGGCCGGAACCCTGACCCGGGACCAGATGTCCCGCTTCGTGCGCGTGCTCACCCCCTTCGCGCCGCACCTGGGCGAGGAGTTGTGGCATCGGCTGGGCATGCACGAGGGCCCGGAAGCGGTCTCGGTCGCGCTGGCATCATGGCCGGGCTACGACGGGGCCATGCTGGTCGACGACGAGATCGAGATCCCGGTGCAGATCCTCGGCAAGCTCCGCGGGCGCGTCATCGTCCCCGCCGACGCGGACGCCAAGGCCATCGAGGCCGCCGCCCTGGCCGAGCCGCGGATCAGGGAACTGCTCGAGGGCAAAACCGTCCGCAAGGTGATCGTGGTGCCCGGGCGGCTGGTGAACATCGTGGCGAACTGAGCGGAGGTACCGGCCATGAAGATCCCGTTTATTCACAGTCAGTCCCGGACGGATGCCGGACCCGGCCGCGTCGGGCTGGACACCGCCAGCGATAGCACAACCCTGCGCGAGCTGTTCCGCGGGTGCCCGGACGCCGAGTGGCTCTGGGCGCTGACCGACGGGCGGGCCGAGCACCCGTGCCTGCGCAGGCTGTTTCCGGCGCTGCCCGAGGAACAGTTCCAGAAGCAGTTCACCGGGCGCAGCAACCGGGACACCTTCACGCAGGCCATCGACGCGACGAACCTGTTCCTGGGCGAGGCGCGCGCCCTCGGGCTGGACTTGGACCGGCCCGGGCTGGAGGTCCTCGACTTCGGCTGCGGCTGGGGCCGGATCACGCAGACGCTCTTCCGGGATTTCGACCCCGCCCGGATCACCGGCTGCGATGTGGCCGACCAGGCGTTGGCGATTTGCCGCGAAACAAGGCTCGGCTGCGAACTCATCAAGATCCCGTACCTGCCGCCGACCGAGCTTTCCGAAGCATCGGCGGATCTGATCGTCGCGTACTCGGTCTTCAGCCACCTCAGCGAGGACGCGCACATGGCCTGGGTGGAGGAACTGGCCCGCGTGCTGCGACCCGGCGGCGTGCTGGTCGTGACGACGCGATGCCGGGCATTCATCGACTATACCGAATCCGTCCGACGGCAGCCGGAGATCCCACCCCATGCGCTCGGCACGGCCGCGTCGTTCCGGGATCCCGAGGCCTGGAAGCAGCGCTACGACCGCGGCGAGTTCTGCTTCGACGGCGCGAACAACGGCCAGCACTGGCCGGACGACTACTACGGCGAGGCGGTCGTGCCGGAGGGATTCGCGAGCGCGAAATGGTCGCGGTTCTTCACGCAGATCCGGTTCACCCCTGCCGAGAAGCACGGCAAGTTCGACCAGTCCGTCATCGCCGCCCGGAAATCAGGCTGATCGCTTTCCAATCAACCTCGATGGCCGGTCCACCCACGCCGCCAGCGCGCACAAGGAACACGGGATGACCCAGCACACCACACACCCGACGCCGATGCACCCCCCGCCTCCCCCGCCGCCGGGCGGGCCGCACGGGCCCGGGGGCGGCGGGCACGACCAGAGCCGCCCGCTGTCGCAGCTCGCGTTGTGGTCGATGATCGTGGGGATCCTGTCGCTGTGCATCGGGCCGATCGGCGTGGCGGCCGTCGTGATGGGCATCATCGCGATCACCCGCACCTCCAAGCCCGACGGACCCAGCGGTCTTGGCTTCGCCATCGCGGGCACGACGCTGGGCGCGATCGGTATCATGAGCACCTGCCTTCAGATCGGCATCCTGCTGCCGGCCATCGGCAAGGCCCGCATGACCGCCGCGGAGTTGAACGCCCAGACCAAGCTCCGCGAGATCGGCGTGGGCCTGCAGCAGTACGCCGCCCGCAACGACGACCAGTTCCCGCCCGAGGCCGACTGGCAGCAACTCCTGCTGAACGAGGCGTTCGTCCAGTACGGCGGCTTCGACCCGGCCCGGCACGGCTCCACCTTCGTGTACATCGGGGCCGGGCCCGCCGACGGGGACCCCAACCGCATCATCGTGTACGAGGACGCCCCGCAGGCCCCGGGCAATCGATCAGTGCTCTACGCCGACGGCCATGTCGAGCGGCTCGAGCCCGAGGAGCTGCGCCGGCGTCTGGAAGCCCAGGCCGCCGGCTCGCCCTAATCGCCAGGTTTTCGCGTCAGCCCGGCCCGGGCCCGGGCGGTCTAGGGTTTAAGATGACCCCCAGCCCCGCCCGCCCGCTGATGCTGCTCCTGCTGGCCATGCTGGCGGCCCTGCCCGCCTGCAGGACAACATGGCAGGACCACTACCGCGGCGCGCCCGCTGGGTCATACACCCCCACCGACGCCGTCGTCATCCGCGAGGTCCCCTGGTCGCGCCTGGACGAAACCCTGCACGCGATCGAGGAACGCCGGGCCGACTCCGACATCCACTGGGAGGAATGGACCCGCGAACAACACCTCGAAGAGCAGGCCGAGCTGCTCCGCGGCCTGCAGATCTCCGAGCATCCCGACGACATCATCGTCATTGGCCGCAGCGTTTTCCGCTCCACCAGCCACCTCAGCCCAGAGGACGGGTCGCTCGAACGCTTCGCCCGCTCGATCGGGGCGGACTACGCCGTGTGGTCCGCCCACTATGTCGGCACCCGGCGCGTCGCCCGCGACCGGCCGGTGCAGCAGCACGGCGTCGGCTTCGGCTACGGCTCCCGCCGCGGCCGCCACACCGGGGTGTGGACGAGAACGGTGTATGTGCCCGTCAGCGTCGACGCGGACGAGTATGCGTGGGTCGTGTACTACCTGCGGCGGCGATAACCGCGAACGAACAAAAAGAAGCCCCGAGTGTCAGCGAGCGGGCGGGCCGGGCCAAAGCCGTTTCGCACTCCAAAGTCCGTTCACGCCCTTGGACGGCGACGGTTGAAAAGACCGAGCCAACAACCTTCGCAACCGACCCTGTCGCTCACGCTCCGGGCTACTTTTCTTCCCCCAGCGTCTTCTTTCGGCGCAGAATGTGATGGTAGTGCTGCGCGAAGCGGTGCGCCTCGTCCCGCACCTGCTGGAGCAGCCGCAGGCCCGCGTTGTTGCGGCTCAGGCGGATCGGCTCCTTTTCCCGCTGCACATACACCAGCTCTTCCTTCTTCGCGATCGAGATGACCATCGGCGGCTGGACATCGAGCGTCTCGAACGCCTCCAGCGCGGCGTGGAGTTGGCCGAGCCCGCCGTCGATCAGGATCACATCGGGGTACAGCTCGTGGCCCGCGCCGGCCTCGCGGTAACGCCGTGACACCACCTCGGCCAGCGCGGTGTAGTCGTCGTTGGCCCGCCCACCGGGCAGGTTGGAAAAGCTCTTGATGCGGTAGCGCCGGTACTCGTCCTTGAACGGCTTGCCGTCGATGAAGCAGACCTTGCTGCCCACCGTCTCGCCGCCCTGGAGGTGGGCGATGTCGAAGCCCTCGACGCAGCGGATGGCCCGGTCCATGCCCAGCGCCTTCTGCAGGGCCTGCGTGCCCTTGATCGGGTCGGTGTAGCCGATCTCGGTCTCGGGCTGCCACCGGTCGGAGCGGTGGCCGCGTTCGGAGAGTTTTTCGATGGCGACGATCTGGTCGCGCAGCGCGGCGGCCCGTTCGAACTCGAGTTTCTCCGACGCCTCCTCCATCTCGGCCCGCATCTCGCGGAGCATCACCGACCGCTTCGTGCCCAGGAACTTGACGAACCGGTCGATGTCCTGCCCGTACACCCGCACCGAGACCGACTCGTTGCACGGCGCGGTGCACTGCCCGATCGCGTGGAGCAGGCACGGGCGGAAGTAGCGGTTCTTGGGGTCGCCGGCGACGATGTCCAGCTTGCAGGTGCGGTACTTGAACACGCGCTGGAGCGTCTGGACCGCCTCGCGCAGCGCCCCCGCGTTGGCGAAGGGGCCGAAGACCCGGGCGTTGCGCATCTCAGGGTACTGCTCGCCGGTCCTCTCGTCGATGCCGGCGGGGTTGCGTGTGACGAAGACGCGGGGAAAGTCCTCGTTGCGGGTGACCACGAGGTAGGGGAAGGACTTGTCGTCGACCAGCCGCTCGTTGTGCCGGGGGCGGATGTCCTTGATCAGCCGGTTCTCGGTGAGCAGCGCCTCCCACTCCGTCTCGGTCAGCAGGTAGTCGAACGAGTGGACCTCGTCGAGCATCCGGCCCTTCTTGGGGCCCAGGTCCGCCGACGGCACGAAGTACGACGCCACCCGGTCCGGCAGGCTGGCCGCCTTGCCCACATAGAGCACCACGCCCTTGTGGTCCTTCATCAGGTACACCCCGGGCGCGGGCGGGAGACCCCGGGCCGACCTGAGCAACCGCCCCAGCCGCTCGTCACGCGACTCCGTCCCCCACGCCGGCGGCGCATCGGCGGGCTGGAAACCCTCCTCATCGAGCGGGATGTGGTCCGGATCGTCGGGCACCGAAGATTGTATTCGTGACCACACAAAGCCCGGATACATCGCCCGGTGCCGTGCTCTTCGTCTTCGAAGAGCACGCTCCCCGCGACCCCTGTTCGTGCTCTTCGAAGACGAAGAGCACGGCACCGCGCAAACAAAAAAACCGGCCTCGCGGCCGGTTCGTTGATCGATCGGTTGGACTCCGACTCACTCGAAGATGTAGCCCGGCCCGCGCCACTGCTGCCACTTCTGCAGGCGGAAACGCCAGAACTGTTCCTCGAAGTTCTTCTGGGCCTCGGGCGACCAATCCTGATACGCCGGCAGCAGCCGGGCCTCGGAGGCGATCACGCGGAGCTTGTCCTCGGCCTCCTGCACCGTCAGCGGCTCGGCCTCGCCCGAGCGGACGGCGGCGTGGAGCAGCTCCTGGTACAGGTTGTTCAGGCGGGCGTAGTCCTCGAGCGTCTCCTCGCTCAGCGGGGCGTCGTTCAGCCGCATCGCCTCAGCGCGGAGGATGCTGTCGATCGCCCGGGCCTGGTGACGCTGCCCCTGCGTGCGTTCGACGCGGCAACCGCTCAGGACAGTCACGACGGCCAGGCCGGCCAGTCCCATCAGAATCATTTTGCGAAGGCTCATAGACACTCCCATCGGTTCCCGGACGCCCCGGCTGCAGCCCATTCCCGTTTCCGGGGATCGGGCGGGTCCGGGGTTTGGTCCCATGCTAGCGCAGCGCCAGGCGGCACATCATCTCCACCCCCGGCCCGATCGCCCCATCGGGGAAATCGAACTCCGGCTGGTGCAGCTCGGGCATTCCATCGGCTCCATCGGGCCGCAAACCCAATAAGTAGAAGCAGGACGGGACCCGGTTCGCGTAATACGCAAAATCCTCGCCGCCCATGCTCGGCTCGGGCACCTCCACGGCCCCCCGCGCAAGATTTGCCTCCCGGGCCACTTCCAGCACCCGGGCCGCCTCGCCGGGGTCGTTGAGCGTCACCGGGTAGCCCTCCTCGATCCTCAGCTCCGCCTCGCAGCCCAGGGCCCGGGCGGCCGACTCGGCCAGTTCCTTGAGCCGGGCCTTGGCCAGGACCCGCGTCTCGGCCCGGAGCGTCCGCAGGGTCCCGGTCAGGGTGGCCGTCTCCGGGATCACATTGGTCGCCGTCCCCGCGTGGAAGGTCCCGAAGGTCACCACGATCGAGTCCAGCGGCGAGACGGTGCGGCTGGCCAGCGTCTGGACCGCGGCCACGATGTGGGCCCCCGCCACGATGGGGTCGGCCCCCAGGTGGGGGTAGGCCGCGTGGGCCTGCCGCCCACGGACGGTCAGGTGCAGCTCGTCGGTGGCCGCCAGCAGGGGCCCGGGCCGGGTGCCGATCACGCCCAAGGGCAGGCCCGGCCAGCCGTGCAGGCCATACATCCGCGTCACGGGCGGGCCGAGGTCGCCGTCCGGCCCGCCGGTCAGGCAGCCGTCGCGGCACATGAGTTCCCCACCGCCCCCGCCCTCCTCGGCCGGCTGGAAGACGAAGGTCACGGGGTTGGGCCGGTGCTCCGTGGCGGCCAGCACCCGGGCGGCCCCCAGAAGGATGGCCGTGTGCCCGTCGTGCCCGCAGGCGTGCATGCGGCCGGGGATGGTCGACGCCCAGGCCGCCGCGGTCCGCTCGGCGATGGGCAGCGCGTCCATGTCGGCCCGCAGCCCGATGCAGGGCCCGGGCCGGTCCACGGTCGCGGGCAGGTGGGCCAGCACGCCGGTCCCCTGCCCCGGCTCGTGCCCCCCCAGCCCGGCGACGAACCGGATGCCCAGGCGGGCCAGCTCGTCCTGGACCACCCGGCCGGTCCGATGCTCCTCGAACCGGACCTCGGGGTGGGCATGCAGATCCCGGCGGATGCGGGTCAGGTCATCGATCTCGGCGGCAAGGCGGGCCGCGAGACCGGCCAGATCTGGGGCGGTGGTGGGCATTGGTAAGTGTATGGGCACCCGGTCGGTGTCCACCGCTTGGTGCCGCCTCACGCCGCCAGGCGCAGCCCATCCTGCTCGGCCATGAACTCCCGCGCCATCGACTCGAGGCTCTCCGAGCCCGGGTGGGTCAGGTCGCGGCAGGCGCGCCCGCGGACGCGGTCGAAGCGGTCGGCGCAGGCCAGGTACGCGTCAACCACCGCCGGGTCGAAGTGCGTGCCGCGGAGCGAGAGGATCAGCTCGTGCGTCTCGGCGTGGGTCATGGCCTTCTTGTAGACCCGCTCGCTGGTCACCGCGTCGTAGAAGTCGGCCATCGCCACGATGCGAGCCGCCAGCGAGATCTCCTCGCCCGCCAGGCGGAAGGGGTAGCCCGTGCCGTCCCACTTCTCGTGGTGCTGCAGCGCGATCTCGACGCCCATGTCGAGGAACGGGTCCGGGCCGAGCTTCTGCCGGATGGCGATGAGCGTGTCGGCGCCGATCAGGGTGTGCTTTTCCATCTCGGCGCGCTCGGCGTCGTCGAGGCGGCCGGGCTTGAGCAGGATGCGGTCGGGGATGCCGACCTTGCCGATGTCGTGCAGCGAACTGGCCAGGACCAGGCGCTCGGTCCACGCGTCGTCGATCCCGGGGTTGGTCGGGCGCAGTTGGTTGGCCAGCAGGCGGGCGTAGAGCCCGATGCGTTCGAGGTGGGCCCCGGTGTCGGTGTCGCGGTAGTCGGCGAGCTTGGCCAGGCCGAAGATCAGCGCGTTGCGCTTGGCCAGACCATCGCGGACCTGGCGGGCGACCTCGGCCTGGAGTTCGGTGTTGGCGTGTTCGACGGTGTCCTGATACCGACGCGAGGCCATGAAGAGGATGGCCGCGGTCAGCAGGAACACGCCCAGCGCCACCGACAGGCGGAAGACCAGCAGCCGGTCGGCCCACACGCCCGCCAGATCGGCGTTGGAACGCAGCCAGTAGTCGGCCAGCAGCTCGCCCCCGAGCAGGACCGCCGCCTGGAACAGCAGCACGCCAGCGAACAACGCCGCCCGCGAGCGCGGCCGGAAGGACCACTCGATCCGGCCGGGCCGGGCCTGGTTCCGGTCCGACATCGACGGGTTGTCCCGCTCTCGCTCCACGAGCACGCACATCGGCCCGCCGGAGCGGTGCGGCTGGTTGGGTCAACCGAATCCGGGACAAAATGCCCGCAACTCCTGCGCTCTGGGCCGTGCGTGCGGCTGGGAACGACCGAAATTGTTTCACGGCCGGGCGGGCGGGCTGATCGCGTCCGAGAACGCGCCGCGTCCCGTGCTTTACCGCCCCGGTGAACGGTCGGGATCAGTCGTCGGAAGATCCCTGCGCCGGGGGCTGCTCGGCCGCCTGCTTGAGTCGGCCGAAGTAGGCCTTGACCGCGGCCTCGTGCTCGCGGGGGACCCGGCGTGATTCGATGGCCTCAGCGGCCTCGGTCTCGGCGCTGCGGACGGCTTCGGAGAACGCGGCGGTGGACTCGCCGCGGACCTGCGTGCCGTAGACCAGCGTGGAGGCGATGACCGGTCCGCCGCGGTTGGCGTTGTTCTCGGCCTTGTACATCTCGGTCTGGAAGTCGATGGTGGGTTCGTCCGGGCCATCACCGAACTCGCGCTGCATGCTGCCGATGCCGGCCTGCATGCCGCCGCTGCTGCCCTGGCCCGGACGCATGCCCGGGTTGGCGCACATGCCCATCCCGTTCTGGCACATGCTCAGGGCGGCCTGGAGCGACATCCGCTCGGCCTTCATGGCTTCGAGGGACGAGAGCTGATCGCCGAGATTGGCGGCGCACTCGCCCAGCTCGGCCGACGAGCCGGCGGGCATGGCCTCGGCCATCTGGCTCATGGCCTGGGACATGGCGGAGGCCGCGTCGCACGCGCCCTGCTGCGCCTCGGCCTGCTTGCGCAGGTTATCGATCTGGTTCTGGCTCAGCCCCATCTCGCGCAGGGCCTGCTCGAGCGCCTCGGGGTCCGCGGCCATGCGGGACGCGTCGGACGCGCTCATGCCGGCGGACTGGAGCTGCTCCTCGAGACGCTCGCGGTTCTCGGCCAGCTCGCGGAGGGTCTCGGCCATCGCCTCGAGCTGCTCCTGCATCGCGTCCTTATCGGCGTCGTTCATGTCGCCGGCTTGGATCTTCGCCATCGCCTCCTGGAGCATGCGGTTGGCCTCGGCGAAGTCGCCGCGGGACATGGCGCGGGCCATCTCGGTCAGCGGGCCGGGGCCGGGCTGCTCCATGCGGCGCATGGCGTCCTCGATCGCGTCGAAGGTCATCGACTCGGCGCTGCGGAGCCTTTCTTCGAGCTGGTCGGAGAGGTTGGTCAGCTGCTTCATCGCGGCCCGACGCATCTCCTCGGGCGTGAGCTGATCGAGGCGGGACGGGTCGAACGGGTTGTCCGCGTCGGGATCGTCCGCGTCGGCCATCTCCAGCCCGGCCTCGGCGAGCAGGGCTTGGATGTCGCGCTTGGTTTCCTCGGCGATGGCCGCGACCTCGCGGACCTGGCGGCGTTCGTCCTCGCGGGCCTCGCGGTCCGAGAGCAGCCCGGCCATGTCGTAGGCGGGCAGCCACCAGACGGCCAGCAACGCCGCGCACGCCGCCACCGGCCACCACGAGTTGCCCGGCGCCTCGATCGGCGCGGCGTCGCGCACGACCACGCGCCCGGCCTTGCGCCCCGCGTCGTCGACCACGGCCTTGGACCACGGCCCGGCGTCGCGCTCCACACACAACGCGGTGGAGAGTGTTTCACGAAGGCCCGAGCGCTCGTCGATCACCCGCGCGATCGCCAGCTCGTCCGGCCGGCGCACCCAGGCGATAACCAGGGCCAGCAGCACCGCGACGCCCGCCGCGATGGGCAGCGCCAGCGACCAGTCGATCACGATGACGGGGAAGAGCTTCTGCGCCCCGCGGGCCAGCACGCTCAGGAAGATCACGGCGGTCAGCAGCACCACCGCGTTGCGGATCCACGCGGCGAGCAGCATGCGCCGACCCGCCCGAGCGATGACCTGTCGAATCGTGTCCACGCAGCACCTCCCGCCGGGCGGCCGCCCGGCCACGGGGACCAATCGCCCCCGACACTCTTCTATTCGGTCCCGGACGCCGCCGGGACGCCCCGGGTTCGGAAAAACCCGGGGTCGGACCAATGATGGTACCCGCACAGGCGGGGGGTGGTTGCCCCAGGCCGCCGGGAAGGCCCTCGCTCGGGACCCACCCTACCCTTGCCCTCCATGTCCAAGCGGAAAAAACGGATTCTGGTGCTGATCAAGCCGCGGGACCCCGAGGACCCGGCCGCGGGCACCCTCCCGCTGGGCACGCCCAAGGACCTCGTCGAGCAACTGGCGGGCTTCAATGTGGCCCCGGACGGCTCGGAACGCAAGGCCCTGGGCACAGCGGTGCTCCACGGGCCGGGGTTCACCGTCGAGTACGCCTCGAGCCTGGACGAGCTGAACCAGGCCATGATCGTGGTCAACGACCAAGACTTCGCCTGGCCCGTGCTCAGCCGCATGTGCCGCCGGAACGGCTGGAAAATGCAGGACACCGAGTCCGGGCAGATGTTCGGGTAAAGGCCCTTTCCGGCCCTGCGGCCGAACCAAACCCCGCCCCCGGCCGATAGAATCGTCCATGCCGATCTATGTCTACGAGTATCTGGACGAACAAGGCCAGGGCACCGGGGAGAGCTTCGAGCTCGTCCAGCCGATGTCCGCCGACGCCCTGACCGAACACGAAGGCCGGCCCGTCCACCGCGTGCCGCAGGCGCCCAACATCGCCGGCAAGTGGACGGACATGAAGGCCAAGAGCAACCTGTCCAACGAGAACCTCGAACGGATGGGCTTTACCAAGTACCAGCGCACCGGGGACGGGCAGATGACGCGGGTGGCGGGCAAAGAAGGCCCGGAGACGATCAACCACTGACCTCGGCGGTCGGCTCGCGTTCCGGCCGGTACGCCGGGCTCAGGGCGGCCAGGGCGCCCAGCATCGCGCAAGTCTGCGTGTTGATGTGGACCGCGTCGAACAGGCCCGCGAGCAGCAGGCCGGCGATGGCGTAGGGCAGGCCCGCCTCGAGGGCCCGGCGGGGGTCCGGCGGCTGGTCACGCCGGGCGTGGCGCAGGGCGATCCAGGCGACCAGCACGCCCAGGCACAGGCCCGGCCAGCCGAGCGTGGCGAACAGGTGCAGCGGGGCCGAGTGGGCGTGGGGCAGGGCGGCCGGGTGGTCGGGGCCGAGCTGGCGCTCCACAGACGCCCGCAGGCCGCCGGCGCCGAGGCCCCAGGGATGGCGCAGGCCTGATTCGATCGCGAAGCCCATGACCGCGACACGGGCCCCGGTCCAGGTGTCCAGATCGCCATCCGCCGCAGCGGCCAGCTCGGCGCGGGCCTCCTGCACCCGGTACGCCAGGCCGTCACGCTGCACGAACGCCACGACCGCGAGCAGCAGAACCGCGCCTACGCCGATCCCGACCGCGGCCCGCCAAGCCCCCCCGCCCCCCCGGCCCGAGCCGCGGAGGATCAGCGGGACCCCCACCGCCAGAAGGATCGCCCCGGCGATCCACGCGCCGCGGGTGCCGCTGGCGAGCAGGCCGGCCAGGGCGATCGCCAGGCCGAGCACGCCGATCCACCGCTCGCGCCCCACGCCTCGGATCGCGCCGGGGAGGAACAGGCCGAGCGCGGCGCACTGGATCGAGCCGGCGATGACGGGGTTCCACCAGCCGGTGATGCGTCCGGGGGCGCGCGTCTCGAAAGGCGGGCGCAGGGCGTCGAGGCCGGAGAGCAGCTGGGCGATGCCGCCGACGATCAGGCCCAGGGCCAGGGCGAGCGTGAGCGCCCGACGGTGCCCGATGGCTGGGTAGATCAGCGCGCCGAGCACGAGCCAGCGCAGGCGTCCGATCTCGTCCAGCCCGTTGGCGCGATCGGGCGACCAGGCGAGCGTGACCAGCATCCAGGCCATCAGCGCCAGGGCCGCGAGGATCAGCGGCTGGCCGAAGGCGTGGACCCACAGCGGCCCGGTGTTGACCACACGCACGAAGAAGAAGACCAGCAGCGGGGCGAAGGCCAGCTCGGTGACGGTGACCGGTCCGGCCAGCAGGAACAGTCCCAGGCACGCGAAGGCGAGGTGGAGCCGGTCGCCGACGCGGTCGCGCCGATGCATGCGGGTGAAGGCGGCGTCGCAGGCGGGCCGGTCGATGTAGCGGCCGTCGGCGAAGCGGGCGAGGGTGTGGAGGGGGCGGGGCACGGGGGATGATTGGGGGGCGGGGGAGAAAGAGGTTTTGTACGCGGAGGACGCTGAGGTCTCGCAGAGGACGCGGAGGGGTGGGATGGCGGAAGCCATGGAGCCCGGAGCGTGAGCGATGGGGCGGTGGCGTCGGTGTTTGCTCGGCCTCTTTCGGCCTTGGCTCGTTCGGGCAAGCACTGTGTGCGGCCCCGCGACGATCGCGGCTCGGCCCGCCCACTCACTGGCGTTCGGGGCTGTTTGGGGTATCTGGAGTTCGTCCCGCCGGGATTTAGTCGTCGTCCTCGGCGTCTTCGGCCTCGATGAGTTCGACGGCTTTGTCGAGCAGGCGGCCGAGAGGGACGGGCTTGATCATGTAGGCGTCGACGCCCAGGGACTCGCCGTAGGCCTGGTGGCGCTTGCCCTCGTTGGCGGTGACCATGATGACCAGGGGTGAGTCCTCGTTGCCCTTGATCTTCTCCAGGGCCATGAAGCCGGAGCGTTTGGGGAGCATCATGTCGAGGACGACCAGGTCGGGCGGGTCCTCGTGGCAGATGCGGATGGCCTCGTCGCCGTCGGAGGCGGTCAGGGTCAGGGCGCCCTCGGAGAGGAAGGCGGCCTCGATGGATTCGAGGATGTCGCGGTCATCGTCGACGATGAGCACGCGGATGTCCTGGAGGCGTTGGGCTTTGGGCATGGAGGGACTCCTGTGGCGGGGGATGGTAGAGCCGTGCCGGTGGGTCAAGGTCCTCCCCCGTCGGCGACGGGGGAGGAGTTAGGGCATCTGTTGCACGCCGAGTTCGGCGAGCATGGCGCGGTCGCGGTCGGACCGGTCGATCAGGGCCGCAAGTTCGTCCTCGGTCATCCAGGGCAGGCTGCGGAGCTTGTCCTTGAGCGGCTCGGGGAACGGCTTGTTGAGGCGTTCGTGCCTCGGGCGGCTCTTCCAGATTCGGTGCATCCAGAGGTACTGTTCCGGCGCGGAGCGGACAAGTTGTTCCAGGCCGCGCCGGTAGCGGGCGGTGATGTAGAACATCGGGTCGGGCTGACCGGCCCAGTCGTCGGGGCCGAAGATGTCCTGGAGTTCGATGCGGTAGCGGACGCTGCGCTGCTCGCCGGAGGCGGCGGTCAGGCGGCGGGCCTGGCCGACCATGACGGTGGCGTTGTGCTGGGCGGCGAGCAGGGCGATGGACTTGTAGGACGAGGCGAGGCGTCCGAAGTAGGGGACATGCAGGCCGCGGTCGCCGGCGTTCTGGTCGGCGACGAAGCCGGCGGACTCGCCCTGCTGCATGAGCTTGGGCAGCTGGTGCATGGCGCCGAACTTGTCGAGCAGGTAGAGCCCGCGCCGGGAGCGGGTCTGGCGGACCCAGTTGTCGGCGGGCTTGAGGTCGAGGGGCCGGTAGAGCGCGTGCATGCGGTAGCCGAGCATGGCCATGGTGTAGCCGAGGATCTCCCAGTTGCCGCAGTGGCCGGTGATCAGGACGGTGGGCCCGTCGGACATCAGCGACCGCATGGCGGGGCGGATGTCGCCGAGTTCGACGGTCTCGGTCCAGGCGTCCTCGGTGATCAGGCGGGGGGCGATGGCCAGCTCGACGCCGAGCATGGCCAGGTGCTCGTAGGCGTTGAGGACCAGCTCGCGCCGCTGAGCGGCGTCGAGATCCGGCATCGCGACGGTCAGACGCTCGTCGGCGCGGTCCACGCGCTTGCGGTTGAAAGGCATCCGGGCGAAACGACGCCCGAGCGCGCGGGCCGCGTGGAGGGCCACGGGCGGGTCGGCCAGGTGGACCGGGGTGATGGCGCCGCGCAGCAGCGCGTAGAGCACCGGGTCGAGCAAGCGCTGCTTCGCGGTGCGTGCGCGGACGGAGCGCGAGTCTCCCATGGCGGGGGTCCTTGCGTCCGGGGGCGGATCAGTTGGGGAAGGTGCCGATGAGGGTCTGAAGGCGGTTGGCGTTGAGCAGGGGGATGGAGGTGGCCTCGGCGGCGGCGAGCAGGTCGTTGTAGCGCTGGATCTCGCGCTGCAGGCGGTTGTACTCGTTGATCACCGCGATGGGCGCACCCGGGCCGGGCTCGGGCGGGAGGACCGGGCGGGCGCCGAGGACGATAAAGTCCAGGTCGCCGGTGACCTCGTCGACCACGGTGCCGCCCCAGCGCTCGATCAGCGCGGCCAGTTCATCACGCTCGAAGCGGGTGGCGCGGCCGTCGCCGTTGATGTCGAACAGCCCGTCGACGACGAACTTGTAGGTCTTGTTGGGGTCGTAGACGGCGTTGGCGATGACGTCGCCGCGGATGATCGGGTTGCCCTCGGACGCGGAGATGACGCGGGCGCGGCTGAAGCCCTCCTCGATGCGGACGACCTCGACGGCGGCCTTGCCGGGGGCGTACTCGCCGGTGACCTCGTCGATGCGGATGTCGGTGGGGCTGGAGTAGACGGCGAAGGTCATGCCCAGGACGACCTTGTCGCGACGGCCGATGCTCAGGACGACCTCGTTGGCGGCGCGGTCCACGGCGTCGATGCGTCCGTCGACCAGGGCGGCCTCGTCGCGGGGCATGACGCGGTCGCCGGCGCCGGCGGCGCGGGCGCGGATGAGCTGATCCTGGAGGACCATGTTCTCCTGGGTAAGCTGGTCGACGCGGGTCTGCAGGTCGCTGACCTGGCCGGAGAAGCGCGACTCGAGCTGCTCGACATCGCGGGCGTAGCGGTTCTCGATCTCGCCGAAGCGGTCGCGGGTGAGGTTCAACTGGGACATGATGTCGCTGACATTGCCCTGGAGCTGGCTGCCGCGGGTGTTGAAGGCGGCCTCGATCTGGGCGATGCGACGCGCCTCGGCCTCGGCCTCGGCCTGGGCGGCCCGGCGGTCGGCCTCGGCGACGCGGACCCGCTCCTCGAGCTGGGCGATGCGCCCGACCCGCTGGCCGATCAGGTCGAACAGCGGCATGGTGTCGGCGCCGTCGATGGTGGCCACGCGCTGACGCACGGCGTCGATCGGGGCCTGCTGATCGCCGGTGAGCAGGTTCAGCAACTCGGCCCGGGTCAGCATCAGGTGCTCGACGACCGAGCGGTTCTGACGCTCGGCGGCGGTGACGACCGCCCGGACGGACGCGTGCTCACGCTGGGCGTCGGACACGAACCGGGCGTAGTCGTCGCGGGCCTGGTTGAGGTCCTGGCGGGCACGCTGGGCGTTGCCGTAGAACACCATGGTCGTCACGAACAGGGCGACGGAGAGCAGCCCGAGGATCGTAATGGTGACGGCGACGCCGACGCTGGCTCCGGTGCGGGCTGCCATGTTCAGTCACGCTCCATATCAAGAAACGAAGGAATCGACACGGGGGACGGCGGGACCACCGACCCGGACACCACTGTTCGCACGGTCCGTGCCACCGGTTCGCCCCAAGCAAGGACGAACGATGGCCGGGCCGGACTTCCGTGCCCGGCACACCCCGGCCCGAGACCCGGCCCGGGGCTGGGAAGTGTCTGGGCAACGACGCCCCGCGTCAACCCGGCCCGCCGGATTGGGGATGAACCGTTCAAGGGCTATGTTTTCCAGAACGCCACGCCCGCACCCAAAGCCAACCCCACGGAAAGGATTCCGCCTTGAGAACCGCCCTTCGAGCCATGTCTCTGTTCGCCGCCCTCTCGATCGTGCCCGCCGCACACGGGGGAACACCCGAACCCTACGAGTACCTGCTCGACGACGGCACGGGCAGCTCCACCCTCGGGCCCAGCCAGTTCGACGCCAACATGACCTGGCTGAACACCTTCGAGGCCGTGCCGGGCCGCGAGCGGATCACCCGCGTGCGGGTGTCGTTCGCCAGCATCGTGGACAACGGGGGCGTGGCGGGATCGGACCAAGTGACCGTCGCCGTGCTCAACGACCCGTCCAACGACGGTCACCCGGCCGACGCGGTGCTGCTGGGCACCGGCACGGGGGTCTGGACCGCCCAGTCGCCCAATGTCTTCCTGGACTTTGACCTCGACGAGCCGGTGACGGTCGAAGGAACCTTCTTCGTCGCCGTGATGATGGATGTCCGCCAGGGGGCCAACCCGGCACGGATGGACCCCCAGGGCCCGGGCTCGGGCATGCAGAGCTGGCTGTTCTTCAACCCGGAACCGAATCTGGAGGATCTCGGCTCTTCGCCGTACATCCTGCGGATGGGCGATTCGCCCTTCCAGGGCGCGTGGATGGTGCGGGCCCTGGGCACCGAGCCGGCGGCGGGCTGCCCGGCGGACCTGACCGGGGACGGTCAGCTCAACTTCTTCGATGTCGCGGCCTACCTCGACCTGTTCAATACGGGCGACCCGGCGGCGGACTGGACCGGGGACGGGCTGCTGAACTTCTTCGACTTGGCGGCGTATCTCGAAGACTTCAACGCCGGCTGCCCGTGAGTCAACCACAAAGAGAAGCCTCGTCGAACGCGCCATCCGGCGTGCCGCTGATCTCGACACCGTGGCCCCAAAATAGATCACCGGCTTCAAAGTCAAGCGTGAGTGTCCCATCGGGATACAACGAGATTGTCGGGTCGGTCAGCTTGCTGATGAACTGGTCCCGGGTTGTCGGCGGTTCCCCGGGTTCCGCCCATGATGAGTTTCGTAGTGCGAGCAACTTATCGGCGGCGAACCCTCGGGCCTGGTCCAGAAATAGAGCAAAGTCTTTCGCGATGGCCACGAGGGATCGATCCGACTGTGCGTCCGGTTGATCGCCGTTCGCGTCCAGCATGATCCGTACCTTTGTCGCCCCTACCCGCATCTCCCCTTCAAACACATTGATCCCGTGATCAATCTTCATCTTGCCGACGACTGGATGGTCGATCTCGATCGGCCGAAGCAACCTTTCCCCGATCGCTTCGATCTCGGGGATGGTGTGCCATTCCTCCAGACCTGAAGCCATCATCGTCAGGCCAGCTCTGGGGTGCTCGGCGATGCGTCCGCGAGCCACAAAGAACGAGCGGGAACGGAAATGCTTGGAGATGTCGATCTCGGCCGGATACTCGACACGCAGCGGTATGTTCTGGATCTCACCGCCTGCGATTCTCCATGCGATCGCGAAGAACACCGTCGTCCATTGCGGCAGAACGCCTGAGGAGATCAGGGCCGCCCCGTTCGGTCTGATCATGCCGGAGATTTCAACCGTGGGCTTATGCTCAAGCCGTTCGAGGAACTCGGCGTACAAACGGGCCTCTTGCTCAAAGTAGTCTGCTTCGGTCACGGACGAGATTATGTCGTCGGCATGTTCTGCATGTCGGGATCCCTGGAGATGGTTTGACTGCCCGCGGGGTGACCCGGTGACAGACTGGACCGGGGCACATGGCTGAATTTCCTCGATCTGGCCATTCGCCTCGAGGGCTTCATCGCGTGCTGTCCTCGATTGGCAAGAATTTCGCATTATGGAAGGGTATTTGCCCACCAAATTGTCTTTTTTTGGCCCCGAGGCGTTATATATGTCGCACTTGCGGGTCCCCGTGGTATGATGTGGGTGGCGGGCCTGCGTGTGCGGTCGTTGCCGTGTTCGGACCTCTTCCTCCCCGGTCTGAGGTGACAGCATTGTTTGAGAAGCCTGTGTCAACCGCAGGCCGTGCCGCGGTGCTCGTTCAGGACGCGGCCGGCGATGCCGAGGGCGGTCGCCTTTCCGCGCCCGCGGCGGGATTCGGCCCGGCGAACCGCATCACGCGGGACGCGCTGTGGCTGCTCGAGACGCTCTGCGGCGTCGCGTGCGTCATCCGCGATGAGCGGCTGCGGGTGCTCTGGTGCAACGACGCCTACGCCCGGCTCTGCGACCGGCCCGTCTCGGACCTGATCGGCACGACCATGGACGATTTCCTGCCGAAGGCGGCGGCGGAGGAGCGTGGGCTGGTGCTCTCCCGGGTGCTGCGCAGCGGGGAGCCCGAGGCGTACTACCAGTTCGGGGCGGACAAGCGGATGCTGTGCCGGGTGCTGCCCTGCGACCCGGAGGCCTTCGGCTGCCCGGCGGTGCTGGCGATGGTGCAGGAGGCCCCGGTGGGCTCGGCCCTGCGGTCGTCCGAGCCGCTGCCGGTGCTGACGACGCCCTGCCTGGACCAGCTCGGCGCCCTGTCCCCGTCCGAGCTGCGGGCCCTGTACTACATCGCCAAGGGCCTTTCGACGGCGGACATCGCCGAGCGGCTGTGCCGGGCGACCAAGACGGTCGAGAAGCACATCGAATCGCTGCACCGCAAGCTGCGGACCTCGTCGCGGGCGGAGATCGTCCGCCTGGCGACCGAGCGCGGGCTGCAGGCCTTCGAGGAGTCGCAGTGGGAAGCGATCATCGAGGGGGCCAAGGCGGTCAAGCGTCGCCGGGGCTGATCCCCCAGCGCCGTTGCCCCCCCCACTGATGCCCTCCGACTGGTGCTGTTCGACTGATCCCGTCCGACTGATCCCATCCGACTGATCCCAGCGCGGCCCGGGGCGCACGCGTTCACCTACACTCCGGCGTGCCCCTGCTCGAGGCGATCAACCTGAAGAAGTCGTACAACGACCGGGTGGTGGTCGACGGCGTGTCGTTCGATGTCGAGCACGCGGAGATCGTGGGCCTGCTCGGGCGCAACGGCGCGGGCAAGACGACCACCTTCCGCATGACGATCGGCATGATCGAGCGCGACGGCGGGCGGGTGATGTTCGGCGGGACCGAGGTGACGGGGCTGCCGATGTACCGGCACGCGCGCCTTGGCATGGGCTACCTGAGCCAGGAACCCTCGGTGTTCCAGCGCCTGACCTGCGAGCAGAACCTGCTGGCGATCCTCGAGACGCTGGACATGTCCCGGGCCGAGCGCAAGAAGCGGGCGGCGGAGCTGCTGGCGCAGTTCGGGCTGACGCACAAGGCCAAGGACCAGGCGCGGACCTGCTCGGGCGGGGAGCGGCGCAAGCTGGAGATCGCGCGGGCGCTGGTGACCAACCCGAAGCTGATCCTGCTCGACGAGCCGTTCTCCGGCGTGGACCCGATCGCGGTGGAGGACCTGCAGGACGAGATCCGGCGGCTGACGGACCGGGGCATCTCGATCCTGATCACGGACCACAATGTGCAGCAGACGCTGCGCGTGTGCGACCGGGCGTACATCATCGACGCGGGACGCGTGCTGGCCGAGGGCACGCCGCGGGACCTGATCAACGACCCGATGGTGCGCCGGGTGTACCTCGGCTCACTGTTCCGGGGGGACGAGTTCGATGACCTGGTGCGCCTGAAGGAGGAGCACGCCGATGCGTAGCGCCGCCTTGCTTATCGTCGCGTTGCTGCTGCTGCCGGCCTGCGCGGAGCGGCGCATCCGCGTGACCAGCGAGCCGCCCGGGGCGCGGGTGTGGCTCAACGACGAGGACATCGGGCGGACGCCGACCGAGGCGCGGTTCACCTTCTACGGGCATTACGACCTGCGCCTGGAGCTGGAAGGGCACGAGCCGTACCACGCCCGGCACACCGCCCGCGCCCCGCTGCACGAGTACCCCGGGCCGGACCTGGTCGCGGCGGCGATCCCGGCGAACATCCGACACCTGGTCGAGTGGCACATCGAGCTGAGCCCCACGCCGGAATCGACTCTGGAGCCCGAGACGGTGCGGCTGGAGTTGATCGATCGGGCCGGCGAGCTGCGCGAGCGGGCGCTGCGGGACTGATACGGATCCCATCTGAAACCGGGCGTGACCGGTTCTGTGCTCTTCGTCTCCGGAGCGCACGACCGTTGCCGCCGACGCGCTCACGTCATTGCAAGGTCGAGTGCGTGGCGCTTGGCGCGGCATGAGCGCAGCGCGTTCCTGTGTGTCGGCCTGGTTCAACGCAGAGGATCGCCGAGGAACGCAGAGGTCCGCAGAGGATCGGAACAGGATCCCTGGATCTCTCTGCGCTCCTCT
>JAFIFX010000029.1 GCA_020831805.1 Planctomycetota bacterium | reverse complement strand
CGGGGTAGCTGTTGCCGCACAGGGGGCTCGATACGGGCCGCCGGCGCGCGCCGTGGCCCGCCGGGCGGGGGGGGCGGGGCGGGTGGAACCAGTGGGGCCGGGCGCCCCCGCGCGGGGCCCCGTGCGCTGGACGACGACGAGCGTCTGGTCGTCCTGGCGGGTCATGGACCCGGTAAACGCGTGCATCGCCCGGTGGACCGAGTCGACCACGCACTCGGGCATGCCGTCGCACTCGTGCACCGCCCGGTCGAACCGCGCCTCGCCGAAGAGTTCGTTGCCCGGCCCGCGGAGCTCCGTGATGCCGTCGGTGTACAGCACCAGCGTGTCGCCGGGGTTGAGCACGCCGCGGTCCGATTCGGCCTCCAGGTCGTCGACGACGCCCAGCGGCAGCGTGCCCGCGGAATCGAGCACCTCGACCGTGCCGTCGGCCCGGCGGATCCGGGGCGGGTTGTGACCCGCGCGGCTCCACACGAGCTCGCCCGTGACGGGATCGATCACGCAGAAGAACGCCGTGATGAAGTTGCCCTCGATGTTGGCGGCGGCCAGCTTGCGGTTGCAGTACCGCGCGAACTCGGCCGGGTCGATGCCGTCGCCGACCTCGTAGCAGTGGATGATGGCGCGGAGCATGGCCATGACCGTCGCCGCCCCCGCGCCGTGCCCGGACACATCGGCGATCAGCACGCCCAGCCGCCCGTCCGGCCCGTCGTAATAGTCGTAGTAGTCGCCCCCCGTGTCGTCCGAGGGGATGTAGCTGGTGGCGATGCCGAAGCCAGGGATGCGCGGGTTCTTGTCCGGCAGCAACGCCTGCTGGATATGCGCGATCTGCTCGATCTGGGCTGTCAGCCTGTTGTTGAGCGTCTCGACTTGGCGCCGGGCGACGAGGTTGCGCGTCGCCGTGCCGATCATGTTGATGTCGAGCATCCCGTCCTCGAACTCTTCGAGCGTGTACGGCATCTCGTCCGCGCAGAAGATGATCGACCAGTTGAGCGCCTCGCCCTGGTCGAACGTTGGGATCGCCGCCAGGGACCGCATGCGCGCCGCTTCGGCCCCCATCACCTCGCCGAGGATCGGGTCCAGGGCCAGATCCAGGCCGTGGATCACCCGGGGCTCCCCCCGGTTGAGGATCTCGCCGACCAGCCCGCCCTGGTGCACCGGCAGGTCGTCCCACTCCTTCCACGGGTTCATGGCGGCCCGAGCCCGCGCCAGGTCGTCGAAGTTCGGCCGCCCGGGGATGGCCCGCGTGAACTTGTACTCGCCCGGGCCCAGCCCACGCCGGGAAATCGTCAGCAGGAAGTCGCGCCGGAACCGCGTGGCCAGCCACGGCGAGAAGGCGCGGAGCAACTCGGCCGGGTCGGTCATGCCGGACATCCGACGCATCACGCGGGTCAGCTCCGCGATGCGAGGGTTCTGGTTCAGGTCGATGTCCGGCACGCCGGATCGTAGCTCCGGCCCGGATCGGGTCAGACGCAGTGGCCCTCGATCCGCTCGGCCCGCGCGCGGGCGTCGGCCGCCTGGCGCTCCGCCTCGGCCCGGACCGACCCGCGCTGGTCCTCGCCCAGCAGCGGCAGGTTGATTGAGATGTTCCAGGCCGCCGACCGGGCCGCCGCCTCGCCCAGCACCCCGGCCACCCCGAGGTCCGACCGAAGGTTCGGGTTGATCTTGCCGCACAGTTCCTCGCACAGGCGCAGCAGCTCGACCGCCGCGGCGAGCGTCGCCCGGGGCGGGGCCATCGCGCCGTCCACCGCCTCCGCCCACCCCGCCGCACGGTCCGGATGGTCCTCGGGCAGCCGCATCAGCGTGTTGAGCACGCCGTAGGCCGCGGCGTCCTCGTCGGCCAGCGTCAGGAACATCACCCGCGCCCGGGTCAGCCGGCCCGAGGCGTCATCGAGAAAGGAATGATGCTCGGCCAGGCTCTTGCGGCCCTGTGAATAGGCGACCACCATCTGCGCCGTCGCCGCGGCCGTCGCGCCGACGATCCCCGCCGCCGCCCCCCCACCCGGCGCCGGGCACTTCGAGGCGAGCGCATCGAGCAGGTCGTTCAGCCGCATGTCCGCGAAGGTCTGGCTCATGCCCGGAGCGTATGCGGGCGGGACGCCAGCCACGCCGCCATCGCCCGTGTGGTGGGGATCACCTCGCCGGGGCGGCGCTCGCACCATGCCGTAAGTTCGTTCAGGGTCGCCCAGCGCGTGCCGCTGACCTCCCAGTTGACCCCATCGGTCTCCGGCATCGACGGCAGGCGGGCGAGCACCATCAGGTCCGTGGAGCCGATGTCCGGCGTGTCGTGGACCAGCGCCAGGTGCGTGAGCGTGGCGCCGGACAGGTCCAGCCCGAGTTCCTCCGCGGCCTCGCGCGTCAGCTCCGCCGCGAGGTCGTCGGGAGTCAGCCGGTCGCCGGAGCCGGGCGGGTCGATCCCGCCGCAGGGCCCGAACTCCCACATGCCCGGGTAATCGTGCACCGAGTCGCCCCGGCGTGCGAGCATCACACGGTCCCGCCCGTCGTCGCCTCGCACGCAGAGGATGCCGGTGATGCCGAAAAACGACAGGCCGAGGTCCACCGTTCGTTTGACCGCGTGGGCGCGGTACTCCTCGTCCCGGGCCGTGGCGGCGCCAGCCGCGGGGTCGTAGGACTCGAACGACAGGATCCGCCCGTTGAAGTACCGGGGGTTGGCGGCGCACAGCGCGCCCCACGCATCGTCGATCGCGCGGGCCTGCTCCGGCGTGCGGGGGACCGGCTCGCGAAGCACACGCACCGTCAGCGGGCCCGTCACCGGTTCGATGCGGCAGCCCGTCATCGCGTCAGCAGGCCCGAGATCTGCTCGCCCATCCCCGGCAGGCCCAGCTCCTCCGCCTCGCGCGCGATCATCTGCTGCAACTGCTCGCGCGCCCGCAGGTTCGCGTCGTTGACCGCGTCCTTGATCAGGCTGGTCGCCAGCTCGCGCGTCTTCTCGTCCACCGACATGCCGGCCAGTAACGCCGGGTCCAGCGTCAGGTCCACCAGCTCCATCCGCCCCGAGACGGTCGCGCGGCAGGCCCCGCCGCCCGCCTCGCCCGTCACGCGCATGGACTCGGTCTTCGCCTTGATCCGCTCGCCCGCCTCGGCGAGCTTGTCCTTGTTCTTCATCAGGCCCGCGACGGCCTGCATCGCCTTGAGGTTGTCGAACATCTGTGGATCCTTAGTTGATGGCGTGTGAGGCGGTGGGGGGGTTGGGGGTGGGGGGGTTACTGGTTCGGGCGCTTGGGCCGCGGGTGGATGCGCTTGACCTCGCCCTCGAACACATCGAGCACGGTCCTGACCAGGGGGTCGGCCAGCACCTCGTCCGGCGTCGGCCCCCGCAGCGTGGTGGCGGGGGGGGTGGAGTCGTCATCGCGGGGCGGCTCGGCCGACGCCGGCGGCGGGGGTGCCTCGGGCCGACGCGTCAGGGCCGGCGCGGGCTTGTCCGCCATCCGCCGGTGCGCCCGGTCGTCGTCGGGGGTTCTCGGCTGGTGCGTGGGCGGCGGGCGGTCGGGCGCGGCGGGACGCGTCCGGGTTCCGCCCGCCGTCAGGCTTTTTTTACGGCCGCCCCGTTCCCCCCCGCGATCAACGCCGCCACATCCGCGATCTTCTCCGTCATCGCCAGACGCACGATGCACGCGTCCAGCAGCGCCCGCGGCGCGGGGCTGGACTTGAGCGCCCGCTGCACCGACTCGCACACCGCGATCATGTGCGTCAGCCCGGCCGGGTCGAACGACTTCGACCGCTCGAACTCCGCCGCCCGCGCGTCGTCGGACAGGTCCACCAGGTCGGTGTCCTTCCCGCACGCCGACAGCACCATCAGGTCCCGCAGGCGCTCGAGCATGGTCTGCAGCAACTGCTCGCCCGAGATCCCCTTGCCCAAGAGCGCCCCCGTCGCCCGCAGGGCCTGCGCCGGGTCGCCCGCGGCCAGCGTGTCGATCAGCTCGCTGACGATCTGCCGGTCCGGCAGGCCCAGCAGGTTCTCCAGCAGGGCCAGCGTCAGTTTCTTCTCGCCGGTCGCCATCAGCCGGTCGAGCAGCGAGAGCGCGTCCCGCATCGACCCGTTGCCGTGCACCGCCACCGCGTGGACCAGTTCGGGATCGGCCTTGAGCTTCTCCCGCGTGATGACATCCTCGAGGTGCTTGGCGATGGCTAAAGCCGGGATGTTGCGGAAGTCGAACCGCTGGCACCGGCTCTGGATGGTCGCGGGCACCTTGTGCGCCTCGGTGGTGCACAGGATGAACTTGACATGCTCGGGCGGCTCCTCCATGGTCTTGAGGAGCGCGTTGAACGCCTCCTTCGTGAGCATGTGGACCTCGTCGATGATGTAGACCTTGTACTTGCCCCGCATGGGCCGGTAGACCGCGTTGGAGATGATCTCCCGCGCCTCGTCCACGCCGCGGTTGGACGCGCCGTCGATCTCGATCACATCCGTGTCCTCGCCCCGCATGATGGCGGCGTCCGCCTCCGGCGTCCCCCCGGCCAGCGCCTTGGCGAAGATCCGGGCCATCGAGGTCTTGCCCACCCCCCGCGTGCCGCAGAAGAGGTAGGCGTGCGCCACCCGGTTGGCCTCGATCGAGGCCTTCAGGGTGCGTGCGACGGGCTCCTGGCCGACGACCTCATCGAAGTCATTGGAGCGGTACCGGCGGGCGAGAACGGTGTAGGACATGGCCGATTGTACGGGCCCCGCCCCCTTCCCGAACGCTTGATCCCCGCCCGCCCGCGGCCTTCACTTCGGGGGCTCCCAGGCACGGCGTGACGGGCAAATCACACCCAGAACCTGAAAGGAGCGACATCATGGCACGCAAGAAGAAGCACGACTTCGGCGAACAGGACCGGTTTTGAGGTCACCAGCAAACGCCGGAGGGGATTTCAACTCAGAAACGGCCGTCAAACGCGGCCAGCGTGAGATCCCGACCGAACTCGGGCCCAAGGAACTGCTCGAGAAACTCGGGAGGCAGGATCCCTGCCCCTGCGGCAGCGGCCTGCGGTTCAAGTCCTGCTGCCTGAAGACCGGCCGGTTTTGACGGCTCGAACAGGGCAGACTACTTCCGCGAGTGACATCAAGAACCAGCCCGGCACACGCCGGGCTTTTCTCACTTTGGACATGCTCAACCCGCCGCGCCGTCGCCCCGCCTTCACGCCGCGTCCACGAATCGCACCTCGACCCGCTTGCCCAGCGCATTGGCGATCCGCCGCAGCATCGACATGGTGTGCCCCTCGTAGTCCGCGTCCTCCAGGCGCGAGATGACCGCCTGGTCCGTGCCCGCCAACTCGGCCAACTGCTTCTGCGTCAGCCCGGCCTGCGTGCGGATGTCGTAGATCATCTGCCCGATCAGCGCGTCCTCGACGGCCTTGTCGACCGCCTCCCGCCGAGCGAGATCATCCCCGATGAATACCCGGTCGAGGATCTCGACCGCGTCACTTGTCGAACGAGACCCGGTGTTGTTCTGGCTGTTGCTCATACCGTTTTCTCCGTTCAATCGCTCGCTCGATATCGACCTTTGGTACTTCCCGTTCCTTCGTCAGCCCGTGGGCCACGATCGCGATGTCACGACCGTGGAAGAAGTAGAGGAGCCGGTAGTTCACACGGCCCGTTCTGGCCCGCAACTCATAAATCCCATCCTGCAGCATGTCCGCGTGCGGCCTTCGCAGCTCGTGGCCGAACGCCCGCAACAGCCGGACCCTTGCGATGCAGGCATCGACCGCCCTTGGGTCCGTCCGGTCGAGTTCCCGGAGCCATTCCAGCACCGGGCACCGCCCATCCTCCGCATACAGGTACACCGCCGTCTCCGGCATCGTGATCCGCCCTCATTATGATTAAAAAGTCATGCTTTTGTCAACCCCAATCTCGCCAAACCTCCTATATACTAGATGAAGACCAAACAAAATGCAATCAAATCTGGCGTTAACCCGCAATTGTGCTCAATCCCTTCATCCGACTTGACGGATGAACCATCCCCGCCAACACTCTGCCCGACTGCATCAAGAGCCCCGGGAAGTCCCGGGCGGCAACCGAGCCATCAGGCCGCGGTGCCGAGGCCACCCCCAGCCGGGGGCACGGTCGATGCGGGCGAGACCGATCCACCCCAAGCCCCAGCGGGCAGCGGGCCGGAACCGGGACCCGTCAAAGGACCCGCCGCGTCGGCGGTCCCCCGCGTTGATTTGGCGTTTCTTGGTGCCGTGACGAAGGAGTTCACGGCCGATGGCACGCACCGATTTCACACCCAACCGTTTCTCGGATCTGGACCTGATCTGCGCCCACGCCGGCCAGGGCTCGGGCGACGGCTCGCCCCTGGTCACCCCGCTGGTCCAGTCCACCACCTACTGCCGCGACGGCATCGAGTCGACGGCCCCGCACGCGTACTCGCGGGTGTCCAACCCCACGGTGGCCGCCCTCGAAGCGACCCTCGGCCGCCTGGAGAGCGCGCCCCCCGGCGTCTGCTTCGGCACCGGCCTGGGCGCGGAGACCGCCCTGTTCCTCGCCCTGCTCCGGGCCGGCGACCACGCCGTGTGCGGCCGGGCCGTCTACGGCGGCACCACCCGCCTGTTCGAGAAGATCCTCGAACCCCTCGGCGTGTCCTGCACCTTCGTCGACGCGACCAACCCCGCCGTCGTCGCCGCCGCCGTGCGCCCGAACACCAGACTCATCTTCATCGAAACCCCCGCCAACCCCACGCTGGAGCTGACCGACATCCGCGCCATCGCCCGCATCGCGAAGACCGCCGGCGCGCTGCTCGCGGTGGACAACACCTTCCTGACCCCCGTCCTGCAGCAGCCGCTCGAACTCGGCGCGGACATCACCGTCTCGTCCACCACCAAGTTCATCGAGGGCCACTCGGCCGCCCTCGGCGGCGTGATCGTCTCACGGAACGAAACCGTTCTCGAGCGCGTCCGCTTCATCCGCAAGTGCACCGGCGGCATCATCGCCCCGTTCAACGCCTGGCTCACCCTCCAGGGCCTCAAGACCCTGCCGATCCGCCTCCGCACGCAGTCAGACAACACCGCCCGCATCGCCGCGTGGCTGGCGGACCGCCCGGAGGTCACCGGCGTGAACTACCCCGGCCTGGAGTCGTTCCCGCAGGCCGACCTGGCCGCCGCCCAGCACCGGGGCCACCACGGCGCGGTCCTCTCCTTCGACTTCGCGGCCGGCGATCGGTTCGCTCGCGCTTTCGTCACCGGCCTCACGCACTGCCGCCTCGTCGAGCATGTCGGCTCCGTCGAAACACTCATCACCCACCCCGCCAGCATGACCCACGCCGACCTGACCCCCGACCAGCGTCGAGCCGTGGGGATCTCGGACGGGCTGGTCCGGCTGTCCGTCGGGCTTGAGGATTTCCGCACGATCATCGCGGATTTCGAAACCGCTTTCGCCGATGCTGCGGTATCGTGTGGACTCGGACGGGAAGGAGCGGGGCGATGCCTGGCGAACGCGTGATCGTGCTGAAGTTCGGCGGTTCGGTGCTCGCGGACGAAACCGCGTTGTCCGATGTCGTCCACGAGATCTACCGCTGGCGTCGCGAGGGCTTTCAGGTCGTCGCGGTCGTCTCCGCTTTTTATGGGACCACCGACCGGCTCATCGCCCACGCCGCCGACCTCTGCCCCGGCGCCGACCGCGAGACCGTGGCGGCCATCGTCTCCATCGGCGAGTGCGAGAGCGCCGCCGCCCTTGGGGCCGTGCTCGACCGCGCCGGCACACCCGCCACGGTCCTCATGCCCGGCGCCATCGGCCTGCACGCCGACGGCCCAGCTGACGACGCCTGCCCCGTCGGCCTGAACACCGACCTGGTCCGCACCGCCCTGCGCCGGACCGGCGTGGTCGTCATCCCCGGCTTCGTCGGCCACGGCCACGCCGCCCAGCCGGTCGTGCTCGGGCGCGGCGGGTCGGACCTGACCGCGATCTATATCGCTGCGCAACTCCAGGCCCGCTGCCGCCTGGTCAAGGATGTCGACGCCCTCTACGAGCACGACCCCAAGAAGCCCGGCCCCACGCCCCGGCGCTTCGTCACCGCCAACTACGACGATGAGCTGAAGCTCGACGCCAAGGCCATCCAGCCCAAGGCCGTCCGCTTCGCCCGCTCGCTGGGCCTGCCCTTCGAGCTGACCGGCCTCAACGGCACCGACCCGACCGTCATCTCCAACGACCCGACCGTGCTGGCCGACCCGCCGAAGAAGCCGCGCCCGCTGCGCGTCGCGCTGCTTGGCTTCGGCGCGGTCGGCGCGGGCGTCTACCACCACCTCGCCCGCCTGGGCGACGCCGTCGAGGTGACGGCCGTCGCGCTCCGCGACCCCGCCAAGCCGCGCGACATCCCAGTGCCCGATCACCTCGTCACCACCGACACCCTCGGCGCCGCCGCGTCCGGCGTGGACATCGTCATCGAGGCCATCGGCGGCACGGGCATCGCCGGCGACGCGGTCGAGGCCGCCCTCCGCGCCGGGTCCCATGTCGTCACCGCCAACAAGGCCCTGCTCGCCGAACGGTGGGACCGCCTGCACGAGCTGGCCGAGGCCCACGGCGTGTCCATCCTCGGCTCGGCCAGCGTCGGCGGCGGCGTGCCCATGCTCGAAGCCCTCGCTTCTCGCCCCGGCCACACCCCCCGCTCCGTCCGCGGCGTGCTCAACGGCACCACCAACTTCGTCCTCGACCAGATCGCCGAAGGCGTCACCCCGAAGGACGCCATCACCGATGCCCAGCAGCGCGGCTACGCCGAGGCCGACCCCTCCGGCGACATCGACGGCCACGACGCGGCCAACAAACTCTGCGTCATCGCCCGCACGCTCGGCGTCGCCCTGGCGCCCGACGCCGTCGTCCGCGACGACTTCACCGAGGCCAACCTCCGCGCCGCGTCGGCCGGGGCGGGGGGGTCGGACAAGGCCGTCGTCCGCCAGATCGGCACGCTGGACCTGGCCGGCGACACACCCGCCGCCCGGGTCCGCCTGACCGCCCTCGAACCGGCCGACCCGCTCTTCGACATCCCCGGCGAGCGCAACGCCTGCGTGGTCGAGTGGGACGACGGCTTCCTGCAGACCGTCCGCGGCCGCGGCGCGGGGCGCTGGCCGACCAGCGAATCCGTCCTCGCCGATGTGCTCGAACTGCTCCGCCGCCACGCGCCCAACCCAGACCGGGCCCCGGCCCGGAGCGCCGCCCATGCCCGCTAAGGCCCCGGCCCCGAAAGACCCGGTCAGGCCCCCGCTGGTCGCCGTCGTCGGCGCGACCGGCGCGGTCGGGCGCGAGGCCCTGTCCATCCTCGCCGAGCGCGGCCACCCCGCCGACCGCATCATCGCCCTGGCCTCGGCCCGCTCCGCCGGCGAACGCCTGCCCTACGCCGACGCGGCGGTCACGGTGGCGGCCCTCACCGACGACTTCCCCGCCTGCGACGCGGCCCTGTTCTGCGCCACCGCCGACATCGCCCGCGCCCACGCCCCCGGGGCCGTCGCCGCCGGCGCGCTGGTGGTCGACAACTCCTCGGCCTTCCGCATGGACCCGGCCGTGCCGCTGGTCGTCCCGGAGATCAACGCGAGCGCCATCGCGGACGCGCGGCTCATCGCCAATCCCAACTGCTCGACCATCATCCTGCTCACCGCGCTCAACCCGCTGCGCGAGCGCTTCGGCGTGGCGAGGATCGTGGTCAGCACCTACCAGGCTGTGTCCGGCGCGGGGCTGGAGGCGGTGGCCGAACTCCAGGCCCAGACCCGCGCCGTGCTCGATGGCCGGCCCGCCGAGCCGTCCGTCTTCCCCGAGCCCTGCGCGTTCAATGTCTTCAGCCACGAATCCCCGCTCGACCCGGCCACGGGCCTCAACGGCGAGGAATCCAAGATGATCGCCGAATCCCGGCGCATCTGGAACGACCCGGGCCTGATCCTCATCCCCACCTGCGTCCGCGTCCCGGTCCTCCGCGCCCACACCCAGTCCGCCCTGGTCACGCTCGAAAACCCCGCGACCGAGGACGACCTCCGCGCCGCCCTGGCCGCCGCCCCCGGCGTAGCCCTGCTCGACGACCGCGCCCACAACCGCTTCCCCACCCCCCTGGGCGCGACGGGCGGCGACCCGGTCCTCGCCGGCCGCATCCGGCGGTTCTCGCCGACCGAGTTCAGCCTGCTGATCGCGGGGGACCAGTTGCGCAAGGGGGCGGCGTTGAACGCGGTCCAGATCATGGACCTCCTGACCTGAACCGATCCAGACCCCTCGAGGTGCTACGCAAAACTGGGGTGCCACGGCTTGCTCGCAAGCCGTGCCTTCCCACATCAAGTTCAATCCCATCCGGGCGCCTCGGCTTGGGAGCAAGCCGTCGCATGCAAGTTTTTTCCGGGTTCCCCGATCTGCCCGAACGCCTCATGCACCCTCCCGGCCCGCTTCCTGCTATCTTCCGACTCCTTGGAACCCCACCGCAAGAAGCTCCGTCGCTACGAACACAAGGGGCACGCCCGCTTCCTCACCTTCTCCTGCTACCAGCGTCACCAGTTCCTAGCCCATCCTGACGCCCGCGACCTCGTCGCCGATCAGATTCATCGAGCCAGAACGACGCTCAGCTTCAGGCTCTTCGCGTGGGTCGTTATGCCGGAACATGTGCACCTCCTGCTCCTGCCCGCGCAAGAAACAACCGTGTCCCGCATTCTCGCGGCCATCAAGCGGCCTTCTGCTTTCCACATGCTCGAACGGTGGCGATCTTCGAACAACCCGAGCCTGCGACTGGCGACAACCCCGAGCGGCACGCCCCGCTTCTGGCAGGCCGGAGGCGGCTACGACCGCAACATCTTCTCTGACAACGAACTCTCCGAAAAAATGCGATACATCGACGAGAACCCGGTGCGCCGCGGCCTCGCCCCGAATCCCGAAGCATGGCCATGGTCTTCCGCCCGCGCCCTCCGCCGCCTGGAATCCAACTGGCCAGACATCGATAGTGCCCACGGCGGCTGATGCCGGGCGCCAACCGCCGACCCGGGTGCCGGGTGCCACGGCTTGCTTGCAAGCCGTGTTTTCCCCCACCAGTATCCATCCCTTCGGGGTGCCACGGCTTGCTTGCAAGCCGTGAGGTTGCGATCTTGGATCAAAGAAGCACGGCTTGCGAGCAAGCCGTGGCACCCAGCGCTCAGACTCAGTAAGGAGCCAACCCACCCGGGTCGGCGGCCAGGACACCGGCGGCACCGGATGACGGCCGCTTATGGCTGCTGCGGTCAAGCCCTGACCAGGTTCACGGGCCACCCGTGCACCGGGCCCGGCCGCCGACGCGGGCGGGTCGAGTCCAGATCCTATGCCCCCTGCCTCCCGTACACTCCTCCCGGGCGGGAAAAACCCCGCCACGCCGGCCCCCCCTGCCCCGCCCCCCGCCGGGCCCGCCTTTCCTTCATCGGAGCCGCCATGTCCCCCCTCGGCAAGCGACCCACCAGCGACCTCGCCCCGGTCCTCCGCCTGCTCCGCATCGGCTTCGTCCTGCTGCTGATGCTCCTGACGATGCTCTATGTCATCCGCGTCGGCGCGGACCCCACCGGCCAGATGGACATCCAACTCGCCATCACCTGGTGGGTCCCCCTGGTCGCCTCCGCCCTGCTCGGCCTGCTCTTCCTCGCCATCGATGTCTTCACGCCCCGGAAGAAGATCCAGATCATCTCCGGCGTCGCCTTCGGCCTCGTCGCCGGCCTCGTCGCCGCCTGGGCCATCGGCGCCGTCATCGACCTCGTCGTCGCCACCTGGGACCTCCAGCCCTCGCCCATCATCCCCGCCCTCAAGGTCCTCTTCGGCGTCTCCCTCGCCTACCTCGGTATCACCACCGTCCTCCAGACCCAGGACGAGTTCCGCCTGGTCATCCCCTATGTCGAGTTCTCCAAGCGCATCCGCGGCCCGCGCCCGCTGGTGCTCGATTCCTCCGTTCTCATCGACGGCCGCATCGCCGATGTCGTCGCCACCGGCCTCGTCGCCCAGCCCGTCCTCATCCCGGGCTTCGTGATCGAGGAACTCCAGGCCCTGGCCGACTCCGACGACCGCACCAAGCGCCTCCGCGGCCGGCGCGGCCTCGACATCGCCTCCAAACTCCAACGCACGCCCGGCGCCGATGTCAGCCTCGACAACACCCCCGTCACCCGGCGCGCCGTCGACCAGATGCTCGTCCAGCTCGCCGAAGACCTCCCCGCCGCCCTGATGACCTCCGACGCTGCACTTGCCCGCGTCGCGGGCATCCAGAAGGTCCAGGTCGTCAACCTCACCGACCTGGCCAACGCCCTCAAGCCCGCCGTGCTGCCCGGCCAGACCGTCACCGTCGAGCTGCTCCGCAAGGGCGAGCACGCCGGCCAGGCCGTCGGCTTCCTCGAAGACGGCACCATGATCGTCGCCGAGGACGGCGAGCCGCACATCGGCGAAACGGTCGAACTGACCCTGACCAGCAGCATGCAGACCGCCGCCGGCCGCCTCCTCTTCGCCCGCATCAACCACGCCGCCCACGACAGCGCCCACGACGCCGCCCAACCGCCCACGGAACCCGCCGACACCGACCCCCCCGCCGAACCGCCCCAAGCCGCCCCCGTGCAAGCCACTCCGCCGCGTCCCCCCCGCACCCCCCG
>JAFIFX010000013.1 GCA_020831805.1 Planctomycetota bacterium | reverse complement strand
GGGGGCGGTGGGTGTGGGGGTGGGTGCATAATTCAGAATTTTGCCGGGGGGGGCCGCCCCCCCGCCGGGGGGGGCACCGGGTGTATCGGGCTGCGCCCGATCGGGGGGCTGGAAGCCCCCCGCTCCAGAACCTAAAGCTCGGTGCGGACGGCCCAGAGTTCGGGGAAGAACTCGTGGTCGATCATTTTGCGGAGGAAGTTGGCGCCCGAGGACCCGCCGGTGCCGGTCTTGAAGCCGATGACGCGCATGACGACCTTGAGGTGGCGGAAACGCCACAGGGCGATCTGCTCCTCGAGGTCGACGAGTTTCTCGCACATCTCGTAGGCGTCCCAGTGGGCGGCGATCCCCGAGTAAATGGACTTGAACACGGCGGTCACGCCCGGGTGGGTCTCGTGGGGTGTGGTCTGGTCTCGGTGCAGGACCTCGGCGGGGATCGGCATGCCGCGGCGGGCGAGGTGGGCGAGGAACGCGTCGTAGATGCTCGGGGCCTCCAGGGCGGCGGTGAGCTGGGCGTTGGCGGCCGGGTCGTGCGCGTGGACCTTGATCATGCGGGCGTCCTTGTTGCCGAGCATGAACTCCACGGTGCGGTACTGGACGCTCTGGAACCCGGAGGCGCGCCCGAGCACATCGCGGAACTGGACATACTCCGAGGGGGTCAGGGTCGCGAGCACGGACCACTGGTCGATGAGCTGGCTGAAGATGTGCTTGACCCGCGCGAGGATCTTGAAGGCGGGCTCGAGTTCATCTTTGGCGATGTGGTCGAGGACGGAGGAGAGCTCATGGATGACGAGCTTGAACCAGAGCTCGGTGGTCTGGTGGATGATGATGAAGAGCATCTCGTCGTGATGGTCCGAGCGGGGGTGCTGGGACGAGAGCAGGGTGTCCAGGCCGAGGTAGCCCGAGTAGGTCATCTCGTCACGGAGGTCGGTGTGGAGCGTGGGTTCGAAATCACGGGGCATGGGGCATGATAGGGACTGGGGATTCCGCATCAGTCGTCGGTCCGGAAGCCCTGATGGCGGGCGTCGGTGGGGCGGGCGGACCGCGGAAACGGCCGGCCCCTACACTTGGTGCCACCAGAGGAACCGCCGCCATGAAGATCGCTTTTTCGACCGTCGGATGCCCCGAGATGTCCCTGGAGGATGTCGCCCACAACGCGGCACGCTGGGGATATCAGGGGGTGGAGCTGCGGGTCTCGCCGGCCGGCGTCGGGGCGACGCCGGTGGCGTCGGACCCGATGAAGGCGGACCCGAAGGCCATGCACGACCTGTTCGAGGATGTCGGGGTCGACCTGGTGTCGTTCGCGACCGGGGTCCGGTTCGACGAGGCGGTGTGGCCGCCGGTGGTGGGGCACCTGTTCGCGAACGCGGAGGTCGGGGTGCCGGAGACGAAGGCGGTGATCGATCAGGCCGAGCGGGCCGGGGCGTTCTTCGTGCGGGTGTTCGGCCACCAGTTGCCCGGGGGCGAGCCGAAGGCGTGGGGCCTGCGGCGGGTGTCGGACCGCCTGCTGCTGGCGTCCCAGACGGCGCGGAACACGCGGGTGCGTCTGCTGATCGAGAACTCGGGCTCGTTCAGCCGGGCGGTGGACCTGTCGACCCTGTACGGGTCGGTGAACTCGCCGTACCTGTGGATGTCGTACAACATCATCGCGGCCGTGCTGGATGGTGAGTGCCCGGTGCCGACGGTGCAGGGGCTGATCGACGGCTTGAAGGTGGTCAAGGTGGGGGACATCGGCGAGGACGGGCGTCCGGTGCCGCTGGGGACGGGCAAGCTGCCGGTCGAGCGGTTCATGGCGTTCCTGCAGGAGATCGGGTACTCCGGGTGGGTGGTGTACGAGTACCCGAAGTTGTGGCGTCCGGAGTTGGAGGACACCGAGGGCGTGCTGGAAGAGGCGGCTGCGAAGCTGTACTCGTGGGCGGGGCGTTCGCCGGCCGGCGTGTGAGCCGCCCGGTTCAGGCCCGGTGTTCATCCGGGCAAGCCGGATCGGGAAGGGGCCGTGGATGGATGGCGCCCCGGAAAGCGTGAGCGAGCGGATCGTGCGGCGGTGCGAGGCCTTGGGCTTCGCGATGGCCGGGGTGTGCGACGCGCGGGCGTCGGCGTTCGTGGATGAGCTGCGGGCGTGGATCGGGGCTGGCAAGCACGGGTCGATGGAGTACCTCGCCGAGCACGCGGCGGTTCGGGAAGACCCGTCGAGGGTCCTCGAAGGGGCGCGGTCGGCGGTGATGGTGGCCGATCTGTACGCGACGCGGGATAACAATGTCGACGGCCCGCTGGAGCCGGGGCAGGGGCGGATCGCGCGGTACGCGCGGGGCCGGGACTACCACGATGTGCTCAAGAAGCGGCTGATCCGGCTGGCCGACGAGCTGCGGGCCGAGTTCCCTGATGCCGGGTTCCGGGTGTTCACGGACACGGCCCCGGTGATGGAGCGGGAACTGGCGGCCCGGGCGGGGCTGGGCTGGACGGGCAAGCACACGCTGCTGATCCATCCGAAGGTCGGGAGCTACTTTCTGCTGGGCGGGATTCTCACGACGCTGGAGCTGGAGCCGCCGGCATGGCAGGAGGCGGTGACGGACCATTGCGGGACCTGCACGCGGTGCATCGAGGCGTGCCCGACGGGGGCGATCACGGCGTACTCGGTCGATGCGAGGAAGTGCGTCAGTTACCTGACGATCGAGCGACGCGAGCCGGTGGACCCGGGGTTGTATGAGGGGTTCCGGGAGTGGGTGTACGGGTGCGATATCTGCCAGGAGGTGTGCCCGCACAACTCGGCGCGGGATGTTGCACCGCTGGGGAAGGGGGAGAACCCGGCGTATGTGTCGGAGCGGGATCGGTTCGATCTGCTGGAAGTGCTCGGGTGGGACGAGGACGCGCGGCGGGCGGCGTTTTCCGGCAGCGCGATGAAGCGGGCGAAGCTGGACATGATGCGGCGGAACGCGGTGATCGTGGCGGGGAACTGGTCGAAGCGGGCGGAGGTGCCGGCGTTGCGGGTGCGGTTGAAGGCGATCGCCTTGGGGGAGGATGGGATGGTGGGGGAGGCGGCGCGGGTGGTGCTGGAGTCAATCGGGAAAGCGCACTGACCCCGCGGAGGGGTCAGTGGCACTGGGATCGATCATGGGCGGCTTTGCACTGGTTGCCCTTCGGGTCAACCAGTGGCACCCTTTTCGCGCCAGAGCAGCGGCACGATCATCGCGATCAGCAAGCCGGGGGCGAGGAAGATGCCTTCGCGTTCGATGAAGCCGATCCAGTAGAACGGGGCGGCCAGGATGCACGCGGTGATCCATGCGGCGTGGGTCGGGGGGCGGCGGCGGGGGATCATGCGGGCCCAGACATAGACGGGGAAGACCAGACCGTAGAAGGACATGAAGCAGCGGTAGATGACCTCGCCGCCGGTGAGGCCGGCGTGGTCGGGCAGGGCGGGTGCGAGCAGGCCGAGGCCGGCGGCTCCCAGGCAGGCGGCGAAGGTGGCCGAGAGGTTGAGCGTGAGGCCGGGGAAGAGGGGGTCGGCGTCGTCGGTGGTCGGGTGAGCGGGGTCCGGGTCCTCATCGTCGGCGGCGTGGGCCGGCTGGTCGGGGGTCAGGGCGGCGAGGTGGACGCGGACGGTGAAGGTCCACTGGGCGATGATGTGGAAGAGGATGGCGGCCCCGGCCCACGGCGCGACGCTGGCGGGGGCCCGGCCCTCGAGGGTGGCGATGATGGGGCCGGCGTAGAGGGCGGTCAAGCCGATCATCACGGGGAAGAAGATCCAGAAGCCTAGGCCGAAGGCGATGCGGCCCCCTGCGACGCCCGCGGTCGAGCGGCGGGCGAGCAGGAAGGTCAGGTCAAGGTAGGGGCAGAGCATGAAGCCGAAGACGCAGACGGGCATGAGCCACAGGGCGGCGTCGGGGTGGGTGGGGGTGGCGATCATGGCCCGGGTGGAGGGGGCCAGGGCGTCCGGGGTCGCGAGGATGGCGATGGCGGCGGCCAGGGCGACGATCCAGAGGACCGCGGCGGCCCGGGGGGCGGCCCCGGCGCGGGTGATCCGCCCGGAGACGATGATCCAGGCGATGCCCGCGGCCGCGGCGCCCATGAGCCAGTTGTCCGGGATGGGGAAGGCGTCGCGGAAGAAGCCGAAGAGCCAGGCCAGCCAGAACGCGTGGAAGGCGAGGGTGACGATCGAGAAGAGCCGGCACATCGGGGCGTGGCGTTCGGCGATCCGGGCGGCGGCCTCGGGCGAGCGGAGGACGAAGCCCATCGCGCCCGCGCCGATCACATTGGGGAGAAAGAAGACGACATAGCCCATCCAGCCCGCGTCACGCAGGAGCAGGGCGGGCAGGAACATGCCGATGCACCAGGTCCAGGAGGAGGCGAGAAAGAAGGCCCAGAGGATGGGGGAGAGACTGGGGATCGGGGACTGGCCACTGGGGGAGGAAGGTCCTGGTGTCGCCATGCATCGAGTCCGAATCCCTGGTCGCTTGAGGCCAGTGGCTGATCCCTGCCTCACGCCCGGTAGGTGCGGCCCTTGTCCTTCTGGTGCTGCTTGGGCGTGACATGGAAGGTGGCGGCGCAGTTTCCGACGCGTTTTTCGCGCCCGCCGAGGCGTTCCTTGAGGGTGCGTTCGCTCTTGGGCTTGTTCTTGAGCTTCTCGCGTTCTTTCTTGGCGTAGGAGGGGACGAGCTGGACGATCTCCATGTCCAGGGTGATGTTGAACTCCTTGCCGGTCGCGATCAGGGCGGCGATGTCCTCGCGGGGCGTGATGCGGTACTCGGCGGGGCCGAAGCAGGGGCGTTTGAAGGTGTACTCGAGGTGCTTGCAGACGACGGTGTAGTCGGCCCCGGCGAAGCCGAAGACATAGGAGCCGCCGGCGATCTCGGAGTTGCCCAGCAGGGCGGCGCCGGCCATGGCGTTGTACCAGTTGCGGTTGAAGCGTCGGAAGGGGAGGACGGCGCGGAAGGTGTTGCCGTCGAGGCGCTTCATCTGGATGCCGGACTTGAAGGCGTAGGGCAGCCAGATGAGGGAGCAGACGCGGTGCCAGAAGTTGTTCTTGGTGCTCAGGCGGCTGACGAAGGCGTCGATCCGGTCCATGAGCTTGGGCTTGGCCCGTTTGGGGCGGCGCTGCGGGGGCTCGTCCTGGGCGGCCGCGGCCGGCGGCAGGGCGTCGGCCGGGTGTGGGGCACCCTCGGACGGGGGGGCGTCCTCCGGGGGAACGGAGGGCTTCGGGATGGTTCGGGTGGGCTGGTCCACGGGTTTGGGCGGATTCTAGGGAAGCCGGGACGGCCCGGGTGGGCGGTGGCGTTGGCGATCAGGGCTTGTCGTGGCTGGTCGTCTCAGGCCAGTTCGTCGCGGACCCGCTCGAGGAGGCGTTTGGTGGCCAGGGAGCCTTCGCGGGGGGACAGGTGGGAACCCTCGTATTCGGCGCCTACCCAGCCTCGGTAGCCGGCGTCCTTGACGATCCGCATCATGCGGAGGTAGTCGGTCTGGGTCTCGTTGCCCTGCTCGTCGAAGTCGTGGGATTTGGCGCTGACGGCTTTGGCCCAGGGCATGAGTTCCTCGGTGCCCTTGTAGCGGTCGTACCAGGCGTCGGGGTCGTCACGCCGGGACCAGTCCATGCAGAAGTTGCCGAAATCGGGCAGGGTGCCGATCCGCCGGTGGCCGACCTTCTTCATCACCCCGGCGAGCCACTCGCCGTTGGAGGAGAGGCCGCCGTGGTTCTCGACCAGGACGGAGAGGTCGAGCGGATCGGCGAGTTCGCAGAGGCGGTGGAGGCCGTCGGCGGCGAGTTTTTGCTGCTCGTCCCAGGTGCCGCTGCTGGCGGCGTTGACACGGATGGAATGGCCGCCGAGCGTCTTGGCGGCGTGGAGCCACTTGCGGTGGTTCTCGACGGCCTGCTTGCGCTTGGATTCGTCCGGGTCGCCGAGGTTGCCCTCGCCGTCGCACATGATGAGGAGCTGCTCGACGCCGTGGTCCGCGGCTCGTTTGTTGAGTTCGGCGAGGTAGGTCTCGTCCTCGGCCTTGTCCTTGAAGAAGACATTGACATACTCGATCGCCGCGAAGTCCATCCCGCGGGCTTCCTTGGCGAAGTCGAGGTTGTCGATCTCGCCCGCAAAGAGGAGCTTGTGCAGCGACCATTGGGCGAGAGAGATTCGGAACCATGGCGAAGCGGCGGGTCGGGTGGCGGGTTGCATGGCGATGGTGGCGCCGGTGGCGAGCGTGACGGCCCCTGCAGCGGTGATCTTGATGGCTTCGCGGCGGGTGAGGTGGGTCATGGGTGGTCCTTGGGGTCTGGCACGGGTTGGCGGGCACGGGTTGCCCTTCGGGTCAACCCGTGGCACCCGGCGGGTAGTTGGCGGCCTGGTCGATGATGCGGAGGAAGTGGTCGATCTGGTCTTCGGTGGTGGTGGGGCCGGGGCTGGCGCGGACGGCGCCCTGGGGGGCGGTGCCGATGGTTTCGTGGACCAGGGGGGCGCAGTGGACGCCGCCGCGGACGGCGATGTCCTCCTCGGCGTCGAGGCCGGCGGCGAGTTCGCGGGCGGGGATCCCGGCGAGGTTGAAGAGGACGACCGGGGTGCGGCTCCGCGTGCACGGCAGGCCGTAGATCGTGATGTTCCGGATGGAGCAGAGGCCTTCGAGCAGGCGGGCGGTTAGGGCGATCTCGTGGTCGTGCTCACGTCGGTTGGTTTCGGGGTCTCGGGCCTCGATGGCGGCAAGCAGGCCGGCGAGGCCGACGGCGTTGCAGGTGCCCGCCTCGAGCGCGTCGGGCAGTTCGGTGGGCATGTCCAGGCCGGGGGCGACGGCGCCGGTGCCGCCGCGGCGCTCGCAGAAGACGCGGGACCTGCTGCACTCGTCGGGGTAGGCGCGATCGGAGACATAGAGGGCGCCCGTGCCGGTGGGGCCGCGGAGGCCCTTGTGCCCGGCGATGGCGAGCAGGTCGATGTCGAGGGCCTGGACGTCCACGGGCATGTGGCCGACGGTCTGGGCGGCGTCGACGAGGACCAGGGTTTCGGGGTTGCGGGCGCGGACCTTGCGGATCGCCGCGTCGACATCCTGGATGGTGCCCAGGGCGTTGGAGGCGTGAGAGAGGCAGGCCAGCACGGTGCGGTCGGTGACGGCGTGGGCGAAGGCGTCGGGGTCGACGCGGCCCTGCGGGTCGCAGGGGATGGTCGTGACATCGATCAGGCCGTCCTTGGCGTAGCAGGACAGGGTGCGGAGGACGGCGTTGTGTTCGATGGTGGTCATCACGGCGTGGGGCTTGGAGCCGTTGGCGCCGCGCATTGCGCCGCGGATCACGCCGTGGATGGCGAGGTTGACCGAGTCGGTGCAGCCGTGGGTGAGGACGACGCGTTTGGGGCAGGGGGCGTTGATCAGGCCGGCGAGGGCGGAACGGGCGCGTTCGACGGTGGCGGCGGCCTCGCGGGCGAGGCGGTGGCCCCCGCGTCCGGGGTTCCCCGCGTGGTGGTCGAGGAAATCGCACATCGCCCGGGCGACCGCGGGGGGCTTGGGCCAGCTCGTGGCGGCGTTGTCAAGGTAGATCGGGGCTTGAGGCATGGACCGGAAGTATACACGAAAACCGGGGGTTCCGGTCAGACCGAACGGGCGAGCCCGTCACGACGCATCACGAGGACGGCGTTGGTGTAGACGGTCTCGAAGCCGAGCCGGCGGGCGTTTCGCTCGGTCGGGATGCCGGGTTTGGCGTGGATGAAGGCGTGGGTCGCACCGGCGCGGCGGGCGTGCTCGGTGCGGGCGGCGATCAGGGTCTGCTGGACGCCGCGGCGGCGGTGTTCGGGCAGGACGGCGGCGGCGAAGAGGCAGGCGATGGGTTCGTCACCGAACGGGTCGGCGATTTCCATCGCGCCGGCGCCGATCACACGGCCGTCCTGCTCGGCGACGAAGGCCGCGCTGCGGGGGTGGGTGATGACGCGGCGGGAGGACTCGGTGAAGACGAGCTCCTTCGGGTCGCCGGGTTCGAGGAAGCCGGCGTTGGACACCCGGATCCATTCGGCGGACTCGGCGGGGTCGTGGGGATCGATGCGGCGGATGGTCACGCCGGCGGGCACGGCGGGGGCGGTCGGGTCGAGGGCGTTGAGCGGCCGGGCCATGACGGTCTCGAACTCGACGAGCGTGAAGCCGCGGGCGGCGAGGGCGGCGATGAAGGCGTCGTGGGCGAAGGGGCAGAGTTCGATGCGGGGCTCCTGCCCGCGGGCGACATAGAAGTCCACGAAGTGGTCGGTTTCCTGTTCGATCTCTTCATGGGCGATGGCGTGGTCGAGGGCGAGGCCCATGGCCTGGTTGGTCCATGAGCCGGGGGCGGTGTAGCACATCGTGCCGCCGAGGATTGGTTCGGCGGTGTCGGCGATCTCGGCCACGCCGACGGCCTGGCGGCGTGATTCGAGCAGGGCGAGGCGGGCCGGGTCGATGATCCTGTGCATGGCCGGAGCATACGGGATCGGGCGGCGTCCGCGGCGTACGCTGGGGTATGACGACCTACCGATGGCAGCTTCTCCGGGCCGGACGATTCCTTCTTGACGGGGGCGGGATGTTCGGCGTGATCCCCCGTGTGGTCTGGACGCGGGTGGCGCCCTGCGATGACAAGAACCGTGTGGAGTTGAGCCACAACTGCCTGCTGCTGGAGTCGACCGAGCCGGATCCGGTGCTGGGACGGCCGCGCCGGGTGCTGATCGAGGCGGGGACGGGCGACAAGCTGGACGCCAAGATGTCGGCCATCTTCGGGCTCGACGGGCGGACAGTGGAGACGGCGGTCGTGGAGGCCGGGGTGGATGTCGGCGCCATCGACCATGTGATCGTCAGTCACCTGCACTTTGACCACGCGGGGGGGCTGACGCGGCGGGTGCGGGAGGGGGAGGAGCCGGACTGGGAAGCGACCAAGCCCGGGTCGGCGTCGGGGGACGAACCGCGGGTGAAGTTCACCTTCCCGAACGCGGAGCTGATCGTGCAGCGCCGGGAGTGGGTGGACGCGCGGAACAACGACGCGGTGATGACCCGGACCTATTACCGGGACCACATCCTGCCGTTCGAGGATGAGTCCAAGCCGCTGAGCGATGGTCGCCCGCGGCTGCGGCAGGTGGACGCGCAGCGGCCGTTCCCGCTGAACCGCAAGCCGTCGCGGGACGAGAAGCCGAAGACCTCGGTGGACGAGCGGATGACCGAGGTGCTGCCGGGGATCCGGGTGTTCCTGACGCCGGGGCATACCTGGGGGCAGCAGGCGGTGGCGTTCGAGGACGATCGGGGGCGCACGGTGGTGTTCACGCCGGACCTGATGCCCACGGCGTGGCATGTCGGGCAGGCGTACAGCCTTTCGTACGATGTGGAGCCGTACACCTCGATGGTGACGAAGGGCTGGTTCCTCGACGAGGCGGCCGAGCGGGGGTGGACGCTGGTGCTCGACCACGAGCCGGGGAACCCGGTGCGGACGGTGCGACGGACGGAGGGGTGGTACGAGCTGGATGAGGCGGAGGGGTGAGCGGGGGGGGAGGGCGTGCAGAAGGCTGCGCCGTCTGCACGGCACCCGGTACGGCACCCGGCGATCGTTCAGTCGGGCTTGCGCGGGCCGGGGATCAGGCAGTCGATGATGATCAGCAGGCCCGCCAGGCCGGTTGAGGCGGAGTAGGCGAAGCCGCCGCCGACGATGGCGTAGACCCAGGTGTCGTTGAATCGGGCGAGCCACCACGCGCCCATGTCGGCGAAGAGGCCGACGGCGCCAATGAGGATGATGCCGCCGACGACGGGCCGCGGGAACCGGGTCATCGCGCTGAGCAGCGCGATGACGAGCAGGATGACGGCCATGACGGGGGCGTGGGTGTGCTGGCTGACGGCGATGATCTCGATGGGCGTGGGGTTGATCTCGCGTGAGACGGCGAGCGGGCGGATGTCGTCGAAGAACTCGAGCGGGAGCCTGGGATACGCGTCCGGGCCGGAGGCGTTGCGGGCGTGGCAGGAGATACAGCTCGTGGCGATGATCTCGGCGGGGGCGTCCTCGCCAAGGTCGAAGTCGTCGTAACGAGCCGAGAGCGTGGCGGGGTTGCGGAGCCAGTCGAGGAGGATGTTGCGTTCGCGTTCGGACAGGTCCTCGGGATGGCCGTCCTCGAGCGCGTTGATGAGCGGGGAGGGGACGGTGACGCCGTGGTAGTGGGCGCGGATGTCATCGATGGTCAGGCCGGGGACGCCGTCGCGTTTCTCGTAGTACCAGGCCATGTGGATGCCGGAGACGACATAGCCCCCGAGCAGGACCAGGGTCAGAAACACCACGCCGAGCCGCATCAGGATGTGGAGCTGGGACAGGCGGGGGAAGTGGTTGGGTTGCATCGGGGTGGTGTTCCGAGAGGGCTGCTTACAGGCCGGTCAGGTCGACATCGACGGGGCGGGCTTCGCGGACGGCCTGGTTGGCGGCGATGCCGACGGCGGTGGCGCGGGCGGCCTCGCCGATGGTGCAGGCCGGCGTGCCTCCGGAGCCGATGGCGTTGATCCAGTCCTCGAGGGCGTAGTGGAGGGAGGTGTAGGGCAGGCCGACGCCGTCCTGGAGGTTGCCCTGCTCGGCGAGCTGGGTGGCGCCGGCGATGAGGGTGATGCCCTCGTCGTTGTGGAACTGCTGGCGGTTGGCGTAGACCTCCCAGCCCTGGGTCGGTGCATCGGACTCCTTGAACATCCAGCCGTGGGACCAGGCGAGCTTGATGGCGGCGTTGGTGCCGTAGAAGACCTCGTGGGCGCCTTCGTAGGAGTTTCCGATGGTGGCCGAGTACTGGAGGATCGCGCCGTCGTCATACTCGAGCATGCAGTTGATGGTGTCGTGGACCTCGCGTCCGTCCTCGCGGTGGGCGCGGAGGCTGCCGCGGCCGATGACCCGGACGGGGTAGCGTTCGGTGTACCAGTGGAAGACATCGAACTGCTGGGCGCCGAGTTCACCGGCGAGGCCCAGGGAGACATCGGGGTCGAGGCGCCAGTTGTGGATCTTGTGGGTGGCGCGGTCGGCGACGGGGACGACCCAGGAGGTCTTGTTGTTGTTCTGGGCCCGCATGGTGACCATGTCGCGGACGGAGTCGGAGCGGTAGAAGGTCCGGGCGAGCTGGTAGACGGGGTTGGCGCGGCCCTGGAAGCCGGCGGCGGCCACGACATTGGCGCCGCGGGCGGCCTGGGAGATCGCGGCGCAGTCGGCGCGGGTGTGGGCGAGGGGGCACTCGCAGTAGACATGCTTGCCGGCGGCCATCGCGGCCAGGGCGGCGTCCTTGTGCATATGCGTCGGGGTGGCGACGACCACGGCGTCGACGGCGTTGGAGGCGAGCATGGCGTCGATGGTGGGGTAGCTTTGCGCCCCCGCCACGCGACGCAGGCCGGCGGAGAGGCGGCGTTCGTCCGTATCGCACATGGCGGTGACGGCGACGCCGGACAGCGAGCCGAGTTCGCCCAGGACGGCGCGGCCCTGGCGGCCGACCCCGATGACGCCGACGCGGAGCGTGTTCGAGGCGTTGAACACGCCGGCCGGGCGGGCGGCGAGGTTCGGGACGATCGCGAAGGCGGCGGCGGTGCCCGCGGCGTGGGCGAGGAACTGGCGGCGGTCGATGTCGGTCATGGGGTCACCTTGGGGATGGGCAGGAACCGGGGGAACACACGGACGCGGCCACGGATGATCGCCACGCCGACCCTTTGCGAATCAATGAACGGTAGCCGTCGGGCAGATCCGCGGTCAGGGACGGATCGATCACGAGCGCGGTGGACCAGGCTTCACAGACCTCCGCCGAGGGTCCGGCGACGCAGGCCGCGTCCGCGGGGTCCACGGCGGGGCATCCGGCGGCGGGGTCCATGATGTGGGGTTGGCTGGCGACCACGCGTCCGGACGGCGCGGACACGGAGAGGGCCTCGTTGGTCAGATGCAGCACCGGGGCGTCCGGGTCGTCCGGCATGGCCCGGACGCGCCAGGCGGAGCCGTCGGGGCGCGACCCGATCGCGAGCACGGAGGAGGTGCCGCCGTGGACCAGCGCGCTGGCGACGCCCATCGCGTTGAAATCCTCCCGGATCAGGTCGAGCACGAAGCCCTTGGCGATGGCGCCGAGGTCGATGCGCAGGCCGGGATCGAGGAAACGGACCGTCGAGCCGGCGCGTTCAAGGCGGACCAGGTCGGCCCCCCAGGCGGCGTCCGGGACGCCCGGTTTTCCGGATCGGAAGCCGTGGGCGTGCATCAACGCGCCGACGGTGATGTCAAAGCGGCCGCCGGTGGCGCGGGTGTAGTCCAGGCAGCGGGCGAGCAGGTCGAAGAGTTCCGGATCGAGGCTGACGGGTCGGCGGAAAGCGAGGTCGTTGATGACGGAGACCGCGCTGGCCGGTTCGAAGACCGTGAGCCGGCCGTGCCAGTCCCGCACGAGGAACTCAGCTTCTTCGGCCATGGCGGCCGCCTCGGTCCGGTGGACCGGGCGGTCGAACGCGGCCAGCACGCACTCGAAGCGCGTGCCCATCGCTCCGAAGGACCGCATCGCTGTCTGGTCGGGCATGGCTCCTCGGCTAGATCTTCCTGGCGCGGAGGCTGCGGGGTTCGAACTCGTACGCGTGGCCGGTCCAGATGGACTTGGCGGCCAGATCGACGGCGACCATGACCTTGGAGGCGAGGTCGATGTTGCTCATCGCGGGCTGGCGAGACCGGATGCAGGACAGCCAGTTGAGCCGGAGCTGGTCCTGGTCGTTGCCGATATCGGGGCAGATGATTTCCTCGCGGTCCACCTCGTCCACCCAGATGCGCTCGGGGCGGATGTCGCAGTGGCGGCCGCCGAGATAGATGTTGGCTTTGTGGCCTCGGATCATGGTCTCGAGGCCGACCTCGTTGGCGGTCGAGCCGGCGATGATCATGGTGTGGCCGTTCTCGAACTGGACGGTCAGGTTGACCTGGTCGTGGTTCTCCATGGCGTGGTCGACGATGTGGGCGCCGGTGGCGACGACGCGGGTCGGCCAGCCGGCGTCGAGGGCGTAGATCAGCGGGGTCATCACATGGACGAGCAGGTCGCCGATGATGCCGGTGGAGAAATCGCGGTAGCGGCGCCAGCGGGCGAAGACCTTGGGATCCCACTCACGCGGGCCGAGGCGGCCGAGCCAGGCGTTCCAGTCGAGGTTCACGCCGGGCTTCCAGTCGGGATTGATGGCGTAGTAGTTCCACTCGCCGGTGGTCGAGTTGCGGCAGTAAGAGGTCTGCGACCACACGGCCGGGCCGATCCGCCCGGCCTGGATCGCCTTGCGGGCTTCCTGGTACTTGGGCAGCATGATCATCTGCGTGCCGACCTGGAAGATCTGCTCGGGGTGCGCGAGCACGGCCTTGCGGACCTCGAGTCCCTCGTCGAGCTCGAGGGTCATCGGTTTTTCGCAGTAGACATCCTTGCCGGCTTCCAACGCGTCGATTACATGCTGGGCGTGCCAGTGCTCGGGCGAGGCGACGAGGACGGCGTGGATATCCTCGCGTGCGAGGATCTCGCGGTAGTCGCGGGTGTGCTGGACCTCGACGCCGGACTGGCGCTCGACGCAGGCCTTGTGGCAGGATTCACGCCGCTCGTCGCAGGGGTCGGCGAGGGCGACGATCTCGACCTTTTCCTCGCCCCGGCTGGCGGTGCGCATCAGGGCGTGGGCGTGGCCGTTGCCCATGCCGCCGGTGCCGACGATCGCCACGCGGATCGCGTCGTTCGCGCCGGGGCGGCGGACCTTGCCGGCCTTGACCGTCGGGCGGAGGTTGACGGGCCGGGCGGTCGCGGCCGTGCCGGACGCGCCGAGCACGGCGGCGGCCCCGACCATCGCGGTGGCGCCGAGGAACTGGCGGCGGGTCGGTCCGGGGCGGTTGGCATGCTTCGGTGGGATGGTCATGATCGTGCTCCAGACGGGTGTCTGCGTTCGGGTCCGTGATGGGTTCTGTTCATGCGTTCGTTGGGCGAACGAAACTGGTTTTCCAACTTGATACTCGTAAGGTACCGCAAAGTGGCGGGTCAGATCAAGACGGTTGCGCGGGATCGGGCCCGCCGGGCGTGGAGGGGGCAATATCCTGAGGCTTGGGCGGTGCCACCCTGTCCTTGAAGAGCAGGACGAAGACGATCAGCACGGCCAGCGCGAACACGGCCGGGTACATCCACACCGTTTTCCAGTCCACGCCGGCCACCTCGTCGGTGTGCCGGGCGACCAGGCGGCTGGCGACCTGCGCGCCGATCAGCATGCCCAGGCCCTGGGTGATCAGCACATAGAACCCCTGCGCCTGGCTGCGGATCTTGGCGCCGGCCTTGCCGTCGACATAGATCTGGCCGGTGACGAAGAAGAAGTCGTAGCAGATGCCGTGGAGGATGATGCCGCCGAGGACCATCCAACGGATCTGCTCGTCGGCCGCGGTGGAGAAAAGCCCGTAGCGAACGACCCACGCGGCCATGCCGATGGTCAGCATCCACTTGACGCCAAGCCGGGCGAAACAGACCGGCATGACGAGCATGAAGATGATCTCGGACATCTGGCCGAGGGACATGGTCTGGGCGATGCGCTCGATGCCCATCTCGCCGACGAACTGGCCCGCGAAGGCGTAGTAGGCCGCCAGCGGGATGCAGAGCAGGAACGAGCAGACGGCGAAGACCGCGAAGGAGCGGCTGCGGAGCAGGACTAGGGCGTCCAGTCCCAACGCGTCCCGGGCGGAGAAGGGACGGCCCTTGGCCGGCGCGGGCGTGTGCGGCAGGAAGAACGAGAACAGGCCGAGGAGCAGCCCGGACCCGCCCGCGACAAAGAACATGTTGGGCGAGCGGTCGAAGGCGAGCTGGGAGATCACGAAGTTGGCCACGATCCAGCCGACGGTGCCGAAGACCCGGATCAGGGGGAACTGGGTCTGGGCGTTGGTCATGTTGTGCAGGGCCAGCGAGCTGGACAGGCCCAGCGTGGGCATGTAGCAGAGCATGTGCAGCAGGATCATGACCACGAAAAGCGAGGGCGACTGCTGGGCGGCCATCGGCGCCAGGCACAGGAACAACCCGCCGAGCAGGTGCATCACCCCGAGTACGCGTTCGGTCGCGAAGAAGCGGTCGGCCACCATGCCGAGGAAGAAGGGCGACGCGATCGCGGCGATGGGGCCGACCGTGTAGGCCCAGCCGATCATGGTGGGGCCCATGTTGTTGGCGGCCATGTACGGCCCCATCGTGACATACCACGCCCCCCAGAGGAAGAACTGGAGGAACATCATCACGGACAACTGGGTCGCGATGATGGTGCCGGAGCGTTGACCTGGTTCAGCCATGGTGGTGTATCCTGCTGGTCGAGTGCGCCCACCCGAGCGGTGGGCGCGGAGCATACCAGAAACCGCTTGCCGGGTGATCCCCGTGCCGCGCATTTTCAGGAGATGGCCCATGCCCCGACCCGTCACGCTGTTCACCGGCCAGTGGGCCGATCTCCCACTGGAGGTGCTCGCCGAGAAGGCCGCCTGTTGGGGCTACGACGGGCTGGAACTGGCCTGCTGGGGGGACCACTTCGAGGTCGACCGGGCGCTGTCGGAAGACGCTTACTGCAAGGGGCAGCACGACTTACTGGCCAGGCACGGCCTGAAGTGCTGGGCGATCTCGAACCATCTGGTCGGCCAGGCGGTGTCCGATCCGATCGACCCACGGCACCGGGCGATCGTGCCCGAACGGGTCTGGGGGGATGGAAAGCCGGAGGGTGTTCAACAGCGGGCGGCGCAGGAGATGATCGAGACGGCCGAGGCCGCCAAGCGGATGGGGCTGTGCGTGGTGAACGGTTTTACGGGGTCCCCCGTATGGCACAAGCTCTACTTTTTTCCACCGACCAGCCAGGAGGAGATCGACGCGGGGTACCGGGCGTTCGCGGCGCAGTGGAAGCCGATCCTCGATGCGTTCCATGAGAAGGGGGTCGGGTTCGCGCTGGAGGTCCACCCGACGGAGATCGCCTATGACATTCACACGATGGAGCGGGCGCTGGCCGCGCTGGACGAACACCCGGCGTTCGGGATCAACTTCGACCCCTCGCACCTGATCTGGCAGGGGCTGGACCCGGTCAAGCTGATCGACCGGTTCCCGAAGCGGATCTTCCATGTCCATGTGAAGGACGCGGCGACGCGGCTGGACGGGACGGGGTCGATCCTGGGCGGGCATCTGACCTTCGGCGATGCCCGGCGGGGTTGGGATTTCTACTCGCCGGGGCGCGGGGATGTGGATTTCGAGGGCATCATCCGGGCGCTGAACCGGATCGGGTACCTCGGGCCGCTGAGCGTGGAGTGGGAGGACAGCGCGATGGACCGCGAGCACGGGGCGGCCGAGGCGGTGGAGTTCGTGCGCGGGCTGGATTTCCCCGCGGCGGGGCGTGCGTTCGATTCGGCGTTCGACAAGGACCGGGAGTAAACCGTGGGCGACAGGCTGACATACGCGATGATCGGGGGCGGGCAGGGCTCGTTCATCGGGGCGGTGCACCGGATGGCGATCGCGCTGGACGGCACGGCCACGCTGGCGGCGGGGGCGTTCTCCTCGACGCCGGAGCGGTCGAAGGCGTCCGGGGCAGCGCTCGGCGTGGCGGAGGACCGGGCGTACGGCTCGTTCGGGGAACTCGTCGAGGGCGAGCGCGGGCGGGAGAACCCGGTTGATTTTGTCGTGATCGTGACGCCGAACGACGCCCATTACCCGGCCGCGAAGGCGTGCCTGGAGGCGGGGCTCCATGTGGTGTGCGACAAGCCGTTTACGGTGACGAGCGCGCAGGCGGCCGAGCTGCGGGACCTCGCGTCGGCGAAGCGCGTGATGTGCGCGGTGACCTACAACTACTCGGGCTACCCGATGGTGCGGCACGCGGCCGAGCTGGTGCGGACGGGGGGGATCGGCGCCGTGCGGAAGGTCTACGCCGAGTACCACCAAGGCTGGCTCGCGACGGATCTAGAAAAGACCGGGCAGAAGCAGGCCGCGTGGCGGACCGATCCCGCGAAGGCGGGATTGGGCGGGTCGTTGGGCGACATCGGGACGCACGCCGAGCAACTGGTGCGGTTCGTGACCGGGCTCAAGGTCGAGCAGGTGTGCGCAGACCTGACGACCTTCGTGCCCGACCGCCGGCTCAACGACGACGCGAGCGTGCTGCTGCGACTGTCGGACGGGGCGAAGGGATCGCTGACCTGCTCGCAGGTGTGCGTGGGCGAGGCCAACGGGCTGTCGCTGCGGGTGTACGGCGAAACGGGCGGGATCGTCTGGCGGCAAGAGCGTCCCGAAGAGCTGACCATCACCCGGCTCGACGGGTCGAAGACGATGCTGTCCCGCGGGATCGAAGCCGTCGGCCCGCGCGGCTCGATGGCGTCACGCCTGCCCGGCGGGCACCCCGAAGGTTTCATCGAGGCGTTCGCGAACCTGTACCGCGGTGTGGGCGAGGCGATCGCGGCGAAAAGGGCGGGCCGGTCGGCGACCGGACTCGGCTCGGAAGTCCCAGGTGCGGAGGACGGGCGGCTCGGCGTGCGGTTCGTGGAGGCGTGCCTGGAGAGCGCGCGGGGTGACGGCTGGGTGGCGGTGTAACCTGCGTCCGGTCAGACCTTGATCACGATCTTCTTCCTCCACAGCCACCAGCAGAAGAACCACCACATCGTCAGCCAGGTGAGCACGAAGACCCAGCCGCCCCAGGCCATCGCCCACCACTCGTTCGCACCGAGCTGTGCGGCCCAGTGGGCGACCCAGTTGATGAACCCGCCCGCCATCGCGCCGGAATGGCCGTTGGGGTGGATGATCTGCCATTTGGCGAAGATGGTCTTGAAGGTGAACTCGGCGCCCATGTACAGGGCCAGGGCGTTGAGGCCGTAGACGCGGAAGACGAAGCAGGTCGAGATCTTCCAGACATCGGTAATGAGGTAGAAACCCGCGAGCAGCATGGCGCCGGTGCCGGCGGCCAGCAGGCAGTAGCTGGGCGTGAAGAACCACTTGCTGAAGGGCTGGGTGAGCGGGCCGAGCCAGCCGCCGCCCTCGGGGCGGTAGCCGGCCTGGAGCAGGTAGGAAAAGGCAGTGACGAGCAGGCCGATGCCCAGGAGCAGGCCCGCCCGGCGGAGTTTGGACCACCTCGCGCTGGTCAGCAGCTCCGTGCACCAGCCGCCCATGACGGCGACGGCCGCCAGCGGGAGGAACTGCTGGGCCATGCCGAACCAGCCGCCGACGAAAGCCCAGAACCTCGGCTCGCCGTCGGCCCGCAGGGTGGCCTTGGTGTGTTCGAGGTTCAGGAGGCGTTTGATGTCGTCGAGGTGCGTGAAGGTGCCGTGGCCGGTGAACTCGCCGCCGGCGACGCGGGGGGCCATGCTGGCGGCCTGCATCACGCCGCGGGCGTAGTCGGCGGAAATCACCAGCGGCAGGGCCAGCTTGGCGAGGAGGATGGCGGCCACCGCCGTGATCTGGGCCCAGCGGGGGAGCAGATAGATGCACACGGCGACGAAATAGCCCGCGCCGATGAGCTGGAGGATGTTCCAACTGAACCAGTCGGTCCAGGTCAGGGCCCGGTCGTAGGCCGGACTGGCGACTGTGAGGAGCACGCCGAGGAGGTAGATGATCAGGCCACGGCGGGCGGCGGCCGTGATCTTGGCCAGCGTGCTCATCGATCGCCCGCGTCCGGACTTCATCGAGAGCGGGATGGCGGCCCCGGCGATGAACAGAAACCACGGAAAAACCAGGTCGGTGAAGGTTGCGCCCTGGACGGGGTCGTTCCAGTCCACATGGAAGAACTGGCGGTGGAAGACCTGCTGGTTCCAGGTCATGTTGACGAAGAGCATTGCCGCGATGTCGAAGCCTCGGAAGGCGTCGAGGCAGAGCAGCCGCTCGCGTTTCGGAGGAACGATCTCGGCGATGTCCTGGCTCATGCGCGAATCTCCGCTGGGATCGAGACGGCGGACTCGGCCAGACCCGGGGCGATCAGGTCGAAGGCCGGCTGGCGTGGGCGCAGCAGCACGGCCCGGTCCGCGTCGGCCAGCGCCTCGGCGGGCAGCGGCTGGTCGTTGTAGGTGCTGGCCATGGTCATGCCGTACGCGCCGGCGGTGAAGACGGCGAGGCGGTCGCCGCGTTGGACCTCCGGAAGGTGGATGCCGCGGGCGAGGAAGTCGCCGGACTCGCAGACCGGGCCGACCACATCGCACGGCTCGACGCCTGGAGCTTCAAAGCGCCTGTCAGCCGGCTCAAGGCCCGGCTCGACCTGGATGGGCCAGATGAAGTGCTTCGCCCCGTAGAGCGACGGACGGATCAGGGCGTTCATGCCGGCATCGCAGATCACGAAGCGGCGGCCGCCCTGGCGTTTCACATGGCGGACCGTGACGATCAGCACACCCGCGTTGGCCATGATGGTGCGGCCCGGCTCCAGGGCGATGCGCACGCCGCGGGCGACAAGTGGGCGGAGGCGGGGGATCATCGCCTCGGCGAAGGTGGAGAAGGGGGGTGTCTGGCCGGTCTCGTAGTCGGCGCCGATGCCGCCGCCGAGGTCGAGGTGGGTGATGGTGGTTCCTTCGGACTCGACGCGGTCGATGAGGGTGGTCAGGCGGTCGATGGCCTGGAGGTAGGGGTCGGGCTTGTAGATGGGCGAGCCGAGGTGGACATGGAAGCCGGCGATCTCGACGTGGGGGTGGGCACGGAAATCGGCGCAGAGTGCGGCGGCAAGGTCCGCCGGCACGCCGAACTTGTCCCCGGCGCGGCCGGTGGTGGTGTGGTCGTGAGCGCCGGCGTCGATGTCGGGGTTCAGACGGATGGCGACACGGGCCCGGATTCCCAACTCGGCGGCGACGGCGGCGATGCGTTCGAGTTCGGAGCGGGACTCGGTGTTGAGGACGCCGACAGGCCCGCGGGCGGCGGGATCGCCAGCGTTGAGGTCACCGGTCCGGTCACGGAGCGGGCTGTGGCGGCCGTCGAGGGCGGCCCGGATCTCGTCGTCGGACTTGCCCACGCCCGCGAAGACCACCTTGTCCATCGGGCAACCGGCCAGCCAGGCCCGTTCGAGTTCGATGCCGGAGACGACATCCATGCCCATGCCCGCTTCGACGAGGCGACGGAGAATCCCCAGGTTCGAGCAGGCCTTGACCGCGTAGCAGAGCAGCGGGTCGATCTCAGCGAACGCGGCCCGGAAGCGGGTCACATGGTCGTGCATGGTCCGCTGCGAGTAGACATAGAGCGGTGTGCCAAGGGCGTCGGCGAGGGTGTCGGCGGCGATACCCTCCGCGTGGAGCCGGCCCGAGATGTAGTGGAAATGGTCCATTGGGGGGGCGGGGGCTGTGGAAAGATTATAGAATATTCACCCGCCCCGTTGGAGTCCTGTATGAAAGTTGACGCCCAGATCTTCCGTCCCCGCTTTGAGACCCTGTGCCGGGAGGTGATCGGGCCGGCGATCTATCCGGATGCCGAGCCGCTGACGGTGGCGAAGTGGGGCACGGACGATCGGTTCGCGGTCGCGGAAGCCCGGGCGGCGCGGTTTGAGCCGGTGGAGTTGCCGCATGTGTGGGGGCCGGTGTGGTCGACGGCGTGGTTCCGGCTGACGGGCACGGCACCGGACCGGTTCGCGGGGAAAACGGTCCATCTGCGGTTCGATCCGGGGACTGAGGCGACTGTCTGGGTGGGCGATGAGCCGGTGCGGGGGCTGGACGAGCACCGGGATGCGGTGGACCTGCGGCTGCTCGATGTGGACAACTCGGTCGAGGTTTTGGTGGAGGCGGCGTGTAATCACCCGTTCGGGGATCAGGTGTTCCCTTGGGACAGCCGAGAGCGGGGGGAGAAGTGGCGGTCGGCGACGCCGGGGTTGGTGACTCGGGCCGAGTTGGCGGTGTTCGACGAGACGGTCTGGCGGCTGCACGGGCGGATGCTGTTCGCGACGCAGTTGCTGGCGGAACTGGAGCCGGAGTCGGTGCGGGCGCAGGACCTGTACGCCTGCCTGCGCGCGGCGGCGGACGCGGTGGATGATGCCGATGTGTCCGGCTCGGCGGCGGGGGCGCTGGCGATTCTGAATGAAGGGTTGGGTCGGTCGGCGGGTGGGTCGGCCCCGCGGCTGGTCTGCGTGGCCCATGCGCATATCGATACGGCCTGGCTCTGGACGCTGGCGGAGACGCGGCGGAAGGTGGTCCGGTCGTGGACGAACACGCTGGATCTGATGGACCGTGATCCGGCGCTGCACTTCATGTGCTCGCAGCCGCAGCAGTACAAGTGGCTGGAGGCGGACGCGCCGGCGGTGTTCGAGCGGATCAAGACGCAGGCCGCGGAGGGGCGGTGGGAACCGGTCGGGTCGATGTGGATCGAGCCGGACGCGCTGGTGCCGTCGGGTGAGTCGCTGATGCGGCAGATGCTGTACGGGGTGCGGTACTTCGAGTCGCGGTTCGGGGCGAAAGTGGGGCGGCAGCGGGTGGTGTACCTGCCGGATACCTTCGGGTTCCCGGCGTGCCTGCCGACGATCATGCGGGCGTGTGGGGCGGATGTGTTCATCACGAACAAGATCTCGTGGAACCAGGCCAACACCTTCCCGCACACCTCGTTCCGGTGGCGGGGGCTGGACGGGTCGGAGGTGCTGGCGCACAACACGCCGGGCGGGGACTACAACGCGACGCTGATACCGAAAGAGCTGCGAAAGGCCACAGCGAATGTGCGTGGGCGTGACGCGGCGGGGCTGAAGGGGCCGGCGGTCGCGTTGCAGCCGTTCGGGTTCGGCGACGGTGGTGGGGGCCCGACGGCGGACATGCTCGAGCGGGCGCACGCGGCGGCGGACTGCGAGGGGCTGCCGCGGACGGAGCTGGGATCGGTGGCGGGGTTCGTGGCGGGGTTGGAGCAAGAGGATGAGCGGGCGGGTGGCCTGCCGGTGTGGGTGGGGCCGCTGGATCTGGAACTGCACCGCGGTGTGCTGACCACGCACGCGTGGCTGAAACGGGCGAACCGGGCGGCGGAGCGCGAGCTGCGGGTGGCGGAACTGCTGGCGTTCGGGGGCGGGGCGGCAACTGAGGGCACGCAAGAGAAACTCGACGCCGCGTGGGAGCGGACACTGCTCAACCAGTTTCACGACATCCTGCCGGGGTCGTCGATCGGGCCAGTGTACGAGGACGCTCGCCGGGACCATGCGGAGATCGCGGCGACCGCGGCCGAGGTCCAGGCGAACGCCGTCGTGCCAGGGAAGGAGCCGTGTGTGCTCAACGCGGCGTCGGACGGGCGGCGCGCGGTGGTTGAGGACGGCGGCACGCTCCGGATTGTCGAGGTGGGGGCGTTCGGGCTGCACCCGATGCGGGAGGTGGACCCGGCCAACCCGGTGTGGGTCGATGGCACACGCGTGTCCAACGGGCTGGTGTCGTTCGAGGTCGACGAGGCGGGGCGGATCATCCACCTCTCGCACGCAGGCGGGGTTGACCTGGCCGCGGATCGGTCGCTCAACGAGCTGCGCCTGTACCGCGACCGCCCGATGAACTGGGACGCGTGGGACATCGACCTGGACTACGAGCGCAACCTGGTGTGGGCCAACGACACGCCGGGGGCGGTCGAGGTGGTCCGGGCCGATCCGCTGCGCGCGGAGGTCCGGGTGTCGCACCGGATGGGGTCGTCGGTATACACGCAGGTCTTCCGGCTGGACGCGGATTCGCCGGTGGTGGAGGTCATCACCGAGATCGACTGGCGGGAGCGGCACCGGCTGCTGCGGGTCGAGAGCACGCCGCCGATCGGGTGCGAGCGGGTGACGGTGGGGACGCAGTTCGGCTTCGTGACGCGGCCGACGCACCGCAACACGAGCTGGGACCGGTTTGCGTTCGAGTTCGCGTGCCACCGGTGGATGGACGCTTCGCAGCCCGGGCGGGGGCTGGCCGTGCTGAGCGATGCGATCTACGGGCGATCGGCGCACGGGCGGACGATGGGGATGTCGCTGCTGCGCTCGCCGACGCACCCGGACCCCGAAGCGGATCAGGGGGCCAACACGGTGCGGTACGGCTACCTGCCGCACGCTGGGGATTGGCGGGCGGCGGATGTGGACCGGCACGCGGAGGCGTTCGGCGAGCGGACGCGGGTGATCCGGACGGGAGTGGCCGTCACGCCGGTCACGGTGCGGGCTGAGCCGGGGGCGCGGGTGGAGATCGCGGCGTTCAAGCGGGCGGCCGACGGCATGGGCCGCGTGCTGCGTCTGGTCGAGACACGCGGCATGCACGCGGCGTTGGAGGTCGAGTTTGCCGGTGCGGCGCGGGTGCGGCGGGTGGATGGATTGGAGCGGGCGATCTCGGGCGAGGACTGGAGCGGTGCCGGGTCGGTGCGGTTGATGATGCAACCGTTTGAGATCGTGACGCTGCTGGCGGAGTGAAGGTTGGGTGGCTCGGCCCGTTGGGCCGACGGGGGCTGGCCGCCCCCCCGCTCCATGATTCAGGGCTCCCGCTCCGGGATTACTCGTCCCACGGCCATTGGGTGGGCATGGACTGGTCCTCGGCGGCGGCTCGGAGGGCGGCGGTCGCTTTCGCGTCGTCGCAGATCGCGTGGGGTTCGGTCTCGTGGGTGACGCACCGGGCGGCGGTCAGGCCCGCGGCCTCGCCGATGGCCCACTCGACCGGGTGCAGGCGGGTGCAGCCGTTGGCGACATGGGAGACGCCGAGGGCCTTGCCGGCGCTGAGCAGGTTGCGCACGCGGACGGGGACGAGCGCGCCCAGCGGGATCTGGAACGGGCACGCGGGAACATAGACATTGTTGCGGCCGGCGCAGGACGGGTGCAGGTCGATCGGGTAGTGACCGATGCCGATCGAGTCCTGGAAGGACGCGCCCGCGCCCCAGCGGGTGGCGTCCTGATTGGGGCGGGCGTCGCGTTTGCGTTGTTCGGTGCCGACATGGACCTCGGTGAGCATGGTGCGGGCGCGGAGGCGTCGGGGCTCGCGGATGTAGGCGGACATCGCGAAGCCGTCGGGTGTGCCGAGTTCGTCGCCGCGGAGTTTCAGGCCGGGGTAGCCGGTCCCGCCCCGCCGTCCGTCGTGGCGGGGGGCCTCGGTCTGCATCCAGTAGACCAGGCACCGGGACTGCTCGCGGGCGGCCTCGTATGCCTTTGTGCGGTCGGCGCGGGACACGCCGAGGAGCGGGTTGAGCCAGTGGTCCATTTGCACCCAGTTGACCAGGCAGACATCGGGGAACCGGGACGCGGCTTGCTCGGCATAGGCCGCGCGATCGACGATGCGTCGGTAGCGCCAGAGTTCCCATTGGCCTTGCTCGGGTTCGTCCGGCCACGGGACGAGCGGGAGCACGCGGCCTTCCTGTGCGGTGTGCGTCGGCACGGTCCAGCTGAAGAGGGGGCCGGTCCAGGGTGGGGCCATGACGGGCACATAAGAACGCCAGAAGTCGTACGCCGCGGGCTTGTCGATGGTGTGGTTCTCATCGGGCCGGTGCTCGATCGCGAAACACCACGAGAAGGCCTGCTGGTCGCGTTCGTCGAGATCCACGCCCGCGCGGAGGTCGGTCCGGGCGTGGAGTTCACCGAAGAGATGCTGGCCTTCCGCGCCGATGAGGGACTCGACGCCGCCGAGTTCGAGCACATCGCCCAGGTCGGTCGCGTCAAGGACGAGGTCGGCCTCGACGGTGAGTTCCTGGCCCGAGCCTGCGCGGCGGAATGTGACGGTGGTGATCCGGTCGGCGTGCGTGTGGACGCGGTGCGGCTCCCACCCGGTTCGCAGGTCGATCAGGCCGCGGACGGGCGGCTCGGAGAGCATGTCGCGGAGGACACGCTCGATGACGCGAGGCTCGGCGCACAGGCGGCTGACCCAACCCCGGCCGGGGTTCATCAGCGGGTTGTCACGGACCTCTGGGATCAGGGTGCGGTTTTCGCGGTACCAGGCACGGACGCGGTTGCGCATCTCGGTGTATGAGCCCGTGCAGCCGCGGAAGCCCGCCGGGGCATCCGGGCCGTTGCCCTCGACCCAGGGGTTCTCGTCGGGCGGGACGGCCTGGGCCGTGAGCTGGCCGCCGACCCAGGGGGTGGGCTCGACGACGACGCAGCGGACCCCGTTGCGGGCGCACGCGAGGGCGGCGGGGACCCCGCCGCAGGTGGCGCCGACGATCAGGACGGGGGTGCGGATGGAATCCACTCAGGTCAGCCTTTCACCGCGCCGCCGAAGAGTTCGGGCTTGAGCCAGCGCTGGACCGCGAGGAAGAACACGACGATGGGGACGATGGCGAGCACGGAGGCGGCGTAGGCGACGCGCGGGTTGGTGGCGAAGAGATCCAGCATCCGGTTGATGGCCACGGGGAGGGTGAACTTGTGCTCGCTCTGCAGGATGATCAGCGGCCAGAGCAGGTCGGACCACGCCCCGATGACACTGAACAGCGCCAGCAGGGCCAGCGAGGGCATCGCCAGCGGGAGCATGACGGACCACCAGATCCGCAGCGAGCCGGCGCCGTCGATCCAGGCGGCCTCTTCGAGGTCACGGGGGATCGCCAGGAAGGCCTGTCGGCACAGGAAGATCCCGAAGGCGGACACGGAGAAGGGGATGACCGCGCCCGCCAGTGCGTCGTAGAGGCCCAGTCCCGCGGCGATCTTGAACATGGGGACCACAATCACCTGCTCGGGGATCATGGTCGTCGCGAGGACCAGGATGAACACGGCGTCCCGGCCGCGGAAGCTCAGGCGTGCGAGCGGGTAGGCGGCCAGGGCGGCGAGCAGCACATTCAGGCCCGCGCGGGCGAGCGTGACGATGACCGAGTTGATCGCGGCGATGCCGAGGCCGCCCTCGCTAACGGCTTCTTCGAAGTTGCGGGTTGTCCACGGGCCACTCAGGGTGTTCAGATCGGCCTCGGTGGACTGGAAGGCCCCGACGACGAGCCAGATCGCCGGACCGATGGCGAGCACGATGAAGAACACGGCCGCGGCGTAGGCGGCCATGGTCCAGCCCGGATGCCGGGTCGTCGCGTTCATGCCCGCTCCTTGCCGCCGGACGAGAGGCGCAGGTTGATCAGGCTGAAGACGAGGATGATGGCGAAGAGCACCACGCCGGCGGCGCAGGCCGCGCCGAAGGCGCCCTGCTCAAAGGCGAGGTCGTAGATGTACGGGACCCCGGTCTGCTGATCGACCGGCACGCCGCGGACGGTGACGAAGAGCTCGTCGAAGACCTTGAGGGCCGAGATGGAGGAGATCACGGCGATCAGGGTGATGGTGGGGCGGAGGCTGGGCAGCGTGACATGGCGGAAGACGCCCCAGGGCCCCGCGCCGTCGATGGCCGCGGCCTCCTTGGTTGAGGAAGGCACCAGCATCAGGCCGGCGAGGAAGATCATCATGTAGAACCCGAAGCCCTTCCATGCGGTGACCATCATCGCGCTGAAGAGGGTGTACGGGTGCTCGGTCAGCCAGCGGATGCCGTCGACTCCGGCCCAGCCGAAGAGCAGGGAGATGCCCTGGTTGAGCAGGCCGCTGTCCTCGTTGAGGACCAGCCGCCAAGCGATGGCCGCCACAATGGTCGGCGTGACGACGGGCAGGAAGAGCAGGATGCGGAGGGGCTTGCCGCCGCGGATGCCCGAGTCGATGATCAACGCCGCCGCGAGCGAGAGCACGAGCAGCACCGGCGTGACGAGCAGGTAGATGAACGAGTTGCCGATGGCCCGCCAGAAAATCCGGTCGGAGAGCAACGCGGCGTAGTTGTCCAGGCCGACATACTCCGGCGGTGCGAAGGCGGAGTACCGCGTGAATGAGTAGTGGACAACCTGGATGGCGGACCCGACGAAGAACACGCCCAGCACGAGCAGGGCCGGCGCCAGGAAGAGCCAGGGGGTCAGCGGCTGGTGCATGCGAAGGGTGCTCATCGGGGCGCGTCCGTCGTGGATGATTGCACGCGGGGCGCCGGCGTGGCCACCGGCTCGGGCCGGGGGATCGCGTCCATGCCCATCGGGGGAGAGCCGGCCCGTTCACGGGCGAGATCGGCCTCGTCCAGGATCCGGTTCCAGTCCCGCTCGGCCTCGGCCAGGACCCGTTCGACTGGACGGTCCGAGAGCAGCGCCCGTTTGATGTGCTCGTTGAACGAGCGGCGCAGGGTCGGCCAGCATTCCAGCGCGGGGGTGAAGGCCACGCCCTCGGCCAGGCTGTCGGTCACGATCGCCCGGGCGATGCCGATCTTCTCGATGCCCTGCTCGATCTCCTCGGTCGTCGGGCCCGCGAAGAAATCGTCCTCGAGCGAGGCGGGTGTACTCGGCAGGATGGGTGCCAGCCGGCAGAAGTCGAGCTGGTTCTCCGGGCTGGTCAGGTACCACGCGAGCCGGGCGGCCATCTCCGGGTGACGGGTGCGGGCGCTGACGCAGATCGGCATCACGGCGATGTGAGCCCGGCCGAGGGCGCCGACGATCGGCTCGGAGACCTCGGTGCGGTCGTACACGCGGGGCGAGACGCCCTTGACCCGGCCGAGAAAGTTCGCGCCGGTGTTGAGCACGGCGACGCGTTCTTCCTGAAAGACCTCGATCAGGTGCTCGAAGCCGTTGGTCGCGGCCTGACGCGGCATGGCGCCGGATCGGTACAGATCGACCCAGTCGCGGATCCATTCGACGATCTCGGGGCGGGTCAGGTCCGCCCGGAGCCGGTTGTCGGCGTCGGTGCGGAAGGGCACGATGCCGTCGGCGAGCATCATGACGGGGAGCTGCGAGTCCTCGCCCAGCGGCTGGGTGAAGAGCAGCCCGCCTGTGCGGGCGTGGTACTCGGCGGCCTGACGGCGCAGCGTCGGCCAGTCCGCGGCGATGGATGCCGGATCGGTTTCGCGGTCGCGGAGGAGGCCTTCGTTGACGATCCGGGCCTGGGTCGTGAGGTACCAGGGCAGGGCGTAGAGGCCGTCGCCGAGCCGGCCCACGGCCAGTGCGCCGGTGTGGTAGCGTTCTTCGGGGTCGTCCTCCAGGACGCTGGAGAGTTCGAGAAACGCGCCCGCCCCGGCGAAGCGGGCGAACATCATGTCCGAAAGGTTCACCACATCGGGGGCGCGGTTCGCGGCGGCCGCGGCGATGAGCTTGCGATCGACGGCGCTGAACGGCACATCGACCCAGACCACCCGCACGCCGGGATGCTCGGCCTCGAAGGACTCGATGAGTCGCTCCATGTAGTCCGTGAAGGTCGGGCGGAGGGAGATTGTCCAGAGTTCGAGCTTGATTTCCGCCGATTCCCGATCAGAGCACGCGGTCCCCGCCATGGCTGAGAGGATCAGCAGCACACCGATGAGGGCGCGGTAGAGCGGTTGCGTCATGGTTTGGGCACCCCGGGGTCGCGTGCCGACGGCAACGGATCAGCCGCCGCTGCCGGGATTGACTTCACGGTCCAGGCGGCGATCGTCGTTCGACCAGAGGACCTGGAAGCTACTCAGGCCTGTGTCGGATTCGAAGAGATCACGGGCTTCGATGGACTTGACATGGTTGTCGAGGAAGACGAAGTTGGCCCGGCCTTCGAGGGCGAAGGGCTTGTCGCCGCGACGGGGGTGGCGGTAGTAGGGCAGGTATGAATGCGGCGTGGGGCTCATTCCGCTGCCGCGGTCGTAGACGCCCGCCTCGGGGGCGCGGACTCCGCGGGTGCCGAACGCGTTTCCGGGGAAATCGTCGACGCCTTCGCCGCCTCCGAACCGCTCGCCCGGGCGTCCCTGCTGGCCGACCGCCGAGTTGGTGAACCAGAAGTACTCGCCGTCGAGCTGCACGCCCGACACGCCCCAGGCCTCGGTCACAAGGAAGGTGCCGCTGGGCTCGTTGGCGGTGAACTGGTTGAAGCCGGTGCCGCCGGTGCCGGTGTTAAAGTTGGCGTTGCGGGCGGCGAGGTAGCGGTGGGTGCGATAGTCGTTCGGGTTGCTGCCGGGGGCCAGGGCGACGCCGCTGGAGGCGTAGAAGTTCATGGTGTAGGAGCGGCGGGCGTCGGGGTGATTGGGACAGACAAAGACCCCGCCGCCGGCGGTCTCGGAAATGGCGGCGTTGTCGGAGGTTGCCTCGTTGCCGCCGAAGTTGGGCAGGTAGTTGCCGATCCGCGGGTTCTCGTACCAGTAGATACCGGGGCGATTGTTCTCGTCGCGTCCCTCGTTGACATTGGGCGGGAACCGGCCGTTCCAGTCGTTGGCATAGAGAACCATGCCCTGCCCGATCGAGCGGACATTGGTCTGGCAGATGATGTTCCTGGCCGTGTCGCGGGCCCGCCCGATGGCCGGCAGCAGGATGCCGATCAGCAGGGCGATGATGGCGATGACCACCAGCAGTTCGATGAGGGTAAAGGCGCGTGGGCGGCGGCGGATCATGATTTGACTCCTGCGGCTCGGCGCGTGGTGACACGGCTCTGCGCGTCCGTGGCACGGGCGGTGGATTCGCGGATGATGAGTTCGGCGTCGAGGGTCCGGCGCGCGGGAGCGGCGCCGGTCTTGACCTGTGACTGCAGCTCGCGGATGGCGGTCTTTCCGACCTCCACGAGCGGCTGGCGCATGGTCGTCAGTGCGGGGGACAGGTGGACCGCGCTGGGCGGGTCGTCCACGCCGATCAGCGATAGATCGGTCGGGATCCGAAGGCCCAGCCTGTTCGCGGCCGTGTAGACATTCAGGGCGAAGTAGTACCCCGCCGCGAAGATGGCGGTGGGTGCGTTGTCGGATCGGAGCAGATCGGTCAGCTGGACCATGTCCTGCTCGCCGAGCTGCCAGCCCTGGGCGCACAGTTCGGTGGCGTCCTCGCGCGGCAGGCCGAGGCGACGGCAGGCGTTGCGGTAGCCGGTCAGCCGGTCGATGTTGTTGGTCAGGTCCGACTGGCCGCCGAGGAACGAGATGCGGCGGTGCCCGAGGTCGTAGAGGTGCTGAACGGCGGCCTCGGCGAGCGAGATGTTGTCCGTGTCCACACAGCCGACCAGGCTCACATCGGTCCGCGCGCCCACCACCATCGTCGGCTGACGGGGGGTGTCTGTCGGAGTCGGGCGTCGGCCGAACCGGGGAGAGTGATCGAGCTGCGTCTTGAAGGGGTTGACATAGAGGTAGCCCTGGCACTCGTTGCGCCAGTCCTCGCCGTAGCGGAGCAGCACGATGTCCGCGCCGATGTCCTCGGCGCCGCGGCGGACGCCCTCCATGATCTGCCCGTGGTAGGAGTCTGCGAGGGAGGCCTCGGTGTGGAAAACGATGCCGACCCGCATCGTGGAGGTGCGGTGGGAGGGCTCGGCGTAGGACTCGTGGACGAAGGTGCCCCGGCCCTGGCCGCGTCGCAGCACGCCGGCCGCGACGAGTTCCTGGAGCGCGCGGTGCACGGTGACCAGCGAAACCTCAAGCGTGGTCGCGAGCGCCTTGGTGCTCGGCAGACGCTCCCCGGGGCCGAAGCTGCCCCGGTCGACGGCGTCGCGGACGGCGTCCCGGACCAACTCGTAGAGCGGACGGCCGGGTTCACCCCTGACGGGTTGCAGCTGCGGTCGGGTCGTCATGAATACCGGATCGGGCGGTCGGGCCCGATCCGGCGAAAAGTCATATGGGATCAGCGACGCCGGCGGGCGGCGAGCAGCCCGGCCATGCCGAGCAGGCCGGCCGCGCCGGGGGCGGGAACGAGGAAGATGTGGACGTTGTTGTTGAAGTAATCGAGGACCGCCAGGGTGTTGGTGGCCTGGTCCCACGAGAAGTCGTAGTACCCGTTGCCGAGCGCCAAGCTGTCGCCGCCGAGAAGGCTCAGGCTGAGCGCGAGACTGCTGCCGTCGAGGGCGGTGGCGCGGAGGACATTTTCGGCGGACTGGCCGGTATTCGTGGTGGCACGATCATTCCAGATGACGAAGTCGCCAAAGGGGGAGTTCTCGACATAAGCGAGATTCTGCCCGTTGACGAAGGGGGCGTTGGCGCCGTTGTCGACCAGAATCGAAGCGCTTCCAGAGTTTTCGCCGGTGCGGCTCAGGAAGGTCAGGTCGTTCGCGCGACGGGCGACCATGTCACCGTTGGAGGCGAAATCCATGGCCCGCCAGAAGGAGCTGCCGAAGTCAGGCGTGATGATCATGCCGTTGGCGGTGGTATAGATATCCGCGCCGGTCTCGGTGTCCTGAAGGGCACGACGCCCGCTGCCGAAGGTGGTCCAGGCCACGCCGGCGCCATCGCCGTTGAACCCGGGGTCAAAGGCGACGCCCGAGCCGCCACGGGCGGCCTTGGCCCAAAGCGGAGAACCGGTCGAGGTATCGAACACCTGGATACCCTGGGGGTGGGACGCGCCCGAGTCGTACGCCGCTGCGAGGCGGTTCCCCTTGATGGCCAGGCCGGAGAAGCCGCGGTCGAACGGCGTGTCCGAGATGAACTGCATCACGGAAAAGGCGCCGCCGGAGAAGCTGGCGATGCCCGATCCGTTCCCGCCGCCGCCCCCAGCATTGAAGCTGCCGATATACAGATCGGAACCGTTCCAGGCGACCGCCGACGCTTTGTTGCCGATGAATGTCTGGCTGTTCACATCGAGAAGGGGCGTCAGATCGATCCGCTGGATCTCCTGCATGGCGATCTGCCCGGAGGCGGTCGCGGCCATTCCGGCGGCGAGCGCCACTCCAATCATGGTCTGCTTGATCATCTCATCTCTCCAAATCTGAGTTCTTGAGACCTTCCCTCGCGAAGCGGACGGTGGCCAGAGGTCTCGTGTGCCACTGCCGTTCCCCCCATACGCTGGCACCTGCCTCGAGGTCGGGTGCCAGGGGGACGGTCAATATTCTATAACAATCCGTGCGGTCTGCACAAGATGTTCTGTGCGAAGCGGGAAAGAAAGCACGAAATCAGAGATTTAGAAAGTAGTTTCTGAGCCTTCGCAGCGGGTCCGATGGTTCCCAGCACCGATTGCAGCCGCATTTTATCCAGACCCTCTGAGTCGGGTTATCGGATCTCGGGCACATCGACCCAGGCGCCATCCTGCCCGATCGAACGGTTGCCGGCCTCCATGACGGCGACATTCTCCACGATGTCCCGCAGATCCGCCGGGGCCTGGCCGCCTTCGAAGAAGCGGACCATGCCCGCGACCAGGCGGGTGTAGACCGGCGCGAAGTCGACTACGAACTGCTCAACGCCCTTCTCGCCATGGATCGTTGCCCCGAACGCCCAGGAAGCCTTCCGGTCCATCCGGATCCGAACATACCGACCGTCGCGGTACTCCATGTCGAGCAGGTGCCGGTCCGGCATCGCGACGGCGGAAACGCGTCCCACGCCCCCCCCTTGGCCGGAGCGTCGGAAGATCGCGTCGACCATCTCGATCGAATGGCAGCCGTAGTGCCAGAGGTGGGGCATCATGTCGAGCAACTCGCCGTTGCCGAAGGCGTCGATCGCGACGACCGGGCCGATGGCGCCGAAGTCGATCCGCTCGATCTCCTCGACGAAGCGGAGCGAGGACGCGCTGTAGGCCCGGGCCTTGGCCGTGCGGGCCTTTTCGAGCAGCGTCCTGGCCTCGGCGAGCGAGCAGGTCATGGGCTTGTCGATGTAGGTGGGCATGCCGCGGTCAAGCGATGGGCTGGCCAGTTCGAGGTGACGGTGGCCGTTGATGTTCAGGACCATGACGCCGTCGACGGCGTCGAGCAGCTCATCCATCGAGCCGACCTCGGTCGCACCCAGTTCCAGGGCGCGTGCCTTCCAGGCGTCGACATCCTTGCGGCTCTGTTCGGGGCCGTCGGGGTGCTGCCATTCGTGGTTGCCGGGATCGAAGAAGTGGGTGACGCGGCAGGGGGTCTTGCCGGCGTCGTGAAGCTCTTTGATTCGACGGGTGAACTCGGTCAGGTGAGACGAGTCGATGCCGATGGCGCCGATGTTCATGGGTGAGAAACTCCGTGGGGGGGGTCCGGGGCGGGGGGCGGGGGGGGTTTACCAGTTGATGTCGATCGGCCGGCCCTCGGCGGCGCTGGTGCGTTCGGCCTCGATGAGGCGGGTCACGGCCAGGGCATCCGCGATCGTGGGGAGGGTCTCCCGATTGCGTCCGTTGGCGATGGCGTCGACCACGGCCCGGGCCTGGGCGTCGTAGCCGGTGTGGCCGGGCAGATCGATGGTCCGGCTCTGGCCGCCGGTGTGCAGGACCATGGCCGGATCGCGGGACGAGTCGAACGCAACGACCGCACGCTCGAACTCCACGACAAAGGCCATGCGGAAGGGGAAGGAGCGGTCGTTGAGCCAGCCGCCCTCGGTCGCGACCGCGGGCCCGCCGGGGTAGTGCATCTGGGTGGCGATGTGGTGTGCGTCGCCGATGGAACTGACCGACGCCGGCTTGCCGAAGAGGCTCAGCGCGAAATCCGCGTCGTGGACATGCAGATCGAAGATCGCGCCGCCGCTGCGGCCGGGATCGGCATAAAAGTCGCCGGCCCAGGCCGGGGGGGCGCCCAGGCGTTCGAACCGTGCATGGACGACCTGGCCTTGCTCGCCGGAAGCGATCATCGCCCGGAGGTCGGCCCATCCCGGCCAGTGGCGGATGCACATCGCGGGAATGCACAGGCGGCCCGATCGGGCGACACGGGCCGCGAGCCGCTCGACTTCCTGGACCGTCACGGCCACGGGTTTCTCGACCAGGACATGCTTGCCGGCGTCCAGGGCCTGGATCGCCAGGTCCACATGGGTGTCGGTGTGGGTGCAGATGCTGACCAGCTCGATCGAGGGATCCGCGAGCAGATCGGCCGGGTCGGCGTGGCCGGCTACCTCGACCGGGTCGAAGAGCTGCTGAGCTTCGGCGCCGGACTTGATGTTGCCCACCGCGGCGGCTTTTCCGGCCCGGCGGCCGGGGTCACGATCGCACACGGCCCGGATCACGCACGGGTGCCCCGCGGCGGCGGCCGCGGTGAAGGCCTTGGTGTGGGTCTGGCCCATAAAGCCCATGCCGATGATGCCGATGCCGACGGGTTTGCTCATGGCTGTTCGATCCAGTTCGCGTTGGCCCGGACGAGGGCCGCGGCGGTCCGGACATCCTTGACCCGCTGCTCACCGGCTTCCCGCTCGATCACGAGGTTGCAGTCGGCCAGGCGGTCGCGGACGATCTTAAAGAACGCGCTCCAATCCACGGCGCCGGTTCCCGCGGGAACTTCCTCGCCCCATTCGCCCGGCGATTTGGTGTGGACGGCGTCCTTGATGTGGATCTGCTCAACCCTGGGCGAGAGCTTGGAGAGGGCATCGGCGGGGTCGCCCATGTTGTAAAGGATCATGTTGGCGGGGTCGAAGTTGATCCCGGCGGTGGGGCGGTTCAGGGCGTCCATGGCTTCGAGCAGGGTTTCAGCGCTCTCCTGGCCCGTTTCGAACGCAACCCGGACACCGCAGCCGTGGAACACATCCACGAGATCCTGCAGGCGGGCGATGAGCTTGGCCCACTCGGGGTCGCTTTGGTCATGGGGGATGAAGCCCGCGTGGAAGGTGACAAGGTTCACCCCGATGCGGGCGGCCAGTTCCGCGTTCCCCCGGGCGGCCGCCAGGTTCTCCGGCCAGGTATGGTCCGGGCGGACGCCGCCGGTTTCTCGGATGGTGTCCAGCGTCGTGTAATCCTCGCCGGCGGTCGCCATCATGCCCGAGACGATCTCGATGCCGGCGCCGTCGAGCAGGGCCACGGTCTCGATCTCATCCCATTGGCCGGTGCGCACCGGGTCCAGCGCGAGCTGCACGGCGGAGACGCCGCACGCCTTGATCGCGGCGACCAGCTCGCCTGGCGAGGCGGGCCGGAGCGACCACGAGCACACACCCAGGGCCGCGCTCAACGCAGGGCCTCGGTCTGGGCGAGGGGCTTGATCTCGGCGGCGGCGTTCGCGTCGTCGAGCGAGCCGTCGGCGGCGCTGGGTTTCCAGGTCACGAAGCCCTCGATCGCCTGATACTCGGGCAGGCCCAGCGCGTCGTAGAGCTCGGCGGTGTCGCGGTTGCGGTCCTCGGCCCGCTGCCAGAACTCGCGGGTGTCGTTGGGGCCCGGGAACAGGGCGCGGTCTTTCTGGCTCTGGTGCTTGAAGATGGCCATCCGCTTGCGGTCGACCTCCTCGGGCGAGAGCGGCACGGCCATCTCGATGTCTTCGGCGCCCCATTCCTGCCACGCGCCCCGGTACAGCCAGACAGTGCAGTCCTTCATCCACGGCTCATCACGCAGCCGGTGCAGCGCGGTGGTGACCGCGGCGAGGCACACGCGGTGCGTGCCGTGCGGATCGGAAAGATCTCCGGCCGCGTAAACCTGGTGGGGCTTCACTCGCTGGAGCAGGTCCATCACGATGCGGATGTCGTCCTCGCCCAGCGGTTTCTTCTTGACCTTGCCCGTCTCGTAGAAGGGCATGTCGAGGAAGTGGATGTTCTCGGCTTTGACGCCGGAGTACTTGGCGCCCGCGCGGGCCTCGGCCCGGCGGATCAGCCCCTTGATCGCCTGGATCTCGGGGGAGTCGACCTCGCCGGGTTCTTTGTCGCGCATGAACTCCTGGACCTTGCCGGTCAGGCTCGCGATCTGGTCGGTGGCGAAGCCGAGGGCCTTGGAAAGCTCCTGCGTGAAATCGGCGAACTTGGCGGCCTCGTCATCGAACACCGCGATGTTGCCGGAGGTCTGGTAGGCGACATGGACCTCGTGGCCCTGGTCGCACAGCCGGATGAAGGTGCCGCCCATGGAGATCACATCATCGTCCGGGTGCGGGCTGAAGACGATGACCCGCTTGGGGAACTGATCGTCCGTCTGGCTGTCGTCAATGCCCTTGCCAGGCACGAACTTGGGCCGGCCGGGCTTGCCGCCGGGCCAGCCGGTGATGGTTTTCTGAAGGTTCTTGAAGACCTCGATGTTGACCTGGTACGCCCCGCCGCGGACCGCGACAAGCTCCTGCAGGCCGTGCTCGTTGTAGTCCTCGTTGGTGAGCTTGAGGATCGGCTTGCCGAGGGTGCGGGCCAGCCAGATCACGGCCCGCTTGACCAGGCGTGGGTTGTCCCACGAGTGCCCGAACCGCTTGACCGGGCCGAGCAGCCACGGTGTCTTGAAGCGGGTCAGTTCCGCGGCCGCCGCCTCGTCGAGCACGAACCGCGCGTTGGCGTGTTCCTGCAGGAACGACGCCGCGACCGTGTTGGTGATCTCGCCCTCGACCGCGCGACGCACGATCGGGGCCTTGTGCTCGCCGAAGGCCATCAGCACGACCCGTTTGGCGTCGAGGATCGAGCCGACACCCATCGTGATCGCCTGGTGGGGCACATTCCACTCGCCGAAGAAATCGCTGGCCGCGTCCATCCGCGTGACCTTGTCCAGCGTGATCAGTCGCGTGCGGCTGTCCTTGCTCGACCCGGGCTCGTTGAAGCCCACATGGCCCGTCCGCCCGATGCCCAGCAGCTGCAGGTCCAGCCCGCCGGCGTCGGCGATGGCCTTCTCGTACCGCTCGCAGTACGCCTCGACATCCTCGCGGGGGATCGTGCCGTCGGGCACATGGGCGTTGGCCGGGTCGATGTCCACATGGTCGAAGAGGTGCTCACGCATGAACCGGCGGTAGCTCTGCAACTCCTCCGGCCCCATCGGCCAGTACTCGTCGAGGTTGAAGGTGACCACATCCCGGAAGGACAGCCCCTCTTCGCGGTGGATGCGGATCAGTTCCTCGTACACGGCCTGCGGCGTGGAGCCGGTGGCCAGGCCCAGAACCGTCTTCTCGCCCCGGGCGGATTTCTGTCGGACCAGGTCCGCGATCTCACGGGCCACGGCCCGGGACGCGGAACTGGACGATGCGTAGACGGTGACGGGGACGCGTTCCGGCGACGGTCCGGCGTGTTCAAGTCCGATCACGGGTCTCTCCCTCGGAGACGGGTGGCAGAGCCCTTCAGCACGCGCCGATTGGGGCAAAGCCCCTCGGCCGATGTCTCGGCCGTGGGGATTTTCGGATCGGGGAGGGATTGCACCGATCCGGAAAAGATTATATAACCTTACTGGCTCGGGCGGCGTTGTCAACCGCCTCGGCCGCTCCAAGCCCGTCCCGGGCGTCGGCGAGCACCCCTCGAGGGGCCTCGCCCCGGGCCGCCTTGGCGAAATGGACCAGCTGACGGGAGAACCGGACTTCGTGAGACTCGACCGTGATGATCTCGGCATCCCCGATCCCGGGCCGATAGACCAGCTCGGTCGGCTTCATGTAGTCGTAGTGCAGCGCGCCGTTGGTCCCGATCAGGGCGACGGTGAACCGCTCGGGCTCCATCCAGCCGGCGAGGATCACGCCCGCAACCCCCGCGTGCGAGCCCTCGGAAGCCTTGACCAGCACGGTCGCGCTGGACTCGCCGCGGCCTTCCCACTCCGTGTCGTAGACCGAACCGACCACCTCGGCGGGGCCGACGAGGTGCCGGAACAGATCGAGCGAATGGCAGCCGGTATCGATGAACGACCCGCCCCCGGACACCGCCGGGTCGGACATCCACCGCTCGGCCATGGGCGGATGGTGGAACGCGAAGGCGTTCTCAAAGCGGGTCAGCCGACCGATTTTGCCGGATTCGACCAGCCGCTTCATCTCCGCGATCGGGGGCGCGAAGCGGTGGCAGTAGGCGATCCCGAAGAGGGTGTTCGGATGCGCATCGGCGATCTCGACGATGCGGGCGGCGTCCTCGGGGTTCAGGGCCAGTGGCTTCTCGGCCAGGACCGCGATGCCCCGCTGGAGCGCTTCGCGGATCGGCTCGACCCGGACGGTGGGGGGGGTGCAGAGCACCACGCCGTCGACGGCCACCCCGCCGGCGTCGATGGCCGCGAACAGGGCGTCGATGGTGCCGAAGGCTTTCGCGTCGTGCTGGCCGGCGAGCTTCGCGGCCGCTTCGAGGTTGCTGTCGGCCACGGCCGCGATGCGGACCGATCCGCCCGAGTCCTTGGCGGCGGCGGAATGGGCGTTGGAAATGCCGCCGGCACCGATCACGGCGAGGGCGAAGGATCCGTTGTCACTCATGTTTGTCACCATCCGGGCGATGCCCGGTGTCGAAACTCCTCCGCGCGGGCCGCTGCCCGCACTGTGAACGAAGGGTAGACGCATGCTGCACCGATCCGTCAAGTTGCTCGCGATGGCCTGCCTTGGGTGGGGCATGGCGGGCTGTGTATCCCCGGCTCAGGGCGGCGTGCCCGAGGCGACCTCGGCCCCGGCCGAGGTCCGCGGCGTCTGGCTGACGACCACGGCCAACGACCACATCGCATCCCCGGGGCAAACGGCCGAAACCATGCGTCGGCTCCGCGAGATGGGGTTGAACACCGTGTATGTTGAGGCCTGGAAGAACGGATACACCCAGTATCCCTCGGCGGTGCTCGAGCGGGTGATCGGGGTCGACCGGCGTCCCGCCCTGATCAAGCAGGACCCCGGCGATCCGGACAAGCCCATCGAGGCCCGCGACCTCCTCGGCGAGACCACCATCGAGGCCCACCGCAACGGCCTGCTGATGATCGGCTGGTTCGAGTACGGCTTCATGGCGGCCCACAAGGACACCGAGAACCACCTGCGCGAGATGTACCCGCACTGGCTCAGCCGAGATCAGGAGGGCAACGAGGTCGCCCCGAACGGGTTCGTCTGGATGAACCCGCTCCACCCGGAGACCAGGCGTTTCCTGCTCGACATCATCCTCGAGGCGGTCGATCGCTATGACCTTGACGGCGTGCAGCTCGACGACCGGATCGTGTGGCCGTACTACACCATGGGCTACGACGATTTCACCGTGGCATGGTACCGGAACGATCACGGCGGGAAGGCACCGCCGCAGGATCCGAAGGACCCGGCCTGGATGCGTTGGCGTGCGGACAAGGTCAACGAGTACGCCCGCCAGTTCGTCAAGGAACTCCGTCAAGCGCGTCCGGGGCTGATCGTTTCGCTCAGCCCCGCGCCGTACCCGTGGTGCTGGGAGAACTATCTCCTCGAGTGGCCAAAGTGGGCCGCCTGGGAGCCGGGCAACAGCGAGGGCATGTGGTGGGACGAGTTCATCCCCCAGGCCTACCGCTACGACTGGCCCGCGTTCAAGGCGACCTGGGATCAGCAGATCGGCAACCTGCATCAGTACGGGGCCGGCGATCGGGTCAAGGACATGCTCGCCGGCGTGCTGACGACGGGGAGTCGGCCCGACCCGGTGCCGTGGGCGGACCTGGAGCAGAAAATCGACTATGTCCGGTCGACCAAGGCGGGCGGCCATGTGTGGTGGTTCAGCCGCGGCGTGCTTGATGTCTACCCCCGCCAGATCGAGGCCCTGTACGATGTCGCCGGCAATGGGCACGCACCCCATCCGATGCGGCCCGATGGCTGGCGGACGCCGTCGATCCCGTTGCAGCGGCGGGGTTCCGCGGGATGGGCCGCCCGGGATGTGCCCGCGGGTCGTTATCGGGTGATCGCCCGGGGTTCCGAAGGGTCCGGATGGTCAGAGTTCGATCAGATCGAACACCGGGGCGGTTTGCTGCGGATCGACGGGAGTGATTCCTATGAGGCGGTCGAGCTGCTGATCGACCGCCGGCAGGACATGTCCGTCTTCCCGCCCGGTTCCTGAGCCGATGATTTGAACCTGGAAGGGCCGAACGACATGCCCTGTTGACGATGCGAGAGGATTGTGATGTTCAAGAGCGTGTGTCTGCTGTTCTTGCTGGTGCTCACCATGCCCGCGCCGGCGTTGCTCGCCGGGCCGGTCACCGTGACCGAGATCAACCGGTCGATCGCCAACCGCCAGGTCCGCGGCTGGGTCGCGGTCGTCGATCTGAACGACCCGACGGTTGAAGTCCGGGTCACGGGCCCGGCCCCCCAGGGCACCGGGGCCGAGGCGGTGCTGACCCGCACGGACCATTGGCAGCAGAACAACGGTCTCCGGCTCGCCATCAACGCCAACTTTTACGGCTCGCTCGGCGGCGGGCTGGCCAACATCGTCGGCCTCAGCGTCTCGGATGGCACGATCGTCTCCGGTGCGCGCCGGTTCGGTGACAACCCGCATGATCCCGCCCTGATGATCCGCAACGACGGCGTCGCGGTGGTCGGCAACTTCTCCAATGTCGATGCCCAGAACGCACGCCAGGCCGTGGCGGGCGTCGGTCCGTCCGACATGGACAATGTGCCCGGAACGAAGCTGGTCACGGCCGGCCAGAACACCGGCTCCACCGCCCGCGTGGAACCAAGCACCCGCAACCCTCGCACCGCGGCCGGCGTGTCCCAGGATGGGCGCACGCTGATCCTGATGGTCATCGACGGGCGCCAGCCGGGGTGGTCCAACGGGGTGACGCTGCCCCAACTGGCGGATCTGATGATCGAGTTCGGGGCCTGGGACGCGATCAACCTCGATGGTGGCGGCTCGAGTTCATTCATCCATGATGACGGAACGACGCGGACCACCAATCGGCCTTCCGACGGACAGTTCCGGGCCGTGGCCAATCACCTCGGGGTCCGCATCAACGCGCCACTGCCGCCCGACGCCCAGACCCGGCGCAAGATCCGCGGCGTCTGGCTGCGTCCGCCGGCGACCCTGAGCGCGCTGGAGTCGAACTTCCAGACCCTGGCCGCCTGCGGCATCCGCGATGTGTTCCTCGAAACCTTCTACTGGGGCCTGGCGACCAACCAGTCGGAGGTCTTTCAGGACCGGTTCGGCTTCGATTACCTCGCCGAGGCGATCCGCATCGGAGCGAAGCGGGGCATCCGAGTCCACGCCTGGCTCGAGTCCGCCTACTGGTCATTCCAGGGATCGGGGGATTACATCCTCGAGCAGCACCCGGAATGGAAGGTGGTGGATCACAACGAGAACACCGACATCGGTGACATCCCAGGTCAGGTGTTCGTGAACCTGGGGTTGCCGGGGGTCCAGGCCAAGCTGGCCGAGTATGTCGCCGAACTTGCCGACTATCCCGGGCTGTGGGGCATCCAGACCGACTACCACCGGTTCCCGCTCGACAACAACCCCGGCGACGGCCAGCCCGCTCCGTACTCGTACGATTTCAACGCACGGCTGGAGTTTTTCGGCCTGTTCGGTGTCGATCCCCTCGTGGGCGTCCGGGGGCCGAGCGCCCCACTCTGGAACCAGTGGGTGACCTTCCGCCGGGATCGGATCGCGAAGGCGGCCAAGGTCATGCGTGACGCCATGATCGAGGTGAATCCCAGCCTGGAGTTTTCGGGGGCGATCTTTGCGAACGCCATGACGAGTTCCTCCCAGCTTGTCAAGATGCAGGACTGGCCGCAGATGGCCCAGAACGGCTGGCTCGACATCGTGGTGCCGATGGCGTACGGGTTCTCGACCAACGCGATCCGCAACGACCTGCAGCTTGCGCTCAACCAGGCCGGCGACGCCCGGGTCGTCGCGGGCCTGGCCATCCTGACCAATCAGACGCGTCCGACGATCTCGCAGCAGCTCGCGGCGGCGAAGAGCGTGGGCATCGAGGATTTCATCCTCTTCGACGCCAACACCCTGATCAACAACTTGAGCATGCAGAACGATCTTCGCAACTTCCTGCAAACCCAGGCGACCTTCCAGTCCGCCGATTTCAACCGTGACTTCGATGTCGACGCGAGGGACTGGGCCTTCTTCGAGTACGCGATGTCGTTCGCGCCCGGCCCGCCCCCGCCGGGCTTCGAGGCGGCCGATCTCAACGGCAACGGCGTCATGGACGAGGAGGATCGCGCCCTGTTCCGCAAGCAGTTCAGGGAGTTTCGCTTTGGACCGGACGGCGTGGTGGGCGAGCGTCAACTCCAGGCGTTCCTCAACAACTTCACCGGGCCCGGCCCCGGCGGGTTTCAGCCCGGCGTGCTGAATCTCTTTGACCTCGACGGCGACGGGGATGTGGATTACCAGGACCAGCTGCGGCTGCACAAGCTGCTCACCGAGCCCGTCCCGTTCGACCTCGATCTGACCGGAACGGGCACCGTGGACATCGACGATCTGCACGCTTGGTATCGATCTCCCCGCGATGTCAACAGGGACGGCGTGATCAACCAGCTCGACAAGGAGATCCTGATTGAGGTCATCCGGCAGGATGAGCTGCAGGATCCGTCCGATCAATCCCAGGGCGGGCCGTGAACGCGCTCGGCATCGACATCGGCGGGACGGCGGTCAAGGCCGCGCTGCTCGGCGCCGATGGCCGGGTTCAGCTCGGCGCCAGCAAAGCCTACTCGCGTCCGGATCGCGACTCCCTGCATGCCGCGATCGCGCAGGCCGTCGGCCGGCTTGAAGCCTCACCGGCGGATGTGGTGGGGCTCTGCGTGCCCGGCCGGCGTTCGCGCGACGGGCGGTGCGTCGAACTCGCCGTGAACGCGCCGGGTCTGGAGGGTGAGCCCTTCGAGCACATCGTGCTCCGGGCGGTCGGCCGCGCGGTTCCCTTCGGTGTTTTCGGAGATGCCGAGGCCGCCACCGCCGATGCCGCGATGGACCATCCGGACCGACAACGGGTGCTCGGCATCGCGGTGGGCACCGGCATCGGCGTCAGCCTGCTGGTGGACGGTGCTCCGGCCGGCCTCGCGGGGTCCGGCGTCGGTCATCTTGGCCAGATCGATGTCGGACCGATGGAGCCCGATCATCCCGCCGGTCTGGTCGGCCCCGACGGCGGTCGTGATTCCGCCGAGGCCTACCTCGGTGTTCCGGCCCTGCAGCGTCGTTTCGGAGCGGACTTCGCCGACCGGCTCGCCGATATGCCCGCGGATGATCCCGCGATCCGCACGCTCGTCCGCTTGATCCGGATCGGTCTGGCCGTCTACACCCCGGACCTCGTGCTGGTCCTCGGGGGTATCGGGCTCGCGCTGGCCCCCCGAGCGCAGGCGATCGACCAGGCGGTCCGGCAGGACCTGACCCGGGTGGCCCCGGCGGGTTGGCGGCTGGCCTTTGGGACCTGCCGCCACCACGCGGCCCGGGGAGCCGCCAGACTCGCGGCGACTGCGGCAAAAGCCCAGGTCCTAGAAAGCAATTTCTAGAGATCCCGAGCCGAAATTCCAGCCTGGAAACCGACAGGTTCGCCAAAAGGGGCTTTCGCAAACCGCCGGATAGTTATATAATCATGATCGCCCGGGCTCTGGTACCCGGCCATCTGGTCACGACCATCCATAGAGGGAGATTGGAACACATGAACCGCATCAGCCCTGCCCTGATTCTGGCCGCGGGGGCTCTCGGCGTCTCGCCGACGATGGCCCAGGATTTCACATTCGAGCTTGTCCAGATCGAAGAGATCGATCTGCTCAGCGCCACGGACAACGCGTTCTTCATCGGCAACAACCCCAGTTCGATCGCCTTCGACGGCACCGACGCCTACATCGGCGGTTTCGCGAACTTCGCCGATCCGATCCCTGGTGTCCGGATCGTGCAGATCCAGGATTTCCTGCTGGGTTCCGGCGGCCGGAGCTTCGCTGAAGTCGAGGGGTCGTTCGCCGGCGTCCCCAGCCCCGTTGTCAACTTCCGCGGTTGGACCGGCCTGGATTGGGACGATGAGCGTGGCCTGCTCGGCACGATCGACTACGGCAGTTCCGGCGCTTCGAATCAGATCCGGATCTTCAACTCCAAGCCCTCGACCCAGGGCGGCTTCCTCCGGGAGCTGAACCTCAAGGCTCAGTCCATCGACCTGCGCGGCATCGCGGGTCCCGCCTGGGACCGTGGATTTAACGGGCAGGGCTTCGGGGCGGACGGCGACATCGTCGCGGCCGTGCTCGATCCGTTCACCGGCCCCGCGGAGGAGAAGAACGGCCCGTTCGGCCACATCCTCCCGGAAGAGCCCGGACTGAACGACCCGATCCCCAACCTCGACAGCATCTTCGGTGTCGCGTACTTCCCGCCCACCGGCCCCTCGTTGATCCAGCCCGACACCAGCACGCTCTGGCGCGGCCTTGCGATCGACCCGAACACGGGAGACATGGCCGCGCGGGCCGCGAACATCCTCATCATCGGTGAGCGTGGTTCGGACGGCCTGATCGCCAACCGGGTCTCGGTCGGCCAGGATAACGCCCCGTTCGTTTCCGGCCAGAATGTCGCGATCCTGCACGGTCTCGACGGAGGCACGGACATGGTCATCTACAACGACCGCCCGCTGACCGCCGGCGGTCAGGCCTTCGCCGATGTCGTCAAGCTCGTCCAGAAGGACGGCACCCCGGTCACGATGAACATCGTCGATGGCCAGGGCAACCCTGTGTCGTTCCCGGCCGGCGTGGGCTACTACGACTTCGCGTGGCACGAGGACAGCCAGACCCTGATGGTGCTCGACTTCGCCGCTCGCGATGTGTATGTCCTCCGCCCGTTCGGCAGCGCGGCGTGCCCCTGCGACAGCCCGGCCAACATCAACTGCGACGATCAGCTCAACTTCTTCGACGTCGCGGCCTTCATCCAGCTCTTCAACGCGCAGGACCCGATCGCCGACTTCAACGGCGACGGTCTGTTCAACTTCTTCGATGTTTCGGCCTACATCGCCGTGTTCAACCAGGGTTGCCCCTGATCTGACATCGCCTGTCCGCCCCTGAGCGGACCATGCTCTTCGAAGCCCCGGGCCCACGCCCGGGGCTTCTTGATTACAGCCTCTCGGTTTGAGGATCCGACCCCGGGAAGGAAAGACTGACGGCCATCGCGACCGTGCTGGCGATCGCGAGCTTCCACACGAACGCCAGGTCGATCACGCCGAGCAGGAACGGGCGTGTAGCGTCGGGGTTGATCAGGCGCTCGGCGAGGAAGGCGTCACGCATCGACTGGATGTCCACGAATGGATCCCACACGATACTCTGCATCGCGAGAACAATCACGAACCCGGTGATCAGCGTGGCGATGACACTCTCCGTGCTCCCGCGTCGGGTCAGCAGGGCCGTGAGAAACACCGGGATCAGGCCGGCATAGGCAAAGGTCATCACGGACAGGGCGAAGGTCAGCAGCGTGCCGCCCTCCTGCAGCTCACCGTCCCTGGTCTGCCAGAACACGCAGACGACCGCGAATCCGCCGAGCACCAGGCCCCAGCCGACCACCGCCCAGCGCCCCGCGCGGAGGTAGTGGCGTTCGTCCTTGTCCGGGTGGATCCGCCGGTAGAAATCGTTGATGAAGGTCGAGGCCATGGCGTTGATGCCGCTGTTGAGGCTCGAAAGCCCGGCGGCGAAAAGCCCGGCCATCATCAGGCCGCTCACGCCGGCGGGCATGTGGTCGATGATGAAGCTCAGGAACACGCGGCGCGAATCCTCGGGGATCGCGGGCGACTCGATGGCGTGGGTGGCCCAGACCTGCGGGTTCTGATAGAACAGCCAGAGCAGCAGGCCGACCACCAGAAACAGCCCGACCGACGGGATGCCGAAAAGGATGCCCCCGATGACCGAGCGGGCCGCGGACTTCTCATCCTTGCAGGTCAGCATCCGCTGGGTCAGATCCTGGTCGGTCCCGTACGAGGCGATGCCCATCAGGGTGAAGCCCACGATCACAGCCGGCAGCGAGAACGGCAGGGTCCACCACGGATTGCCCGGCGATGCGGCCTGGAACAGCGTGAGCTTGCTGGGCTGCCCGTCCCCGGGCGAGCGCAGCAGCTCCATGGCCTCCCCGGCCCCGATCGGCAGCTTGGCCGCGATCAGGCCGATCGCCAGAACGCAGGCGCCGAGCAGGATGGCCATCTGGATCACATCGGTCCAGATTACGCTGGCGATGCCCCCGGCCAGCGTGTAGACGATGCCCACGACGGTCAGCACCCCGATGGCGATGCAGAGGTTGCCCGGCTCGAGCCCGTCGGCCCCGAACAGCATGATCGATGCCGGGATCGCCCCGATGAACACCCGAACCCCACTGGCCATGATCCGCCCGAGCATGTAGGCCCCGCTGGTGGCCTGCATCGCCCCCCGGCCGTACCGCTGGTCGAGCAGCTCGTAGATCGTCCGCACGCGACGCCGGTAGAACGCCGGGATGAACACGAACGCCACCACGAACGCGGCGATGACCATCCCGATGTTGGTGGTCAGGTAGGTCAGATCGCTGGTGTACCCCTGCTGGGGCACCCCGATGAACGAGGCGGCGGACATGCTCGTGGCCACGATCGAGATCCCCACCGCCCACACGGGCATGCGCCGCCCGGCCAGGAAGTAGTCATCGGTGTCCTTGGTGTGCTTGCGGGCCCGGCGGGTGAAGTAGAGCCCCGACATCGCCAGGAGCACGAAATAGCCCGAAAGCACGGCCCAGTCCAGCGCGGTCAGGTCGGATGAGAAGCGCGTCAGCATGCCGGGCACGATACCCTCACGGATCGGAAGTTGCACGGAGGTTCCCGATGACCCGTGGTGATGGATGGATCTCGATCGTGGCCGGCTTGCTGTGCCTGGTGCTGTCGGCCTGCTGCCAGCCCGGGCCGAGGGTCAAAGCCCCAATGCCCGGCGATCGTCTTGAGCGTCTCGGTGACGAGATCGTTGTCGCGGGCCAGTATTTCCACACCGGAGCGCCGGTCGTCCTCTGGACCGACCCGGGCGGCTATGACGCCTACCGCGTCGAACGGCGCTTCGCCCGGGCCGAGGAGTCCGGCTGGGACTCCATCAAGGACGCGCTCCGCACGCCCAACCGCTACGGCCAGCGCCGGACCGACGACCCCGAACTGAACGAGCGGGTCCGCGGCGGCGGCTGGACGCTGGAAGAGCTCCGGGGCGTCGTGGATCAGTTCGTGCTCCACTACGATGTCAGCGGCACCAGCCGGACCTGCTTCCGGGTGCTCCACGACATGCGCGGCCTGTCGATCCACTTCATGATCGACATCGACGGCACCATCTACCAGACCCTGGATGTCAAGGAACGCGCCTGGCACGCGACGATCGCCAACGACCGCTCGGTCGGCGTCGAGATCGCCCACATCGGCGCGTACCCATCGTTGGATGCCCGCCCGCTGACCGAGTGGTACGGCCCGGACGCGAACGGGCGCACCCGCATCACGGTCCCGGAACGCTTCGGCGACGGCGGTGTCCGCACGCCGGGCTTTGTCGGCTACCCGGCCCGGCCCGACCCCGTCACGGGATCCATCAACGGCTCGGACCTGATCATGTGGGACTTCACGCCCGAGCAGTACGACGCGCTCATCAGGCTGACGGCCGCGTTGCACCGCGCCCTGCCCGGCATCGAGCTGGATTATCCGAGAGCACCCTCTGGCGGCGTGGTCGACCGCGTCCTGGACCCGGACGAGTTCCGATCGTTCCGGGGCGTCCTTGGACACTGGCATGTTCAGCGCAACAAGATCGACCCCGGCCCGGCGCTCGACTGGGACAAGGTCATCAACGGCGCCCGCGAGCTGGTGGGCCGGGCCGAACGCCGCCGCTGATCAGGCCCGGGCGGTGAAGACCTCGCTGAGCATCCGGTGCACCAGCTTGGCGGCGACGAAGTCGCTGCCGTGGTGGGCCTCGTGCGGGCACAGCTCGACCACATCGAAGCCGACAACCCTGCGCTGGCGGCAGACCCGCCGGACCAGGTCATTGACCTGACGCCAGGTCATCCCGTCCGGCTCCGGTGTGCCCGTCGCGGGCAGGATCGAGGGATCGAAGGCGTCCAGGTCCACCGTGATGTATACGGTCTCGTCCAGCATGGCCATCACGCGGTCCATCCACGCGTCGTCGGTCGCCTTGCTGATCTCCCAGCCCCAGACGACGCGGTCGTGGATGATGGTCTCGTTCCATTCCGTAGAGTCGATCGCGCGGATGCCGACCTGGGCGATGGTCGCGTGCTCCTTCGCCCGCGCCATGACGCACGCGTGGTTGTGGGTCGAGCCGTGGTAGGACTCTCGGGTGTCGCCGTGGGCGTCGATCTGGAGCACGGTGAACTTGCCCTTGCCGCGGTGGTCGGCGACCGCTTCGACCGCGCCGATGGTCACGGAGTGCTCCCCGCCGATCACGACCGGGAAGCGCCCGTGATCAAGGGCGTCCTTGACCCGGGCGCGGACCATCGGGGCCAGGTCTTCCGGCGTGGTGGCGCCGACGACCGGGCTCTCGGTGTGGATGCCGTGGAGATGGACCTCGCTGCGGGTCTCGATGTCGAAGGTTTCGACCTGAGTCGAGGCCTCCAGCAGTGCGACCGGGCCCCGGTCCGCGCCCTTGCGGAAGGTGCTCGTGCCGTCATAGGGCACCGGGATGATGCGGATGGCGCTCGACTCGGCCCGGGTGTGTTCCGCGGGCGGGTCCAGAAACTGGGTCATCGGCGTGCTCCGGATGGATGAATGCGTGGGGGGTGCTGGTCAGCTCAGCTCGGCGTCGGGATCGAGGTAGGTGTAGCCGTTGAGGCCGCGGTCGTAGAAGTTGATCAGGATGCGGCTTTCCTGCACGGACATGTTGCCCGAGCGGACGGCCCGCTCGCACTCTTTCTCGAGATCACGGCTGAGCCCGTCCGGGTTGTACTGCACATAGCTGAGCACCTCGCGGATCGAGTCGCCCTTGACCACCTCGCCGATGACCCACTGGCCGTCCTCGATATCGATGTGGACGGCGTGTGCATCGCCGAAGAGGTTGTGCAGGTCGCCGAGCGTCTCCTGGTACGCGCCGACGAGGAACACGCCGAGGTAGTACGGCTCGTTGAGCAGCCCGTGGACGGGCAGCGTCTTCTCGGGTTGCCCCTGGACGCCGATGAAGCTGTCGATCTTCCCGTCCGAATCGCAGGTGATGTCCGCCAGCACCGCCCGCTCGGCCGGTTCCTCGCCGAGGCGGTGGATCGGCATGATGGGGAAGAGCTGGTCGATGGCCCAGGTGTCGGGCAGCGACTGGAACAGCGAGAAGTTGCAGAAGTAGTTCTCGCTCATCAGGTCGTGGATGCCGGAGAGCGCGTCGGGGATCTCCTCGAGCCGCAGGCAGGCCTCCTGGACCAGCAGGCAGGTGGTCCAGAACAGCTTCTCCGCAAGCGCGCGCTCGCTGAGGTTGAGGTAACCGAGGCTGAAGAGCGTAAGGGCCTCCTCCCGCGCTCGCTCGGCGTCGTGGAAGCATTCCACGAGCCGCCCCTCTGGTCGGGCCGCGGTCGAGATGGCGGCGCGCAGGTCGCGGATCGGCTGGGGCTCGTCGTCGGGGCCGCTGGCCTCGATGAGCGTGCGATCGATCAGCTCGGACGGGCCGGCCGAACCGAGAACATCGAACACCAGCACCGAGCTGTGGGCGACCATGGCCCGGCCGCACTCGGTGACGATGGTGGGATGCTCGACGCCGGCCGCTTCGCAGACCGACCCGATGCGGTAGACCACGTCGGACGCGTACTCATCGAGCGAGTAGTTCATCGAGGATGGGCGGTTGGTCTGGCTGCCCTGGTAATCGACGGCCAGGCCGCCGCCGATGTCGAGCATGGTCAGGCCGGCGCCTTCCTTCTTGAGCTGCACAAAGACATGGGCCAGCTCGGTGATGCACCGCTTGACCTGCGAGATGTCCTGAAGCTGGCTGCCCGAGTGGCAGTGGAGGAGCTTGAGGCTGTCGAGCAGGTTGTGACGCCGGAGGGTGGCGACCGCTTCGAGCAGCTGGGAGATCGTCAGGCCGAACTTGCTCTTGACGCCCACCGAGTCCGCCCAGCGCCCCGAACCGCCCGAAGCCAGCTTGACCCGCACGCCCATGGTCGGACGGACCTTGTGCTTCTCGGCGAAGTGGATGATCAGGCGCAGTTCCTTGACATTCTCGACGACGGGGATGATGCGGCGCCCGAGCTTCGTCGCCAGGATGACCGCCTCGATGTATCGCTCGTCCTTGAAGCCGTTGCAGATGATCGGCTGGTCTGGGGTGCCGACGGTCATGGCCAGCACGGCCAGCAGCTCGGGCTTGGAGCCGACCTCGAGGCCGAAGCCAAGCCGGTGGCCGTAATCGCGGACCTCGTCCACGACCTGACGCTGCTGGTTGACCTTGATCGGGTAGACGGCCAGATAGTCGCCCTTGTAGTTGTTCTCCTTGATGGAGTTCTCGAAGGCGTTGCGGATGGACCGGAGGCGGTGGTCGAGCACGCCGGAGAATCGCAGGAGCACCGGGGTGTGGATCCCGCGGGCGGCCAGCCCGGCGATCACCTCGTTGAGGTCGATCTTCGGGCCGTCCACGCCCGAGGGCATCGTCTCGACATGCCCCTGCCCGTTGACGCCGAAGTACCCGCCGCTCCAGGAGCCGATGCGGTACAACTCCGCCGAATCCTCCGTGGTCCACGCGGGCCGGGAGGCGGTCTTGGTGTCGGGCTGGCCTGTCTCGGACTGGGTCGCGGTCGTCATGGCAAAGTCTAGAACGCCTCGGACCCCTGGCGAGTCCCAGCCTAGCATCGAAGCTCAGCATTTTGCAGCCCCCAAGCCCCGCCTCGCGCGGGTCGAGGCCGAGGAGGAATGGCATGTCGATCCGGTCCTTCATGGAAGAGCACTACCGCCACTTCAACGCGGCGGCCGCCCTCGACGCGGCGCGCGGCTACGAGGCCCACCTCGCGGCGGGCGGGAAGATGATGGTCACACTCGCCGGCGCGATGAGCACCGCCGAGCTGGGCCGCTCGCTGGCCGAGATGATCCGCCAGGGCAAGGTCCATGCCATCACCTGCACCGGGGCCAACCTGGAGGAGGATGTCTTCAATCTCGTCGCCCATGACCACTATGTCCGCATTCCCGACTGGCGCAACCTCAACGCCGAAGACGAGCAGAAGCTCCTCGACCGCCACCTCAACCGCGTGACCGACACTTGCATCCCCGAGGAGGAGGCCATCCGCCGGATCGAGGGCGTCCTGCTCAAGAAATGGCAGGAGGCCGACCGGAGCGGCGCGGCCAAGTTCCCGCACGAGTTCTTCATGGACGCCCTGCTCTCGGGCGAACTCGAGGAGTCTTACCAGGCCAACCCCCGCAACTCCTGGCTGCTGGCCGCCGCGGAGGCCGGGATCCCCGTCTATGTCCCCGGCTGGGAGGACTCGACCCTGGGCAACATCGCCGCGGCCCGGGTCATCGACGGCACCCTGACCAGCACCCGCTGCATCAAGTCGGGCCTGGACTACATGGTCCATCTCGCGGGCTGGTACACCGACACCACCGAGGGCGGGACCTCCATCGGCTTCTTCCAGATCGGCGGCGGCATCGCCGGAGACTTCCCGATCTGCGTCGTCCCGATGATGCGGCAGGACCTCGAACGGGACATCCCCCTGTGGGGCTATTTCTGCCAGATCTCCGACTCAACGACCAGCTACGGGTCCTACTCCGGCGCGGTCCCCGCCGAGAAGATCACCTGGGAAAAGATCGCTGCCGACACACCCCGGTTCATGGTCGAGTCCGACGCGACCATCGTGGCCCCCCTGGTCTTCGGCTACCTGCTCGGCTGGTAAGCCGATCCCTTTCCGAACGCCCGGATCCGGGCTACCATCCCGCCCCATTCACCGGGAGAGGTGGCTGAGTGGTTGAAGGCGCACGGCTGGAATCCGTGTTTACGGGGTAACCCGTAACGGGGGTTCGAATCCCCCCCTCTCCGCTTGATGAGAAACCGCGGTGCTCACGCACGCGGTTTTTTTCATGCGCTAATCGCTCAGATCCCGGGTCAGGCGTCCCGCTCGAAACGCACCGCGTACTGCGTGCCGTGGAGCGGGTAGATCGATTCGCAGCGGTGCAGGCGCAGGTCGGCCGGATCGACCCCCATGCGTTCAACGGCGTGTCGGATCATCTCCGAATAGCGAGGGATCCGGGCCGCGCCGGGCAGGCGGGACGAGGTCGGAAAGGTCTGGAGCGTCGCCCCGAGATCGATCCGGTCGCAGGCCCGCTCGGGCACGCTGTCCTCGCTGACCGGGCCGTGCGGCACGGTGCGGTAGGTATCAAGCCGCGGTGTGCAGTCCTGCCAGACGGCCCGATGCACGAAGACATCGAAGTGCAGCCGCTTGGAAGGCGTCGCAATGATGGTGGAGATCATCGCCCGGGCGGGGCTGTCATGCGTGTGCTCCGGCGGATCGGGGTAGGCGTCGGTGATGCGCTCCCCGAAGAAAAACGAGACGCCGGAGCGAAGGCTCAGGTCCCGTTCTTCCAGCCGGTAGACCAGCCGCCGGCCCTGGTGCTCGGCGTTGAAGCGGGGCGGCGGATCCGAGCAGAACGGCTCGAGCAGCGTGCCGGGGCCCGGGCCGCGGACGGGCTCGCCGGACAGCGTTTTGGCGACGCCGGCCTCGCCCTCTGTGCGGCCGTAGCCGGAGGTCATGAACCAGGCGTTGGCCCGGAGGCGTTGGAGGCCGGAGAACCCGCAGACCTGCGCAAGATCGCACCGGCCGGGCGTCGCGCCGGGGAGCATGAAGATCGCGGCGACCATCGCCTCGGCGCGATAGCCGATGAGGTTGGCCATCGCCTTGTGCGCCGCCTGGGCGTTGGTCCGCACGACCGACTGGCGGGCCTCGGGGGCCAGGTCGCCAACCATCGCGTGCAGCGCGTCGCGGTTGACCTGCTCATCACGGAGGAACCGCTCGTAATCGTCGATCAGCCCGCGGCAGCGTCGCAAGGACACCGGCTCGACACCCTCCTGCTCGCAGGCGTCCGCCAGCCGGCGCAGCCCGTCCGCCCCGGGGAGGTGGTAGAGCACCGTGGGAAGATGGTCGGATTCGAGCCCGCGCGTGACCCTCGAACGAAGGGTCGGGTGGATCGCCAGATCGGACCGGATGCCATGACCCTGGGTCTGGACCAGCTCACGCAGGGCATCGCAGAGCGGCCGGACGATGCGTTCGGCGTGCTCGAAAAAGGGGGGTTGGGTGGTCTGGGTGGTCATCGCGGGCTTGGTCCGTCGGGGGAAGAACCCTCATGATAACGGGGTTTGGCTGCCGGGCCGACAAGATTCCGGGATATTTTCCCGGAAAAAGTCTTGGCGATCCTCCCACGCCCGGTATGCTGGGTTCGCGGGGCACCCTGCGGCTCGGGTTCGGGCCTGGGTGTGTGACCCGGCCCCGCCGAACGCAGGAGATCAACCATGCTGATGAAACAGAACGCAACCGTCACCCTGACAGCACTTCTGGTCGGCGCGGCCGGCGCGGGTGCTTCCGCGATGCCCGTGTTCATCCCGCTCGGACACCTCGGCAACGGCCAGTTCAGCCAGGCGACCTCTGTCTCCGACGACGGCCGCTATGTGGGCGGCCATGCGGAAGGCCTGAATGACGGCTTCACGCCCGTGATCTGGGACGGCGCGACCGCGACCTTCCTGACCCTGCCCCCGGCCTTCGCCTCCGGCGGGGCCTATGTCAACGCGATCTCTGGTGACGGGCAGTCCGCGGTCGCCATCGGGCTGTCGCCGGGCGGTTTTCAGGGCATCCGGTGGGATGCTTCGGGCCAGCCGCACACCCTGCCCACCAACCCGGGCACTTTCAGCAGCTTCAACGGCATCAACTACGACGGCACCGTGGCGGTGGGCTTCACGAACCAGGAGTTCTTTGCCGGTTCGGACGCGGTCATCTGGACCCAGTCCGGCGGCCTGCAGAATCTGGGCGCCATGCCGGGGACGACCGAAACCAGCTTCACCGGCGTGAGCAACGACGGGTCCCGGGTCGTCGGCTTCGCGTCGGGCGGATTCAGCCGCCAGGCCATCACCTGGGATCAGGCCAACGGGTTCCAGGTGCTCGGCACCGTCGCCGGCGGCAGCGGTGACGGCATCGCGGTGGACATCTCCGCCGACGGCAACACCATCGTGGGATCGCTGGTCGTCGATGGCGGGGACCGCCCGGCCTTCTGGGACGCGGCCGGGAACGCCTCGGTGCTGGATCTCGCCGCGGGATACCAGGTCGGCGAGGCGATCGCCGCCACGAACAACGGCATCGTCGTGGGCAACTGGCGTGTCGACGCCTTCGCCGATGAACTCGGCTCGCTGGCGTTCATCTGGGACGCGGACAACGGCATCCGGGCGCTGCAGGATGTGCTGGTCAGCGACTACGGGCTCGACCTGATGGGCTGGACCCTCAACACGGTGACCGACATCACGCCCGACGGCATGACGATCGTGGGCACGGGGCTCAACGCGGAGGGGCTGCTCGAGGCATACCGCGTGACTGTCCCGACACCGGGTGCGGCTGGCATGCTCGCCGCGGCGGGCCTTCTGGCGAGCCGCCGACGCCGGGGCTGATCGGGCAAGCAGGTCAGTAAATGAAAAAGGGTCCCCGGAAGGGGACCCTTTCGCATGGTTTGGACATGGCCGCGGGGCTCAGCGGCTGTCGCGCCGGGCCTGACCGCGCCGGACCCGGGCCGAGGCGTGCCCGCGGGCACGGGGGGCGTTGGCGTCGCGGAACTGGGCCTTGATGGCCGAGCGTGGGGTGGTTTCGCCGGACGGGCCCTTGGCGGAGGCCTGTTTCTTGGTCACGCGGCGCGGGATGCGTTTGGCGGCCTTTTTGGCCGGGCCCTGGCCGCCGCTGCCCTTGGCCTTGCGTGCCGGCGTTTTCTCGGATGCCTTCTTTGCCGACTTCTTGGCGCTTTTCTTGGCAGTCTTGTTGGTGGCCTTTTTCGTGGTCTTCTTGCTCGCGGACTTCTTTGCGGCTTTTTTAGTTGTTTTCTTGGCGGCGGACTTCTTGGCCGTTTTCTTGGTAGCGGGCGGAGTGGCGGGCTGGTTGTCCAGGGCGTCCTGCACCTTGGCGAGCACATCGGCGAAGATCTCGGCCTTCATCACGGTCCGCTGGTTGCTCTTCGCGGCGCGGGTGGCGCGGGGGGCCGCCTTGCCGCGGGCTTCGCGGCGCTGGCGGGCGGACTCATCGCGGTACTTATCCCGGAGCTTGCGGGCCCGGGTGACTTTCTGGCGGAGCCGGTGGGCGGGTTTGTCCTTGAGATTCCCGGAGTAGACCTCGCGGACGAACTCGTACTCGGCCTTCGTGCAGACCTGCTTTGCGTCTCGGAGCGAGTGGGCCATGGAAGGGCCTCCTTGTGTCTGTTTGATGAAACTCCTGACCTGACCGGTGGAATGTACCCGGAAGTATCACCGGTCGCAACCGGGACCGGCTCAGCATTCGGCCAGCCCGACGGTGACCGAGAGCTTGACCGCCAGCCCGCCGAGCGAGGTTTCCTTGTATCGCTCGTTCATCTCGCGGGCCGTGTCCCACATCACCTCGATCACCTCGTCGAGCGAGACGCGGGCGAAGGCCGGATCGGACTGTTCGGCGAGCGTCGCCGCGGCGATGGCCTTGAGCGCGCCCATGGCGTTGCGTTCGATGCACGGGATCTGCACCAGCCCGCCGACGGGGTCGCAGGTCATGCCCAGGTGGTGTTCCATGGCGATCTCGGCGGCCATCAGCACCTGGGCGGGGCTGGCCCCGATCAGCTCGGCGAGGCCCGCCGCGGCCATCGCGCTGGAGACCCCGATCTCGGCCTGGCAGCCGCCCATGGCCGCCGAGATCGTCGCGTTCTGCTTGAAGAGCGCCCCGACCTGCCCGGCGGTCAGCAGGAACCGGGTGACCTCGTCCTCCGTGATCGGCTCGGGCCCGAAGCAGGCCCGGTACATCAGCACCGCCGGGATGACCCCGGCCGCCCCGTTCGTTGGCGCGGTGACCACCCGGCCCATCGCGGCGTTCTCCTCGTTGACCGCGATGGCGTAGCAACTGACCACCCGCACAATCTGATCGAACGGCAGGTTGGCCTCGCGGACGGTCTTGACCAGCCGCTCGATGTCCTCGCGCTGGATGTCCGGCACGATGTCGCGCAGGAAGGCCGGGGCGCGACGCTTCACATTCAGCCCGCCCGGAAGCACGCCCTCGATGCGGCAGCCGCGCCGGGCGGACTCGCGCATGGTGTTCCAGATCGCGATCGCGCGGCGTTGGACCTCTTCCTCGTGAAACCAGGTCTTCTCGTTGGCCATGACCACGCCCGACACGGGCAGGCCGGTTTCCTGGCAGTACCGCAGCAGGTCCTTGGCGTGCCGCACGGGGTGGGGGGGCATCGCCCGGGCCCCGGTCGCGTCGCCCTCCGGCTCGTCCTCGGCCGTGATGAACCCGCCGCCGACGGAGAAATAGGTCCGCACGAGCTCGCGGTCGCCCAGCACCGCGACACAACGCATGGCGTTGGCGTGGTCCGGGTGGCGTTCGTTGCGCTGAAAGCGGATGTCAGCGGTCGGATCGAAGGGGATCTCACGGTCGCCGACTCGGGCCGATCTCGCCCCGGCCAGCCAGGTCAGCTTCTGCTCGATCGAATCCACGGCGATCGTCTCGGGGTCCTCGCCCAGCACCGCCAGGCAGACCGCCTTGTCGGTGGCGTGGCCCCGCCCGGTCAACGCCAGGCTGCCGAGCAGCTCGAACCGCAGCCCGACGAGGTTCGCCAGGTGCCCGGCCTCGCCGAGCTCACGCAGGAACCGCTGCACGATCCGCCACGGCCCGAGCGTGTGCGAACTCGACGGTCCGACGCCCACCTTGAACATGTCGAATGTGCTGATCGTCGGCAACGCGGCTCCCTCCGTGGACCTCTTGAGTGTACCTCAGGCCGGCCCGTGCGGCGGGATGGTCGCCGCGAGCAGGTCGGCGAGTCGGCGTTGTTCAGGCTCGCTCCCGACCAGCCCCTGGCGGGCCTCGATCTCGATCCCGGCGTAGGACGGGTCGGGGAACAGCGTCCGCAGCCAGGTCGTCAGGCCGTCGTCGGTCCCGAGATACGGCTCGTTGAAGCGGACGCGATGCTCCGGAGCGGCCGCGTCGAGACGGGGTTTCCAGGCTTCGCAGAACCAACGCTCAGCGGGCCGCTCCGGATCGAACAGCAGGCCGAGATCGACCGTGCGGACCACGCCGTCGAGGACATCGGTGAAGGTGTGGATCCCCAGGTGCAGCACCCGCTCCCCGCGGTCGGTCCACGCGCGGACGCGGTCCACCACCGCCCGGCGGTGGGGGTGGTAGTGGGCCTCGAGGATGCGCGCCTTCTCCGGGTCAGGCAGCCCGCGTGTCCGCTCGCTGAACACACCGGGTTGGCCGGGCGATCGGTTCGGCTCGACCAGCAGCCGGGTCACCGAGGTCGCCAGCAGCGGCGCCCCCAGCCGGTCCGCCAGCCGTCGCCCGATGCCCAGCGAGCCGGGATCCCACCCACGGTGCGAGGCGAGCAGTCCCTCGGCCCCGGCGAACAGGCCCGCATACTCCGGCGGCACGGCGTTGCCCGCGTGCTCACAGGTGACGAGCACCACGGTCGGACGCCACGATGGCGGATTATCCGGCACGGAACAGCCTGCCCTCGTCCAGGCAATCGCACAACTCGCGGTAGACCGGCCGCAACTCGTCGGGCCCGGCGTCGTCCCCGGCGGCGCGTCGGATCCGGGACGACAGGGTCCCGGCGGCCAGCAGCTCGGCCACGCCCGCATCGTCCGCGCAGACCCGTTCGGCCAGCGTCCACCAGATCTCGCCGGCCCGGATGGGGGCCCTCGGCATCCCAAACGCTTCGAGCACCGCCGCGTCGGTCACCACGGCGTCCTCGGCCCGCTCGATCGTGTCCAGCAGCACCGCGTGGAGCAGTTCGCTCGGCAGGAGCCCCTGTTCGTCGCTGGAGGACCACCGGCCCTCGGCCAGGGCCCGCACCACCTCGCAGACCAGCCGCACGACCGCGATGTCGGCGGCGGGGCATTCCTGGATGTCGATCACGCGGATCTCGATCGCGCCCCGGTCGAACCGCGCGATGCACCCGCGTGCGTTGGCGAACTCGTGACGGAGCACCCCCGCGGGGTCCAGCGGTTCGAGCTGGGCGTAGAGCCGGCCCATGATCTCCGACTCGTACCCGGACCGGGTGTACACCGGCTCGGGGATCACCAGCCCGGCCATCAGCGGCACACGCTTGGAGTTGTTTCGGTAGACCTCCATCCGGTGGTCCGCCAGCGACGAGAATCGCCCGTCGACGGCGGGCGAGCTGGCCGCCAGCGCGGGGATCAGGGGCAGCACGGCGCGGATGGCCGCGTGGAGTCGCCCGAACTCGGCGTCGTTGGCGAAGGGCAGGTTGATGTGCGTGCTCTGGAGGTTGGCCCAGCCGTGCCCGCGGCAGCCGAAGATCCGGTCGTACGCCCGGTAGACCTCGGTGTTCTCGTGCGGCCACAGTCGCATCTCGCGGTCCGGGTCCATCCACGGGTGCATGCCGGTGGGCATGAGGCGGCAGCCCATCGGCCCGAGCACCGCGTTGATCCGCGCGACATGGTCCTGGAACAGGGCCGCCAGGCTGCCCAGGGAGGGAACCGGCCGGGTCGATTTGATCTCGACGACATGCAAGGCCAGCTCGTTGGACCAGGAGACCACGCCCTCGGGGCCATCGGGCTCGAAATCGCACACCGGCGCGCCGGAGGCGGCCTCGAAGAGCCGGTCGGCCACCGGACGGACGTCCAGCGTCTGGCGGTCCACGATCATGTACTCGAGCTCCACGCCGTACCCGGCGAACAGGCCGAGCGGGTAGGTGTACGCAGCCTGCATGGGGGTCGGGTGGCTCATGACCTCGGTTCCTCGAAACGACGCAGGAAGTAGTCCATCACGGCCAGGTACAACCGGTCGCCGAGTAGCGAATCTTCCACACCCTCGTCGATGTTGGGGTTGTCGTTGACCTCGATGACGATGGCCTTGCCGCCCACGACCTTCAGATCGACGCCGTAGAGCCCTTCGCCCATCAGTCCGGCGGCCCGGACGGCAAGCTTGAGGACATCGTCGGGGACTTTTTGGATCGGGACGGAGGTGAACTCGCCGTACTCAAGGTCCTCTTCGACCCGCTGGACGATCTGCCAGTGGCCGGGGGCCATGCCGTAGCGGCAGGCGAACAGGGGCTTGCCGCCCAGCACGCCGATCCGCCAGTCGAAATCGGTCGGCACGAACTCCTGGGCGATCAGCAGGTCGCTCTCGCCGAAGAACGCTTCGAGGCGTTCGTCGAGGCCGTCCGGCGTGTCGATCCGCTTGACCCCGATCGAGAACGCGCTGTCCGGCTGCTTGACCACGCACGGGAAGCCCAGCGAGCGGATCCCGTCACCGGCGTTCTCCTCGGACAGGATCAGCGTCCGCGGCATGGCCAGTCGGTGCCGCGCCAGCGTTTCGGCCAGGTAGACCTTGTTGGTGCAGCGGACGATCGAGCGGGGATCGTCGACCACCACCATGCCCTCGGCGGATGCACGCCTGGAGAAGCGGTAGGTGTGATGGTTGACGCGTGTGGTCTCGCGGATGAACAGGCCGTCGAACTCGGCGATGCGTCCGTAGCTGTCCTTCTCGATCAAATCGCAACGGATACCCAGTGACTCACCCGCGTGGACGAAGCGTTTGAGGGCATCTTTGTTCGAAGGCGGGGTTTCTTCCGCGGGATTGTGGAGGATGGCCAGGTCGAATCGTGTGGGCGGGGCCGCCTTGTTTTTGCGGGGTGAGCGTTTGAGGTACCGCTCGGCCTGCTCGATCACGAACGGCCGGTGGGACTCGGGGACATCGCCGAGGCCGATGACCTTCACGCCGGTCAGGCGCCAGTGCCCGTTCTTTTCGAAGTGCGCCCGCAGCAGCGGGGCGGGGAAGGCGTTGAAGACCGCCTGGGCGAGCTTGTCGTGGCCGCCGGCAAGGTTGTGGCCGAAGTAGATGCTCAGGTCGAACGACTCTGATTTGATCCGGCGGAGGTTGTCCTGGATCAGCTCGTCCAGATCCTGCGACGCCACGCGGATGACCGGGGCGAGCTTGAGATCCTGGATCACGGAGACCGAAGGCAGGGGCTTGTGCCCGCGGGCCTCGGCGAGCAGCGAGACGTAGTAACCCGCTGCCTGATACCGGAACGATCGGCAGAGGTTGAAGACCTTCCGGCCCGGGCCCTGCGCGTACTCCGGGTCCGCGAGGTACTGGTACGATGACACCAACTCCATGCCGGGGATCTTGAGCGGCCAGCGCTTCGGCGAATCGACAACCAACAGTGGCTTCATGCGTCGTCCGGTGATCTCGGGGCGGACAGACCCGGCTTGGCGTCGTTCTGCGGTTCGATGATCAGCAGGTTGGCGTCGTAGGTCAGCACGCCCAACAGAATAGACGGCACGATGCGTGACATCGGCACCGTGTAGCTGCGGGAAAGAAACGCCGGGTTGTCCTCCAGCGGGTCCGCGACATGCACCGTGCGGGGGCCGGGCTCGTAGCCGTGCAAAATGACAAAGTGGCCCTGCGGCTCGCCCCGGATGTCGTCCTCGTCGTCGTTCGGGCCGTACTCCCGGGACGCCCTGTACAGGTAGGTCGCGCTCAGGCCCGTCAGGACCGGCCGCCCGGCACGGATGTGGCCGGAAATCAGATCGCTGGTCAGGTCCTCAAGCCGGATAATCCCCCCGAGTCTGACGAACTCCAGGTAGGAGCGCGTCGCGGCCTGAAACTTCAGGTCCCCAGCGTCCTTGGCATCGGCCTGTTCCATCAGCTTGCGCTCGATGCCCGGACGAAGCAGGCCGGACTCGTCGAACCAGGTCGGATCAAAAAGGTTGAGATTGAAGGTATACAGCGTCGCCCGGAAGCCCCGGCGCAACGCATCCGCCCCGAGGTTGACCGCGATCGTGCCCCGGCCCGCGCCGTCGTGCTGGAGCGAGCGGACCGAGCGGACGACCTCGTCGAGCTCGAGCTCTTGGCTCCAGTACCGGTACACCGCGTGCAGGCAGGTCGGCCCGCAGGTCTCGTCCGTGGGCTGGCGCTGGATCTCGAACGGCAGCACGCCGGCGGGGTTCGGCCGGTGGTGGTGCCGCTGTGATTCGGACATCGGGAGCGCTCCGCGGGGCAGACCAGTCAGCCAGAGAATGGGTACAGGGAACAGGTGATTCTAGATGCCCCGCTCCAGAATCAAGGTGCCTGTTCTGCCCGCGTACAAGAAACGGGAGCCCCGGAGGGCTCCCGTCGGACGCTCCGGCCATGCCGAATCCTCCCCGATGCGGCTGGCCTGAGCGTGGCTGTGGCTGGATGACGAACGGGCACGGACCGTCCAACACATATGCGAGATCCGGAGGCGATCGGTCACGCTTTTCCAGAAAAAATGTTGAACTTAGCCGAATGAGAACGCTGCCATGGTCAGGTCGTCGTCGAACCGGTCCGCCGCGGCGTGTTCCGTCAGCCGGTGCTCAAGCTCTCTGACCAGTTCGTCAGGGTCCGAGAACTGATTGATGATGTCCTGCACCCGATCCAGCCCAAACATCCGACCCCGGGCGTCGGGCTGCTCGACCAGCCCGTCTGAGAAGAGCAGCAGCGAAGAGCCGGCCGGGCAGGGAGTTTCACCGGCGCGATAGCCCTCGTCGGGCTCGATCCCGATGGGCATCCCGCCCTCACCGAACCCGGTCAGGCACTCGCCGCCCGGAGATCGCAGGATGGCGTACCCATGCCCGGCGTCGATGGAACGCAGCACCCCCGAAGCCGGATCCCATTCGCCAATCCACAGACTGATGAACTGGCCCGAATCGATCCGCGCCGCGATCATGCCGTGCAGGCCGTTGACGGCGTCCTCGATCGGGGCATCCCCGACGAGCGAGGCGGTCAGGTAGGACTGGGCGATCCCCATGAGCATCGCGGCCCCCGCGCCCTTCCCGGTGACATCCCCGAGGAAAAAACAAACCCGGCCGTCCTCCCTCGGCTCGATGCCGATCAGATCCCCGGCCACATACCGGCCGGGGCGACTGAGCACCGCGTACTTCATCGTCCCGATCCGCCCGGTGGGGGTGGGCATCATGATGCGCTGGGCGACACGGGCCGCACTGAGGTCGGCTTCGAGCTGGGCCTGGGCGCGTTCGAGCGTGGCCCGGCTGAGATTGGCCAGCGCCAGGCCGCAGATGCGGGCCATGGCGCCGACAAAGGCCACCGCGTCCTGGATGGTCCGCGATTCCTCGCCCCGGGCGTCGAGGTACAGCACGCCCTCGACCCGGTCGCCGATCATCACGGGGGCACAGAAGGCCGAGTGGATGCCGAGCTGCACGATCGACTGGCCGTAGGCGTTGCTGGGCGCATCGCTCTCCAGCAGCACGATCTGTCCCCGGGAAGCCTCTTCGATCAGCGATCTGGAGAGTTCAAGCGTGTCGGACTCGGCGCCCCCCGCGCAGGCGATGACACGTAATCCGTCCGAGTTCAGTCGCACCAGCGCGACCCGCGCGCTGCCGGCCCCGTCGAGCACCGCATCGACGATGGTGGAGGCGATCTCGGACTCGGTAGAGACGGCGCCGAGCCGCTCGGCCGCGCCCAGCACCAGGTCGAGCCGCTGCTTGACCAGCGAGCCCATCTCCCCCGGCAGCACCCTGCGGACCCGCCCGGGCGTTGACTCGCTCATGGACATCGTCATGCTGGTCGGGTGGCCGGCGATCAGCACCCGGAACACCCACGCCCCGACCTGCACCAGATCACGGTGGCCAAGCACGCTCATCGCGTTGCCCGACAGCTCCCGCCCGTTGATGACGGACCCGTGGCGGCTGCCGAGATCCTGAAAGACCCAGTCGGCCCCATCGAATGAGATCTCCGCGTGCCGGCGCGACACCGACGCATCGGGGAGCTGGACGCGGACATCCTGCCCCCGTCCGATCGTCAACGGGGCCGCGGGGTCGGCCCTCCACCGGCGCGCCATGCCCTCCGGGGTAGGGCCTTCCACGAGCTGCAACACCAGATTGGGGGCGTGGTCGGGCATGCGTCGATGCTCATTTGTTGGAGCGGGTCCGCCGGAGGTCCCCCCGCCGGCGGGGAAAACGCACTACGATAGGGCGTATGTCCTCCCCGAACGCGCAGGACCAGCTCCTTGAGCGGGCACAGTCCGGAGAACTCGACGCCCTGATCGCCCTGCTCGAGCAACTCGGGCCGGATGTCCGCGCGATCATCGAAACAAAGATCGGGCGCAAGCACCGCTCCATGCTCTCCTGCGACGATGTGATGCAGGTGACCTACATGGAGTGCATCTCCCGGTTCGACACCTTCACCGGGGGCGGGGCGCGGGGTTTCCTCGCCTGGCTGATCCGGATCGCCGAGCACAACCTGATCGATGCGATCCGGGGGCTTGAGGCCGCCAAGCGCCCCAACCCCTCCAGGCGCGTGGACTACCGCAATCAGGACGATTCGATGATCGCGATGGTCGAGGCGATCGGGGTCACGGTCTCGACCCCCTCGCTCGTCGCGGCCCGCGGCGAGGTTGTCTGCTGCATCCACGACGCCTTGGGTCGATTGCCCAGCGATTACGCCCGGGTCATCCGCATGTATGATCTCCAGGGCCGGTCGATCGAAGAAGTGATGCAGGAACTCGGCCGCAGCAAGGGCGCGGTGTACATGCTCCGGGCCCGGGCGCACGAGCACCTGCGCGAGGTGCTCGGCTCGGAATCGAAGTATTTTACAAAAGTCGACTGATCCTGGCCGACCCCGCGTGATCAGGCCCGGGATTCCGTCGCTCTGGAGGACTGATGCGAAGTGCCCCCGGACCAACCCCTCAGGACCCATCCGACGCCGAGAAGGCCCCCCGGTCCTCCCGCGAGCGTGATCTGATCCTCGCGGCTCTCAACCAGGTGGACCGTCCGTCCACCTGGACCTCTCAGCCGATGCCCGGGTCCGATGTGCCCTCCGGGACGGTCTCCCCCGACGCGCCGACCGCCGCCGAGTCCTCCCAGCCAAGTTCCCCCGTGGCCCAGGCGTTGCCCGGCAAGGACGCCTTCCCGGGCTACGAGATCCAGCGGGAGATTCACCGCGGCGGGCAGGGCGTCGTCTACCTGGCCAACCAGCTCAACACCAAGCGTCGCGTGGCGATCAAGGTGATGCACGGCGGGGCCACGCTGGGCTCGAGCGGACGCGTCCGGTTCGACCGTGAGGTCCAGCTCCTCGGGCAGCTCAACCACCCCAACATCGTCAAGCTCCATGACTCGGGCGTGACGCCGGACGGCAGCTTCTTCTATGTGATGGACTATGTCTCGGGCCGGGCCCTGGACGAGGTGCTCCGGGAGCAGCGGCGCGACCGGCGCCGGGATCCCTCCGCGGCCCGCTCCCGCGCCCGCAGCCGCGCCGAGGACCTGGAGGACATCGAAACCACCCTCCGGTTCTTCGCCAAGATCTGCGACGGCGTGAACGCGGCCCATCTCAAGGGCGTGATCCACCGGGACATCAAGCCGGCCAATGTCCGCGTGGACCAGAACGGCGAGCCGGTGCTCGTGGACTTCGGCCTGGCCAAGGTGACCGCCGGGGTCGACACGGACCTGGACCCCTCGAACCCGATGACCATGACCGGCCAGTTCATCGGCTCGCTGCCGTGGGCCAGCCCGGAGCAGGCCGTCGGCTCGGGCGACGCGATCGACCTTCGGTCCGATGTCTACTCGCTCGGCGTGCTGCTCTACCAGTTGCTCACGGGCGGCAAGTTCCCCTACACCGTCATCGGGAACATGCGCGATGTGCTCGACAACATCCAGCGGGCCGAGCCGGCCCGCCCGAGCACGATCCGCCGCCAGATCAACGACGAGATCGAGACCATCGTCCTGACCGCGCTAGCCAAGGAAAAGGAACGACGCTACCAGAGCGCCGGCGAGTTGGCCCGCGACATCAGACGCTACCTCAGCGGCGAGCCGATCGAGGCCAAACGCGACGCGGGCTGGTATGTCATCCGGAAAACCCTCAACCGGCACAAGTTCGCGGTGGCCTTCGCCGCGACCGTGGGTTTCCTGATCATCGGCGGCGGGATCGGCATGGGCGGCATGTGGCGCCAGGCCGAGGGCGCCCGCGCCGTGGCGGTCGTCGAGCGGGATCGGGCCGAGGACAACCTCGACGCGGTGCGGGATCTGGCCAATACCTTCCTGTACGATTTCAACGACTCGATCGCCAACCTCCGCGGCGCGACCAAGGCCCGCGAGATCGTCCTGAGCAAGGCCCTGCAGTATCTTGAGTTGCTCGCCGCCCAGCCGGATCCCGGCCCGCGAGCGATCGAGTCCCTGGCTGATGCGCACGAGCGGGTGGGCGATCTCTACGGCCAGCTCTATGGCGCGAACATGGGGACGACCGAGCAAGCAGCGCAGCACTACGACCAGGCCCTGGCGCTGCGAACCAGGCTGGCCGAGGCGAACCCGGGCGATCTCCACCATCTCTCGCGGCTCGCCGGGATCTGGGAATCGATCGGCGAGAACCGATTCAAGCAAGAGGATTTTTCCGCCTCACTCGAAGCGTTCGCACGCGGGAACGAGCTTGCCATCCGGGCCGAGAACACCAGGGTGAGGCTGCGCATCCAGACACGCATCGCGGATGTACACCGGCGTATGGCGGTCGATCTCGCGAGAGAGGCCGAGGCCTTCGATGAGCGGATGGCGATGGCGGACGCGCTCTACGAGGAGGTCGACCGCGGCTGGGTTCGGCTGAACCTGCCCGAGTCGTCGCGCCGTCGTGCCGTGCTGCTCAGCAAGTCCGCCCAGTCGGTCCTCCAGCGGGGCAGGACCGCGCAGCTCTACAGGAATCAGCCCGAGGTCGCGGCCGAACTGTTCGAGCAAGGCCATGCGATGGTGGTTCGGGCGATTAGCCGCTTCGAGCAGCTCCGCCAGAACGACCCTGCGGATTACACGCTCGCCCGCGATCTCTGGGTCGTGATGCACTACCTCGGGCAGTCCAGATTCGACACATCTCGGGCGATGGCCAGCATGGACCGCGAGGCCGATGCCGAGCGGCTGATGCTCGAATCACTCGAAACCTTCGAGCAACTCACCGTGCTGGCCCGGTCGCTGGCCATGGATCAGTCGAATCTCGAGGCGCAGCGCGACCTGGCCACCAGCGCGAACAAGTTCGGCAACGCCCTCCGCGAACTAGGCCGGCTTGACGAAGCCCGCCAGATCTTCGCCGAGAATGTGGTCCTTTGGCAGTCGCTCTACCGCAGCGACCCAGTCGAACGTCACCTTCGGGATCTCGGCGTAGGCCAGTACAAGGTCGCCGAGGTTGACGAGCAACTCGCCCGGCATGCGGAGAATCCTGCGGAGCGCCTCGCCCTCTATCGAGCGGCCCGGACCGGTTACGAGGCCGCCTTGGCCACGTTCCGAGAATATGGCCAGCGTGGCGGGCCTGCTGGGGGCATCACCCGGACCGTGTTGGCTGCAATCGACCGGGTTGACGAGGCGATGAGAGATTAGGCCTATATACTATTTCGCGATCTTTCGCTTCTTCGGCCGTATCTGCGGACTTTTCGCTGGATCAGGGGGGGATATTCCGGCCATACTATCCCCTACGAGAGAGGAGCAAACGATGAGGTCGATGCGCGCAGGGATCGTCGCGAGCGTTCTGGTCGCGGTGTGTGGGACGGCGTGGGCTCAGGGGGGTACGCCGCAGGATGTGTTCTGGAACAATCCGGACGGCGGTGTCTGGTCGAACTCGGCCAACTGGTCGCCCGATCTGGTTCCCAACAACACGGGTCCGTCGCTGTTCAACGCGATACTGGATCTGCAGGACCTGCCGTATCAGGTCCTCCTGGACATCGATGTCACGCTCGAGAACTTCTCGCTGCTGTGGGGCGGTGCCACGCTGGACCTCGGGCTGCGGAACTTCACCGTCAACAACGACCTCCGCGTCCGTCGCGGCATGCTCACCCGCGGCGAGGGGGAGCCCGGGGCGGTGACCGTCGGCGGTGTGCTCACGCTCGACGACGCGGCCTTGATGGCTGCCGGCACGATCCGAACCACCGGCTCGATCAGTTTGGAGGGCAAGGACACGATCGACATCTGCAACACGAGCGTCGATCACCGCGGGGCGGGAGGCATCAGCTGGGATAGCCCCGCGCGTTTGAACATCGACATGAAGGGCAGTCTCCGGAATGGCGAGGACTCCTCGTTCACCATCACCGGCTCCGAGGACCGCGAGGTCACCGGCGATGGCACCGGCCTGCTCATCAACGACGGCAATCTGGTCCAGGGCCCCGCGACCCGCGGCCAGGCCGGCATCACGACCATCAACAATGTCATCTTCCAGAACAACGGCACCGTCTCCGTCGAGGGCGGCGGGCTGATCCTCAACACCACCAACTCGCTGACGATCGACGACACGCTCGTGCAGGGCGTCTGGAACATCCGCAACAACTCGTTCCTCGACTTCGGCGATTCCACCTTCACCCGTCTGGCGACTGAGGTCAATATCTCCGGAGGCAACTCGTTCTTCAACGCCATCCAGAACCTGCGTGAGGTCACCGAGCAGGGCCGCTTCTCGATCTCCGATCAGCAGAGCTTCTTCGCCGAGGATTTCTTCGTCAACTTCGGCCGCGTCGAGGTCGGGCGTGACTCGATCTTCGACACCTCGGTCTTCGGGCTGGGCAACATCGACGGCGACGCCATCTTCGGCGGCACCTTCGTGGTCGAGGGCGAGTTCCGGACCGGGGCGGCGAGGATCCAGTTCCTCGCGTCGGATCTGACGCTTGTCGGTGTGGGTTCTTCGTTCGATGGCATCCACGCACTCAATGAGATCGGGTCCGGGGGTCGCTTCGCCCTGGAAGGCCGTCGGGGATTCCAGACGATCGGCGATCTGGCCGTCGATGAGTCGGGGACGGTCCGCGTCGGCGCTGAATCGATCCTCGCCATTTCGGGGAGTCTGCTGAGCGTGAACCCCGACGGCGTCCTGACCAGCGGGTCGTACGACATCGCGGGCACACTTTCGGCCCAGAACCTCCGCTTGACCGTCCTGTCGTCCGAACTGTTCCTCCGCGGCGACGGGTCGCGTCTGCTGGACGGCAACGGGCGCGACGCCCTTGAGAGTCTGCGTCGGATCAGCCAGACCGGCGCCCTGCTGCTGCGTGAAGGTCGCTCGCTCGATATCGACGGGGACTTCGTCGTTGAGAATCTACTATCGGTCGAGGGCGCGTTCGACAGCGGTTCACGCGCGACGGTGTCGCCGGGCACCTTCCGGGTGGCCGGCAACCTGCTGTTCACCGAGACCTCGACGCTCGAGTTCATCATCAACGGCACGACGCCGGATCTGTACGGACAGGTCTTCGCGGTCTCGACCAAGGTCGATCCGGGCGCGACCCTGTCGCTGATGCTCGGCCTCGACACCACGGTAAGCCTCGGCGACACCTTCGCCCTGCTCCAGACGGGCAGCCTCTCCGGGATGTTCACCAACTTCCTCGGACTGGATCTGGGCGGCGGGCTGTTCTTCGAGATCGAGCAGAACCAGAACGGGGTCTTCGCACGCGTCGTCCCGGCTCCCGCGACCGGCCTGCTGGTTGTGCTGGGGCTCGCGGCAGCCCGGCGGCGCCGGTGAGGCTCAGCGGTCGAACTCGCCGACCCGGCCGGTCGGCGTGCTGGCCCAGTGCATCTTGCCCAGGAGTGTCCGCCAATAGCTGACCCCCGGGTCGGACACGAAGCGCACGGTCCGCCGCCCGTTGCGGATGCGCACGGTGTCGCCCTCGTTGAGCCGGTGGTGCCCCTGCCCGTCGATGAGCAGGGTGGTGCCGGCTTCCTCCGTCGAGTTGATCGACCGGACGGCGATGTCCACCGGGACATCCGCCCCGAGCACGATCGGGCGAAAACTCAGCGAGTGGGCAGCTATCGGCGTGATGACGCTGGCGTCGACCCCGGGGGCCACGATCGGCCCGCCCGCCGAGATGTTGTACGCCGTGGAACCCAGCGGCGTGGAGACGATCAGCCCGTCGCCGGATACGGTCGGGCCGGGCTGGCCGTCGATACTCAGGTCCAGCGTGATCATGCGGTACGGGGGACCGGCGGTCACGACCAGTTCATTCAGCGCGGTCGCCTGGTGTTGGGTCCGGCCCTCCGTATCGACGACTTGCCCGTCCAGCGTCCGGTGGGTGTGGATACGCAGCGGGGCGTCACCCAGCAGGCCCGCGGCGTTCTTGCGGAACGATTCCAGCTCATAGCCGGCCATGAAACCGACCTTCCCCGTGTTGATGCCCAGCAGCGGCGTGTCGAGTTCCAGGCAGCCGCGGGCGGCCGAAAGGATCGTGCCGTCGCCGCCGAGCACGACGATCAGGTCGGGCTGTTCGGCCTGCCCCAGGTCGGACACGGTCGCCGCAAGATCGCCCGAGTGGACATGCCGGATCAGTTTCCCGTGCTTTGTGATGAGTGAGGCCACATCGTCCGCGGCTTCGACGGCCCGGGGTTTGCGCGGATTGACGACGAGCAGTGCGGACCGTCCCATGGCAGCGATCGTAGGGCCGTCGGGTTCAGGCCCGGCTGTGGGCTTCGCGGGCCAGGGGCTCGGAACGGGCTGGCACGAAGCGGTCATGCCGGGCCGGGTCGGCCGCGTGGCGGATCATGCGGGCGATGCCCGCCGCGTCCAAGCCCACCTCGGCAAGCTGGCGATTGCGGGAGTCCTGCATGATCCAGTGGTCCGGGATGCCGTGGCGAACGACCCGGGAGGTGTCGAGCCCCATCTCTTGGGCCGTTTCGATCACGGCCGTGCCGAAGCCGCCGATGACGGAGTGGTCCTCCAGCGTCAGCACCGGGATGCCCCGCTCGAGCAGCGAGCGGATCAGGCCGGTATCGACCGGCTTGGCGAAGCGGGCGTCCCAGACGGCGACGCGGTAGTCCGCGCCGAGCTGTTCCCGGGCGTCCATCGCGGCGATCGCCGGCGTGCCAAACGCCAGCACGGCCGCGTCGGGCCGGGCGCTGTCCAGATCGGCGAACTCCGGCGTGAGCAGGCGGGCCTTGCCCAGCTCGAAAGCCGGGCAGCCCTGATGGGCGAAGCGTTCCGAGCAATCATCGCGCGGGTACCGCACGCTGCTCAGCCCGCCCTCCCAGGTCCGCATGAACTCCAGCGCCGCTTGGAGGCTGGGCTCGTCGATCGCGGCGGTCAGCACGGCGTCAGGGAGCGTCCGCAGGATGGCGACATCGCAGAACCCGTGGTGCACCGCGCCGTCGCCGCCGACCAGTCCCGCGCGGTCCAGGCACAGGCGGACCGGCAGGCCTTGCAGCGAGACCTCCTGGAAGGCCTGGTCGAAGGCGCGCTGGAGGAAGGTCGAGTACACCGCGAAGAACGGCTTGAGGCCGGTCTTGGCCATCCCCGCCATCATGTCCATCGCGTGGCTCTCGCAGATGCCGGTGTCGAAGCTCCGCTCCGGATGCTTCTCCATCGCCTTGATCACGCCGGTGCCGTCGGGCATCGCGGCGGTCGCGGTCACGGCCTTGGGGTCCCGGTCCATGAGGTCCACGAGGGCGTCCGCGAACGCGGCCGTGAACGATCGCCCGCCGGACTTCATCTCGATGCGGCAGCCGAGCACCTCGTCGCGCTCAACCTTGAAGGCCTTGGGCGAGTGGAACTTGGTCGCGTCCAACTCGGCGATATCCAGCCCCTTGCCCTTGACGGTCTTGACATGGAGCACCATCGGCCGGTCCATGTCCCGGGCCTCGGTGAGGAACTCGATCAGCGTGGGCAGATCGTGACCGTCGATCGGGCCGACGGTCAGCAGGCCGAACTTCTCGAACCACGAGTCCTCGGCGATGGCCGCCTTGGTCATCTCGCCCATGCGGTGGTAGGCCTCGCGGAGCATGTCCCCGCCGGGCACATGCTTGAGCAACTCCTTGGCGCCCTTCTTGAAGTCCGTGTAGGTGTGGCTGACGCGGACGCGATCGAAATACTGGGCCATCGCGCCCTGCGGCTTGCTGATGCTCATCCCGTTGTCGTTGAGCACCACCAGGAACTGGCGCTTCAGCACGCCCGCGCCGTTGAGCCCTTCCATCGCGACGCCGTTGACGATCGACGCGTCGCCGATGATCGTCGCCACACGCCGACCGTCCGGGTTGGACTTGGGGTCGTACCCCTCGCCGTTGAGCGTGTCGCCGCGGGCCATGCCCACGGCGGTCGAGATGCCCGTGCCTGCGTGACCAACGCGGAACAGGTCGAACCGGGACTCGTTCGGCTCCGGGAAGCCGGCCATGCCCTCCCGGGTGCGCAGCTTGGAGAGCAGGGGGTACCGACCGGTGATCAGTTTGTGGGGGTAGCACTGGTGCCCGACATCGAAGAGCAGGCGGTCGTGCCCGAAGTCAAAGACCCGGTGCATGGCCAGCGTCAGCTCCACCACCCCGAGGTTCGGCGCCAGGTGCCCGCCCGTGGACGAGACCTGGGTGATGATGGCCTCCCGGATCTCCTGCGCCAGCTCGCCGAGTTGTTCGACGCTGAGTTGGCGGAGATCGGAAGGGCCGGTCAGGGTTTGAAGCAGCGTCATGGCACCCCCGGATTCGGGAACAGTTCAGAACTCGATGCGATTCTAAGCCCAAGAGCAAGAGCTTGCCGGAATACGCCGCGGATGTGGACAGCGTTCGCCTGGCGGCCGACGGGGTGCATTTCGGCGTTTACCGGTCCCGCCGGGCCATCGCACGGCTCAGATCGAGCAGTGGGCCCGCCCGGTGGCCAAGCGGTTTGAGGGCGGTTTCCGCGTCGGTCTGGACCCGATCGATCTCCCGGCGGGTCGCATCCACCCCGAGCACCATCGGGTAGGTCAGTTTGCCCGCATCGGCGTCCTTCCCGGTGGCCTTGCCCACGGCCTCGGGGCTGGCCGTGACATCCAGCAGGTCATCGACGATCTGGAAGATCAGCCCGAGGTCCTCGGCGAACCGGGTGATCGCGGCCAGTTCCGAGTCGTCGGCCCCGCCCAGCATCGCACCCATGCGGCAGGACGCCCGGATCAGCGCCCCGGTCTTGTTCCGATGGATCAACTCCAGCTTTTCGCGGTCTTCCAAAGCGACCGGTAGACCTCCCAGGGTGTCATAGACCTGCCCGGCGATCATCGCCCGGGTTCCCTGCCCCAGTTCCCGCACCAGCCCGACCCGCAGACCATCGCTCAGCCCCTCAGCCTGCCAGAGCATGTCGTAGGCCATGGTCATCATGGCGTCCCCCGCAAGGATCGCCATGGCCTCACCCGCGTGCCGGTGGAGGGTGGGCCGGCCACGCCGCAGGTCGTCGTCGTCGAGCGCCGGCAGGTCGTCGTGGACCAGGCTGAAGGCGTGGATCAGTTCCACCGCGACCCCGGCCGGGACCGCCGCCTCGCCCGGGCTGCCCACCGCCTCGGCGCACCGCCACGCCAGCAGCGGGCGCAGGCGCTTGCCGCCACCGAGCAGGGCGTATCGGATGGCGTCCCGGAGGTTCTCCGGCAACTCGCTCGACCCGACGAAGTCGTCGAGGGCCGCGTCGATCCGTTTGATGATGCCGCTGTTCTCCATCGCCGCATCGTACCCGGCCGGTTCCATGGCTCATCGGGGTGTGCCGCGCGATCCCTGGTTTCCCCGCTCCGCGGCCCGGGGGCCACTACCATCCGCCCGTGTTCGATCAGGCGATGACCATCTTCCGTGCGGGCGGCTGGGTGATGTACCCGCTGCTGGGGCTCTCGATCCTGGCCATCGCGCTGGTGGTCGAGCGGGCCATCTGGTGGTCGATGAACCTGGGTACGGGCAGGCGGTTCGCGCTGTACCTGGCGGACCTGGGAGCCGGCTCGGGCGGCGTCAAGCGGGCGGCCGAGCGGGCCCGCAAGGACGGCACGCCGCTGGGGGGCCTGATCCGGACGCTGCACGCCATGGACGGCCCCGTGACCGAGGGCGCCGCCCTGACCGTCATCGAGTCGCTCCGCCCCCCGATCGAGCGTTCCGCCTCGACGCTGGGCGTGATCATCGCTGCGGCACCCCTGCTGGGCATCCTCGGCACCGTCACCGGCATCATCCAGAGCTTCGACCTGCTCGGCAACGCCCAGTCCGTGACCGACCCGGTCGGCGTCGCGGGCGGCATCGCCGAGGCCCTCTACACCACGGCTTTCGGCCTGACCATCGCCCTGATCGCGGTGTTTCCCCACGCGTACTTCAAGGCCCGGTCCGAGCGGATGCTGGCCCGTCTGGAATCGCTGGCTGGGGCGGTTGTGGACGCCCAAGGTGCCCGATAGAGAACAAAATCCAAGTAAATCTGTGGCAATCCTTGACAAATATTGTCACATTTTGGTATGTTCTCCATTGAAACCCCACCACGCGAACACGAAGGTGACCAATGAGTCGTTCCCTGAATCTGAACCTGACCGATGAGTTGCGAGCCTTTGTCGACTCGCACTGCGGACCCGGAACGACCTATTCGACCCCGAGTGAGTTCGTCCGCTCCGTGCTTCGTGAACGCAAGGAGCGCGAAGAGGCCGCGGCGGTTCGGGCCGCGGTGATCGAGGGATACGAGGACATCCGAGCCGGCCGGGTCGTCGAGTATCGCGGCGATGTGGAGGCCCTTCTCGACGAGTTGGACACCCGTGATCGCAGGGACCGCTCCGCGTGAGCCGCGTTGTCCTAGAGCGGCTCTAGATCTCGCGTAGCGCAGGTTCGGCGCATGTCCGGTTGCGCT